>JBGSUC010000079.1:0-298328 GCA_041736275.1 Prolixibacteraceae bacterium
TTTCCAGTATTCATGATTTGAGACTTTTATTCTCAAATCAATGAAATTTCAAATCAAAAAATCAATGAACGTGCCCAAAACCTTTTAATGGTGGGCTATTCAGAAGTTTAATAAAGTCCTTAACCGGACACTAGTGATATATGATGAAAATAATACCAGCTAAATTGACTAATAACGTAAAATACTTTAAACTTTTAATTGCATTTTCTTTCGGAATGCTACTTCATGTTTCGTTAATCGCTCAAACCTGGCGGTTAATTGAACCGAAATATCCAACCATTGATGACGTGGTAATTGCTTTTTCTGTAGCTGATTTTGGAATTACTGGTGACGGAGTAACTGATGTAACTCAAGGTTTTCAGAATCTTCTGAATCAGCTTGGAAATCAGGGAGGAGGTGTTCTTTTTGTACCTGAGGGAAAATACGCCATTCGGGGAAATCTTCTTATTCCGAAAGGAATCACTTTGCGTGGCGAATGGAAAAAACCGGTGAAAGGTGAACCAATAGTTGGAACAATCCTGATGGCTTATTCAGGAAAAGGAAATGAAAACAGCACTCCGTTTATAACTATGGAAACTTCAGCTGCGGTGATGGATCTTTCCATTTGGTATCCCGAACAATCACCAGCCAGCATTACACCGTATCCACCATCCATTTTATTCGGGAAACCAAACTATTTTGGTAATGAATTTTGTAATGCTAAAAATATTACACTTGTAAATTCCTATTCAGGAGTTATTTTTTCGCGCGAAAATGGCGGTACTTGCCCTGTAATAAACGGAATTTACGGCACGCCGCTATCACGAGGAATTGAAATCGACAATATTGTTGACGTCGGTCGAATAGAGTGGATCGACTTTTCTCCGGACTACTGGGCAGGATCCGGACTAGCCAATTCGCCATCAAAAGGTGGGGCTCATGAGGCGTGGATTTATGAAAACGGAACTGGTATTGTGATGAGACGAAACGATTGGTCTTATACCTGTTTTGTAAATATTGAAGGATATTCCAAGGGATTCCATGCGGTGGAATCCATCACTAGTCCCGGAGCACAACCAAACGGACATAATTATTCGATGACATTTATCCGGTGTAAAACGGGTGTTGACATAAGCAGTGCCAATAGTGTAGGCTTAATGTTCTCACGTATTAATACAATTGATTGCGAAACGGCAATTGGAGTTGAACCAAACACTTCCGGCGTTGTGCAGCTACATACCTGCAACCTTGGTGCAACTAAAAATGCTATTCAAATTGATCCGTCGGCAAGTATAAGGTTAATGCTTTTGCAATCCGCGGTTTTAAAAGGTGCAGTTAATATCGAAGGTGGAACTTTTACTGCTACCGATTGTGATTTCAATAATGAAACGCCACAGATAGCCCTTAAGAAAAATAGCAGAGGCATCATTACCGGCAACCGGTTTGCCAAATCAGTACTCATCGAGAATAAATCCATTTTCCAGAGTATCATCGATCATTCGGCAGTAAATATGAAAAAACTTCCGGTGTTACCGGATATTATGCCTGAAACACACAAACCATCCAGAATGGTGATGTATATGGCTAATGATGCGCCTTTCAATGCCAAAAATGATGGTGTTACAGACAATACCGATGCTATTCAGAATGCGCTCAACCAGGCTTCAACCGATGGTGGCGGGATTGTTTTTCTTCCTCCGGGGAAATACAAGGTTCTTGGCAATCTTGTTATTCCATCCGGAGTTGAGCTTAAAGGTTCGGTTGATTTGAGTACTACTCCAACTGGTACTGGAAGTGTTTTGGAAGTTTATGCCGGGAAAAATGATCCGAACGGAACACCTTTTCTGAAATTATCAGCCGGAAGTGGAATCCGGGGAATTGTATTCGATTATCCGGAGCAAATTTCTACCATGTTACCCAATATTGCCACTTATCCATATTGCATACAGGCAAACGGTAGCGATACTTACATGGTTAATATAGGAATGCGTGCTGTATATCATGGAATTGACCTGTTCACTTATAAATGCGACAATCACTACGTTGATTTTGTTGCCGGACATGCTTTTAACAATGGGATCAAAGTTGGCAGTGGTTCCGTTGGCGGGAAGATATACAATACCCAGTTTAATGTGATTGCCTATGCCTGCGGAAATGAATCTAAATTTGGAGAATGGCCAAACTCTCCGGCAGCCGGAAATGCGAAAGCTTACGAATATGGATTCGATCATTTCGATTTCCTGATTTTAGGCAATTGCCAGGACGAATTACTGTATAACGATTTCCATTATGGCTCACAAAACGGCATTATTCTGACTGATGAAGAAGGTGTTGGTCCATCAGGTAACAGTGTTGGATATGGAATTGATGGCTCCCGAAATGCAATGGTTATTGAAGGTCTCGGGTCCGGTGGTTTTGATTTTATTAATTCACAGATAGTTGCCATTGGCGATCAGAATACCAAATATATTCAGACGGATTCTGGCTTCACTTCAGAAATGAACTTATTTAATGCTGATTTCTGGGGGAACCCGACACAAGGTATTACCCTGGGTGGCGGAAATTTAAATCTTCAGTCTGCCAATTTTAATCAGCCCGGTCAAACGGTACTGGCTACAATAAACTCCGGAAATCTCAAGATAGAAAGTTCTGCGGTTTGGCCAGTAAACAAATTGATCAGGAGTGGAACAGAGCCAAATTTTTCGGTTCATTCATCCATTATTGATCCTTCGGGAATAGAAAAAAGTTATTGTGCCTTATGGAATAATAATATGAGCAACAGCCCTTCTGTGTCTGTTTCTTCTGCGATTAGCAGATCGGGTTGGGCCGTTTCAGCCTCTCAAAATACCGGTTCCGCCAGGAGTGCGATTGACGGCTTATCCTCAACGCGCTGGGATACGCAAGGCTCCCAGCAATCAGGACAATGGTTTGCTGTGAATTTTGGGAAGCAACTTAAAATTGAAGCACTTTTACTTGATGTGGCAGCAAGTCCAGGCGACTCGCCGCAAGCCTGGGAAATGTATGTTTCTGAAAACGGTTCAACCTGGTACGGTCCTGCTATAGCGGGAAAAGGTACAGATGTGATGACTATTGTAAGTTTTCCGACAACTACCGTTCAGTATGTGCGAATAAAACAGACTGGTTCAAAAGGGAACTATTGGTCGATTCATGAGCTAAATGTATTTGGTGATCAGAATGCCGTGAGTGTTACTAATGTTTCTTTTGATTCGGACGAAATTGCTGTGGCTAAAGATAGTGTGAAACAACTTACAGCTAATATTCTGCCTGAAAACGCTGAAAACCGAAAATTATTTTGGTTGTCGGGCAATTCGACTATTGCTAAAGTTGATGCGAATGGTTTGCTAACAGCCGTTGGCTATGGAAATACAACCGTTACTGCGGTAACCATGGATGGAATTAAGAAAGCCACTATCAAGGTCGTTGTTAATCAGGATGGAACTACGGGGTTGACTCCTGCATCAGACCTTGCCGAATTTAGTTTTGAATTATACCCAAATCCAGCCAGTTCCCTGGTAAAGTATACACACCATTTGCCCCAGGCTTCAATATCAACAGTCGCTGTTTATAATATTCAGGGAGTGCTTCAGAAATCTGAAACTGTAAAATCCGGTTCCGGAATGTATACCGGTCAACTTGATCTGAATGGTCTTATTCCGGGGTGCTATTTTGTCAGGTTAAATTCTGAGAATAAAACGGTAACCAGGCAACTGATTGTAAAATAGGTAAATATCCGGATTAATAAATTGAGGTTTAATAAAATGACGAAATTGAATTTGATACGCAGAATGACAATTAAACCGAAGAATACCAAAGTCAGGGTGCTTTTCAAACTTTATTTTGTCCTGACAGGAATTCTGGTTATGCCTTCTGGTTATGCCCAAAATCCTTTCGTCAGGGATATTTATACCGCCGATCCGTCGGCACATGTTTGGTCTGATGGCAGATTGTATGTTTATCCATCGCACGATATCGCACCTCCACGGGGTTGCGATTTAATGGACAGGTATCATGTTTTCTCTACGGACGACATGGTGAACTGGACTGATCATGGTGAAATCCTGAATTCAGAACAAGTGGAATGGGGACGTCCGGAGGGTGGATTTATGTGGGCGCCTGATTGTGCATACAAAAACGGAGTGTACTACTTGTATTTTCCACATCCGAGCGATAGTGAATGGAATAATTCGTGGAAAATTGGCGTGGCAACAAGCACTGAACCAGCAGCCAATTTTACGGTTCAGGGATACATTTCTGGCCTCAAATCAATGATTGATCCTTGTGTTTTTGTTGACGACGATGGTCAGGCATATTTGTATTATGGCGGTGGCAACCACTGCGAAGGCGGAAAGCTGAAGGAGAATATGATTGAAATTGACGGAGTGATGCAGGAAATGGCCGGACTGGAAGATTTTCATGAAGCTACCTGGGTACATAAACGAAACGGTGTTTATTACCTCTCGTATGCCGACAATAATTCGAAAGGCGGAAACCAGTTGTGCTATGCTACAAGTAATAATCCGCTGGGGCCATGGACATCTCATGGAATTTATATGGAACCCACAGGCAGTTCTACCGACCATGGATCAATTGTAGAATTTAAGGGTCAGTGGTTTGCATTTTATCACAACAGTATCCTCTCCGGAAACGACTGGTTACGATCGGTTTGTGTTGATTCTTTATTCTATAATGGAGATGGAACCATTCAAAAAGTAAACCAGTCTCGCACTCATGGAACTTCCTTTGGAGAAGCAAAACTGGCAATTCCCGGAATTATTGAAGTGGAGAATTACGATCGGGGAGGACAGGGAATGGCATATAGTGATAACTATGCTACAAATAGCGGAGGATTGTTTCGACCTAACGAAGGAGTTGATATTGAAACCAGTGAAACAGGAGGATTTAACGTTGGCTGGACCAATGGTGGCGAATGGTTGGAATACACTGTTGATGTGGCAGAAACCGGGATCTATACCGTTCAGTCGATGGTTGCTTCGCCGGATGGGAAAAGCAGTATTCACTTAAAAATGGATGGAACGGACATAACAGGTTCTATTCATATCCCGGCAACAGGTGGCTGGCAGCAATACAACGCTGTTATCACTAATGGTGTAAAACTGAAATCGGGAATTCATATCCTGCAATTATTTGAAGAAACAGGTGGATTCAACATAGATAAAATCATATTCTCCAGTGAAACAACCGCTTTAACAGAACAAATTTCAGTACCGTATTCGGGATTTCAAATTTTCCCCAATCCGGCAAAAACAGGACTAACAATCCTGTTTTCGGAAGAAATATCATCTCCTGTCAGGATTGATATTTATGATTTGCCTGGAAGATTGGTAAAGTCTATCCAATCCGGTGCTATTCCTGAAAATCAATTCCGAATTGATGTCAGCAGTATTAAATCCGGCTGTTATCTGGTTATGATCAAAACAAAAGACAGATGCCAAACAGAGAAGATATGGATTGAATAATAAGTGGGCACTCCCGAAAAGAAGAAATGAAATCAGGAATTCGCTATAAAACGGATCAACTGATTTTAAGATATAATTAGTAGTTCAAAATTAAGTTCTTGTTTGTCAAAAATGGATACAGCTCATAACTACTGGATTTACAGTGACGGTTGGTGCATTTTGGTCTGACAGAAATATATAAATGGTAAAAATATTAAAAATGGAGATTAAAAACTTAGTGGTAAACGATAGCCAGTCTATTCATTCAGGAAGTAAAATATTTTTTGTTTTTACACTGTTATTCTTGACTTTGGGAGGATATTCAGTCTATGCTCAGAAAAATCCGTTTATCACCGATTTGTACACAGCCGATCCATCGGCTCATGTGTGGGCAGATGGTCGTTTGTATGTTTATCCATCGCATGATGTGGCTCCGCCCCGTGGTTGTGACTTGATGGATCAATACCATGTTTATTCAACCGACGATATGGTACACTGGAAAGACCATGGCGAAATTCTGAATTCGAGCCAGGTGGAATGGGGTAGACCTGAGGGTGGTTTTATGTGGGCGCCGGATTGTGCCTATAAAAATGGGACTTACTATTATTATTTTCCTCATCCGAGTGATACCAAATGGAACAATTCCTGGAAAATTGGAGTGGCAACCAGCAAGTTTCCTGCAAAAGATTTTAAAGTTCAGGGCTACATCAAAGGACTCGATTCGATGATTGATCCCTGTGTATTTATTGATGACGACGATCAGCCATATTTTTATTATGGTGGTGGTGGAGTTTGCAAAGGTGGAAAACTCAAAGATAATATGATGGAAATTGATGGCGAGATGAAACCGATGGAAGGATTGGTTGATTTTCATGAAGCTACTTGGGTACATAAACGCAATGGCATTTATTTCCTGTCGTATTCTGACAATCACGATGAAGGAAATGATAAGGAAGGTGCTAAAGGCGACAATCGCATGAGGTATGCTACCAGCAACGGTCCGCTCGGTCCTTGGAAATACCAGGGAATCTATATGGATCCAACCGACAGCTACACCAATCACGGATCAATTATCGAGTATAAAGGACAATGGTATGCGTTTTATCACAACAGTTCATTGTCGAACCACGACTGGCTAAGATCAATTTGCGTTGACAAATTATATTACAATCCGGATGGAACGATTCAGAAAGTGATTCAGACGACCAATAAAAAATAACTAAATCTTTCAAAATATAATTAACCTAAATCCCAAAAGATAACCCATGTTGAAACTATTTAATGGAACGATGAAGAGGTCCAGCCGAAGTAAGAGAATGCTTTTTTCATTCGCATTGAGCTTTTCCTGCTTCGGAGGTTTTGCACAAAATCCAATTATCACGGATATTTACACCGCTGATCCATCCGCACATGTTTGGGCTGACGGTCGTTTGTATATCTATGCATCGCATGATGTCGATCCGCCTCGTGGCTGCGATCTGATGGACAAATATCATGTCTTTTCAACTGACGATATGGTTCATTGGAAAGACCATGGCGAAATTCTGAATTCCACTCAGGTTTCTTGGGGCAGGCCTGAAGGTGGCTTTATGTGGGCACCCGACTGTGCTTATAAAAACGGTACTTACTATTTCTATTTTCCTCACCCAAGTGGAACCGATTGGAATAAAACCTGGAAAATCGGTGTTGCAACCAGTAAGAAACCAGCCAGCGACTTTACCAGCCAAAGCTTCATTCCTGAAGTTGGTGGTTTTGCCATGATTGATCCCTGTGTTTTTATGGACGATGACGGACAGGCTTACCTTTTTTATGGTGGTGGAAGCAAATGTCAGGCTGGAAAATTAAAAGAGAATATGATGGAAATAGAAGGCAAGATGCAGGATATGACTGGTTTGGAAGATTTTCACGAAGCGGCCTGGGTGTTCAAAAGTAACGGAATTTATTACCTGACTTATGCCGACAATAATCCACGCGAAAATCAACTCAGGTATGCTACCAGTTCCACTCCACTTGGTCCGTGGAAATACAGAGGAGTCTATCTGGAACGAACCGGCTGTGATACCAGCCATGGATCGGTAGCAGAATATAAAGGTCAATGGTATGCCTTCTATCATAACCAATCCATTTCAGGACAAGGAAATTTACGGTCAGTTTGTGTCGATAAACTGTATTTCAATGCCGATGGAACGATCCAAAAAGTAATTCAGACCAAATAATTCCGAAGATGAAATTAACTTACAAACAATAGAATAAAATGACTAAAAATATCACTTTTTATTTACTCTCATTCCTTTTGTTTACGGCATGTGTGGAGCATGGCGAATCAGGAAAATACCCATATCAGGATTCAAAATTGGCGGTAGAAAAACGTATTGATGATCTATTGGACAGGATGACTCCGGAAGAAAAAATAAGCCAACTGGATATGTATTGGGGAAAAGAGATTGCAAACATGGAAAAACATGATGCAGAGTCTTATTCCGAAGAAAAGGTTTCGGCTATGTTGGGTCAAACCAGTGTTGGTTCCGTTCACGATTTTTATCCTTTAAGTGTTGAAACCGCAAATAAAATTCAGAAATACGCCATTGAGAAAACCCGTCTGGGAATTCCGGTGATGTTTATCGAAGAAGGACTACACGGATATTGCGGAAAAGGAAGTACAACGTTTCCAATTCCGCTTCAGCTGGCCAGTGCATGGGATACTACGCTGGTGCGGAAAGTTGGTCATGTGATTGCAAGCGAAAGCCGTGCCCACGGTGTGCACATGATTCTGGGGCCGGTACTTGGTTTGGCGCGCGACCCACGTTGGGGCCGGGTGGAAGAAACTCTTGGTGAAGATCCTTTCCTTACAGCTGCAAATGCTGTGGCAATGGTTAAAGGAATGCAGGGAAAAAGCTTGAACCAACCTGATGCGGTAATTGCCGAACCCAAACATTTTGCCGTTCACAGTGTTCCGGAGGCCGGAAGTAATATTGCGCCTGTCTTTGTTGGTGAACGCGAAGCCCGCTCAACATTTATGTTTCCGTTTGAGAAGGCTGTAAAAGAGGGCGGAGCTATGGGAATTATGGCTGCTTATCACGAGTTGGACGGAATTCCGTGCGTATTCAATAAGTGGTTGCTTACTGATGTGCTTCGTCAGGAATGGGGTTTCAAAGGTTTTGTGCTTTCCGATCTGGGGGCTATTCGCATGACCGTTAACAGTCACATGACCGCGAAAGACACGACAGATGCGATGGTTCAAACCATTAAGGCTGGCCTGAACATGCAGTTTTACGATTTTACACACAAAAATTTTAAAGATGCCATTACTGAAGCTTTGGCCAATAAATCACTTACCGAAGAAGAGTTGAACGGTGCTGTCCGTGATATTCTGAGAGTGAAATTTATGCTGGGTTTATTTGAAAACCCATATGTTGATCAGGCTCTGCAAACAACTAATTTCCACACCGAGGCAAGTCAGGAACTTGCATTGAAAGCAGCACACGAAAGCATTGTTTTATTGAAGAATGACGGAAATGTTCTTCCGTTAGCAAATGAAGATCTGAAAATTGCAGTGGTTGGCGAACTTGCCTTAAGTACTTACCCGGGAGGTTACGCCAATCCGGATAAAAAGGGAATTTCTATTTTGGACGGTTTAAAACAGCGTGCCGGAAATGTACAAACCATCGGTTTTGCGAAAGGTTATTCATTGGAAAATGAAAATGCTGGATTGATGCAAAAAGCGGTTGATCTGGTTCGTAAATCGGATGTGGCTGTCGTCGTAATTGGCGAAAATTTAAAAGTAGTCGGTGAAGGTAAAGACCGGTCAGACATTAGTCTAGATGAAAATCAGCTGGATTTGATAAAAGCGGTTCAGGCAACAGGTAAACCGGTGGTTGCAGTTTTATTTAATGGCAGACCTCTGGTAATCAATTGGGTATCCGAAAATGTTCCGGCAATTGTTGAGGCCTGGTTTTCAGGAGAAAAAGGGGGTTTGGCTATTGCTGATGTTCTTATGGGAAAGGTAAACCCATCCGGAAAACTACCAATTACGTTTCCGCGTTCAGTTGGTCAAATCCCGTTCTATTACAATCACAAGCCTTCGTCAAATCACAATTATGTTGATATCAAAAATACGCCTTTGTATGCCTTTGGCCATGGCCTTAGTTATACAACTTTTAGTTACTTCGGAATTCAAATTACTCCGGAAAGTATACCTGCCGATGGAATCACAACAGTAACTGTTTCAGTAAAAAATAACGGAACAGTTGAAGGAACAGAAGTTGTGCAGGTTTATTTGCGCGACGAAGTGGGCAGTGTGACTACTCCTGTTAAGGCATTGAAAGGATTTCAGCGCGTAACACTGGCTCCGGGTGAAAGTAAACAACTGAGTTTTGAACTCGGGGCAGAAGCTCTTTCGCTCTGGAACCGCGAGATGAAACGTGTGGTTGAGTCCGGAAAATTTAATGTTATGATTGGAAGTTCTTCTGATGATATTCGTCAGGAAGGGACATTTACAGTGACCGGAGATTAAGTGCATTAATTAGTTTCAACCATGAAAAATTTAAAATTATTCGTTTTTCTGGGCATTGCTCTGGTGCTAATGTCATTTGGCAAAACGGATAAAAAGAAGTCTTACTATTTCGATCGTTCAGGAATCTCCAGGGAAGTGTTGGAAAACTACCTGGATCGCTCGGTAACCATGGCGTTTTTTCTGGTTCCCGAAAAACCAGAAGGTAACCGGTCTTATCCGTATCATAAAGATGATGTTCGACTGATTAAGAATATCGGGGCAAAGTTTATTGGTCGCGCCATTTACCGCTGGGGCAGCGAATGCCGGTTAAGCGATCCGGGTTTTTGGTCGCAGGCAAAAACGTTGATTGATACCATTCATGCCTTTGATCCGGACGTTATTTTTCAGGGATGTTTGTTTGAGATTATTACTACTGACGTGAATAAAGTAAAAATTCCTGATTGGGTTTTTGCCGGTTTCGGATTGCCGTTTGAAGAGCGCAATTTCTCCTACGAGTTGATGCTGAATGACTCCGGCAAACTGGTTGACCACTGGAATAAGGGAAGCAGCGTACCCGATGTAAGCAAAACCGAAACGCAGCTTTGGTTTTATTACCTGGCGGCTTCGTACATGAACATTGGCTGCGAAGCTTTTCATCTCGGGCAGGTTGAACTGATCGGGATGAATGATCCAAAACGGGAAGCGTGGCGACATTTACTAACCAAAATCAGGGAATATGCCGGAACGCATGCCCGCCGGAACTGGGTTTTGCTGGATGCTCATGTTCCATATGGTGGAATGGTTAAGGATGAAATAAGCCTGATCGATTTTAATTCGTTTCCGCTCCGGATAAAGGAAATTCCGAAGAAACCGTTTGAGTCGAAACTTGAAGTTAACTACCTCGATGGACTTTATAAGAAAAGCAAAGGATGTGTTTCGCCCAGTAAATGGACCTGTGAAAATTTACCTTATCTCGTTGAATTCGACAACTACGGACGTGGCAAATTGCCAAATGTAGCCGATACTACTTCGCATTTTGTATGGGGATGGGACGAAATCTCATGGTTTGCTCAACAGCCAGAAAAATACAGGAATCAATGGCTGGAATATGCCTTTAGCTGGATTCGGAAAACTGATCCGAATGGTCACCTTGAAATGCCGGTCAGCCGGATGCTCTCGTGTCCGAACGAAACCTCAGGCAGCTACCGGGCAAACACCAAAAGCGAAGCTTGCCCGATTGGTTATTCGCAGGAAGAAACGATTAAAGAGATATGGAATCACTTTCTCAAACGCTGATTTGTAAACAAAATAGATGAATTGAATATGGCTTTGAAAATTAAATATTTAGCATTTTTTGTCTTTTTTACGCTTGGTGTTTCAGCCCGCACAGTTACGCGTGTTACCTGTGTTGGAGCCAGCATTACCTGGGGTGCATTTATCGAAGATCATGAGCATTTTTCGTTTCCGGGACAACTGCAAACGTTACTCGGAAACGATTATCAGGTTACTAATCTGGGCGTTGGTGGTTGTGCAATGCTCAAAAATGGAGATTCGCCTTACTGGAAAACAATTGAATATCAAAAGGCACTGGTTAGCAATCCGGATGTGGTTTTTATCGATCTGGGCGGAAACGACAGCAAACTGATCAACCGGCCATTTCTGCACGAAATTAATGCGGATTGTCAGGAAATGATTGAAGTGTTCCGGAGTTTACCTTCCCATCCCCGGGTAATTGTGATGCTACCTATTGTTTCGTTTGTAACCGATACAACCGGAATTTGGGATACTGCAATCGTACACCGTGTTATTCCGGGACTGCAGCAGGCAGCTTACGAAAAAAATGTTGAAGTTCTGGATATGCACCAGCTTTTGGTCAATCATCCGGAATTGATGCCCGACCAAATTCATCCGGATAAAGCGGGTTCAGCCATCATGGCCAAACGCCTTTACGAAACCTTGGTTCAATCCCGGGACACCCGGTTTGACATTACTCCGGCCTTGCCAAAACCTTATTTTATAAGCTCATTCAGTGGTTATTCGTGTATTAATTTCAAGCTTGATGAACGGGAATGTAAAGTTGTTCAGCCCAAATGTTCAGCCAAAGGCCATCCATGGATTTGGCGTACCCGCTTTTGGGGGCATGAGCCACAAACCGACATCGCCTTGCTTGAACGTGGTTTTCATCTGGTTTACTGCGATGTGGCTGAGCTATTCGGGAATAATGAAAATATGAAAATTGATGCTGATTTCTACAACATGCTGACGAAGGCCGGATTGTCGAAAAAATCAGTCATGGAAGGAATTAGCCGCGGTGGTGTTTACGCGCTGAACTGGGCGGCAGAAAATCCGAAGAAAGTAACCGCTGTATACATCGACAATCCGTTGCTCGACATGAAAAGCTGGCCTTGCGGACTTGGAAAGCTTAATCCTGCCGGGGATGAACTGGCTGCATTTAAGAAAGATTACAACATCACGAACGACGAACAACTCCGATCATTTCGCAATAGCCCGATCGATAAAGTGAAACAAATTGTGGAAGGGAAATATCCCATTTTAATTCTTTGTGCCGATGCCGATGAAGCCGCTCTCCCCGATGAAAATACGCTTCCATTCGAGAAAAAAATAAAAGCTGCGGGTGGAAGAATTACGGTCATTCACAAACCTGGTTTTGGCCATCATCCGCACAGTTTTCCAAACCCGAAGCCAATTGTAGATTTTATACTGAAAGCAACAGGTTCTGAAATTTAACTGAAAAGTCAATAAGTTACGATACCAACTAATTCTAATATACCATGACCAAAAGTCTATTCATTCTCTTTGCCGGATTGTTATTCCTGAATAATCCGGCATTTGCCGGGAACCGACATTCAGCCACAACCAAATATCCATCCTACAAAGGCCTTGTTATGGCTGGTTATCAGGGATGGTTTCACGCTTCGAAAAATGGAACCATGTATCCGGACGAAAAACAAATTCACATCGACATGTGGCCGGATGTAAGCGAATATGAAAAAACCTATCCGACAGGCCTGAAGCTGGCAGATGGAAGTATTGCTCGTTTCTTTAGTTCCGACGATAAAAGCACGGTCGATCTGCATTTTAAATGGATGAAACAGTATGGTTTGGACGGTGTTTTTATGCAGCGGTTTTTCGGAGCCGCCAAGCCTGAGAATCGTCTCAGGGCTTCAACCATAATCCTGAAAAATGCACTTGAGGCAGCTTCGAAGTACGAACGAGCCATTGGTGTGATGTACGATCTTTCAGGATTGAAAGCTTCCGGAGAAGATTGCTCGGTTTTAATTGAAGACTGGAAATACCTGGTTGATTCGTTGCATGTTACCAACCAGGAAGGAACAAAAACCTACCTTTATCACAATGGCAAACCGCTGGTAACCATCTGGGGAATTGGGTTTCCTGACAGGCCTTACAACATTCGCAATATTGGAATTGCGCGATTTATCGATTTTCTGAAAAACGATCCGGTTTATGGCGGTTGTTCTGTTATGCTGGGAGTTCCTACTTTTTGGCGCGATCTGAATTCAGATTGCATTAATGATCCATATTTGCACGAAATTATTCAGCAGGCCGACATTGTTTTGCCCTGGACGGTACAGCGATTTTCACCCCTTTTGCATAATGACATGGATCGTTACCGGGACCTGATTCTGGGCGATATCAAATGGTGCAAAGAACACAAGATCGATTACGTCCCTTGTGTTTGTCCGGGTTTTAGCTGGCACAACCTCAGCCGTTCCGAATTTCCGGATGATGTAAAACCGGTAGCTTCCATTCCAAGGCAGGGAGGTCGTTTTTACTGGCAGCAAATTTCAACAGCCATTAATTCCGGAGCATCTATGTTGTATGTGGCTATGTTTGATGAGGTAAATGAGGGCACTGCCATTTTCAAATGTACCGATAATACCCCCGTTGGCGAAGTTGCTCAGTTTGCGGGGATGGATGGCAAACCATCTGATCTGTATTTGTGGTTAACCGGTGAGGCAGGGAAAATGCTCCGAAAAGAAAAACCACTAAGTTTTAAAATTCCGGAACGATAATTTAAGTATGAATAATGTTTAAAACAAGTTGTCATGAATCAAGTAAACATACGATTGTCAGGATTAGTGTATGGAATAGTAGCCATTTTCTGTATAGGTTCAGTGCATGCATCAAACAATATAAAAGACTCTCAACTTTTCAAAAAGCATACCATGTCTCCCGGATTAGTAATGGCAGGCTACCAGGGATGGTTTAATACACCTGGCGATGGTGAAGGTCGCGGCTGGCACCACTACGAACGTCAGGGCCGTTTTGATCCGGGCTACTGTACCATTGACGTATGGCCTGAAATGACTGAATATGAGAAGCAATATGAAACAGCTTTCCGTTTCGACGACGGTACTCCTGCAAATGTATTCAGTCCTGTTGACAAGAGTTCAGTTCGTCTGCATTTTAAATGGATGAAAGATTACGGGATTGACGGTGTATTTATGCAACGGTTTATTTCAGAAATCAGGAATGAATCGGGCATGAAACATTTTACCCATGTTTTGGAGTCAGCGAGTAAAGCGGCTTTGGAGTACGATCGCACCTTGGCTGTAATGTATGACCTATCGGGAATTACATCAAAAGACGTTGATATTTTGATCAGTGACTGGAAAAACCTGATGGCGAAATTTAGTTTTAATGACCGGTCAAAGTACTCCAATTATCTGTTTTGTAACGGTCGTCCATTGGTAGCGATTTGGGGCGTTGGATTTAACGACAACCGTAAATATAGTTTGGATGATATTGAAAAACTGGTACGTTTCCTGAAATCGGACGAGGGAGGAAATTGTTCTGTTTTGCTTGGTGTTCCAACCTATTGGCGCGAGTTAGGGCGTGATTGTGTTAAAGATGAAAAGCTGCATGAAGTGATAAAAATGACCGATGTTATTCACCCGTGGTTTGTGGGTCGGTATAACGAACAAGGATATGATTCTTTTAAATCGTTGATTAGTGATGACCAAAAATGGTGCGATAGGAATGGACTAAAATACATGCCCGTCGTTTTTCCGGGTTTCAGCTGGAATAATATGCTTCCTCCCGGTCGTCCAAGTAGCACCATTCCGCGTAATCACGGGAATTTCTTCTGGAAACAGCTTGCCGGAGCCGCATCCTCAGGTGCTCAAATGATTTATGTTGCCATGTTTGATGAAATTGACGAAGGAACTGCTATTTTTAAAATCGCTAACCGGGTACCGGTAGGCGAAAGTAAATTCATTCCGCTTGACGATGATATTCCGTCAGATCATTATTTGTGGCTGACAGGAAAGGCGGCCCAGATGCTGAAAAATAAACAAGTTTTACCGTTTTTAAAACCAATTCAGAATGCTGAAAAATAAGCTTACTTCCAATGGGAAATCGTTACTCTTTCTGGTAATCCTGCTTCTTTCAGGAACAAAATTAATGGCTCAGGAAACCGTTTCTCAGGAACCGGCCAGCATTCGTAACGGGAAAATCACGGCTGACTGGACCGATCGGGCTCAGGTGACTACCGGCGGCGAAAAAATATGGGGACATTATTTGCTTTGGTATCAGCAACCAGCCAAAGTTTGGGAAGAAGCCCTTCCGCTGGGAAACGGAACGCTTGGCGCCATGGTTTTTGGAGGTGTGGCTGACGAACGCATTCAACTCAATGAAAGTACGCTGTGGGATGGCTATGCTCTCGATCCGAACGATACTTCATCCCTGGAAAATTTGCCTGAAGTGCAGCGTTTGTTGTTTGCCGGTAAAAATAACGAGTCAATTGCCCTGGCCGAAAAACATATGATGGGTCGTCCGAGAAGTGTTCGGCCTTATCAGTCGCTTGGCGAACTGTGGTTCGATACACCGGTTATGAATGCGACCAATTACGTCAGAAGTTTGGATTTATCAACTGCGGTTACCAGCGTGAGTTATTTTTCTGAAGGAATTTCCTTTCAGCGTGAAGCATTTATTTCTCCTGTCGATGACGTTTTGGTTGTTCATTTTACTGCCAGTAAAAAAGAACAAATCAGTTTTGCACTCACACTGAAACGTCAGCAGGACGCCACTTGCGAAGTCCATCCAAAAGATCCGAATTCTCTGATTTTATCCGGAACATTGCCTGTGAAAGATAAAGATAACCGTCCTCGCGGACTCAGTTTTGCTGCACAGGTAAAAGCGGTTGCCAAAGGCGGAAAAGTTTGGGTAGAGAAAGGAATTCTGCATGTTGAAAAGGCGACGGAAGTAACACTTTTTGTTTCCGGAGCAACCAATTATCCCGGACTAAAAAATCTTTCAGCAGATAGGCCAGTGTTTGGGGCTGATCCGAAACTCACTTGTAATAAATTCATCAGTAAAGCGGTTTTGAAACCTTTCGACAAGTTGAAGGCCGATCACATTAAAGAGCACCAGCGCTTGTTTAACCGTGTTGATATTCATTTGGGCGAAGTTGCTCCGGAAGTTGATGCTCAACCTACAGATAAACGGTTGGACCTGACCAAGGAAAAAGGAATTCCGGATGCCGGTTTGGTTGAAACGTTTTTCCAGTATGGACGTTATTTACTGATTTCCAGCTCGCGCCCCGGAACCATGCCGGCAAATTTGCAGGGACTTTGGGCCTGGCAGATGAATCCGCCGTGGAATGCTGATTATCACACCAACATTAATTTGCAAATGAATTACTGGCCGGCAGAAATCACCAATCTTTCCGAGTTGCATTTGCCACTTTTTGATTTGACTGAAGCTTTGATAAAACCCGGCGAGGAAACTGCAAAAACCTTGTATGGCGCACGAGGCTGGGTCGTTCATCATTTAACCGACGAATGGGGATATACCGCTCCGGCCGATGGGCCGCAGGGAATCTGGCCAATGGGATCTGCCTGGTTGGCTCAGCATCCCTGGGAACATTATACGTATACCGGCGATCAGAAATTTCTGAAAGAACGTGCTTTTCCGCTGATGAAAGGAGCTGCCCGTTTTATCATGGACTTTTTGGTTGTTGCTCCTGAAGGCTCTGCCTGCCCCGGGAAACTGGTTACTAATCCGTCGTATTCTCCTGAAAATGAATTTTATCTTCCGGATGGACAAAAAACAGTATTTACCTATGGTGCTACAATGGATTTGGAAATAATCCATGATTTACTGACCCACTGCATCGAGGCATGTGATATTTTAGGAATCGATGCTGATTTTCGTGCTGAATGCCAAAAAACATTGAACAATCTGGCTCCAATCCGGATTAGTAAGGCTACCGGCCGAATTTTGGAATGGGCCGAAGATTATAAGGAAGTTGACCCGCATCACCGGCATACTTCGCATTTATTTGGTTTGTATCCCGGGAACCAGATTACTACACTGGGAACTCCTGATTTGGCCGAAGCTGCCCGAAAAACATTGATCGCGCGTGGAGACGATGGAACAGGCTGGGGGCTGGCCTGGAAAATAAACATGTGGAATCGCCTGCAGGATGGCGATCATGCTTATAAACTATTGTCGGTATTACTCACAAAAAAAACATTGCCCAATTTATTCGACAATCATCCACCTTTCCAGATTGATGGTAATTTTGGAGCCACTGCCGCCATTGCCGAAATGCTGGTACAAAGCCAGTCGCGGAATGCCGATGGAAGTTACGAAATCCAGTTGCTGCCTTCATTGCCTTCGGCCTTGCCTGAAGGTTCAGTTACCGGATTGTGCGCACGCGGTGGTTTTGTAGTTGATCTGGAATGGAAAGACGGAAAAATTGCAGAAGTAAAAATCTTTTCAAAAAATGGAGGAAGGCTTCGGGTTCGTTCCGGCGAATATCAATTTGAAACACAAACTACATCAGGCGAAAATATTAATTTAGACTTGAACCTTAACAAAAAATAGAACGATGAACATCAGTTTAAGAAAAAGCCTTTATGTTGGCATTGTCATTCTAATTGCAGGATGCTCCGCGACAAATCAATCGACGGGCACAAATGTAAAAGAACCTGTCGATTATGTCAATCCGTACATTGGAAACATCAGTCATTTGTTGGTGCCTACTTTTCCAACAATTCATTTGCCTAACAGTATTTTACGGGTATATCCTGAACGGGGCGATTTTACCGGCGATCTGTTGAATGGTTTACCTTTGGTAGTAACCAGCCATAGGGGAAGTTCTGCCTTTAATTTAAGTCCCTTTCAGGGTGATGAAAAGGACTTAAAACCGGTTGTTTCATACAGTTACGATCAGGAAAAATTAACTCCTTATTCGTATTCGGTGTATCTTGATGAACAGCAAACTGATGTTGCATTTGGTCTATCTCACCAATCGGCTTTGTACGAACTGAATTTCACCCAGGAGGCTCCCGCATTTTTGGTGCTGAACTCGCGAAATGGTGGCCTTAAGTGGGATGGAGAAGCGCTTTCAGGATTCCAGTCGCTTGATAACAATACCCGTGTTTTTATTTACCTGAAAACAGAACAAACTCCGGAAAGCATTTCGGTGCTGAAAGGAAAAGAGTTGTCAAAAGAAACCGAAGCTTCCGGAAGAAATGCCTGTGTTGTTTTGAAATTTGGCAAAGAAACCAAAACCGTTCGTCTGCGTTACGGAATTTCATTTATCGATGCAGAACAGGCACGCAAAAATCTGGAAAGAGAGATTCCTGACTTCGATTTAAAAACACTTCAGGAAAAAGGGCGAAAAATCTGGAACGAATCACTCGGTAAAATTACGGTAACCGGAAGTTCTGACGATGAAAAAACAATATTTTACACGTCGTTTTACCGGACTTTCGAGCGGCCAGTGTGTATTTCGGAAGATGGCCGGTATTACAGTGCTTTCGACGGAACGGTTCATGACGATAACGGAGTGCCTTTTTTTACCGATGACTGGATCTGGGATGCTTACCGCGCTCACCATCCGTTACGGGTACTCGTCGATCCGAAGAATGAAGAAAATATCCTGCATTCGTTTATCGAAATGGCGGCTCAGATGGATCATAACTGGTGGCCTACTTTCCCTGAAATCACAGGCGACAGCCGGCGGATGAATTCGAATCACGGTGTGGCTTCGGTGATTGATGCTTATCGGAAAGGCCTTCATGGTTTTAATTTGGGAAAAGCATACGCAGCCTGTAAAGGTGCCATCACTGAAAAAACATTGGCTCCGTGGTCGGGTAACCCTGCAGGGAAAATGGATCAGTTTTACAAAGATCACGGTTACATTCCGGCATTAAAAGATGGAGAAAAAGAAACCATTCCGGAAGTGCATTCCTTCGAACGCCGTCAACCGGTAGCGGTAACACTGGGAACTTCTTATGACGAATGGTGTTTATCTCAAATCGCCAAAGAGTTGGGTAAGACTGATGATTATAACTATTTTCTGAAATCGTCTTACAACTATCGCAATATATTCAATCCGGGAACCAGCTTTTTTCATCCCAAAGACAGCGATGGAAAGTTTCTTGAGCCTTTCGATTATGTTTTTTCCGGGGGATTGGGTGCCCGTGGAACCTACGGTGAAAACAATGCCTGGATTTACCGCTGGGATGTTCAGCACAATATTGCCGATTTAATTAGTCTGATGGGCGGCAATGAAAAATTTATCTATAACCTTGATGCGATGTTTTCGCAACCATTGGGTCGCGGTAAATATGCGTTTTATGCCCAGCTTCCCGATCAGACCGGAAATGTGGGGCAATTCTCGATGGCAAATGAACCTTCCTTACATATTCCGTATTTGTACAATTATGCCGGTCAGCCCTGGAAAACCCAGAAACGTATCCGGAAACTGTTGCACGAATGGTTTCGTAATGATTTGATGGGCGTTCCGGGTGATGAAGATGGTGGTGGAATGACTTCATTTGTCGTTTTTTCTTACATGGGATTTTATCCGGTAACTCCCGGAATGCCGGTTTATAACATTGGTAGTCCAATGTTCGATCGTGTAAAAATGGATTTGGGAAATGGCAAATTCTTTGAGGTGGAAGCTGTCAATAATTCTGCTGAAAATAAGTACATACAATCGGCTACTTTAAACGGAAAAGAATGGAACAAACCGTGGTTTAATCATTCTGATTTAATTTCAGGAGGAAATCTGGTACTTCAAATGGGACCCAAAGCAAATCGCAACTGGGGAAGTTCGGTGAATGACGCGCCACCTTCGGCCGAAAAAATAGAATAGTGTATATTGTTTACCTTTTAAAAAATGAGAATGACGCAAAAGCAGTCATTCTCATTTTTTTTTTAAACTTCATCATCCTTTAATTCAGTTAATTCTATGGTCTTCGCCCTCTTAGGAAGAGTTCCGCCATTTGTTTGAGAAAACTAACCAGCATTATCATTTGTGTTCAATGGATTTTTGAAACAATTTTGTTACTTTGAACAACCTAATCAAACCTTTAACTGAAAAAATGACTATAGCTAAAATTATTCTTCCGTCATTGGCTCTTTTTACGGCATGTTCCGGAGGCGGTAAACAGAAACCAGTGGATCTTTCTTCTTCCCCGAAAACAAACATTATTTACATACTTGCAGACGACCTGGGATATGGAGATCTGAGTTGCATGGGGCAAAATAAATTTCAAACACCGAACATCGACAGGATGGCTAAGGAAGGAATGCTCTTTACTCAGCACTATGCCGGATGCACTGTTTGTGCTCCTTCGCGCTCATCGTTAATGACCGGACAAACAACAGGACACACACCAATTCGTGGAAATAAGGAATGGAAACCTGAAGGACAGTGGCCTATTCCGGCTGCAACTTTCACTGTTGCTGAAATGCTTAAGGCAGCCGGTTATGTAACCGGAGGATTTGGCAAATGGGGGCTTGGTTATCCCGGATCTGAAGGCGATGCAAACATGCAGGGATTCGATGAATTTTATGGTTACAATTGCCAGCGCATAGCACACAATTATTATCCGTCGCATCTGTGGGACAATCAGGAGAAAGTGATGCTTGAAGGAAACAGTGGCGATCAGTTTGAAACTTATGCTCCGGAATTAATTCACAAACGAGCCTTACAATTTATTGAAAAGAATAAGGATAACCCATTTTTCCTTTATTATCCAACAACCATTCCTCATGCAGAATTGCTTTTGCCTGAAGAGAACATGAAAGAATTTCAGGGGAAATTACTGCCTGAAAAAGAGTTTAAAGGTGCAGAACCCGGAGATAAGGGTTTTAGAGATGGTTCATATGGTACTCAGCCGGAAGCTCATGCTGCTTTTGCCGCTATGGTAACTTTACTAGACAAACAGGTTGGTGATGTGTTCGATAAGTTAAAAGAACTGGGTTTGGATAAAAATACGATTGTAATTTTTAGTTCCGATAACGGACCTCATCTTGAAGGCGGTGCCGATCCGGATTATTTCGACAGCAACGGCTCTTTGAAAGGTTATAAGCGCGATTTGTATGAAGGCGGAATCCGTGAACCTATGATTGCCTGGTGGCCTGAAAAGATAAAAGCGGGCACTAAATCTGATCTTATTTCAGCCTTTTGGGATGTTATGCCTACCATTGCTGATCTTGCAGGAGTGAAGATTCCGGAGAATATCGATGGAATTTCTTTTCTTCCGACCTTGTTGGGACAGGATGGTCAGAAACAACATGAATACATGTATTGGGAATTTCATGAAATGGGTGGTCGTCAGGCTGTTCGTAAAGGCAATTGGAAACTGGTTCGGTATAATGTTTTTAATGCGGATAAATCAACTACTGAATTGTATGATCTGAATACAGATTTGGGTGAAGAAAATAATGTTGCTGCCCGGTACCCTGAAATTGTCAGCGAACTTTTGGAGCTTATGGCAAAAGCAAGAACGCCTTCAGAAATATTTACATTTAAATCGGAAACTATAATAAATTGATTTTCTGAAATTGAATAATCGTATTTTTCAATATTTCCATTTAAACTAACTTATTTTCTATTATTTAATTCTGTGTCAATGAAACAAGGAATTTATACTGTAGCAACAGCATGTCTGGCGACAATTTCCTCATGTACTCCTGCGAAAAAAGAATCTGTGCAGGTAAAACAACCCAATATTGTAGTCATCTATCTCGATGATTTGGGTTATGGTGACGTAAGCGCTTATGGAGCTACTGAAATAAAGACCCCTAATATGGACGCTTTGGCCAATGGTGGCGTACGTTTCACTGATGGTCATGCCACTTCGGCAACCTGTACTCCAAGCAGGTATGGGATACTTACCGGTGTTTATCCCTGGAGAAACGCGGACGCTAAAATTCTTCCCGGAACAGCTCCACTGATTATCGATACCGTGCAGGTAACAATTCCAAAAATGCTTAAAAAGAAAGGCTACCAAACTGCAGTGGTTGGAAAATGGCATTTGGGTTTGGGAATCGGCGATACTGATTGGAACAAACATATAACACCCGGCCCTAATGAAGTTGGATTTGATTATGCGTACATTCTCGCGGCCACTCAGGACAGGGTTCCAACGGTTTATATCGACAATGGGTATGTCGATAATCTTGACCCGAATGATCCTATTGAAGTCAGTTATGAACACAACTTTGAAGGAGAGCCCACCGGAAAAGATAATCCGGAGTTAACAACCATGAAGTGGCAACACGGACACAACAACAGTATTGTAAATGGTATACCGCGAATTGGTTTTATGAAAGGCGGCCAATCAGCAAAATGGAGCGATGTGGATATTGCTGATCATTTTCTGGAGAAAGCCAAAACCTGGGTAAAAACCCATAAAGACGGACCTTTCTTTTTGTATTATGCCTTGAATGAACCACATGTACCACGTACTCCTAATCAACGATTTGTTGGATTGTCAGGAATGGGGCCTCGTGGAGATGCCATTCTTGAGGCCGATTGGTGCATTGGCGAATTTGTAAAAACCCTGGATGAAGAAGGCTTGCTCGAAAATACCTTGATTGTCTTTACCAGCGATAATGGTCCTGTGTTGAATGACGGATATTACGACGATGCGGTTGAAAAATTAGGCAAACACAAACCAGGCGGACCGCTCCGCGGTGGTAAATACAGTTTATTCGAAGCCGGAACCCGGGTGCCTTTCGTCACCTATTGGAAAGGAAAAATTGAACCTAAAGTTTCTGATGCATTGGTTTGCCAGATGGATTTGCTCGCTTCTTTTGCAAAACTGGTTGGAGTGGAAGAAAAAACTACGGATAGTCAGGATATGCTGGATGTTTTGATGGGCAAAAGCGACGAAGGCCGGAAATCACTGGTTTTGGAGGCTTCATCCAGAACTGCATTACGACAGGGCGACTGGTTAATGATTCCGCCTTATGATGGACCTTCAATAGCTAAGGATGTAAACATTGAACTAGGCAATTCAAAGGAATTCCAATTGTATAATCTGAAAGAAGATATTGGTCAGCAAAAAAACCAGGCCACTACAAATGTTGAAAAACTAAAGGAAATACTTGAAACTTTCAAAACCTTGCGTGGAGAGGGATTTTCAGATATTCAACAGTTGGAATTGAAATAAATTGGATTGGAAGTGAATTTTCCTCTAAAAAGTTAATCAATGAATGCTACTCTGCGAATTTCAGTTTTATTAAATCTCGGTATAATACCACTGTTATCGGTATCTCAACAACCAGCGGTTTCAAAGCCCAATGTGCTTTTCATTTTAGCCGACGATTTGGGTTATACCGATCTGAGCTGCATGGGCAGTAAATATTACGAAACACCCCATATTGATCAGATTGCCAGAAGCGGAATGGTTTTCACAAATGGTTATGCAGCCTGTCAGGTTTGCAGTCCATCGCGGGCCAGTATTCTGACTGGTAAATTTCCTGCACGGCATGGAATTACCAACTGGATTGGAGAAGCTTCGGGCGAAGATTGGCGTAAAATGAATCGTCATTCCGTATTGCTTCCTGCTGAATATGAGCACAGTTTGCCTGCAAATTACATTACGCTTCCGGAGGCATTGAAACAAGCCGGCTATAAAACTTTTTTTGCCGGAAAATGGCATTTGGGTGAAAAAGGATCGTGGCCGGAAGATCATGGATTTGACGTAAATAAAGGCGGATGGGATGCGGGCAGCCCGAAAGGTGGATACTTTTCACCGTATGAAAACCCCAATCTTCAGGATGGGCCAAAAGGTGAGAACCTTGAAATGAGGTTGGCCAATGAAACGGTAAAATTCATGAAGGCAAATAAAGAAAAACCATTTTTGGCATACCTTTCATTTTATGCAGTTCACGGTCCAATTCAAACGACAAATGTCAAATGGGAAAAGTACCGCGATAAAGCTGAAACAATGGGTATTTCGGAAAAAGGTTTTGAGATGGAACGAAGGTTGCCTTACCGTTTGCATCAGGATAATCCGGTTTATGCCGGTTTGGTAGAGTCGATGGACGATGCGGTTGGTGTGGTTTTAAATGCGTTAAAAGAACTGGGATTGGATAAAAATACGATTGTCATTTTTACTGGCGATAATGGCGGGGTAACTTCGGGAGATAGTTTTTCAACAAACAATGCCCCACTGCGGGGAGGAAAAGGGTACCAATGGGAAGGCGGTATCCGCGAACCTTATTTTATTTCTGTTCCCTGGCTGAAGCTTGACGGAAAAAAATGTGATGCACCGGTTTCAGGAACAGATTTTTATCCCACAATCCTTGATTTGGCAGGATTTCCTTTGATGCCTGATCAGCACAACGATGGAGTTAGTTTATTACCTCTTCTGAAAGGAGGACAACTGCCAGAAAGAGCCTTGGTCTGGCATTATCCTCACTATGGAAATCAGGGTGGTGATCCCAGTTCAATAATCCGCAAAGGAGATTGGAAATTGATTCACTATTACGAGGACGACCATGATGAATTATACAATCTGAAAACCGATTTGTCAGAAACTACTGATATTTCAGCGAAAAATCCAAAGATAACCAGGCAACTGAAAACCGAACTTTTTGATTATCTAAGGAAAGTTGATGCTAAATTTCCTGCAAAAGATCCGGAATATTCAGGTGAAGCTGAGAACAAATATCTTCAGGATATTGTGAAAAATAAACTTCCGCAATTGGAACAAGAGCGAAGAAATATGCTCTCCAACGATTTTAATCCTAAAAACGACTGGTGGGGAAGTAAAGTCACAAAAGACTGAGACGGAAATATATTTTTGTTTACTATTAAAAACTTTTAAAGCCAAATTGAAAAGAAACCGATTTGGAAAATTTACCGGGAAAGAATTATGGCAAAGCATAGACCCTTATCATCTGTTTTAATCAAGCCAACCGGGCCTGATTGTAACCTGGATTGCACGTATTGTTTTTACCTTGAAAAGTCTGAGTTATTTAAGCAAACTCCGGTTCATCGGATGAGTCCGGAGATTCAGGAAGAATTGATCAGGCAGGTGATGCAACAGTCGGGCGACAACATTTCACTGGCCTGGCAGGGTGGAGAGCCAACACTGATGGGATTGGATTTTTACAAACGCGCCATCGAACTGGAGAAAAAATACGGACATAACCAAATGGTCGGAAACGGTTTGCAAACCAATGGCTTGCTGTTGGATAAAAACTGGGCAGCATTTCTGAAGGAATACGACTGGCTGGTTGGAATTTCGCTTGACGGTCCGGCACATATTCACGATCGGTACCGCTTTGATAAAGGACAAAAAGGTACGCACAAAAGGGTCGAAGAAAATGCCATTATGCTTCAGCAGGAAGGAGTTGCCGCCAATGCCATGTGTGTGCTGACATCCTATTCGGTTCAGTTTCCGGATGAATTGTATGCCTATTACAAAAGTTTGGGCTATACATTTATGCAGTTTATTCCGATTGTTGAAACCGATAAAAATGATCCATCAAAAGCGGCCGATTTTTCGGTTTCGGCTGTCGATTATGGTAATTTTTTGATCCGGATGTTCGATTTGTGGCAGGCTGATTTTGTGGATGGAGTTCCAACTACTTCGATCCGCCATTTCGAGTCGGTATTTCATTCGTATGTTGGTATGGAAGCTCCTGAGTGTACCATGATGAAGGAATGCGGGCCTTACGTGGTGGTGGAACACAACGGGAATGTGTATAGCTGTGACTTTTTTGTGGAACCCAAGTGGAGGTTGGGCAACATTAAGAATGACCGGATAATTAATATGCTGAATTCGAAAACGCAACAGACATTTGGTGCAGCCAAAGCCGTTTTACCCCGTGAATGCCGTACATGTACATGGTTGCGTAATTGTTACGGAGGATGCCTTAAAGACCGGATTAAAGATCCGGAAGACCGTCGCAAACCACGGTTCTGCACCACCACAAAAATGTTCCTCAAACATGCAGACCCAACACTGAGACAAATGGCGGAACAATGGAAAGAACAACAGGCCATTCAGCAAATAAAACAGCGAACAGGTGGTGTTTACAATGCTTTCGATGATTTCATGAAATAATGAGTTGAATCTGAATCAAAATTCATAAAAATGTTAATTCGTAGTTTAATATTTCTTTTGTCAATCGTTTTAATTGCTTGTTCCGCAAATCATTCTGATGGATCCAAAGCCAAAAAAGAGAATAATGTCTCTAAAGAAAATAATGTCCTCATTGAATCCATCAATGATAGTCCGATGGTCCTTTTCGAGGGAGGTAATTTTATGATGGGAGCGGATAAGGGAACTGCACAAGAGCAGCCAGTCCATCAGGTAGAAGTTAAATCTTTCAAAATTGATAAATATCCGGTTACAGTAAACGATTTTCGCCTTTTTGTAAAAGCTACCGGTTACACAACCGATGCGGATCGATTTGGCGATTCCGGAGTTTTCGATTTTAAGGTCTCAAATTGGGTATTGGTCCCTGGGGCAAACTGGCAATTTCCGCTTGGCAAAACCTCATCTCAGGCAGATAATAATCATCCGGTAACTCAGGTAAGCTGGAACGATGCGGTGGCTTATGCCGCATGGGCTGGGAAAAGATTGCCGACAGAAGCAGAGTGGGAATATGCTGCCCGTTGCGGTGGAAAAAGCGACTCTAAGTTCAGTTGGGGAAACGAATTAATAAAAGATGGAAAATATATGGCCAATGTTTGGCAGGGAAACGATCTGAATGCCAAACAGGGTGCCGATGGATTTGAGCTTACTTCACCGGTTGGCTATTATGGCGAAACTTCTTGTGGACTGACAGATATGGGTGGAAATGTTTGGAATTGGTGCGCGGATACATTTAAGCTTTACCCGGGAAGCACTATTCCTGATCAAAACAATGCAACAATAAAAGTGATTCGTGGAGGATCATTCTTTTTCGATCAAAATGGAGAAGACAGTTTCTCCACCGCCGGTCGCTCATCCAATACTCAGGAAACATCATTGTTCAATACCGGTTTCAGGTGTGCCAAAGATGCCGAATAGACTTCGGAAATTACTTGAACTAATAACGATCTGGATTGTATTTATATCTGACAAAAGATTGAAAGATATAAATACAAACCAATCAAGATGCGGATTATAAACAGAAATTTACAAGGCCGGATAATTATTTCCATACTTATCTCTTTTACTTTTGGAGGATGTAATTCAAAACCAAAAAATTCGAATGCCGGTACCACAGAGATGGCAGATTCAGTTAAAATGAGTGATACTTTGACTTGTTGCTCATCTAATTTACCTTCCCGACCTTTTATGCAAACTGCAGATACCGCTCAGTTCAACAGTGGGTCAGCATCTGAATCCCGATATAAAGATATGTCTTTCATTCCGGGAGGTAGTTTTGTAATGGGCGGAGATTCGATTTGGGGCAGAGCCGATGAGTTTCCCCGGCATAAGGTAAAAGTTTCTCCGTTTTATATGGATAAGCACGAGGTGACCAATGCCCAGTTTCTGGCATTTGTGGATGCAACTGGCTATGTAACTACGGCAGAACAAAAACCCGATTGGGAAGAAATCAAAAAGCAACTTCCGGCCGGAACCCCCAAACCTGCAGATAGTCTTCTTGTGGCATCTTCTCTTGTATTTTCACCGCCCAATCACACGGTATCGCTGAATAATGCTTCTGTATGGTGGAAATGGGTTCCGGGAGCCGACTGGCGTCATCCGGAAGGACCCAAAAGCAACATCCAAGGGAAAGACAATTATCCGGTCATTCAGGTTTCGTGGGATGATGCCAAAGCGTATGCAACATGGGCCGGGAAACGTTTACCTACGGAAGCCGAATGGGAATATGCGGCAAGGGGAGGAAAACCGAAATCTATTTATCCCTGGGGCAATCAGCCTATTGATCAGGGAGCTACAAAAGCAAACAGCTGGCAGGGTCATTTTCCAAATGAAAATACACAAAAAGATCATTATTACCGGGCATCTCCTGTGATGTCTTTTGAACCGAATGGTTTTGGCTTGTATGATATGGCCGGAAATGTGTGGGAATGGTGTGGTGACTGGTACAGGCCTGATTATTATTTGCAATGTGATAAAGATGGTTTGGTAACAGATCCTAAAGGTCCGGAAGACTCTTTTGATCCTCAGGAACCAACTGTTTTCAAGCGGGTAGTGCGTGGAGGCTCATTTTTATGTACCGATCAGTATTGTTCGGGGTTTCGTGTTGCAGCCCGGATGAAAACCAGTCCGGATACAAGTCTGGAACACACTGGGTTCAGGTGTGTCGTTTCTAAAGAGATGTGACGAAAACCTATTCTAAATTTCTCTGTAAAGTTTAGGTGAAATCTCCCGGAAGTATTATATAACTCCAATGTATTCAAGGTTGTCATTATTAAATAGCCTGACGAATAGCACAAAGAACACTGGTATTTTGCTTATTTGTATCACTCTGACAATGTTGGTGATACAGTAATTGTGCTCATTATCGATGATCGGTGCGATTGATTTGTTCCTTGATTTGGGTTCCCGGGAACACCTTTCATGAACCCAATAATAAATTGGGAATTAGTCCATTGGTTAAAATATGGTGTAAACTGAATAAAATAATAGAAGTTTTTATTGATACTATCAGGTTTCTTTGTTAGTGCCTGAAAGTTTAAATATTGAATATACCTATCTTAATCAGTCAAATAATCATGAAAAGACGACATTCCATAATTTCCCCGATACTTTTTATAGTCTTGAGTTCCTTTTTGTTTGTTCGATGCACAACAGATCGAAAGCACGCTGAATTCAGGGTAGAGGTTTTATCATCGAACTGGAAGATGCAGCCCGAGGATAAACTAACCGGAATGGATGAAAAACTGATCGCTGAAAATGGCTTTGACACTCAATCGTGGTATGACGCTGTAGTTCCCGGAACTGTGCTTGGGAGCCTGGCCACCAACAAGATCGTTGATGATCCGGGTTTTGGAATTAATATGCAGGATGTTGATCCTTCTCAGTTTATGCAATCCTGGTGGTTTCGAACAACATTTGAGCTGTCGCCCACTGATTTGAAAAAGATGGTGTCTCTTCGTTTTAATGGAATTAACTATCGGGCCGACCTTTGGGTAAACGGGCAAAAAGTTGCCGGGAACGATGTATTTGCCGGAACATACCTGATGTTTAGCTTTAACATTAATAATTACGTCAGGGAAGGTGATAATACGCTTGCACTAAAATTGATTCAAACTGCTGACGGCGAATATTCTGTCGGATTTTGCGATTGGAATCCACTACCTCCGGATCGGAATATGGGAATTTTCAGGGATGTATATCTTGAAATTAATGATGGTATAAAAATCAGGAGTCCTTTTGTGTATTCCAAAGTAGATACAGCCACAAAAAGTTCGGCCGATCTTTTTATTCAAACTGAAATTGTAAACAGCTCGGATAAATCTGTTGAGGGAATTGTCCGCGTTGATTATGAGATTGGCACTGTTGAAAAGAAAGTTACCGTTGACGCTCATGATACACTCTCGGTCCGGTTTACTCCTGATGAATACAGTCAGTTGTCGGTAAAAAATGTGGAATTGTGGTGGCCAAACGGGATGGGAAAACCGAGCCTCTATAATCTGAAAACAGAATTTATTGCTGAGAATAAAATTCTTGATCAGGTTGAAAAAAAATATGGAATTCGCGAAATACGAAGTTATTTGAATGCAGACAAAAACAGAACTTTCGAGATTAACGGAAAATTTGTCCTGATTAAAGGTGGGGGATGGGCCGATGATATTTTCCTGAGAGATACCAAAAAATCGGTCGAAGCACAGCTTAGATATGTTCGCCATATGAATATGAATAGCATTCGTTGCGAAGGTTTTTGGGGGAAAGATGAAAATTTATACGACCTGTGCGATGAATATGGCGTTTTGGTCATGATTGGCTGGAATTGCATTTGGGAATGGGAAGAGTACCTCCACAAACCGTGTCACGAAAAATATGGTGGTGCTGTTGGTCATGAAGACATTATACTATTGTCAGAATCGTGGAAAGATCAGATGCTTTGGTTGCGTAACCATCCGAGTATATATGTCTGGATGTTGGGAAGCGATAAACTTCCTGCACCGGAATTGGAAATGAAGTATATCGAATTATTCAAAAAATACGATCCTTCGCGACCATATTTAACTTCAGCAGGGGGTGCCGGAACCGAAAACAATAAAATAGTAGCCGAAGTTCCTTTGGTAAGCGACATTAGCGGGCCAACCGGAATGAAAATGCTGGGGCCTTACGCATACACTCCTCCGGTATATTGGTTTACAGATACTTTGCTTGGAGGTGCGTATGGTTTTAACACCGAAACGTGCCCGGGACCAAATATTCCGCCGGCAGCATCATTGCGGAAAATGTTTCCGGAGAAGGCTCTGTGGCCCATCGACAAGGATTACTGGGAGTTTCATACCGGAAGAAATGAGTTTAAAACACTCGACCGGTTTCGGATTGCAATGGATGCGCGCTACGGAAAATCATCGAATCTGGATGAGTTTGCCTACAAATGTCAGGTTAGCAACTATGAACTGATGCGACCCATGTTTGAATCTTTTATAGCGCATAAACCCAAAAGCACGGGATTGATTCAGTGGATGTTGAATTCTGCATGGCCCGAATTATACTGGCAGTTGTATGATACGTATCTGGAGCCGAATGGTGCTTTCTATGGTGTCAGAAAAGCATGTACACCGCTTCATGCCATTTATCGCTATGGATTTAACGACATTTATCTGGCCAACGAAGATTTGGAGACAGCTTCAGGACTAACCGTAAAAATCAGGGCTTTTGACATCCATTCGAAAGAAATATTTGCTGACGAATGGACTGGTGAAATAGCTTCCAATATTTCAAAATTCATCTATAAAATACCTGAAATTAAGAATTTATCGCCGGTTTGGTTCCTCGATTTAAGGGTGTATGATAAAAACAATCAGGAAGTTGACAACAGCATTTACTGGCTGTCGCAGAAGCAGGATATTCTTGATTACGATGCAGCCAAAAAATTGTCATGGCCATTTTACACGCCATCAAAACAATATGCCGATTATACAGCTCTCGATCAATTACCAAAGATTGAGTTGACGTATGATTATAAGTATGAAAAAGAGAATGAAGACGGAAAGATCAGCATAACGGTAAAAAATCCAACGAATACAATTGCTTTTTTCGTCTACCTGGATGTGCTGAATCCTTCAACCGGATTACCTGTTTTACCAGTTTTCTGGGATGACAACTATGTTACTTTATTTCCGGGTGAAGAACGAACCTATACTGCGAAATACTTTATCGCTGATTCGGATGGAACAAAACCTGAATTACGAATTAATGCATGGAATGTTGAACCTGTTACTCTAAAAGAATAGAAAGGAAATATTTTTATGAGATATGCTGCAGGAATTGATCTGGGTGGATCATTTGTCAAGTTTGCCCTGATTGCAGAAGATGGTAATATTTTGTTCGCGGATAAACTCCCGGTGGCTGGTAAATTACGCGACGAAATTCTGGCGATATTAAAAAATGCCATGCAACTGGTATTTCAGAAAGCTGCAGAACTCGATGTAAAAGTGGCAGGTATTGGCATTGGTTCTCCCGGAATTGTTGATGGAGGAGTTGTATACGGAGGAGCCGACAATCTGGATAAATGGGAAAACATTGATTTGGCAACACTTTATTCTTCTGAATTTAATGTGCCTGTTTTTGTTGACAATGATGCCAATGTGATGGGCCTTGGTGAGGCAGTTTTCGGAGCTGCCAAGGGTTGTACCGATGTTATTTTTATTACGGTTGGAACAGGTATCGGTGGTGCCATTATCATGAATGGCCAGCTCTACGGAGGCTATAAAAATCGAGGAACAGAGTTGGGTCATACTACCATCAATCACAAAGGAATTGACTGTAATTGCGGAGGTCGCGGCTGCCTGGAAGCTTATGCTTCAACTTCGGCACTGATTAAACAATATGCCGGACTTTCAGGATTGAACGAAGAAGATGTTGACGGACGGTATATCGTAAAAAAGTTTAATGAAGGCGAGCCACCCGCGGTAACCAGCATACAGGAACATACAGATTATCTGGGGCATGGAGTAGCTTCTTTCATCAATACGTTTGCTCCGCAGAAAGTAATTATTGGTGGCGGAATTTCCGAAGCTGGTCCGTTTTATATTGATATGATTAAAAAATCTGCATTCAGTTATGTAATGCCCGATTGTTCGAAATTTACCGATGTTGTTGGTGCCACACTCGGAAACAATGCCGGTTGTCTGGGTGCTGCTTCTCTGATTTTTAAAAATGTTATTTAACTGAATTTACCATGAAGAAAAATTATTTTGTCGTCGTTCTGATCATGTTGATCTTCTTTGTTATATCGTTTCTTACCAATATTATTGGACCATTAATTCCTGAGGTTATTAAGGGTTTCAGTGTAAATAAAGGAATGGCCGGACTTCTTAATTTTTCTTTTTTTATTGCCTATGGAGTAATGTCTATTCCTGCCGGAATATTAACCGAACGATATAAGGAAAAGAAAGTAATAACAGCAGCTTTTATATTGGCAGCAGCAGGTGCTTTTTTATTTTCATTTTTTCCGGGCTTTGGAGTTTACCTGGTATCACTATTTCTAATTGGAATGGGAATGGCAATTCTGCAGGTTGCCATTAATCCGTTGCTCCGGGTTTCAGGTGGTGAAGAGAATTTTGCATTTACTTCGGTGCTTGCCCAATTGTTTTTTGGAGGAGCGTCCTATTTAAGCCCTCTTCTCTATTCGTATCTGGTTACAAACCTTACAGCAGGAAATACATCCAATGTGCTTTTGTCAACCTTAGATAAGCTGGTTCCTGAAAATCTTAAATGGGTTTCCATATACTGGATTTTTGCTGTTGTTGCCATTGCAATGGTCGTTGTCATCATGTTCTCCAGATTTCCAAAGGTTGAACTTAATGAAGAAGAAAAAGTAGGAAGTCTGGAAACTATAAGAGAGTTGCTCAGAAACAAATATGTTATCCTGTTTTTCTTTGGCATTTTTGCCTATGTCGGAACAGAACAAGGTGTTGCAAGTTGGATCTCGAAATTTCTGGAAGAATACCATGGAATGAATGCTGAGGTGGAAGGAGCAAGGGCTACGTCCTGGTTTTGGGGATTATTGACTATTGGTTGTTTCCTTGGACTGGGTTTATTAAAGTTGATTGACAGTAAACTGGTCTTGAGGATTTTCTCCGTTTCTGCAATGATTTCTCTTGCGATTGCTTTAATCACAAGTAATGGGATGATTGCCTATTACGGGTTTATCGGAGTCGGTTTTTTTGCTTCTGTTATGTGGTCGGTTATTTTTTCATTAGCCCTTAACTCATTAAAAAATAATCATGGTGCTTTTTCAGGAATATTGTGTTCAGGTATAATTGGTGGGGCTGTGGTTCCTCTTATTGTTGGAATTCTTGGCGATGCAATTGGATTACGTGGAGGAATGTCATTTGTATTTATTACCCTTAGTTACATCCTGAGTATTAGTTTTTGGGCCGAACCACTGGTCAAAAATAAAACAATCAAACTGAAAGAGATTATTTCATAGGAATCAGACTGATTTCAATTATTATCTATTGGATTTTGTTAAACTAAATTTTCAAATTCTATGAAAACATTAGCACTGCATGGAGGTATACCTGTTCGTGATGCCAAAGAGAAGCCATGGCCTAAATGGCCGGTTTGGGACCAGAACGAAGAAAAAGCATTACTTGAAGTTTTGAAAAGTGGGGTTTGGTCGTATAATGGTCCAAAGGAGACTGAGTTTGATAAAAATTTCGCTGAATTTTCAGGAGTAAAATATGCTATTTCGGCCGCTAACGGTACAGTAACACTGCAAATGGCTCTTGAAGCGTGTGGTATTGGTATTGGCGACGAAGTTATTTTGCCTGGACTGACATGGCAGGCATCAGCAGCTACAATCCTGGATGTAAATGCAACACCAATTTTAGTTGATGTTTGCGAAGATAGCTGGTGTATCGATCCAAAAGCCATTGAAGCAGCAATTACCCCGCGAACCAAAGCAATTATGCCCGTGCATTTGTATGGCAGTTTTTGCAATATGGATGAAATTTTAAAGATTTCGCAAAAGCATAACCTTTGGGTGATTGAAGATTGTGCTCACAAACATGGTGGAGAATGGAATGGGAAAAAAGCGGGGAGTATCGGCGATATTGGAAGTTTCAGTTTTCAGTTGTCGAAACACCTTACTGCCGGCGAAGGGGGAGTGGTTACCACGAATAATTTTGAACTTGCTGAACGTTTGGACGCTCTTCGGAATTGCGGCAGACGTCCGATTGGAATGGATGAAAGTGTTGACAAGGGAGCGGGCTTGTATTCCGACCAAGGCAACTTTTTGCAGTCAGGAAATTTCAGGATTACTGAATTTCAGGCCGCCATTTTGGTTGAGGGACTTAAAAGGTTGCCTGCTCAGAATGCGGTCCGTGATGAAAACGGAATGTACCTGAATTCTTTGCTGACTAAGATACCCGGATTACTACCAATGAAAAGAGATATCAGGGAAACCAAAGAAGCTTATTTTAATTTCGCTTTCAGGTATAATCAGGCCAAATTTAAAGGTTTGCCGGTTGCCAAATTTCGTGAAGCACTTTCCGCAGAGATTGGGATTCAGGCAACGGCAAGTTATGAGCCGCTTAACAAATGCTCCTTGTATGTGCCTCATACCAAACCTGCCCGCCATAAATTGAGCGAATCCTACTGGAAGGAAATCGATCCAAAACGCTTTGATTTGCCTGTTTGTGACCGTATTTATTATGAAGAATCTGTTTGCCTGCATCATAAAGTATTGATGGGAACAAAAGCTGACATTGATATGATTGCAGCAGCAATACAGAAAATTCATGATGTTGCTGAATCGATATAGTCTTCATTTGTGTTAATCAGTTTCGTATGAAAAAAAATAAACTGGCAGTTATTGGCTGCGGCTACATTGCACATTACCATGTTCGCGGGCTTCAAACAATTCCTGATGTTGAAATTGTTGCTGTTGCCGGACTTCACATTCAATCAGCACGGGCATTTGCCGACAAATACAACATCAGTGAAGCAACTGACGATGTTTCAAGTTTGTACGGAAGAGACGACATCGATGCGGTTGTGATAAGCACTCCCAACAAGTTTCATGCACCTTTTGCTATTGGTTTCCTGAATAAAGGAAAAGACGTTTTTCTGGAAAAACCGATGGCCATGAATGCAGAAGAAGGACTGACCATAAATAAAGCTGCAGATTTAAATAACAAGTTGGTGATGGTCGGCCACATGTGGCGTTTCGATACGGATGTTAATTACGTGAAAGATGTGTTTGATTCCGGACAATTGGGAACGATCGTGAAAACAAAAGGCTACGGAATACACGAAAACTGGGGGCCTGCCGGATGGTTTGCACGAAAAGAACTGGCTGGTGGCGGTGCGCTGGCCGATATGGGAGTTCATGCAATTGATACAGTTCGTTACATTTTGGGTGATCCGAAGCCTAAAAAGGTATATGCAAAAATCGGTACGCACTATGGAAATTATGATGTGGATGATTCCGGAATTATCCTGATTTCGTGGGATAATGGTACCGAATCGATTATTGAAAGTGGCTGGTGGCAACCGCACATGGATGGTCCTGAAGCGGCAACCGGTTTATATGGAACCAAAGGATATGCGAATGTTTTTCCTACTTACCTGAAATATAAAGTTGGAGGCCTTTCCGGAAAGTTTGATGCCAAAATGCCTGAAAAGAAAGAGCATTGCGACCAGTCGATGTACAACCGCCAGATGGAACATTTCATCGATTGTGTGAAGTCTCGGAAACAGCCGGTTCCGGGAATTGCCGAAGGTCAGCTGATTCTTGACATTGTTGATGCGGCTTACAAGTCATCGCAAACTGGCGAAGTTGTAAATTTTCAGTAGGATTGGTCAACACAAAAATCATATGAAACTTTCAAAATTTACATCTTTCCTGACTTTAAGTTTTTTTCTGGCATTAAGTTGTCATTTTACTTTATCTGCCCAAAAGGACAATCGGAAATCCTCATTGCCAAAAGCCAGAAATGGGGTTTATGTCATTGCACACCGGGGTGCACACAATGGTATTCCTGAAAATTCACTGGCAGCTTATCAGAAAGCAATTGACCTTGGCTGCGATTTTGTGGAAATTGATGTGCGCACTACTAAAGACGGAAAGTTTGTAAGTGTGCATAATTCAACAATTGATGAATATGTAAACGGTAAAAAGGGGAAAGTAAGTGATATGACTTTCGCCGAATTGCGGGCCCTGGATATTGGCAGCAAGTTGGGATCGCAGTGGAAAGGAACGCAAATACCTACTTTCGAAGAAATCTTAAAGCTTTGCCAAGGGAAAATAGGAATTTACCTTGACCTGAAAAACGCATCGGTTCCGGAGTTGATTAAGCTGATTAAAAAATACGGAATGGAACGTGATATCTTCTGGTATATTCCAACCTCCGACATGAAAGAGATTATGGAAGTTGTAACGAATTGTCCGGATTGTATCCCGATGCCTGATCCCGGTTCTGAAAAAAATATTAACCCGCTGGCTGAAAAGCTTAATCTTAAAGCAATTTCGACGGATATGGGTGAGTTAAGTGAAAAATTTGTTGAGACGGTACATTGTCAACATGCTGTCGTTTTTACCGATGAAGAAGCTGGCACCGAAGCTGAATGGGAACAAATGCTGGGTTGGAAAACTGACGGCATTCAGACCAACCGACCTGAAGCATTAATCACATTTTTAAAGAAACGATACAGTAACGATGGAATGTAACAAGTCAATTATATTGTATCAGGAAGAATTTAATCTGATCTATGAATCGATAGTATAAATAGATAAAATACAAGCAGTTGAACTATAAATTATTATTCGGATTATTGTTTTTGGGATCATGCACTTCATCGGAAACCTACCTGAAAGAAATTCAGGTGACAGATGACAATTCAAAGAATCATGATGTGGACAATAACGACAATTTTTCGCCAGACGGAAAATGGTTGGTTTACGATACACGTACTGTTTCAGGAGGTATTGGCGGATGTTCGTCGATTGAAAGGGTGAATATTAAATCGGGTGAAACTGAGATTTTGTATGAAATTCCGGATAATCAGGATTATGGTCCCGGAGTCGGAGCAGCCAGTTTTCATCCGATAGAAAACCGCGTAATTTTTATTCATGGGTTGCCTCTTTGTACAACTGAGAATCCTTACCAGCAGTGGCGGCGAACCGGGGTATTGGTTGATGCTGATAATCCCAATGTTGGCATAAACATGGATTCCCGTGATGTGACTTTCCCTTTTACACCCGGCGCTTTACGCGGAGGAACTCACCGGCATGAATGGAGAAGTGATGGAAAGTGGATTGGTTATACGTATAACGATGCCATCATGATGAAACTGGAAGATTCTACTGGTGTTGCCTGGAATTTGCGGACGATTGCTGTGTCGAATCAAAATCATAGGGTAATCGTTGATCAGGATTTTGCTCAGGAAAATGTCACTGGAAATTGGTACAGTGCGGTTGTGGTGAGGGTCGTTCCCCATCCAAAACCGGGAAGCGATGAGATAAGCAATGCGGCATCCGACAGTTGGATTGGTACAAATGGCTATCGGAAAACGGATGGAACCATGCAGGTTGCCCGGGCATTCATCGGCAAGGTTAATGATCGGGATGGTAAACCCGTCGACGAACTTTTTGTTGTCGATATTCCGGATTCGATAAATGTTCCCGGTGAGTTTGGTCCGCTCGAAGGAACTTTAAACACTTTCCCTATGCCACCCAAAGGAACGGTGCAACGAAGGCTGACTTTTACGGCAAACAGCAAAAATCCCGGTTGTGCAGGAGTTGTTCGTTCATCTTCAGATGGCAAACAAATTTCTTACCTGGCGAAAGATCAGCATGGAATTCAGCAGGTCTTTCTGATATCTCCTTCAGGTGGAGAACCGGTTCAGATTACTGAACACAATTCGGATGTGCAAAGTGGAATCAGATGGAGTCCCGACAATAAGTCAATAATCTACATTTGGGATAATAGTATTGTTACCTGTGAAGTTTCTGACCGCCTTTTTAAAAAACGATTTAAGCGGCTTATTGCAAGAACCAATGAAGCTCCTTCAAATCTGGTTTGGTCGAACGACGGAAATACGATCGCCTTTAACCGGTCTGTTTTGGTAGATGAAAGTGCAGAACCGAAAAAACAAATATTTATTATCCGGCTGGATGCCAGGAAATAGACAAAGCGTATTTTTCAATGTGCTGAATATTAAATATATAATGTGATGATGAAAGAAACTTCTGAAATCATTTTTCTGATTTTTTTTGCTGTTGAATACCTGAAACTTTATCAGAAAATTAATAGAAATGTTACAGCCTGAGGAACAAAAGCAGGTATCTTGATTGTTCTAATGACACGTATAATAAATTGCTAATTCTTAACAAAAAGAGATATAAATGAATCATTTACTCCGTCTTTCATTAATTGTATTTTTTGCGGCAGCATCGCTTCCTGTTTCGGCGCAGGATAATGTTGAAATACTGACAGTTCCGGCCGGAAATGAACCGGCAAAAATAGATCTCAGCGGAACCTCCATCCTGCCAAGCGGACGTTTTTTAACCCCGGCAGGTAATTTTATTCGCATCACGCACGATCCTTTTGGAATGGCTATTTCGTCGGATGGCAAAAAGGCGGTAACTCTGCATAATGGCGTATTTACCATTATCGATCTTCAGACATTGGATGCTACCAGAGTACCAAGTTACGATGACAAAATTAAATCGCCCCTTTCTAAAGGCTCGTTTTTGGGAGTTGCCTTCGCGAACGATTCGAAAACGGTTTACTTAAGTGGTGGAGACAATGGAGCCGTTATTTCGTATGACATCGAAAAACTGGCGAGAATCGATTCAATTTCTTTAAACGGCACGATTGATGGAATTGATTACGATGATAGTTTTACTTCGGATCTGGTGCTGAATGAGTCGAATAATGAGCTTTTGGTTTTAGACCGTGGAAATTTCAGAATGGTACGGATCGATTTGGCGACAAAAAATATTACAGCATCCATTAAAGTAGGTCGTCAGCCTTTTGGCTTAACGCTAAGTCCGGATAAAAAAATGGTATTTGTTGCCAACGTAGGCATGTACGATTATCCGCTGATAACCGGAGCTACTCCTGAAAATTACGATTCGTTGCTGATTTCACAGCATCCGTATGGTAATAATACCCGTCAGTCGATAAAAGGAACTAAGGTTGAAGGGCGGAAAATACCAGGTGTTGGCAGTCCGTTGCATCCTGATGCGATGAGTGTTTTTACGATTGATCTGCAGACAAACAAAGTGATGGATAAGTTCAAAACTGGTCATCAGATTGGTCAAATGATTGAAGATGCTGAAGTCGTTGGTGGTGCAAGTCCAAATTCAATAGCTGTTGGAAAACAATTTGCTTATGTATCGAATGCCACAAATGACAATATCTCGGTTATCGATTATAAAAGTCATAAACTCATTGGCGATATTCCGATTAAAGTTGATAAACGAATTGACAAATACCGTGGTTTACTTCCTTTTGGCCTTACACTCAGCAAAGATGAAAAGACACTTTATGTGGCATTGCTGGGTTTTAATGCGGTCGCAGTAATTGATGTTATTTCAGGAACAACTAAAGGTTTGATTCCAACAGGGTGGGGGCCAACCCGTGTTAAATTGTCGGACGACGAAAAGGAACTTTATATAATTACGTGCAGGGGACTCGGAGCAGGTCCAAATGGAGGAATGGGATTTGTTGAGCCTCCACAGGGAGATTACATTGGTGATATTCAGCTTGGCAGTTTCCAGAAGGTTGATGTACCTGACGCCGGACAGCTGGCTGCATATACGCATCAATCAATCGACAACACGTTTAAAACTGTAAGTGTTACTGATGATGGAAAAAATCCTCTTCCGGTGTTGCCCGGTCTTCGTAATTCACCAATCAAATACATCGTTTACATCACCAAAGAGAACCGGACTTATGACGAAATTTTCGGGCAGTTAAAAAATGCATCAGGCGACAGCACATTGGCACGGTTTGGTGTAAATAACGAATACACATTACCCGATTCTGTTCGTTCACAATTTCCACATCTTCGGATTAGTCCGAACCACATAAAGGCAGCTCAGCAATTTTCTTTTTCCGATAATTATTACTGCGACAGCGATGCTTCCATTCATGGTCATCACTGGATGGTGGGCGTAATACCAAACGAATGGGTGGAAACAAATTCAAGTGTTTCAAAAACGGCAAATATTTTTTCGAAAGCTTCCGGGCGACGTTTCCCTGGGTCAACAGGAAGTATTGATCCGGAAGATTATGCTGAAATTGGTGGTCTTTGGGAAGCACTCGACCGTAAAAAAGTATCGTTCTACAACTTTGGTGAAGCCAATGAAACAGCACATGTACGAGAAGAATGGAATGACACCAATACCGGAGCGGCTCACGGGGTGATGGTTCCCATGCAGAAAGCACTGTTCAAAAGAACCAGCCACGATTATGCCGGGTTTAATATGAATATTCCTGATCAGTACCGGATGGAACAGTTCGAACGGGAATTTACTGCAAAGTGGATCAGGGGTAAAGAAAAACTTCCTTCTTTAATTACGATGCAGGTTCCCAACGATCATGGTGCCGGTATTCGTCCGGAAGATGGTTATCCATATCCACATTCATTTATGGTTGACAATGATCTGGCTGTAGGGCGGATTTTACATTTTCTTTCCAGAACGAAATACTGGAAAAATATGCTGGTTATTATTACTGAAGATGATCCTCAGGGAGGGGTGGATCATGTAGATGCACACCGCTCGGTTTTAATGATGGCCGGTCCGTATGTAAAACACGGCTATGTATCGCATACACATGCCAATTTTGGTTCAATACTGAAAACAATCTACAACATTCTGAATGTGCCCTATGTCAATCAGTTTGATGTGACTGCATCCTTGCTTCAGGATTTCTTTACTCCGGTTCCCGATTATACTCCTTATGCTCTTGAATTGCACGATTCCCGCGTATTCGATGCTGAAAAGGCAATGCAAAAATATCACAAAACAATAGACTGGCGAAAAATTGAAAAAGGGCCGGACATGGATGATGAAGATGAATTACGTGAAAAACACTATAAAAAACAGAGTGGAATTTAATAGAAGATTTGTTGATCATTTAGTCTGACGTTTTAAGTTCAGACCATCTGAAATCTTTGGCAATTCCTGAACCACTCATTGTGCGGTTAATTTTGTCATCGTGCATCTGGAAAACCACACTTTCCGTGGTTTCAAGCAGAATCCGGTTCGCCAATGTTAAAACTGGCATCAATTTGAATAAATGACCTGTAAGTTATGAGAAAACAATGGATTAGTTTTTTAGTTGTGGGTATGGTACTAGGTACTGCCTGGGCAGTAAGAGGTCAGTTTGGTCACGAACAGGGTGCCGCCTGGGCTGGTGGAATTGGTGCATTGGCACTTGTCATTGTGTCAAAACGTAATGACTGGCATGCAAAAATGTTAACCATCGCTTTGGCGTCAGCTGTTGGCTGGGGAGCAGGCGGAATGATTAGTTATGGTCAGATCGTTGGTTATGGTAGAAGTAATGATTTCCCCAATGCTTTTTATGGCTTGCTGATGCTTTTTTTTATCGGTTGCTTGTTTGGGGTTTTGGGTGGTGGATTGGTCGGATTAACACTTGACTCATCCAAAGAAAAGGGTGTCAAATGGGGTTCGCTTCTTTCAGAAATGACTGCGGGTGGCGTGGCTGTATATTATTTATTAATTGAACAGCTTGGCTGGCTGATGACTCCGCCCCGGTCGGAAGCATGGGCTGTTTGTTTGGGTGCCGCTCTTGCCATGATTTGGCATATGGCCCGGAATAATTATAAATCGCCTATGCGTGTTGCACTTTATTCTGCTATGGGTGCTGGTTTCGGATTTGCTTTTGGAAATTTTCTGCAGATATTGGGGAATGTAATGGAAATTCATTTCAATATGTGGAATGTAATGGAATATAGCATCGGATTTTTTGGTGGTATATTGATGGCTTACGGTGTTTTCAGCTCTGCTTGGCCTGATGATTTGCCTGTTCCTGAACGTTGGGAGAATAAATTTGCATTTTTTGCAGTCTTCGCATTTGTTCCATTTGTAGTGTTTTTTGATTCAATGGGATATGAAACGTTGATGAAGAGGATTAATACCACAATCCATCCCGAGTCTACGGCATTGCTAAGTACCATTTCGGGAGGACTTATTGTTCTTGCTGTTATAACAGTTGGATATTTCAGGCTTTTTAAATTGAAGATGAATTTCAGGAAGAGTGATGTCCTGTTTCTGTTTTCCGTCTATTTTGTTGCTTACATCTTACTCAGTTATATTGTTACAGGTGTTTTTGCAGGTGTCCTTCTGTTAAACCATCATTTATATTGGGTCAATTTTATTGTTATTCTGATGCTTATAGGGAAAACTAATTCCCCATTCTTTGATAATCCTACCTCTTCAATAATTGGGAAACAGGAGTTTCTGTATTTTTTTGCATTTGTATTTTTGATAATGATTCTTGCCATGATTTCTATTAACATACACGGAGAAATTAGCGGTGCAAGAACCCGTTTCCCTTTCTAATTAACATTTAGTCTTTATTGCTTGTTATTTAATCAGCAATACATTAAGATATTAACATATTTTAATGAAATATTATTTTTATTTTGATCATATATTAACATTAGGAAAAATACTGAATCGATTTAGTCTGTATATCTGGTTAATATATAATGTATAGAGAATAAAATTCCACAAGCTTTGTCTTTTTTTATTTATGATATTTGTTTAGTCGAATAGTCGCAAAACATACTTTCTGCGGAAAGAGTGAACCTAGAATTGATTTTTTCTAATTAATAATTCAACAATTTGTCTATGAAAAAGAAAGTCTTACAAATGCTCCTTTTGGGAATGTTTGCTTTTTTAACAAGCACTGCATTTGCCCAATTTAAAGTGAGTGGTGTTGTAACAAGTTCCGAAGGGGAGGTACTTCCCGGAGCTACTGTCTTGGCAAAAGGCACCGCCAACGGTGTATTAACCGATTCTGATGGTAAATACAACATCACACTTCCAAGTTCACAGTCAGTTTTGGTCTTTTCATTCGTTGGAATGCAAAATCAGGAAGTTGCAGTGAATGGTAAATCTACAGTGAATGTTATTCTGGCTTCAGTGAATATCGGAGTCGACGAGGTAGTGGTAACTGCTTTGGGAATTTCTCGTGAAAAAAAATCACTGGGGTATTCAGTTGCTGAGGTTAGCGGCGAAAGCTTGCAGAAAGTTGCACAGGAAAACGTATTGAATTCACTTGCCGGTAAAGTTGCCGGTGTCTCTATTAATTCTACTGGTGGTCCGGGTTCTTCGGTGAGTATGATTATTCGTGGTGCTTCTTCATTAACCAGCGACAACCAGCCTTTATTTGTTGTAGATGGTATTCCGATGAACAACTCTCTGAATAATGTTGTCCAGATGGGGGGTGACAATAAGGCGGATTACGGTAATGCTATTTCCGATCTAAATCCTGAAGATATTCAAAGCGTTTCGGTTCTGAAAGGACCAAGTGCTGCTGCACTTTACGGATCAAGGGCCGGTAACGGAGTTGTATTGATAACTACCAAAACCGGTAAGAAAAAGAAGGGACTGGGTATCTCAATCAGCTCAAATACCGTAGTTGAAAGTCCATACAAATATTTGCCAATGCATAATCTGATGGGTTATGGCTCCCGCCCTTACACCCAGGATAACAGACCTAATAATGGGTTGCCATATTATGTGTCTGATCCGACAGAATCTGCCTGGGTTGGTCCAGAATTGGATAAAGGTATGCTGGCATACCAATGGCCATATTTTGATTCGAACGGTGCTCTTGTTGCAACCCCGCTGGTTTCACATCCTGACAACTATAAAAACTTTTTTGAAACAGGAATTACATCAGACAACACGGTTTCGATTTCTGATGCTACCGAAAAAATAGATTACAGGTTGTCGTATAGTAATATGCAAAATAAGGGTATTATTCCTAACAGCGATTTGCATAAAAACTCGATATCTTTAAACTCCTCAATAAAACTTACTGATAAAGTAAAAGTAAGTTCTAGCATAAACTTTACCACTTCCGGAGCGGATAACCGTCCGGCTGGTAACCGTGGAGCCAACCCAATTCAGGCCCTTTATGAAACAAACCCTTCCATTGATATCCTTCAGTTAAAAAATTACTGGGAGCCGGGGAAAGAAGGTATTCAACAGAACGGACCTTATACTCTTGAGATAAATCCTGATGGCACTTATTCCAGAACCGGAGATTTTGCAAATAATCCTTACTTTTTAGCTAACGAGGTGAATAATGGGTTTAAAAGAGACCGGGTTTATGGCAATGCAAAACTGGATTGGGAGATTCTGTCAGATTTATCATTAATGGTAAGGTATACACACGATCAGTTTCATGAATTCATCGATACGAAAATTGCCCCAAGTTACAGCAACGAGCCAAATGGCTTTTATGGTTTATCAAACATGTACAGAAGAGAGCAGAATGCTGATTTCCTTTTGGCATACAATAAACATCTTGGCGATTTCAGTGTAAATGGCTCGATTGGTGGAAACTACATGTACCAGTATGCATCTAATAATACAACCAAAGCCAAAGATGGTGGTGGTGGTTTAGTTATTCCGGGAATTTATTCCATCAGCAATATTGCATTGAGTAGCATACAGTATAGTTCTTACTGGAGTCAGAAAGCTATCTATAGCGCTTATGCCCTGGCATCTTTCGGCTATAAAGATTTGGCATATCTTGATTTGACTGCCAGAAATGACTGGTCAAGTACTTTGCCTGCTCAAAATCGTTCTTATTTCTATCCATCGGCTTCATTAAGCTTATTGCTGAATAATATGTTTGACATGGGTAATAAGGTGTCTCTGGCTAAGTTAAGAGGTGGTATTGCCCAGGTTGGTAACGATACCGATCCATACAGATTGTTGGCATCAATGGTTTCTGTTTCTGATGGTCCTTGGGAAGATCAGATGCGATTGACAACTCAAGGGCAATTATTGCTCCCTGATTTGAAGCCTGAAATTCAGACTTCATGGGAACTTGGTGCTGATCTCGGATTTTTTGATAACCGCTTGAGATTTGAAGGGACTTATTACGCTGCCAAAAATAAAAACCAGGTTTTGAGTATTGGTCTTCCTCCATCTTCAGGATACGATAACAAGCAAATTAACGCTGGTTTGATTTCAAGTAAAGGTTTAGAACTTTCACTTGGAGGTACACCGGTTAAAACCAATGATCTGACCTGGGATGTGAATTTTGTATATTCTAAAAACAGGACAAAAGTCGAAGAACTTTCAGCAGGATTTAACTCTATTACTCTTTGGACTGATGCAAAAGGAGGAGCGATTACCTGGGTCGGCGAAGAAATAGGAAATATTATCGATAAAACAATGTTACGTGTTGAAGACAAATCTTCACCTTATTACGGTTGGCCGATTGTTGACGATGAAGGTTGGGACAATTCGGATGGAACCAGGGAAAAAGATGGTAAACGGGTTGCTCCTGTAATTGGTAACTTTAATCCTGATTTTAGCATTGGTATGCAAACTTCTCTGACTTATAAGAAATGGACTTTAAGTGCAAGTCTGGATTGGAGAAAAGGCGGACAGTTTGTATCGCAAACCTTACGTTACGGCGAATCTGATTTGCATTCACAACGCTGGATCGACCGTACGGTTAAAATCAATGATTTAAGTGGCCCAGAAATGGCTCAATACCTGAGAGATCATGCTGACCAGTATTTATCTCCAAACGGAGAGTTCTTCGTTGTTGTTGGCGGACCAACACAAGCTACCGGTGGACTTTCACATACAGAAGGTGGTATAACTCTTAATGATGGTGTATTTATGCCAGGTGTTGAAGGTGATTATGATGAAAATGGAAAATTTGTTGCAGTTGCAGAGCACCTTGGTGATACCGGTACACCATTAATCAGGTACCAGGATTTTTATGGTTGGGATTATACCCGGAATGCAACCTTTGATGCTGATTTCATTAAACTAAGAGAAATTTCAGTTTCATACCAGCTTCCTTCACTGAAGAAGATTGGCATTCAAAATGCATCACTTGCAGTTTACAGCAGAAACATAATTCTTTGGACAAAAGCAAAAATAGGAATTGATCCGGAAATGGCTTTTCAACCCGAGAGTAGTACACAGGGAAGTAGTGGCAGCCAGTTTAAACAAGGTATTGAACGATTCAATGTTGCTCCATGGACAATTCCTGTTGGTATTAAGCTAAATGTAAGTTTCTAACATATAAAAACGAAGATAATTATGAAATTTATGAAAACACATTATAGTTTCCTTCTGGTTCTTATCATGGTAGTTTTTGCGTCATGCAAAGATCTTACCGAATTGAATGTGAATCCGAACGGAGTAGATCCATCAACGGTAAATCCCAATTTGTTGGTTCCGACGGTTATAACAGCCACAGCACAGCCATATCTTAAAAATGGTTATAATGGAAACGTTGCTGGAGTAATGCAATATGTTCAATTAAGCGGCTGGAGTGGAGGAACAAACAATTTCGACTGGATTGGTGAAATTTCATGGAGCAGCTACTATAGCAATCTAAGGAATATTAAACAGCTTTATGAAAGGTCTGCAGTCGAAGGAATGGAATTTCAGCAAGGTATGGCATTGGTTTTAAGGGCTTTTAACTTCGGCGTAATTACTGATAGCTGGGGTGATGCACCTTATACTGCCGCATTGAATGCTCCAGCTGGCGGACAGGAAGATTTGTTCCCTGTTTTTGATTCTCAGGAAACAATTTATAAAGGAATTATTGAAGACCTGAAAATGGCAAATACCTTGTTATCGAAATCGGTTGATGCTTATTCAGGAATTAATCAGGATGCCGATGTAATATATGGTGGAAGTCCGATGAAATGGAGAAAATTAGCCAACTCGCTTATGCTGAGATATTATATGCGTGTATCTACCAAACTTCCTGACTATGCGAAATCCGGAATTGAAGAAATCATTTCAAATGCAAATACGTATCCGGTTTTTACTTCTAATGATGATGACGCCACGATGGACTACATTGGAAATGCAAACAACGATTCATGGCCGGCTAATACAACTTATGATGTGAGCCAAAGTGGTTTTAGCAGGATTCAGCTTTGTGCAGGATTCAGAGATGTTCTTGTTGACTTTAAGGACCCACGGCTCGCAGTTTGGTTCAATAAAACAAAAGTTCCAATTAAAATTTCAACTAAATATGCACCTGAAGTGGATACAAAAGTTGATGGTGTAAGGTATTTGCTTCCAACTTATGTTGCCTCTCAGGGGTATGTTGTGTATAATAAAAATACATGGCAGGCTGCTTCGGCAGCAAGTCAGACTATTATTGACACCATGGAATATGCTGCAATTCCAGCTGCCGTTGTTGGATATGAACCATACAACTATAATCTGAACCCGAATCCAACACAGGGTGGATATAATGATCACATATCAGCACTTGCCGATATGTATAAGGATGCTACAGGTGATCTGCAAAAAGCCAGATTGATTTCATACTCTGAAATCTGTTTTATTCTGGCTGAAGCAGCAAAAAAAGGATGGACGGTTGGATCTCAGCAAACATGGTACGAAAAGGGTGTAAATGCTTCACTTGAAACATGGGGTGTTGGTGATTATTATGCAAATTATATTACCAATGCAGGAGTTGTTTACGATGGAACTTTGGATCAGATCATGACTCAAAAATGGATTGCCAACTGGACGAATGCTACAGAATCCTGGTGTGACTGGAGAAGGACCGGACTACCGGCTCTTAAGTTCGGCGCAAAAGGGAAACGTGATGCCATGCCTTTACGATATAGGTATGATGCCAATGAGAAAAATAGAAATGCGACTAATTATGCTGCAGCAATAAGCGGTTTGGTCGAAAGTGCATTTACTTCCCAGGACGGAAAAGACAGTTCCTGGTCTAAAATGTGGTTACTCCAATAAAATAAATTTACACCAATTAAGCTTGATTTTCCAAAGTGCCACCACCAGTTTGGGGTGGCACTTTTTTACCATTTTATTGTTTCTTTTCATATTACATAACTGTTCTGTTTTTATGCAGATCAAATTTTAAAAATCTAACAAACAGTAAATTATTTCACTGTTTATACTGTTTATTGGTCAGTAATTAGTTAATATCTGTATGTGAATTTTCGGTAAAAAAGAGATGATGCCAGCATCGTTATCTGATTGAGAGGTCAGGTTCAAACGAAATAAAAATATCAATCCATATAATTCAATAATTATGAATAGAAAAAAACTACTTTCTGTCCTGCTTTTTCTTGCTTATGCAATTTTTTCTTCTGCAAACAAAAAGGATACAAATGAAACGCAGTATCAGGATAAAGCTTTCGTTCAGGACTACAGCATTAAATTTTTGAACGAAAATAAAGATGTAAAATTACTGAAAGTAGTTTCTGACCGGAATGGTTACATCCAGATACTTTCATCGAAAGGATTACTAAGGATACGTGCCGGACAATTTCTTTTCCCCGGAACGCTGGTTCCAGATTTTCAGGACAGACCAACTTCGGATAAAAAAATTACCGGAATCGGAATTTACGACAATCAGTTTGTTTACATTGATAACCAGGCTGTATTAAGCAATGCATGGGCTGCGAAATTATTTTCGAGACACAATATGCCCGATGCCCATATTTTTTCAGGAGGAAAAGATTTTGCCTTCCTGATTTCGAACGGAAAAAAACTTGAACTGCTTAAAAACTCTGAAAGTATTTGGGAAGGTTCACTTTCCGGAGAAGAAGTGAAAGATATTAAATTCGATTCGGCCAGTAATACAATCCTGATATTGGGCAACGGATCTATTTATTCCTTTTCTCCTGAAAAAAAGGAGATTACTAAAATTTATAGCGGAGATAACCTGACTTGTATGGAATTATCTTCAGGAAATTTAGTGGTTGGTACCACTGATGGTTATTTTAAGTTGGATTTGAAAACGCAAAAACAGATCGGCGATGTGCAGAAAAAAATGCCCTGGACCGATTTGACTACGATAAAAGATATTGACGGCAAACTTTGGTTCGGATCGAACCTGGGTGCCATGAAACTTCGCGACGATGGCAAATTCGATTATTACGCTTCCGAACGATGGATTCCTTCAGATACTGTTGTCAGTATAGATAAAGGTCCTGAAAATTCTGTACTTATCCTAACAAATCGTGGGTTGGGCCAAATTTGTTTCAAGGAAATGACCTTGTACGATAAAGCCATGTATTACGAAAAACAGGTTCGCGAACGTCACATCCGCGTTGGTTTTAATGCCACTGTTTCGAACATGAAAAATGGAGATGTAACCACCGGTACCATGGAAAACTCGGACAATGATGGTTTATGGACTTCAATGTATTTGGCAGGTGAGACATTTCGGTATGCAGTAACCAAATCGGATGAAGCTTTGCAAAATGTGCGCGAATCGCTCGACGCGATGGAAAGGTTGTATACCGTTAATGGTCTTAATTCAGGTTTCCCGTCACGCTCATTCGAACGAGCCGGGTACAATAAAAACGATTCTCCATGGCGGCAGTCTCCAGATCCGGAATGGGACTGGAAATCGACGACAAGTAGCGATGAAGCCATTGGACACATTTTCGCTTTTGGTGCCATTGCCGAACTGGTTGATAAGCCCGAACTGCGTAACAAAGCTATTATGCTTATCGATACACTAATGTCGCATATCTTAAGTCATGATTTTTATATGATTGACTGGAATGGTGAACCAACTAAATGGGGACGCTGGAATCCGGAATATGTGAATGCACGTCCCGAAAATGTGGGCGACCGAAAGATTACTTCTTCAAATATCACGGCCATGTTGCAAACTGCTTATCATTTTACCAAAAAAGAAAAGTATAAAGCTGCCATTCTGAACCTGATGAAGGAACATGGTTTCCTGACGAATCTGATGCGTCCAATGGAAAAAATAGGAATGGCTCCTGCTGATGCAGATGAGTTGAGCAAAGAATTATCGGATGGCTGGAACCATTCGGATGACGAAATGTACTATTGTGGTTACTGGGGTTTATACCGTTATGCTTTAAACGATACCCTGAAAGCTGATTTTAAGAAGGCCATTATCGATCATTGGGAAATTGAAAGACCGGAGAAAGAAGGTCTTTGGAATATTATGACAGCAATAGCCGGAACAAAAGATATCGATTTGAAAGAGGCGATCTGGTACCTTCAGGAATATCCGCTCGATTTGGTAAACTGGACTGTAAAAAGCAGTTATCGAAAAGACATTGAAAAGATTGCACCTAATTTCAGGGGACAAACCATTACAGAAGTACTTCCTCCTGACGAACTCGGAATTTCAAGGCACAATGCCAACCGTTTCGATTTGGATGATAATGGGGGAGGGCGTTCGGAAAACAGTGCTGGCGACATTTGGTTATTACCCTACTGGATTGGCCGTTATCTGGGTGTAATTAGTGCGCCGGTCAATAAGTAAAGAATGAGTATCCTGATATTTGCTTAGTTGCCAGATAAAGTGTCATTAATGGTCAATACGTGGAAAAAAGCAACGAATGGCAACGTTCTTTTAGAAAGAAAACCAGTGTTCTGTTACGCATCTAATGACGGGAAGTCATTCCTAACTTGTTTCGGAACCTGCTGATATTAGATGAGATGCTGAAATAAATTCAGCATGACGATAGATATTTGAAGCCTAATACAACACTGGAAAATAATAATTCAGCTGATGATATAGAAATCAGCTCTTTCGATGATTAAATAATGTTTTGATATGAAAATTAATTCTGCATATAAAATATATGCTCTTTTTATCTTTTGGGGATTAGTAAATCCGATGGTTTCCTGCGCTCCTCAGGAAAAAACGGTAAAGGAAGTAATGGATCATACCATTAAAGGACTTTACCAGACCATGGATGAGAAACAGTTGATGTCGCTTAAAAATGATAAGGTCATGGAACTTTTTTCTGATCAGGAGAAACAGGTGTTGGCTACCAAACACTGGATGTTTGATGTCAATGTGCCCGTAGTTGTGTCGGTTATCCGAAGCTCGGAGCAGAAAACTGAGCCATTTTGGTTGGCCAAAAATGGATTTATCAAGACCGATAAAACCATGAAAAATGAACAGGTGACCTATGAAGTTTGGCAAAAATCGTTTGATCCCGGAAGGGTTGGATTGGGAGTCAATGGGTTTGCAAATTATTCGTTGCACTATTTCGTTTCGGTTGCACCACAACACGATGGTGATAATCTTGTTTTAAGTCATTTTTTTCCTGAAAATCAGTTTGTAGGAGTTCTGGACGATGGTGCTTTTACCTACCACGACTGGGATGAACTGGTTTTATCGGATGTTCCGGAAGACATGAAGGGGCAAAAATTGCTAACTACAATCCGGGGCAGAGGAACTGAAACCCATATCATTGGAGCATTCAGAAAAACGGCTTTCCCATCCTCATCTACTCCAGATCTGGCTTTGCTGACCTGGAGTTCTGATCCTACAACTGGAATCGATATTCAGTGGCGAACGGACACAACGGTTTCGTCCGGAACAGTGAATTTCAGGGAAAAGGGAACTTCTGAAGTGATTTCGGTTTCTGCAGACAAATACCGGATGGAAGATCGTGTTTTGAGGAACGACCGGTATATCAACCGTTTTACGGCACAACTCAGAAATTTAAAGCCTGGAACAAACTATGAGTACCAGATTCCACCAGAAACCAACTGGCCCGAAAAGTATACGTTTTCAACTTCTTCAACCGATAATTCGTTTTCATTCGTTTGGTTCGGCGACACGCATCATTCTCCAAAATTTGGCGAATTGCACAATATGGCCGAAACAGCTCATCCCGATGCTGCATTTTATTCAATCGTTGGCGATTTGGTTAGCGATGGACTGCAGCGTGACCAATGGGATGATCTTTTTGAATTCTCGAAAGATGTGATTTGCAAAAAACCATTGATGTGTGTGCCCGGAAACCATGATAACCGAAGTGGTCTGGGAGCATTGATGTACAGGGAAATGTTTAGTTATCCGAAGAATGGTCCTGCAGGAGTTCCCATTGAACAGACCTATTCGTTCAGGTATAAAAATGCCTTATTCCTGATGATTGATTGTACTTCGCCGATTGACGCACAAACAAAGTGGATTGAAGATCAGCTGGTGAATTCGGATGCAACCTGGAAATTTGCCATGTTTCATTTTCCACCTTACAACTGGGAAGAACCCTATTTTGATATTCAAAAAGCATGGATTCCTCTTTTTGATAAATACCATGTTGATATGGTCATGAGTGGACACATTCATTATTACATGCGGTCAAATCCGATGAAAGATGGAAAAGTAGTTAAATCATTCAACGATGGGACTGTTTATGCGATTTCAATTGCAATACCGAATGGAATAAGAACCATGTCTGACGAACCTTATGCCGCAGTGCGCGATCAGGAACTCGGTCTTTATCAGTATATAAAGATAGATGGTAAAAGTCTGGAGTATAGTGCATTTGATTTTGAAAACAAACTGGTTGATTCATTTACGATTAAAAAATAAAACATTTATCACATATTATTTCTGAAAAGCTGATCTGCATTTCTGAACATTAACTAAAACGAACTAAAATGATGATGCTGAAAATGAGACGATATTTCTTTCAAATTCTCTTTTTTGTTTTTGCCTTAGGCTTTCATTCATGTCAGCAGGAAACTAAGAAAACAGAAAGCACCCTGCAGACAGAAATCTATCAGGATATCCCTTTTGTTCAAGAGGTTCACGATGCCTACCAAATCAGCAATATACCGGAAGATAATGAAGTCCGAAGTATTGCGGTAGACACGGAATCGAATGTCTGGATTGCGACCGCGTCCGGCATTTTTATCAAAAAATATGGATCACAGGCCTGGGAACCAATCATTTCCGGTGACGATCGTGGTCCTGCTTATTCGGTTGCAGTTAATCAAGATGGAGATATTTTGCTTGGAACATGGAATGGAATATACCGTTTTAAAGATCAGTTGCTTACAAAAGAAGAAGGTGCAAAACCACCAATTTCTGTTATTTGTAACGATGGTGCCGGAAATTATGCCCTCGGGCCCTATGGAATCTGGCGATACGAGAATAAGAAATGGAATCAGCAGGAATACAAGATAGCACGATCGGTTCGGGATGCTGTGACCGATTCAAAAGGAAATTTATGGGTAGCGACCGATGCCGGACTTTACCGATGCAAGGATGGCAAATCAAACTTGATTCAGGATGTTTCGGAACTGATCAGTTGTTATGTCCGTGCAATTGCTTTTGATCCATCAGGTAACCTCTGGGCAGGTGTAATGGGAGGTGTTTCTGTTCGGGACAATGAGAAGCTGATTAAAAACCTTACTCCGAAAGAAGGCATTCCTTCCATTTATGTAAATTGTATTGGCCAGTCTCCTGATGGATTAATGTGGGTTGGTACCGATGTCGGTGTGGTGCGCTTCACGAAAGACAGATCGCATTCCTTACGTTTTAGTAAACGCTGGCTGACGAACGACAAAGTTACTGATGTTGCTTTTGATACTGAAGGAAATGCATGGCTTGCCACGGCCGATGGAGTCAGCTGCATAAAGCGGAAAATGATGACCTTGGTAGATAAGGAAAAGAATTTTTATAGTCAGTTGATGAAAAAGCATATCCGCGCTCCCTGGATTTGTGGTGTTCTGCGGCTCGAAAATCCGGGAGATACAGCCTCATGGCATAATTCTGACGACGATAACGATGGCGAATATACCGGAGGTTACCTGGCTATGGAAAGTTTCAGGTATGCTGTAACGAAAGATGAAGATGCCCGGATCAAGGCGCGGAAGGCCTTTGATTTTTTAAGCCTTCTTCAGGAAGTAACCGGAACGGAAGGTTTTTTTGCACGGACTGTTGTGCCGGTTGACTGGAAAGAAGTGCACGATCCGAACCGCACGTACACTGAACGACAGCTGGCTGATGAGTTGGTGAACGACCCAAGAAACAAGCCAGTTGAGCAGCGGTGGCACATGTCGAAAGATGGCAAATGGTTGTGGAAAGGTGATACGAGCAGCGACGAGATGGATGGACACATGATGAGCTATTTTTATTATTATGAATTTGCTGCCGGAGATTCTGAAAAAGTGATGATTCGCAGCCATGTCAGGAAGATTATAGATTACCTCATCAAAAATAACTACAACTTTATAGATGTTGACGGAACACATACCCGATGGTCGGTTTGGTCTCCTGATCAGTTGAATGGCGATCCTGACTGGGCTTCGGAAAGGAGCCTGAACTCTTTTGAAATACTTGCATACCTTAAGTTTGTAGCTCATATAACGGGTGATTCGAACTATGAAAAAGAGTACCGGCGACTGATTGATGAACATGGTTATCTCGATAATGTTTCGCATTTAAATACCAAAAATCCGGCATGGCAAATTTATTTCGACCGCACCATGGAAGGCTACCTTTTCCCAATTTTATTGAAGTATGAAACAGATCCGGAATTACACGGGTTCTACCTCAAGCTGATTGAGGAATGGATGCAAGGTCAGGAAGCAGGGGAAAACCTGATAAACAATCTGACTTATGCCATTGCCACAGGCAAAACAGTTAACGTACCTCAAACAATTGAATTTCTGAAGGATGCTCCGCTCGATTTAGTTGATTGGCATATCGATCACCGCTTGCGTGAGGACGTCCGCCTTGTCAGAACTCCGATACTGGAAGACCTTCAGATTTCAGAATTGCCGCCGGCAAGTATCCGCTCAACAGTACGATGGGATAAAAATCCATGGGCAGCAGTGCAGGGTGATCCGCGACAGGTCCGGGAACCTGTTTTCTGGCTCTGGCCTTACTGGATGGCCCGCTATCTGGACATTATTCAGGATAAGAAATGATACAGGGGACTCAAAATGATGAATTCATTTCAGGCAAATTCTTTTGTTCATTAGGTGATATACCGTACTTTTGGCCCGCTTTTTTGAGTGAAGAGGAGTCTGAAATTCTGACTAAACGGATAAACGAAAATTATGAAAAGGACATCTCTTAATGATATTGCAAAGCAACTTGGAGTATCAAAAACGCTGGTTTCTTTTGTGTTGAACGGAAAGGCAAAAGAATACAGAATAAGCGATGAGATTTGTCGGAAAGTGATGGATTTGGCTATGGAATTGAATTATCAGCCTAACCGGATTGCCCAGGGATTACGAACCGGAAAAACTAAAACTTTTGGACTTGTGATTGCTGATATTTCAAACCCATTCTTCGGTAAGCTTTGCCGGGAAATTGAACAGGAAACTGCCCGTAACGGATATCGGTTAATCGTTTGCAGTTCGGATGAGAATCCGGAAAATTCCAGACAACAAATTGCCATGTTGCAGCAAAGTCAGGTGGATGGATTTATTATTTCACCACCAATGAACAGCGAAGACCAAATTCTGGCGCTTTCAAAAGGGAGTATTCCTTTTGTACTGATAGACCGTTATTTTCCTGAAATCGAGAGTAATTATATTGTAGTTGATAATTTTGAAGCAGCGTATCGGGCAACAAGTCACTTGCTTAAACTTGGGCGAAAAAAGATTGCAAATCTTACGGTGAATTTGAATCTTGTAAATATGAAAGAGCGAACCGACGGTTATAAACAAGCACTTCTTGATCATTCAGTAAAAATTGATGATAATCTGGTGAGAGTTTTGCCTTTTTCTCATGACAGTAAAGATGTTGCATTAGCGATAAAGGAATTGGTTGGTGACCGCACTGATTTTAAAGCTGATGCAATCCTTTTTTCGACCAGTAAAATTGGAATTATGGGTATCGAATGCATTTCCCAATTGGAACTAATAATTCCGGATGATATTGCGGTAGTTAGTTTCGATAATACAGATGCCTATAAAATTTGTGTTAGTCCGGTAACTGTTGTTGGTCAGCCCCTCAGGGAAATAGGGAAAACTGCGGTGCAGATTCTCCTGAACGAAATTTTACATCCTGAAGCAGGTTCCAAACATCAGCAAATCAAACTAAAAACAGAATTTATTGTACGAAAATCATGCGGATCGTAGAACATCTTGTCCGTAGCTCAGTTTTGTGATTTCTGATTTTTCCCTTCAAACCGGGTCATTATTTCTTTCCAGTTGGTGATGATAATTCCTTCATCTTCAAAAAACTTTTTAACAATCGGATCAGCGAACAGTTCTCCCTCCCAGACGCGCTGTTGCCACGATCCGGTAATTGATTTTAGGTTATCGCTTAATGCCGCAGGATGAAAAATAATCTCTGTCAGGCCTGAATGAAGTGATTTTACGAGTTTGAAAAAGTTAGCGCGTTTTTCTTCATAAGTTTTGCCTTCAGGAACACTGGTGAAATTATCAAGTTTCGGTAAACGATATTCACTCATTAATTTTATAACATCTTCTGTTATAGGGTAGCCTGCCTTACGGAAATAAGAAACTGTTTCCGGATCAGTCAAATCTATAGCATTGGCCGGAATGTTGTAATCTTCGGCAACTTTCAGGAAAACTTTAACATATTCCGGAGAACCGTAAAGCGTTCCCATGTGTGTATCGATGTGACTTGGTTTATATCCCCAACTCAGAACTTTATCTATTTGAGCACGGATCTCTGTATCTACCTCTTTTGCTGAGGCGTGCATCACTACATCAGGAACTTCATGCCAGAATTTTCCCTCCGGATCAATTAATCCAGGAACTTTTTTTGCTGCTGAGACCGGTCCCCACCGGTAATTTTTCCACTCGCTGGTCAAGGTCAGATGGATTCCGATATCTGCTGAAGGATAACCTTTTGCCCAGTCGATTATTGATTTGGCATTTGGACATGGCACCATAACTGCAGCAGAATTCAGGTGTTTATCTTCGATGTATTTTTCCACCGCTGCGTTCGCTTCGGGGCACATTCCTGCATCGTCCATGTGAAGCAGAAGCACTTTTTTATCCTGAGGAAATCCAAGCTTTTCGGACCATGTTTTAGTTGCAATTTTGTCAGGGTCGATTACCACATGTTTAATCGTTTCCTGTCCGTTGCCCGGCGAATAGGAGTACGAAACTGATAAAAGGCCGTCATTCGTTTGGATCATGCATGGATAGCAATAACTTCCTTTTTTTGACGGGTCATATTCAATTAATTCCTTCCATCTCCAGCTTAAACCTTCATCGTCAGAAATATAGAGTGATAATTGATAACGTCCGTCATTAATGTCGTTTCCCAGGAATGCCCATTTGCCATCTTTCAGGACACAAACTTCAACACTGGCTTCATTGGGGATATCTGTTTTTTGAGCTGCACTCCACGATTCACCATTATCGGTTGAAGTGCTGATTTGTACTCGGGCAGGAGAATCGCCGCTATCGCGCATGTAAGCAACAATATTTCCGTTCTTTTTAACCGCCAAAGCTGGTTGAATGGGACCGCGACCTACTATCGGAAGACTTGGTCTCCAGGTTTCTCCGTCATCGTCAGAAATAGCAACCAACGAAAAATTTAATCCATCAGAATAAAGTGGCAATAAAATTCTTCCGCTTTCCAATGTAACAGGGTGAATCCGTGTCATCCATCCCAAACTTCTTTTCAGCAAATCATTACTTGCTTCTTTAATCATTCCGTCGTAGCGTGGTGCATAGGCTGCCCAACCGGCCTCACTTTTGGGCAATTCATTAAACCTCTTTTCAACTTCTTTTACAAAACTTTCGTCAGGTTTAAGTAAAATATTATCCTGCCATTCCCAAGTAGGAGCTGCGTTACCGCTGTAATTGGTTGATGTCCGAAAACAAAGGATGGAATCTTCCCATTTGTTGGCCTGAACGGCGATCCAAAAAAGAAATAATTTGCCTTTTCGGTTCAGAAAAAGCACCGGGTTGCAATCAGGAATACCCTTTGTGTCGGCCATCATAAACGGTTCTGTCCAAGTTTTCGATCCTTTTTTCGTCCGTGCACCCATAATCCGCACATTATCGGCAGTGCGTTCTCCGCTACCCTGAAACCAGGCTGCTATCAGATCGCCATTGGGAAGCGAAACAATGCTGCTTCCATGGGTATGTTCACTTTGAAAAGGGAAAATGATTTCTTCACTGACTATCGCATGTTTCGCGTCTCTGGTCTGTGCCATCGAGCAGATGGCCGATAACAAAAATAAGACTGAAAATAATCGTATCTTTCTCATTGCCTGATTTTTAATTTGTAGTGAATTGATTCAAAATTAGATTCTTGACTAGTGTGGCGTTAAGTATAATATGTCGATTGTCATGCTGAATTTATTTCAGCATCTCGTCCACAAACAACAGATTCCGAAACAAGTTTGGAATGACTTTCCAACATCAGGTGTTTAACACAACACTAGTTATTCTTCAGGCCAAACCCCATTAACAATAGGTTTGGTTTTTATACCTGAAGGATTAATTACTACATGTTTTATTAATTTCCGGTTCCAGGTGTAGGTTATATGAACTAACCCGTCTTTCGATTGAATAACTGCCGGATACGAAAATTCCGAGTCTTTATCCTGATCATTTTCAAGCATCGTAGCCGCATTCCATTTAATGCCATCATCTGAAATTGCAACTGCCAGTTTGTTTCTGCCTTTAACTATTGGATTAAAAACGAGCAGCTGTTTTCCGTCAGAAAGTGTCACAGCGTCGATTCCTGAATTGTTATTTGGTAAATTTGTTGGCTGTATTGCCGACCACGATTGCCCGTTATCTTTTGACCATGATTCGTTGATCGCTTTATTTTTACTTCTGCAAAGCAACTGTAGCCTTCCGTCCTGATGGAACAAAATGCTTGGTTGTATGGAATTTAAATTGTTGTTGTCAACCTCAACCTTCTTCCAGTTATTTAATTCCTGATCAGATGTTTCGAGGTATATGTTCCATTTTTCAGCTGTTTCAAAGCTTGTTGGATATAAAATAGTACCATTGGGTAATTCGACCGGTTTGTTTTTAATTGGGCCAAGTAGTTGATCCGGAATTTTGCTCCCTGCGGACCATGTATCTCCATTATCTTTCGATACCTTATATAAACCCCACCAACTGCGCGGATCTGGTCCAACTTTATAATAAAGAACTATGTCACCGTTTTCTTTCCTGAAAAGTACCGGATTCCAGCATGGATATTGTTTCCCGTTATCAATCCCATCGGCTACTTTTACCGGTTTACTCCAATTAAGGTTTAAATTGGACGATGTATAAATACATACATCCGGATTACGTTCTTCGGTTCCACCAAACCAGGCAGCCAGCAACCCCTTATTCGTTTCCACAATGGTTGATGCATGGCAACTGGGAAAATCAACATCACCGGCAGTATAAATATAGCCGGCACTGACAACAGCTTCGCTTCCTTTAAAAGGTTCATTAGCGGTCAGTACAAAAGATATAATCAAATTTAATAGTACCAGAATAAGTTTCATAGATTAATATATTTATGCATTCAAAAATCAAAACTTTACTTTTTTGCCTGAAAATAATTTTGCAAGTAAAAAACCAACCAGCGAGATAGCAAGTGTACCAAAAACAATGGTAAGGTTGCTGTGGAAGGGACTGCGAAAAGAGAGCAGTTTATCTGTCGTAAAATAGATTGGAGATAAGCTCATCCAAATAATCACTAATGCTCCGATAATCACTCCAATAGCAGCATCAATGTTCCGGACTTTCTTCGACATATAGCCAAGAAGAAATAATCCGAGCATTCCACCGCTAAAAATAGAGGCCAGGCCCCACCATGCATCCAGTACACTTTCGACACCAACCAACGCCAGAGCTATTACAATACCCAATGCGCCAAATATCAATGAAGATACGTAAAGCACATTCATCGACGATTTTTCTTTCGCATCCTTGTTAAAGTACCGTTTGTAGTAGTCCGATAAAATTATGGTAGCGGTGCTGTTTATGCTGGTGGCAACGGTGCTCATTCCGGCAGCAAATATTGAGGCAATTAAAAGTCCGGTTATTCCTGAAGGAAGGCCATTTACAATGAAGTGCGGAAACACTTTATCGCCGGCGCCTGCAACTTTAAGTTCAGCAGGCAATAATTCGGGTTGTGCGGCATAATAGGCAAAAAGAGCTGTTCCAATGTAAAAGAATACAATAGAAACAGGAACATACAGCAACGAACCGAATAAAGCGGAAGATTTTGCTTCTTTTTCAGTACTGGTTGTCATGTAGCGCTGAACGTAATTCTGATCGATTCCGTAATTCTGAAGGTTAATAAACAAACCATAAATCAGAATAACCCAAAACGTGGAATCTGACAGGCTGGCTCCAAAACTTCCAAGACTAAATTTGTCATTAGCCATGGCGATTTCGAAAACCTGTCCCGGCCCTTCAGGCATTGATAAGGTTAATACAACTGCACAAACAATAGCTCCAAGAATCAGAATAATGCCCTGAACAGCATCGGTCCAGATCACAGCCTGAATGCCGCCAAGCATGGAATAAATGGTTACCGCGATTCCGGTAACAATAATGATGGTTTTTACATCCCATCCGAACAAAGCATTTAATGGCAATGCAAGCAATAAAAGAATTGCCCCGGTTCGCATCAGTTGAGTTAAAATATAACAGGCCGAAGCATAAATTCTGGCCCACGCGCCGAAACGGATTTCAAGATAATTATAGGCCGAAATACTGCCAATTCCGCGGTATAAGGGAATAAAGAATTTTACAGCAAGAATGGAGGCTATTGGTATGGACAGACTGAATACAAATGCATTCCAGTTTGTCATGTAAGCTTTTCCTGGTAAGGCCAGAAAACTGATACTGCTTACAAAAGTCGCAAATATTGACATTCCAACCACCCAAGCTGGTAATTTTCCACCGCCGGCAGTAAATTGGGCTGAGGTCTTGTTTTTAAAGAAAAAACTGGCCCCGAAAATTACATTTCCAAAGGTCAGTACAATAAATACGATAAGATCCAGAATCGGTAATTTCATTTAGGTTCAGTTTCAAAGGTTTTTACGAAATCTGTTGTCAGTTAATTATTTCGTTTAATTCCTTCATATAAAGTTCAATCTTTTTGCGGTCTTCCTTCCCATGTTGGCGAAGTGGCATGGCCATATAGTCATTGCAGATGTTCATAACAGACAAGGCACATTTAATGCCTTTCGCAATACGCGAATTGTGTTTTCCAACGTTATAAATGGTGTCGTTAATTTTCATAACCTTACTGCGTAATAATGCAATTTTATCCAAATCTTTTTCAATGGAAGCATTGTATAAATCTACAAATAATTTGGGGAAAATATTCGCTCCACCGGCAACGGCACCATGTCCTCCCCATAAAATGGTTTCAGGAAGGAAGAATTCAGTTCCTGCAATAACTGAGAATTCAGGCGACTCTTTAAATTCCTGAATCAAGGCATATAGATAAGACATATCTCCGGAACTGTCTTTTACTCCAATTGCACCCAATTCTTTTGCTTTTTTAATCGTCTCAATGGACATGTGCAATTTGGTACAGCTAGGCATATCATACATCAGAAAAGGCAAGGATAATTTTGGAACCAGGGTTTCCAGGTAGTCTCTCATTTCTTCCTGTGAAATGGGCATATAATAAGGTGGAGCAATCACAACCCCGTCAAACCCCTGTTGGGCAGCATAATCAGCAATTTCAAGTGATCCTTCGAGCGAAGTGTCAGTAATCCCAACAACCACCGGAACCCGGTTCCTGACCAATTCGCTGGTTCTTTTTATAAGTTCTTTACGAAGTTCATAACTCAGACTTGTTGCCTCCCCGGTTGTTCCCAGCATAAATAATCCATGCACTCCTCCGGATAACAGGTGTTGTATTAGATTTTCCAATCCCTGAATATCGAGTTCTTTATTATTGATTAGCGGAGTTATAACAGGTGGTATAATCCCTTTTAGTGTTAGTTTCATGATTATGAGTAAAAATTATATAGTAAATCGTTTTTACCTTTTTTTAATGTTCGGGCATGCGTTTTATATATTCAAAGGAAAGAGATTCGGTTAAACTTTACTTCGGCTATTTTGTTCTTTTTGCATAGTATTTTAACACTAATTGTTGAATAACCTATTATATTTGATAGCATAAGTTAAAAAATGCGAATATGGAATTTATCTATGAAAAGATTTTAGTACCGTATAAGAAGACTTTTATAACCCGAAAATTAGCGATGGATCCAAAGTTAAACCGGATTCACTCGCATAAAAATTTCGAACTTAATTTAATCATTTCGGGTTCCGGACGAAGGATTATTGGTAACCATATATCCAGTTATACCAAGGGCGATTTAGTGCTGTTAGGTCCGGATATCTATCATTGCTGGGAGGTTCAGGAAACAGAGCCGAATGGTGAAGCCGAATGTATTGTAACTCATTTCTATGAAAATATCATCAGTTCAGACTTTTTTAATATTCCGGAACTGGAGAGTGTAGCGATTTTACTTAAGGATGCCGGAAATGGTATCTTCTTTAAGGGGAAAAAGGCAGATAAAGTTGCTGCTACCTTATTGAAAATGACAAATTTAACAGGACTGGAATTGTATATCGAATTACTTAAGGTATTTAACCTTTTATTGCAGATCGACGATCGCGAATACCTCGCATTACCATCAACGCAGCCGCATTCGCACGAAAAAGATATCGATCAGATAAACAAAGTCTACGAATATGTTTTTAAAAATATTCATGAAGGAATTAAGCTTAAGGAGGCATCAGCATTAGTTTGTATGGAGCCGGGTTCGTTTTGCAGATACTTCAAAAAGAAAACCAACCAAACGTTTATGGACTATGTGAAAAACGTGAGAATCGGAATTGCCGCAAAATTATTGGCTGAATCGGATAAGCAAATTACCCAGATTTGTTTTGAATGCGGATATAACAATCTGGCTAATTTTAATCATTACTTCAAAGACATCATGAACAAGACTCCGTCAGAATACCGAAAAGATTTCAAAGGAGTTAAAAGTTCACCCGTTATTTAAAATCTTATTGGTTTAAATTTGGAGTCAGTGAATTTTGATATTGAAATACCACAAAAGCATTCAGTTTATACAATCTGAATGCTTTTGTGTTTGTGACAATTCTCCGTTATCTTCATTTGCAATCGGATTTCCTTAATGTTTTTAGACCTTTTTTAACTTGTTTTGATTCTTTTGAAAGAGCTTTGGGTTGAATCTTCTGAAATTGGAATGAAACTAATTTTTGAATTTTAAAAATGCGATAGAGTAGGGCATTACTGCTTTGTTTTCAATCTAAAAATTACGTGTTGCAAAAATCATGATTGTCTATCATTCCTGAATAAACCCGAATTCCCGGAAATACATTGCCCGTTTTTGTAATCAAAATAGTACAATCTATATGACACGTTTGTGCTATTGCGCATGGATAATCATGTCCTTAATTTTAATCAGGATTTCAATAACTGATGCATAAAACTTATGGCCGATCTTCCGATTATTTTAGCTGGTCCCATACTCCGGAGAATTGAACCCCGTTTGGTTTCAATTTGGATGGCATTCAGTGAGCCACAAATCGTGGAACTAAATCTCTGGTCGGAAGTGATCAAGACTCAAAAAACCAGTACATTATACGTTCCTGAAATCCCGCCTGATCATATCTTTACGGTTAGTACCGTTCGGATCGGAACCCATTTTCACATCGCATTTATCCCTTATGAAATTGAAGCGCCTAAACTTCCGTTGCTTCCGAATCTGATCTATTCCTACAACATTCGGTTTACCGATACTAACACAAGCGAACTGAGAGATTTAAAATCGATGGGACTCCTGGCAGATCAAACCAATCCTGTCACCTCGAAGTTTTCGAATATGGCCATTGGTTTTAGTGAAGGACAGTTTCCATCCTTTTCGCTTTGCCCCACAAACCTTGAAGATATTGTTTTGGTGCATGGTTCGTGTCGGAAATTGCATGGAATTGGGAAAGATGGGTTGGCCGCTCTTGATTTTTTGATTAAAAGTAATATTCTGGAACCAAAAAAAAGGCCGCATCAGCTTTTCCTTACTGGCGACCAGATTTATGCCGACGATGTGTCAATGATGATTTTGCCCCATTTATCACGTCAGGGAAAAGCGCTGTTTGGCGAATTTGACGAAAAAATTACAGTCACAAACAGCAAAACAGCAAGCGCCAACCTGACCAATTTTCCCTCAAATCTTCGGCGAACGCTAATGGGCGAAACTGCAAAATTCACCAGCGATGACGACGATTGCCATCTTATTGCTTTTCATGAATTTGTTGCCATGTACCTTTTTTCATTTTCAAACCAATTGTGGCCCGAAGCATTGGCCAACCTGAAAGATGACATATCAAATACAGCAATTGATCTCATTTTTTCTGAATTGATGACCGGTATTGATGACAGCTCGGCTGGCATGCGCGATCTGTTGATGAATGCCGAAGAGAAAGAGATATTCAATCATACATCGAACGAGAAACGGAATAGTTGGGAGAGGAAGATGAAAATCAGGCTAAAGAAAGAATTAAAGAATGTCATTGAATTTAAGGACAATCTTCCTCGAATATCCCGGATTTTAGCAAATGTTCCGGTTTACATGATGCTTGATGACCATGAAATTACTGATGACTGGTACATGACCAGAGACTGGCGCGATCAGGTGTTGAGCCATCCGCTGGGTATAAATATTATCCGGAATGGCCTAATGGCTTACACGCTCTTTCAGGGCTGGGGCAACGATCCGGCAAATTTTAAATCCGGAGACGACAACACCTTGTTAAACCAGATTAAGGAGGTAGCCGCGCCTGGTCTTACAGAGGGACCATCGCTGGCAGTTGCGAACAACATTGATGCCTTGCTCGGATTTGACGGAAACAAGCCCAAATTCAAACTGTATTACAATGTGCCAACAGGCCCAACCACAACATACGTTTTAGACACCCGAACCAGGCGAAGTTACGATACGCGTGATGGTTGTCCGGGATTAATGTCTCCTGAAACTTTACTCGAGCAATTGCCCGATACTCCTCCTCCGGCAGGTGCTGAGGTCGTTTTTATCGTTTCACCAGCACCGGTATTGGGACTGGCTGTTTTTGAGGAACTAATTCAGCCATTGATGAGTTCAATAAAAAGCAATGTGTACGCTGATACCGAAGCCTGGGGATTGAATTTTGCAGCTTTTGAACGGTTTCTGGCACGAATTGAAAAGTACAAACGTGTGGTGCTTTTATCGGGTGATGTTCATTTTGGACTGACCACAGTACTCGATTATTTTAAAGGCGCCGGCAAGTCGCGGATTGTTCAGTTGGTATCCAGTGCCTGTAAAAATGAATCTGATAAATTAGGCAATCAGCACATTCTCATTAGCGGGAGACTACAGCAGCTGCAAACCGCAGCATATTTCCCGGGAGAAAGATTGGGTTGGTCAAATAAAGTAGTAAATGTAACCGGAAGTATTTCGCCACGAAACGAAATGCGACGCCACAAAAATCCGGTTGTGCTTTCGCCACAGGGCTGGTTCCCTGGCTCAACGGCTTCTCCTGCGCCCGATTGGTCGTGGCGGTTAAATATAGTAACTGATGTTCGCCCTGATACTGATACTCCGGAGTCCCGGCCCGAAAACATTCGCATCGATACCATTTCTCCGGATATTGATTTTAACTCGGCGGTTTCAGTAAAAGCAGGTTATGTGAAAGTAGTTGAGCGCCATCAGGAGGCTTTTGAAAAGAATATTGCCCGAAGTGTCGTTTGGTCTTCCAATATCGGACGGGTACAAATCAAGCGTGATGCCGGAAAATTATCGGTTGAACATCAGTTTTGGTACCGGCTACCTGACGACGATTTGTACGAAGAACCAAACTGTTACACACAGCATAATGCATCGCTCGAACCTACAACTGACTCACCTCCAACATTAGGCTAAGTATGGCTACGGACAAAAACATATTACAGCAATTTGTAAAGATCGTACGCGATGTACTTGATCCTTTTGTGCAAATGATTGGCGGCACACTCGAAGACAGAAAAGAAGCTCTGGCTGCTCTTGGTCTCGATCCTTCGTTTGCAAATTCGTCGCCTGCTGTGCCATCAGCCCATTTGAACAGCATCAATCAATACGTCGAAAAATCAGCCGATCAGGTTGATGAACTGGCATTCTTTGCTGTTCTCGAAGATTTGATACAGATTTCAGCAGTCATTAAAGAATTTTTCTCTACAGCTGCAGCAGGGAATCCAAATCTGGTGGTTAGCGAAATTACAACAGCTTACCTAAACCTGATGACGCTGAATTACTTCAGGCTACGAAGTCCGCTGTTCTTTAAAATAGTAACTGTTATCGAAAACCTCGACCAGCAATCGATCCGCACTGGTGGAATACTGAATCTCTTTGAATCGATTGAGAAGTATTTTGAACAGGTCGGGCAAGGATTGTCGCCTGATGCAAAAAAAGCCGGTGAAACGAATGAACAGGCATTGGCGAGGGCAAGAGAACAGGTACAAACTTTCTCGGATGCCGTTTTTATAGTTGGAGGTGTGGGGCTAACCTTGCTGAATAAACTTTTTGAATATTTAGAAATACCGCTTAGCATCAATGCAGCTTATGGTTACGATAGCTACCCGGGCTCAACAAGTCCAAATGCCGATTTACTTTCGAAGCGCACCTTAAGTTTCTCGATTGAAAAAGAGGGTGAAGCTGTTGAAGCCAAATTGACTAATACTCTTGTTTTAGTGCCAAAAGATGCTGCAGATCCGAAAGTTCATCTGGGACCCGCCGCAGTAATTGACAGCACAGGTGAAATCGCACTGAATCTTGATTTACCAAACCATTGGAAATTCAAGTTTGATACCGGTGGGCTTGGCGTAGTTTATCGCATTGGCGAAGGTGCTGATGCTTCCCTGGCAAGCAATCCATTTGTAGAACTTACGCTTGAAAACGATACGGATGAAGTGACCAAAGGCGCATTGTTCGAAAATCCTGTGATGAAATTTGGTTACGGGCGCATAAAAACAAGCATCCGATTTGCTAAAGATGATATTGAATTCAAATTCAAGCCGACCATTGCATTTGAATTTGGGAGAGGAACAAAAACAAGTTTCCCATTTACATTGATTCCGGCAAAAGGACTTGACCAAAAATTTGACATCGCTATTGGAATCAGCCAAAAGAAAGGCTTTTTCCTTGATGGCGGAGCCAATGGACTTACCATTGCGATTCCGGTTTATGCCACCCTGGGGCCGGTAAGTTTTGATGTAATTACACTCGCATATTCTTCTGACGAAACGACCAAGGAAAAGCAAATTGAAGTTTCAATCAGCTTTAAACTGAAAATAGGATCGGTGATTGCAGCATCTGTTTCACGGACAGGTGTTCTGGCAAAACTTAACAAAAACCCGAATGGTGAAGGTGTAGTTGCCGGTTATGATATTGATGTATCGTTTAAACCGCCAAATGGTATTGGGGTTTCAGTTGATGCAGGTGTCGTTACCGGAGGTGGTTTTTTGTATTTCGATTCGAAAAACGGAGAATATTTCGGAGCTATCGAACTATCATTCAAGAACTTATTCACCTTCAAGGCCATTGGCATCATCAACACCAAAATGCCCGATGGCAGCGACGGATATTCATTGCTGATTATTATTACAGCTTCAGGATTTAGTTTCCAACTCGGTTTTGGTTTTACCCTAAACGGACTGGGTGGTTTGCTTGGTTTGCACCGCACTATAAAAGTGGATGTTTTGGTTGACGGACTGAAAGCCAACACACTGAAAAGCATTCTTTTTCCCGAAGATGTTGTGGCCAATATCAACCGCATCATCAGCGATTTGAAACAGGTTTTCCCCATTCAGAAAGATCACTTCGTGGTTGGCCCAATGGCTAAAATTGGCTGGGGAACACCAACGTTGGTTTCGCTCGATCTTGGAATTATCATCGATTTTCCTGAACCCAAAGTGGTCATTCTAGGCGTACTGAAAGCTACGATGCCAACAGAAGAAGCTGCCATTTTAAAACTTCAGGTCAACTTTATCGGCATTATCGATATTCCGAATGGTTTTATCTTTTTTAGAGCCGATTTGTACGATTCACGTTTGCTGATATTTACCCTAACCGGCAGCATGGCTTTGTTGATTTCGTGGGGCGAAGTTTCAGTTTTCGCGCTTAGTGTCGGCGGTTTCCATCCCGATTTTCACGAAGTCCCAGCCATACCACAATTGCCCAACGGATTTAAAAATCTGTCACGAATTGGCATCAGTCTTCTATCAGGAAACAACCCACGAATATCCATTGAATGTTATTATGCCATAACATCCAATACCGTTCAGTTTGGCGCTAAAGTGGAATTGTACGCTGCTGCAGCCGGCTTTAATGTGTACGGATATTTGGGTTACGACGTACTTTTCCAGTTCGATCCGTTCCATTTCATTGCCAAAATTTACGCTGGTCTGGCCTTAAGGCGCGGGACTTCAGTTATCATGGGCATTAAATTGTCGGGAACTTTATCCGGACCAAAGCCATGGGATGTTCAGGGCGAAGCAAGTTTCAGCATATTGTTCTTCGATGTTACTATTGGCTTCCACGAAACCTGGGGCGACAAACCTGATGCCGTTGAAACAATTAAGGAAGATTTACAGGCGATTATGGAGGGCGAGGTAAACAACAACCAGAACTGGAAAGCTGTAATTCCCGACAACAATACGCTGCATGTCAGCATTCGCGATCTCAAATTGATTCAGCCTGAAGACGTTCCATCGCCCAATATTGTCATTCATCCGGTTGGTGTGCTTACGTTCAGCGAACGGGCTTTACCTTTGGATGTTACCATTCAAAAATATGGAACCCATATTCCGAAAGATGTCAACCTGTTCCACGTTACTTCGGTAAAAAGCGGAACGACTATCTTGACTAACAACCCGGTAAGGGAAAAATTTGCTCCTGCCAATTTCTTTAACCTGAAAGACAACGAAAAGCTTTCACGGCGTTCATTCGAAGACAATGTCAGCGGATTTAAACTGACTGCTTCAGCCGATCTGAACATTGCGCCTCCGGTAGCGAAAAGTGTGGATTACGAGTTAAGTTACCTCCGCAAAAAACGGTTTACCATTGTGTTTGCAGGCATTTATAAATACACAAAATCACTGTTCAAAGCCAATTTGCGGGCAAACGCTGTGGCCAATTCGAGCTTGTCGTATGCCACTAATCGTATTTCAGTAAATGCTCCGGAAGAAGTAAAAGTGCAAAAAGAAGAATTTGTGGTTGCCAACAAAAGCGATATGAAAGCTTACAATGAAACGCTTGTTGCCGGTAGTTATTCTGAAGCCGCACAAATGTATGCTGATCTGGTTTCGAAGCAGCCGGAATTAAAAAATAAGGTTCAGATTTTATCCAATTACGAACGAAACATGAATTAATCATGAGTGTAGAAATAGCCAGATATCAGTTTCACGCATGGGCACGCAAAGGTGTTTCCGCCAACATTATCGAACACGACGATTTGGGTACCGGAACAGCCACCGTCAAGGAGCATGCGGAAATCCCAATCTCGGTCACTCTGAATTCAACTGCTGTGACCAAAAAATTCTCACTCATTGGTCCTGGCGACATTATTGGCATCGATTCTCACATGATCGTTCGTACCGAACCGATAAACTGGATCACCGACTTTGAACCGAATTATTTAGCTTTTATCGAATTTTACGACGAGGATTTTATCTGGCGATACACTCCGGCAGGGGTTTCAGGAGCAAAACTTCGGCCATGGCTTTTTTTACTTATCCTGAAAGAATCTGAGTTCGAACGGACCAAAAGAAGAAAACCGCTTCCGACTATAAATATTAATAACAAAGATGCATTTCCGCCTTATCAGGAAGCCTGGATGTGGGGACATGTGCACAGCAACGCCAATATTCCCGACAGCGAATTGTCGGATTACGAGAAATTCCTCTTGTCGCTCAACAAAACCATGAATGACGATCCGGATCAGCTGTTCTGCAGGTTAATGAGCCCCCGAAAACTTGAACCGAATACAAAATATTACGCTTTTTTAATTCCGTCTTTCGAGACCGGAAGACTCGCCGGACTGGAGCTGGCTACTGCTGCAATTGTTGCGCAGCAAGCATCATGGGACGAAAACGGTGCCAAAGGTGAAATGCCTATCTATTACGAATGGTTCTTTCAAACCGGGAACAATGCCGATTTCGAATCGCTCGTTAAATTACTGGAACCTCGGCCTATGGATCCAAAAGTTGGAATTCGCGACATGGATGCTTCTCGTCCAGGATTTGTTCAGGCCGAAGACAATACCAAAGAAATTCCGGGCACTTTACCACCAATTTTAGGTTTGGAAGGTGCGCTAAAATCTCCGACTGCTCAATCAACTGTTTTTCCAGATCCTCCGGAAAGCGAGTTTCAGAAAGAGCTGCAAAAGATTGTAAATCTTCCGGCCATACAAGCCGCCAACCTCACCGAAGATCCGATTGTTTCTGTGCCTTTGTACGGAGGCAAACATGCTAAAAAATCGGCCACTGATGTTGTTTTGCTCGATGTTTCAAAAAATACCTGGGTAAACGATTTGAATAAAGATCCACGAACACGTGTGCCTGCAGGTTTCGGAACACTGGTGATACAAAAGAATCAGGAAACATACATGGAAAAGGCCTGGGCGCAGGTGGCCAGAATAATTGAAGCCAACCGAAAAATAAAGGCGACACGATTTGCCATGGAGGTAAGTTTACAATACACCGCAAAGACTTTTTCGAAGCTGCAATCCAATGTTTTGATGGCGATCAGCAAGCCGGTTCATGCGCGGGTTATGGGCAGTCCGACAACCATTCATCAGCAAATAGAAGAAAGCATTTTGCCTTCGGTCGTTTTCTCCGGAACATTTAGAAGACTGGTCAGACCAAATGGTCGTATGGCAAAAAAACTGGGTACCGATTCACCGCTGAATTATCAGGTTTTGGTTGAGAAGATTAACGACGGAAAAGTTACCGCCTCACCACCCAAAAACATTCCCGCAGGGCTTCCGGATACACAGGAAGTTTCGTCACAAATTGTTCCTGATAAATTATCGTCCATTTTGTTGTGGTTGAGCAAACATTATAAAATCGTATTTATTATCCTGATCATCTTATTGATTATTCTGGCTCTGATAACTTTTGCTTTTCTGATTTTTGGAGTAGGAATTGCCGCAGCAGTTGCCGCCTATTTTCGTTTCCGGAATTATTTGAAAAACCTGTTAGCCGGAAACACCGAAAAAGAGCAGGTCGTTGCCGCGCTTGACGATCCTAAGAAAGAGGAAGAACTTATAAAATCTATTCCGCCTCAACCTGATTTTACTTTAAAGTTGGAAGATGAAACTACGACTCCGGCACCAACTAAAACTACACCAATAACCGACAGCATTGAGGCTAAAAACTTCAGGATTGCCCTTGAAGATTTTAGCAAACGAATGTCGGTTCAACTGGCAGATCCGGTTTATCAGCCAATCAATCTGGCCAATGCTTACACCAAAGTAAGTACGGCGATAAGTCCATTAAAATCATTTCCATTCCGTTTGTCAAGGCTTGTGCAGTTTCCTGATTACATTCAGTTATATGTTCCGGAGAAGATATTTCCGGCGATGGCTTATCCCGATTTTGAGGACCCGATGTACAAAAAGCTTTGCGACATTTCCAATGAATTGCTGTTGCCAAACCTGAAATTGATTCCTCAAAATACCATTTCGCTCCTGAAAACAAATCAGAAGTTTATTGAATCGTACATGGTTGGATTGAACCACGAAATGGGTAGAGAGCTGTTGTGGCGTGAATTTCCAACCGACGAACGGCCAAGCAGTTTCCGGCAGTTTTGGGATGTAAAAGGAATCATCCGACCGGTTGAGGGAAAATCGGAAGCAGAGCTGAATGAAGAACACAAAGACATTAAGCCCATTCATACCTGGCCGGTGAGCAGTCTGCTTGGTCGCCACAACAACCGCGATGCTGAAGGTGATGCTGAACAGGTGGTATTGGTGCTTCGAGGTGATTTGCTGAAACGTTATCCGAACACAGTCATTTTTGCACAAAAAGCAATCGCAGGCGCCCATCCCGATGATGAGCCGGTTATCGATCTTGATCTTTCGGAAGTTGAGTTTAAAACACAGGTTCGGTTCCCGCTTTACAAAGCAGATATTGCTCCGGACATTAAATTTTTCGGCTTCGATCTGACCATTGATGAAACCCGAGGAACGTTGAAAACACCGGGATTCACCGATAATCTGGGATGGTTTTTCATCATTCAGGAAATACCCGGAGAGCCGCGCTTTGGAATGGATATTAGTTTTAACCAGGGCAGCGATGGTTTGTCGTGGGACGATCTGGCCTGGACCAATTTTGATCCCGGGATGAAGTTCATTACAGAAAATGTAAAACCGAGCATTCACCCATCCGATTTTAACAAGTGGGGAACCGATTCGGCCAACATGGCTTTCATTCTTTTTCAGAAACCGAGTATGGTGGCCGTGCATGCCAAGGAAATGTTGGAGAGCCTGAATACATGATGAATGGTTTACAGGAACGAGTAAAAGAAAAGACAGATTTTCATTGAAGAATTAGATCTAAAAATATTAAAACAAATACAGCGCTATGCCCACATTGAAAGAACAGCAGGATGCAATTGATGCTTTGCGGCTTCAGAGGGAGCAGCGGTCGGATGATTTGTATGGGATACAAATACAGCTAAATGCGACGAAAACGTTGCTAACTCGTGTCAGGAAAAATGAAACCTCGCTGCCATTGGATCAGAACCAGATTGCCGAAATTCGTGCGCAAATTGAGCAACTGCAAAAACAACTTCAGGCAATAAACAGTGCGCTGAATGCGCTTGAGCCTTTGTTTGAACGAATCAAAAAGAATGAGCAATACATTGAATTTCTGCAAAAAAAGATTGAAGTTGTAAGCGCACAATTAAACAGCGACATCCAGAAACTTTCCGAAGAAGAAGACAGGCAGGAACCCGACCAGGAATTAATCGAAAGCCTGACCAAAGAAATTGAGCAGCTTCAGCAAATATTAGCTGAACTTCAAAAAGATATTGAACTGGCTCAAAGTCAGGGTTTAATATTAAAACACGATCAGGCTGATACGCTCATTAAGCAAAAACGTTTGTTAGCTCAGCGGGATGAAGTTCAAGGTTCGATCAATAGTTTACATGCAGATTTGGCCGGACTTTTACAGCAGGTTAACCCGAACAATGCCGATGAGTTGACGAAAAAACTTGAAACGGAGAAAGCTATTTATGAACGGGCAAAAGCGCAGAGTACTGCTGCCGGCATCGCTGTGAACCAAGCCATTGTGGGATTGTATGTCGATCCGCATCCACGCGCCGTATTGCCGCAACTCAATGACAATATTCCTTTTCTTTTGTTTCCAGTCCGCATAGAAACCCGATTTATGACTGGCGGCCGGGTTCCTGAACTTTGGCTGCGCGTTTATCCTGACGACATTGCGATTCACACGCATGAGAAATACCTGACAGCACTCGAATTGGCTGAAGGGAAAAAATACTGGAAAGCTATTTTTGAAGCCATAAAAAATGGCGGTGACCAAAGCGAGGAAATGAAAAAAGCGGCATGGAGCAAGCTGGTTGAAAGTTTCGGGTCGCAACGTTCGGCATGGGTTGCATTGCAGACCAAACCAACAAACTGGAACGACAGTCTGGATGGAATTGAAACAGCCGATGACCTGTTTTTTCCTGAGCAGGGATTTCTTAAACCTGATTCGTGGAGCCGCGCACCACGTGTGAATGTGCTGCCCGACCGGTTTGTAATTTCCTTGTATGAAGGGTTCAAGTTAGTCAAGGAAGTAGTTGGCAATATCATTCCTGATGAATTGTTTGTGGGCCCTGATCCGATGGAACCCGACGATTCGTTTGTGATGAAAGATGAAAAGATGAGTCTGGGTGAAAGTTTCGACTGGATGTCGGATTTTGACAAAGCCATTCAAAATGGCATGGGATTTAAAATTCCGTTGACAGCAACTCAGGCCGTAAATGGATTTACGAGGATTTTAGCCTTTGGCGTCAATTTATCTGAAAGCAGCGATTCCGCAAAAACAAAGGTTGAAGATCTCATCGATAACCACCATTATTCGCCAAAAGGGTTCAGTTTGGTGCCACAGGGAACTGCAACAAACAATACCGACGACAATGGCTCAGGTTACACTAAAAATGATTCGGCTGAAGATAGTTATGTGACCGAAGCAATGCCTTTGTTTACTGAAGCCGACGAGTGTGATGGCAGAAATCTGGCAGATTCACTCGGAATTGACTATTCGCCACTTCAAAATGTGCTTCACAGCGACGGCAAAGATCTGGAAGAAGCAGTTGCCATGAATACCGCGATGTACGCCTCAACGCTTGGCTATTATTTCGATGCTATGCTGGATCCGGTTATGAGCGAGGCGCAGCAGGATAAACTGCGCGACTTTTTCGTTGAAAATGTGACCGGCCGTGGTCCGCTACCTGCTATTCGGGTGGGCGATCAACCTTATGGCGTTTTGCTGACCAGTAATTTCGAACAATGGAAATGGAGCACAAGCCGGGATACTTCAGGCCGGGAAATATTTGATACTAATTTTTTGAACGGGCTATATGCGATTTTAAAAGACTACAACGAAATATGGAAAAACCTGTTAAACAAACTGGCCTTTGTTGGTAAGCCCAACAGCGATCCGTCGGAAACGCTGATGAACATTATCGGTCTGCAGCCAAATTCAGCATCCATTTATCAGCGAATAGGCTATTCGAGCGAATACCTGAAAAATCTCGATCAGTTTCAAGCAGGCGGAAAGTATTTCAAAGATGTGATCAATAATATTTTTACAAAATACAACACACTTGCTGTATTGAAAAGCTTTGGGTACAAAGCTGATGCTAAAGGCAATTTCAAAACTCCCCAGTTGCTGAAAATCATTTATCAGCACTATCATACTACGCTTGATGCAGCCAATATTGTCGACAATGTACCGCTTTCCGAAACCGATGGAATCAGGTATTATGACGATGCCGCTCAAAAGAATTACCTTGATTGGCTGGCGGGAGTTGATACGCTTTTCGTTTTGGAAAAACAATATTTTGGCCCGGGAGTAAAACCGCCAACAGCCTTATTGTACATGCAACTTCGCCGAAGTTTGTCGCTGCAACTGCATAAATCATCGGTTTTGTGGCTTCGAAAAAATAATGTAAATGTTGATTTCACGCTGGCTGCTACCAATTTTCACAATGTTCGTCCGGCTGGTGATCTTTCCAAATGGGAAGTCATGCGTGCCAAGATAAACGTGGAATTGTCCGATCAACCGCAGCGAAACCTCATGGTTTCAGAATATTTACTGAGTTTTGGCATCGATCAGGATGAAGCTGCTTTTCTTGCATCCATGAAAAAGTCGCTGGCTTTGCTGGCCAATTTACCAACTGCCAGATTGGAGCGGTGTTTCATGGAACATCTGGATACCTTAAATTATCGTTTGGACGCCTGGCAAACCGGAATGTTTAATTTGCGGCTGAGACAACAACGGCAGTTGCAAAACGAGAGCCGTCAAAAAGGAATTTATCTGGGTTCGTATGGCTGGGTTGAAAATGTCCGTCCTTCAGGAAAACGAAAACTGGTAACCGATTCGTTACCCGATAAACTTAAACCGAAGAATGAACATCAGCTTTTCGAATACACCGACAACGGTGGCTTTGTTCATGCGCCTTCGCTCAATCATGCTTCGGCTGCCGCCGTTTTGCGCAGCGGTTACATGAGCCATGCCACGCCTGCAAATCCCGATGTTATGGCTGTCAATCTTTCTTCGGAAAGGGTTCGCCGGGCCATGTTTATTCTTGAAGGAATGCACAACGGACAATCGCTCGAAGCTTTGTTAGGCTACCAGTTTGAAAGAGGTTTGCACGACCGTGGTTCAGAGGATAATGCACTGAAAAAGCTTAACCTGTACATTTACAATTTCAGAGATGCCTTCCCGTTACTGAACCACCATATTTTGCAACAGGGAACCAGTGGTGCAGTGGAAAGCATTCCGGCAAATAATGTGGTAAATGGCGTTACGCTTGCCGAAAAAACTGGCGGTTTCCCATTTGGAGCATCGGGAGAAGTGGTCTCGGCAACATTGAATGAACGAAATGCCATTATCGCTGAAAAAGATAAACTTTCTGATACGCTGGATGCAGTGAAAGATTTGCTGTCAGCCGAAAGTATTTACCAGTTGGTTCAGGGAAATTTTGAACGTGCCGGAGCTTTGGTTAATGCCGTAAAAGATGCAGTAATCCCTGCCGAATTGGATGTTGTTGATACACCACGTGGAAGTCAGTTCTCGATTACAAACCGTGTGGTCATTAATTTTGGACAGGCTGATTCGCTCGATCCTGTAAGCAATCCATGGGGCTCGGTATCGATGACTCCGCGTGCTAAAATGGAAGCCGGAATTAACAAGTGGCTTGGCGGTGTAATTGGTAATCCGGCAAACGTGCAATACACCGTTTCGTATCTTGACAAACTGGAACAACCTCAATCTGAACAAATCCTGACCCTGGAACAACTGGACATTCAACCCATCGACCTGATTTACATCATCGGGAACGAACTAAATACCGGCGAGGAAGATAAAAATTCGCTATCGGAACTGGAAAGCAGAATTGCTTATCAGTATAAAAGAGCGAATGGTTTGGATGACACTTCGACCGTGAAAATTGAATTTAAAAAGCCTGAAGGAATTGCAGGGAAACAAACTTTTTCAGAAATATTGTCTTTACTTCGCATGCTCCGGAAGATAATTACGGATTCCAGATATTTGGATGCTGAGGATTTTGAACCGCATTCCAAAGTAAGTTTAGCCGACAAAAACAATCCAAAAGCACTTGACGATGCCGAATTGTTGTCGAGGGTTCAGCTTGTTCAATCTCAATTTACTTCCTCGATTGCCTCGATTTCGGGTCTTTCAATTTTAGCACAGATTCCCGATCCCGACAACAGCAATCTGGTAACCGATTACCACAATTTAAAGGATACTTTTGATGCACTCGACAAAGCGAAACTGGATTTTGAAGATGTGGATTTCACCTTCGGAAATGCAGAAGCCGCGCAGCTTCAGGATTTACTGAATGAGGTTTCAAATTTTGGCGTTTCCGACGCCTTCCCAAAACAGTCTTCGGTATCCGATACTAAATCGAAAGCATTGCTTCTGGAGCAGGCTCGGGGCATATTCCGGAGAATGCTGGCAATCGATAAATCTGTAACTGGCATTCTTGCTTCAGCAGCTGCAATTTCAGGAATTCAGCAGAAAGTTGCTGAATATATTCGCGCCGGAAAGCAATTGTTGCAGGACGCCTTTAATATTCTTCCGCTGTTTAGTTTCAACAACGAAGCCGACGTTCATCTCTCGCTGGGCGACAGCGCGCAATTACTGGATTATGCCACAACTACACTTAAAATGAGCTACCCGGTTGATGAATGGATGCAAAATGCATCGCACGTCCGGCCGCGGCTTTCAAACTGGGATCAGGTTCGTTCGCTTTATGAACTTAATAATGCCGACGAATTAATAGTGCAGGCCATTCAGGTTCCCTATCGTTCCGGAGATAGTTGGCTGGCCGTTGAATATCCTGAAATAGATCTGGTTACCAATGAGCCTTTTACCATTTTGCACGATACATTGTCGATTATAACGCATGGCGAAGCGTTTGTACCTGCCGGGAAACAAGCCGGAATTCTGGTTGACGACTGGACGGAAATGATGCCGACCAAAGAAGAAACGACAGGTATTTCGTTCAATTACAATCAGCCCAATGCCATGCCTCCGCAATCGTTGCTGCTGGCAGTTACTCCTGAAATTAAAGGACACTGGACCTGGGATGATCTGATCGGAATTTTGAACGACACCTTGAACAGAGCAAAACTCAGAGCAGTTGAACCGCAATTGCTGGATGAAATTTTGCCTCCTGAAGTTAACATTTTGAGACCGGCGATACTTGCAGATTTTTCGCAATACGACCTGAATGTGGCGCTCGATTACCGGTTGAATCTGGAGGTAGTTGCATCTGTATTGCAAATACAATCTGTGGCTAAAGATGTGGTGAGTTAATGAAAAGTAAAAAAAACACGATATGCCTGAAGTACTCGCATTTGCAGAATTAATGATCAAGGAATACCGCATTCCTTCCATCACAGCCTACAACAGGCTCGAAACTTCGCCACGCACCAAAAACTTCGACCGGAGTTTAAAAGCTGAAGTGCGCGATGCCATGTGGATGCTGACCCGGCAATGGCAGTTTGGCGAATTTGAGGGCGAAGATGCCGCTTCGCCCGTTACTGCGCAAATATTGGGCATGCACACAACTATGGATCGGGTAAGTTTTCCAACTGGTCAACCTTTTGCATTTAATCAGGATATGCCTTTGGAAACCCATGTTGAACGGGAAACAATTCGCCCAAATCTTTCGATTGCCGTGCAAATGGGCAGATATTTTCTGAAACTGATGAAAAGTAATGGGCTCGAAACCACGCTTCCTGATTTTATTTCGAGGTATCCGCTCAATTTCACCATCGATCCCAACGACCGGGATGCCGTTCAACTTTTCGACTCGGTAAAAAACAAAGTGTTTAATGGCTATTCGTTGTATCTCGAAATCACAACTCCGGAAGTTGCCGCAACAATTTACGAAAACTGGATTGATGCTGCATTTCCATTGACCAAAGCAAAATTTGTTGAGATAGCCGGATTATTTAGCGATTGGCATCAGCGAAATTACAGTCAGCCCGAAACTCCGGACGAAACTGCCTGGTTGCCAGAACAACTTGAGTACCAATTCAATATTTCGTCGCCACAAAATCAGCAAAGGACATTAACGGCAGACCAATATTACGAAGGCCATCTCGACTGGTATTCGTTTGATCTGGATGCTCGGAAACAAGTTTCACTGCCAGACCAACCTGAAGAGCAACCGGCGCCAACAGAGAATTTTGTTTCATTTATTCCGGCGCCCATCGCTTTCAAAGGCATGCCAAATGCCCGGTTCTGGATGATGGAAGAAAACCAGACCGATTTTGGGAAAATTGACACATCGCCAACTGGTTTACTGCACCTCATGCTGGCCGAATTTGGGTTGATCTATTCAAACGACTGGTTTATGCTGCCATATCCGCTGGACATAAATACCTTGTGCGAAATTCAGGGTATTGTGGTCACCGATGTTTTTGGTCAGGAAATACTGGTTCGGCCTGCTGGTAAAGGATTGGAAACAAACTGGCACCGCTGGTCGATGTTTCATCATTCAAGCAAACAAAACACACTGAATAATACCAATTTATTTTACCTGACGCCAGCCATTACCAAATCACTTGAAAGTCCACCACTGGAAGAAGTCAACTTCCTGCGCGACGAAATGGCCAACATGGTTTGGGCTATCGAAAATATTGTTCCATCGCAAACCGGCAAAGGTGTTCGCGGAAGTGAAATGGCGCTGACCAATAAACCTGCTGGTCCATTTGTTCCGGCAGGTACCGCAGAAATTCGATACGTTCTGGGAAGCACAGTTCCTGATTACTGGAAACCGTTTGTTCCGGTTCATGTGAATGGCAGCGATACCGAAATTCGTTTTCAGCGTGCACAAATGCCTGGAGCTAAACGGCCTTATGGGGTGATTTTAAGCGAACAACCTGCTCCCTATTTTATCAACGAAGAAGAAGTTCCGCGTGCCGGAGCCATTGTCACCCGTTCGTTCCAGCGAACCCGCTGGTTAAATGGCAAAACTTATTTGTGGATTGGCCGGGCCAAAGAAGCAGGCCGCGGCGAAGGACAGAGCAATCTGAAATTTGACCAGATTGAGGATATTACATGAAAAGCCAGGTGAAAAATTGATTTTTTTTAATTGACACTTTAATTGACAATCAATAGTTTAATTTATCTCCTAATACTTTAAAAGGGTTTGTCTGACTAAATATAGTCAGACAAACCCTTTATAGTTGATCCATAAAGCCAGCGTTTTCGGTTAACGACTCCACAGGCTTATTGGAAAAGATTGTTATTTATCGTATCAGTCCTGAATTATTTCCAGCCATCAACCAGAGTTTTGTTTGCTTCATACCATTCTTTAGCACCAGCTTCTTCACCATTTTTCTCAATAGCATCGAGTAGTGAATAAAGTTGATCTTCGTTCAGGTTAAAGTTTTTAAAGAATTTTGCTGCTTCCGGTTTTTCTTTTTCAAAACCGCGACGTGCAATAATTTCACACGCATCTTTCGGATAAACTTCTTTCGGATCTTCCAGATATTTCAGATCAAATTTAGCCCACATGAAGTGAGGTTTCCAACCTGTAACAACAATCCATTTCTTGTCTCTGATCGCTTTTTCAAGACCTGCAACCATTGCCGGACCACTTGAAGTGATTTGTTCAAAATCAAGATCGTAAGCATCAATTGCTTTAATTGTATTGACATAAATTCCTGCACCGCTGCCTATGCCGAAAATTTCTTTATCAAATTTGTCTTTATTCGCATTTAACTCTTCAATAGAATTTATGTCAACATAAGACGGAACAACAAGACCAGTAGTTCCGTTGCTGAATGCTTCACCTAGTTTTACCAGTTTATCACCATAATCGTTCCAGTAATCTTTGTGTGTATTTGGAAGCCATGCATCCATAAATACATCACCTTTTGAATTGTCTTTCGATAATTCACCATAAATTAGACCTGGTTCAAGGTTATAGAGTATTACCTCGTAACCACTCGATTCGAGTGCTGCTTTTGCCAGATGTGTATAGGCTACCCCTTCGGCCCAGTTAGGGTAAAGAATTGTTACTTTTTTTGCGTCCGAATCTGAACTCTTTTTATTGCTGTTGCACGAAACAACAGAAAATGCGATGGTGGCGATTAGTACTAAGCCACTTATTCTTCTAAATAGTGTATTCATAATTTCTTGTATAAAAATTTATTTTTTTGTTCCTATTGATTGAGTAATCCGATCGAGTATAATTGCCAGAATAACGATGCACAAGCCAGATTCAAATCCTTTGGCAATGTCATTCTGTTGAATTCCCTGGTAAACAATACTTCCGAGACCTCGTGCACCGACCATTGAAGCGATAACAACCATTGAAAGAGCCAGTAAAATAACCTGATTCACACCAGCTAAAATAGTTGGCATGGCCAAAGGAAGTTGTATCTTATATAAAATCTGGCTTTCAGTAGCGCCATAAGCATATCCGGCTTCAACCGTTTCGACCGGAACGTTTCGAATCCCCAGGCTGGTCAGCCTAACTGCAGGTGGTAAAGCAAAAATTACTGTTGCAATTACCCCAGGCGAATTTCCAACACTAAAAAAGAATATTGCCGGAATTAGGTACACAAATGCCGGCATGGTTTGCATTAAGTCGAGTATTGGCCTGATAATGGTATCGGCAATTTTACTTCTTGCAGTCAAAATACCGAAAGGTATTCCGAGTATCAGGGCGATAGAGGTTGAAACCAAAACCAGCGTCGTTGTTTGGATAGCCTCTTTCCAATATCCCAGTAAGAAAATAAGGATGAGTCCCAAAATGACAAAAATGAATATCCCAATGGCTTTTTTAAATCCTTGTTTCTTAAAACTATTTTTGCCTGCTTGCAACGAATAAGCCATAACCGCGACCAAAATAATAATTAGCCAGAAAGGGAAAGCCAGAAAAAAATCGTTCATGCTTTCTACCAGCCAGCTAATTCCATCGTCGATTGCTGTCCACAGAAATGAGAAGTTTCGTTCAAGAGAATTAATTCCCTTTTCAATATATGTTCCGATGTCGATTATTTTTTCCATTTGAAAAATTCTTTAGCTTGATCCTGTAATTCGTTAATTTCTTTGCGGTCGTATTTTGTCGCTTCAATGATGATTGAAGTTTGTGTAACCAGGCCCTCTAATCTTCCATTGCTTTCATTGACCACAGCGAGAGGTGATTTTTTCCCTGAAATTAATGGGAGCATTGCTTCTACGGTATAGTCTTTCTGAATACTATGGACTTCGGTCCGGATAATGTCATCGAGTTTTTGATTTTTGATTTTTGCATGGTCAATTAAATCATTCAGCCATACAAAACCCAGAAACTTTTTATCCTTGTCAACAACAGGAAGAACATCGACTGAGGCAGTCCTCATTTTGCGCAATGCAACTTCAGGACCGTCTTTTCCATAGAGTATAACTGTCGGTTTTTCAAACATTAATTTTCCGGCGGTAATAATCGTTTTTCGGTCGACCTTTTCGACAAAGGCTTCCACGTATTCACTGGCAGGTTCGGTAATGATATCTTCTGCAGTACCAATTTGCTCAATAACTCCATCTTTCATAATTGCAATCCGGTCGCCCAGTTTAATGGCCTCGTCCAAATCGTGCGTAATGAACACAATTGTTTTCTTAACTTTTTCCTGAATCTGTAACAGTTCATCCTGCATATCCGATTTAATCAGCGGGTCGAGGGCCGAAAATGCTTCGTCCATGAGTAATACTTCCGGATTATTCGCCAGTGCCCTTGCCAGGCCCACACGTTGTTGCATTCCACCCGACAGTTCCGATGGGTATTGGAGTTCATAACCTTTCAACCCAACAGTTTCAAGTGCTTCATGAGCTTTTTGCAAACGGTGTATTTTTTTTTCACCCCTGATTTCCAGGCCAAAAGCTGCATTTTCAAGAATAGTACGATGAGGCAGTAGCCCAAAGTTTTGAAAAACCATGCTCATTTCTGTCCGTCGGGTTTCCAGTAATTCTTTATTGGTTTCTTTCGTGATGTCGTAATCGTTGATGAGGACATGACCGGCTGTTGGCTTGTGCAAACGATTAAGACACCTGATTAATGTAGACTTACCACTACCGGATAAACCCATAACCACGAAAATTTCTCCTTCGTACACATCAAAACTAACGTTATTGACACCAACAGTGCATTTGGTAGTTTCTAGTATTTCTGTCTTGGAAATTCCCTTCCGGAGCATTTCCAAAGCTTTCTCTTTATTTTTCTTATTCTTTCCAAAAATCAGGGATAGGTCTTCTACCTTAATTTTTATTTTTCTGGTTTCTTCCATTTAAAATAATTTAAAGTACAGGTATTTGATTAAAAGTAAAAGCCCATGTTGATATTGAACCTCGACTCCCATTTCGCATCTGCTGATCCTTCAGCAAGACCGTTTTCCCATGATCCCAACCACGCATTATTTTTACCCATTGCATAGTCGACATAAGTGTACACTTTGCCTGCAGTTACTAAAAACCCGGGAACAAGGTGTTGTGTTGGTTTAAAATTGTTGGCTGCTTTATCAATCATTGAATAGTCAATATAAGGTTGAATATTTGAGATTGGTCCAAGATCCACATCAATAGAGTATGCAAGACCTGCCACATAAATATTTCCTTCGGCTGCTATGTTATAATTGTATCCGTAAGCACCCATTTGTATCTTATCCAAATCGTTACCCAGGTTATCCTTCGCTCCGTAGTTGTAATGAATGTATTCCCCTTTAAAATCAAAGTTCCCGAACTGAGCTACCAGGTGACCGGCAAAAGCGGTTGATGCTTCACTAGTTTCCAGTACACTATTGTAATTGCGTCCATATTGTCCGGATAAACCTAATTCGATGTTTTCAGTAACCATATACGCTGCCCGTAAATTAAATTGCCCTGCCTCTTTTAGACTGGCATTTTCAGATGGTGTTATATCGTATGAATAACGAGCTGCAAAGTTGGGAGTTCCCTGAGGCTCTGCCTGATGAAAATAAGCAAAGTTCAATGTTAAATTCTCTATCCCTGTGTAATCAAACTTGATTCCCATGTCATAATCGTCTTCCAGACCTACATAGTAAGGAATCTGAAACCACCATGAGTGCGAGGCAAATTTCGTAATTCCAAAAGGGACTTGCGACACACCAATTTTCATGTACAAATCGTCAGTTATGCCATATCCTAACCAGCCATGATGAATGAAGTGGCTGTTATCGGCGGGATAAAAACGGTATTCGAAGCTTAAATCAACCCCATTCGAACTTGCGTCAACATTCAGACGCCAGGTATCCCACGTAAATTGGGGGTCTGTTTTATCATTATTCCAACTTTTATTGTAAAGGTTATAACGCAGTGCTCCACCAATCTTCACATAATCGTCCTGAGCAAAGGACTGAATTGAAAACAAAATAAAAATCAGTAATAAAGTTCTTCTTAAACTCATAGGTGTAAATTTCAATTAAAATATATTTATAAGTATGTATATAAGGCTATAAAAATAATAACCTCATATTCAATGCAGTAGCCTGGCTTTCAATTGACTTGAAAACGTAAACAACAAACGTAACAATGAAAGTTTAATGTGAATTATAAATTGCTTGGGGGGGTGTATCTTCCTGTTTGAGTGCGACGCAACAAGAGATGAAGGGTGATTATTCTGATGTATTTTTTTCTAATCATATTTTGCAAAAGTATATTAATTAATGCGAAAAATATAATAAATGGCATTAAGCAAAGGTTAAGTCTGGTTACAATACAGCAAATATGAGACTGCCGATGAATCGTTTATGGCTATGAACAAAATCAGATAAGACGATATGGAAGGACTTTTGCTCTATTGTAATCAATAGATTTTAATGCCAGTTTATCGGTGAGTTTAAAGGTCTCTAACTCATTTAATCTACTTCAGTGCTCCAGCGCGGAGAAATGTCGAACTTTTTATTTGAAGATTATGATGCTGTGCTGAAGTTCTTCCCGGATCAACGTCCTTCAATTAGGTTGGAAAAACTAATTTGGAATCGGCAAAGGGTAGTTACTTAAACCGGAATTTACAATATCTAATTAATGGAAACATTTTTGATCTATGCAATAGTAAATATATAAAGCTGGTAAAGAATACGATAAACCGAAGGCCAGGAGAAAAGTTGAATTTTCGAACGTCAGCTAAAAAATTTTTTGCAGCTTTGGATTGATTTGTCGAATTTGTGACTTGAATCGACGCAAAGCACAATCACTGTTTTTTTTATATATTTTGAACCATAGCATGTGCTACTTAAAGCAATGGATTATGGGGAGAACTGATACGTTTTAATAATAATAAGTCATTGGTATACGAATATGGACGATCAGAATATTTGGAGCAAAATTATTAATGGTGATGTTGATGCATTGCGCATTTTGCACGACAAATATTATTATCAGATGTGGCTGTGGGCCAGCAAATATACAAGAAATGAGGCGCTTGCAGAAGAATTGGTTTCTAATTGTTTTATTCGGTTATGGGAACGCCGTCAGCATATTTTCATTGAAAAATCTTTGAAATCATACCTCTTTCTTATGGTTCGTAATCAAATTGTGAGCCAGGCACGTAAATCGAAACACGAGTTGGTTTTTGGTTACAAGAATCTTCCAGATGTGCCTGATGAGGTAACCATTTCTGATCAGGATTATTATGCCACGCTATACCGGGCAATTCAAAAGATTCCGGAGCAACGGAGAAAAATCCTTGAACTTGCCGCTTTCGAATCGTTTACTTATAAGGAGATTGCTGCCCAACTTAATATTTCGGTGAATACGGTGAAAACCCAGATGGGACGGGCATACCAGTTTTTAAAGGAGGAGCTTGATCCAGGTAGTTTTATGCTATTTCATTTTTTCCTGAAAGGGGAAAAATCATAGAGTCTGTGAATAATCATCCTACTGCAATTTCACTATACCGGATTACATAAATATAAAAAAATCCTTTTTAACTGTCACCCTCTTTTTATGGCTTTGCGTCGTTAGTAATATACATCAATCTGTAATGAATAAAAACGACATCCATTTTTGGGATTTAATTGCGGGTAAACTGCATGGAGAACTCGACCCAGATGAAAATACTTTGCTTGAAAAAGGGCTGGAAGACCAGCAAAATCTTTACTTGTTTGAAAAGGGTGAAAAGATTTATCAGGGTTTAAATGAAGTAAAACGTTTGAAAAATTCTGATAAGCATGCTTCATGGAAGATCATAGAAAAAGGAGCATATAACCGAAAACTTAGAATTCATACCGGTACATTCCTGAAATATGCTGCGGTACTGATTGTTGCATTTATTTCAGGATTATATATGCATACCCTTTTAACCGATCGCAATCAGACCGTTCAGTATGCCGAAGTAGAGGTGATGTATGGTCAAATAGGTCATTTATTCCTTTTTGACGGCACTGAAGTTTGGTTGAATTCGGGCACAAAGTTTAAATATCCCAATAAGTTTAATCAGAACGAACGAAACGTATTTATGGAAGGCGAAGCATACTTTAAAGTTGCTCCAAACAAACATCTGCCTTTTATTGTAAATACGGGCAAACTTGAGGTCGAAGTATTGGGTACTTCTTTCAATCTATCTGCTTATCCAAAAGAGTCAAATCAATCAGTTTTTCTTGACGAAGGTAAGGTTCAGATCAATGATATGGCAGGAAAAAAGATTGGTGAATTATCTCCGGGGCAAATGGCTGTCAAAACTGATGGCAAACCATCTATCCAGGTAAAAAATGCCGATTCATATTTCTACACCAGTTGGAAAGATGGCAAGATCACTTTTAGTTCTGAGAAGCTTGGCGAAATTGCCAAAAAGATGGAGCGTTGGTACAATGTTGAAATCAGGTTTGACCAGGAGTTGTTGAAAGACTTTAGTTTTTCGGGAACCATATTACGCAATAAGCCAATTGATCAGACAATTATGGCTATGGAACTCCTTGCTCCAATCAGATTCCAGTATAAGGTAAGACCCAATGAGAAAAATTTAATAACAATTATATCGAAATAAACCAAACTTTTTGAATATGGAATAAAAAGAAGGCGATGAAATGATTGGACCCATTTCACCGCCGGACAATAAAACAATAATTGTTTCATTTAAACTACACAAACTTATGAAAAAACAACGAGAATGTAATAGCTATGTCAGGCTGTTAAAAAAACTATTACGAATTATGAAACTAACAAGCTTTTTAATTCTTGCCTTTGTTATCAGCGTAAATGCCTCAGTCTATTCTCAAACGACTAAATTAAGTATCAATGTGAAGAATGGGACTTTGATTGAAGCGCTTAAACAAATCGAAAGTCAATCGGAGTATTATTTTTATTACAACAACGATGAAATAAAGGCTCTGGAAGGTGTATCTATCAGCATTGACAAGAAAGATATTCAGGAAGTTTTAGAAAAGTTACTTAACGGAACAAATCTTGAATACAAGATTATTGACCGTTATATTGCTTTGAAGAAAAAAGAAGGGATAGGAACAGAGTCTGTTATTCAGCAACAAAAATCAGTGTCAGGTAAGGTAACCGATACGTCTGGAGGGAGCCTGCCTGGTGTTTCAGTAGTAGTAAAAGGTACAACAACCGGAACGATTACTGATTCGAACGGTAATTACATTTTATCCAATGTTCCTGGAAATTCCATTCTGCAATTTTCATTCGTTGGGATGAAATTACATGAAGTTAATGTTGGTAATGAACCCATTATCAACACAGTTATGGAAGAAGAGGTGTTCGGAATAGAAGAAGTTGTTGCCATTGGTTATGGTACAATGAAAAAGAGCGATATGACAGGAGCAATTTCTCAGGTAAAATCTGCCGACATGGAAAATCGGACAATTGTTCGTGCTGAGCAAGCCTTACAAGGAAAAACTGCTGGGGTGCAGGTTATACAGACATCAGGTGCCCCAGGCGCAAATCCAACTATTCGTATTCGTGGATACAGTTCCAATTCATCTTCAGATCCGCTTTATGTTGTTGACGGACTTCGTACTTCTGACATTGGGTCGATTGATCCGAACAATATTGAATCGATTGAAGTACTGAAAGATGCCGCTTCTGCTGCAATTTACGGAGCCCAGGCTGGTAATGGAGTGGTGCTTATCACCACAAAAAAAGGGAAAAAAGGAGAAGGAAAAATCACCTATGATTTTCAATATGTGACCAACAAACTGGCAAGGATTCCTAAAATCATGAATGCTAAAGAGTATGTCAATTACATGACTGAAGCGGGATTCATTACCGCCAGTGAAATATCCGCGGTATGGGATGGGAAGACTGATACTGATTGGGCAGATATTGCATTTGAGACTTCAATCATGCAGAAACATAATCTTAGTTTTCAGGGAGGAAATGAGCGCGGCTCATATAATCTGTCTATGTCTTATTTAGATCAGAATGGAATTGTAAAAGGTGATGCCGATGTTTACAGCCGAATGACTGCCATGTTTAATGCCGATTATAACATTAAGAGCTGGCTGAAGATTGGGACCACAAGTATCCTGGAAAGATGGAAGACTAAATCGGTTTCAGAAAACTCTGAATACGGAAGTCTTTTGGCCTCAGTACTGACAATGGATCCACTCACACCAGCCTATTTTGATGCCGACAATCTGCCGGCTTATATGCAAGCGCTGGTCACTTCAGGAAAAAAATTATTAAAAGATGAGCAGGGGAGATATTATGGCTTATCTGAAATCTATAAGGCAGAACAGGTGCATCCCCTGCTAATGAGAGACCGCACCGACTCAAAGTCGGATGGAGCTAACATTATGGGGACAATTTATGCTGATTTTAAACCGCTTAAGAATCTGACGATTACATCCAAACTGGGATATAGGGGTAACTTTTACAATAGCTACTACTTCAATAATATTTACTATGCCAATGATGTAGCAAAAAATGATAATATTGGTGTTGGCCGGACCAATTCGAACAGCATTTATTATCAATGGGAAAATTTTGCCAATTACATCTACACATCAGGGAAACATAATTTGACTACCATGTTGGGCACTTCCTATTCTGAGCCTTATTCAACAACAGTTACAGCCAGCGGAAATGCGATTACAAAGGATGACACATTATACAGGGATTTGAATTACCTTACCGCTACTGCTTCAAAAACAGTAGCTGGTGGTTATTCGAATGTAGGAAGGCAATTCTCTTATTTTGGTCGTTTTATTTACAACTATGACAATAAATATTTGGTTCAAGCCTCTTTGCGCCGCGATGCAAGTGATTTGTCGATACTACCACAAGAAAACCGATGGGGTACGTTTCCTGCTGTTTCAGCTGGCTACACGATTTCCAATGAAGATTTCTTTCCAAAGAACACGCCTATCACAAATATGAAACTTCGTGCAAGCTGGGGACAAAATGGCAGTACCGGCCCATTGGGCGGATTTGCATATAGGGCGTCAATTGCTTCAGGCGGCTCATACCCCTATTCTAATGCAATTGAGTACCAGGTTGGATCTTATCCAAGCACTTTGAGTAATTCTGAACTGAAATGGGAAACATCGGAACAAACCGACCTTGGTTTTGATATCAGGGCATTTAAAGACCGCCTGTCATTTGGATTCGATTATTATGACAAAAAGACCAAGGATTTACTTGTTTCAATTACACCGCCATATGAAACAGGAGTAAGTTCTACCGTGGTAAATGCAGGAAATGTATCGAATAAAGGTTTGGAATTTGAGATTGGCTGGAGTGAAAAAATCAGGGATTTTTCATACAGTATCCACGGGAACCTTGCTACCCTTAATAACAAAGTAACTTACCTGGATCCAAGTATATCACGAATCAATGGTGCTAAATACCATACCCAGGAAGGAATAACTGTTTTCGAAGAAGGGTATCCTGTTTGGTACATGCGCGGTTATCAACTTCAGGATATTGACAATACCAACGGAGACCCGGTATTTGTTGATACCAATAAAGATGGTTCAATCACTGATGATGATAAAGTAATGTTGGGAAGTGGTATTCCTAATTTTACTTATGGAATCACAATCAACGCTTCATATAAAAGTTTTGACCTGACCATTTTTGGAACAGGTTCCGAAGGGAACGATATCTATAACTGCCTTACCAGAATTGACCGACCAAGAGGTAACAAGCTGAGCATATTCTACAACGACCGTTGGACACCAACCAATACCAACGCTTCTAAACCGCGTCCAAATGCAAACGGAGAAGATAAATACTGGATCAGCAGCGATGCTGTAATGGATGGTTCTTACTTTAAAGTAAAACAGATACAACTTGGATATACGCTCCCTGAAAATGTAAGCAAGAGGTTGAAAATGAGTAGGCTAAGAATATATGCATCTCTGGATGATGCAATTGTAATCACTAGTTACCCGGGCTTTGACCCTGAAGCATCTGCTGGATCCTCAGAACTTCTTGGTGTGGATAAAGGATCTTATCCGAACACACAGAAAGCCGTTTTTGGTATCAATGTAACTTTTTAATATTTGGAATCATGAGAACAAAATTCATATCACTACTTGGTTTTATTTTGGGCGTTCTGTTTTTCAGCGCCTGTGAAGAAAAGCTGTTCGTTGAGCAGCAGGGTACTACTTCTATTGAAAGCTTTTACAAAACTGACAATGATGCCAATGAGGCAGTTGCTGCTGTCTATCTGCAATGGAGAAGCATGGCTTACAATGACTTTTTCCTGAAAAACACACTCTCAGATGATCTTTTCGCCGGAGGAGGCTCCAGGGGTGATAATTCCATTCTTGAACAGCTGAACGAATATAAGTTTAGCACTTCAAACTCTACCATGAGTGGATACTTTAGCGGCTTATATACGCTAATTTACAGGTCAAACCTTGTTATAAACAACTTTACAGATGACACGGATACTAAAAAGAGGGCTATTGCTGAAGCAAAAGTTGCAAGAGGATGGGCCTATTTTAATCTGGTTACCTTGTGGGGATCTGCTCCACTGGTAACGAAAGAACTTACCCCGAGTGAATACCAACAACCAAATGGAGAAGTTTCGGCGATTTGGACTCAGGTAGAAAAAGACCTCAGTGAAGCTGTAGCATCAGGTGCATTACCTGAAAAAAGCAGCTCAACAGATCAAGCCATTGGCGCTAGATTGACGAAACAGGCGGCTCTGGCTTTTCTTGGTAAAGCACAACTATTTCAGGAGAAATATGCTGAAGCCGCTGCAACATTAAAATTGGTTATCAATTCAGAAAAATACTCACTGATAGCTAATTATGAAAATGTTTTGCGTAAAGTGGAAGATTTTGGCCCTGAAAATATTTTTGAGGTGAACTCCATTAATGACGGTGATAATGCATTTAACCAAGGCACCACTATTTTGGGCAATATGTACGGTTGGAGAAGTGATAAATTGTCACTTGGGGGCTACTGGATGGGGCTTCACGATCTCTATCCCGGAGGTTGGGGTTTTGCAAATCCAACCAAAGTTCTGTATGATGCTTTTGTTGAAATGGAAAGTGAGAATGGCTACCGATTGAATGCAACTTTAAAAAACTATCAGCAGGTCATGAAGATCGGTGCTCCGGTGGCACCAGTTGCTATAAATGCAGGTGCAAGTATGTATGGGCATCAGGGATATTTTGATTGGAAATGGCGTTTCTTAGGTTCAGAAGTAATTGCAAATTCCTATGGGATGGCTACCGATAACAACTACCGATTGATGAGATACGCTGAAGTTCTACTTTTGGCTGCTGAATCTTGCCTCCAATCAGGAGATCAATCAGGTGCGCTAAATTACATCAATCAGATCCGAACCCGCGCTCAACTGCCTGGATTAACAACTGTTACGCTGGATGACATCAAAAAAGAAAAACGACTTGAACTTTGTATCGAACAAGTGAGATTTCAGGACTTAGTGCGCTGGGGCGATGCTGCCACAGTATTGGCAAACCAGGGAAAACAAGTACCTGTTTTTTCAGGATTAAATAGCGATGGTGGCTATGTTGTATCCTATCCTTATTCAAATGACATATACGGCTTTAAATCCGGCAAGCACGAATTACTCCCATTTCCGGAACACGAAATGGGTGTAAATAAAAATCTTGTCCAGAATCCGGGCTGGTAATCACAGCCTGAGCAAGAGGAGGTTGTTTTAAAAGTTTCTTCATTTCATGGGATTATTTACCTGAAACAGAAAAACAATCTCCCTTAAAAAACGACCTGAAAATTATGAATATAGTTCAGGGTAAAAGTTGTAAATTTACTGGTTTTCAAGCTTAAAGCCTGAATTTGGAACCAAAAACTATATATCCTAAGGAATACATTTTATTGCAATAACTTGAATGGAGGTTCCCAATGCGGTATGAATATTTCATGTTTTTTGCTTCACCCGGGTGTTTCAATTGCTGCCTGCAGAAAACGCTTAAGTTTGCAAGTGCCAGATTTGAATATTTTTATTTATAGAAACCATATACAATTAATAAACAACCAATTAAAAGAGTAATAATGAAAAAACAATTTTTATTTGTAGTTGCCTTTTTTCTACTGGCAAGTTTTAATTCATTCGCACAACAGGCGCTCTGGGGAGCTGCCCCAATTATTTCTCCGGAAGTAAAAGCCGATCATACCGTAACTTTCCGAATTCAGGCCCCTGCTGCCGATTCAGTACAAATTACCGGTGACTTTTTGCCGACTGTGAAAATGAAAACCCAATGGGGAGTAATGGATGTACCCGGAAAGGCAAATCTGACTAAAGACGAAAAGGGAATTTGGGCTTTCACATCGGAGCCACTGGCATCCGATTTATATTCATACACGGTAATTGTTGATGGGTTCAAAACTACCGATCCGAGCAATGTTTACATTATTCGCGATGTGGCTTCGGTGTTCAATGTGTTTATAGTGGGTGGTGGCAAAGGCGATTTATACGAAGTAAGCAAAGTTCCCCATGGTTCAGTTACTCGCCGTTGGTACGATTCTCCAGGAAATGGAATGGCTCGTCGCATGACTGTTTATACACCAGCCGGCTACGAAACCAGTAAAGAAAAATATCCTGTGCTTTATTTGTTGCATGGAATGGGTGGCGACGAAGAGGCCTGGATTGCTCTTGGCCGCACTTCTCAAATTTTGGATAACCTGATTGCTCAGGGAAAAGCAAAACCAATGATCGTAGTAATGACCAACGGAAATGTGGCGCAGGAAGCTGCTCCCGGCGAATCAAGTCTGGGTTATGCCAAACCTAGCATGCAAATGGATCACACCATGGATGGTAAATTCGAAGAAACATTTCCTGATGTGATTAAATTTGTTGAAAGCAACTACAGGGTAAATGCGGATAAAGCAAACCGTGCCATTGCTGGTCTGTCGATGGGTGGATACCATTCACTTCATATTTCAAGATATTATCCAAATACCTTCGACTATGTGGGTTTATTTTCGGCAGCAATTATGAGCAACGACAAAGCGACTTCGGAAGTGTACAAGAATTTCGATTCGACTTTGGAAGCCCAGATGAAAAACGGTTATAAACTGTATTGGATTGGCATCGGTAAAGCCGATTTCCTCTACAAAGCGAACGAAGAATACCGTGCAAAACTCGATAATATGGGCATGAAATACACCTATGTCGAAACCGAAGGTGGTCACACCTGGACCAATTGGCGTGTGTATTTGTCACAATTAACACCACTGCTTTTCAAGTAGAAATAAGTCATCAGTCATTGGGAAAAGTGAATCAGCTTTCCCAATGACTTTTTCTAATGTCAAACAACCTAACGATGAACCTAAAAACTAACTTTTTGGTCCTATTCCTGATCCTGATTTCAGGAATCCTTGCTTCTGCTCAGGAAGTATTCAAAAACAACGACCTCACAATTACCAAGCTTGAAAAGAACATGTGGGTGGTCGAAACCTCCGACAATACTACGATGTACATCGTCGAAGGCTCGAAAAAAGCTATGTTGATTGATAACGGAACCAAGTGTGAAAAGTTGGATGAAGTGATCAGGCAAATTACTCAAAAGCCCTTGTATGTTGTTATTACTCACATTCATGTCGATCATGCCGGAAATATGGACTTTTTCGACGATGTATATTTTCATCAGGCCGACACTGTTTTGATGAGCCGGGTAAAACCATACAAAGGAAAAGCTCATTATGTGAAAAATGGTGACCTTTTCGATTTGGGTGGTACAACCATTGAAGTTTTGGAGGCTCCTGGACATACACCCGGTTCCATTGTTTTGCTCGACCGCAAAGCTGGCAATTGCTACTCTGGCGACGCTTATGGTTCTGGACAAGTGTGGATGCAATTGCGACCACACGTTTCAATGGCCATTTACGCACAATCGTGCCGTACCATGGAAGCCTTGATGGACAATGGAATAACCAAAATATACTGCGGCCACTATCCATATATTAAAAAAGCCTACAACAAAACCTACATAACCGAAATGCGCCAACTGGCCGAAGAATTATCGAAAGGCACTGCTCCTGAAGGAAAACCATATCCGACTAAAGTGTCGATTGGCACTCAAAATCCGATGATTACAACCAAAGGCAGCGTCAGCATTGTTTACGATCCCGAAAAAATAAACTAAAAAATTCATCAGTGAAAAAACTATTAATATCAATTGTTCTGGGTTGCTTTGTTTGCGTGGCTTTCGCACAAATGCCGGCCATGGGAAAGGTGGAATACAAAACCATGCCCAGTAAAATTCTGAATCAGGATCGCGAATACGCCATTTACCTGCCTAAAAGTTATACAACCAATCCCGATAAAAAATATCCGGTACTTTACCTGTTGCACGGCGGCGGCGGTAGTCACAAAGACTGGCCGGAACAAGGTCGTCTGGCCGGAGTTGCAAACCAATTGATTGATGCCAATGATGCGGCTGACGTGATTATAGTTTGTCCGGAAGCAGGGAAAAATTTCATGAACTATTTCAATAGCCCGGGCTGGCTTTACGAGGATTATTTCTTTCAGGAATTAATTCCTTACATGGAAGCCAATTACCGCATTGTTGCCGACAAAAAACATCGGGCCATCGCCGGTTTATCGATGGGCGGCGGCGGAACCATTGTGTATGCTTCCCATCATCCTGAACTATTTTGTGCAGCCTATGCCATGAGCGCGTATTTATACCGGCAGAATCTTCCCTGGTTGAATCAGGCGGATCCGGTTCGTGAAAAAATGCAAAAGCTTATTGAGGATAACAACTGTGTAAAATATGTGCAGAATGCTTCCAACGAAAAGATTGAAGCCATGAAAACAGTGAGTTGGTTTGTGGATTGCGGCGATGATGATTTTACTTTCAAACCAAATCTGGAATTTATAACAGCCATGCAATCAGTTGGTGTACCGATGCAGGTTCGCATCCGCGACGGAGGCCACACCTGGGAATACTGGCACTCAGCATTATACATTTCCCTGCCGTTTGTTTCAAATTGTTTCAGAAATTAGTATTCAAGAAAATAAATAAAAACCATGAAGAAACTTCAGCCGTTAATTGTTTTGTTGTTTTTATTTGCCTGTACTACAGTTACCAAGGTTGAAAATATTGATGTCAATTCAGTAAAAACACAGGACGGCACAATTTCGGGAAAAACTTCAGATGATCAGGTTGTAAAAATCTTTAAGGGAGTACCTTTTGCTGCGCCACCTGTTGGTGATTTGCGATGGAAAGCCCCTCAACAGGTTGCTCCGTGGGAAGGCGTTCGCGCCTGTGCGATTCCTCCGGCTTCGGCCATGCAGGCACCGCCAAAACCATTCATGTGCTGGTCGAAAGAGTTTATGGCTCCTGAATCGCCACTGAGTGAAGATTGTCTTTACCTGAATGTGTGGACAACTGCTAAATCGGATCAGGATAAACTTCCGGTGATGGTTTGGATTCATGGTGGCGCGTTTACCGGAGGTTCAGGAACCGTTCCGCTTTACAATGGCGAAGGAATGGCGCGCAAAGGGGTGGTGTTTGTAACCATCAACTATCGTTTGGGGATTTTCGGATTTATGGCACATCCCGAACTTTCAGCTGAATCAGATTTAAAAACATCAGGTAATTATGGCATTCTCGATCAGATTGCAGCTCTCCAATGGGTGAAACAAAACATTGCTGCCTTTGGCGGAGATCCAAACAATGTGACCATCGCCGGGCAATCGGCCGGATCGTTCAGCGTGAATATGCTGGTTGTTTCGCCGCTTGCAAAAGGGTTGTTTCACAAAGCTATTGCTCAAAGCGGTGGTATGTTTGGTAAAGATTTGATGTTGGGACAAACCTTACAAGCTGCTGAAGAGGGTGGCAAGCAACTGACGGAAAAAATGGGAATAACTTCACTGGCTGAACTACGCGGTATTCCAGCTGATTCGCTGTTGAAAATTCCCGGACGTTTTGGAATTGTGGTAGATCGTGTTGTAATCCCTCCGGTTTACGAAACTTTTGCTGCCGGAAAACAAAACGATGTTCCGCTTATTTCGGGATGGAATGCCGACGATGGCGTTTCGTTTGGGCCACTGCCAACAGCCGGACAGTTTAAAGAGAATGCAAAAAGACAATATGGCGACAAGACTGATACCTTCCTGAAACTTTTCCCTGCCAATAGCGATGAGGAAGCTGGAAAATCACAAAAAATGAAGTCGCAACTTTTCTTTGGATGGCACAACTATACCTGGGCGAAGATGCAAACCAGACACGGAACGGGAAACGCTTATCTTTATTATTTCAAGCGGGTTCCTCCGGGAGAGCCCAATTACGGCGCATTCCATTCGGCTGAGTTTGGCTATGCTTTACATACCCTGAAATTTTGGGACCGCCCATTTACCGAAGTGGACTTTAAATTGGAAGAAGCCATGAGCAGCTATTGGGTGAACTTTGCCAAAAACGGCGATCCCAATGGCGAAGGCTTACCTGTTTGGCCAGCTTTTAACGAAAACAATCCTCAGATTAACGAGCTCGGCGACGAAGTAAAAGCCGCGCCGCTGCCATACAGAGAACAATTGAAATTCATGGACGAACTCAATAACTAAACGAAAAGGATTTCGACTGACCTGAAAACACAAAGTAATGATAAATAAATAATACAAAACCGATGAAAAAAATTCTGTTATTCATTTTCTCTCTTGCATTCTTTGCAGGGACACAAGCACAGGAACTTTCCAATTTCATGAATCAGAAACCTATCGTTTCACCAGAAATTGGAGCAAAAGAAGTAACCTTTAGGTTAATGGCTCCAAATGCCGACACCGTTAAAATTAATGGTGGATTTACGCCAACTGTTAAGATGAAAACCTCATTCGGAACCATGGATGTTCCGAGTAGTGTAAATCTCAAGAAAGACGAGAAAGGACTTTGGTCAATCACCCTGCCGCTTCCGGAACCCGAACTTTATTCCTACAGTTTCATTGTTGACGGTGTTCCCGTTAATGATCCGGTCAACATTTTTATGCAACGCGACGGTACCCGTTACTTGAGCGTTCTGCTTGTTCCGGGTAAAAAAACTGAAAATTATTCTGAGGCCAAACAACGGGGCAACCTGCAACAGGTTTGGTACGACTCTCCAACCATAGGGTTTAATCGCCGAATGTTTGTTTACACGCCGTATGGCTACGAAACCAGTGGGAAAAGCTATCCTGTCCTTTACCTGATGCATGGAGCCGGTGGCGACGAAGATGCCTGGAGTACCATGGGACGCGCCCGTCAAATTTTGGATAACCTGATTGAAAAAGGTCTGGCAGTTCCGATGATTTGTGTGATGCCGAATGGAAATCCAAATCAAATGGCAGCAAAGACTACCATGCTTCCTGAAAGTGAATTTGATTTCAGGGATCCATCGAAACAGAACCTTTACATTAATAGCATTGCAAAAGACATTGTCCCTTACATCGAAAAGAATTACCGGGTAATAGCCGACCCCGATCACCGGGCCATTTCAGGTCTTTCAATGGGTGGTGGGCACACCATTGCTTTGGCTAATGAATATCCTGGCATGTTCCAATATATCTGCCCTTTAAGCATGGGTTTGTGGAATGAGCAACCTGATATCGATGCAAAACTGCAGGGACTGAAGAAGGCCGGTTATAAAATGTACTGGCTGGCTTGCGGCAATACCGATTTTGTTTACGAGAGTGCAAAAAAGCTTGACTCCAAATTAACTGAAAACGGGTTGAAGCATACCTTCTTTGTAACTGAAGGTGGTCATACCTGGGCAAACTGGCGGGTATATCTGAACACTATGGCACCACAATTATTTAAATAGTAAAACTCAACAACTGACACATGAAAATAGCTGGATTGACAATCGTTATAGTGATGTTACTAATTTTAACAAATCAGGTGAATGCCCAAAAGCATGTATCGTCGTTACTTCAATACGACAAGCAGATTGACGGCATCATTGGCCAAATGACATTGGAGGAAAAAGTGAATATGCTTCACGCCAAACACATGTTTGTTTCGGCTGGCATTGAACGACTGGGAATTGCTGATATGCGATATGCTGACGGACCATTTGGCGTACGCGAGGAAATGCAGCCAAACGGATGGATGCCATTGGGCTGGGAAAACGATAAAGCTACATTTTTCCCAACAGGTTCAGCATTGGCAGCAACATGGAGTCCTGAACTGGCTTATAATTACGGCACCGGAATGGCACGGGAAACACGGTTACGCGGAAAAGATATGATACTTGGGCCGGCAATCAATATCCAGCGGATTCCTACCGGTGGAAGAACGTATGAATATTTGAGTGAAGACCCTTTTTTAAGTTCGAAACTGGCTGTTGGCTATACCAAAGGTGTGCAGGATAATGGAGTTGCCGTTTGTGTGAAACATTTTGCGCTGAACAACCAGGAAAACAACCGCGGAACAGTAAATGTAATTGTAGGTGAACGGGCTATGCGTGAGATTTATCTTCCGCCATTTCGGGCTGCCGTTGAAGAAGGTGATGCTTTCGGGGCTATGTCGGCCTACAACAAAGTAAACGGTTGGTGGTGTGCCGAAAATGAGGTGTTACTCAATAAAATCCTTCGCGACGAATGGGGTTTTGCCGGTATGGTTATTTCTGACTGGGGCGGAACACATAGCACAGTTGGATCGGTAAAAGCTGGTCTCAACGTAGAAATGCCCGATAAAAAATTTCTTGGACAGGCATTGATTGATTCAGTGAAAGCTGGTAAAGTTTCTGAAGATGTTATTAACCAACGTGTACGTGAGATTTTACGTGTCAGGTTGGCAATCAAACCAGTTCCGGAAACTGAAGCGAACAAAGAAATGACTTCGCAACCTGCCCAACAGAAAATAGCTTATCAGGTTGCAAGTAAATCGATTGTTTTGCTGAAAAATGATGGAATTCTTCCTTTACAGTTGAAAAGTAAGCCAGTAATTGCGGTTATTGGCGCCAATGCTACACAAATTATGGGATCAGGCGGAATGGGCGCTGGTGTGAAAACATTGTACGAAATTACTCCTTTTGAAGGATTAAAAAGCCGGATTGGAGATAAGGCTGAAATCATTTTTGCACAAGGATACGATCCTGTTACTTTCAGCTTTGCCGATATGTTCAGAAAAAAAACGCCTGAAGAAGTTGAAAAAAAGGCTCAGGAAAAGAAAGTTCTTGCTGAAAAACTGACTAAAGAAGCGCTTGAAGTGGTTGCCAAAGCCAATCTGGTGTTGTTTATCGGAGGAGATAACCGTGCTGTTGAAACCGAAGGAAGCGACCGGAAAGATATATTTCTTCCCTCAGGACAGGACGAACTGATTAAAAAAATTGCTGAAGTAAACCCCAACATCGTTACCGTGCTGACAAGCGGTGCTCCTAACGATCTGAATGTGGTGAACCTGCTTTCAAAGGCATTGCTTATTTCATGGTTTAATGGCTCGGAAGGCGGGAATGCGCTGGCCGATGTTCTTGTGGGAAACATATCGCCAAGTGGACGTTTGCCGTTTACTTTGCCTGTAAAACTGGAGGATTCGCCGGCTTATGTACTGGGGAATTATCCTCAGGGAGGAAAGAATGCTGATGTTTTTGCTAATCTGGTTTCTGAAACCGACCCGGCCGGAAAAGCTCAGGCAAAAAAAGAGGACAAACCGAAGGATGATCCAAATACTGCCCTTTACTCCGAAGAATCGCTGGTGGGCTATCGCTGGTTCGATACAAAAAGAATCAAGGTGATGTATCCGTTTGGTTACGGGCTTACTTACACCACTTTTCAGTATTTCAATTTGAAAACAGATCAGGAGAAGTATGGCAAAGATGACGTGATTACGGTATCGGTAGAACTGAAAAATACAGGTAAAGCGATTGCCGACGAAGTTGCCCAGGTTTACGTTCACCGTGTTAATCCATCGGTTGAATGGCCTGAAAAGGAACTGAAAGCATTCTTGAGGGTATCGCTTAATCCGGGCGAAAGTAAAATTGTAAAACTTGAAATACCGGTGAAAAATCTGCAATACTGGAACGAAACCAAACAGGCATGGGACGACGATCTGTGCAAACTCGAATTGTTGGTTGGCGCATCAGCCGGCGAAGTCAAACTGAAAAAAGAAGTAACTCTTAAATAAGCTATTTTAAATTGACTATATAAAACCCTAACGATGAAAACCAACAGACGTAATTTTTTCCAGACATTGGGAGTTGGAGCCGCCGGACTTGGATTGAGTTCTGTGCCATTTATTTCCAGTGCATCAACTTCATCAAAAGATGATAACGACGACCAGCAATTGCTGATTGGAGATAACATTGCCATTGCAGAAACGAAATACGGAAAAGTAAAAGGTTTTATCCTGAGAGGAATAACCTGCTATCGTGGAATTCCTTACGGAGCTGATACTTCAGGGAAAAACCGATTTATGCCGCCACAACCGCCCAAACCATGGAGTAACATTTTGCCAGCAGTTTGGTGGGGAAATACTGCACCACAAATCATGGATAACCGGTATGCCAATGCCTATTCGTCATTTGTTGACCATTGGAACTACGACGATGTGAGTGAAGATTGTCTGAAGCTGAATATCTGGACTCCGGCAGTTGATGCAAAGAAACGTCCGGTTCTGGTTTGGTTGCATGGCGGTGGTTATACTAACGGAAATGGCATTGAACAGGACGGATACGATGGAGAAAACCTAAGCCGCAAAGGGAATATCGTATTTGTTTCAATCAATCATCGGTTGGGTCCAATCGGATTTAGCGATTTATCCGGAATCAGTGGATCTAAATTCGCTGATTCTGGGAATGTTGGCGCTTTGGATATGGTTGCCGCTCTCGAATGGGTACGAGACAACATCGCCAACTTTGGTGGCGATCCAAGCAACGTTACCATCATGGGTCAATCGGGTGGGGGTGCCAAAGTTTGCATTCTGGCCGCTATGCCAAAAGCCAAAGGATTGTTTCATAAAGCGGTTCCGTTAAGCGGATCGACCATTAAAGCAATGGATCAAACGGCCTCTCAAAAACTGGGCGAATATATCCTTAAGGAAGCAGGACTCTCTGCTTCAGAAGTTGAAAAACTTCAGGAAATGCCATGGAAAGACTATATTTTATTAGCCAATAATGCAGCCAAAAAGTTTGCTGCTGAAAATTCAGGAACTGGCGTGCGTGGTGGATTCAGCCCTGTAGCCGATGGAACGAACATTCCCAAGGGGCAGTTCTTCTCCGATGCATCAGGTGTTTCATCCGACGTTCCAATGATGATTAGCACCACTTTTCATGAATGGGGGATGGCACGCACCATGCCCGAAATGGAACTGATTACACGCGAAAAGGCGATTGAAATGCTTAAAGAACGTGCAGGATTCGGTGGCGGATTGGGTGATAAAGCCACGGCGGTTTACGATGCATATGCCAAAGCGTTTCCAAATGCAAAACCAATTGAAGTGATGACTTTGGTAAGCAGTAACCGTAAAGTTGCAATTGAAACAGCCAATGCAAAAGCCGGGCAAAAGGCTCCTGTTTATCTGGCATGGTTTGGTTGGGAACCACCAATGTTCGATAACCGGATGCGCGCTTTCCATTGCCTGGATATTTGTTTCTGGTTTGCCAACACCGATTTGATGCTCACGCATACTGGAGGGGGAAAACGTCCTCGCGCATTGTCAGAAAAGATGTCGGGTGCTTTGCTTCAATTCATGAGAGCCGGAAATCCAAATAAAGGTGGACTTCCGGAGTGGAAAGCCTACACGGCAGACAAAGGCGAAACGATGGTTTTGACCGACCAGCCAGAGTTGAAAAACGATCCTGATAGTGAAGCCCGAAAGCTAATCTGAGAAATCTAAGAGAATACCACAAACAATTATTATAGTTTATTTTTCAACTTCCGAAATCGCGTTCTGAAACACATTCTCAGGGCGCGGTTTCTGGAAATAGTGAAAATCTACAATTGTTTTTATGATCAACAAGAATCTGTTCTTATTATCAACAGATACTAAACTTCTTTGATTGAAGAAGCACCAATGTTTGTGCTGAATCTTTAAATACTAAAATCACAGCGTTCAGATCAGCTCTCAGTGGGCGCGTGATGTTAATTTCTTCTTGTTATGTCTGGCTAAAATTAGATGCCGATAAATTAAGTCACCTGATATTTCAATTGATCAACGACATGACATGAATCTTTTTGATTTTTCAGCCAAAAAAAAAGCGCTTAAATCATTGAATTTAAGCGCTTTTGATACATTTTTATATTTCTATCAGTGCCCAGAACAAGACTCGAACTTGCACACCGGAACCGGCACCAGCCCCTCAAGCTGGCGTGTCTACCAATTTCACCATCTGGGCATTTCAATTTTGTGTGTGCAAAACTAAAAAAAATCTCAAAACCTACTCATTAAAAACAGAATTAATTTCAAACTTATTATAACTTTGGTATTCTGACAATTTAAAATTAACCAATCTCACTGAATCAAAGTACTTTTACCATGAAACGAGTTATTTATTTATTGTTTTTTATCTTTTTGCCCTTTTTAAGTTTTACCCAGATAAAGGGAATTGGAGTGGTGCATTATATTTTCCCTGAATTTGAAACTGGTACTGTGATCATGAAAAATGGCATTAAGCAAGAAGCTAGTTTAAATTACAATTCGCTGACCGAAGAAATGATTTTTGAGAATGGAGGAACTAAGTTGGCTTTAGGTGATCTGCCAAATATAGATACAATTAGCATAAAGGGCCGAAAATTTATTCCGTTATCTGGTAAATTTGTTGAGATATTGCTTGATTCCAGATATTCACTTTTTGCTATCCACAAATGTACATTGAAAGATCCGGGTAAACCAGCCGGCTATGGAGGCACGTCTCAAACTGCAGCTACATCAACCTATTCGTCGTATTATTCAGGAGGGCAGGTTTATGATCTAAAATTGCCTGAAGGACTTGAAACAAAGCCGTTTGTCGAATATTTGTTAAAGAAAGACGGACAAATAAGCAAATTTATCAGTCTGAGACAATTGATTAAATTGTTTGCTGATAAGAAAGATCAAATTAAGGAATACCTCCAAATACACGAAGTGAACTATGATGATCAGGGAAGCCTTATTAAATTCATTCAGTTTCTTGAATCAAATTGAAATGCCAGACTGAATTTAAATTCTAGTTTATATTTGCTTTATGTTAGAAGGGGAGTGCTTCATTATTCCTATTGAAGATACATATCAGATATATCTTCAAATGCTTTTTTATTCATCCACTGTTGATCCCAGGCATCACCTGCAATTTTCTCAATCCTTCCTCTGAATTCTAAAAGAATTCCCTTTTCGGAAACGAAGCGTAGAGCTTCTTCGAATGATTTATAAATACTTGTGAAGAATGAATCCTGACGAATTATGTGTTCTCCTGAAAATGTTTGTGCAATTTCAATATTAAAAAACATTACATCAGCAAGTAAAGATGCATCAGCATCGAGCAGAATAAGTTTTTTGATCCATTTCTGTGCAACCGATCGTCTAAGCTTTGCCTTACGTGTTCCAACCGGATAATATTCCTTACTAATCTGAAATCGGCACTGCTCAATTAATTCGTTTTCTTTAGGATTAAATGCAAAATCATAATACTCTTTCACATCTTTAAAACGAGTATATAAATCGATGATTTGATCTTCTAATTGCTCTTTGGTGAGTTCTTTTAGGTACTTTCGGAGTTCTCGCTTGCTCATAAGATCGAAATTAAAGTATTTGGCTTCACGTTTTTTGTGAAAACTTAAAAATAAGAAAGTTCGCCGGTAAATTTGTATATCTGCAAAATTTACCCGGCGAACTTTTTCTTTTTTGATTGCAAAATCAAATCAAGTGATTTTTGCAAATATCATGCTGAGAGCAATATCGAATCGGTTTATGCGATATTCGTGAAAACCGTCTGAATATCATCGTCATCTTCCAGTTTATCAATCAGTTTGTCAATGTCAACCAATTGTTCTTCCGTAAATTCAACCGGAGTATTAGGAATTCGCTGCAGGTTGGCTTTAGTCACCTCAATTTTAAGGGTTTCAAGAGCCTGAGCCAGCAATCCGAAATTGGTATAATCGCCAGTGCAATATATTATTCCTTCATTTTCTTCAATTTCTTCCAGTCCGGCGTCAATAAGTTCCAATTCCAGATCTTCAATATTCATGTCGTCTTTTTTCTGAAATTCAAAAACTGCTTTTCGTGAAAACATAAATTCAAGCGATCCGGTTAAAACCAGTGCACCATTTGCTTTGTTGAAATACGATTTTACATTGGCAACAGTACGTGTAGGATTGTCTGTAGCACATTCAATGAAAATCAGAACTCCATGAGGGCCTTTCCCTTCATAATTAATTTCAACAAAATTCTCAGCATCTTTTCCTGATGCTCTTTTTATAGCTGCATCAATGTTGTCTTTAGGCATATTTTGTGCCTTCGCATTATTGATAGCAGTGCGGAGTTTTGAATTCATTTCCGGGTCTGCAACTCCTTCGCGGGCTGCAACAGTAATTGCTTTTCCCAGTTTTGGAAATATACGCGACATTTTATCCCAACGTTTTTCTTTGGTCGCCTTCCGATATTCATACGCTCTTCCCATTTTCAGTATATTTTAGTACAGCTTAATTCAGCTTGTTTTTTTTGAAGGCACAAAAATACAAATTGAAAACCTTTTTCCCGAATGAATATTTAAAATAATTGCATAAGGTCAATTTGCTGGTTCAGGAAGCAAGTTAAGTCTGAAAATCAGCTCTACAGCGACCAACCTAAACTATTGTTGATAAAGTTTAGTACTTTTGCACTGAAAGTCGAAAAATCGCATCGAAATCTGTATGGCTGTCATTTATTTAAAAGACTTTATTGTGATAGATTAAATTCAGATTTTTGACGAAATTAATTTTGATTTTATACAATTATTTAATACCAACCGATACATATGAGTTTTGAACAATTTGGGTTGAACGATAAAATACTGGAAGCTATTTCATATATGGGTTACGAAAAAGCATCCGAAATTCAAGAATTAACAATCCCTGCCATTTTAAAAGGAAACGATATCTTAGCCTGTGCACAGACCGGAACGGGAAAAACGGCAGCCTTTATGTTGCCTATTCTGGACCATCTGTCGAATGAAGAAAATCACGATTTAAGTACCCTTATCATAGTTCCCACACGCGAACTTGCCATTCAGATTAATCAGCAGGTTCAGGGATTTTCGTACTTTTTAAATATCAATTCAATAACCGTATATGGAGGTCGCGATGGCTCTGATTGGGACGCTGAATGTAAGGCACTTACGACAGGTACCAATATTGTAATAGCAACGCCAGGCAAACTCATTTCTCATCTTAATCTCGGGTATGTAAAGTTCGATAAAATAAAACATTTAATACTTGACGAAGCCGATCGCATGCTTGATATTGGTTTTTATGATGATATTCTTCGCATTCTGAGCTATATTCCTGAAGATCGTCAAACGCTTATGTTTTCAGCCACAATGCCTCAGAAAATCAGGGAATTGGCATCTAAAATATTAAAAAATCCGGTTGAATTTAGTACGGCAATTTCCAAGCCGGCAGAAGGGGTTTTACAGGCTGCTTATGTTGTGCATGAAAATCAAAAGATTGCTGTTATTAATAGTTTGATTTCAGACAAACCTGATTTAGATAGTATTCTGGTATTTAGTTCCACCAAGAGAAAAGTTAATGATATTGTGAAAAGCCTGAAGAGAGCAGGAAATGCGGTTGAAGGAATTTCGTCTGATTTGGAGCAAAAAGAACGTGAAGATGTATTGATGCGTTTTCGCTCTAAACGAACCCGGGTTTTGGTTGCAACTGATGTACTAAGTCGTGGAATCGATATTAAGGATATAAATCTGATCATCAATTTTGATGTCCCCGGATCTGCTGAGGATTATGTTCATCGTGTTGGACGTACTGCCCGCGCAGATAAAACAGGAATTGCAATTAGTCTGATTAATGAACTGGATATGGATAAATTTGACCGTATTGAAAAGTTAATTGATGCGGAAGTACTGAAAATACCTGTTCCTCCGGAACTTGGAGAAGGACCAGTTTACAAAGTTCGTCCACAGCGTAAAGGTGGACGTCCACAGGGAAAACGAAAATTTTCTTCAGGAGGAAGACCCAAAAGCGGGAATTAAATTTAATCAATTCAGTTTTGGAAAACCTTACCTGTTGTATTGTTTTTAAAAGAGCAGGAACCCTTTTGAAGTACAGTTGCCTGGATGAAGTATTGAAAATTGCTTGTATTTATTGTCTATCTTTTCTTAATTGATCCATTTTTTTGACACGGATATGTTATCATTTTTTAAAAACATCGATAATAAAAATCATAAACCAACTTTTGGTGCATTAAAAATACTCAAATACATAGGTCCCGGGTTATTGGTTACTGTTGGATTTATTGATCCCGGGAATTGGGCCTCAAACATTGCAGCAGGTGCCGATTTTGGTTTTACCCTTTTGTGGATGGTTACTATGTCAACTATAATGTTGATTATTCTTCAGCATAACGTTGCTCATCTGGGAATTGCCACAGGTTTGTGTTTGTCCGAAGCAGCCACTTTGCATACTTCAGTCTGGGCATCAAGATCTATTCTTGGATCAGCAATGATTGCCTCAGTTTCTACATCTCTTGCCGAAATTTTAGGAGGAGCAATCGCTTTACAAATGCTTTTTGGAATTCCAATTGCTGCCGGAGCAATTATCGTTGTATTGTTTGTAGGGGTGATGTTATTTACCAATTCTTATGCTCTGATCGAAAAAATAATAATAGCTTTTGTTTCTATAATTGGTCTTTCATTTCTTTACGAGCTAAGTCTGGTTGAAATAGATTGGGTTCAGGCAGGAGTATCCTGGGTTGTGCCTTCTATTCCTGAAGGATCGATACTTATTGTGATGAGTGTCCTGGGTGCAGTTGTTATGCCACACAATCTTTTTCTGCATTCAGAAATAATTCAAAGTCGCCAGTGGAATCTCGAAAATGATGAAGTAATAAAAAAACAGCTTGATTATGAGTTTGTTGATACTTTGATTTCGATGCTTGTGGGTTGGGCAATAAATAGTGCGATGATTATCCTCGCAGCTGCCACATTCTTCAAAAGTGGAGAGAAAGTGGATGAGTTGCAACAAGCACAGTCGATGTTGGGACCATTACTGGGAAACAATGCGGGTGTTGTGTTTGCTATTGCTTTGTTGTTTGCCGGAATTGCAAGTTCAATAACTTCCGGAATGGCGGGAGGAAGTATTTTTGCCGGATTATTCAGTGAACCTTATGACATCAAAGACAATCATAGCCGGTTAGGAATAGCTCTATCTTTAATTACTGCCTTAATCCTTATTTTTATTATTGGAAATCCGTTTAGTGCGCTTATCATATCCCAGATGATTCTCAGTATTCAGCTTCCATTTACAATATTTCTACAGATTTACCTGACGTCTTCTTCAAAGGTGATGGGTAAATATGTCAATTCAAAATTCACTACAGGCTTAATGCTTTTTATCGGTCTTATAGTAACATTCCTAAACATCTTACTTTTCATTAGTTTTCTATAGTTGACTAATTTCTGATGCTTATCTTCCGATTTTAAGATTGAAAATCTGGTTTTTGATAAAGTATTAATAGGTAAAGATCATCGTATTGTCAATATTTATGAACGTTGTTATTTGTTAATAACTCTGATATTGATATGTTTATGATTATTGTTTGCCTTGACATGCAAAGAATGTAAGCATAAAAATATTATAAACAATTGTTGATAAATCTGAACAATAAAGAGTTTGTTTAAACTCTTGAAAATACTTGACTTGTATCGCTTTTTTGAAGTATTTTTATTTCATCAGACGAGCGATAAAAAACTACTCTGAAAGAATGGAGAAGGAATTGAGTTTTTAACCGAATTTGAAACCTGATCATCCGGATCTTCGGATCTGCATTCCGTAAGAGTTGGAGTTTGGGCAGAAAGCTTGCTTTCAAGGTCCATCAACAAACGATTTACCGTCAAAAGTTCATTGTAAAGTTGATTCAGGAAGGTGGAATATTAATTGGAACTTCGGTTTCGAAAGATTGACCAGAGTTGAAGATTGTTTTCGGACAATTAAAAACTTTTTTCATGAGACTGATTGAAAAATCGGTTGAAGATAAACGACCTGAGGCTTCGTCCGTGAAGATCTAATCGAAAGAAAAGATCGGGCGGACAACTGGACGATCTTGCTGTAACAGGCAATTTCGGAAGGTAAAGGTTGGGAGTGAAAGCTGAAAATGCCGGATCGAACGACCAGTTATAATAACCGTAGTCTGGCACTGAGGAGAACCTTCGGGTAATCTAAAAGTGAATGGGAACTTTCCTTAATGGATAGTTCCCATTCGTGTTTTTAGTCCTTTCCTAAATTTTCTTTTTTCATTTCCAATCAACCCCAAAAATGGTAGAAAAGTGACTATTTCTGAAATTCTATATCGGCCAAATTTCCTGATTATTTATACTTTTCCAATAGTTTTAAAGCATATTTCACTATATATGTAGTCATTTGAATATTTAAATAGATTAAGTATCTTATGCAACTGAAATTTCAGCTTGTTTTTGTGGTTTGGCTTGTATAATCCTGAAATCAATAGTGCTGATAAATATATAATTATGGAACCCAGAAGAATTGAGGAGGCGTGTTCTAAATGTTTGGATCGCTGTTGTGCCAAGTGTTTTGACGAGGGAGAAGAGAGTATATTTAATTGTCTTACCAATGAAGAACTGGAATTACTGGTTAAGGAAAAAAGACACGTTCATTTTAAGGCCGGTGAAACTATTTTAAAACAAAATACGTCTGCCAGTCACGTTGTTTGCATCAAACGTGGATTAGCAAAAATTATATCCGAAGGTGAGGGCGATAAAAAACTCATACTTCGCTTAGTTGCTACACATTCGATATTAACAGGTGGAGGTATATTTATTGAAGAGGTGAGACATTTCACTGTTCAGGCAGTAACTGAGGTTGATTGTTGTTTTATTGATTCGGATAAAATATTTGAGCTAGTATCAAAAAATAATCAGTTTGCCTTTGAACTGTTAAAGTTAAATAACCGGCAAAATGTACAGATGTTGAATAATCTGGTTGGAATTACTCAAAAGTACATGCCGGGACGGGTAGCAGACTTAATTCTTTATTTGTTTAGGGAAATATTTCTTTGCAACCCTTTTGATACCAGATTAACCCGCCAGGAATTGGCTGATATGACGGGAATGACAATGGAAAGTTTCATACGAATCTTAAAAGAATTTAAGACTTCAGGAATAATAACGGTAGACGGAAGTCATATTCACATTATTGATGAGGACGCGCTTTCACTCATCAGTAGAAAAGGCTAGTTTTTTTTGAGTATTCGGATTGACATATGTCAATGAGTGAGTTGTTTTTAATCATAGCATTACCTTCTAAACATCAATTAAAGAGATAAGAATAATTCAGATGTGGTTTCTACTTTAGCCAAGTATAAAAACGTTCGCATTTGTAGCAGCGTGAAGATAATATTAGTAATCTTAACATACTCATTCTATGAAACTTAAAAACTTTTCCCGACTTCTGCTTTTTGCATTTGTAATCATGTGTGTAGCTCCTTCTTGTGTGAAAGAGGGTCCAATGGGTCCTGCCGGTTCTGACGGAACTAACGGAACGAATGGTTCAGATGGCGCAGATGGCAGTATTACCTGTCTTGCTTGTCATTCAGGAACTAATATGGATCAGAAAAAGGCAGAGTTTGCCATGTCAGAACACAGTGTTGGTGCAATTGCTGTTGATTATGCTGGCGGTCGCGCTTCTTGTGCTCCATGTCACTCACATGAACAATTCGTGGCTTATACAACAATTGGTTCTGTTCCGGGTGATATAACAAATCCAAGTGCTTGGAAATGTTCGACTTGTCACGGACTTCATACAACATTCGAGGCTACTGATTATGCTTTCCGTGTTAATGGACCGGTTGTTGCAGTTTCTGACAAAACCGTCACTCTGGATGTAAAAGGAAATAGCAATTTATGTGTTAATTGTCACCAAGCCAGAACTGCAGAACCAAATACAGCAACTCCAGGTGCTACCTTTAAAATTACCAGTACTCATTACGGACCACACCATGGACCACAGGGCAATATAGTTGCAGGAGTTGGTTTTGCTGAAATTCCTGGTTCAGTTGCATACCCTGTAGCAGGTTCATCTAAACATATGACTGAGATGAATCAGGCTAAAGGTGCTTGTGTCGGCTGTCATATGGCGCCATTTACAAACAAACAGGGTGGTCACTCATACATTCCGAGTCTAGCAGCTTGTAATACTTGTCATGGTGGTACCCCAATTACTACATATAACTATGGTGGTGTACAATCTGATACTCAGGCAAAACTTGACGAATTGCGCGACAAATTAATTGAACTGGGTGTTGTTGAATATATTGAAGCTGATGCAGCATACGAACCTAAAGTTGGAACATATCCAATGGTTCAGGCACAAGCCTATTTTAACTGGATTGGTATTACAGAAGATAGAAGTGAAGGTGTTCACAATCCCAAATATGTAAGAGCATTGCTAACAAATACTCTTGAAGCACTTAATAATTAAGTCTGTCATGTAAATTATATAGGAAAGACTTCTTTTTTTAGGAAGAGAAGTCTTTTTTATATAAATCTAAAAAATGAATATTATGAAAAAACATACCATATTCCTTATTTTGATTTTCTTTTCATTGTTAATCAGTGGATGTAAATACGACTTTATTTTACCTGAAGAAGTTCCTGTAATTGATAACGGCGGAAATCCGATAAGTTTTTCAACACAGATTATCCCTATTTTTTCTGCAGGCGACAAATGCACCTCTTGCCATAAGAGCGGTGGAGTAGCGTCTCCCGATTTATCGGCAGCAAATGCTTATTCGCAGCTTATGTCAAAGTATGTTAGCGTAGGTAGTCCTGAATCAAGTATTATTTTAACTGAGCCAGGTAGTAGCGCACATTCGTGGAAAAAGTTCACCGCAACAGAATCAGCCACAATTCTTGCATGGATCAAAGAAGGAGCTAAAAATAATTAGTGCAAACATTAAATATTCGAAAAATGAAAAAAAATATATTAATTCTAATTCTTTTTTCCCTAATAACGACTATTTCATTTGCACAGGATGAAGCAACCGCTACTACTGGAGAAAAGGAAAAAGATTATCCGGTTAATGCTACTTTCGAAAGTGGGTCTCTTATTGACGCACAAACAGTAGTTATTCCTGATAAAAAGACATTAGAAATGGTTATCCAACATAAATTTGGTACCATAGAAGATGGTCATTCAAACCTTTGGGGGATTTATGGTTCTGCAAACATAAGGATAGGAATGAACTATGTGCCCTTTAAGAATTTTCAGATTGGCGCAGGAATTACGAAAAAATACATGACATCCGACGTGAATGCTAAATGGACTTTATTGCAACAAACCCGAAAAAACAGCATTCCGCTTTCAGTTGCTTTATATGGTAATATTGGAATTGATGGAAGAAACATCAGTGCATTTGAAACTGGCCAGGTAAGAGAAGGATATAGTGCATCTTTAACAAAAAAATTCGCATTTAACGATCGTGTAAGCTATTTCTCTCAATTGATTGTTGGACGCAAATTTAACGATTGGCTTTCTTTACAGGCTGCAGTGAGTTTCACTCATTACAATTCAGTGGGTGTTCTTTACGATCACGATAAAGTTGGAGTACATTTCAACGGACGTATTAAAGTATCACCGCAGGGTTCTATTATCTTCAATTACGATGAGCCATTAAAGATTAAAAAAATATCAGAGCAAGTTGAATGGACTAATCATCCAAAGACCAATTTGGCCCTTGGATATGAAGTTTCAACTGGTACCCATGCTTTTCAGGTTTTTATGGGTTCAAGTAATTCATTATTGCCTCAGGATAATATCATGTGGAATCAGAATGATTGGCAAAATAAAGGCTGGTCGGTTGGCTTCCTGATTACAAGATTATGGGGTTTTTAATTGTATTGCATTCTTTTTATGCATGATTTTGAATATAGAAATGGTAATATTCCTTATTTCAGGATATTACCATTTTTAGTTTTATGAATAAATAGTTTATGTCGAATTGTATGTTTTGATTTTTTATTTGACCATAACTTAAAAATGTAGTTGAGTAGAAGGTAAGTAAAGCAAGTTTTATTTGATGAAACAGACAATTTAAACTTATATATTAAGCAATGAAATATCGTTTAATTGTACTAATTTTTATAATTATTAATAGTACTACGTGGTTTGTGAATGCTCAATCAAATCAAAATGCAGAGCAGCACCCTTGTTTAAAGTGCCATTCAAATCAATCCTATTCTTTTCATAATGATGTTACAGATAAGGAAGTAAAGAGATTAATGAATCCTTACTATATTCTTGATACAGTTGCTATGTCGGCCGGAGTGCATAAGCAGTTTGACTGTACCGATTGTCACTCATATGAATATGGAACCTATCCACATAAATCAGAATTAAAACTTGAACCATTAGGTACTTGTCTAGACTGTCATGGTGGTGATGAGGCGTTTGCTTCATATCATTTTGAAAGAATAGATGAAGAATTTAAGAAAAGTGTTCATTATAAGGTGTATGGCGAAAATTTCACCTGTTCAAAATGTCACAGTCAGCACACCTATGCTGCTACTGCCCGAAATAGCAGTAATGTTCTCGAAATTGTTGATTACAGCAATAAGATGTGTCTTTCGTGTCATAATGATATGAAAAAGTACAAATTAGTTTCAGGGCACGACAATCCTAAATTGGTTGAAATTCATGATTGGTTACCTAACCAGGAACTTCATTTTAGTCATGTCAGATGTATTGAGTGCCATACCGAAGTAGTGGATAGTTTAATGGTTTCGCACAACATCATGAGTAAGGATAAGGCATTAAGAAAATGTGTTGAGTGCCATTCAGCTGACTCAAGGTTAAAGGCTTCATTGTACAAATATCAGAACTTACAAAAACGATCTGAAAATGGCAGTATAAATACCGTTCTGGCAAACGAATCGTACATTATTGGAACACATCAAAGTCCTTTTTTGAAATTATTTAGCATTATAATTTTCATTCTGACTTTGATTGGTATTATAATACATAGTATTTTCAGATTTTTAAAAAAGAAATAAAATGACATCAACTGAAAAACTATATTTTTATCCAGTGTGGTTGAGGATCTGGCATGGATTTAATGCTTTGGGCATTCTTACTTTAATATTTACTGGTATCTCCATGCAGTCAAGCATGGAATCATCTCATCTGCTTTCGTTCAATACGGTTGTAAATCTTCATAACATTGCAGGTATTGTTGTTACTCTTTGCTATTCTGTTTTTTTTATCGGAAATTTAATCACTCCGAATGGAAAATTCTATATAGTCAAGCCAAGTGGGTTTTTAAAAAGACCTGTAAAACAAGCATATTATTATGCCTGGGGCATGTTTCATGGGATGAAGGCCCCATATCCACTTTCAGAAAAAAGAAAATTTAATCCGCTTCAGAAGTACTCCTACATTATTGTGATGTACATGGTGCTGCCAATGGTAATGATTTCTGGTATCGCACTTCTATTTCCTGAAATAATAATCGATAAGGTATACTCTTTTAGTGGTGTATTTGTCACAGCGGTAGTCCATTCTGTAATGGGATTTTTTATATCGATCTTTTTAGTCGTCCATCTTTACATTGCATCAATTGGAAAGTCTCCAATCGAAAATTTCAAAAGCATTGTCACCGGATGGCATCATATACATTAGAAGTGATTTTTTATGTTGGATTTCGTTTTGACATATATCATTGATTTAGAATTGATTTCTGAATTTATTATTACTTTATTGTCGTGAAATTTGAAATGTGATGATTTGTGGTTATTGGATTGACGGGCTTAAACAAATAGAGAAAGTTATGGAGGGATATTCTAAGTCTTTTTTACCTGGCAGGTTATTCGGGTTTAGTGAAAGTTTCATTTCAGGAATTTTTAAAATAGGTTTGAGTAAGACTCAAAAAGCATTTGATAAGTTAAATAGGCCTATTCATGTTTTTGTGTTTTTCATTGTTTTGATGATGGGGGTTTCAAATTTATCAGCCCAATCGAATGATGATTGTTTGACCTGTCATGATGACCCCTCATTAACTTCGGAGAAACCCGGGAAAAAGATTTCAAGATATATTCCTGCAAATGCTCTTGACCGTTCGGTGCACAAGGATGTAACTTGTGCCTCTTGTCATACTGATGCACTTGTTGATGATTATCCTCATCCTCAAACTCTTAAGCCTGTTAATTGCGGAACTTGTCATCAGGATGCTCAGGATAAATTTTTCAGAGGGGTTCATGGTAAAGCATTTCTTGCTAATGACAAGTATGCACCAAGTTGTAAGGAATGTCATGGCACTCACGAGATTTTAAAATCTACGGATACGAAATCGCGAACATATAAAATGAATATTCCATTATTATGCGGATCGTGTCATAAGGAGGGTGCACCTGTTGCCCGAAATTATAATATTTCAGAGCATAATATTCTTGAAAATTACAGTCAGGGGATTCACGGACAGGGATTGTTTAAAAAAGGTCTGGTGGTTTCAGCAACCTGCAACGATTGTCATGGAAACCATCTTATTCTGCCACATACCAATACTAGTTCAAGTATTTCGACCAAAAACATTGCTTCTACCTGTATGAAATGTCATGCAAGGATTGAGGATGTACATGTTAAGGTTATTAACAAAGAATTGTGGGAGAAAAAGCCGGGAGCAATACCCGCATGTACCTCTTGTCATCCTCCTCATAAGGTTGAAATGCAAAATGTGATTTCAAATATTTCAGATAAAACCTGCCTGAAGTGCCATGATAAAGAGGAGACTCACAAAATTGTAAATGACAAAGTTGTTTCCTTGAAAGTAAATGTTGGGGATTTGGCTGTCTCTACACATAAAAATATTACGTGCGTTAAATGTCATTCGGATGTTACAATACATGCAAAACGCCCTTGTGAAACGGCAGGTAAAGTCGACTGTTCTGCTTGTCATGCCGAGGAATCTGATATCTACTTTTCAAGTGGTCATGGCCAGGCATATTTTAGCAAAAATGTTAATGCACCCTATTGTACCGATTGTCATGGATCACATTTGGTAAAACCTAAAACAGATGAAACTTCACCAACATTCAGATCTGCGATACCTAAATTATGTGGTGAGTGTCATCGTAAAGACGGGAAAGCACTTCAAGGAACTCATCTGACAGAAGTTGATGCGTTTAATGATTATTCAACAAGTGTACACGGCCGGAGTCTTGCAGAGAAAGGGCTACTTTCTGTAGCAGTCTGTACCGATTGCCATACTACCCACTTCAATCTTAAAGCTTCTGATTCACGATCGTCAGTAAATCCAAAAAATATTGCAGCCACCTGTGGAAGTTGCCATAAAGGTATCTATGATCAATATATTGCCAGTGACCATGCCTATCGGGAAGATAAAGGAGATATCAAATATCCAACCTGTGAAACATGTCATACTGCTCATAATATGTCGGAAGTCCATCAGGATAATTTTATGTCTGAAATTACGGTACAGTGTGGTAAATGCCATAAAGAACTTGCAGAATCGTACTTGGAGACTTATCATGGGAAAGTTTACCAACTTGGATATTTGCAGGCTGCCAGATGTTCTGATTGTCATGGAGCTCATAATATTCTGAACAGGCGTAATCCACAGTCATCAATAGCCCCTCAGAATATTGTAAATACCTGTCAGAAATGTCATGCTGATGCCAATGAGAAATTTACAGGTTATTTAACTCATGCTACTCATTCCAATAAAACAAAATTCCCTTGGCTTTATTATACTTTTTGGGCAATGACAAGTTTGCTGGTTAGTGTATTTATCTTCTTCGGAATTCATACTTTGTTGTGGTTACCGCGATCGATTGATGCCATGCGGAAAAAGAAGAAACATGAGAAAGAAAAAGGTGAAAAAGTTTACATCCGGCGTTTTACTAAAAACCAAAGGATTACCCATCTTTTTGTAATTGTCAGCTTTTTGTCACTGGCTTTTACCGGAATGTTGCTGAAATTCGCTTATATGGATTGGGCAAAATTCTATGCAAAGTTAATCGGTGGAGCGCAGGTTGCCGGCATTATTCACCGCTTTGCTGCAGTAATTACTTTTGGCTATTTTGCCTATCATGTATTCACTCTGGTGAAAATGAAAATCAGCAAAAAGCAAAAAATATCTGGGTTCATTTTTGGATATAATTCGCTCATGTTTAATCGTCAGGATTTACTCGATTTTTGGGCATCAGTAAAATGGTTTGTGGGAAGAGGACCACGCCCGCAATACGGACGTTGGACTTATTGGGAAAAATTCGATTATATGGCTGTATTCTGGGGAGTGGTTGTTATTGGTTCAACCGGTTTGATCCTTTGGTTCCCGGCATTTTTCACTATGCTGTTACCTGGTTGGATCATTAACGTTGCTCAGATCATTCATAGTGATGAAGCACTCTTGGCTGTAGGATTTATCTTTACAATACATTTTTTTAATACTCATCTTCGCCCTGAGTCATTTCCAATGGATACCGTTATTTTCACCGGTCACGTCGAACTCGAAGAATATAAAGCTGACCGACCACGTGAATATGAAGATCTAGAGAAAACAGGAATGCTGGAAAGTGTTACAGTGAAGAAAGATTTCTCTAAAAAACAAATGACACTCGTTAAGATATTTGGATATATTTTCCTGTTTACCGGAATTATTCAGGTTATTTTCATCATCTATTCGTTGCTTTTTCATGAGTAAATAATTGCAATAAAATATTTCTTAATAAAACTTGCCGAAGTACAGATAATTTCCCCCGTATACTTCGGCAGTTTTTTTATTTTCATGCTTTATTTTAGAATTATAATCTTCATTAACTGGCAATTTCGGTTTGTGAGCTATCTCCTTTTTTGAATAAGATTTTCATTGGTGTGCTTTATAAGTCATTGTCGAAAACAGAAGAAAAAGAATAACTTTCAGTTTTCATGATTTTAAGTGCTTGTTATAGTCTGTAAGTAATTGTATATATGAGTGATATGATGCAGATATGACACTTGTCAATAGATGTTGAATTATTCACTACTTTTAATAAACTTGCACTATCATTACAGAAAATATTTGCCTTTAAAAATATATTTATGAAACTTCCATCATCGATTAAAAATTGGGTATCCATAATCGGAGCAATGTTGGCTGTTTTTAATCTGGCAGCAATTCTTTCGCTGATCATTTTAAATTCCTTTTTCAGTTTTGGTGGTTCATATATTGGTCTTTTTATTTATATGGTACTTCCGACATTTATGATTGGAGGTTTACTGTTGATCCCGATAGGGATGAGGTTAAATCGGAAACGCGCAAGAAAAGCAGAAGCCGCCGGTGAGACGCAAAACTGGCCTGTATTAAATTTTAATAATATTGCGACACGGAATGCATCCATGATTTTTCTTTTCGGAACTATTTTTTTGATAATTATATCTTCAGTTGGTAGCTATGAGGCATTTCATATAACAGAATCGGTTGAATTTTGCGGTAAACTATGTCATCAGGTTATGGAGCCAGAATATACAACTTATCAAGGGTCCTCGCATGAGCGGGTTGCCTGCGTTGAATGCCATGTTGGTTCAGGCGCGAGTTGGTATGTTAAAAGTAAATTGTCAGGCCTGTATCAGGTTTATTCTGTTATGGCAAAAAAATTTCCAACTCCGATTCCGACTCCGATAGCCAATTTGCGTCCGGCCAGAGAAACCTGTGAACAATGCCATTGGCCTGAAAAATTCTACGATCGTAAATTGAGAATTAAAGAAACATTCCTCGCAGATGATTCAAATACAGAACATGTAATTAATCTGCAAATGAAGACCAGCTCAAAAATGACTGCTAACGGTTTTGAAAAAGGTATTCATCAGCATATTAGTCCTGACGTAAGAATTGAGTATAAAACGACATCTGAAAATCGTCAGGTAATTCCCTGGGTTAAATACACGAATTTAAAAACCGGAGTCAGCGAGATATTTAATGATAGTGAAAATACGCTAAGTCAGGAAAAGCTTGATTCGCTTGAAACGAGGGTTATGGATTGTTTGGATTGCCATAACCGGCCGGCGCATAATTATAAAACGCCTCAAAATTTTGTTGATAAATCAATTAGTGAAGGAAGGATTTCAAAGATGTTACCTGGTATAAAGCAAATCTCCATGCAGATATTGTACAAGGATTATCCAACAAAAGACACTGCATTCATGGAAATAAGGAAACAGGTAAATGAATTTTATCAATCCGGTTATCCTGATTTGGTAACCGAAAAGAAAACTGATATTGAGGCAGCAATTGTTGAATTACAAAATGACTATTCAAATAATATTTTTCCTTTCATGAAAGCAAGCTGGAAGGCATACCCTAACAATGTCGGACATATGGAATCTGATGGTTGTTTCAGGTGCCATAACGACCGCCACACTGCAGAGCAAGGGAAAGTTATTTCGAAAGATTGTAATTTATGTCATACCATTCTTGCACAAGGTACGCCTGGAGATATGGAGTATTCTGCATCGTTTGAGCCACTTGAATTCAAACATCCGGTTGATATTGATGGAGCATGGAAAACTGAGCTCTGCTCTTCATGCCATTCTCAGCTCTATTAACGATGTGTTTTTGCCGATTAAAATATAATAGAGTAATTCTTTGAGAAAAGAAAAAATTAGTGCAATTTTAAGTTTTAAGTTTAAATTTATATTGCATAATGTAACAGGAAATAAGTTGTCAATAATAGAATGAATTTTATTAATCTTTAAATAATGATGATCATGAATTTGAAAAAATTAACTTTTTTACTCGGGCTGTTTATAATTTTCAGTTCCGTTGTAAGCGCTCAGGATGCAAAGTATATCGGAGCAGCCAAATGTAAAATGTGCCACAACAAGGCAGAAAAAGGAGAGCAGTACAATAAATGGTTAGCAAGTCCTCATGCTAAAGCAATGGCTTCTTTAAAAGGAGATGAAGCTAAAAATCCTAAGTGTCTGAAATGTCACTCAACTGCTGCCAGTGTTAATCAGGGCTTAGTTGCTTCCATTACCGTTGACGAAGGTGTTTCTTGCGAATCATGTCACGGACCAGGCAGTCTTTACAAAACAGCTACAATTATGAAAGATCAGACGTTAGCAATGGCTAAGGGGATGATCATTCCTAATGAAAAAGTATGTAAAAAATGCCACAATGAAGAAAGTCCTAATTATAAAGGATTCAATTTCAAAGAATACTCGGCTAAAATTGCGCACCCTGACCCAACAAAAAAATAGGCTTTGTCTTATTGCTGATTATAAAAGGATTCCTTTGTTTTAGAGCTAAAACAAAGGAGTTTTTTTTATTTAACATACCATCACAGTTCTGCTTTTCAAAGTCATCATTATTCAATTTCGTAAATATTTTTAGTATTTAATAATCATGAAAAAAATAGTTTCATTTCTGTTCTCCATGTTTTTCTCAGTTTTGCTATTGATGATGTTTGCCATTTCAATAGCATATGCAACCTTTATTGAAAATGATTATGGAACTGATACAGCTCAGGTTCTTATTTATCAATCCAGGTGGTTTGAAATTTTACTTCTGGTTGGAGTTATTAACCTGATTGGCAGTATGTTTAGATACAAACTGTTTACGCGAAAAAAATGGGCTATTTTGCTGTTTCATCTGGCTTTTGTATGCATCATTTTAGGGGCTGGTGTAACGCGTTATTTTGGTTTTGAAGGTAGCATGCATATTCGCGAAGGTGAAACAACAAATCAGGTTTTATCCGAAGCGTCATTCATAAATCTTGAGGCTAAAAAGGGCAGTGATGACATTAAAATTCAGACAAAAGTTAAATTCACTCCAAATTCAACGAATAAATACAAAGAGAATATTCAGATCGGGGGAAAACAGTTATTTGTTGAAAATGAAATTTTTGTTCCAAACGCTTCAGAAACCATGATTCCTGACGAAAATGGCACACCTTTAATTTCGTTATTATACAGTGATGAAAATATGCCACGGACTAATTTCCTTTTAAAGCATAAGGAAATTATGCAAATGCCGGATCTGAATTTTGGTTTCGAAACAGGAGATGGCTCTGCAACAATCGTTTTTAGCAAAAATGGAGCAGAATTAACAATGGTAAGCACAGATACGATGTCGGTTTCCAGTATGATAGGGCAGTCCGGTGAAATATTGGTTCCTTTTATTTCTTATCCGGTGGCTTTAAATAAGTTCTATGTTATTGGAAATTCGGGGTTTATCTTCAATAAGTATTTACCGAAAGCTACACCTGCCCTGGTTCAGTTGCAAAGCGAGCAGGGAATGAGCGGCATAGATGCATTTACAGCGAAAATAACTTATGGAAATGAAATTCAACGGGTAAATGTTTTTGAAAAAAGTGGTACCGCTTCCAATGTTGCATCATGTAATATCGATGGAATTAAGATTAATCTTTCATTTGGACCTATAATTCGTGAATTACCTTTTAGTATTATGCTTCGCGATTTTCAGCTTGACCGTTACCCTGGTTCAAACAGTCCGTCTTCTTTTGCCAGCGAAATCACATTAAAAGATCCTGCGTTATCTGTCGATCGCCCATTCCGTATTTTCATGAATAACATTTTGAATTATAGTGGATACCGGTTTTTTCAGTCTTCTTTTGATCAGGATGAAAAGGGAACAGTACTTTCTGTGAATCAGGATTACTGGGGAACTTTTATAACTTACCTGGGCTACTTTTTAATGGCCTTGGGAATGATTTTTACAGTTTTTAGTAAAGCAAGTCGCTTCCAAACCTTGATTCGTTTAAGTGGAAAACTTCAGGTGAAACGACAGTCCATGAAGATTCTTTTGATTGGTTTGATTGTTTCAGGATTGAGCAGTTCTGGCAATTTTGCTTTTGGAGCTGAAAATATTGTTGCAAAGGCGAAGCATATCGATGCTTTTGGAGAGTTGCTTGTTCAGGATCATGAGGGAAGAATTGAGCCTGTCAATACACTTGCTTCCGACTTATTGCGTAAAATTTCGAAAAAAGATAAGTGGGAAAAAATGTCTGCCGTTGAATTTTTTCTGGATATGAATGCTAATCCGGATAAATGGAGAAACATACCTATAGTTAAGGTTGCCAATCCTGATTTATTACAAACATTGCGTGGTTCAGGAGGTTTTGTTTCGTTTGCCCAGATGTTTGATCAAAGCGGAAATTACTTGCTCAATGATCAGGTTCAGCAATCGTATAATAAGAAACAGACACAGAGGAATAAGTTGGACAAGGAAATTATTAATGTTGATGAACGTGTTAATATTATTTATCAAATTTTCAATGGCGATTTTCTTAAGATTTTTCCAATACCTAACGACGAAAATAAAGCATGGGTAACTCACAGCAAGTTACCTGCAACGATGAATAAGCAAGAATTGGATTTTGCGGCTAATATTTTGAATCTGTATTATGAGGAATATAATAATTCGTTGCTCTCCGGAAATTGGACTAAACCTGACGAATATCTTGGCTACATCAAAAAATTTCAGGTTACTCATAGTGCTGATATAATTCCATCACCAGCAAAAATAAAAATGGAAATTCTATATAACAAATGGAACGTTTTTGGAAAACTCGCCAAAATACTTGCATTCTTAGGGTTCGTATTGCTGGTAGTGCATTTTATGCTCATCTTTAAACCAACGGCCAACATTAAAAAAATTATTAATGGAGGCACCATTCTGCTCTTTATAGCCTTTTTGTTTTATACCGCCGGATTGATTCTCCGTTGGTATATTTCAGGTCATGCGCCCTGGAGTAATGGTTATGAAACAATGATTTATGTTGGTTGGGCAACTCTTCTGTCAGGTTTTATTTTTGTTCGAAGATCTCCTATCTCACTTGCAGTTACGACTATCTTATCGTCAATTATTCTTTTTGTTGCCGGGATGAGTTGGATGAATCCTGAAATTACGAATCTGGTTCCGGTATTGAAATCATACTGGCTGGTTGTTCATGTGGCTATTATTACTGCCAGTTACGGATTTCTGGCAATGGGAGCTATACTTGGAATGCTGAATCTTGTTCTTATTATTCTCCGAAACAAAGAAAATGACAAAAATATCAGCTTTACCATTCTCGAAGTTTCATATATTATTGAAATGGCTTTAATTATAGGGTTGCTCATGTTGACTATTGGTGCATTTATTGGTGGAGTTTGGGCCAATGAATCGTGGGGACGCTATTGGGGCTGGGATCCAAAAGAAACCTGGGCGTTGGTTACTATACTGGTTTATTCAATAGTTTTGCATCTTCGCAGAGTTCCTGGTCTGAAAAGTATTTTTGGTTTGTGTAGTTTGGCTCTGGTTGGATTGAGTACCGTGCTAATGACATTTTTTGGTGTTAATTATTACCTGTCAGGAATGCACTCTTATGCCCAAGGTAATCCTCCTCCAATTCCAAATACGCTTTATGTTGCTATTGTAGTAATTGTTTTACTGATTATCGCTGCTTGGTATTCAGAAAAAAGGATGGGTGAAATAACTGATCCGGAAGATCCTCAGGAATTAGCAAATTGAGTGCATAAAATCTAATATTAACAAAGGTTGAATCTGTTCATAGAATAAATTCAACCTTTGTTGCTTTGTTTGGAAGAGACAATTTAACAGATTTTCTTTGGCTGTTTACTTAAAAAGAAGAAACCCAACTATTTATTAAATAAATAGTTGGGTTCTTTTTTTGGGTGGAAGATGGGATTTGAACCCACGACCCCTGGAACCACAATCCAGTGCTCTAACCAACTGAGCTACAACCACCGTGTATTATTTTGCGGTTGCAAATATAGCATTAAATTTCATAGTTGTGCAATAGTATTTGAGTGTTTTTTGCGGAGTTTGGATGTTTTTTTTATTGCAGGATTGGATTGAAAATAACATACATGATTTCATTATTGATAAATAACTGAAATGAAGAATGTTACGATTTTTGTATCTCAGCGTATCCCAAAATAAGCAAGGATTTTTATTCAGGTTAAAGTTTATTTTTTTGAATTAATCCGCCTTTTTCATTTAATAGCAATGAAAACCGAATGAGCGTCTCATCGCGAACAATAAGTTCGTAGCCAACAATTTCATTTTCCATGATTTCAATTACATTCATCAATTCACCATGTTGAGCCGCTTTTTCTTTGATATGGTCCGGCGTATTTTGAATTGGAAGATTTTTTTTCAAATTCAGTAGTTTTCCTGAAGCATCAAAATGTCCTATGTGTTCAATATCTTCAAGATAAAATATCGCTTCATAAAAATCGTCAGTATGAATCCATTCAGCATTTAGTGAATCTCCAAATTTTTCGGAAAAAGAATCTTTAACCCTTGAAGGCAAAGAGATGCCTGAGAATTTAAAAAATTTGCTTAAAATATTTTTCATGAGTCCTTATTGAAATTATAGTTTAGGTTGGTTTTTTTAAATACAAAACAGATTGAAAGTGTTACCATCTTTTAATCCTTCTCTCCTGTAGACGGGAAACTAGACAAATAGTAACAATTTATGGATAGAATTAATTGTTTGGATTGAATTTTAGGTTATACATATATATAACCCTCGATCTGGCTCTTTTAAGTCTCATTTTAACAGCATCTTCGCTTATCCTTAGAGTTTTTGCTATCTCCTTAATAGAAATGTTGTCCTGATATTTCATCAGCAGAAGTACTTTTTCTTCAGGGTGAATTAATTCCAGAATAGTGAGCAGGTTGTCGTAGTTTACTTCTTCAAAGTCGGTTTCCGATTCATCAATTATTTCCGGAATCTCATTGCTGCTATTCCATTCAGGATAATGGAGTTTCTTTTTAACTCTTAAGTAATCGATGCAAAAGTTGTATGTTATAGAATAAAGCCAGGAAGAAAAAGAGGAATTTCCTTTAAATCCGGCTATTTTCTCATATGCTTTAGTTAAGATATCATTGGCAAATTCTTCAGCTAGCTTGCTGTCTTTTAAAAAACTAAAGCTTTTGTCCCTAACCTTCTTGAAATACCTGGAATAAAGGATTTCAAACAATTCATGATTACCTGTGGTAATAATAATATGAACAATTTCCTCGTCCGATTTTTCTTTATATTTAGTTTTTATTGTCATTTATACATGTTGGAAATGAAAAATCTAAAAAAAAAGCAAAAAATAATTTTAAAGATGTGTTACTTCTTCTGAAACCTTCGTCACAATGGTAAATTTGACTGAAAGTGATTACGTAATCCGACGTAAAAATAGAAATTTAAAGAAGTTTTAGTTACATTATAAAGTTAATAATTTTAGAGAAAACCAAATTTTAAAAATTGAGTATGAAAAGTAAATTAATTATTGCTATTGCAGCAATGGGTATCGCAGTTTTATTTAGTTCTTGTGCAAAAGTTCCTCAGGCAGAAGTTGATGCAGCTACTGCTGCTGTTCAGGAAGTTAAAGATGCAGGTGCAGACTTGTATGTTCCAGAAGCTTATCAGGCTTTAGTTGATTCAATGAAATCAGCAAACGAAAAAATCGAAGTTGCTAAAGCTAAATGGTTCCCTAATTACACAAAAGCTAAAGAAACCTTAGCTCTGGTTAGCCAAATGTCTGTTGACACAAAAGCTAAATCTGAAGCTCGTAAAGTTGAATTACAAGCTGAAACTGAAGCTATGATTGCTGAAGTTAAAACTTTGAACGAAGAAAACACAGCTTTAATCGCAAAAGCTCCTAGAGGTAAAGAAGGCAGAGAAGCTTTAGAAGCAATTAAAAGCGACATCGCTGTAGCTGAAACAACAGTTACCGAAGTTGAAGCTCTTCTTGCTAATGGTGACTTGATTGGTTCTAACGACAAAATCAAAGCTGCTAAAGAAAAAGCTACTTCTATCAAAGCTGAATTGGAAGAAGCTATTGCTAAAAAAGCAGGTAAATAATAATAACTCTCTGGAGTTAGTCGTTTATAATACCCGGGGGCTTTCCCTCCGGGTATTTTTTTAATATAGATGAGATGGTTTTAGGTAAAAAGAAAAAGATTAAGTGGACAATAGTAATATTGTTATCAGTTGTAATTATTGTGATAGCGGGCAGTGTAATTATTGTTTCTCAAAAGGAATTACCAACAACAGATTTGAGGCTTGCACGCGAAGCGTTATCAGAAGCCAAAGAAGCAGAAGCTAATATCTATGCTGAAAAAATGTATAAAGAATCACTTCAGCTATATGATTCTGCAATGGCAAACTGGTCAAAGGAAAATACCAGGTTTATTCTTTTTCGCGATTATGACAGAGTTATTAATTTCTCCAGAAAGTCGAAAAAGTTATCTGAGGAAGCCAAAGAAGAATCAATAGAAAAGGAAGTTAGTTTAAGTAAGAATGTTGAAACAGCGTTTGTTGGTCTGGCAAAAAAAATAGAATTATACAATCGACTTTTTAAGGATTTGCCTTTATCCAAATCAGTTTTTGATGCGCATAATAAATCAAGGATGCTTTTAAGCGAATCAAAAATTGCACAGGAAAATGGCAAACTTAAAGAAGCAGAAATCCTGTTTAAGAAGGCTGATATATATATCAATCATGCGAATAGTGCTGCCGGAAAAATGTTGCGCGAATATTTCAATGATTATTCCAAATGGAAAAACATGACAAATGACGCAATTGCTGCATCACGTGGTGGAAATAAAGTGATTCTGGTTGATAAAGTTGCCCATGTTTTGTATGTTTATCAATCAGGGAAAGCGATTCGGAGTTTTGATGCGGAATTTGGTCCTAACTGGATGGCACACAAAGAGCGCAATGGAGATAAAGCAACACCCGAAGGGAATTATCATGTTACAAAAGAAAAAACCGGAGGAAGTACAATTTATCACAAAGCGTTATTGTTGGATTATCCGAACGCAGATGATAGGCGGAATTTTGCTCAAAAGAAGAAACAAGGTCTTTTGTCGCGTAGTGCTGGCATCGGTAGTTTAATTGAAATTCACGGAAATGGAGGAAGGGGATTTCATTGGACAAGTGGATGTATTGGCTTGAGAGATAAAGATATTGATGATTTATGCCGTTTGGTAGGTTCTGGGACTCGTGTAACGATTGTTGGTTCAATTGAATCATTATCGGTAGTTACCGGGGGTGTGGAATTTTAATTAGTTACAACTTTTTTCAAATTAAATAGTTAGTACATTTAAAGATTGTTTAAGTTATTACGATGTATTAATAAATCAACGTTTATGTTTCGGAAAACCATAATTTATATAGCTATTTTGATTGCCGGACTGATCTTTTTTGTCACGATGGTCGTTTGGGGAGTTCCGGCTCTTCAGGAATCGAAAATGATTTTACCTTCAGTATCAGTTTCAAAAGCTGACGCTGGAGCTAGTGAAAAAGAAAAGGCCACGCTTGAAAAAGAGATTGGCAAGCTTCGGTCTAAGTTGGAGAGATATACTCCTTCCGGTGCTTATTTTGTTGTGAATACGACAGAAAATCATTTCTACCTGTACAAAGGGAAGCAATTGATAAGAGAAGGTGTTTGTTCAACAGGGAAAAATGAAAAATTGGTCGTAGAGGGAAAGAAAAAGGCCTATACTTTTTACACACCTTTTGGGGTCAGAACAGTACAAAGGAAACAGACAAATCCTGTTTGGGCAAAACCGGACTGGGCGTTTATTGAAGACGGAATGCCAATTCCTCCTCCCGGAGATGCGTCGCGTTACGAGTCGGGGACACTTGGAGCCTATAAACTTGTTTTGGGTGATGGGTATATGATTCATGGAACCATCTACAAACGTTTTATTGGTCAAAGTGTTACTCACGGTTGTATACGTATGCTTGACGATGATTTGGAGGCTGTTTATAAGACAATGGAAGTTGGTTCAAAAGTTTATATTTATTAAGGATGAAAGATAAATCTACTGATAGTTTTGATACTCTTTTTGTTAAAGAGCGTAATGGTTTTAAAAAATTTGTAGTTGTTTTTGTAGTCTTTATGATTGCATTTTTGTCTGTATATACCTATTTGAGCATTAGTGCTGTTCGTTTTCAAATGAATGAAGTCCGGACGAAAGTTGAAAAAACAGAAGCTGTTAATCCCGGATTGATAAGCTTGATGAAAGACAAGGCATGGGTGGAATCGCGTTTGAAAATGGCTGGTGATGATTCAATCGGGCTTTGCATCGACCTGAGTGAAAAGGTTATACAGCTTGAATTAAAAGGGGTTGTTGTGATGAAATCAAAAATACGAGATTATTCAACGTCTGGCTTTTTTAAACAGATGGATGCCAACGTTTACTTTAGCATGTTTGGGACACCGTTGTCAATTACCCGAATCGAATCGTCAATCGATAAAAATCCCTTTAAAGTCATACAGGCGCCCAAAGATACAATTGCTGCCCAGGCAGCAGCAGAAGCCGCTTCAAAAAAAGATTCTCTTCCTAAAGAAAATGTTTTCTGGACAGTAAGATTAGATCGCGATATTGAATTGAATATTCAGGGCATAGATTCTATTTCTGATTCTCAATCAAAATATAAATTGGGACAAGGATTTGAATTCAGGCGGGATATGAAGAATATATTAAATTCATTCAAACAGATTATCCGATTCAAAAAACCAAGTTATACTCCGGAAATTCTTATTAGTATCCCGGAGAATGAAGCAAAAACCATTTTGAATGCATTACCAAAGAAATCAATGATTACGATCAGAATTTAGCAGGAAGGTAACTTAATGAAAAAGGAAACCGGGAAAAATCATTGCTGAAATGAATTTCCCGGTTTTTTCTGTAGCTTCTTATTGTAAATTTCCAAATGGAGAAGTTTTATTTCCGATGCTACAGCCAAACTAATAATAATAGAGAGTACCAGTGCATAAACGTAAATAACAATTCAAAAGTGTGATTTTCGACTTGTTATTTCTATATTCTCAAATGGTTCTTTTAGTGTAATTTAGACGAACCGGTTTGATAAAGTAACCAAGGTTATACAACATGTATTTTGAGTTATTGAAACTTTAAAAACACTTAATAACCTGAAAAGATGATTCGTCATTTTTATAGAAAACTACAACATAAGGTATTATGAAGATTATATCGGAAATAAATGGTTTTATTCTGGCTGGGGGAAAAAGCAGCCGTATGGGAACTGATAAGGCTCTTTTAATGATTCAGGATGAACCTTTGTTAAAACGGATGATTACTATTGTTAGTCCATTCTGCAAAAGTCTTGGAGTCAGTGGCTCGAATGCTGAATATTCAAAATTTAACGTTCAACTAATACCTGATTTGTATATTGGTTGTGGCCCGATTTCCGGTATTTATTCTTCATTAAATTATTCAAACGCCGATTGGAATTTGCTCGTTAGTGTAGATGTACCGTTTATAAATGATGAATTACTTCGTCTCCTGTTTTCTAATATAGGCGAGTATGATTGCATTATTCCAGAGCACAATTCCGGAGTTGAGCCTTTGATCGGACTTTATAACAAACAGACGTTGCCTGTTATCGAGAAAATGATAAAAAATGGTGAATATAAGCTGAGGAGTTTGCTGTCGAAATTAAATACCCGATTTGTGGATTGTAATTCGCTGGTTGAAAAATTTCCCGGATTGTTTATGAATATTAACCGGATGGAAGATTTCCTGGCTATTTGATTTATTTCTTAATAAACAGATTTCAATATTAATTCTCCGGAATAGGAGTAAAGCTTTTAGTATTTTTGAATTAAATTAAACGCATGTCACAAATCTTGTTTTATACGATTATTGGTCTTTTGGTGGCCGATTTTTTATTTGAACGAATTCTGGAGTTCCTAAATTCAACGCGCTGGAGCGATCAACTTCCGGGCGAAGTAAAAGATATTTACGATCAGGAAAAATACAGCACTCAACAGACTTATGAGAAAGTGAATTTTAGATTCTCGATGATCAGTTCATCTTTCAGTTTTGTATTAATGCTGTTGATGTTTCTCCTGTACGGATTTGCGTGGATTAACGAAATTGCACTTTCTGTTTCAGTAAATCCGATATTAACGGCACTTGTGTTTTTTGGAATATTAATGTTGGCTTCAGATCTGATAAATACTCCATTTTCGGTGTATGAAACTTTTGTGATCGAAGAGCGATTTGGATTCAATAAAACAACTCCAAAAACTTTTGTATCTGATAAATTAAAAGGTTGGCTTATTGGCGGAATAATTGGCGGAGGCCTTTTATCGCTTATTATTTATATTTACCAGCTCACAACAGATAGCTTCTGGATTTATGCATGGCTTGTTATCAGTGGATTCTCCATTTTAATGGTCTTGTTTTATTCCAGCCTGATTGTTCCGCTGTTTAATAAACAAACGCCACTTCCTGAAGGTGAACTAAAAACTGCAATTGAGAACTTCTCATCTAAAGTTGGGTTTAAACTCGATAATATTTTTGTTATTGATGGCTCGAAAAGATCGACCAAAGCAAATGCTTATTTCACTGGTTTAGGAGCTAAAAAGCGTATTGTCTTGTATGATACGCTAATTAATGACATGACAATTAATGAATTGGTCGCGGTTCTAGCTCACGAGATTGGACATTATAAAAAGAAACATGTGATTTGGAGTCTGTTGCTTGGGATGTTGCAGACTGGAGTGATGCTGTTTATCTTCTCACTTTTTGTAGGTAGTCAGGAACTCTCTGCTGCCCTTGGTGTAGAAGTACCAAGTTTTCACATCGGATTAATTGCTTTCGGAATTTTGTATTCACCCATATCGTTGATAACCGGATTGGCTATGAATATCATTTCCAGAAAGAATGAATATGAGGCTGATGCTTTTGCTGCCAGATATTTCGATGCCAGCGAATTGGCTTCAGCTTTGAAAAAATTATCGGTAAAAAATCTGAGTAACCTCCGGCCACATCCTGCTTACGTGTTTTTTCATTATTCGCATCCAACACTTTTGCAGAGGCTGCAGGCATTAAAAACAAACAAATAAACAACCACTAATATCCGATATTGAATACCCAATAACCAAATCTTTGAAATCAGTCAATTGCGATCAAAATTTGGAACTTGAAACTTTGAACTTTTAATTTATGAAAGCAGAATTAATTACAATAGGAGACGAAATTTTAATCGGGCAGATTGTTGATACCAATTCAGCATGGATGGGACAAAATCTCAATTTGCATGGTATTGAAGTTTATCAGGTTACATCGGTTCACGATAATCACGATCATATTTTGAAAGCGTTGGCTAATGCCGGCGAAAATGCTGATTTGGTGATTATTACCGGAGGATTAGGTCCCACAAAAGACGATATTACTAAAAAGGTTTTATGCGATTATTTTGAAACAGAGCTGGTTTTTCATCCGGAAGTTTTGGAACATGTCCGATCTCTTTTATCCTCGCGAAATGTGGCAATCAATCAAATGAACCGCGATCAGGCACTTTTGCCCGCTAATTGTACCGTTTTGCATAATTCAGCCGGCACAGCAGCCGGAATGTGGTTCGAGCGAAACAATACCATTTATGTCTCTATGCCGGGAGTTCCTTTTGAGATGGAGGCCATCATGACAGAAGAAGTTTTACCGCGTCTTGTCAAAATGGGAATCACTCAGTCGATCGTTCATAAAACTGTTCTTACCATTGGATTGCCCGAATCGATGCTGGCTGAAAAGATCGAACAGTGGGAGAGTGCTTTGCCTGAGTTTATTAAGCTTGCATATCTTCCAAGTCCTATGATGGTTCGTCTTAGACTAAGCGGTTATGGAACGGATCAATTGATGATTCAAACTGAAATTAAGAATCAGGTAAAGGAGTTAATTACACTTATTCCTGAAAATATTTTTGGCTTTGATGACGAAAATATCGGTATTGTCATAGGACGAATGCTTGTAGAATCTGGAAAAACAATGGCAACAGCTGAAAGTTGTACCGGTGGAAATATTGCACATTTTATCACTTCCAATTCTGGCAGTTCTGTCTATTTTAAAGGTGGAATTGTGGCTTATTCAAACGAAATAAAAAATAAATTTCTGGGTGTGCCCGTAGAACTGATTGAAACTTATGGTGCTGTCAGTCAGCAGGTAGCAGAAGCTATGGCCACAGGAGCAAAAGAAGCCTTAGAAACAGATTATTCTGTTGCTACAACGGGTATCGCCGGACCTGATGGCGGAACAGCAGAAAAGCCTGTAGGAATGGTATGGATTGCTGTGGCCGGACCTTCAGGAGTAATAAGTAAAATGTATAATTTTAAGCATAACCGCGAAAGAAATATAATACGTACCACGCACACTTCGTTAAATATGTTGCGTACCTTTATTTTAAACGAAAATTCAGCTTCAAAATGAAACGAAAAATAATAATCATACTGGGAATAATTGTTCTGATATTCGGAACACTGGCCGTTTTGCCGTTTTTGTATAAAGACAAATTGCTGGCAAAAGTGAAAACAACCTTGAATAATCAGATTAATGCAAAAATTGATTTTACGGACTTTAAGGTTTCTCTGTTCTCACAGTTTCCAAAAGTGGAATTGGAATTGCAGAATTTAAGTCTCATTGGAATTAATGAATTTTCAAGTGACACTATTTTATCGGCAAGTTCAATATCAACCAACATTTCACTGATGGAAATGATTAGTGGAAAAGGTTTGGAGCTGAATACCCTTACAATTGAAAGTCCCAGAATTTCGCTTGTAGCCAGTAAATCGGGAGCTGTAAACTGGGATATTGTCAAAGTGTCAGAATCAGCGGCAACTCCTGTAGCAGTAAGTCCGGAAAGTCCGGAGGACGCATTTAAAATGAAACTGAATGATATTCGGGTTAATAACCTGAACCTTTTGTATAATGACCTGACTATGCCTATGAAGGTGTGGGTTAAAAATGCAAATCTAAGTTCTTCAGGAAATGTAAATGGCACGCTCACGACTTTTGATATGAAAGCTGATGCCGGAGAATTTATTTTCGATTACGATTCGGTTCAATATGTTTCGAAGACCAAACTCAAGGCAGAAACCTTGTTAAAGGTGGATTATGAAAAAATGAACTTTGAATTTGATAACGGTAAATTGTGGGTGAATAACTTGCCGCTTCAAGTGAATGGTTCATTTGCAATGCCTTCTGACAGCATGTTTTTTGATTTGGCATTTCAGAGCGAAAAAAGCGATTTCGCTACTATTCTGGCTTTGGTCCCTGCAGATTATCAGAAGTACCTTGATAAAGCTAAGATTGATGGTTCTGCAGAGTTTAAAGGTTCGGTTAAGGGATTATTTTACAATGAAATATATCCGGCAATTGATATTTTGCTTGCTGTAAATAATGCAAGTTTCAAATACGAGGATCTTCCAGAAAGTGTTCAGGATATACAGGTTTCGGCTCAGATTACCAAACCCGAAGGCGATTTGAATCTTTTGAAAGTTAATGTTGAAAAAGCACATGCTTCCATTAAAAATAATCCGGTTGATTTACGGATGTTATTGAGCGATTTAATGACTGATCCGAATATTGACGCCTCATTTTCAGGAACAGTGGATTTTGCTTCGCTGAAGCAGGCTATTCCAATTGACAGTTTGGATATTACCGGTATCATGAAAGCTCAAATGCAGATGTCAGGACGAATGTCTTCCATCGAAAAACAGGAGTACGAAAAGTTTAAGTCAAGCGGCGAAGCTTCAATAAAAAACTTCAGGATAGAAAGTAATCAGTTAACTAAACCAGTGGAAATTAGCCAGGGGCAGATAAAAGCTGATACAAAAAAAATCAGTGTTGATCAGTTTGATGCAAAAATAGGGCAGAGCGATTTTTCATTAAAGGGTGAAGTCAGCAATTATCTGGCTTACATTTTCAAAAATGACGTTTTGAAAGGTAACTTTAGTTTGAAATCTGCTTTTATGAATTTTTCTGAATTATCGAATATTCAGAAACCTGAATCCAAACCTGCCGGTCAAACAACAGAAGCAAAAACAGCGCCTGTTGCTGTAACCGATTCGCTTACAGCTTTTCAGGTTCCCGAAAATCTTGATTTAACTTTCCAGTCGTCGATACAAAAAGCAGTATACGACAGAATGCCGATCAATAATATAAACGGGTTGGTGCGTGTAAAAAATCAGCGGATGGAACTGACAAACCTCACGATGGATATGCTACAGGGGAAAATGGCATTAAACGGTTCGTATACAAGCAACAAGGAAAACAAACCAATCTTCGATTTTAAGCTGAATATGCAAAATATGGATTTGCCAACTGCTTGCCAGTCAATAAGTACTTTTAACAGGTATTTGCCAATTGCGGCCAAAAGTACCGGTAAATTTTCGACGCGGTTTAGCTTATCGGGTGCAATGAACGAAAAGATGAAACTAGTGCCAACCAGTCTGAATGGGGATGGTATTTTCAATACCTTAAACCTGATGATTACTGATTCTCCGATTTTTGACCAGATTCGCGGAATCATAAAAAAGGAAAAGCTTAAAAATGTGAAAATTGATGATTTTACGGCAAAATTTCAGTTCGAGAATGGGCAGCTAAAAATGAATCCATTCAAGACCATGATCGCTGATCAGCAGGCAACAATTTATGGAAATCTGTCGGCTGCACGCGAAATTAATCTGAATATGGATTTTGTGGTGAATCGTGATGATTTGGGAGCTGATCTGAATAAAGGTCTTGGTATTTTACCTGGATCTCAAAATATTAAAATGATCGACGCTTCAGTAATTTTATCAGGTCCTTTAACCAAGCCCGAAGTTTCGCTTGATTTAAGTAAAGCCCGCGCTCAGATTGAAAATGAGGTTAAAAAAGCTTCGGTTGAAGAAATCAAAGGTTCGGTAAAGAAAATAGGGGATGAGCTGAAAAAACTGTTTAAATAGGAGAACAGGTCAATTATAGTCATTTGTTTTACGTCATAAATGGTCATTCATTGTAATCTGCAGCGCGGTAGTACAATGAATGATCATTTTTACTTAATGACGGCAAACGACTGCTTTTGAATTTGAAACTTTCCTTGTCATTTCTTCAGGATTGGCAAAATACTCAAAATGCCTGCGATAAAATAGGTGATTCCGGTAACCATTAAAGCTGTTTTCAGACTGAAAGTATCGGTAAGATAACCCAGAATCGGACCAACAGCCGCGAATATGATTCGTATTTCGAAGTTTCTTACTGATAAGATTGTTGCCCTGACTTTTGAGTCGGTGTATTGATTGATGTAATCTTTCAATGCAGGAGTGGCAATTCCACGAACCATATAGAACCCAAAGAGTATCGCGATTCCGGACAAACTGATTTCAATTGAAGTGAGAATAAATCCAAGCGAGATAAAAACCACGATAAACAGCAAGGTTTTTTTCTGACCCAGTAAACGCTCAACCCGGTACGAATACATAGAGAATACGCCTGCTGACAGATTTAGTAATGTCCATAAAATTCCGAATACTGAAACCGGCACTCCCGCTTTTTGAAAATAAGGCTGAACAAACCAGGCATAAGTCAAGGTGGCAGCACCGGTAAACGAAGAAATCATTATAGCACTTCTCATCTCTTTTTGCTGGTAGGTTAACTTTATGATTGACAAAATTTCCTTCATCTTTAAATGAGCCTTTTCCAGAACATGTTTTGGTTCCTTCAGGAAAAATGCCGCAGGTATTGCCGTTGCTGCAACAAAAATCTGGAAATAATAGGGAGTTCTTAAGCTAATTGTTGCCAATAATCCTCCGGCAACTCCGGCAAGCGCTTCGGCAAAATTCCCTGCTGAAGTAATTCTTCCTTCGTGTTTGATGTATTCATCTTCCCGGTTTTCGGCTTTTAATGAATCGTAAAGCAAGGCAGAATCGGCTCCTGAAACAAAGCTAAATCCAATACCCAAAACAATCTCTGCAACAGCAAAGCTGGCAAAATCAGATGAAACGCTGTAAATAAGGATGCCGAATGTTCCCAGTATTGCTCCCAACAGTAACGTTTTCCTGCAACCCCATACATCGGCCATATAGCCCGAGGGCAATTCGGTGGAGACCATTGCAATGGAGTAAATGGATTTGAGGATAAAAATCTGCGACATAGTTAACCCGTTTTCCTGATAAAACAGGACAACAATTGGCATTACCAGATTAAACCATTTGGCAATTTTAATCAGGTATAACTGAAGTGTATTTGCAGGTAGATTTTTCAACATAACCAGAACTCAAAAATAGAAAAACTATTTGGTCGAATTTCAATTTACGTGGCATTCATTTGTTTATTGAATGTATTATTGTTAATTGTCGCTTTCTGATATTTTTCGTAGGAAAAAGTGTAAATAACTACTAAATAATTACAAAAAAGGCTGAATATTCTTCGATTTGATTTGTATGTTGCTATTTTTGTTCGATATTTTAACTGTTTGCTAAAAATCTATTTTTCAATAAAAACAAAAGAGCACATAAAATGAAATTATTTATCCCCCAAAATTACGAGCCTTTGCTCGATCTGAATCAGACAGAAAAAGCCATTCAGCTTGTGAAAGACAGTTTTCAGCAGGATCTTGCATCTGAGTTGCGACTTCGACGTGTAACTGCACCGCTGTTTGTGATGCAGGGTACCGGAATTAACGATGACCTGAATGGAATTGAAAGGCCAGTCTCATTTCCGGTTAAGGAATTAGGCGACCATCGGGCCGAAGTTGTTCAATCGCTTGCCAAATGGAAACGCATGACTTTGGCTGATCTGAAAATTGATAAGGGTTATGGCTTATATACCGACATGAATGCCATTCGTCCTGATGAAGAATTAACAAACATTCATTCACTTTATGTCGATCAGTGGGACTGGGAACGTGTAGTTTCTGCTGAAGAGCGAAACATAGACTTTCTAAAGAAGATTGTTCGTAAGATATACTCAACTTTTTTGCGTACTGAGTTTATTGTCACCGAGAATTATCCTCAAATCAGCCCAATCCTTCCTGAAGAGATTACGTTTATTCATTCGGAAGAACTTGAGGAACAGTATCCTGATTTGTCGACAAAAGAACGCGAGCATGAAGTCACAAAAAAATATGGAGCAGTATTTATTATTGGTATTGGCGGCGTGTTACCGGGTGGCGAAAAACATGACGGACGTGCTCCTGATTATGATGACTGGTCAACGCCCACTTTTGGCAACCACAAGGGGATAAACGGTGATATTTTGGTATGGAATCCAGTTATGGAAACTTCACTCGAACTTTCGTCAATGGGAATCCGTGTTGATCGTGAAGCACTGCTGAAACAATTGGAAATTACAGGAACAACAGATCGTAAGAATTTGTACTGGCACAAACGATTGCTGAATGGTGAATTTCCGCTTTCGATTGGTGGTGGTATTGGTCAATCGAGGTTGTGTATGTATTTTTTGCGTAAGGCTCATATCGGCGAAATTCAGGCGAGTATCTGGCCCGATGAAATGAAAGAAATCTGCAAAAAAAATAAGATTGAACTGATCTAACAAACACATTCACATTGTTGTACCGAACTTATTTACAGCAGGTCGCTGGTTTCTTTGTATTTTTTCCATATCGGCTGCTGATGCTTCGCATAATTTTATATCTTTGCAACCGCTAAAAAGGATGCCTTGGTAGCTCAGCTGGATAGAGCAACGGCCTTCTAAGCCGTAGGTCTTGGGTTCGAATCCCAACCAGGGTACTTATTAAATATTTTAACCTCTGTAGGATTGACACTTACAGAGGTTTTTCTTTTTGTTCAGACAACTTTCCTGCAACTTTTTAAATTCAATAGCGGTGACGTACTAAGTATGAAGTCATTGAGCTATATAGTTCCAATCTGGGTACATCATTATTGAAAATGCATAAAGGAACACCTATAACCTTTCTTCAAATTAGAAAGACCTTAACGGTTTATTTGTTTTAAATTCCAATTTCCTGATCAAAAAAACAGGATAGAAAATTTACTTCGTGCTATTATTTATTGGATGTTATGTCCTAACTTAGTACTAGCCAAAAATCTGCATCCTTGTTTTGAACTAATTTCACCCCGAAACTACCCGGAAAGTGCCATCAATTTGATGATTTTAATTGGTGCTAATTTTGCAGCGCTGCACTAATTATATCATTTAGCTGAGAGAGTACCTTCCGGCAAGTACGCAGTTGTCAGCAAATCAAAATCAAACAATATGACTATGGGAAACAAACAGGAGTTGTCATCAGAACAACAGGAAGCATTAATCGGAGGATTAAAGACGCGTTTTGAGAAAAATATGAGCCGTCATGAGGGTATTGAATGGGCTAAATTACAGGCAAAGCTGGAAGTTAATACTGAAAAACTTTGGTCGCTCAATGAAATGGAACGAACCGGCGGTGAACCGGATGTTGTTGGTCTTGATGAAAAGACGGGCGAATACTTTTTTTATGATTGCTCACCGGAAAGTCCTAAAGGCCGCAGAAGTCTTTGTTACGACCGGGAAGCTCTTGAATCCAGGAAAGAATATAAACCGGAAAATACCGCTATTGATATGGCTGCAGCCATGGGCATAGAACTTTTAACGGAACAACAATATTCGGAATTGCAGAAACTTGGAAATTTTGATACAAAAACATCGAGCTGGGTGAAAACACCTTCTGAGATTAGAAAGCTTGGCGGGGCAATCTTTTGTGATCGTCGCTACGACCATGTCTTCGTATATCACAACGGAGCGGACTCTTACTATGCTGTCAGAGGCTTCCGTGGCTCGCTACGGGTCTGATTTTTTTGATTGTTTCAATAGACATCTTGACCCAAAAGGACAGGCCTATAGGTATAAAATGGTTATAGAAAGATAGTTAATCTTTATTGTCCTTATCTCTTAGAGAAAACGCAGGATTTACCGGATACAAATGAAATTATTTTTGAATAAAAACCCTAAACACTATGTATAAGTAATGGCTGTGATTACCGCGGTTTTTGTCGTTCCAAGGTGATTGATAAAAGAAACAGATATGAAAAACTTTGTTACAGTTCAATTAAATATAAATACAGAAAAAAGGATACAATATGAAATTAGGTGCATTTTCCATTAGTCTTAATGTCAAGGACATTAAAATATCAAAACAATTTTATGAAAACCTTGGATTTAAAATATTCGCAGGGGACATAGAACAAAATTATCTCATAATGAAGAATGAGAATTCACTGATAGGTCTGTTTCAGGGAATGTTTGAAGGCAATATCTTAACTTTTAATCCTGGTTGGGACGAAAACGCCAAAAATATTGAAGAGTTTGAAGATGTTAGAGAAATCCAAAAACACCTGAAAAATAAAAATATTAAGTTGACCGCCGAAGCAGACGAAAATACTTCAGGCCCGGCAAGTTTTATGACAACTGACCCGGACGGAAATGTAATTTTAATTGACCAACATCGTTAAAACATTTTCATAATAGTCAACAATCTTGCATGACAAATAAACAAAGCATATATCACGCAATGTAGCATATGGCTGGGAAAGCAGTAAACTAAAGCATTGAAGCCTGCTTCGGGCTTTTTGTTATGTGGATAAGAATGTGCTCTGGAAACCGCTAATTGCCATATTGCAAACCGTTGGGTACAAATCAGATCCGAAAAAATGCAACTTCTGGTTGTTGAATAACAACTACAAGTAGCGTAATTACAACTAATTGTAACTGCATTTTGACTGATTTTGAAAATGAAGTTCAACATCTTTGTAGTGTCGAAAAATTAAAATAAAAGATGACACACATGGAAACAAAAATGATTGGCAACAAAATTACTGAAGCAAGAAAAAAACTAAATATTTCACAAGCGCAACTTGCTGAACTTTTATTTATTAGCGCACAAGCAGTTGGGAAATGGGAGCGTGGAGAATCAATGCCTGATATCACTACATTTAACCGACTCGCGGAAATTCTGGGTGTTGACCTTAACTATTTTTCAGGAAGCTTTCAATCTGCTAACACTGAAATAGCTTCTAATAAGTCTTCATCTAAGCAAACGGACGACTTTCAATCAGAGGAACAGAAGAAAAGGCTTAGCTGGGATATGTCACGCGGAAACTGGATGGATGCTGACTTTTCCGGATTAAACAATCTACATGGGAAATTCAGTTCCGCTAACATGCAAAAGTGTAAATTTATAGGTTCTGATTTATCGGGACTTCATCTAAAAAGCAATCATGTTGACCGTTGTGACTTTTCAAGTTCCAATATTAGGGGCAGTCACATTCAAAACACCAATTTAACTAATAATCGATTTGAGAACAGTTCACTGAAAGAAACTGAATTTTCAGGTAGCAATATAAACGATTGCGATTTTTCAAGAGCCAATTTTACTGGAGTAGTGTTTAAATTCAGTGCTTTCGTGAATAATGCAATTACCAATGCAGTGTTGGATCGCACTTCTTTTATTGATTCACAGATTGCCGATATCGTCTTTGAGGATAATATAGATGATTGTTATTTTGAAAACTGTTCATTTAAAAAGGTGACTTTCAGGAATGCAACACTTATTAATACGTTCTTTAAAAATAAGAGTCTAAAAGGGATTCGATTTATCGATTGTCAAACAGACCGGATGACTTACGAATTCCTGAAAAATGGGAAAGCAGATTTAACTGGTATCACTATGATTATACCATAAAAGGATGAAATGAAAAAAGCCCGGTGCCCAATAATGTATAAAAATAATAGCCGCTTCATTTGTAAATTCAAGCATTGTCGCCATTTTTGTCATTCCGGTAACTGAACTCAAAAGTAATCTGCAACTTTTCATCGCCTAAACCGTTTTGTGAATGTGTAAGATGAAAACGTGATCATAACTCAATATTTTAAACCTCAACAAACATCCGATTATGAAACAACTTGAAAAACTGGAAGAGAATACCAACTATACCGCCGTAAATATGGGAAGTTTAGATTCATTGATGGATTATAGCCTGATTCATCCAAAGAATAAAAACAAAATAGAAGGTAAAGTATTCTTAAAGGATGCCACCAAAGCAACCGGAACCGAGATTTCGTTTAATACATTACTTCCTCACACCGAGCAACCTTATTTTCATATTCACCGGAAAAACGAAGAAACCTATATCATTATAAAAGGTTCCGGATTTTATCAGGTTGACGAAGATTGTTTCCCGATAAAAGAGGGTAGTGTTATACGGGTTGCACCAAAAGGAAAGCGTGGTATTTGTAATTCATCTGATGAATCGATGGTTTACATGGTCATCCAATCCAAAGAGAATTCACTTGAAGAGCATACCTCTGACGATGGAGAACGATTGCCTGTCGTACCAAAATGGAGATAAAAGCCATTCTTTGTAAATGACCAGGAAAGTGTCTCGTCATTATATAGGTTTACACATTAAAGTGTAACCGAAATGAAAAAAAGCATTCAATCACAAGCGTCCTTAATTATAGAATATTTGCCTGGCAATGCCACCTAAAAAACAGGAAATCAATTAATCTCAGAACCACTTCTCCCGATTTTAAACAATTACTGGATGAACGAAGAGATGTCAGATTCTAAAGTAAGCTGTTTAATGCGATGATGGACATTGCTGAAGAGCGACTTACAATTGACATCAGAAAAAGTTTGGCACCAGGCGTTAGAAACATTAGGGCAAAGCATGCTTCGTTATGAAACCGAGCTTAGTTTACTGCATGGTTATAATAGACAATCCCACTATCAAGGCGTGAAATTAAAACATCAAAAGGCTTACGAGTTGGATATCATCATTCCTGACTTCTTCCCTGTTGCAGGGCATAACTGGTTTTCTTTCGGACAGCATTGCCCGCAGCCTTCAATCCCGAGGCTTCGGGATTAGGCCAGGTAAAGCTAAGTGTAGTAGTGATAATAAATAGTTATGGTTCACACATAATATTGAACGGGCGGGAGTGGAGTTGTCTCTGAGAATAATTAATTTTGTACTTTTGAAACGAAGCATGTTCTTTGTTTTGATATTGCACTACTAATGCGTTGTTCATTCGTGGATTAATTAAAAACAACACACCTGTATCCCTTCATTATCAGTTAATTATTTTACTTTAAAAACATCAGCTAATAACTTTAGCCCTAACTATGAAAAACATTAAAAATATCACTGTGATCTTTTGTGTATCACTTTTATCCATCGTGTCATCAGCTCAAACAACAGGAGTTAAACCACTGACATTTGTTGCAGTGGAGCAAGGGGATGTTAATCAGTTAAAAGCTTTACTACAAGCTGGTGCAAATGTAAATGAGAATTACGAAGGTGTTTCGCTATTAAATAAAGCATGCGGTGGTGTACTTAAAGTGGATAACGATATCGTTAAATTATTACTTGATGCGCCTAAAATTAATGTAAAAACGGTAACAATAACAGAACCTGGTATTGACAAATCGTGGGCTACAACGCCATTGGTTGCATTGATTAGCTCAGCCAGTTTCAATTCAAAAGTTGATAATGTTGTTCGTCTCATAAAGATGGGGGTAGACATTAATTATCATAGCGACTTTAATAATGGAGGTACTGCGTTATGGATATCGACATTTGGAAAACAAACAGAGGAGTCAAAAGCGGTTACCATGGCCATATTAAACAATGCCGGTTCTGCATTAAACGTAAATTTTGTAGGTCACTATGATCTTACTGCATACCGAAATGCTGTTCAGGCGCAGCATGCTGAAGCTGTTGAAGCAATTTTAAAACGTGGTGCAAAAGTGGAAGATGTTAAACAAGGAGAGACTTTGCCAGGGATGATTCCTGAAACGATCGGTCAGGATAATCATGACATATTGGATATTATTATGAAATATGGTGCCAATAAATATGGACCCACTTCAGTAAGTATGTTGCCTTTAAATATGGCTATGATAAAAGCGAAAGATGCCAATTGGGCTGAATATTTTATTACAAAATATAAGGTTGATGTTAATTATCTGGGTAAAGCCGGATCGAATGGCGATGAACCGGCAGTGAATGCAGCTTCGTTTTTCAATAATGTGGAGGGATTAAAAATTTTAGTTAAACATGATGCAAATATTAATCTGTCAAGTTCGCAGGGAATTAATGCGATACAAAAGGCAGCTCAACGCAATAGTTTAGAAGCCACAAAGTATTTGATACAACAAAATGCTGTTCTGAACGGATATAATTCAACGTATTTTAATGCGATTAGTTATGCTGCTTTGGGATATCATTTCGACATGTTAGAACTGTTGGTGAAGAGTGGTGCTGATGTAAATGAAGTATCGAAAGAATCGCCATGGGCAGGACCACTGGCCAGAACAGCTATGGGATTTAATCCATTGGATAAAAAAGCGAGACTTAAAACCTTAGCGAAATTACTGGAATTGGGTGCAAATCCTAATGTGTTGCATGCGCAGGATATGACTGCTGTAATGTGTGCTGCAAAACTTGGTACGAACTATGGCTGGAAAGCTGCGGTGGACAATTGTGAAGTTTTAATTAAAAGCGGAGCCAATGTGAATTTAGCCAATACTGCTGGCGAAACGGCACTCATGCTGGCTTCAGAAGCAGGGAATTTAAAACTTGTAAACTTACTTATTGAGAGTGGCGCCGGGGTGAATGCGGTAAATAAAGTGGGTGATTCGGCGCTTGGTTGTGCCAATAGAGCGCTGGCGAATAAAAGCGATATTGTTAAAGCTTTGAAAAATGCAGGTGCTAAACCTGTTGTTGCTACAGCTAAACCTGTTGTAAAGTCGGTACCTGTTAGTTTAGCGGGTACCTGGAAAGGTTACCAAACTGATGCTAAACTTATGATGGCGACCTTTGTAGTGAATAAAAACAATACTTATTCCTACGCTGTAGCGGGAAAAGTCAATGGTACAGCCGTATCGTTTAGTCATAAAGGAGAAATTGTTGCTTCTTCCGACTCGTATACACTAAAGCCTGAAGGACAAGCCTCTGTAACCTATAGCTATAAGATTGTCAATGGTAAATTGTCGGTTAATAACGGCAAACCTTTGGATAAAGTTAAGTGACAGGGTGAATGATACCTTATGTTTTAGTATTTAGAGTACTGCTTAGTAGTTCAATAAAAGTACATCATCCTGAAAAAATATAAACTGATGACGAAGAAACAAATAAAACGAATCGCAAGAATAGTATTTATTATTGCCAGCATAGGCTCTTTATACTTCGTTCCATGGATTTTGGTAAAGGCATGGATATTACCACTGCCAGATACCGTTCAGGAACAATTAAATGAAGGTATCGGTCATGGATTTGATGGAATGATTGTTTATGTGGACCAGGCCGGGAAGCCACCGGAGTTTTATGCGGCAGGCTGGCACGACCGAAAAAATAAAAGACCTGCCTACCCGCAAGCCTTATTCAAGATTGCCAGTATCAGCAAGTTATATGATGCTGTAGCTGTCACCAAATTAGTCAAGGCAGGACGTTTGTCTTTGGATAAAACACTCGCTGAATACTTTCCGGAACTTGTTGGACGAATTGAAAATGCAGAAAAAATCACCTTGAGAATGATGGTGCAACACCGGAGCGGCATTCCCAATTTTGTAGATCATCCTGATTATTGGAAAAAACCGCCCAAAAACAGACAGGAAACACTTGAATACGCACTGGATTTACCGGCTGACTTTAAACCGGGTAAAGATTATGGATATTCAAATACCAATTATATGTTGATTGAGGACCTCATTGATAAAACGCTGGGATATAGCCATCAGCAATACATAAAAGAGGAAATATTGATTCCTCTTGGGCTGAAAAATACGTTCGGTTCGCTTAGTGAAGTGAATATCGACGATGTTATGAGTGGTTATTATGTTGGCTCTGAGCAGGATTTTAAGACTGTAGATACAGGTTTAATGTTAGCAACTGCAGAAGATGTCGGCAAATTCATGCGGGCGTTAAATGATGGTTCAGTTTTTAAAGAAGGCGAAAAGGAAATCTATTCCTCCATTTACAGATATGATCATACAGGTTTAATTCCCGGTTACCAGAGTATTGCAAAATATTATAAAGATATCGACACGGTTGTTATTCAATTTAATAATACAACCAACTTTGATGGATATGACTGGAATTTAGCGGAAATCATCTATAACCGTATTGTGCAACTAGTGAGAAGGGGAAAAAGCTCGTAACAATGTATGAAAATAGTATTATTGTCCGTTTATTTACCTGATTGCTTTTTTATGGAAGTCCAATCCATTCTGAAAAAATGACTTTAGAATTATGAAAACAATAATCTTAAATGATGGAAATAAACTTCCGGTAGTCGGATTCGGAACCTACAAATCCAAAGAGCAGGAGGGAATTGAATCAGTCATCAGCGCTATATCAGATGGGTATCGTCTGATTGATACCGCGGCAATATATGGGAACGAAGAAGCTGTTGGGAAAGGAATAAAAGCCAGTGATGTTTCGAGAGAAGATATTTTTATAACCACTAAATTATGGCGCGAGAGTTTAGGATATGAACCGGCTAAAATAGAATTTGAAAAATCGCTGAAAAGACTTCAGGTTGACTACATTGATTTGTTCTTAATCCATTGGCCTGCAAATGCGAAGAACTACAACAACTGGCAAAAAACAAATGCCGGTACCTGGCGGGCCATGGAGGAATTACAGGCAGAAGGCAAAATAAAATCGATTGGTGTAAGTAATTTTTTTCAGGAACATTTAAACGCATTATTTCAAACAGCCAGGGTGATTCCGTCAATTAATCAGATAGAATTTCATCCGGGTTACTGGCAGCAGGAATTGGTTGAATTTTGTAAGAGGCAAAATATAGTTGTTGAGGCATGGTCGCCTTTGGCAAGAGGAAAAATATTTGGGAATGAAGTGTTGGAAGCCATTGCCAACAAACACAAGGTATCTGTTTCTCAGGTTTGCCTGCGATGGATTATTCAGCATGATGTAATTGTCATCCCAAAATCTACAACACCCAAAAGAATTAAAGAAAACATCAATCTGTTCGGTTTTGAATTGACTGCAACAGAAATGGAACAAATGAACAGCCTTCCGGAAATGGGATTCAGTGGCGAATTGCCAAACATCTGGCCTGACAGGGTTTGAGAACATAAAAGGCTATTTTATTACCGAATAAAACCAATTTTCAACCCGGTAAGTTCGTAATGGTTTATCCGTTTTAACTCAAAGTTCCTGATACAAATAACACGAAAGAAAATCTGCCATCCATTATTCGTTAATTGGATATTATGATCTACCTTAGCCCTTGCCAAAATTAAAATCCTTGTATTGAAATCATTCCATTCCGAAACGATCCGTGAAATGCAAGCCGATAGATGATTTTAGTTGGAGCTGCAATTCACATTTTGACCTAGATATACTCTTCCCGCTTTTGCCTTATCGGGCAATTTGTAACAAAAGGAGAAGGTGTTCAGTCTATTTTTTTTTATGTGGTATCAATAATTATTTGTTAAGACAAGAATGCTACCTTTATATTTATTAAAAAAAATGATTAGATGAGAAGTATGACGCCTTTTTATTCTGGTATCCTTGGTGGATTTTCAATTGTAGCAATTTTTATTGTTATAGTATTATCATTCAATTTTTCCGGCCATCGAATTCAAATAAGTGAAATTAATGTGAACACGGCATTATTATCTGAATCTATTACTTCATGTAATTCCGATTCTATTATTCAAATACAAAATCTTTATAAAAAACAATTATTAAATGAATTAACCCAAGCTAAGCTAATTCTAACACCACAGGAGTATACAAATAATATAGTAAATTACTATAATAACTTCTTGATGGTTTTATCGGTTATGCTTGCTGGGCTGTCATTTCTTGGATTTGTATATTTAAAATCTCAATCAAACGATTTAATAAGTTCCAGATTAAAATCGGATGAATTTAAAGATGAAGTTAAAAGCCAATTAATAGGGGAGGCTGAAGGACGTTATCGTGAACTACTTAGTGAATTAGAAAATAAAATTCAATATCTGGAAGAGGAAATTATATTATTAAAAGAAACATCTGAACTCAACAATAATGATTCTGAAATTGATTTGGATTCAACTGAAAATTAAAAAGTTAATTTGCCATGGGCGTAAAAGGACGAAGAAGTAGAAAGTTAACCGATGAACCGACTCTACTAAGTGATGTTCAGTCAATTATTAATAATGCAATTGACAAAGGATACGTTGAAAATTATACTGTTGATATTGAAAAGATAGTCAAAGATAAAGGTATAATTCTTAAAAAAGATACTGAGCTCTCATCGTCTGTTTCAGGTTATCTTAAAATGATTGATAAAAATTGGGTAATTGGAGTAAATGCAAAACATCATCCAAAGAGACAGCGTTTTACAATTGCTCACGAATTTGCCCACTATTGTCTACACAAAGATGATAGAGGATCTTTCATTGATGAAGAAATCTATTTTAGAAAATCAAATGATAGTTCAATCGAGTTTAATGCAGATAGGTTCGCATCAGAAATACTTATGCCCGAGTATTTGTTTCGAGATGCAATTATTACAAATAGAATAACCAAAATTAATGAATTGGCGGAGAAGTTTAATGTTTCCGTTTTGGCAATTGAGCATCGCGCAAAAAATTTGAATTTTAAAACCAAATCAAATGAAAAATAAGTACGTTTTATTATTTAAAACTGGTGATGCTGAATTAAGAGCATTAAAAAATACAAAGTTTGATAGAAGTAAAGTTCAACCGATTATTGAGCTTACAAGAGGTCGTAAGTCAAAGCTGGACAAAGTTGGGCTTATCTCAAAACGAATTAAAAACCTTGAGAACATTTTTGCTAATCAATCAATTTGTCTGGATTTAACAACTCATGAATCTTTAAGTAACTCAGAAATTGATGAACTTTATAAATTTGAAAAAGGCTACAAAAATTGGATTTCATTTCTTGTTGAAATTAAGGAGCATAATGTTTTTAAAGAGATAATACCAACAATACTAGTTGATACTGCAGATGAGGATATTGAAAAAAACTTACTTAAGCAAGTAGAAAAATTAGGAGAGAATTTTAATAAAATGGTATATAGAAATAGTATCGCTGATGATGGTTGTTATGAAGACATTGATGTGATTAAGGACTATGTTAATGAAAATAAAAAATTGAAATTTATATTTGTAATTGATTGTGAATATGTGCCCTCTGGTGCTTATTTGAACACAATTGAAATTGCAAATGCACGTATCGAAAAAATAAAAAATAAAATTCCAAAAGCTGAATTTATTATTGTCTCTACATCTTTTCCACGTTATGTAAGTGATATAGGAAATGACGAATATGATTCTTTCCCACTAAATGAAATAGACATTTTTAATGGAATAAAACGTTCTCATGGCAATATTATATATGGTGATTATGCTTCAATTAATCCCATTAGAAATGATGATATTGTAATGGCTAGAGGTTGGATTCCACGTATAGACATACCGACCCAAAAGGAGATATATTATTATAGAGAAAGAAGAAATGGTAATGACTATCCTTATACTTACACAAAAGTTGCGAAAAAAGTATACAGAGATGAAAAATTTCCACGGAATTTAAATAAGAACTGGGGAATTATTCAAGTTTTGAGTTGTAAAGATGGAAGTGCTCCTGGTTCATCACCTAGTTTCTGGATTTCTGTTCGAATGTCGATTCATATTGATCAACGGTTAATCGGAATAGAAGAGATGTATTAATATAATTGAAAGGCTTGTCTCGATAATAATTTAATATCCTCAAAATGTGTGTATTCGCCTTTCTCTGATTTAAACAATTCATTTCTAGGCCCAAGTCGTGATTCGAGAAATTTTTTTAATATTATTTTCAATTCTGATAATTTTCTTTTTAAGAGTATGTTTCTACATTCGAAGGCATTTAAGTCAGATGGCAATTTGTATTGCATTTTTAAATAACTAAGCGGAATTGTTTCAAGAATTTCGGCTTTAATTTGTTTTTTAATTAAAGACGCTTTTTTATAAACTTGTATATTTAGAGTCTTATCAATAATTATTAAACCTTCATTTGCTTTTAAAAAATTCGATGCTTTGTTTTCATGCCCTTCTGTAACTACAAGATATTGATAATCAAAAACTTTTTTATAATCATCCAATTGTTCTCGAACCCTTCTGAAATCATCATTTGAGGCTTTAATCTCATATGCTGTTATAGTTCCATTTACAGTAATAATGTCTGATTGTCTCTTCTTCTTGCCAAAAAAAACTTCACTACCAAACAAAATATCAACATCTTCATTCTGATCAATCAGAAAATCAATCAATAGTGCTTTTATATTATTTGCATCATTTAACCTGTTCATATTTCAACCTCTCAAAAAAATATAAATTGAATAAAAGCTTTAATTATTTTGATATAAAAATCAATAATTTTATTGTACGAATTTAATGTAATTTGTTCAGAATTTGATTTATTTATTGGTTTAAAACACCCGCTAGTGCTTATCTGCAATCAGCATTTTTAACAAAGAATTTGTAATCCAGCCGCCCCGCTGGGTTTTTTGCCTTCCCGCTAAAGATTTTGCCGTCCGGATGGTTGGAAAGCCTCCCTGTTAGTCCGGAACACCGTCCTGTACATTTTCTGACTGCCCTGTAGGTTGGGAAGCCGTCCTGTATGAAAAAATACCCGTCCTGTAGGGTAGGGAAGCCGTCCTGTGCCACAGGACGGGTAAAAATGTGTACAGGACGGGTAGAAGTTCCACAGGACGGGTAGAAACTATACAGGACGACAGGAAAGAGTACAGGACGAATAATCAAAACCACCGATTTTCATTCACGCAAAAATAAAAACCCCCGGAAACGCTATCGACATAGGTTTTCGGGGGTCATCCGTTTAAGCTTCAATATTGGCTTCCGGAGCTGGTTCTGGTTTTACCGTATTTTTTCGTTGCCAGTACACGCTCGAATATCCTTTCAGCCGGTCGGGATTGCGCCAGAAGGCAAATTTTCCGCATTCGCGAATTTCGTCAATCGCCTGTTTTAGGTAAGTAAACGCTTTGTCGCGGATAATCATCGCTTCGCTTACTTCTTTGCGTTCGCCGTTGGTAGCTCCAAGCAGGTCGCCCATGCGGTCGGAGATTTCGGAGGCCGTGTCGAGCAAGGGCATATCAAAATTAATGTCCTTAAGCGGTTTGGAGTTTGCCTTCCCTAATACGGAGAGGTCGTTCAAATCCTGAACCATGTCGGCGTTGGAATCGCCCTGGGCAATCTCGTCAACCCTTGCCAGCAGCCCGTCAAATTTGCGGTAGGCAAACCTGAAATCATGAATCAGTTGGTCGCGGAGGTCGAAAGCCGCCGGGGCTTCTTCTTTCCAGGCTTGTTCAGCCTCCTGGCGGGTGTTGCGTTCTTTGTTCCAAAGCGATTGTGATTCGCGGCATGCTCCTGCACGGGCAGGCAAACTAAGTACCAGATTCCAGTCGAGGCCGGCTTTTGTTAAAGCTTTCTGGTCGTCTTTGCTCCAGTGGTAGAGGTTTTCGGCTTCCTGCACAAACACGTCGACAGGCATGTTGGGCGTAAGAGCTTCTGCAGGTTTGATTTCTGAAATAACGGGTAACAGTTCGTTGTAATCGGTTGTTGATGACATAACAGTTGTTATTAAAGGGTTGGAAAAATAATATGTCATGTACAAATTACAACAAATCAACAATAAAGTCAAGTGGTTAAATTGGATTTGTGATCACTTATTTTATGTTGTTAATCACTTTATATAACCTGATTAGACGGATCTGGCCCTGAGAGGCTGTCTCAAAAGTCATTAATCCCAGTCATCCTGAACGTTCGACTGAGCTCACGTCGAAGGCTTGTTTCAGGATCTCAACGCATTGAATGGCAGATCCCGAAATAAATTCGGGATGACGAAAATTGAGATTGTTTTGATTTTTGATACAGCCTCTGTTTCTCATTTCCTCCGAAAGATTTATAATTATCCAGGCTGGTAAATTGTTATTCCTGAATCAATGTAAAAAAACGGATAGCTTAATTTGCTAAGCTATCCGTTTTCATAATCTGTCTTTATCGTGTTCAGTGAAGATTTATCTGAAATCGAATGTTATTTTCATATTCAGCTTTCCTCCATGTATTTTTGCCGAATTAAACTGATAAGGGTTTGATTGCGGTCCGGACGAGCTTGCATCAGTGAACTTTGTTCCGATGGCATTAATCCCATGCAGGAAAGAGATATCACCTTTCGGATATTCAATTTTTGTTTTGGCAGGAGCTACCGGATCGGCGGGCGTCAGCATACGAAGGAAAATGTCTTTGCTATGAATGTAAACCTTAAAATCAGGACTATCTTTCCCGGTAATTTTTGCCCAGTAAACTTCAGAATGGTATCCCTTAAACTCCGGATATTCGAAACCTGATTCACCGGTAATCGTATTGTTGTAAGCCTTTTCCCACAGGCCAAATTCAACACCTTTCATCCGGTTTTTATAGACACGGTAAGGCCCGTTGCCCAGCCATTTCATTCCGGCCACATTTTTTTCAGGATAATCGAAGGTAATCCCGGCATTCAGACAATTGTTGGCTGGTTCGTAACTTACTTCCAGGTCAGTCAGCCCGGTTCCATTAATCGTCCATTTAAACAGGTCGTCCTTTTCGAAAACGGTTTCAATAACCAGATTATCCCCTTCGAAACGATAAGTCGTTTGTTTTAACGGTTTCGCACCGCTAACAATAACCGGCCCGTTGGAAAGCGGGATCAACTTGTCGCCGTTTTTAATTTGCTGAAGGATTCCGTCTGTTTTGCTGAAGGTAAACTCAAGTCCGTTTGCCTTTACGATCAGTTCTTTTTCGGTCTCCTGAACCGTTGGTCTTTCTGCTGAAGTTTCTGTCAGCAATTCTTTTGTTTTTGCTTCAGGATATTTCACCGGCCAGCTCCATGTATTCAAATGTCGCCCGTATTGATCGGTTGCCTTGATTCTCAGCGCATCGCTCTGTTTCCAGTTTTCAGGCAAATTAACCTGAATCGTGCCCTTTTGCCCGGGAGCCAGATCAACTTTCAGATTCTGAGTCACAATTATCTCTTCCTTCCCTGATTCATCAGGATTAGAAAAACGTACCCATTCGGCATTAAATGTGCACTTGTTCAGGTTGGTATAAAAATAGCGGTTTTCAATCCGGAAAGACCCGTCGAATTCAGGGCTGATGTAGCGTTTCTCGAATTGCACCGGCGACCAGATCTCTTTGATCGTATAAAAACTTCCTTCTTTTTCGTTGTATGGCCCCAGAATCCCGTCGGGTGCATGATTCCCGTCGCTGTCGAGTTCCCGGTTACGGTCGGTGCGTTCTACTGCTTCATCAGCAAAAACCCACAGAAAACCTCCGGCTGCCAGTGGATTGTTCCACATCATTTGCCAGTAATCATCCAGTCCGGCACCATGACCACCGTCGTACAAACCATGCAAAAATTCGGTCGGAAAGAATATCTTTCGTTTGCTGAACCCATCGAGCGCCAACGAATTGTAGTCGCTGTAATGGAGGGTATTGGTCAGATCGTAATCCTGCCATGGGTGCAATACTTTACGTTTTTGGATATCCAACTCAGCAAAATCGTCATTCAGGTTATTGTTTTCTCCACCTTCGTTTCCATTGTCCCAGAAAATGATTGACGGATGATTGACATCATGGGCAATTAACTCTTCCAGTAATTTCCGGCCAACGACGTCGTCATACGAAGGTTTTTGCCAGGCCGTGAGTTCATCCAGCACCAGAAGCCCCAGCGAGTCACAAACGTCAAGGAAATGCTTTTCCGGAGGATAATGCGACATACGAACCGCGTTCATGTTCATATCTTTCATCAGGTTAACCGCTTCTATGCTGAGTGCTTTTGACGATGTCCGGCCATATTTAGGGTTAAAAGTATGGCGGCAAACGCCCTGCATTTTTATACGGACACCATTTACATATACTCCGTCGCTTTCGCGCACCTCAACAGTACGAAATCCAATCCGTTCAGTATATTGACTGATGATTCTGCCATTCTTATCCAGCAGTTTGAATACTGCCTTGTAGAGGTTAGGATACTCGGGGTTCCAGGTCTTTGGGCTTGTCATTTTTCCTGAAATGGTACATAACGAAGCATCCGCTTTTCCCTCAATTGTGGCCTCTGTTTTTCCGGACAGCGTTTGTATTTCTGCAACTACTTTTGCTGCATCTTTTAATCCGGAGATAAATACATTCGCCTGAAAGTCACCATTGGCCCTGGCATCGACTGACACCCGTGCAATGTTCTCTTTCGGTTTTGCTTCGAGATAAACCGGACGGAAAATTCCGCCAAATATCCAGAAATCGGCCTGACGTTCAGCACGGCTAACCGATATATTATCAGAATGCTTCTTTACAAAAACCTCCAGCAGATTTTCTTTTCCGGGCTTCAGGAGTTTACTGATGTCGTATTTAAACTGGTAAAAAGCGCCCTGATGGATTGGTCCGGCCAGTTTACCGTTGATTTTCACCTCGGCATCGGTCATTACGCCATCGAAAACAATATTTACCTGTTTGTTTTGCCAGGTGGCAGGTACATTAAATTTATAACGATAAGTCCCGGTTTCGTTGAGCCGGGTTTCAAACTTGTCGTGTCCGTAATTGTAAGCACCAAATCCTTGTTGTTCCCAGCACGAAGGAACGGCTATTGTTGTCCATGTGCCACTGTTCATCCCTGCCGAACAGAAAAACTCCCAGTTCACAGTTTTTTCGGCTCCGGTTCCGGACAGATATTGGGTTTCAGTATTTTGGGCAAATAGTAAATTGGAAAGTAAAATAAACAGGCTTAGTTGAATGATTCTCATGATTGGAATAGGTTAGTTTAAGTTGTCAGATTGTCATTTTAAAGTACAAAAAGGCGGATACCTTGATTTCCAAAGTTATCCGCCCTTTTTTATATCAGCAAATAATCATTATTTCCACAACGGGTGTTGAACCAGATTTGGATTTTTATCAATTTCATCCTGTGGAACAGGAAGTGAATAATACTTGTCGGCGATGTCTTTTTTTGCTCTTTCAGACAATACATGCTGACGTTTCAGATCAAATAATGCTTGTCCTTCAGCTGCAAATTCCCAGATTCGTTCCTGAACAATTGCCTTCCGTAAATCAGTTTGAGATATCGTGGCAGCAATTGGTTCCAGTCCGGCACGAACCCGTACACGGTTAATTCCTGTAATTGCCTTACCAACCTGATTTAGCTCATTGTAGGCTTCCGATTGAATCAATAAAACATCAGCATACCGAATCACCTTCATGTTGCAGCCATAATCTCCGGCAGCCGTTGATAAATTATCATTCGGATCCTGGTATTTCGCAAAGTGACACAATGGGAAAGATGGTTCAGCTCCATTATCCGGATTGTAAACGTAAACTTTTCCGGTTTTCAAGTCGGTAAAACCAGTCACGAAAGTGGTTGAAATACGTTTATCTCCGGGGGTATATGATTTATAAAACGCAGGAGTTGAAATAAACGATGACCAGCCATCGGTTTTCTTAACATTATAACCTCTCATTCCGGTTAATGCCGGAAAGTCGTTGCCATTGATGTTGGTTACAAATTCCACGTCGAAAATATATTCTTTGCCATGTTCGTTGGTCACATCAAATATTTTGCGGAAATCGGTTTCCAAACCATAGCCAAAAGAACTTTCATTGGTAATGATTTCATCGGCTTTTGCAGCTGCTTTTTCATAGAATCCAGCTTTGTTCCAGGGCCATGCAGCTTGTGTAAGATATACTTTTGATAACATAGCCATAGCTGCACCTTTTGTTGCGCGACCCGCATCAGCGGCTCCGTAGGTGGTTTTCAGCACCGATTCAGCATATTTCAAATCTGCCTCGATTAAGGCCCAAACGGCATCGTCTGTTCCTTCATTGGATAAATCGGCAGCATTCATATCATCGGTCTCGGTAACGATAGCCACATGATCGTAGAAACGAATCAGCACAAAATAATTCAAAGCACGAAGAAATTTTGCTTCTCCAATGATCTGATTTTTTGTATCCTCGCTTTTAAAGGTCACTTTATCAATATTCAGCAGGAGATTATTTGCCCGTCTGATTCCACGGTATGAAATATCCCAGATTAATCGGGAAAAGTCTGTTGTGGCAGTCCATGCATAATCGTCCATTTCTACACGTGAAGGAGCACTTGCATTGGCATAAGCAGCTTCTCCCGGGAATTCGGCGCCCATCCAGATATAGCGTTTAAATCCATTCCCATCCTGAAGGGGTTGATAAACAGATGTGAGCCCGGCCTTAGCGTCAGCTTCGGTCTTATAGAAATTGTCAGGTGTGATAAATTCATAGACATCCTCTTTTAAAAAGTCTTTGCAGGATGTGCTGGCTACCGTCAAAACGGCTGCAATAATTAAATATTTATATAGTCTCATTTCTGTAAAATTTTAGGGTTAAAAACCAATATTAACTCCGAGAATAAATGATTTTGAAGCTGGGTAAGCATTGTAGTCCACACCCAACTGAAGATTACTTTGTCCCGAACTGTTTACTTCAGGATTATAACCTGAATAATTGGTTAGGGTGAATAAATTCTGTCCGGTTACATATATTCTCAAAGATTCGAAGAATGAGCTTTTCTGAATTTTATACCCTAGAGTCAGGTTCTGTAGTCTTATGTATGACCCGTCTTCAATCAAATAATCTGATTGAAGCATGTTCTGATTAACCAGTACGTGAGGTCTGACATATTTTGCATTTACATTTGATGGTGTCCAGTAATCCAGAACTGCCCTGTTTTGGTTTCCCCAAACACTTACGATGTCTGTTTCAGCGCGCAAAACATTATAAATGTCATTGCCGTAAGTACCGTTAAAATACATCGTAAGATCAAAGTTTTTATAGCTGAAGTTATTTGTCCATCCGAAAATAAAATCGGGATTTGGATCTCCTACGATGGTTCTGTCTTCGCCAAAGCTTATTTTTCCATCATTATTTTTATCGTAGAAACTCATATCCCCAACCTGATCAAAAGTTGCACTGGCAACACGCGGAGCAGCATCTCTTTCTTCCTGGGTATGCATAACACCAGTTGTTTTAAGTAGATTCCAAACACCTACAGGCAGTCCGGGTTCCAACCAACTTCCATTTACTTTTAAGTGACCGGAAATTGTTCCCTGTTGTGAAGGGATATAGCCGGGAATGGATAAAACCTTATTTCTGTTCGCTGACCAGTTTAACATGGAACTCCATTTAAAGTCGCCTGTTAAAATGTCTGCAGATAAACTAAGTTCCAGACCTTTATTTTCAATACTACCCAGGTTCTTTAAAACTGAGCTAAATCCGGTTGTTAATGGAACTGATATATTCCAAAGCAAATCAGTGGTTTTTTTGTAATAATAATCAGCAGTGAAATTAAACCTGTTTTCCAGGAACCCAAGGTCAACACCAATGTCGCTAATAGCTGTTGTTTCCCACTTCAGATCCGGATTGGGCATATTTGCAGCCGCGATACCAACATTGGTAATTCCGCCAATTGGATAAACATAGGTATTCATTTTTTCGAGTGATGAATAACTTGGTATATTTTGGTTACCGGTTATTCCATAGCTACCTCTTAATTTCAAATTACTAACCCATTCTACCGGTTTCATAAATGATTCCTGATCCATACGCCATGCAGCAGCAACAGATGGGAAAAATGCCCATTTGTTATTTGTTCCGAACTTGGAACTTCCATCGGCACGTCCTGTCACAGTAATTAAATAGCGGTCCATCATCACGTAATTAATACGTCCAAACCCGGATAACAGCGTATTTTTATTTCTTCCGGAATAGGGTTTATCCCATGTTGCTCCGGCATCTAAGTTGTTGTACTCATAAACATCTGAAATAAAATTCTTGGCAGTCATGCCACTCCATTTGTCCTGAATAGATAATGCTGAAGTTCCAATAATGGCATTGATCGAGTGAATTCCTGTTCTTTTAAGATATGTCAGAACGTTTTCGTTGGAAATGGACTGATTTCTTGAATTTTGTTGCTGAGCAATACCATTCGCGCTTGCACCGGTATTGGTTTGTTTGGGCTCATAAACTTCTCTCAAAGCGCTTGAAAGGTCTGCTCCTGCGCTTACTTTCAGGGTAAGTCCTTCCATGATGTTAATTGAAAGGTCAGCAGATGCGAGAACCCGGTCAATGGTTCCTTTGTCCAGTAAATGATTTACATAGGGTACCGGATTCGGTACAGTTGAACTTCCCGACAAAAAGTTCATTAAAATATATTCACCTGCTGCATCATATACCGGAACAGTTGGAGGCATAACCAAAGCTGCATTGATAATAGAAGTATTTCCTCCGCCATCACCGTTTTCGCGACCAACATTTGTGGTAACCCTGCTTGCTGTGAAGCTTGTTGACAGATTTATTCGTGAGGATATTTTTGTGTCGATGTTATTACGAAAGGATACACGGTTGAAATTCTGATTCTTAACAATACTCTCCTGATCGAAATAACCTCCTAAAATAGAGAATTTTGTATTTTCTGTTCCTCCGGTAATGGTTATATTGTGATTCTGAATGGGAGCTGAAGAACTGAATATTTCTTTCTGAAAATCAGTACCCTCACCTAATTCGCTGATTGCCGGATATAGTGGATTTGGCGTTGCACTTGGATAATACGCAGGACGCGAATCGTTGGCAGCAGCTATATTGGCCATTGTTCCCCATTCGGTCGCATTCATCATATCCAGTTTTTTTGCTACTTGCTGAACTCCTGAATATCCATCATAAGAAACCGTAGTTTTACCTGATTTACCTCTTTTTGTAGTAATAAGTATAACTCCGTTAGCTCCACGCGAACCATATATAGCAGTTGCCGATGCATCCTTTAATATTTCCATGCTTTCAATATCACCGGGATTAAGTGTTGCCATAGGATTTTGGCCTGCACCATTTCCTCCGGCTGCACCACCTGCAGTTACAGGATAGCCATCAATTACATACAAAGGTTGATTGCCCGATGTCAGGGAGTTTCCTCCGCGGATACGAACATCAACAACACCACCGGGAGAACCGGAAGTAGCGGTAACCTGAACTCCGGCTACTTTTCCCTGTAACCCCTGTTCAAAAGAAGCAACGGCCTGTTTCTTCAAAACATCAGATTTAACTGATCCTACAGATCCGGTAAGGTCGCTTTTACGCATTACTCCGTAACCAATAGCAACAACTTCATCCAATCCAAATGCTTCTTCATTCATGACCACGTTAATTGCAGTCTTGTTACCAACAATAACTTCCTGACTTTTCATTCCCATAAATGAAAATTGTAACGAAGCGTTTGCCGGAACATTTTTCAATGTATATTTTCCATCAGCATCGGAAATTATCCCGGTAGAAGTACCTTTAATAACAACGGTAACGCCTGTCAAAGGTGAACCGGAAGCGTCAGTAACTTTTCCGGTGACAGTTTTTTCCTGTTGTGTACCGCTGACACCATCTATTGGAGATAAAACAACCTGACGATCATAGATCTTATATACGATGTTTGTATTTAAGAACAGTTCGTTTAGTGTTTTTTCAAGGCTTAAATTATCAACTTTAATACTTACTTTTTGTGCAACATCGACCAGTTTCCCGTTGTATAAAAAATAATATTCAGACTGATCTTCAATTGTACCCAGAACATTCTCAACAGTAGTATTCTCTTTTGCCAGAGTAAATTTTGTGTTTTGTGAATACACACTATTTGCAAGGATTTGAACTGTAGAGAGTAAAACAACAAGCAAAGTTATTTTCATCTTTCTAAAAATTTTTTCAAGCGGGACATTAGTACCCACTTCCCCGTAAAGGGAACGATTTTTTTTCATAAATTTGTTAATATTAGGTTTATACTTAAATATGGTCCTGTCCGCACAGGACTAATTAGAAGGGAAGTTGACAGCTTCCCTTTTTCAATAGGTTTCATCAGATTAAGTTTAGTTCATAGTTTTATTTTTTTGAAATTAGTACTTTACGTTTGCTGAACGAAGAATCATCTAATTGAGCCCCCGAAATGATTTTATAATTTATTGGAGAACTGTATGATAGCAGATTTAAGGCTTCTTCGAGAGACTCTTCTTTAAATGTCGCGGTAAAAACATAACCACTGGCAGATAAATTATTATCAATAATTATTTCAGCGTTAAACCATCGACCGAGTCGCACAGCTACATCATCTGTGTCATCATTCTTAAATATAAGCGAACCGTCGATCCATGCCAAATATTTGTAGCCGTCAGTATCTTGCACCTTATATTGCTTTTCGTCCTTATTCAAAATGATTGATTGCTTTTCGTTTAACTGAAGAAGTTCATCCTGTTTTTCTTTGGTGCAAGCAAGTAACGATACTTTGCCATGTTCCAGGTAAGTGATTATTTCTTTATCCTCCGGATAATTGGATATGTTGAAACGAGTTCCGGTTGCTTTAATTTTGTACCCGTTTAAGTCAACATAGAATGGATGTTCGATATCGGATTCGACTTCAAAATAAGCTTCTCCGGCTAACTTTACCTCCCGTAAATCGCCGGTGAACTCTTCAGGGTAAGTTAATTTGCTGCCTGAATTTATCCAGACTTTAGTTCCATCAGCTAATTGAATTTGTGAACGGACACCATATGCGGTTTCCGAAGTTTTCATTATAACTTTCTTATTAAAGCTTTTTGAAATTCCGGATACAGACCATGCAGTATATATAAGGAGAGGTATTATCAGGATAGCAGCAACTTTTTGGAAATTCAGAAAAAATGTATTGCTCTTTGAGCTTTGTTTCATCTTTTTCTTAACCAGCAATAAATCACTTTCGGAATTTATTTTTTTCATCGCAACCATTCTGTCCGAATAAGTCAATAGTTGAATCACTTTATTGTACTCATTTTTATTTTCCTGAGACAATTTGAGCCATGACTGCAATTCCTCATTCTGCTGTTTATCCAGTTCACCGTTGTAATCCAGCGTAATTAAATTATATATGAAATTCTTGTTTTCCACTTTATATATGCGTTTACATTAGATAGGACGTAATTTATTGAATTACCCCCCATGCAATTTTAAAAAATAACTGAAGTAAAATAATCCGTACTATCGGAGAAAGTGAAAAAACTCGAAAAGGGCGAGCAATGGCAGGTAATCTTTTAATTCTACTCTTAAAATATGGAGCGCTTTTGTTATCTGATTTTCAACCGTTTTCTCCGATATATTTAGCTTTACTGCAATCTCACGGTTTTTAAGACCATTAAAGCGACTCATTTCAAAAACTTCACGGCAACGCTCAGGAAGTTTGCTCAGGCTTTTATTAAATAAATCCTCCAGTTCCGATAACACGTAAGTTTCAAATGACTCATCAGAGACATCGTTTTGGTCGGTGATTTCCTGAACTTTTATATTTGTGTTTTTCTTTCGCTGGATGTCGTAACACTTGTTTTTTACCGAGACGAATAAATAGGATCGAATTGAAAGCTTAATGTTTAATTTTTCGCGATCGTTCCAGAATTTCACAAACACGTCCTGTACAATATCTCTGGCTTCTTCTTCAGGGAGCGAGATAATCTTTTGAGCATAAATACACAACCCGGGATAATAATAATTAAAGAAGAAATCGAAGGCGTATTCTTTACCTTGTTTCATTTCTTCATATAAAAAAAACTCCTTTGTCTGGTTGTTTGTGTTCATTAAAACGCATAGTCAGTTTTCAGGGAATAAAAGTAGAGTTTTTTCGGACTTCTCAGTTCAGGAAAAGCCAAAAGGCAAATAAAATGGTTATTTTGGGGATTTTGAAATTGTAAAGTTCAAATTAATAAAATCAGAGGTGGATCAAAAATATCAAGACTTTCATTCAATATTAAATGAGAGTCTTGATATTTTTTTGATTTATGAATATGGATACTAAATTGTTGGAAATTAATGTCTTTTAAAATTCATTTTTAATCATCAATTGAATTGCCTTACCTGAAGATTCTCAGGAAAATTGTATTTCTACTTCTTCTCCTTTTGGGTTCAGCTGAAAAGAACCTTTTGAAGTTAGCGAGCACCGGTGTTTTTTAAACGACTTACTTAAATCTGCTGTGATTTGTTCTTTCGCATCGGCCAAACAATCAGTGTGAAAATAACAGAAATAATTATTCGCATCATTGTCATCAAACTGAATGATAAAGGCCGTATTATCCGGAAACACCAAATCATCATAGGCATAGGCAATATCTAATTCCGTGGCCTCTTTTATCACCACCCTGACTTTTTCTAAATCTCTTTGTATCATATCGTTTGTTTTTTGTTTACCGCATTGTTATAAAAACGAAAACCAAAGTTTTACCTGTTGAATCCGATCTGCTTCTTCATACGACTGGCATTTTACCAGTTGCATATTGATTGCATCTTCAAATTCCAACTCTGTAAAATCCAGTTGGCCAAGCAGATCGCTCTTCGAGCTCTTGTTGCATTCATTCCTGAATTCCTTTTCAGAAATAAATTGTTTTATAAATTTTATGGATTTACCAAGTGCCATATTTTGTGGTATTTATGATTTACAAGTTGTGTTGCACGAACTGCATGAACCTGCACATGCAGAGCTGCTTTTTGCAGTTTCGTTTGTTAAACGGATAAGCCGATTTTTGATAAATAGATTAATATTTTCTTCTATATTTCCGCTTTCCGCTTTATATACGGTTAATCCGCTTTCTGTAAAAAAACCGAGCGCCATCAATGGAATTTGGTTACTTATTACAGCAGTTATCCCATTTCGTTTAAGTTCTACTCCCAAATTACCAGACTTTTGACTTATGCTTTTTGTGTTTATCCATTCATAGTTCTTGTCGATGCAATTGTATATGCAGGCAAATTCTGAATTATGAAAACTTTGGGCAATTTTCATTTTGAATTTGTCATTATCGATAACCGGAATAATTATTTTCATGACAGTTTATTTTGTGGTATGCCCGTTTCAAACGATAGACCACAAAAGATACAAGTCTGAAATACTGAATTTTAACAGTTGATCGGAAATGCTTTTCCTACGTTTAAGTTTGGTTTTTATGTAATAACTTACCAAAATGTAATAAGGAAGTATCTAATTGAATTTGTTATTTGATAACGCGTTTTAAGTTCCGGCAAGAAAAATAATTAATTGTCCCGGCTCGGTTTGCGTCTGCTTTCGATGGGTTTATGTAAGGGTAAACAGACCGTTTAACAGATAAATAGCTTCAGAATAAAATTTCAGTAAAAATTAGTTTGGTTTATATGGAAACCGCGTAAAAAGGCCAATTGTGGTTTGTAACTTTAGGGCAGATAAAAATTAAGGCTATGATTTTAAAAATACTATTTGTTATCGCCATTGTATTGCAGTTTTTTGCTGTTGGCGTTGCTATCAAATTAACGCGGGTAACGAAATACAATTTTTCGTGGATGTTGCTCACCCTGGGTTTTATCCTGATGGCAATTATGCGTCTGGTGGAATTTCTACCCTATGTTAGCTCAATTAAACCTCAGGATTACCGTGAAATATTCGTGTGGGGTGGGGTAATAACTTCGCTTGCTTTTGCCATCGGTGTATTTATGATTCAACGTATTTTCAAATATATGAAACGGGTTGAAGACTCTCGCCGTCTTACTGAAAAGATGTTCCTAAATGCGATCATTCAGACCGAAGAAAAGGAGCGAAAACGATTTGCAAAAGATTTACACGATGGTCTGGGACCATTGCTTTCAACCGTAAAGATGTCGGTATCATCCCTGGCACAAATGAAACACGATAAGGCATCGGGTGAAATAGTCGAGAATACAGAATTGGTTATTAACGAAGCGATAAAAAGCCTGAAGGAAATATCTGATAATCTGAGTCCTCACATTTTAAATAACTTTGGACTGGTTCGGGCATTGACTAATTTTACGAATAAGATTAACGTTACAAAAACCATTCGTATAAATCTTTTGACAGAGCTAAAAGATGAAAGATTTGACAACAACGTAGAAGTTGTTTTGTATCGTGTGATTTGCGAATTAATAAACAATACCATCAAACATGCGATGGCAAAGAAGATTACTATATCTTTGACCAAAGAGGAAGATTACATAACCATTGTTTATAAAGATGATGGTAAAGGTTTTGACGTAAATACAGTAATCGAGCAACCTGCAAGCAGCGGCATGGGTTTTTCAAATATTTATTCCCGGATTAATTCGCTCAAAGGTGAAATAAATATTGAAAGTGAGCCAAAGAAAGGAACTCTTGTAACCATTAAAGTATTAATGCATGATGAGTAATCAAATTAAGCGTAAAATTATAATTGTTGATGATCATACCTTGTTTCGGAATGGTCTGCGCATATTATTAAATAACATGGAAGATTACCATGTAATAGGTGAAGCTGCCAATGGCAAGCAATTTCTTGATCTGCTCGAAAAAGAAGTTCCGGATTTGGTATTGATGGATATCAGTATGCCTGTTATGGATGGGGTAGAAGCTTCAATTCTTGCGCATGAACATTATCCTGATTTGAAAATCATCACTCTTTCGATGTATGGAGAGGAAGATTATTACTACAAAATGGTTGATGCCGGTGTTAAAGGATTTGTTCTGAAAAATTCAGACATTAAGGAAGTGAAAACCGCTTTGGATGTGGTTTATGATGGTGGTTCCTTTTTTTCGTCCGAACTTCTTCAAAATCTGGTGAACAGCTTTAAATCATCACCAAAAAGCAAAGAATTTCATGCCGAATTATCGGAGCGCGAAATGGAAATTTTGATTTTAATCTGTCAGGGTTTGTCCAATCAGGAAATAGGAGATAAATTATTTATCAGCAAACGAACGGTTGACAAGCACCGGGCCAACATTCTCGAGAAAAGCGAAAGTAAAAATACAGCACAATTGGTTGTTTACGCGATAAAGAACAGATTGGTGGAATTGTAAATACCTGAAATGTTATTCTTCTTTTTCGGGTATTGAAGAACTTGTATTAAAAAACATTCTATGATTATCGTTCCTTTTGCCGGGAAATTATCAAGCTCATTAAGATAGTTGCCGAATTGACAAAAGGAAGAGAATTTAAAAGTTAGTTCTGATCTTTCGGTGAATCAGGATTCGGAATATCTTCAGCCGGTTTTGTTTTGCGGAATTTAAACTTGTTTTTGATTTTAATCAGAAATTCTTTTCCAATCAGGAAAATACTCAGGTAAAATGTAATTTCACCTGCAATAATTAATCCGGTTGTGATTCCGGCAATTTTACCGGCGGAAAAACCCAGAAAAGGCACTACCAGAATGAGCGCCCAGATTACCATTGAAATTCCGAAAATTATGTAGCCAATCAGTTTTGCCATGGTGAAATTTTAATTCATTAAAGGTATCTTTTTGCAATATCCAGGGCTTGTCGTCCATACGAACCGCCAAACAACAAATAATGGTTTAGTATGTGGTACAATTGATAAAGTTGTATACGTTCTTTCCATCCCTCCGGAAGTGGAAATTCTTCCAGGTATGCATCCCAGACTCGTTGAACAAAACCACCGAAAAGTAACATCATTCCCAGTTCCATTTCGCGATCAGCATAATAACAGGCCGGATCAATCAATGCCGGACCATTTTCTGCATACATGTAATTACCAGCCCATAAATCGCCATGAATCAGTGAAGGTATTGTTTGATGCGCAAGAAGTCGAGGGATTTTGTCAATCAGTTTTTTATAGATTTTTAGTTCATCAGACGTTATCCTCCTGGTTGTTCCAATCTGCACAACCAAAGCCCAAATTCGCTGTTTTGCATAGAATTCAGGCCAGTTTTTTTTCCATGTATTATCCTGAACAGTTGTGCCACAATAATTGGAATGATGAAACCCAAATTCCGTAGTCGTTTTTCGATGAAGTTGAGCGATTCCTCTGCCCAGTCGCTCATCATATCCGGTAGTTTTTGCAGAGGGAGCTAAATATTCCATGAGAATTAATCCGGGAAAATCATCCGGTACTTTTGCCCATATCACCTTTGGAATAATCAGGTATGAATTTTCTGGCGATCGCATTTCATCCAGACCTTCAGCTTCTTTCAAAAACATATCAGATGGAGCCGAGCTATTCCATTTCAGAAAGAATTCGCCAACAGAAGAACTAAATTTTAAAGCGTTATTAATGCAACCTCCTCCAACAGAATGGTTATTGACCAATTTCACTGAAACGCCTTGCAAATCCGAAAGTTTTTCGAGGCACAATTGAATTATATCCTGCTGTCCGTAAAATGCCATTAAGTATCGATTTAAACTTTGTTTAACCTATTTTCACTCTATTACCAAGGTTTCTTCAGGAGAGATAGAAATAGTTTGTGCTGAAACAGTTCCGCTCTTATCGGCAAAAAGTACATATGGCCCCTTGGCTTTTTCTATTGTTTCCAGAACAACTTTCTCTGACTCTTCCAATTTATTAACAATTACTGTAACAAAAGAGTTTCCTGATAGAAGAGTCCTCATCAACAATATTAAAAATAAAGACGAAAAACAAAAGCCCTAAAATCAATGGATTTAAGAGCTTTTTGTTTTTGTTAAATTTGATTTAGTCGGGGTGACTGGATTTGAACCAGCGACCCCCCGCCCCCCAGACGGATACGCTACCAGGCTGCGCTACACCCCGAACTTTAGTGCATGCAAAAGTAGCTTTCTTCTTTATTTATGCAAAAAAGGCAACAGATTTTTTTATCAATAAATATGTTTTTGCACGATTTTGGTGGACGAGTGTATTCTATTAAATGATTTGGCTATTTGTAATCGTTGTCTGAAATCTTCCAGAATATTCATATAGTTGATATAAGCATCGTACTTCGATCTAAATATGCTCTGAACAGAATTATTTTCATGATAAGCCGGATGATTTTCATCCATCAGATGGAAATGGTCGGATGTTTGAAGATACTGAAAGTCAATTTTTATATTCGGATTTTTAATTAGACTCAAGTGTTTCTGGAGTTTAAATAAATGCTTCATCGCATCTTTTTGCAGTTCATTTCCGGGATAATAGGATGAATGGAAATGTTCGACCCAGCAATTTGGCTCTTCTGACCCGATTTCAGAAATAGAACCAAATTGTTCTGCCAGTTCTGATGGCAGAATAAACGAATAAGTTTGATCTTTTATGATTGCAGATGTAAATGCATTAAAATCCAGTTGCATACTATTAATTTCTGAATATCCTAATGTATTGTAGTTTAGGTATATATTTATAAATGGCTCGCTGGAGTCTATCGAATTCAAGCTTTTAATAAGTGATGTAATTTCTTGCTTTCCGTCTATTGCAATACTATTCATAAGTATTGAAGTCAACTTGTTGCTTATACCTTCATTCCGCAATAATATTCTGAGATCTTTCTGTCTCTCGTCTGAATAAAGATAATTTGGACTCCTCCATTGCAAGAGTCTTTTAGTTCCATTTGTGATCATAGTCTGGTAGCCGGTTTTTGCAACTATTCCAGCAATTTTACTGGTGTAAAGCAAATCGGTATTTACAAAAACTTCAGGTTTTCGTCCGAAATAATTAGTTATTCTCTCTCTGTGTCTTTTAATTTGCAGTTTAAATTCATCGGTATTTTGATCGAGCGAGACAATCGAATGGGAATCGGTTCCTCCTATAAATTCGACTTGTCCAGTATCAGCAAGTTTTCTGAAACTGTCGATCACCTGAGGAGAATGCATTAGAAATTGATCAAGTGCTGTTCCTGAGATATAAAATGAAAGTTTCAGTTTCCTTTTTGAACGCTTAATTAGTTTGAGCAGGAAATCGTTTGCAGGCAAATAAATTTGTGCTGAAGCTTCATGAATTACTCTTTCTATACGTGTATCATCAAAATATGATTTTGATTCGCCGATGTCGAGGAAACGGAAAGTCTGACAGAAAAAAGGGTGGTGAATTTGAAAACACAAGCAGATTTGTTTCATGTCATGAGGCTAAATTTGAAATTGTATTTATGTATACCTGTTCAATTTGTTTTGCAGAAGATTCCCAGTTTAAATTACTAACTTCAAATTGTCCTTCTTTAATCAAAGTCCGTGACAGTTTTTTGTGTCTTAAAATGCCATAAACTGCATCTGCCATAGCATTAATATCCCAGAAATCTGTTTTTACCACATTTCGTATCAATTCGGAAACGCCGGATTGCAATGAAATTATAGTTGGAACATTCGCTTTCATAGCTTCAAGAGGTACTATACCAAAAGGTTCAGATACTGATGGCATGATAAAAATATCGCTTTGCTGAAGCATTTTTGTAACATCAGATCCGCTTAGAAATCCGGAAAAATGGAAACGATTTCCAATTCCATATTTAGCACATAAATCAACGATATTATTCATCATTTCACCACTTCCTGCCATTACGAAATGTACATTTTTCATTTTTCTTATTATCAGCCGTGCGACTTCAACAAAGTATTCCGGTCCTTTCTGGATAGTAACACGACCTAAAAATGTAACTATTTTGTGTTTCTGTTTCCTTGGATGTAATGTTATCATTTCATCAGGCTCGTGTTCAATTGCATTATAAATTGTAGTAATTTTTGATGAAGGAATATTATACTGATCTATTAATCTGTTTTTTATACGATTACTTACCGTAATAATCTGATCGGCTTCTTCCATCCCCTGCTTTTCGATGTCATAAATTGAAGGATTTGCAGAGCCTCCGCTTCTATCAAAATCGGTTGAGTGAATATGAACGATGAGCGGTTTTCCTGAAATGTGTTTAGCTGCTATTGCTGCAGGAAATGTTAGCCAATCGTGAGCATGTATAAGTTGAAATTGAGTATTGGTGGCAATTGTTTTAGCTACAACTGCGAAATTATTAATCTCATCAAAGAGATTTGGCCCGTATTTACCTGAAAAGTTAATTCTTATTTCCTTACGGGAATCTTCGGTTTGTATTCCGATATATTCGGTTGAAGTATATCTTTCGCTAAAACTTTCAGGAGTGAGATAAGGAACCAGTTTTGATGTGACTTCAAGGAAACTTACTTTATTTACCTGTTCTTCAGTGAAAGTATCTGCGTTAATATTAATACGGTCAGCACTTACTATTTCAAAGTTATTTGCAGATACTTCATTCCCATGAGCTTTGGGAATAACAAAGGAAATGTGAATGTTCTCACAGGTAGATAATCCCTTAAGAATACCCTGACAGGCAGTGCCTAATCCACCTGAAATATTTGGTGGAAATTCCCATCCGAACATTAGAACATTCATTCTTTCTATTTTTATAATGTATGCTAATATTCCATGAATTTCAGGTAGTCATTTCCTGAACTTAGGATGAAACTGTGTTTTGTTCATTCCAGTTTCAATTAAATCTGGGTTGATCTCACTTCACTAAAAAGCAAATTATTTTCTTTTAAAAAACATCAGACATTTGCCAGTCAACAACAAAAAGACAATCTTTTGTATTTTTATTTCTTCCGGATTTTTCAAGAGAATACCTTTTGTAATCTTCATTTAAAATGCTTGCCTGATCATTTTTCCTTGATTTTATTTTGGATTCCGGAGTTGTGTTGTCTGAACTTTCTTCAGTGAAGTACCATAAATTTTCATTAGGAATTGTAATCCTTGATTGTTTCCTAACATTTATAATTCTTTTTCTTGTCTTCATGATTCAAGCTTCTATCTTATAATGTTCTACCTCGCATTTGTAAAAAAGTTTCTTTTTAATTGTTAAATTTCCGTAATTATTGTTGTTTATGTTATTAATTTTTAATATATTATGGTTTGTAATTAGTCTTGTTTGTTTTTGTCTAATCATTCGTGTCAATAGTTCATCATAGTTCTTGTTGAAGCTATTTAAGCTAACGGATAAATAATTCAAAAATTTCATTCAGTTTTATCTATGAACCTATCGCAATTATCGAATGTGCTTCTGTTGTTCGCTATTACTTGTTTTGTAACTTTGAGCATCTAATAAAAAAATACAAAGACATGTTTAAAGCAATGAATCTCGACGATACAAAAAGTAACAATACCAACGAGCAGGTTGAAACAGAAAAAGTAAAATGCCTTATTATTGGTTCCGGTCCAGCCGGATATACTGCTGCTATATATGCTGCACGAGCTAATTTAAATCCGGTTATGTATGAAGGTCTCCAGCCTGGCGGGCAATTAACCACCACTACGGAAGTTGAAAATTTTCCGGGTTATCCTCAGGGAATTACCGGTCCAGTTATGATGGAGGATTTGAAAGCACAGGCCGTTCGCTTTGGAACAGATGTTCGCTGGGGATTGGCCACCAAGGTTGATTTTTCAGGTTCCGTTCATAAAGTATGGATTGACGAAAACAAAATTATAGAATCTGAGGTCGTAATTATTGCGACAGGAGCAACTGCAAAATATTTAGGTTTGGAGGATGAGAAAAAGTATGCGGGGAGTGGCGTTTCTGCCTGTGCTACCTGCGATGGTTTCTTTTATAGGGGAAAAGACATTGCTGTTGTTGGAGGCGGTGATACTGCCGCTGAAGAGGCTATTTATTTAGCCGGATTGGTCAATAAAGTTTATCTGATTGTTCGACGTCATGAACTCCGGGCCTCAAAAGTTATGCAGGAAAGAGTTTTTCGGACAAAGAATATTGAAGTTTTGTGGGAACATCAAACCAAAGGATTATACGGTGATGGCGTAGTGGAAGGTGCTATATTATGGAAAAAGAAAGATACACCACTTCAGGAAGAAGTTGCGATTAAAATTGATGGGTTCTTCCTGGCCATCGGGCATAAACCAAATTCAGATTTTGCTAAAGATTATCTTGAAACTGATGAAGTTGGATACATTAAAACCATTGCGGGAACTTCAAAAACCAACGTTCCTGGAGTGTTTGCATGTGGTGATGTTCAGGATTCAATATACCGGCAGGCTGTAACTGCTGCTGGTTCAGGTTGTATGGCAGCCATGGATGCTGAAAGATACCTTTCTGAAAAACACGGATAATTAGTTATTTTTCGATTACTCATTCATTCATTCAAAGTAATATATGAAACGAATCATCCAAACAAATCAAGCACCGGCTGCAATTGGTCCATACAGTCAGGCAATTGAAGTAAATGGAACACTTTATATTTCTGGACAAATTCCACTGGATGCACAAACGATGAAAGTTGTTGAAGGTGGAATTACTGAACAAGCAGAGCAGGTATTAAAAAATATCGGAGCTATCTTAAAAGAAGCTGGATATGAGTATAAAGATGTTGTTAAATCAACTTGCCTGCTGAGCGATATGGTTAATTTTAAGGCAATGAACGATGTTTATGCCAAATATTATATAGAAAATCCACCAGCACGTGCAGCTTTTGCTGTTAAAGACCTGCCTCTGGGTGTTTTGATTGAAATTGAAACAATAGCTGTAAAATAGGAATTGACAACACTTTATTTCTTAAGGAAGCCTGATTTAATAATTTGAATCAGGCTTCCTTTTTTTTTTTATTCCTTTATTCGGTTTCTATTAGAACCTTAACCAACTTGCGTGCGTTCATATATTTTTATAATTTTGAAAGATCACACAACATTTGTACTAATACTCCTTGATCACAAAAATTGAATACTATGACAAATCGCAGAAATTTTTTAAAAACAACTGCAGCATTTGCAGCAGTAACAATGGTTTATCCGATGGCGGCCTGCTCTCAGGAAAAAAAAGTTATCGGATTGCAGTTATATACAGTGAGGGATAAAATACAACAGGATTTAAAATTAACTCTTGAGAAGATCTCTCAAATCGGATATAATTCAGTTGAGGCTGCTGGCTATAATGTTACTGACGGTACTTTTTATGGAATGGCTCCCAAAGCTTTTACCGAATTATTAAATGGTTTAGGTATGCCTTTAAACAGTTCACATACTGTTTTTGAACTAGATGCAGCAGAAAAAGTTATTGCAGATGCAGCTTCCGCCGGGGCAAAATATATCATATATCCATATTTATCAGATCAGTTTCGTACTACTCTTGATGGTTGGAAAGAAACTGCTGAAAAATTCAATAAGATGGGTGAGATTGCTAAAAAGAACGGAATTCAATTTGGCTATCACAACCATGCATTTGAATTTGAGAAAATGGAAGATCAGATTCCTTATGATATTCTGCTGGAAGAAACTGATCCTTCATTGGTCACTTTCGAGATGGACTTGTATTGGGTAACACGAGGCGGTCAAAATCCAATTGATTACTTTAAGAAGTATCCTGGCCGTTTTCAATTATGGCATGTGAAGGATATGGTAAAAACTGATGATATGTTCTTTGCTCCTGTGGGGTCTGGCCGACTTGATTTTGCCAGTATTTTTGCGGAAAAGGAAACTGCAGGAATGAAATATTTCTTTGTTGAACAAGACAGTTTTAAAGACATGGATCCTTTCGAAAGTGTTGAAATAAGCTATAAATATTTGAGTCAGGCTAAGTTCTTGTAATAGCTAATAATTTACTATTAACCCCCGCCGGAAAATTACCTCATACCTTAACCGGCGGGTTTTTTATGCTTTGTTTTTTTTAAGAACTACGCAAAAAATATTCTGTTGTAATTACTTGCGCAAAAGTGCCGTTTAAAGCTGCCATGTAAGCAAGTTGAACGTTTTTAGCTTTCACCATTTGATCATTGTACGTTAAATCTTTAGTTGCGCAAGCATCGGAAATTAGCGTACAAACATATCCCAGGTCGAATGCGGCTCTTGTTGTTGTGTCAACACACATGTGGCTCATTGCTCCGCAAATAACAAGTTCGGTTGATTGGATGTTATGTAAATGGAGCTGAAGATTAGTATCCCTGAAGCTATTCGGATAGTTTTTTATAATTACGGTTTCTTCTTTGTCAGGCAGAATCGAATTATGAATTTCAACACCGTTTGTATTTGGAATAAAAAAAGTTGCATTAGGCTTTACTGCCTGGTGCTGAATGAAAACTACAGGCCAGTTTCTATTCCGGAATGTTGTTAAGAGCTTTTTTGCATTGCTGGAAGCAGTTTCCATTTGGAAAAGCTCCATTTTTCCACCTTGAAAATAATCGTTCTGGATGTCAATTAACAAAAGTGCAGGCTTCATTATCTTTAGTTAAATGCAAAAAAAAGTGGCCGTTTTGGGCCACCTTATTTTATATATCCCAATTGTGTATGCAGGGCAAAAAAGTTAATAGAGTGTCACCCCGAAGACCAAGTCTTAACGTTTCGAGTGGAATGATTTCGTTTGTTGCGATATTTCCAAGATTAACATTGGGGCCAAGAAGCTTGATAAACCATACTTGTTGGTTTTTAATAGGTGCTTCCCATAATATCACATCAGAATCAACTGCTTTTTTTATACCTAAGATTAATTCATAGTTGGCCGATCCATCATCATTATAGATTCCCATGTTACCACTTTCCCGGGCTTCAGCAATAACTTTCCAGGCTCCGGCCTGCAATTCAGTCTGCATATACGAAATCCATTTTTCATTCGAGATTTCTTTCCCTTTCAGTTTAGTGCCAACTTCAGATAAAACGGTATAGTTTTTACTCAGATCAGCAATGTATTCGCATTTTAACGAATGCTCAAGTTCCATAACACCATCAGAAACTTCAAGCACTTCCATTTCATATTCATCAAGAAAACGTCTGTAGTCGTCAATCATATCCCTTACAGCGAATGCTTCGAAAAGCGTACCTCCAAAATAGGGTTTTAAACCGGCAGATTTATAAAGTTTGATCTTTTCGTGAAGGCGGTTGGTAATGATCGAAGTGCCAAATCCAAGTTTTATCAAATCGCAGTAGGGTGCAGAAATATCGCATAAATCTTCAGCTTCACGCAAGCTTAACCCTTTGTCCATAACCATTGTGAGTCCATTTTCTCTGGGTTTTGCCGGTCGATCTGGCATGTGTGGCAATCTAAAGTTCATTTCTTTTTAATGTTTCGTTGTTTGGTATTGTGAAATAAGTTTTTTTATTGATTCGATTTTTGAAGCTTCAGGATAGAACTCGAAAAGCTCATTTTGTTTGCTGTAATCTATTTTAAGAGCTTTCTCAAAATGACATACGGCTTCCAGTTCTTCATTTTTATCCAACAAATAAGCAGTAAGTCTGTAGTTAAGAAATGCATTTGATTTGTTGATCTTATTTGCCGTTTTCAACACCTCAATTGCTCTGTCGGTATCATCAATATCGTAGAACATTTCTGAATACGAGAGCCAATTTTCAATGCATTCAGGTTCAAGAGATGTTGCCATTTCAAACGAATCAACAGCTTCTTTTATTTGATCAAGTTCGGCATGAACCTTGGCATTCATTGCCCAAAAATCGGAATTATCTTCTTCCAGACCAATTGCTTTTTTAAAGAAAGTAAGAGCTTCATCCAATTGACCTTCAGTCCACATAATTAAGCCGGAACCATACCAGGCACTTGCGTTGGTGTCATTCAGCCGGATTGCTTTTTGATAATTTATTAAAGCCTCATTGTATTTATCAGAATTCAGATAGCATTCTGCCAGATAGCAGTAGGCATCGTCATTATCTTTATCTAACAGCAGATATTCCAGATAACATTCAATTGCCTTTTCAAACTGGTTATTGTTAGCCAGCGCATTGGCCTTATTGAAATGTGCATGAAGAAATTCTTCATTCAAAACGAGGGCATAATCGTATGCTTCAATCGCTTTTTCGAACATACCCATCCTGTTGTATGTAATTCCAATGTTATACCAAACAGAATGGTTAAACGGATCAATATCCAGGTATTTATTGTAAGATTCAATACTTTGTTTGAATTGCGAATCTTTGTCATAATAATATCCCAATTCGTAGAGTACAATTTCGTTACCTGGATTAGCTTTGAAGGCTTTCTCCAGGTATTTAATGGCTAAATGAGTTTCTCCCGATTGTCCGAATGAAATTCCAATGTTATAAAGTGTTTCATCGAGTTCGTCGATTGGCATACTAATGGCATGTTCGAAAGCTTTTACAGCTTCGCCTACATCTCCCATTAAGTTTAGCGCTCCGCCTTTAGTTAAAAAAAGATCTGGATTATTGGTCTCGATTTTTTCTGCCATGCTTAATAAAAGCAGGCATTCTTCCAGTTTGCCTTCATGCATAAGCACTTGCGCTTTCCTGATTTTAATCGAGATAGAATTTGGATGAAGTCTGAGACCTGTTTCAACTGCTCTTTTAGCAAGTTTAATTCGTCCATCTTCAAGAAAATGATCAACAATTCCCTCCACCTCAAATACATCAAAATATTTTGATGTATCACTCTTCACCATCCTTTTGAAACGCTTTACTGCCTCCTGGAAATCATCTTCTTCGAAATTTTCTCTGGCGTCTTCGTTCATATCTTCACATTAAAGGTTGCAAATTTAAGAATACTTTTCGATTTGAGTCATTTTGGCTGATGCTCTTTTCTTAATAAGTCGGTAACTGTTTTTACCGGGTTGAAAGTTTCAATAGGAACCTCAACAAAAAGTGTGTTCCAGTCTGACATTGAACCATTCCATAATCCGGGTAGTTCCTGTACTTTCAATTCTTTCCCATCTTTTGATTTAAATGAAATAAATCCCGTTGCCGGATCTGCAAAATCTAACAGGTTATACTTAACTCCTTCGAAATTTTTTACCGCACATGCCAAATCAACAGGATTAAAATGGGTGGCACTTCCGGCAATCTTCGATTGCTCAGGATCATTTAAATCAATTTGCGAACTTTCTGCTATCTGCATCGAAATTGAACCATCAGTATTCATTGCAAAAAATGGTCCTCCCCCGGGTTCTCCCTGATTTTTAACCATACCACAAACCCGGATTGGACGGTTAAATTTATTTGCAAAATAATGATATAATTCTTCTTTCTCGCTGTAATACTGGTTTTGCGGAGGTGTAATGTTCAGAACATTTTCAAGAAAGTTAGCAGCTTCTGCGTAGAAGGCACTTTCAAGAGTACTGGGGTAATTTTCTTTAAGTACTTTCTGATAATAGAAGATTTGTTCCTGAAGGCTTAACAAAACTCCGGCGAGTGCTTTTTTGTAATCAATTGTTGGCTGCTTTAGATAATCAGGAATTACATTGTCAATATTTTTAATGAAAATCAGATCAGCATTCAGATCATTCATATTTTCAAGTAATGCCCCATGTCCGGCTGGTCGAAATAACAAGCTATTATCATCGTTTCTGAATAGTTCATCGCTGGGTAATACAGCAATGGTATCAGTGGATGGCTTTTGTTGCGAAAAACCAATCTGGTATTTTACCCCCAATAGTACCTCATACTTAGATTTTATTTCTGCAACATGGGCTTCAAATATCGACTGGTGCTCCGGCGAAACAGTAAAATGAATAACAACAGTTTCATCATTATTCTTTGAATAGGAGGCACCCTCAATAAGGTGTTCTTCCAAAGGTGTCCGGTAGCCTTCCGGATATTTATGAAATTTCAGTAAGCCTTTAGGCAAATTGCCATAATTCAGGCCCGACTCCAATAACAATGATTCAAGGAGATTTTGCAATGGAATATCCTTCTTTGTTTTGTCTGACTTTGCAGCAGTTTGCATCAGATCATCGTAAAATGCAAATTGTTCGATAGAATCACGAAACAATTCAACTTCCTTGTCCTTCAATACTTCGGATGTTGATTTTCCATTTTGAAGATCAGACAAAGCAGTGAACAGAGATTTAAACATTCGGCTGGCCGCTCCAGAAGCCGGGACAAATTTGACAAGTGATAGCCCATTCACAACCTTATCATCAAAAATTGAAATGTATTTTTGTATTTCTGCGTCAGATAAATTAATGATTCCGTGGAAATTACTGGCTGCTTCAGTTAATTTCAGGAATGGAAATCCGGATTTGAAATTTTCAATTTGCTGATTAACAACTTTCAATTGACTTCCACGGGCATTAATCTGACTGATATCTTCTGGTTTAAACATAGCAGCGATATAACGTTTTTTAAATTTAGATAATCGATCTGAGAAAATTGGCCGGATTGAGTCTCTTGGCTAAAAAGTTATAAACTCGTTTTTAACAATTGGCACTACGCTAAGTGTCTGTAGTACAGTGATATATTGTGTTCTGGTTCGATTCGTTTGCCATGATCCGTTTTTTAGTGCTGAATTTTAGGTGAAATTGGAGTTTTTTTTCTGCCATCAGCTGACTTGGGTTTCATTCTGAATTTCAAATATTAGGTTTTGGATGCAAAGAAATAGAGTTACTTTTGTTCCGATATTTTAAAACAAAATTGATGAGTCAATTTCTGAATGGGAGCCAAAAACGATACAATGATTTCTCGGGATATTTCCGAAAAAAGTTTAATGGGAGAGTGCAGAAAATATCGATAGATGCTGGATTTACTTGTCCAAATCGTGATGGTTCGCGAGGAATTGGAGGTTGTTCTTACTGCAATAATCTTACTTTCAAACCAGGTTATTGTAATCTTGAAAAAAGTATAACCATACAACTTTCGGAGGGAGTTGAGTTCTTTTCCCGAAAATATGATTCGATGAAATATCTGGCCTATTTTCAGGCCTACAGCAATACCTATGCTCCAATTGAAATACTGAAATCGCTTTACGAAGAAGCATTAGCCTACGATGGAATAATCGGATTGGTAATTGCAACACGTCCGGATTGTGTAACTGAAGAGATTCTTGATTATCTTCAGGAGTTGTCTCTATCTCATTATGTAATGATTGAATTCGGAATTGAATCGCATAAAAATTCGAGTCTTGAACGGATGAATCGTGGTCATAATTTTGAAGAAACGGAATGGGCGTTGGATGCTTGTACGAAAAGAAATATTCACACTTGTGCCCATTTAATATTGGGATTGCCGGGAGAAACAGAAGAAGATTGGCTCAACCAGTCCAGAATAATTTCGAAATTACCTATTGAAAACCTGAAACTTCATCAGCTTCAAATACACCGGGATACTCGCCTGTATTATGAGTTTCTGGAAAAACCTGAAGATTTTCAGATGTTTACTGTTGAATCTTATTTGGATTTAATGATAAAATATCTGGAATTACTTAATCCAAAAATAATTATTGAACGGTTTGTTAGTGAAGCACCTGACAAATTACTGGTTGCCCCTCGATGGGGAATTAAAAATTTTGAGTTTACAGCTAAGCTGGAGAAACTACTAGAGACCCGACAAACATGGCAAGGGAGGTTGTTTAGTTAAATTTGAAGTTTATTTTGCCGTTTGTTGATTTCCAAAAACCCGTTTTAATAGATTTGTAACACGGGCATTTGCATTGGTTCTGATGTCTTTTTCGCGCTCCTCTATTTTGAGGAACATACCATTTAAAGCCTGCTGTAAAAGATAATCTTCCAATTTTACATCAACTGTTTTTAAACCTGCAATTTGACCCAATGCTGAGCCTGCAATCTTATTCCAATTGTTAGTCAGTTCGTTCCATGATTGTTGCGTGGAAATTCCTGCAATTAAGTTTTTGTTTAGCGATTCCCTGATTTTTGGTCGGTACAATTCTCCAAGTTGCTGATATGTTTTTGATTTGAAATATTGAGTTGCGGCATTGTCTGGTCCTTTCAGTATTTGAAGACCATCGGCAAAAGTCATTTCCCGAACGCTATTGACAAAAATTGGCTTTGCATCTTTTGCTGCATCTTCTGCTGCACGGTTAATTCTTAGAATAACATCATCAACCAGTTTCGTCCCACCAGGTAATTTCGAAATGTGATCGGTAATCGTTTTTGCTTCTGGTGGGAGTAATATTTTCACAGCCTGATCTTTCAAATAACCATCAATAGCAGATAATTTGGCAACCGAACTGTCAGTCCCAACTAAAAGAGCATCTTTTAAACCTGCAATAATTTCAGCATTAGTCAGTGGTAAATTCTGGCTGGCAACAGATTGAGCCATTTGACTCAATTCTGCACATGAATACATACTGAAAAAAGTCAGCAGAAATGCAATATTCTTAATTAAACGCATATTTTTTTTTTTGAAACTAGTTAAATCGTTTTCCTTTTGGTTTAAAGGTATCTTTTTTTGGCTGACCAAAAAGTCCATCAAGCAGATCTTTACGGTTTAACTTCAAAAGTTCATTCTTAATTTCCTGATGATATTCACGTTGATACCAGAAAAAATATTTGCGCTGAGCAAGCTTTTCTTTCTGATTTTTAGCAGTAAATACATTTTGCATCGTATATGGATGAAAACCTGTATAGTATATTACCGTGGCCAGGGTCATTGGTGTGGGAGTGAAATCCTGAATCTGCTCCAGTTTGAAATCGAGATTTTTAGTTTCAACAGCCAGATTTGCCATATCAGTATTCTCGCAGCCCGGATGACTTGAAATAAAATAAGGAATTAATTGTTGATTGAGACCTTCTTCTTTATTGATTTCGTGAAACACCTTGTTTAGTTTATGGAAAAGCTTGAACGATGGTTTGCGCATCAAGTCAAGTACTTGATCTGATGTGTGTTCCGGCGCAACTTTTAGCCGACCTGAAACATGATGCTTGATCACTTCACGCAGATATTCCATATTGTTTTTATTGACCTGTGGATCGCTGGTTTCCTTCAGAATCATATCGTAACGAATTCCGCTGCCAATAAATGCTTTTTTTACGTCCGGATGTTGTCTTACTTTTTTATACAAATCGAGCATCGGTTTGTGGTCGATATTCAGGTTTTTACAAACATCAGGAAAAACACACGAGGGTCGTTTACATTTTCTGCAAATCTCTTCGTGTATACCTTTCATTTTATACATGTTGGCCGAAGGACCGCCCAAATCAGATATATAACCTTTAAAATCGGGCATTAAAACCAATTTGTCAACCTCCTTCATTATCGATTCTTCTGACCGGCTTGCAATAAATTTTCCCTGATGGGCAGATATGGTGCAGAAAGTACAGCCACCAAAACAACCACGGTGAATATTTACCGAATGCCTGATCATATTATATGCCGGAATCTCTTCTTTATTTTTATATCGGGGATGTGGCAAACGAGTGAATGGAAGATCGTAGAAACGATCTATTTCTTTTTCCTCCAGGGGGGGCCAGGGTGGATTTACGATAACTTGCTGATTTCCGACTTCCTGAATTATAACATTTGCTTCAACTTTGTTCGATTCCTCTTCAATATGCATGAAGTTTTTAGCAAATTTCTTCTTGTCCTCCAAACACTCCTCGTAGGAATATAATTTTATACTGTTCCACTTTTTATTTGTGGCATAATTCTCTTCTTTGGTAACCAAGAAAGCAGTTTGAGGAATATTGGTCAACTTTTTATAATCGACTCCCTTTTTAATAAGATCAGTGTATTCCAGAATTGATTTTTCGCCCATACCATAAAAAAGCATGTCAGCTTTTGAATCAACCAAAATCGATGGTTTAAGTTTGTCGCTCCAGTAATCGTAATGCGTTACGCGCCTTAGCGAAGATTCAATGCCACCAACAACCAAAGGTACATCAGGATACAATTCTTTCAGAATGTTGCAGTATACAATGCTGGCGTAATCGGGACGCTGACCTTGACGGCCGCCCGGAGTATAGGCATCGTTCGAACGTTTTCGTTTATTGGCGGTGTAATGATTCACCATGGAATCCATATTGCCTGCTGTTACCGCGAAGTAAAGATTTGGTTTACCTAACTTCTTGAAATCGCGCAAATCGTCCTGCCAGTTAGGTTGTGGTACTATGGCGACACGAAGTCCTTCTGCTTCCAGTATTCTTCCGATTACAGCTGCTCCAAATGATGGGTGATCGACATAGGCATCACCTGTAAAAAAGATCACGTCTACACTGTCCCAGCCTCTGCCATCAACTTCCTTTTTTGTTGTGGGCAGCCATTGATTGATGTCGTATTTTTGATAAAGTATGTTCAATTTCTAAAATTTTTATGCGAATTAAGCTAAACCATTTACAATTGACCAAAAAAAATGTTCATTTTTAGCAATTCTTTTATCGTGAAGTCAATCTTTTAACAAAGATGGGGTGGAATAGTTGTAAATGCTTCTTTATTAATTAAAAACTTATATTTCGCATTAATTATGGAACTTTTTAAACCGAAAGACATTCTGAAAGCAAATCCGAAGCTTAGCTATATAGGCGGTGAACCTTTTGCAAGATTCTTAATGCTTTTATTGCGTTTCGATAAACTCAACAAGGTTTACAACCAGATCGGCGATAAAAAAGGACTTGATTTTATTCAGGAATTGATAAAAATTCTCAAAATAAATTCAGTTTATGATGATGATGAATTGCAAAAAAGGTTGCCCAAATCAGGTTCTGCAATTGTTGTTTGCAATCATCCATTTGGAGGTTTGGAGAGTATTTTATTAATCCGGATGTTGAGTCAGGTTCGCCCTGACTTTAAAATTGTTTCAACTGAACTACTTCAAAAAATAGATCCGATTAGTGAATTCTTTCTGGAAGAAGATTTTTTTCAGAAAAAAAATGAAAAGCGACCGGTTAATTCCGGAATGGAAAAAGCAACAGCTTATCTGGAAAGTGGTGGTCTGATTTGTATGTTTCCTGCCGGAGATGTTTCTCAGTTTGATTCGGCCCGGGTACTTTCTGATAAGCAATGGCAATATAATACGCTGAAATTTATCAAGCAGCAAAAGGTGCCTGTTGTTCCTATTCATTTTCTTGGAAATAACAGCCGTCTGTTTTACCTGATGGGGAATATTCATTCCTCTTTAAAGGAGATGAAACTTCCGACAGAGATTTTATATAAGCATAAAAAACCGGTAAAAATCAGAATTGGAAATTCTATTTCAGTTACCGAACAGGATAAATTCTCAGATATACATCAGTATGGACGTTATCTCAGGGCAAAAACTTATTTGCTAAGTTCTAAAATTGAGGTCAAACGTTTTTTTAATTATTCATTAAAACGTCAGCAGCGAATTGAGCAGGTGGCAGACCCGGTTCCGCATGAAAAGATCATTCAGGAACTAAACGAATTGAGTTCTGAATTTTTATTATTTAAAATGAAGAGTTATTCGGTCTATTGCGTTCCGTCGAAGCGAATACCGAACATATTGCTAGAAATCGGACGTCTTCGCGAAATCACGTTCAGGCAGGTAGGTGAAGGAACCAACAGGAGTATTGATCTGGATGAATTTGATTTGTATTATCATCAGATGTTTATTTGGGATGCTGAATCTGAGATGATTGCAGGAGCTTATCGTATAGGTAAAGGTGCTGAAATTTTGCATAAATACGGTGTCCGGGGTTTCTATATTCAGAGTCTTTTTAAAATAAAAGACGATCTTCAGGATATGTTAAACCTAACAATGGAGTTGGGACGCTCTTTTGTGGTTAAAGAATATCAGCGGAAACCAATGCCATTGTTTCTTCTGTGGAAAGGCATCCTGTATTTTACACTGAAGAACCCTGAATATCGTTATTTGATGGGACCGGTTAGTGTAAGCGATGATTATTCAAAGACTTCGAAGGAAATGATTATTAAATTTATCATGACCCATCATTTTGACTGGAAGCTGGCGCGAAGTATTACTCCACGTAATTCATACAAGTTTAAAACCGTTGATCAGAATTTGAATGTTATTATGCAAACGATGGACAATGATATCAATTCACTTGATAAATTAATTGGCGATGTGGACGAATTGAATTCAGGCCTGCCAATACTCCTGAAGAAATACATTAAACTGAATGCCAAAATTATTGGGTTCAATGTTGATCCGAAGTTTAATAATTGTCTGGATGGCTTAATTGCACTTGATTTATGTAATATTCCGGCGAATACAATCGAATCGCTCTCGAAAGAAGCCAATGATGGTTCAATACTGGAACATTTTTATTCAAAAAGGGAGAAACAAAAGAATGGCTAAAACAGGTTGGCCTATTTCTTAAATATGAAGTAAACTGCTAAAACCAGAAATACAAAACCGATCAGGTGGTTGATTCTGAAATTTTCAGTTTTAAAAAACATCAGCGAAAATATAGTAAAAACCATAAGGGTAATAACTTCCTGAATTACCTTTAATTCAATTAAAGAAAACGAACCTCCGTTTTCTTTGTATCCCATTCGGTTAGCCGGTACCTGAAACATATATTCAAAAAATGCAATTCCCCAGCTTATTAATATTATTGCAAAAATTCCAAGTTTGCTGAACCATTTTAGTTCAGCAAATTTCAGGTGTCCGTACCATGCCAATGTCATAAACGAATTGGAGATAATCAACAAGACAATAGTGTAAATGCCTCTCATCAGATTGCTGTATTTTTTATTAAGGCACAAAAATACATCAAACAAACATTGTCGTGATAATAGTATCCAATATTTTTTTGAATTCAGGAAATTGGGAGTTTTGATGTAAAATAGGATGATAGATTTATGTTGTTTTTAAACAAAATCATGCTGATTACGTTATCATTAGGCAAAATGACCGAAATAAAGATTTGCATATTTTTTAAATCACAAACTTAAAAGCGGATGAAAAAAACATTTTATTGGATAATTGGTTTGACTTTATTTGCCGGTTGTCAATTAAATACGCAAAAAACAATTAGTTCAGATGCAGATAATGCCGGATTAAAACTTCCTGAAGGCTTTTCTGCGTTGATTTTTGCGGATAGCATCGGACATGCAAGACATTTGGATGTGAATACCAATGGAGACGTTTATGTTTCACTTAGCCGTGTTAATAAAGGTGGCGGTATTGTTTGCCTGCGGGATGAAAATCAGGATGGACGCGCGGATGTGATTAGATATCATGGTGTTTATGATGGTACAGGAGTGAAATTACATAACGGTTACGTGTATGTTGGAGCCGACACAATTATTGTAAGATACAAACTGACTGATGGTGAATTGGTTCCATCGGATAATATTGAAGTTATTGCTGCGGGATTTCCTGTACAAAATCAGCACGAAACGAAGCCAATCACTTTTGATCAGAATGGCAATATGTATGTGACCGTTGGAGCGCCCTCGAATGCCTGCCAGGTGCAGGACAGAACCAAAGGCTCACCGGGAATGGATCCATGTCCTATTCTCGAAATGCATGGTGGAATATGGCGATTTAAAGATGATATTTTAAATCAGGATCAGGCAAAAGACGGATATCGTTATGCCACCGGCATCAGGAATGCAGTAGCAATTACATGGAATAATGCGGAAAATAAATTGTACGCTATTCAGCATGGACGTGATCAGTTGTCGCAATTCTTTCCTGAATATTATACGGATGAGCAAAGTGCAAATTTACCGGCGGAAGAGTTTTTGCTGGTAGAAGATGGCTCGAATTTTGGCTGGCCGTATTGTTATTTTGATCAGGCCCAAAATAAGAAGGTGCTGGCTCCGGAATATGGTGGCGATGGCCTGAAAGTTGAAAGATGTGATGCTGCTGATGACCCGTTGCTGGGTTTCCCTGCTCATACTGCGCCAAACGATGTGTTATTTTACACCGGAAATATGTTTCCTGAAAAATATAAAAACGGAGCTTTTGTCGCATTTCATGGTTCATGGAACAGGGCTCCAATGCCGCAAGAGGGTTTTTATGTTGTATTTGTTCCTTTTAAGGGAGCAATTCCTGAAGGAGAATGGGAGGTTTTTGCCAGTGGTTTTGCCGGTGTTGATGTGGTAAAAAATCCGCGTGATGCCAAACACCGACCTTGTGGTTTGGCGCAGGGTCCTGATGGTTCACTGTATATTTCGGATGATGTTGATGGTCGTATTTATAGGATAATTTATGACGCAAAATGATTTATTTTCTAAATTGTGCTATCTTGAACTTGAAAATATTAAAGAAATTCAATGAAAAAATTAATTAAAAGTTTGATAGTTAGTGTTCTAATGGTAGCTTTTTTTGTTTCCTGTCATAACGCTTCTGAAAACAAAAAAGTGGAACCAGTTAGTTCCGATCAACTTGCAACAGAAATTACTCAGAATTTGCCTTCGGAGCCTGTTGCAAAGGAGCATCCGGGTAAAGCGGTTTACAATCAATATTGTTTGACTTGTCATCAGGCTGATGGTATGGGAGTTCCTAATATGCATCCTCCTCTCGGCCCCGGAAGTTGGGTAAGTAAAGAGCCTAAAGAATTGATTGCAATAATGATGAAAGGTCTTAGTGGCAAAATAGAAGTAAACGGTGAGATTTATAAAAATTTCATGCCGTCCCATGCAAAATTATCTGATGATGAAATTGCTGATGTTCTTTCATATATCCGGTCAAGCTTTGGAAATGATCTGGAACCTGTGAAGGTTGATCTGGTTAAGAAGATTAGAAGTGGCCGATAGTTGACTTTTAAAAGGATAGTTTAAAATAAGAAGGCTTCAATTCCAAATAGGATTGCAGCCTTCTTTCGTTTTTACTTTATTATTGCTTAATAGCGAAACGTGCAAAAACAGCATATTTTAATTTTATTTTCTGAAATGCTAACTCGGGCAGAGCTTCCTCTGTATCTTCATTTGGGGCAGCAGCCATGGTCATCATCACAGTTTTCCTCATGGGTTGAAATTCGTCATAACTCTCACGTTCCTGAATAAATAATGGTTTTCCGACCGTTTCGCCGATAGCCGATAGAAGATAACCTGCCTTTTCTTTAGCATCCTTAACAGCATTCATTTTTACTTCCTTTCGAAATTCCTTGATTTTGGAGTGATCGACCCGTTGAATGTTGGCATTAAAAGCATTAATGTCGTCCAGCAATTCGAATACACTGGCAAGTGTTCCTGTTGTTGACACTTTTAGTAGATAATCTTTCGAAGCGATGACATCTTTCTTTTTTCTTTTGATCTTGATATAATCTGAATTTGCATCTGCCAGTTGTAAATCGTTTAAATCAATATCAAGCTTCATCAACTTTTTCTTTAATTCCTTTTCCTGATCTTCAATTTCAATCTTCTTTCTACCATCAAACCTTTCCTTCAAGGTAAACGAAATATAAATCTGATCCGGAATAATTTCCATTTCCCCATTTCCAACCACCTCTATATAAGGAGTTTCTTTTGCCGTAGCGATTTCCTGACTCATCGAGACAAAAGGCAGGACGGCCAATAGTACAAGTAAGAATTTAGTTTTCATGTTTTTTCTGTTTTTGTTTATTTTAATATCATTTTAAAGCCTTCAATTAATATTGAGATTCAATAATTCAAAAAATGCTAATACCCGGCAGCTTGTCCATCTTTTCTTGATTCTGATGCCCCGAAATAAACTTTATTTTGATCATCCCGGCGAATAGCCTGATACCCACCATAGATTCCGTTGGTGTATTGAATCTGGTGCCCTTTGCCTAGCAAATTACGTACCGTTACGTATGGGAACCCACTTTCAAGATAAACAATACCACCATCAGTCATTTCTTCGTCGGTTGGTTCACTCGATCCTTCATGGCAAATCCGGGGTGCGTCTCCAGCTTCCTGAAGATTCATTCCGAAGTCGATTAAATTTACAATAATCTGAGCATGACCTTGTGGTTGCATCGATCCGCCCATAAGACCAAAACTGATGTATGGTTTCCCATCTTTTGTAATGAAGGCTGGAATGATGGTGTGAAATGGTCGTTTATGCGGTTCAAACTTATTCATATGGTTTGGATCAAGGGAAAACATTTCTCCACGATCCTGAAGTACAAATCCAAGTTTCCCGGGAGTCATTCCGGAGCCCATGCCGCGGTAATTACTTTGGATGAGAGAAACCATATTCCCATCCTTGTCCGCTGTTGTTAGATAAATTGTGTTTCCATGTTCAGGATTTCCGGCAGGATAAGTTTTTGCAGCCCGATCAGGATTAATTAACTTGTTTCGCTCTAAGGCATATTCTTTTGAAATAAGTCCTTCAATTGGAAGTTTATTAAAATCTGGATCAGCATAGAATTTGGCGCGATCTTCAAAAGCCAGTTTTTTTGCTTCAATAAAAGTGTGAATGTATTCTGCACTTCCAAATCCCATCGATTTCAGATCATAATTTTCAAGAATATTGAGAATCTGAAGAACAGCTATTCCCTGCCCGTTGGGAGGTAATTCCCAAACATCATATCCGCGATAATTCGTCGAAACAGGTTCGATCCATTCTGAACGATGATCTGAAAAGTCACGCATACTGAAAAATCCACCTTCTTTTCTGACGTAATCCACAATTTTTTGAGCTATTTCTCCTTTATAAAAAGCATCTCGTCCACCTTCTTCTATTTTTTGGAGCGTTGCAGCCAGATATGGATTCTTAAATATTTCACCTTTTTCAGGAGCTTTTCCTTCAGGCATATAGATTTCTTTAAATCCTGTGTAGTTTTCAAGAAATTTAGAATTGGATTTCCAGTAATAAGCAATTACTTCAGACAATGGAAATCCATCACGGGCATAGTTAATTGCCGGCTTTAAAATTTCTTCCATCGGGAGTTTTCCGAACTTCTTATTTAGCTCGAACCACCCGTCAACACATCCGGGTACAGAAACAGATAATGGGCCATGAGAAGGTACTTTTTTGTACCCATTATCAATAAAATATTTCAAGGACAAATCATATGGTGAACGGCCACTGGCATTCAAACCATACAATTTTTGAGTTTTAGCATCCCATACAATCGCAAATAAATCTCCGCCTATTCCATTTCCGGTTGGCTCAACCAGTCCGAGAACAGCATTTGCTGCAATCGCTGCATCAATGGCATTACCGCCAGCTTTTAAAATGTCCAGCGCAACTTGAGTTGCCAATGGCTGACTGGTGCAGGCCATACCATATTGGGCAATAACCTCAGAGCGCGTAGCAAATGTTTGCCCGGTAATTCGGTCCTGGGCTTTTGCAACAAACGATATGCAAAGTGCAAAAATCACAAAAACGGTCTTGTTCATAGGTCGGAAATTTAATTCTCCAAATTAATAAAATTGGTTGGTATAAAATTAAAGGTAATTTTTTCTTTCCTGCGAAAATAGATTTAGTTTTACGTTGAAGGTGAAATTTATGATTTATTTTGAGTTTGATTTCGGATACAAGTATTGAAAGACAAAACAAAGAATTTTCAGAAGATATTTTTCGCATTCAGAAACACAACAGACAATAAGATTTAAACTGATATTTAACAAATGAGTCCATTTTTAAGGCAGGTTGCAAATTATTTATATATTAATCACAGCGATGAACTTAGCGAATATTGCCTTGTATTTCCCGGTAGGAGAGCGGGAGTTTTTTTTATTGCTTATTTAAATGAGTTGATAGAGAAGCCAATTCTTTCACCGGAGATCATTACTATTAATGAGTTTATTGCTTCGCTTACTACATTGCAGCAGGCCGATCCCGTTTCATTGGTTTTAAAACTTCAGGAAGTTTACAGCAAGGTTACCGGTCATCAGGAACCCTTGGATGAGTTTTTTTTCTGGGGAGAAATTCTTTTAGCCGATTTTGACGATGTCGATAAGTACCTGTTAAATGCTGATGATTTATTCCGAAATATATCGGATCTGAAAGAGCTTGAAACTCAGTTTGATTATTTAAGCGAGGAACAAAAAAGGGCCATTGATGAATTTTGGGGAAATCTGGATAAGGTTCCTCACTCTTTTAATAAGGAAAAATTTATTGGCATCTGGATAAAGCTTGCAGCCATTTATCATCGTTTTACTGAGGTTCTTAAACAAAATAGTATTGCTTATTCCGGTATGATTTACAGGGAAGTAGCCGAAAAAATCAGCGATTTACTTCCAGCATTGAATGCCAAAAAATATGTATTTATAGGCTTTAATGCCTTAAATAATTGCGAAAAAGCCATATTCAAAAAGCTTGACCAGCAGAAAAAAGCTATGTTTTTTTGGGACTATGGCGATTTTTATCTGAAAGACAGCGAGAATGAAGCAGGAAGGTTTCTTAGAACCAATATGATTTTATTTCCTGCCCCAAAAGGTTTTGTTCCTGAAAATCAAATTGAGGCAAAAGAGCGAAAAATTACAATGGTATCCGTTCCCGGAAACATTACGCAGGCCCAGGCAATCAATTTGCCGCACGTATTAAAAAGCTTCAACACAAACGATCGGTTCGACAATACGGCTTTTGTTTTAGCTGACGAGAATTTGCTGATACCTGTCATCTCATCTGTTGGAACAAGCTTTAAGGATATTAATATTACCATGGGTTATCCGTTTGTGAATACTCCTGTTTATGGTTTTATTTCGCAGCTGATAAGTCTTCAGAAAAACATTAGGAAATCGGTGAATTCAGCGGTATTTTATCACAAGCCTGTAGTAGCACTTCTAAATCACCAGTTTGTCGTTAATTCAGAAATTAAACAGTTTGTCTCCGGAATCCACAAAAAAAACAAGGTGTATGTTGAAGCCAAAGAACTTGATTTTAATCCGTTTATTAAGAAAATATTTTCAAGTCCTGAATCCTGGATACAAATTCTTGATTATTTTCTGGAGGTTATAAAAGAACTGTCGCTGAAATTTGATAGTGCCGAAAATGACCAGGTAAAACTTGAGGCAGAATATTTGTTTCAGGCTTTTTTGGCCATTCAGCGATTGAAAGAAACTCTGCTTGCATTAAATGTTCCTGAATTTCCGGTTAAGATTCTTTATCGGCTTCTGGATCAAAGTTTGCGACGAATTTCGATTCCGTTTGAAGGAGAACCACTTACAGGACTGCAGATTATGGGTTTGCTTGAAACCCGAACTCTGGATTTCGAAAACCTGGTTTTGTTCTCGGCCAATGAAGGATTTCTTCCTCGAATTGCGGCTGGTCATTCTTTTGTTCCTTATCATTTGCGCAAGGGATTTGGAATGCCTACTTATGAAGACCGGGATGCTATGTATGCCTATTATTTCTACCGTCTGATACAGCGTACCGAAAATACAGTAATCGTTTATAATTCAATAACAGAAGGGATTTCTTCGTCTGAAAAGAGTCGTTTTTTGTACCAGCTTTTGTATGATTCGGAATTTAATGTGGAAGAAATAAATCTTAGTTTCAATTTTAAAGGCACAACCAACGAAGCAATTCAGATCGAGGCTAATGAAACGCATATTAACAAACTTATTTCAAAATATTCCAAAAGAAATTTAAGCCCAAGCGCTATCAATACCTGGCTCGATTGTAAGCTCAAGTTTTACTTTAAATACATTGCAGAGATAAAGGAAAAAGATGAATTAAAGGAAGAAATTGACGCTGTTCTTTTTGGTAATTTGTTCCATTATGCAATTGAATTGTTGTATCAACCTTTTGAAAATAAAATGGTTGAACTTGGTTCGTTACAGTTGCTGCTCGGCGACAAACGCAAAATCGATGAAGTTGTCAGGCAGGCGATTGCTGTGAAATATTACCAAATGGATCCGGAACAAGCCAGCCGTTTAAAGTTAAGTGGACAAAGTATATTAATTGCTTCTCATATTCGTGACTATATTCAACAATTGCTCAAAAACGATATACTGTTTGCTCCTTTTCAGATAGAGAGCCTCGAAAAGGAATATTTTTCTGATTACCAGGTTAGTTTAGGCGAGAAAACGATTCAAATTCAAATTGGTGGTGTGGTCGACCGCATTGATCTTATCACTGAAGGATTGCGGATTATCGATTATAAGACCGGAAGAGGAATGAAGCTCGATTTCAAGGAATGGTCGCAATTGATCGATCGCAATTATCCCGATCGGCGAAAGGAGATTTTTCAAACCTTAATTTATTCCGACATTCTAAATCGAATTGAAAAAGACATTTCTATTTACCCGACTATTTATAAACTTGATGATTTGTTTCATGACGAATTTGTTCCGAATGTCATGTACAATGGACGAAAATTGGTATTTCAGAGCGTTAAAGATGAATTTAACGTTGCCTTTTCCGAGGTTCTTTCAGAAATGTTCAGTATAGATGCTATTTATAACCAAACAAAAGATGTCCGTAAATGCGGTTATTGTTCTTACAATAAAATTTGCAGAAGGTAATTGAGTCAGAAGTTCTGTTTGACGGATGCAGAAACAAGTTCCAGTATGATTTTGGCTATAACGTTAGGGTCTTATTTAAGTAAATCAGGCCGAAGGAGTTTTGTACGTTCATAAGCTTGTTTTTCCTGCCATTCACTAATTTTTTTATCGTTTCCTGAAAGCAGAATTTCCGGAACCTTCCATCCTTTGTATTCGGCAGGCCTGGTATAAACTGGCGGACTTAATAAATTGTCCTGGAAAGAATCGGTAAGGGCTGAAGTTTCATCGGATAAAACACCCGGAACTAATCGAACGACACTATCAACAATCACGGCAGCGGCTAATTCACCTCCTGTTAGCACATAGTCACCAATCGAAATTTCCATTGTTACCAAATGCTCTCTTATTCGCTGATCAATTCCTTTGTAATGTCCGCAAAGTATAATGATATTATTCAGGAGTGAAAGATTGTTGGCTTGTTTTTGATTTAACTGAATTCCATCAGGACTTGTATAAATTATCTGGTCATATTGTCGTTGCGACTTCAAATGGTTGATCGCGCTTTCGATAGGTTGAATAGTCATTACCATTCCAGCGCCTCCGCTAAATGCGTAATCATCTGTTTTTCTGTGTTTATCTTCTGAGAAATCCCGTATGTTGTGGACAAATATCTCAACAAGTCCCTTTTCCTGTGCTCTTTTTATAATCGAATGCTTAAAAGGACTTTCCAATAATTCGGGTACTACGGTTAGAATATCAATACGCATTTTTTCTGTTTTGTGCAAAAGTAACAACCTGAGTGTAAAAATGGCTCAAAAAATCAGGTTAAAAGCAAAAAAAATAGTGGCAAATAAGATGTATTATCGATTTATCTGCTTGTTTTACACATTTATTCCTTAAAATCTTTGAGTATTAGCTTGTAATATCTATTTTCGTACACTGAAGGATGACCTTTTTTCTCTGTTAATTACAAAGTAATTTAAATTTGTTATGGAACCCAAAGATCTAAAAAACTCGAATGAAGAGTTAAGTGGTGCAAGTGCTGAACCAGAAACTGTTAATGATCAAGATGTTACTGAAGAAACTATTGAGAAGTCAGATGTAACAGAAGAAGTTGAAGTTGAGAAAGTTGTTGAACCAAAAGCAGAGGAATCTGCGGAAGAAGCAATTGAACCAGCCGTTCAGGAAGTTGAAAATGAAATCGCTCCTGAAATTAATGAACCTACTGTAGAAATACTTAACGCAGAAGTTGCAAAAGTTGAAGAAAAAGCTGAGACTGTTAGTGCGGAAGTTGAAGAAGTTAAAGTTTCTGAAATAAAAGAAACAGAAGCTAAATCAGAAATTATTGCTGAAGAAGTTGAAGTAAAATCGAAAGAAGATTCAACTCTAAAGAGCGAGATCGCTGATGATACTACTGATGTTCCGGACGAAATAGAAGAAGAACCAACCGAAGGAGGTAGTGAAAGACCCAAATTGGCCGATTATGCCGATCTCAATGAAGTTGAGCTTATAAATGCTCTTAGAGCATTACTTGAAGGTGATAATCTGGATCATATCAGAGATGATATTGATGCTATCAAAATCCATTTCTTTCGCCGTTACCGTGCCAATATTGAAGCACAGAAAGCTGCGTTTGCTGAGGCTGGTGGAAACCTTGAAGAATTTAAGGCAGAACCGGATCCTTACGAATTGGATCTTCGGAACCTGTTAAAACAATATCAGGATATAAGAAATGAACATAACAAGAAGGTTGATGAAGACAAAGAAGACAACCTGCAAAAGAAATACGATATTATTGAAGAGATAAAAGCGCTCATCAATAATAAGGAATCGATAAATAAAACATTCCATGATTTCAGGGAATTACAAAATAAGTGGCGGGAGATAGGTTCGGTTCCTCAGGCAAAACTGAAAGATCTTTGGGATACATATCACCATCATGTGGAGAATTTTTATGATTTTATTAAAATCAATAAAGAACTTCGTGATCTTGACTTAAAGAAAAATCTGGAAACAAAAATTGAAATTTGCGAAAAATCAGAAGAGCTGTTAGTAGAGCCTTCGATTATTAAAGCATTTAATGTTTTGCAGAAATACCACGAACAATGGCGCGAAGTTGGTCCGGTTCCACGCGACAAAAAAGATGAATTGTGGGAACGTTTTAAAGCCGCCACGTCTATCATCAATAAAAAACATCAGGATTATTTTGAAGGTAGAAAATCGGAACAAAAAACAAATCTTGATGCTAAAATCGCTTTGTGCGAAAAAGTTGAAGAGATTGCAAATTCCGAAATTGAAATTCATCGTGATTGGGACGAGAAATCAAAAGAACTGATCGAATTGCAAAAAGTATGGAGAACTATTGGTTTTGCACCAAAAAAGGACAACAATAAAATTTATGAACGATTCCGTCTGGCTTCAGATAAATTCTTTGATCGGAAACGTGAATTTTACAATCAGAATAAGGAAGAACAAAATACAAATCTTCAGCTTAAGACTGATTTGTGCATACAGGCTGAAGCATTGAAAGATAGTACCGAATGGAAGAAGACAGCTGATGAATTTATTAATATTCAGAAAACATGGAAAGAAATCGGACCTGTTCCACGTAAATATTCTGATGTTATATGGAAACGATTCAGAGCTGCCTGCGATTATTTTTTCGAAAGCAAATCGAAACACTTTTCATCAATTGATGGTGAGCAAGTTGAAAATCTAACGAAGAAAAGATCTCTTCTGGAAGAAGTTAAGAAATTTGTACTGACAGGTGATGATAACGCAGATTTAGATTCATTAAAAGATTTTCAAAGAAGGTTTACTGACATTGGTCACGTGCCATTTAAGGATAAGGATGCCATTCAGAATGAGTTCCGTGATGTGATTAATCATCTTTTCGATTTGCTTCGGATCGATGAAAAGCGCCGGAACCTGATGAAATTCAAGAATAAAGTTGTCAATAATACGACAACTGGCAGGGGGCAGAATAAAATGCGATTTGAACGTGAAAAATATATGTCTAAATTGAAACAGATGGAATCTGATCTTGCATTATTGGATAATAACATTGGTTTCTTTGCGAATACAAAGAATGCTGAAGTTTTAATAGAGGATGTAAATCTGAAAATTGCCAATACAAAAGAGAAAATAGAATTTCTGAAAGAGAAGATAAGGATAATGGATTCGATGGAAGACGATGAATAGCCTCATGAAAAACCCGCTTAATTCAGGCGGGTTTTTTGTTGTTAACCATTTATTAAATCTTATAACATTTTTTAGAGGTAAGTTTTATTGATTAACTTTGCTAGCTTTTAAGAACAACTAAAATCATAAAGTCTTGTCAGCAACCAGGTACATATTTGTAACAGGAGGTGTAACATCTTCTCTTGGAAAAGGTATTTTAGCGTCTTCACTTGCTAAATTGCTTCAATCCAGAGGTTATTCTGTTACAATTCAGAAATTGGATCCATACATTAATGTTGATCCCGGAACTTTAAATCCTTACGAACATGGTGAATGCTTTGTAACAAACGATGGAGCAGAAACCGATTTGGATCTTGGTCATTACGAACGTTTTTTGAACGTTCCAACTTCCCAGGCCAATAATGTCACTACAGGTAGAATTTATCAATCAGTTATAAACAAGGAACGTCGTGGAGATTACCTAGGTAAAACGGTACAAATTATTCCGCATATTACCGATGAAATTAAGCGTAAAATCAAAATTCTTGGTTCCAAAGGTAAGTATGATATCGTAGTTACTGAAATTGGTGGCACTGTTGGTGATATCGAATCGTTACCATATATTGAAGCCGTTCGTCAGATGAAATGGGAGCTAGGACATAATGCTTTAGTAATTCATTTAACTTTAGTTCCTTACTTGGCGGCGTCAGGCGAATTAAAAACCAAGCCAACACAACATTCTGTTAAAGCATTACTCGAAAATGGGGTTCAGCCAGATGTTTTGGTTTTGCGTACTGAGCACGAACTTGGAATGGCGCTGCGAAAGAAAGTTGCACTTTTCTGTAATGTTGAAATCGAGGCAGTTATTCAGTCGATTGATGTATCAACAATTTATGAGGTTCCGAATAAGATGCGTGAAGAACGTTTAGACGAAATTGTTTTACGCAAGATGGATCTTCCGTTAAAAGACGATCCGAAAATGGACGACTGGAATGATTTTCTGAATAAACTAAAAAAACCTACGGCAGAAATTGAAGTTGGATTGGTTGGAAAATATGTTGAATTGCCAGATGCATACAAATCTATTGTAGAAGCATTAATACATGCGGGTGCAATAAATCAATGTAAAGTAAAGCTTCGATGGATTCATTCAGAAAAAATAACTGATGAAAATGTTGAAAAGAAGCTGGAGGGATTAAAAGGAATAATTGTTGCTCCAGGGTTTGGACACCGCGGAATTGAAGGGAAAATTATTGCCACCAGATACGTTAGGGAAAACAATATCCCATTTTTCGGAATCTGTTTAGGAATGCAAATTGCAGTTATTGAATTTGCCCGCAATGTTTTAGGACTTTCAGGAGCAGATTCGACTGAAATGAATGAAAAAACCGATAGTCCTGTAATCGATTTGATGGAAGAGCAAAAGGGAATTACCGAAAAGGGTGGTACGATGCGACTTGGTGCATATAAATGTGTAATTACAAATAAAAATTCGAACATATACAAAGCATACCATAAATCTGAGATCAAGGAAAGACACCGGCATCGTTATGAATTTAACGATCAGTATCTGGAACAATTCGAAGTTGCCGGAATGAAAGCGGTAGGACTTAATCCAGATACCAGTCTGGTTGAAGTAATTGAAATTCCTTCACATAAATGGTTTGTAGGGGTGCAGTTTCACCCGGAATATAGTAGTACAGTTTTAAACCCACATCCGTTGTTTGTTGCTTTTGTGAAGGCAGCACTCGGAAAATAATTATTCTTTAATATGGATAGAAATACGGTTTTAGGAGCAGCCCTTATTTTTGCAATTCTGATAGGGTTTAGTTATTTTAATAAACCATCAGAAAAACAGATTGAAGCTGCCAAACACACACGCGATTCATTAGAACTGGTGCGGGCCGAAAATCAAAAAGAAATTGAAAGAGCAGCAAAACTTGATTCAATTCAATCTTCAGTAGTTACCACAACGCTGATAAAAGATAGTCTGAATTCCTCGGAAGACAATGACAGGAAAGAAAAGTTTGGCGCATTTGCTGCTTCTTCAGTTGGAAAAGAAAATTTTTATAGTATTGAGAATAATCTGATAAAACTTACCTTTTCGAATAAAGGAGGTAGAATTTATTCTGTAGAACTGAAAAATTTTAAAACCTTTGATCAAAAACCATTGATTTTATTCGAAGGCGATAAAAGCAAATTCGGAATGAATTTCTTTGCACAGAATCGCAGCATCGAAACGGAATCATTTTACTTTACTCCTTCTGATTCTACAGAAAACGTTGTTTTGAATGGGCCAGAGGTAAAAAAAGGGAAGGAAGGAAATGAAAAATTCAATTCTGAATTCAAGGGCGATTCAACATCTTTTTCGATGAGACTGTATGCTGGAGAAGGTAAATATCTGGAATACAAATATGCTCTGAAATACAATTCGTACCTGGTTGGATTTGATATTAATACCAAAGGTTTAGATAAGGTAATAACTACCAATTCGAATTACCTTAATTTTAACTGGAATATTGTCGTTCCGCGTCAGGAAAGAAAATCAAATTACGGAGAAGACGATTATACTACCATTTACTATAAATACCAGGAGGATGATGTTGATAAAATCTCGACTGGCAAATCGGGAGAAGAAAGTCTGCGAACCAAAACTAAATGGATTAGCTTTAAACAGTTATTCTTTTCGTCAACTCTGATCGCTGATGATGCGTTTCCTACTGTTGATATTAAGACTAATCTGACTAAAGAAGATCCACTCTATTTGGGTGATTTTAATGCTGATGTTGCTCTTCCATATGATGGGAAAGAAACCGAAAGTATTAAAATGAAGTTCTATTTTGGGCCAAATCATTACAACACCCTTAAGCAGTATGATCTTTCAATGGAAAGTGTTATTAATCTGGGTTATGCAATTGTTCGTCCGGTTAATAAGTGGCTGATAATTCCAACTTTCAATTTTTTACGAAAGTTCATCAGTAATTTTGGAATCATCATATTGTTATTAACTATTTTTATCAAACTCATTATATTTCCATTTACATACAAATCATATCATTCACAGGCGAAAATGAAAGCATTAAAGCCTGAAATTGATGAGATCAATGCAAAGTTCGGCAAAGAGAAAGCGATGGAAAAACAGCAGGCAACTATGGCTTTGTACAAAAAAGCAGGAGTCAACCCTATGGGGGGATGTTTGCCAATGGTGTTTCAGTTCCCAATTCTGATAGCCATGTTCTTCTTTTTTCCGACATCCATCGAATTACGTCAACAGAGTTTTTTGTGGGCAACCGATTTATCAACCTATGATTCGATCATGTCTTTGCCGTTTGCTATTCCTTATTATGGAGATCATGTCAGTTTGTTCTGTTTGCTAATGACTGTCACAACAGTTATCTCTACTTATTTGAATTCACAGACTCAGAATACGGATGCAATGCCCGGAATGAAAACTATGATGTACATCATGCCAGTCATGTTTCTTTTTATCCTGAATAGTTATGCTTCAGGTTTGAGCTATTATTATTTTCTGGCTAACGTAATTACAATTGGCCAGATGTATATCTTCAGAATGATGACAGACGAAGATAAAATTCGAGCGCAAATCATGATTAATAAGAAGAAAGTAGTCGTGAAGTCCAAGTTTCAGCAGAAGCTTGAAGATATGTCCAAGCAAAAAGGTGTTAACCCAAGAAAATAAGTCATAAAAAATGCTGCCCGAGGGCAGCATTTTTTATGACTTATTGTTTGTTCGCTAACAACAATGTAATTGTATTAATACAAAACCGTTATCGCAAAAGTAGTTGATGGTAGTCCTGAAAACAACATTGATTTTGCACTGTCGTTTTCAGCTAGTGATGTAAAAATCAGGATTTACGGAATAGATTCCGCGAAAGTGTATTGTATTATAAAAGGATCAGTCGAAATTTAATTTTCACCTTTTGAAATCTGAATATTGTATTTCTTCATTCTCCGGATTAATGAATCGCGTGTAATGCCCAATAATTCAGCAGTTTTATTTTGATTGTAATTTCGCTCCTTTAAAGCAAGACGAATCAGATTTAATTCATTTTCTTCAAGATTGAAATTTATTATTTCGGGAGAAGAATCAGTCTCTGTCGGGCTTTTTGTCAGAAAATCTTTTGTTGTTAATGAATCATTTTTGCAAAGAATCAGAGCACGTTCTATCATATTTCTCAATTCACGTACATTTCCAGGGAATGAATAATTCATTAGCAATTTGATAGCATCATTTTCTAACTTAGGAACTGGTTTATTCAGCTTTTTAGCAAATTCAGATATAAAATGAAGAAGCAAAGGTTCAATATCATTAACACGTTCCCGTAGTGGAGGAATATGTATGTGAATCGTATTTAGCCGATGCAGCAAATCAAGTCTGAATTTTTTCTCCTGAATTAATTTTTCAATGTCGTGATTAGTGGCTGCTATTATTCTAAAATCTGTTGCAACAGGTTCTGTTTCTCCAACTCTTGTGATTGTTTTTTCTTCAATTGCCCGTAAAATTTTAGCCTGAAGATTTATCGGCATATCAGCAATTTCATCAAGAAATAATGTTCCCTGATCACTTACTTCAAAAAAGCCTTTTTTATCAACAATAGCTCCTGTAAATGATCCTTTCTTGTGACCAAAAAATTCGCTTTCTAGCAAGGTATCAGTTATGGCGCTGCTGTTCACTGCACAAAACAGGTTTTCATTTCTTGTACTTTCATAGTGAATTATACGAGCAATATTCTCTTTTCCTGTTCCGCTCTCACCGGTAATTAAAACACTGGTATCCCTATATTTGGATGCGGTTAAAGCCATTTCCAAAATCTCTTTAATTTGGCGGCTTTCTCCAATGAAATCGCGTTTAATTTTTTCCTGAAGACTCTTGGAGATGAGAGAGTTTTTTGCCTCCATTGTTTTAATTACCCGCTGAAGATCGAGAAATTTTCTCGTCCGTTGAATGGCTATCTGAATGTCCGTATGGCGAAATGGTTTTTTCAGATAATCAATTGCTCCGTTTCTCAATGCTGTAATTACGGTTTCCATATCACCGTGAGCCGAAACCATAATTACTTCTAATTTTGGATACATCTCTTTTACCTCTTTCAATATGTCCAAACCACTAACTCCTTTTAACCGAATATCAAGAATTAGTAAATCAATGTCGTGATTTTTCAGAATTACCCGCCCTTTGTGCACGTTATTGGCAGCAAATGATGTATATCCCTGGTTTTGAAGAAATTCTTCAATCTCTTCGGTGAAATTTACTTCATCGTCAATAACTAGAACCTTCAATTGTGTATTTAATTGAAGGTTTTCCGATTTTCCTGAATTATTGAACATAGATGTTTGTGTTTTTTATGTTTTTTGATTCCTGAAATGGAATTTTAATTTGTATAGATGTTCCAATTTGAGGCTTGCTTTGTATCTCAATTTCACCATCCAGTTCTTTAATTATTCCGTATGAAATAGACAGACCCAAACCAGTGCCGTAACCGGGTGCTTTTGTAGTAAAAAAGGGTAACAATACTTTATCAATATCTTCCTGGCTTATTCCAATTCCATTGTCTGAAATTTCGATAATTATCATGGCGTCAATTAAATTTGTCGAGATATTGATTTTTTTCTTAAAGTTTTTGCAACTCTTTTTTTTCTTTTCGTCCAAAGCATCCTTCGCATTTACCAGCATATTTAATATCACTTGTTCAAACCGGTAGGCATTACCCTTAATGAAAGGCAATAGGAGAGAAGGGGTAAATGATAAATTAACCTCTTTCTGATCCATTTGTTCTGAAATCATTGAAATACTATTTTGTATACTCGTATTTACGTTAAAAGTTGAAAGCGAGAAATCGTCCTGATCTCTGGAGAAAGTTCTTACATGATCAATAATCTTTTTTATCCTTGAAATATTATCGAAAACCTTATTCATTTTGGTTTTCAAATATGTTTCGGTAAGGGTATCGTTATCCAGGGAAAAAATAATGTTATCAATTGAAAGTGAAATAGTATTTAATGGTTGATTTATTTCATGAGCCATACCAGTGGCTAATTCACCAATTCCAGCCATTCTCTCAGAATGTCTAAGTTGCTTTTCAAATAGTTTTCTATCGGAAATATCCCGTATCACCGCCATAAAAGCTTTTAATTCTCCATCACTGCCTTTAATCTGAGACGAACTTATTTCTCCAATAAATTCAATTCCGTTTATGCGATTTAGTTTAATTTCAAAGTTCTGAACCATTCCTTCCCGCATAGTTATCTGGTAGATTTGCATTAAGGCCCTTCGCGATTTTTTAGGAATGAAATTTATAAACTGGACACCCTCAATTTCTGAATTTTTGTTTCCAAGCAATTCTAAAGCAATATTTGAAGCTTCGGTAACTTTACCTTTTAGGTCCGTTATAATAATTCCATCCGGTGATGTTTTAAGCAGTGAATGGTATAATTCTTCCGATTCTTTTAGTGCCAGCTGGGCTTCTTTTCTATCTGTGATATCAATCATTGATAGCAAGCAAGTTCTTTTTTTATCGATAATTGCGCCTTCGAGGTAAACGTGGAGTTTCTTTCCATTAATCGGCATTAGTTCTAATTCGCAACCTGATTGAGTCTTTTTTTTATATACCTGAGCCAGAAAATTCTCAAATTCAATCAACATGTCAGGTACTATTAGGTTTTTGAAGTCAGAATTTATCATTGTGGCAGGCACATTGCCAACCAGACTTGAACCTTTAATATTAATATCTAAAATCATTCCCGACCGGTTAATTGTAAGATATCCGTTTGGTGCAAAATCATACAATTTGATGTATTTTTTTCTTGATTCCTCAATTTCAGTTTGAGCTCTAATCAGAACCTCATTTTGCAATTCCATCTCATTTTGCTTCCGTTCAAGTTCTAACTTTGCTTTTTGCAATTCATCATTACTGTCTATCAGTTTTCTTTTTCGCTTATCCAGTTCAAGAAATATTTTTACTTTACTAATAAATACATTTTTATTTACAGGTTTAGTGAGGTAGTCAATTGCACCATGATCATACCCTTTAAACATTTGGATTTCATCTGAAAAATAAGCTGTAAGGAAAATAATTGGGATCAAATCGCGATAACTCAGTTTTCTGATATGACCAGCCAATTCAAAACCATCCATATCCGGCATTTGTATATCTAAGACGGCTAATGCAAAATCGTTTGTGTCAATTAAAGCTAATGCCTCTTTACCCGAACTTGCCATATATACTTCGGCCTCAACCTCTCTCAGAATCGTTTTTAAAAGAGAAAGATAAAAGGTATTATCATCAACAATTAATATTTTCGAGATATTATTCTTCATTTTGACTTAAACTTATTATCGTATTTTTTCAAGAATGATTATCAATGTATAACGAGAATTGGGTGACTTTGTTCTTGTTTTGATGTTTCTGGCAAATCTTTAAAATACATTGCCATTTAAATTGCATTCGTCTTCCGATGAAAAGAATCGTTCCGGAAATAAACTAGCAAAGAACATTTACCCCAGAATTGAATTGAAACATTCATTTGTTTTGTTCTAAATATGCATTTTTTACGAATTTAGTTTGTCATTTTTTGATGAAAACATGCCTTTTTTCAACAAATATGTGTGTGTTTTAAGTTTTTTTTTTGTTAAAAAATGTTAAATGTTTCTTTATTTACTAGGGATTCAGGCCATTGATATTTTTTATCTTTCATAATTTGGAGATATTTTTAATGCATTTGTTAGTTTTGAGCCATTAGAATATATTCATTATAAAGATGTTGCAAAGCTATTTATCGTATTGCCTAAAATTGTATTAGTTTTCGTGTTTTTCTAATTAAAATATGATATAATTAGAATCTATGGTAAAATAAATAGAATGTTTGTATTTGTGGATAATAATTTTAATAGGATGGGTTTTGAATTTTCTGATTTTTTGGGTTGCATATAGCACCAATTTTTGATTTCAGCAAAACTTAAACATTGAACCGTACTTTTTTTAATATATGAACTTTTAAAAATGAAACGAATCTACGTACAAATTTCAAAAAGAACTTTTCTAACTCTATTGGTGGTCTTTTTTTATTTTGCAGGCTTTTCTACCACTTACTATGTTAGTATGACAGGCAATGATGCCAATTCTGGATTATCTACCTCTTCGCCTTGGAGGACATTAAAGAAGGTGAATTCAACCACTTTTAGGCCAGGCGATATGATTTTGTTTAAAAGGAGCGATCGCTTTTACGGATCATTGATTCCGACAAGTTCAGGAACTTCTACAAGCTTAATAACTTATGGAGCTTATGGCTCCGGAAATAAGCCTTTAATAGGTGGTCTGGAACGATTGACCGGATGGAAATCTGAAGGAGGAGGTGTTTATTCTGCGCGTGCGATGGTAACTCAAACTCCGAACATCGTTTATTATAATGGGGTAAATACACCAATGGGACGCTATCCAAAGACAGGCTGGCTTACTTTTGAATCATTTTCAGGTACAACATCAGTTACTGATAATGAACTTGGTTCGAACCCAAACTGGACTGGTGGCGAAATTGTTATTGAAAAAGCTAACTGGCTTATAGATAGAAATATAATAACTAATCATTCCGGCAAAGTAATTAATTATTCAAGTGCTACTACTTATGCTCCAAGAGTGGATGGTGAGTATAAGTATTTCATCCAAAACCATAGATCTACATTAACGCAGGAGGGAGACTGGTACTACAAGTCTGGTACTTTTTATATGCATTTTGGGACAAGAGATCCTAATTCTGTCTATGTTAAGGTTCCCTGGATTGACGATTTAGTGGATATAAATCGAAAAAATTATATAATCATTGATAATATATTATTTGAAGGATCGAATGAAACTGGCGTAAAAACTTACCTGTCAGCTGATATACGAATTACAAACTGCGACTTTAGTTTTATAGGAGAGAATGCAGTTTACAGTACTTCATCTCGACAAACAACAGTAGAAAATTGTACCGCAAAAGGTTGTAATAGTAATGGCTTTTACATTAATGCAGTTAGTTCGGTTATTCGGAATAATATACTGTCAGATATTGGTAACACTCCTGGAATGGGCAGTGTTACAGGTGACTCATACAACGGCATTAACTTCCGGGGTAACGGGGGCCTTTGTGAGTACAATACTCTTAGGAATATAGGTTATAATGGAATTATGTTTTTTAATGATTACACTATTATACGATATAATGTTGTTGATGGTTTTTGTGACTTTTTGTTTGATGGTGGTGCTATCTATACTTATTATGGTGGAAGTCCAACATATGTGCAAAAAGGAATGAAAGTCTATGGTAATATTGTGATGAATGGTGGTGGAAATGGACTTTATAGCGATGGACTTACCAATAATCTGGAGATTTATAACAATGCAGTAGCAAATGTTGAGAAATGGGGAGTCCATATGAACCAACCTCGAAATAATAAAGTTTATAACAACAATTTTATAAACTGTGGACGTTGTGGTATGGATATCTCAAATCTGTATAATCAGGAAGTGATGGCAGCTAATAATACTCTTTATTCGAATACAGTTGCTCAGGGAAATACGACGCAATTAATGATGTATTTGACCGATAACAGGGAATTTAATGTAGCCAATTTTGGAACAAGTAATAGTAACTATTTTATTGTCGGTGCTGATGGATTAGATCTTTTCAGACAACAAGTAGGATTGCCGAGAGGAAAAAATACATTTTATACATACCCTGCGTGGAAATCTTTTGTTAAGCAAGAATCGAGTTCAAAGTATTATATTTCAACACTTGCAGATATTCGTTTTGAATATAATGCCACAAAAGCGTCGAAAACTATTTCGCTTAGTTCTCCAATGACGGATTCAAAAGGGGTAAGATATTCAACCAGTGTTACATTACAACCTTATACTTCAATAATTTTAATGAAAGATGCGCTTTTGAAAAGTGCCACAATTCCGACTGATAGTACTTCTAATTTTTTGGCAACAGGTATTGATCAAATTGGAGGCAAATTAACTTTTGATTTATATCCAAACCCATCTAATGGCAATGTTACAGTGCGTTTTTCTCAAGTACCAGATGAAGGCGTTAAAATTGAAATTTATGATATTGTTGGACGAAAGATTATCGATCGTATTGTTAATGAGCCAATTGAAAATATTGATATTAGTAATCAACCAAAAGGGATGTACTTTGTAAAATCAAAATCTGGTGGAGACGAACAGATACAAAAATTAATTGTCAAATAGATAATTGCATTTTCTTTCATTTTCAATAAATTTCTCAATATATGGGATGGTAATTATTACCATCCCATATTTTTTATCTTTTTCATTCCTTCAAAATGATTTTAAAATGTATATTCTTCTCTTTTATCGAATTAATTGTAAGTCGTAAGTCAAACACTTTCCCAAAATCTTATTTGAAGTACTAAAAGGAAAGTGAATTTTCAGATTAGAAATTTATACTTTACAGAAAGGATCCCTCAGATTCTTGCCTTCTAATCATATGTGCTTCTTAAAACCGATAATTCAAGTTATCGTCCATTTTTTCCACACAATTGTGCGAAAAGCATCCCGAAAAATGCGCGTTTTTTTAATACAGAAAAGGTGTTTAAAATAATTGGAATATATTCTAATTTGTATATATTTCATTTTCAGTATTTTACGACCATTAAATTAGAAAATTTACATGTTTCTAATTTAATGGCATGCGCTTTGGAAATTCCTTGACGTTTAGTTTACCTATTGCTCTAATTTATAAGATAAAATGGGATCTGCGCAGAAGAATAGGAGCTATAAACCATGAAATTTTGAATCAATTTATTTGAATTTAGTTATTGGTTTTTTATCAATAATTCAGTGAATAAATTATGTGTTACAGATTGGGAAGAAGAAGGAAATTTATTCGATTATTTAAAAAATCTACAAGATGAAAAAAATTTACGCATTTAACATTAAAAGAGCATTGTTATCCTTATCGTTTGTTCTTTTTACTTTGTTTAGTTTTTCTAATACTTATTATTTTAGCAATGCAGGTAGCGATACTAATAGTGGACTTTCTGCATCATTACCATGGAAATCAATTTCAAAATTAAATTCGGTCACCTTAACTGCTGGTGATAATTTATTATTTAATAGGGGTGATGTATTTTATGGTCAGATTTTGCCTCAAAGATCAACAATTAACTATGGAGCATATGGAACAGGGTCGAATCCGGTAATTAGTGGTTTTGAAGTAATAAGCAATTGGACCAATCAAGGCGGAGGTATCTATTCGGCAACTACAACAGCATTTAACTCTTTAAATATGGTGACGGTTGATGGTTTAAATACTGGAAAAGGCCGATATCCAAACGCTGATTTTAATCGTTTCGAATCTCATTCGGGATTAACCTCTATAACTGACAATGAATTAACTTCAGCTTCAAGTTGGGTTGGAGCAGAGGTGGTCGTTAAAACAAGTCGCTTCTCTCTGGAATCTAAAGTGGTATTAACTCACTCAGGAGGTACTTTAACTTTTGCTGCTACTTCACATGAAATTCTGGACGGATATGGATACTTTTTTCAAAACGATATGAAAACACTTGATCGAATGGGAGAATGGTATTGTAAAGATGGAAAGATATATATGTATTTTGGTTCTGAGAATCCAGCGAATCATGTGGTTAAAGTTTCGGTGATTGATGATGTTTTTAAAGTTCAGAATAAAACAGATGTTACAATTTCGAACCTGACTATTGAAGGTGGAAATAATTCATGCGTTTATGCTAATATTAATTGTACCAATTTTGTTCTTGACGGATGTGAATTGCGTTTCTCTGGTAATTATGGTACTACAAATACTGCTTCAGGATTTAAGGTAATGAACAGTACGATTTCTGAATGTAATAATATTGGAATTTATACATACTCTCCATCAGCCACAATTTCAGGAAATATAATTAACAGAATTGGGTTACTTGAGGGAATGGGAGCATATTGTGGATACATTGCTATTAGTGTTAATGGCGATAATTCTACAACTGAAAAAAATACAATTACAAATGTTGGATACGACGGAATTATCCTAAGAGGAAATAATTCAATTGTAAGGTCTAATTATATCGATACTTATTGCTGTATTCTTGATGATGGGGGTGGTATATATACTTCAAATAACACCTATACAGGTCGAATTATTGATCACAATATCTGCGTAAATGGAATTGGAAATTATGCAGGTTCTACCAACTATTCTAATGCTTTACCGAGCACAACCTTATATGCTCATGGAATTTATCTTGATGAAAAAGCTTCGAATATTACAGTTAGCAATAATACGACTACTAAAAATTCGGATTCAGGTATATTCCTGCACAGTGCAACAAGCATTAATGTTACAGGAAATACGTCTTTTGATAACGCTAAAAATCAACTTTTATTCTCGCACAATACAGTTGCCCCTAATATGGCAAATATAAATGTGACAGGTAACATCCTGTTCTCAAAAGAAACTACACAGAAGTGTTTTTATTTCACATCGAATTACGACGACTTAGCTTTTGGTAATGCATCAGGCAATGTTTACGCCAGACCAATAGATGATAATCAGGTAATTAGTATTGATACTTATAATACTTCTGCAATATTGTATAGTTTGGATGCCTGGAAGACATTAAGTGGACTTGATGCTACAAGTACAAAATCACCTGCACTTATCTCTAATTCATCTGAATGTCAGTTTGAATATAACAAATCACTATCTGCGAAGACCATAGCGTTGTCTAGTCCGATGGTGTGTTCGAAGGGGATAATACACCCCACCAGCATAACTCTTGAACCCTTTACTTCAATTGTTCTACTAAAATCTGGTACCATAGAACCTGTTTTAAATTCAGAATATAAATCAATTTGTGAAGGTACAAGTTATAATGGTTGGGTAAGTTCAGGTATTTATGAAAGAACTTTGGTCGCATCAACTGGTGGAGATAGTATCGTTACAACTTATTTAACTGTCAATCAAAAATATAATACTACAGAAGATATTACAATAAGTCAAGGGGAAGCATACAACGGTTGGATAGCAACTGGTCAATATTCACGTACTTTAAGTTCTGTTTTTGGATGTGACAGTATTGTTACAACTAATCTTACCGTTGAAGATGTAACCATTAAACAAGGAGAAATAACTCCTTCACATTTCACTACCGTTTGGCAGGGTGAGAATGGTCAGAATCACATGAATTTTACAATTGTATCGGCTATAAATGAAGACTTACCTATGTCTACGGATGATGAAATCGCAGTGTTTAGTGGATCAAATTGCGTTGGGGCGGCAAAACTATCACAAGCAATTCTGAACTCCGATAATTCTACATTTATTTCATTTACGGCATCACAGAATTATGCAACTAATAATGGGTATATCGATAATGATACGATTATATTTAAAATTTGGGATAGCGCAAATCAACGAGAGATGATTGCAAATGTTGTGACCTATAAACAAGATTTGTCCACATGGCTTACCACAGGTAAGTTTACTCCAGGTGCAACTGCAGTTGTAGAAATTTCATCTTTTGTTGATTTAACTCAAACAATCAATTTATTAAAAGGCTATAATTTGGTTTCTACATACTTAACTCCATCTGATCCTAATGTTAGTAAAGTAATGAAATCAATATGCGATAGCGGAAATCTAACCAAGATGCAGGATGAAGCCGGCAATTCATTTGAATATTGGGGTAGTTTTGGCGGTTGGATAAATAATATTGGAAATTTTGAAAAGACTGAAGGATATAAAATTCGTGTCAATTCTGATTGTTCTATGCAAGTAACCGGAAGAGTTGTTGCTTTACCCCTTAATATTTCTTTAAAAACCGGTTGGAACTTTATTTCATTTCCGAGTACCGAAATAGTTAACGGTATGGCGGTAATACAATCATTGATAGATCAGAATAAGTTGACAAAAGTTCAGGATGAAGTAGGTAATTCAATTGAGAATTTTAAAAATTATGGTGGATGGAAAAATAATATTGGAAACTTTTTACCTGGTAAAGCATACAAAGTTTGTGTGAGTTCTGATGCTGTTTTAACTATTCAGGCAAACTATCCTAAATCTGGAGTTCTGCTTGCCCAGACTGAAAAGAGTGAATATTTTTCAACCAATGTTGAAGGTAATGGATCAAACCATATGAATATCAATATTTTTGGTATTCAAGAGTCTGCTATTTCTGTTGGCGACGAACTTGCAGCTTTTGATGGTGATGTTTGTGTTGGTGTACTTAAAATTACAGAACGTAATATTTTGGATGGCTATGCCTGCTTAATCGCTTCAAACGAAACAGGAGGAGTAAACCTTGATGGTTTTAAAGAAGGTAATGCAATTAAAATTTATTCCTGGAATCAGAATACAGGTGATGAATCCATTGTTGAAACTGAAATTATTAAAGGACAATTGACTTTTGAAAAAAGCGCCAGTGTTCAAGTAAAGCTTAAATCATTAAAAACCGGTATTAAAAATATTGATGATGTAGCCAAAATCGATTTGTATCCAAATCCAAGCAATGGTAAAGTTACAGTGCGTTTTTCTGAATTACCTGCAGCCGGAAGTACAATCGAAATTTTCGATGTGTCCGGAAGGAAAATCACTTCGAGATTAATTTCAAATGACTCTGAGGTGTTTAATCTGGATAATCAACTTTCTGGATTATATATTGTAAAGACAAATATTGGTTCAACTCAAATAATTCATAAATTGATTATTAAAAAGTAGATTTAGTTCGTTTCGGAGCCCTCGGATATTCGTATTCGGGGGCTTTTTTTTCGAATTACAATGTGATTAATTATTATTTTTGCTTTCGTTATTTAGTCTTTGAAGGAAAAGCCATTTTAATAAATACGAATCTCGGAAAGGCAACGATATAATGTCATGACCAATTCCATTGTATTCCGTTTTTTTTGCAACCTCAATATTATTCTCTGTAAGAGTTAACACATTTCCTGAAAATTTAGGAATGGTAACCTTACTAACCGTTTCGACTGCATTGGGATGTTGCAGCTTTAGATTATTATACGCTTCCCGGGTTACCTGCACTCTTAACTCTCTATCATTTAATCCAACATGAAGCCAAACAGAGGTGTTTTTTGCAATAGAATCGTTTAATGTAGTTTGACTTTGTCCTGATAATCGTATGATTCCGGCAAAAAGCTGGTGGTTAAATTGATAGTAAGCATTTGCAAAAGAGTATGATCCAGAACCACCCATAGAGTATCCAATCAAATAAACTCGTGTAGAATCAATTCGATATTTGTTTTTAAACTCTTCAACCTGACCTATAAGTGTATCGTAATTCCATTCACCCGTTGTTTGAGGAACCAAAACAAAGCACGGATAATTTGTTTGGAAATCAATAGCTTCACCATTTGGGAATAATGAACTGTTATCATAACCAAGAAAGTTTAAATAATTAATCTTTCCTGCACCACCTGAATAATGCAAATAAACAACAAGCGGATATTTTCTCTCTGAATTAAAGTCTTTTTTGTAATTCCATGGTTCACACGAATAATAATCAGACTCAGGATTGTATGTATAATGTGGTCGGTCTTTATTACTGAAAACTTCCGAATCAATAGTATAATAGCCCTTCGAGCAGGACCAAAGTGAAAGAGTTGACAGTAAAAGCATAATGATCTTCATTTCAACTATAGTTTAACTTGCTGATTATATAGCCATTCGATTAGGTTCTTATTTTCAAACGGGAAAGATCCTATTTCGTGACCAACGTTGTTATATTCGGTCTTTTTGACCATTTCTCTATTGTTTATCGTTAATGTATAGGTAGTTCCTGTTCTTCCTGCTACACTGATACTTTCTGTTTTTTCAACAGCACTAGCATTGAAATTCTTCAGGAAATTGTAAGCGTCTTGCGTTACAGTAACCCGTGTGACATAGTCATTTAATCCAATTTGCAACCAGATGGCCGTCTTAAGAGCTATTTCGTCTCTAACAACCGATTCGCTCTGTCCTGAGAGTCTTATAATACCAGCAAATAATTGTTTATTATAATCGTAATATTTATTGGCTAGTGTGTATGATCCCGAACCTCCCAAAGAATAGCCAATAACGTAAAGTTTATTTATGTCTATTCTATACTTGCTTTTATAATTTTCAACGATAGAAATGATTTTCTCATAATCCCAATTGTCGGTGGTTTGAGGAACAATGACAAATGATGGGTGACTCTTTTGAAATTCAATTGCCCTGGTATCATCGTTCCCATCATTTGTGTCGTATCCTAAATAATATAAACCAAGATTTTTGATGTCACCGGCACTGCCACTAGGATGCAAATAAATAACTAATGGATATTTTCTTTGGGCATTTATTTCTTGCAAATAATTCCAGGGTAAACAGAAATAATAATCGTTTTCTGAATTATATTCAAAAAATGGGCGATTCGAATTTTCAAATACTTCGGCAACAGCAACTTCTGTACTTGATTTTGAACAGGAAAGTATCACCAAGAAAATGATTCCGATTAAATCTAGTTTTAGAATTTTCATAGCGATTTTGTTTTTTTACAATCATAAAATCGTTTGTCTATTGTATCTTATTAGAGAAAAGCCATGTTATAAGTTTTCCATCTTCAAAAGGGAAAGTATTTATTCCGTGGCCTACATTGTCGTACTCAGTTTTTTTTACGATTTGGCGGTTATTTTTTGTAAGAGTATGCGTTATTCCAGAATTCCCGCCAACCGTAGTGGTTTCAGTTGTTTCAACAGCATCAGGGTTAAATTGTTTAAGAAAACTGTAAGCATCTCTTGTAACTGAAACTCTGAGTGGCGTATCGGCTAGACCTACCTGCAACCAAACTCCTGTTTTTGATGCAACCTGATCTTTCAGAACGGTTTGACTTTCACCGGTTAATCGTATTATACCGGCAAATAACTGATTGTTATAATCATAGTAAGTATTTGCCAGAGAATATGTTGCCGGCCCTCCAAGAGAGTAACCTATAATATATATACGAGATAAATCTATTCTGTATTTTAGTTTATATTCTTCGATCAATGAAATTAATTTGTTGTCGTCCCATACGTCCGTTGTTTGAGGGACTAATATAAAGGAAGGGTAGTTGGTTTGGAAATTTATTGCCCTGATATCATCATTCCCATCATTATTATCATACCCCAAATAGTATAATCCTAATTTGCTGACATCGCCGGCACCACCACTGTAATGCAAATAAATAACTAATGGATATTTTCGGTCAGCATTGTATGGCTTGTCGTAATTCCAAGGATCACAATAATAAAAATCTTCGGTTGAGTTGTATTCGAAGAAAGGCCTGTCAGCATCATTAAATACTTCGGATTTAGGAGTCTTCCATTCCGCAAGTCCCGAAGAATTGACTGTCATTTGTTGCCCGGGGATTCCACTTGCCATGGCTACCCAATTAGTTCCATCAAATTGAAGTGGACTTTTCCCTGAACCAGATGATAAACTAGTAACAAGAAAATTGGGTGTATTTGTAAGATCGGTGTATTTGCCAGAATATGATACTGTCGAAAAGTATGGAATATCTGTAAGTGATGTGTATGAACCGGAAAAATTACTCTTTTTATTCCATGCTGATGTATCTGTCTTTAGAATTTGTTTGGCAGCAGATGTTACAAAAACAGGATCGGATTCTTCAATTTTATTCCAATTTAATAAATCAGATTCAGTTATTTCTGAAGAAGCTGATGACTTAAATATCAAATCTTTTTCATCAGAATTCGTAAATTGTATAAGATTCTTAACCTGATTTTTCTGAATTTTAATGCCTGTAGATTTATTCCAACTGGAAAAGTCTGGATCTTTTTCATATAACTTATCGCTTGATTTTGAATATTCGGAAAATGGCACAGCCATCAAAGGAGATATTCCATAAAGCACATAGTTTGATCCACCGGAAACGTCAAGTTCAACTTTTGTATAAAAAATATCTTCACCCCAGTTAATTTGAGCAAACTGGTTCTGGTTCGAAACTCCAATCGATATTGTAATTAATCCGAATTCGTTAGTTGTTGGATTCAATGTTTCGGTATAAACCTGAACACCATCAGTATTCCCCTTTAATATACTAACTCTTATTCCAACCGGTTTATTAACCAAAGGTCCTGTATTATCTCCCTGCAAAAGTAGTTGCATTTTAAACCCTTCAGGTGCTTGTGCCAACATCAGTAACGACAAGAGCAAAAGGTAAACAGTTAATTGGATCTTTTTCATTTTGTCTAAATGGATAGAGAATAAGGGATGATAAATTCTTTTATTTCCATACAGGTACTCCGGATAAATCAATCGTTAAAATCTGCCCCGAAGTCCCGATCGGCAATGTCATCCACTTAGCTCCATCATAATATAGGAGGTCTCCTTTTACAGGAGGTTTTGACAGTGATATAATATTGGCGGGCAAATTAGACAGATCATTGAAGTTTCCGGTCAGCGCAATTTTGTGAAAAGATGGAATATTTGTCAAGCTTGTATATTTCCCATCAAAATCACTTTTATTGTTCCATTTTGATAAATCGTTTAATGTGATGTTCTTTGCGACTGAAGCATTAAAAAACGGGTCCGTTTCAGTTCTTTTGATGTTCCAGTCGGCAATGTCTGATTGCTTTATGGTTGCTGAAAAGGAGTTCGAGAAAACGGGATCCTTCTCGTCTGCGTTAGTAAAATGGGATATGTCACTAATCTGATTCTCCAGGATGCTAATTCCAGAGCTTTTATCCCATGCAGAGAAAATTGGATCATTTTCCGGAGCATATTGTGCTGTTTTAGAATGAAGAGCATAAGGAACAGACAATAATTGAGATGTTCCGATAAAACTAAAATTTGTTCCGTTGCCATCATCTATTTCAACTTTCAGGAAATAGGGACCCTTGCTCCAATCAATTCCTTCAAAAGCGACAGGGTCTTTGCTTCCAACAATTAAATTGATTAACCCAAAATCATTTGTTTTTACGTTGAATAATTCGGTGCTAACCGGAGTCCTGGTTGTTTCTCCTTGAAGTATACTTATTCTTAACTGGACATCAGCATTAGACATGATGGTTCCACCGGAACTTCTAGCAACGGTTTGATAATTAAAACCGTTTGGGACTTGCCCAATTGCCAGGTCAATTAAGAAAAAACAGAGTAATAAAAAAAATGTACTTTTCATCACACCAATGAATTTTAGTTCTTCACTATTTTAAACGTTTTGACAGATTTAAACTTTCTCCTAATCTCCAACAAATAAATACCATTCGTAATATTGTCCATCTGAATTAACGTTGTTTTATTTGTAATAATTCCTCCTTTCAGAAGAATCCCTGTTACATTTAACAACCGGAAAGACATGTCTTTGGTAGTATTACAATTAATAAATAATTTATTTTTAGCTGGATTTGGAAAAACCGAAATGATTTCTGAAGTTGAGAAAGGAATGATTACTTCTGACGTAATTAAATTTGATTGGTAAAATCCCTGGGTTAAAATGTTTGAGTTATTTTCGATTGTTTCCGAAACAAATTCACCTATAGTCCAGAAAACTGAGCTATTGCTAACTTTTGAAAAATTCGCACCAGACCCAATAACACTTTGAGAATAAAGAGTTTCGCGTACGAGGGCTAATAGAGAAATAATAAGAATAAATATTTTCAAGTCATCGAATCGTTAGGTTTATTTCAAAATGCCAAATTGAAATTATATTACTTACCTATCGCAATATAATTCATCTCAATGAACAGGTTATCTATACTTATAACAAACAAGGATTAAATCGGTTCATAGTTTTTTTGAACTTGTTTCAATTTTTCATTTATAGTATTTACCATACGGTCAATATTATCTGCTCCTCTAATTATTTGCATGTGATCACCTTTCAATTCAATTAAATCGACCGAGTCCGAATGTTCATCCCATCCAAGGTATTGAAATCTTGAGCGGTTTTCCGATGACTTGAATAAAGTAACATTTCCTTCAAATTTTGTTGGTTTATATTTTTTCCAAAGATTAGTATAAACACCCATAATATAGGCATTACGATAGTCGAGAGGCATAGATTCTCTTGATTTCCGAGCGAAATTATAAACAGTTTTTTTATAGATAGTTTTGATGACGTAAACGGCTCCTTCCAGAGAAATATGCTTTTCCCATTTAAGCGGATTAAGTGAGTCGACCATTACAAGCAACGGAATATCTAACCCTCTCTTTTTCATTTGTATGGCCATTTCAAACGCTACGATGCCACCAAAAGAATACCCACCCAAAAAATACGGGCCTTCTGGTTTGTATGCCACCAATTCATCAACATAGGATTTAGCCATTTCTTCAATGCTGTTGAATTCAATTTTCTCTCCATCAGATCCTGAGTGCATAAATCCCCAATAAGGATGATCAACACTTACCCTTTTAGGTAAATAGGTATTACATATGTCACCAAAGACCATAATGAACGGAAGTTTTTTCCCGTCGGGTTTCATAATTACGAGGTTTCCACCCTGTTTAATCTTTGAAACTTGTGTAATCTTGTTTTCAATTATTTGCGGTTGGATATTCTGATTGATGTAATTTGCAAGCAACTCAAGATTTGGAAATTCCTGAATTAATTGTCTGAATTTTATGCTCACTTTGAATTTCTTTTCGATAGCTTGTGCATATTGAGCAAGAAAAAGAGATTCGAGTCCTAAATAAGTAAATGTTATTGTTGGTTTAACTTCAATCGGTTCTATTCCAGATAGGTCACAAAGCATTTGTTTTAAAACATCAATAGTACTAAGCTTTTTGTCTGACTGCTTAATCGTTTGTTCGGACTTGCCGTTGAGATCTTTATGACTTATTTGACTTTGAAGATTCTCTCCGGATGTAGAACTTGATCCTACAAAGGCTGTTTTTTCAATCCAATGGCTTTTGGGTTCGAAAGGGTATGCAGGAAGTACAATTTTGTTTGGTAGATATGGTTGGTGCAGCAATTCAAATTCAGGATCAATTCCTTTCGACCACAATTGTCCAAAGGAATGCATAATTTTGACTTGTTCATTTGAATTTTCCGGTTTACCTAAAGTTGAAATAATTGGACATTTTACTTTACCTTCTGTAGTAATTCGCTTTGCCAAAGAAGTTAGATGAGTATTTGGTCCGACTTCCAATAAAATAAAATTTCCAGAATCAACAATTGCATGTATCCCATCATCAAATAATACAGTATTTCTTAATTGATTAGCCCAATATCTTCCTTTATTTACTAATTCCTGATCAACAAAATTACCTGTCAAACACGATATGAATGGAATTTTGGGAGAACTTAGTGTGAATTGATCTACATAATAAGCAAATTCATCCAGAATTGGATCAAAGGCCGATGAATGAAAAGCATGTGATGTATTTAATTGAATTGAATCAATTGAATTTTCACTTAAAATTTTGGTTACAATTTCGGCATCCTCGATTTTAAAAGAAATTGTGCAATACCCAGGAGCATTCACCGCTGCAATTTCGAATAAATTATTCTTTATTGAGTTTAGATTGGTTTTATCAGATTTAACAACCATCATTTTCCCTTCTGGCATTTTTTGCATTAATTGTCCTCTACGAATGACAATTTTCATCGCATCCTCAAGCTTAAAAACTCCGGAAAGACATGCTGCTGCGTACTCACCAATGCTATGACCAATAAGCACTTCTGGTTTAATCCCAAAGACTTCAAGGTATTTGGCAACTACATATTCAACAATAAACAATGATGGTTGGGTGAATTCTGTTCTTGATAGTATTTTATCAAGATCAGCATTTTCATTTGTAACGAATAAGATGTCCTTGAGATTTACCCCTGTTTCGCTTTTGAAAATGCTAAAACATTCATCAAATATTTTTCTACAGATAGGTTCTGTTTCATAGAGGTTTTTTCCCATGTTTAAGTATTGGGCACCTTGTCCGGGAAACATATATGCAAGTGATCTGCTTTCGTCTTTACTAAAAGAGTCAATAAGTTCATCAATTGCCTTATTCGTTTTTAGAGCTTCCTTTTTATCAAATACTCCAAAGCTTTTGTATGGCATATTGTTTCTTCCAATCTGCAAAGTGTATGCAATATCTTGCAGGGCAAAATCATTATTAGTTGAACAAAACTTTAATAAGTCATCTTTTCTTCTGTTTAAAGCAGCTTCTGATTTGGCGGACAATAGTAACAGCTGTGGGCGATCAGGCTCTTTGTATGCGTTTATCTTTCGTTCGTGTTCCTGAATAATGATGTGAGTATTTGTTCCACCAATACCAAACGAACTTACTCCCATAATTAATGGTTTTTCATCATCCCACGTCTTTAACTTATCCAAAACATAGAATGGAGTTTTCGTAAAATCAATTTTGGAATTCGGACTTTTGAAATTAATTGTCGGTGGAATTTGTCGGTGGTAAGCTGCCAAAACTGTTTTAATGAAACCTGTAACTCCTGCTGCTGCATCCAAATGTCCCATGTTGCTTTTAACCGAACCAATGGCACAAAACTGTTTCTTATTCGTTTTGTTTTGAAATGCCTTGGTCAATGCGGCAATTTCAATTGGATCTCCAAGTGGAGTGGCAGTTCCATGTGTTTCAATATAACTTATATCTTCAGGATGTACGTCAGCTATGTCCTGCGCCATCATAATAACTTCAGCTTGTCCGTCAACACTTGGGGCCATATAGCTGACTTTCTTATTCCCATCGTTATTAATTCCCCAACCTTTTATAACAGCATAAATGTGATCATTGTCTGCGATCGCATCTTCCAACCGTTTTAATACCACAGCGCCAACACCGTTACTGGGAACAGTTCCATTACTATCAATATCAAAAGGACGGCAATGCCCGTCAGGAGAAGTAATTGCTCCGATATGATACGAATATCCTAATTCCTGGGGCACAAATAGGCTAACTCCACCAGCAATACAGGCATCAGATTCGAAACTAAATAAACTTTGACATGCCTGAGAAATTGCAACAAGGGAAGTGGAACATGCTGTCTGTACATTAATAGCCGGACCCTTTAAGTTCAATTTGTAGGCAGTTTTTGTAGGTAAATACCCACCATCATTGTTTATCATGATGTTGAAAGAATCCACATCATAGATCTGGAGATACTTTTCAAGAGATTCCTGACTGCGTATAACATGATTTAATAAATAAGTATTATATAGACTACCTACAAATACTCCCATTGAACCTTTATATCTAGCCGGATCACAACCTGCGTTTTCCAGTGCATTCCAAGCCGTTTCCAACCAAATTCTATGCTGTGGATCCATGGTTCTGGCATCCATTGGAGTGTATCCAAAGAATTCGGCATCAAATTTATCAATGTCATCAATGATGCCTCTGGCCCTGATGTAATTGACATCCTTAATTTTCTCAGCTTGATCAGGAAGCAGATTAATCAGTTCTTCTTCTGAAAAGTATGTAATCGTTTCTTTCCCGGAAATCAAGTTAGACCAAAATTCATCAATATTTTTTGCTCCAGGGAAACGTCCTGCAATTCCTATTACCGCAATTCCGTCATTATTTGAGTCCATATTTGTGCTCATAATATTTTGTAACTGTTATTTCATATTTATTACAAATAGAAAAGATTTTTTTTTATGAAACTTATCACCCGTCTCATAATTTATATAGTTAAAATAATTCGTTAGACACACTAGATATTTATTGATTTTAACTATTCCTAAATTTAAAAATGTACCACTGAATGCCATTCTTTTATATTAACAAAGATATACTTGACATAGTTCGCAATTCTACCGTTGTTAATTAATATATCGATAATCATTTAACTAATTTACTAATAATTAATTTGAAATGAATACTTTAAATTAATTCTATGTTAGTAAACGACTTGCTTTATTAGCTTGAATCTGTATTCTATTTCTTGTTTCTTTTGAAAAAACCCATGTTAGAGTATTTCAACTCACGACGGCTTTTTTGCGTCGATATTGAATTATCTTCTGTATCATTTAATACCGATGATAAATAATTAGCAAATTCTTTTATCGTAGGAAATTCAAAAATCCTAACAACTTCAAGTTTAACTTCAAATTTTTCATACAGGCTTGTCATCAAACGAATTGCCATAAGTGAATTTCCTCCCAGGTCGAAAAAATTATCCGTATTCTTGATATCAGTCAAATAAAATAATTCGGTATAAATATCAATTAGTTTTTGTTCCATGGCAGAGGGAGTCGATGGCATTAAAACATCAGTCTTAAATGCTTTAATTGCGGACAAAGCCTTACGGTCGATTTTTCCATTTTGAGAAACAGGCATTTTGTCAAGTATCTGTATCTGGCTTGGCATCATGTAGCTAGGTAGTTTTTCGGATAAGTATTTCTTTAGATATATAGCATCAATCTTTTCATTATCAAACACAACAATAAATGCCTTTAGCATCGGATTGTCGGAAGAACCATTTTGCAGAATGACCGCTGCCTCCTTTATTTTGGGGTTCTCCAGCAATTTCGATTCAATTTCGCCAAGCTCTATCCGAAATCCCCTGATTTTTATTTGGTTGTCAATTCTTCCCAAATAAACGATGTTCCCATCGGGATTCCATTTGGCTAGATCACCGGTTCGATATATTCTTTCGTTTTTGTCATTGAGTATTTTGATAGTAGGAAATTTTTCATCGGTTAATGCGGTATTATTAAAATAGCCTTTGGCCAGATTCACGCCTGAAATAACGAGTTCTCCAGGAACTCCCCATGGTTGAATGATTCCAGCTTTATTTATGATGTAAAGTCCTGTATTATCAATTGTTCTTCCAATGGGTATTTCGGTAATATCTTTATGTTTTGGGCATCTGTAACACGAAACATCGATGGTTGCTTCGGTTGGACCATATAGATTAACTATCTCTGGCAAAACATTGGAGGTTCTTAGTTTATTAAATTCATTTACTGTTTTCGGATGTAATGCTTCACCACTTGCAATTATCCATTTTAATCCCGAAATCTTTGTTGCTATATGAGATGATTTCAGGTAATCGATAAATACAGAGAACATGGATGGAACAAAATGTATCGCTGTTACTTTATAGAAATCAATTTCATTCACAATTTGGGAAGGTTCTCTTTCGGCACCTGGGCTTAAAATTGCCAGACTGGCACCTGCGAAAGACCACCAGAAAAGTTCCCACACTGAAACATCAAACGTAATGTTTGTTTTCTGCAACAATACATCATTTGATGAGAGTGGAAACTCCTTCTGCATCCAATCCAGTCTGTTCATCAACGAATGATGTTCAATCATCACTCCTTTCGGGTTACCGGTTGAACCTGATGTATAAATGATGTAGGCCACATTTTGGGGCTTGACATTACAGTCAGGATTAGAATTATTTGATCCTAAAGGTTGATCGTGTATATGATCGATATAAATTATGTTGACTTGTCGAGGAAGGTTCAGGTCTGATTTCGAATCTGTTAATATGATTTTTGGCTGGGCGTCATTGATGATTTCGGTTAATCTGTTTTGTGGATTTTTAGGATCAATGGGAAGATAGGTTCCTCCTGCCTTTAAAATGCCAAAAATGCCAATCATCATTTCCATCGAACGCTCGACACATATAACAATTTTATCTTCAGTCTTAATTCCTTGAGCAATAAAGTAATTTGCCAACCGATTTGCACTCTCATTTAATTCCCGATATGTTAAGATTGAATCATTAAACCTTAAAGCAGGCAAATCGGGAAATTTATTTGAGAATTGCTCTAGCTTTTGATGAACGCATAAGTTTCTCTCATACGCGACCTCAGTTGCGTTCCAGTTTTCAATTGATGCGATTTCATTAGCTGACAGAATATTAATTTGGCTTACCGGTAATGTTTCTGTGAGGATACATGATTTTATTATCTCAGTGTATAATTCAATCCAATGATGTATTGTTTCTTCATCAAATAATTCTGAATTATATTCAAATGCTAATTTTAAGCCAAGTTTAGAGTCAACTATTTTTAAGAATAGATCAAGTTGAGCACCTTGTTTTTCAATATTTAACGGTTCCGATTCAATGTCGCTGAACGAAATATCAGCCAGTGGTTCTTTGGTGAATCCCACCTGATACAACGGATCAGTACCTCTGTTTGTTCCTTTTTCAATATGGTTAATAATCTCTAAAAGTGGTATTTCCTGATTTCTATGGGCAAACAAAAATTCTTTTCTAAGTTGTTCCATAACTTCCACTATACTAGGGTTGTTTCTGAAATCGATCGAAATAGGGAGAGAATTAATAAAGCATCCGATAGTTAACTTGTCGCTTTGGCGGCAACGGTTTGTTAATGGAACACCTATCGTTATTTGTTCCTGTGCACTTAATCTGTGCAGCAAAATTGAATAACAGGCAAACAAAAACAAAAAATGATTGACACAATATTTCTGGATGAAATCTTTTATTTCTTCAACCTGTTGTTCTTCAATATTAAATAATATCGACTTTCCAGAAAGGTTAGTTTTTAGAGTTTTCTGCCTGTCGTAAGGCAATCTCAGTAATTCGACCGGATTTTTGAATTTGTCGTGCCAATAATCAAGTTTTCTTTTTGCTTTTTCAGAAATTAAGAATTCATTTTCCCATTCAATAAATTCATTGTATTGTGGCGAAATATCTTCAAATACAATGCTTTGTCTGTTTTGTAATGCATTATAATATGTTGACAGTTGCTTGCAAAAAAGATCTCTTGAAGTCATGTCAATTATAATATGATGAAAAATAATCGTTAGGAGAGCCTTTTCATCACCAAACTGGGTCAATTTAACTCGAATTAATGAGGGTTGACTTAAATCAAATTGAAAGGTCGATTCTTCTTTAAGTATTTGACTGGCATAATCGGAATAATCTTCCTTTCTGAGTTCAAAAACCAAAGCTGATCTTATTTCATCTTCATTAATAATTGACTGCATGAGCTTTCCTTCATTAATATGAAAGCTGGCTCTCAATGATTCGTTGTTTCGAATTATTGAGAGCAATGCTATCTCCAGATTGTGTAGGTCAGGGGTTTTGCTTAGAGCAAAGGCAATTGATACGTTATACGCAATATTATTGGGATATAATTTCGTAGCTAACCAGAATTGCTCCTGAATTTTTGAGGATGGAATGATTGTCGACATGCTTGATTTTTTATTAATTATTTTATGTTTATACAAGAATGAATCTTTTGGGAGAATCCATTTTCGTAGAATTAATCATTTATTGCTTCCATGTAAAGCATAGTCTTATTGTTGATATTATCAAAATAATATTCATTTCTTAAAACAGGAGCCATACTCTGTTCTGCTGAAGAGAGATAAACAGTTTTAAATCCCGCAGACTTCAACATTTTTTCAAGTTTTTCAGGAGTCCACCAGTTTATATGCCTTCTTCTGTATTTGTTTTGCAATTCAACCGGACATCTTGATGTACAATATTCCATAGCCTCTTCGTAATGAAGAGTGCTGAAAATGTGCTTCATTTCCTCATCTGTAATTCTTTCAGAAGCACCTTCTTCTACGATAAGCGATGCACTGGCAGCAAAATGTTCCAGAAAAGCCTGACCTATTGAAATAGCCTTGTGGTTTTTAAACCAATAGAAAAAATCTCTGTCATTATTTTTAAAAGCTATATAGTCCAGATAATTGTTTAGGGTGTTAACACGAAATAGTCCACCTTTTTTCAACATTCGTTTAGCTTCTTTAAACATATAAAGAGTAGCTTCATCTGTTATATGTTCTATACTTAACCTTGAATAGATTAATTCCGCTGAATTGGATTCGACAGGTATAGGTGAACAGGTTAGTATATCATGGGCAATGTCTTTCTCTGGATTAAATGTAATTCCATATTTCCATTCTCTGTCGAGATCAATATTTGTCCAACATGGATGATGAATGCCACATCCAAAATCGAAGTGCCCGCCAGCGCTAATGTTATAGAATTTCCTGCCCTCTACGCTTTTTTTACCATATAATTTTAAATAATGCTCCTGATCGTTTTTTGGAACAATCAATGGTTTTAAACAATAGCCGGTTTTACTAATTAAGTTAAATGCCTTTTCCTTCACAAAATATTTAATACCACGCTTATTGGTTGCTTCTGGTAATTGTTTTAGCCTCATAGTTTTGCGTGTTTTATTTGTCTGGAATTTTTGAATTCCTTTCTTCTGTCTAAGTTGTTATTTCTTTTCGATTCAGTAGGTTGTTGACCTGAAAGATAATTAGCAAACCCTTTGATGTTAGGAAATTCCATGATCTTTACTACATCCAGATTAATGCCTAGGGTATCCTGTATCTTTGTGATTAATCTTATTGCTAATAATGAGTTTCCCCCAAGTTCGAAGAAATTGTCAGTAATACTTACATTGCTTATATTTAATAGGTCTTTCCATAATTCAGAAAGATGCCTTTCATATTTTGATGTTGGTGCCAAAAATTCGGTTGATGCCTGATATTTGGGTACCGGTAATCTCCGCCGATCAATTTTTCCACTGCTGGAAAGAGGCATTCCTTCGATTTCTATTATATATGTTGGTATCATCTGAGTCGGTAGCATTTTTGACAGAAATTCGCTCAGGTCGGATGTCATGTTGGGAACATTTGTTTTTGTAACAATGTAGGCAACCAGAAATTTATTTTCAGGATCAGTTTCTGATACAATTACCGCTGTTTCATTCACATTTGGATGCTCTAGGATCTTTGATTCAATATCACCCAGTTCAATACGATGACCCCTTATTTTTATCTGATTGTCGGCTCTGCCGGTAAAGGTTATTTCTCCATTCTTTTCCCAGTGTGCAATATCGCCTGTTTTATAGGCTCTTATAATATTGCCATCCATATCCTCTAGATTTATGAACTTTTCATTTGTTAACTGAACTGAATTCAAATAACCCCTGGCCAAGTTAACTCCTGTAATGACTAATTCTCCAGGGATACCTAACGGTTGCATTTTATTTTTGCTGTTAATTACAAAAAGCTTAGTGTTGTCAATAGGTTTCCCAATATATATTTTCTTAATATCGGTGTCTTTAGGGCATTCATAATATGAAACAGCAATGGTTGCTTCTGTAGGGCCATAGGTATTTACAAGTAATGGTGAGTTTTCCCAATTAATGATTTGGTTATACCTGTTGGCTAGGGCAGGAGAGAGGGCTTCTCCGATTAAAAAGATCCATTTTACATTTTCAAGACAGTTAATAGAATTTGTAGCATTTAAATAGTCAATAAATGAAGAAAATAAAGATGGAACAAAAATCAGTGCAGTCGGATTTTTCTCATTGATTTGGTTAGTTAAAGCTTTGGGATCTTTTTCTCCTTCAGGCTGAAGCAAAACAAGTTGTCCTGCATTAAACATCCACCAGAATAGTTCCCATATCGAAACATCAAATGTTATAGGCGTCTTTTGCAATAGTTCGTCTCCAACGGAAAGTGGATATTGCTTTTGCATCCAACCTATTTTATTCATTACTGAATGATGTTCAATCATAACCCCTTTGGGGCGTCCGGTAGATCCGGAAGTAAACATGATGTAGGCCAGATTGTTGGGTTTAACATCGATGTTTGGATTTACATCATTTTTTGAAAGCGGATTATCAAGGATCTGATCAAGAAAAATACAGTTTGCTTCTTGTGGCAGATTTAAACTTTTTTCTTTATTTGTAAATACATATTTAAGCTGCGCATCGTTAATCACCATAGATAATCTGTCCATTGGGGATTTAGAATCCATTGGAACAAATGTCGCACCGGCTTTAAGAGTTGCATAAATAGCAATCATCATCTCTAGTGACCGGTCGATACAGATTCCAATTTTGTCTTCTATTTGTATGCCGGTTTCTACGAGATAGTTCGCTAATTTATTGCAATGTATATTGAAATCATTGTACGTTAGGCTTTTACCTTTGAAATATAAAGCTGTATTATCCGGATACAGAGCAACTTGTTTTTCGAATTTCTGATGTAAACAAAGATTATTTTCATAAGGAAGATCAGTTGCATTCCATTGAGTTAATTTGTTCCTATCTTCAGGCGTTAAAATATCCAATTCTGCAATTTCTGCTTCTGGATATTTGATTATCGAATTCAGACTGTTGATAAACAGGTCTTTCCAATGAATAGGAGTCGACTCTGAAAACAATTCTTCTGAATACTCAAGAGATCCTTCAAAACAATCGCCGTTTTCAAACATGGTTAAGAAAAGCTCAAGCTGAGATCCTTCCCTTTCAAATATTAATGGAGTAACATCAAGATTATTTAATGACAAGGTCATCGGAGGCTCAAAAGTAAATCCAGTTTGAAAGATTGAATTATTAATATCTTTCATTTTAGATTTGGCCCTATTGATCAGGTATAATAGGGGTAATTCCTGATTTCGGTGTGCTTTAAACAGTGCCACCCTTACTTGTTTTATTAGATTTTCGCCCGTAATATCATTTGAGAAGTCAATTTTGATTGGTACAATATTCATAAAGCAACCAAAGACGTTTTTATTCTCTTCTCTTCTTCTATTAGAAAGAGGTACACCGATAATTATTTGTTTTTTATTACTTAATCGGCTTAAGGTTGCAGCATATGCACTTAGAAGTATAACAAAAGGTTTTACCAGATTTTTTGAGGCAAAACTTTTTATAGTCTCAGATAAATGTTGATCAATCGAAAATTTGACTGATCTTCCTTTTAAAGATAATTGTTTTGGCCTGTCAAAATCTGTTGGAAGATCCAGTGTGAGATTTGTGTCTTCAATTTCTTTGAGCCAATAATCCAACATTTTCTCAGCATTAGCCGATTCTAGCCATTTTGTATACTTTTCAACGTATTCGAAATAACTGTAGAAGTTAGGATTAAGTTGTGCTTCCCTTCCTTGGCATAATGAATTGTATATTTCTGACAGTTCATCTCCAAACATCTTTTTAGAATGGAGATCAACAATTATATGATGAAAGACAATTGTTAAAATTGAAACTTTATTTTCGAAAACAAATAAGGTTACTCTAAACAAACTTCCACCCATTAAATCGAATGGAATATGAATTTCTTTATTAACCTCTTGTGGAATAGTTCCTTCAGGATAATTATTGTTTACATTTACAATATTTATATTTAATACATGCTTTAAGCCATCCAGCTTTTGAAATACATTTTCCTTTTCCAAAAAGAAAATTGTTCGTAATATCTCATGCCTTTGTATTAAAATATTGACTGATTTTTGCAGGTAATCAACGTTTGGAATTCCGTCAATTTTAAAAATGGAAGGTATATTGTAAGCTGTATTATTCTTGTGTAAAAAGTTTAAAATCCAGAATTGTTCCTGGATTTTTGAGATATTCATTTTTTCCATCGCCCAAAAAATAAGGAATTTAAAATTTGTTCATATAAGAATTCCATGTTTAAATGGATAGGTAGTAGAGTGGGTTGCATGAATCAGTAATTGACTTTAAGCAATTGAGAATCTTCAATTCTCAAATCTTTCATAGCATATTGTATCTGATCCATTGGCTGATCGAGTAGTTTATGAAGAGCCTCTTCTCGTGATAATAAATCCTTCCGGATGAGATGGCTCAATTCAAGCTCATATGGACTGTAACCATACTTACGTTCATGTACATAGTTGTTAAATGCATTTATTCTGCAATTTGAAGAACAACCATCCACATCTTTTGGCTGAACCCAGCCTAAAGGTGAAATTTCATCAACAATTTCTTTTTCTGTATGTGACTCTAAACACAATAGATTAATATTTACAGGATATTTCTTAACGCGATCAATAACCTGATCACTAATTCCCATGTACTTATCTACATCATTTCCCAATAAATCAGTCAGCTTATTCATGCTGCTCTTTCTGCTTTCTTTCAAAAACTCATAATTGGTTGTGTAATATATAGCATTTAAAGGTATTTGCCCAAGAGTAAACCCTGAAAGAATAAACGGAATGTCTTTTTCAATTGCATATTTAAGCGCGGTATTGTTGACAATAGAAATACAAGAATTGCAATTTGCTGAAATTCGGGTTAGACTTTTTCTGCTGTATATTTCATGCAGAGAACTAACCAGGTAAAGTTCTCTCATGAATTTTTTATTTGGACGGAATGTGATGTGATCGACACCTAATGATGATACAACACGTTCAATGTTTTTATTTGCCTCAGGCGAGGTAAAACCGTTCTCTAAAGTGAAGGAAAGTACTTTTAATTTATACTTTTCGATCGCTAGTTTTAGAGTTAAAGTACTATCTTTTCCTCCACTATAGCAAACAATTGCGTCGTATTCTGATTTTCCACGCTCTCTGTCAAACATTTCAGAAATGGCAATATTGGCTTCGTCAATATATTGCTTTTCAGTACTATAAAAGAGTTCTTCTCTACAGAAATTACAAAGACCATTTTCATCAAATTCTATTCTGGGGAAATTTTCAGATAATACACAATTGGTACATCTCTTTATAGAATTTTGCATGATGAAGACAATTTAAGGGTTTATACTTTGTTCTTTTTCGCGTTGGATGAAATCAACTATTTTTAGAACAGAGCCAAAATTATTCCTGTTCATTTTTTCTTCAGTAATTTTGATTTCATACTCTCTTTGGAGGTAGGCCGAAATTTCAATGAGACCCATAGAATCAATAATTCCCGTATCAATAAGGGATTTATCGAGTTCAATATCTTCTATTTCAACTAAAAATTGTTGACACAAAAAGTCAAGCAATGCTTCCTGAATTAATTCCGTAGTTAAAGTTGCTGTTTTCATAATTCTCTGTTTTATAATCGTTAATCTTTATTTTAAAATCCTTCTCGTTTATAGCATATTTAATTGGATTGTTAATCCAATATTGCACGATTTGTGTAGATAGCATAAAGCATATCAGCATATTATCTCTATAGCCTATGTTCTCTGGTATACCGTTTCTGAATTTATTTAGAAACCGGGCTACATATTTCGGATCCCATATTCCATAATCTTTTACAATAGAGTCGTTTAAGAAGAATGAAATGTTTTCAGTAGGCTTTCCGTTTCTAAAGAATGCACTTAAATCAGGTGCTATATATGGCTTTTTAGGTCGGTTTATTATTGAATCAGGTACCTTATCGGCATATGAATCTCTCAGTAGATGTTTCTGAGATAAGCCTTTCATTTTATATTCATTATTCACATAAAATAATGAATCGACAATACGATGATCCAGGAATGGATATCTTCCTTCAATACCATGAGCCAATGACATTCTGTCTCCCTGAGAAGAAAGCAAATAACCGGATAACAGAGTTTTCATTTCCAAATATTGATTTTTTTGATAAACATCCCACGTATTATAATTGGTAGGAAGTGTATCCTGAATTTTAGAAATGATCGAATCTTTCTGAAAACTAATATTAAAGTCTTTGTTAAAATAATTCTCAATAGCCTTATTATTGTGCATCCTGATATTAAGAGAAGCTAATGGGTTTTCAAAATCGCTTAAAAAACCTTCATAATACATCTTCATCAAACCATACATTTCATTGTTGCTATAATGATTCAGATGCGGATAAAGTTTCTTTATCAGCAAAGGTCGTATTTTTGAATCCGGAAACTTTGACCAGAATTTGAGCATTTTCAGTTCTTTGTATGAATCGTATCCATATAGCAATTCATCGGCTCCTTCACCGGTAAGAACAACTTTTATGTTGTTTTCACGAACCTGTTCTGACAAAAGAAATAGAGGGACTGGTGCTGTTCTGAAAATAGGACGCTCAGCATGATAAACGGCCATTGGTAAAGCATTGTCAATCTTTTCATTAGTGATATTAAGGAATACATGATCCGAGTTGATTTTCTGAATCATCTCCCTTTGATACTCAGATTCATCATACTCCTTATTCTCGAATGTTATAGAAAAAGTTTTGAGTCTTTCCGGTTTATTTTTATGTATCAGATAAGTAATAACAGAACTGTCAATTCCACCACTTAAATATGCACCAACAGGAACATCGCTTCTTAATCTAAGTTTAACAGCATCTTCGAGTAACGAATTGAATTCATCTTTCGTTTCGTTGTAATTCTTCGAAACATATGAATTGGACTCTCCAATTTCGTAATACCTTTTTTCAATAATTTCCTTTCCTGGACTAATTTTGATATAGGTTCCACCAGCTAAACTCCTAATGTCTTTAAATACAGTCGAGTCAGCTGTCGTATTCCAATACAATGCATGCTCAAATAAATTATCAATATCAAACTGTCGGTTGAAGTTTTGTATAGTATCAAATGCTTTCAGTTCGGAAGAAAAGTAATAACTGCCTTTATGATTTAGTATATATAAAGGACGGATTCCAAACCGATCCCTGGCTGCAAAAAATTCCTTCGTTTCACGATTCCATATTAAGAAGGCAAATTGGCCATTAAATTTAGTTAAACACTTTTCTCCATAATATTCATAAGCACGAACAATAACTTCCGTATCGCTGGTTGATTTAAACCGCACTCCATGAGCCTCTAGCTCTTTTCTTATTTCAAGATAGTTATACACCTCACCGTTGTATACCATAATACTTTTTTCTGTTGTAAATGGTTGATCTCCGGTGGATAAATCAATTATTGAAAGTCGTGTATGTCCTAAAGCTATATCTGGAGATATATAATAACCAAAACCATCCGGACCTCTATGCTGAATAGTTGAAGTCATTTTGCTTATAGTTTCAATACGTTGCGCTTCATTTGATTCAAATCCTAGAATTCCCACAATACCGCACATGATGATTTTCCTTTCTGTTAATAATTAATACTATGTACTATGAAAAAATTGTTGTTAGGAATTTGTTAGATAGCTTTTCATAATTAGTCGAATTTAATTCTGACCAAAATAAATACAATAATTCCTGAGATGTATAATATCCGACTATCTAGACCACTACTGTTTCCGCTATTGTACCAACTATTTTATAAATAGTATTCCAATCAGGCAAACCTAAAAGATTTCGGTCATCAATGTATAAATCAGCATAGATTTTTCTGCTATATGTAAAATCGAAGTCCTCGTCTCCACTATTGTTATTTACAGCATAAAATTCGAATCCATTTCTTTTGCAAAATTTCACTGCCTGAGTTAATTCATCTCCAGAACGATAAGTCCAAAGGATTAATATATGACCGTCAGCTTTCAGTTTTTTAAGAACCTTAAATGCATTCGGAATCTCTTTCCCCATATCTGGATATCGATGTTCAACTATTGTTCCGTCAAAATCTACAGCTATAATCATATAAAATATTTTGTTTCGAGATTATTAATAAACTAAAATAACAATAAATATATTATGCCGTTTGCGCTGATTTAGCATAGTTTCCATAACCATTTTTCCAATATTTATTGCCATATCCGAATCTATTCTTTGGTGCGTCATTTATGACAATGACTCCACTTTTAATAACATTAACATCAATAGTTTTGTTTATTTCTTTAACTTCTTTTTTCCTACTGTAATTCAAACGAATAATAAACAAATTAACATCAGCAAGTTTGCTCGTCATTAATCCATCAGGAACCAAAGAAACAGGAGCATTGTCAAGAATAATATAATCGAATTTTTTTCTTGCTTCTTCAATAAAACTCGCGAATCGTCCATTCTCAAGCAGCTCAGTCGGGTTTGGCGGCATTTCCCCTGCAGGGATAAAATATAAATTGGGATATATTGTTTGTAAAACGATTTCATCAAAGCTGTTTTTGTATGATAGAAAGGTACTTAAACCAACTTCTCCTTTACTTCCAAATAATCTGCTTAGCATTGGTTTTCTGAGGTCTCCTTCAATAAGAAGGATCTTTTTTTCTGTAGCACTAAATGATAATATAGCGGCCAGGTTCGATGAGATAAATGACTTTCCTTCTCCTGAAACTAATGAATTTACTGATATTACTCTTTTATCCGGATTGTTCAATATGTTTTTAAGATTGACCTTTAAAACTCGGAATGATTCTGCAATTCCTGATTGTGGGTGTTTAAATACAGGTAAATTATTTTTGAAGTTTGAATGAATAATTCCATCAAGAATCGGAAGATTAGTGAGTTTTCTTACTTCTTCTATCGTTTCTAGTTTAGTATTAAACAAATCTGATAATAATATGAAAAAGAATGGAATAAGAAATCCAATGCCAAGCCCTGCCGATAAACTAATAATTAAATTAGGACCAACCTGTTCTGAGGCTTCAACCATTGCCGGATCGATAATCTGAACTTGTGGAATATTCGATGCCAATGAAATAGATGCTTCTGCTTTCTTTTGAAGCATGTAGGTATACAATTCGTTATTCAATTTGAAATCTCGTTGTATGCTCACTAGTTTTCTTTCGGTATCTGGCAGTTTTGTTAATCTTTCCTGAATCGCATTGTAACGATCCTCCATACTTCCCATTTCGATTTCTGCATTCTTCAGGAGATTATTCAGGTTTTCCTGCAATGCATCGCTGGTAAGTTGAATTTCTTTCTGTAAAAGTATGAGACTTGGATTATTGGGTTCAACACTATATTCAAGAACTTCTCTTTTGCTATATAAATCAGTCAATTTAGGAAGCAATCCATTTAATCCTACATCTGTAACTCCAATAATAGAAGGATTAATCATCTGCTTAATTTTCTTTGCATCTCCTATATAAGTTTGAAGATTTTTATAATAATCTATCCTCATTTTAGCCAGATACTTCTCATTCTCTATTTCTTCAAGTTTCTGGTATATTACAGTTGCTTCAGTACTTAAGTCTAATACTTTATTGTCTTTGCGGTAATTACTAAGTTTAAATTCTGCATCTTTTAGAGAATTAGATATTCCACTCAGAGTCGTATCAATAAAATTGATCGAATTTTCAGAAGTCTGGTTCTTTTTCTTCATCCCAAATGTGATAAAAACCTGATTTAACTGGTTGATAAAATCCTCACTCTTTTTGGGGTTTCTTCCAATAAGTTGAACATTAATTAATTCTGATTTTTTATTTTCTAAATTAATGTTCACTAATTTGAGGTAATTTTGAGTCATTGTATTGATATCGTTAAAAACTACAAAGTAATTTTCTCCATCAATACAATTTGTTCTATTCAGTGTAAATTCAAAGTATGCATTTTTGAAAGTGGAATTGAAATTTCCTCTTTCCTTAAAATCTATTGATTTTTTGGCACCATCCTGAAATATTTCACCCGAGCCTTCGATTTCAAAATCGGTATCGTTTAATGGAGTCACCTCCAGCATTATTCCAGTATAGTTTTTTGCATTTGATGAAACAATTGTATTAAATGGCTTATTTTCATAAAGTTCTGTCATGAAATATCCATCCTTTTTAAAGTAAGATATTTGCCAGTTTAAATTTTCAAGTGCTTTTTTATACAAAGTAAACGATTGAAGTATCCCAATTTGATTTTCGATCTTTTGACTTTTAGGCATTATCGGATTGTCAAAAGGAAGTAATGCAGTTAGTGGACTTTCTTCCGTTGGAATTAATAACCGGCTTTGAACTTTATATGTTGCTGGTGTAATACTATAAATCGTATATCCTCCAGCAATACCAAGTACACAGAATAATAAAAACCAATACCAGTTTTTAGTATATTTTATAATTATATTTTGACGAATCTCTTTATCTTCTGATTCTATAGAATTAAGGATATCTTCTATTTTTTCCATGGTATTTATTGTTATTTGTTTCTTATTTTATTTTTTATTTTATTTAAAAAGGTTTACCACTAATAGTGCGGTGGTAACTGTAGATAAGAGTAAAGTATATGCGGCAGTGTTAAGCTCAAAATTCTTATTCTTACTTGGCTTTATGTATATCATGTCATTAGGTTGCAAGTAATAGGCCTCTGAAGCTAAAATATTTTTCTTTGTTAAATCTAAACAGTAGCTATTAGAACCTATTGCTGATGGTCTTATGACAATTACTTTTTTTAATCGGGCATTATCAGTTACTCCGTTAGCCATGCTTATTGCCTCCAAAATGCTTAGTTTCTCGTTATAAGAGTAATAAACTCCTGGGTTTTTAACTTCACCACTTACATTTACTTTGAAGCTTAAGAGCTTAACTCTGATTGTTGGATCTTTGAGGAATTCCAGCGATTTTTTATAAATTTTTTCCTGTATTTGTTTCATTGTTGACCCGACAACGTGAATTGTACCCAAAATTGGTAAAGTGATTGTCCCAATTGAGTCAACCTGATAGCCGTTAATGTATTGAGATACTACGTCACCATACATTTGCGATGTTCCGGCAGCAAATCCACCGACAGATTGATTTGTTTCAAACAATTCATTAACTTCAGGATTTAAAGTCTTTATGCTGACGTACAAATTATCATAGGGTTTGATTTTGTATTCCTGAACTTCATTAGAAACCCCAATGATGTGTTGATCTGTTTTGATGTCCTGAAAGTAAGTGAACTCTTTGGGTGACCGACAAGAAGAAATGGTCAGCAGCACTGCTGCAGAAATGATAAGAAGATTAATTTTATTTTTCATAATAGTAGTGATGTGTTGGTTATTTTGTTGTTTTTTATTTTGGTTTTTTTGTAATCGTATTGTTAATTATTTGGGTGGGTTATTTCGAAGTGTAATATTCTGTATTTGTTTTTTGAACACTGTTTGCCTGTTTAATTTTGCGTTGAATAATTGAAGTATCTGAATTATTATCAATCTTATCGAGAGACTCGAAAGCTGAATTATTTGATATATATTCAGGAACAATATCTTTTAATCGGGAAACTAGCAGTTCATCATTTTCGATATAGATATTGTTTAATAAGTCAGTGATTTTTTGATTTTGTTCATGATAACTATAATGCCTAATTTTACCAATTAAGATTTTACTATTGAATGAAGGTAGGGTATCCTCGGTAGATGCCAGAAGTTCTTCGTAAAGTTTTTCACCAGGTCTTAACCCTGTTATTTCAATTTTAATATCTTTATGTGGAGTTAAGCCTGAAAGTAAAATCATTTTTTCTGCCAGATCATAAATCTGTACTGGTTGCCCCATATCAAAAAGAAATATTTCTCCTCCTTTACCCATAAATCCTGCTTCAAGAACCAATTGACTAGCCTCAGGGATCGTCATAAAGTAACGTGTAATATTCCGGTGTGTAACAGTAAGAGGACCTCCTTGACTAATCTGCTTTTTAAAAAGTGGAATTACAGAACCGTTTGACCCAAGTACATTTCCAAAACGAGTTGTAATAAAATGAGTTTTTATACCATGAAGTTGAGAAAGTGACTGAATATATATTTCGCAAATCCGTTTAGTCGCACCCATTACATTTGTTGGATTTACTGCCTTGTCAGTCGAAACCATAACAAATTTATCAACGACAAACTCAACCGCAAGATCTGCAATTACTTTAATTCCACCAATGTTGCATTTTATCGCTTCATAAGGTTGCATTTCCATTAAAGGTACATGCTTGTATGCAGCAGCATGGAATACAATTTCAGGACGATATTTGCTAAATATCTTTCGCATCCTGTATTTGTCAGCAACATTTGCTACTATAAAAACTGTATCTTGAATATTTGATTTGTCTTTAATTTCTGTTTGCAGGTCGAAAAGTGCTGATTCTGCCTGATCAACTAAAATGATTTGACCAGGTTGAAAATTTAAAATTTGCCTTACTATTTCTGATCCAATTGATCCTGCAGCTCCAGTAACAAGAATGGTTTGTTTGTATAATCCCTTAGATATCCGATCCTTATTTAGAATAATTGCATCTCTTCCAAGTAAATCTTCAATCTCAATCTCTTTTATTTGTTTTGCAGACAATGAGCCATTAATCCAGCGAGAAGTATCAGGGACATCGCTTACTTTAATGTGTTTTTGGAGACAAATGTTTATGATCTGACGTTTTCTTTCTTTGCTTATCTTGTTTCTGTTAACGGCAATTATTATTTCTTTAATTTCTTCAGAATCTATTATTTTGGAAAATGCTTTTTCTTCTGAATAAACCGGTAATCCACCGATCATTTTATTTTGTAATTGCCAATTATCATCGATAAAACCAACCAGCTTAATTCTTAAACTTCTGTCTTTTTCTACAACTTCTCTGGTAATCTGCCCCTTGTTCCCAGCCCCAAAGATTAATATTTTGTGTACTTCTCCTGGGATTATTGAAAAATAGTTGTAGGAAAACTTTATAATCAATCGGAATGAAATCATTACCAAAACTGATATGAAATAATGAATGAACACGATTGAATAAGGTATTGCAAAATTATTCAGATATACGTGGCCAATTAAAGAAATAAACAGAAATCCAAAAGTTATGATTAAATGTGAAAAGATGATTACTGTTGCATCCTGAGTTGTTGAATGGCGTATAATTCCTCTGTGAGGCTGCAATAGGTAAGCTGCCAGGTAGAAAAATGGAACTCCTGTTAACATCTGTAACGTAATAATCTCAAACTCAAGAGGTTTTCCAGTGATGTTCTGAGTCAACCAATAAGTATAAAAAAATGTGGTTGAAAAAATAACCATATCACAAAACAATACCATCCATGAAGGTAGATAACTGTGATTTAGCAGAACTTTTAAAAATTTTTTCATATCAAGTTGTTTTGATTCAAATTAAATAGATCAGGGATAAACAAATCAACGATTCAGAAGATTATTTAGCGATAACATTCCAATACAGTTAAGATATTCTAACTGATCATTTTGTTTTTTTATAGTAGTTAAACATCTACTTTGCATGAACCAATTTTTTGTTAATTTGACTTCTTGAGAATAAAAAAAGAAGTACAACCACCCCAAGTATTCCACATCCGATTAACCATACAGACGATCCCTCTGATTTTCTATTTATAATTACATAAACAGCAAAACAGATCAAAAGTTGAATAACTGAATAGATTGTTGCGATTAGAAGATGTGGAATTTTTAGTTCGTTTGCCAGTAATTGGTATAGATGTTTCCTGTGAGCTTCAAAAATGTTTTCTTTTTGTGAAATTCTGATGATGATAGTTGATATACTGTCGATTCCATAAATGCTTAAAAAAAGTATATATAACAGATTACCAGTTTGTTTTATTAGCAATGCTAAAAGGAAAACGATAATAAATGCAATTGAAATGGAACCGACATCGCCGGCAAAACATATTGCTTTTTGTCTGAAATTAAATACGCTGAAAACAAGTAAAGAAATTGCTGTGAAATAGATAAATTCATTTGATATAAACTTTTCCTGAAAACTATTAACCAGCCATAATCCTGAAAGAACAGAAAAGCTATATGCACCGGTTATGCCGTTAATTCCATCCATGAAATTATAGGTATTTAGAACTCCTGTTGAGATGATTAATGCAATAATCACTATCCACCAAGGAAATTGTTCAATTTCAATATTTAAAAATAGAAGTATAATTGATCCAAATTGTACAGTGAGCCTAATCCTGTTACTCAATTGAAATATGTCATCAAGGAAACTTACCAAACTAATTAAAATCAAACCCAAAAAGAATAGTGGGTGCTGAAAACCGGAGTATGCGAACCATATCAATGCTCCCACAGGGAAAATAATTCCGCCGCCTCTAACTGTTATTTTGTAATGGGAACTTCTGTTGTTTGGTTTGTCAGTAATATTGAATCGTTTAGCTAAATAAATATATGTCATTAGAATAGCTAACAAAACAACAAATAGCATAATATATTTCATAATCTGTTATTGTTATTTACGATTCTGATTTAATTTTCTGAAAGCTTTGTAAAGTGAGTTTCAATCCTTCATTTGCAGAGAAAGGTAGATTTACTTTCAGAGAACTTGTGAGTTTCTTATTTGAAACAACGTAGTTTTCAGTAAGCTTTTTTACTCTTTCAGAATTTATTGGTAGTGATATGAAATCACCAGTTCGTGCGATCCATTTAATCATTCTTTTAGGGATTTTCCATATTCTTGGTTTTCTGCCAGTTGTCAATGCGATAAGTCTAATAACTTCATTTGTTGATAACGCCTCGCTGTCGGCAACGTGATAAATTCCAGCAGGAATTTCTTTTTCAATAAGGCTCTTAATGATATAATTCAGATTCCCGATAGAAGTGAAAGACCTTAGGTTATGGTAAGCTCCCAAAGGGTAGGGAATACCCTTGCTAATTATGTTGTATAATAGATTCAGATTTCCTTTATTTCCTGGTCCATGAATCATTGCGGGTCTTAATATATATATAAGTTTTCCTGTTGGATTAGGTTGACTAAGAATATATTTTTCAGCTTCAAGTTTCGATTGCCCATATGGAGTTTTTGGATTTGGAATATCTTCTTCAGATAACTGTTCATTTTTAACAGAATCGGATACAGCTTTAACCGAACTAAAAAAAATGAAAATCTTTGCATTTGAACTTAAAAACTGGTCAAAAATACGTTTCGTTAATCCAACATTTATATCGAAGTATTCAGTAGCTGCAGATGTATTTTCAGTGTCATGTGCTTTACCTGCAAGATGAATTATGGTATCAATCTCCGGTATTTCCTGCATTTGACTCCAATTGTATACTTTGGAAACTCCATCATTTGTATTTGACAGAATATCCAAACCGTAAATTATGTGATTGTCTTTTAAGTAAGGCGTGATATTACTTCCGACAAAACCATTTATACCCGTTATTAATATCTTCATTATTTAAAACTAAGTTTATTAGGAAAAATAGGATTCTAATTTTGATGCTTTGTTTTTATAACACTCCCGAGTATAGACCGTTTGGCTATAATGAATTTTTACTTAGCTTATGCTCTTTATTTTTCATCTCGTCTTTTATAAGATTAGGCAATATGCTGATGATATTTTTATTTCGTATAAACTGTTTACGTGGTTCTTGTAATAGCCTGTAAAGCCATTCGAGTTTTAGATTTACCATAAACATTGGAGCTCGTTTTAGCCCAGGCATTTCAGCATAAACATTAAAAATTGCTCCAAAGCCGAACATGACACCTTTTTTGAGGTGAGGATTTAGTAAATTCATGAATTTCTCTTGTTTCGGAGCACCAAGCGAAACCCAAATAATATCAGGCTTATCTTCATTAATCATTGATGAAATGGCTGTGTAATCAAATTCTTCAACCTTACGAAAAGGAAGAGTTTCGAATCTCATTTCAGCAATACTCTCGTCAATTTTTGAAAGGTTTATCTTTAATCTATTTAATACTTCAGGTGTAGATCCAAGAAAGAAATGTCGAAATTTCTTCATGCGGATATATTTTATAAATAGGTCCGTTCCACAGTAATTTGAGTAATCAGTTTTATATATTTTGTTTATGAAAACCGGTATCCAACTACTATCGCAATTATTAACTATTGACCCATTTAAAACATTCAGATGATCTGAGTTATATTTTGACATTGCTAAATTATTACAATCCATGGAGCACACATATCCTGCACGTCCATTATCAATGTGGTCAAATATTATTTGGTCAACCTTGCTATGATCGAACTCGAATTTTAGATTGAAATATTTATTCATTTAAGTAAAAGTTACGATTATGATTTTAAAGTTGTGATTGCTGCTTCAAAATATTAGGTTAATAATTTTCGCTATGTGATTTAACTCTTAAATACGATTTCAATGGGTTAGTTTATCTTTTGAAGTTGATTTTCAATCCATTGAAATTGTTTCTGAAGACCTTCTCTTAATGGCATTTTAGGTTCCCATCCAAGTATAGATTGTGCTTTTGAAAAGTCAGCACTTCTTGCCTTGTCTCCTTCTGGTTTTGTAATGTCATAAAAAATTGGAATATCTTTTCCTGAAATATTAACAACAGTCTCAGCAATATCTTTTATTGAAGTGCAAACTGATGGTCCGATTTGAATGGTTCCCTGACCCATGCCTTTTTCTAAAGCAAGACAAATTGCATTAACAATATCATCAACATGAATAAAAGCTCGTCCTTGTTCTCCACTACCCCAAACATTGAAAGCTTCTTCCGGATAGTTTATTGCTTTACGTATCAATGCTGGTATTACCTGGCTACGTGCTCCAAAATCGCAGGGAGCCCCATAAACGTTATGAAACATTAAGGTGCATGTTGGTATTCCTGTTTCTTTTTCCAGAAGCTCAGTTTCATATTGTCCCATCAATTTACTCCATCCATAAGCGGATTCAGGTAGGGCAGGATACAGTTCGTCTTCTCTGAGAGGAATAACTTCGAGCGTATTTTGTCGTGTTAGAGGGAAACTACACGCGGTTCCGATGTAAATAAAACCTTTGATTGTGCTTTTATTATTCCGTACCGAAGTTATGGTGTTTGAATTAATTATAATGTTCTTACGAAACAAATCACCTTGATTATTAAATACATAGTCGATTCCAGCAACAATATCCGCTAAATGGACAACATATTCAACTCTTGAAATTATATCGTTAGCTACTTCAGGTTCCAATAAATCATATTGAAAGAAATGAGTATCTAAAGGTATTACCGGTTTACCTTCATCATTATTTAGATACTCAATTTTTCCTCTCCATAGATTGTCGACGACAAAGACTTCATCGCCATTGGAAATTAATTTTTTTACTAAATTGGAGCCAATCATTCCAGCTCCTCCTGTTACTAAAATCTTTCTCATAAAATGTTAATAAGTTATTCAATGAACTTCGAAACAGAATGTTTTCGGAATTAATGTTTTTGTGATGATGATTAAACTTGTTGAATTTTGAAAATCAACAAGATGTTTTTTTTGTATGCTATCTTGGATTTTAAATTACAATCTATGCTATTTTACTTTTTTTTTTATCTTCCATAAATTCTTTATACCCAAGTTTCCAGTGTTCGTTCTTCATAATGTCATATTCCAGGTCTTTTACCCACCCAATTATTTTTGCAGGAACTCCACCTACAATAGCTCCCTGAGGTACACTTTTGGTAACCACAGCGTTAGGTGCGATTATTACGTTATCCTCAACTATTACTGGTCCTGAAATTACGGCACCTGGTCCGATCCAAATGTTGTTTCCTAATTTTGGTAGATTTTTATAAGGTCCGGTACCTGAACAAACAACATTGATTCCAATTCTGCAATTATCTCCAATTTCTGTTCCTTCGACTATTGCAACTCCAATACCTCGGCAAATAAGTGTGGTACCCTTACCCATTTTATTCTGAAATGGAACTTTACTATTGTAGAAAATAAAGATCAATCCTCTAAAGAATGTTGGTATTAATGGGATTCTTTTAAGATAGAACCATCTTGCGATACGATAGAAAAAAATTGCATTTGGCATAATAGAATAGTTTAATATTTACTAAATAGTATTGCTATGTTGTTGTATGTGAATTAATGATTTACACAATCCATAATATTTGGAGTGCTTGCGGTAACTGTTCTCTGTCTGTATTGAAGTTAGTTAACCATTAGATTTTGATAAATCTGATCAATTTTTAATGTAATATGATTTAGATTAAATGGCCCTTGGCTTAATTCGAGAGAGGCTTTTCCTAATTTTTTCTGAAGTTCTTCATTCGCCATCAATTCATCCAATATTCCAGATAAAGACTTAGTATCTGCCGGGGCGAAAATAAGCGCATTCTTTCTATCAATAAGTATATCAGGTAAACCACCTACAGGAGTTGTCACTACAGGCACTCCAAATGCCCACGCATCAAGAACTGCCATTGGAAAACCTTCAGCATAACTAGGTAAGCAAAATATGGACGCCGTTTTAAAAAAGTCTTTCTTATCCTCTCCCCAAATCCATCCTTTTAAAATGATTTGATGCCCTAAGTTTAATTTATGGATTAGTGACTCAGCTTTCTTAAGTTCTCCGTTTCCTGCAAGATGAAGTTGCCATTCAGGATATTTATAAGCGATTATTGAAAAAGCGTTTATCAAGTCAACATATCCTTTTCTGGCATTTAATGCGCCTGCATAAATAATAATCTTCGATTTTGGGTGGTTCGTATCTGCATAGGAAACCGTTTGGCATGGATTATAAACCACTTCTATCTTATCATTTATTTCCGGCCATTTAGCTATTAACCATTTCTCCCATTGTTCAGAAAGAACGATAATTTTATCTGACGCAAAAAATATTTTTTTATACAGATTTTCATATTTACCGTTAATTGTGCTTTCGATACTGAATGAATGAAAATGTGTTACAATCTTTTTCCCGAAGAATTTAGAGAGATTAACAAAAAGAACTTTTCTAATTGCAGTCGTTGGCTCGCTAAAATGAATATGTACAATGGAATAGAAAGGAATATACAGTAAATAAGTAATAATTGATCGGATATAGACTATTGCTTTTGTTAAATTATTTTTGTCGATGTGCGTTGCAATCCAGGAACAATTCCAATCTCTCCATAATTTTGATTGTTTGTAAGCCTTAATAACTGATGTTATACCTCCCTTTGTATTAATGCTTGTTGCTAAGACTAAAACTTTCTTTCTCATTTATAAAAAGTTTATTGTATGAAAATATTCTTAGGGAAAACTAATGGATTTAACAAGGAACGATTGTTACGGAAAACCTATGATTAGATTATTAAAAAGAGTGATAAATAAGCTCTTCGTATTGATCCACAATCTTATTTAGATCAAATTTTTTGGCTGACTCTTTAACTCTTGAGCTGTCGAAAATTATATTTCCACGAACAATATCCAAAATTGCTTTGGTAATACCTTCAACATTCATGTAGTCAACAAGGATCCCGTTTACACCATTTTCTATTATATCGGCCGGACCACTTTGGCAATCATATGAAATAACTGGAGTACCCTCAGCGATTGATTCTACAAGAACATTTGGGAAACCCTCGTATTCAGAAGTCAAAATTGTTGCTGTTGCTCGTTTATAATATTTTTGTGGATTTGGAGAATAACCAGCAAACGTTATTGAGTCTTCCAGATTAAGCAGTTTTACCTTATTAACAATGTTGTTTTTATCAGGTCCTTCACCCAAAATAGTCAATCGGATTGTTGGTTCTTCATTGTGTGCTGCAAGAAATGCATCAATTAGTGGGGATAATCCTTTATGTGCCATTATACGTCCGACAAACAGGAATTCATAGTCAGTTTTTTTATCCGCAATTTCATCAACTTTCATTTTTAAATTAATGGCCGGATTGTGAATTATCTGTATTTTTTGATTTGGGATATTAAAAAACTCAATCATATCCACTTTCATCCCAGTTGATTGTGCAACTATTATGTCAGTTTTTTTGAGTAATATTTTAATCACTTTATACCAAATATTCTTTCCAAGAATTCCTTTTCTGTTTTTGTATGCAACTGATAGAGTGTTAATACTACGGGCAATAACTTTAAACTTTAAACCGTAAATTGTTCTGATAAGATGTACTAAAATCAGAAACTCAATGTCAAAAACAATTATAATGTCTGGCTTATTTTTCTTTATTAAATCTTTAAGTACCGAAAAACACTGCCTTACACGTGCGCGATCCAAATAGGTGAGCTTAAATCGCGGATCTAGTGCTTTTGATAGAGTAGTTTCTTTTCTAAGCCTGACCCATAGTTCTAAATTATATCCTCTATTTATTAATTCATTCCCCAGAGTTACACATACCTTTTCTGCACCACCTGAATTTAAAGCATTGATAAGAAAGCTAACTTTTGGATTTGATTCTTTTTTCATTTTATGCTATATGTTAATTACTTTTGTTCTTGTCAAATACAACCTTAGTTTGTAAAGTAGCAGTTGTTTTTTTATCGTTTCTGGAGTGTATTCAAAATTATATAACCAAAAACTCATCAGTAATGGTGTGAAAATTAAGCTATAACTAATTGATATCATTACTATCATTAACATGAAGAATGGCCAGCCTTTGTACCCAAAAATTTTAGAGAGTTTAATTGAAGATTTTATCAGGAAGAAGAAGAAAAACAAAATGCCAACTGATCCAAACACGGATATAACTTTTCCAAATCCTGAAATTGTGGCAATGTCTGCTCCCATTTTTGCAGTCCACCGTTCCTCATTATGTCCTCCATATCCGAAAACTGGATTGTTTAAAAAATCGACAAAATCAATTTGTAATGACTCTAATCTCTGTGGCGCATATTGGCTTTCATAGTTAATAGAATTTTCAATCATTTGATCAGTATCAAAAGTGGAAGCGTCAAGCAGCTTTTCTGTCATAAACGGAAGAGTAGAAATTAAAACGCCGACAACTATTGTAATAGGAACAAATGCCAATGCAAGCTTTATGTTTTGATTATAAACAAAGAAAACCAACAGGATAAGGAATATTGATATTCCTGTTGTCGAAAATGTGGTTAATAAGGTTAATAACAATATATGTAGGGTGTAATTATTTGAAATTCTGAAATCTGTTCTTATTAGGTTTATAAAAATTGCGAGGTCAATAAAACTAGCAAACCCGCCTGGTTCCCATGCAAATCCTGAATTCCGAATTATTGAAAGGCCACCAATATTCATGCTTGAATTACTAAGCATAGCAACATTATTGACTGTGTATACGATAATGTTTGATTCAACATTTGGCGAACCTGGCTGTGAAAAAGAAATTTCACTTAATAAACTAGCCAATGCGCTCGGAGCTAAAATTTGAATGGCTAAAAAGACCAATGAAATACAACTCAAATAAAATATAATTTTTTCGTAATAGATGAAAAAGCGGATTTTTAATGCTGTAATCGCGACATAAGCTATAAAGAAACTGATCAGATAAATTCCGAAAAACCTAGGATGAAAAGTGCTAAACTTTAGCGTGATAATAATATTATAGGCTATATAGCCAACTATAAGGTATATAAAATTATAGGAGAACTTAACCCGATGCCAAAAAGCAATCAATAATGTAAAAGCGATTGGTAAAAATAAACCAAGTAGATTCTCCCAATTTGAAATTGAACGTACGAAGACTGTTGCACTACCAGCATAAATAATCAGCATAAACACGAAAAGATGATCAAGCGTGCTGCTATTGTGATCAACGGTTGAGTAATATGGTTGTGATTTTTTAGTTCGCATTGAAATGTAAATAAGGTTGGTTCTATTTGTTCTTGCTGGTGATGAGTTTAAATTGGTTGACGAGTTTTTTCTATGATTAGCTTTGATGCAACTTTCATATCTCGGCTATCTACGTTTATTGCATTTTTTAGTGCCTTGTCCCGGTATTCAGATAATGTTCTGATAAGTCTGGCTGGATTGCCCGCGTAAACGCCATTCTCTGACAATGATTTGGTAACAACACTTCCTGCTCCAATGATTACATTATCCCCAATTTTTACGTTTGGTAGAATAATTGCATTTCCTCCAATAAATACGTTATTGCCAACTATTATTTTCCCGTAAATATTGATATTCGGAAATTCTTTTCTAAAAACCCAAACCCCACCATCATGAGTGTGAAACGTGACGTTGTGAGCCAATGTAACTGAATTCCCAATTTCTATGAGGAACGGTTCAGAACCAAAATTGATTTTCCCGGTAATTCTCACATTGTCTCCAAATTTCACTCCCAAATATTTCTGATAAATTGATGCCTTTTTATAACAATCGGCCAAATAAAGCTTTACCAAGAAGATAATATGTTGTATCATGGGTTTAAGAAATTTTCAAGTTTTAATTTAGAACTATTTATATCAAAGGAATTACATCCCGTTTTATAAGATTCGTTCGCAATTTTCACGAGCTGTGATTGATTATTTACAGCCCATTGAAGTTTCGAAGCAAAACTTTCTAGAGTAAAATTGTCAGCTATTATTGCATTTTCATTATCAACAAAATAGTGAGGCATTTCTCCAAAATTTGTTGTTATTAGAGGACGTTTTGATGCCAAATATTCACATATTTTTTGTGGAAATCTCGCACGATCCTGAATTGTATTCCTTAAAGGGATAAGTTGTGCTAATGAACCTTTATATTTTGCTATTAGCTTTTCGTAATCAAGTTTTGAGAAAATTTTAATCGATTCATTATTTTCTTCAATAATATTAGTAATTATAGCGTTTGTGATCTTTCCGCTAATTACAAGGTGTAAGTCAACTTCTTTTTTATGATCAATTTGCAGGAATGACTGAATAATAAATAGTAATACTTCTTCATAACTTGCCGAACCACAATAAACAAAGTATTTTCTGTTAGCTATTTCTGATGAAATTGAGTTGCAATAAACAAAATCGCATAATGGCGGAATAATAAGTGTTTGAGAGTTCGGTTTTATTCCTTTAACATGATCATTTAAAAAAGTACTAATGGGCATTATTTTGTCACAAAGTGAAAATGAATATTTGTCAAACAAATAATCATTAATTCTGTACAAAAAATTTCTACTCTTAATTTCTGATCGGAACTCAACGTAATGTAATACAATTTTGAAATGAAATAACTTAGACAAAAGAAAATAGAATAAGCTGATGCTGAAAAATTGAGTATATACGTTTAACCAATCAATCTCCTTTTCTTTATTTAACCTGGATATGACTTTATATTCAAATCGGAATGAATTTAATTTTAGCCAATTGCGTTTTAGAAAGGACTTGGGTCTATATTTAATTCCGGTGGCATCAACTATTTTAATATTATTTAAATTTTTCCAATTAAGTTGATTTTCTTCTGATATGATTGGAATTCTATTTATAAAAATCACTTCGTTGTTATCTGACAATGCTTGAGCTATAGCCAAATATCTATTGATTGGGGCCGACGAATTATTTGGTATTCCGGATAGTCCACAAAATAGGATTCTCATAATTTCAGATAAATTATTTATAAAGGGGTTTTAATTATTAATTTGTTGGCAAGTCTTATAATGCTAGTGACTTTTTTAATTTCAGATAATAATAGAACATATTGGCAAAGTATATTAGACCGGCAAATAATTTTGCAATTGCTGCACCTGTTTCATTCCATAGAGGAATAAAAATCAAATTCATAATCAAAATTGATACCCCAACAATTATAGAACCGTTTCTTAAGGATTTCCCCTTTCCGTGAGCACCAAGAAATCGGTTGAAATAATCAGCTAAACCATGAAAAGCTATTCCGGTACTTACAATTAAATTTAGTTGGATTACCGGATGAAATGATACGCCATAAAAGAAGTTAATAAACGGACCAACAATTATCCAAAGAGCAAAAAGCGTTGAAAAGGTCAAACCTAATGTTAGTAAAGTTAATTTTCTCGGTATTTTTACCTGATTAGCAAATTCTTTGTAATGAGTAGTTGCGATTACATTGGGAATTAGCGTTAAAGGACTTGCAAATGTCAATGCTAGTGTATAAAAGCCAACGCCAGAATTATCTTTACCAAAATAGCTGATAATAACACCACTTAAACTCGCAATTCCGACAGCCAATACACTTCCTATATATACGTCAAACCCAAACGATTTATTATAGCCCCATACTTCCCGGATATTGCTTTTTAGCTTATTAAAAGAAATCTTTATTCTATTCAGGGAATTTAAGTATACGATAACGAATGTTAATAAATACAATGCTAAAACTAAGCCGAGTCTGTTAATTTCAAGTTTTGAAAACAAGAAATATATTATCAAGGCTGAAAGAAAGAATCCGATTTTTGGATATAGCCGTGTTTTTGCTAATTCATAAATTCTATTGTCAGCTTGAAATAGAACCTCAAAATAATTTGTCAGTAAAAAGATCCAGCTGAAGGGTAAAAGCCATAAAAAAGTATTTGTTAATCCTTTTGTTTTTAGATTAGTATCTAGCATTCCATATATTGCCAGACTTATAGCCATTATTAAAAATAGTGCAATTACGATAAACAAAACAGCACCATAAATTTGTCTTGCTTTTTCCTTGTCATTTGTTAAAACCAAAGCTCTATTTCCTGCTTGAAAGAATCCAAATGTAAATATTACAATTGCAAAACTGAAAATATTATTAAGGAAAGAATAGTCACCATATATTTCTGCACCCAGATATCTTGTTATAACAATGCTTGTTACGATTCCTAATGGTATCCCAATTAAGTTTACGAGATACAAGGTGATAATTTGTTTTACTTTCGGCCTTTTGAATGAACTAATTAGTTTTGTTATTCTATCGTTTGCTTTAATTGCATTAACTTGATTCTGTTTTATTTCGTTCATAATATTGAATTATTGCATCTAAATTTCATCAAGTTAATTTTTCACTTTTGATTTATAGCAAATATGTTACTCTCAATTGGTCCGTTTAAAATTAGTTGTTAATTAGTTTGCGAACTCAATAATTGTTTATTCTGTTTTTGTTCATATCCAGCAATATTTAACATGTTTGTTTCAGTTCATGTCAAGCGTTATAATTTTCTTTTCTAGTATACTGGAAATACAAATGATAATTTCAAGTAGATGGTATTAACATTTGCCACTTCCGATTTGGACATGCAACGTAATACGATGAACCCTAAAATTTATAGTCTCCAGTAATCTTTTTGCTCTATGAAATCCAATAAATTCAGACTTTTCTGTTACTAGAATTTTTCTCGTGATTTGAAAAATTCAATATAACCTATAACTTGCAGCTATAAAACATAAGTTTTCAAATCATAAAATGGTTTTGGGTATCTCTTTTTTTTATTGAATTGATTTATGTAGTTCTATGTTTTAGACTCAAATCAATTAAATAAAAAGGAAATAACAGATATGGAAAATGGCAGGAAACACAAGCAAAATATATTTACATCAGACCACAATAGCAGTCAATCTTAATACATTAGTTATGCAATCACATATTTGTTTTGGATAATAGGATTCTCCTCGAGTAATTTCACCTCTTCTCTCGATATATTTGCATATAAGCTACAATTCATAGAATCTATACGAATTAAAAGTCTGGTTTGTCCTAAAATATTTGAGACTTCACCTTTAATGCCTTTCAATGATCCATGCAAAACTTCTACTGCTACACCTTTTTGAATACGTTCGTATGTCAATGTAACTTCATGATCATTTTGAGAAAGAAATGATTTTATAATATCGATCTGAGCTTCAGGAATTGATTGAGCTCTACCTCCAAAACTCACATAGCATACAGCACCTGTTGTATTTAATGCACTAAAAAAATCTTTGTAACTGACTTTTACAAAAATATAACTTTTGAACAAAGGTTCCTCAACCCACTTTTTTCGATCACTCCAGATTTTTAAAACTTTTCTCATTGGCAAGTAACACTCAACATTTTTCTCCTGCAAATTGTCAAAAAGCTTCTTTTCGTTATTTGCTCTGGTATAAATCGCGTACCATTGACAACTTTGTTTTCCTAGAATCATACATTAAGGTATTAAATATCCAAAATTGAAATTAAAAACATCGGGAATTACAAAAAGTTCTAATTATTTTAGAATTCTTTCCAAACTATTCTAAAAGTAATTAGTGAATTTCTCACTCAATAAAATTAAGATAGAAAAATTTAAATGTCAATGGGTAATTTCCGACTCCTGAATATCTATGTTCCTTATCACATTTTAGAGTCAAGTAATAATTCAATATATTATTGAATTGTTTTCTAATCTGAATATGACAATATTTATTAATTCAATGTCAGTCATGAGGGGGTTGATTTTTGAAGTAATAATTTGCTATTTTGATTTTTCCAGTTTACCTTTTAAAATAAGATTTTCCAGACTTAAATCAGCAAACATTCTTTTTAATCTATCATTTTCTTCTTCAAGTTCATTTAGGCGATGTATTTCCGAGATATTCATACCTCCATACTTAACTCTCCAGTTATAGATCGTTGCCTGGCTTATACCATACTTTTTAATGAGCGTAGGAATTGATACTCCGGATTCATTTTCCTGAAGAATGCGATAAATCTGCGATTCAGCAAATCTCTTTTTTGTCATGATTTTTAATATTTTATTGGTTTAATTTAAGGATAGAAACACAGGTTATACAAAAAGCTGTATTTAATATTACAGTGTTTGTTTTTTCTTAGTGTTTAAATAATTCGGATTAGAACCTTTTCAAAACCTAAATGAATTAAATTCTAATTAGAATACAATAGAAAGACCATAGAAGGATACAACAATATTATATGAATATAAACTGATTCGAATGAATTGGTTTAAACTGAATTATATGATTAAATTTGAAGGATGATATAGGAAAACCTACTGTTATTCACAATTTCTGTGTAATAACACTAATTTCAGAAGATTATTTTATTTGAAAAAAATCAAAAACAAGATAATAAATTAAACTATTACTTGTATTTTGGTTTTTTATTGTGGAATTATTTCTAATTCTTAAAGCAAAGATAGAATTATTTAGAATAATAACCAAATTTATTAGCAGATAAAGTTGTCTGATATTTTATGTTGTACGTAACGTCAACATAAACAGAATGTTGGATGTGTTAATTATTTATTAAGTTATTTTGATTTATTTTATTTGTTTGTGATTTTTCTAAAACAAATTAGAAAAGAATAAATATCATGTTCTTTGTTATAAGTTATTCATGAATAATTGTGCGAAAATTGAATTAAAATATTAGTTTAGTCAAACCCAAAAACTTTAGATTCTGCGATGAGTTATCATTCTTTAGCTTTTATTCTTTGCTTTCTACTTAAATACTTCTAATTTTTGTTTTTCGTGAAAATCTTGTGCATTATTTTGAATACTAAAATTCATTTTAATTGCCATGTAAACAATTTCAGCTATATCATGAACTGGAAACAAATTGCTTTTTGCAAAAGTTTTTTTGCATAATGGACATGATGTTGCAAGGAGGTCTGGCTTGTACTTATTATACTCTAATAATACTGTATCTCTAATTTTATTGCGTTCGATCATTTGAATTTTGATGTTTGCCAAACTTCCTCCACAACAGTAACTGGCTTCTTTTTCATTTTTTATTCGGATTAAATCTACATATTCGTCAAGTAACAAACGTGGTTGTAGATAAATTCCACTTCCTCTACCTAATTCGCATGGATCATGGTAAAGAACACGAACAGGCATCTTATTAACAGGTAAACGCTTTGCGGCTGTTAGTTCGAGTAAGTATTCTGAATGATGTTGAACCTGAATACCCGGAAGTGCATAGTCTTCATTAAATACTTTATAGCAAATTGGACAAGAAACGATCAACTTTTTTGCACACGAAGCTAAAATTCGTTCCTTATTGTGTTCAATAAGTTTTTTAGCAGCTTCATATTGTCCCATTTGCATCAATGGCCTGCCGCAACAAGCGGTTTTGTCTTCATCCATAAACCAATATTGAACATTGGCAATTTTAAATATTTCTTTTATCGATTTGATTATCGCTGGTGTCAGGTGAGTCATACATCCGGCAAAATATATTACTTCTGTTTGTGGACTGACTGCAACATTCCCATTTTTAAGGTATTCGTACGATGAATTGTATTCTTTAGTAGATTCTATTCGCTGAGTAAGTCGTAAATCATTTAATTCCAACCCCACCGGGCAGTCGGGCTGACATCTTCCACAAAGAAGGCAATTGAAGAGTTTCTCATCTGTCAGGTTCTTATTTCTAATGTGTTTTAGTACATAAACCGATTGAGTATCTTTAATGGCAGCATGGGTCATCTGGCAACTGTCGAGGCAAATTCCACATCTGGAACATGAGTAAACCTGAATTCTGGAAAATCCATCAATGCGCTTTTTTACACGTATTCCATAATTCCGAAGAAAAATCAACACAACTTCTACCAGGATGTGCATGTAGCGTGAAACTGGCAAAGCCATGAAAAATAGACCCAATGACCCGGAATATCCCCACCATAAGGGCATTTCCAGAATTTGTAAGGGTAGGAGAGATGCAATAGCATTTCCCATGGGCTGACTTATAATACTTCCATTTTGATGAATACCAGCAGAAACTATTTCAGCCATAAAACGAAGTGGGAAAATCAACCAGAGAGATCCCATTGCAATGCGGTCCCCAATTTTTAGTTGGGTTGTTTTTTTTAACCCAAATAATCGGCTGTTGAGCCTTTTATAATAAGCAAGTACAACTCCTGAGATTATAAAAACAAGAAGTAAATCCATGCAGGCGGCAAGTACTTTTTCGGAAACGGTCGTTGATGGTTCAGTAACGAAGTACCGAAAAAATATGGCTTTATAGGCTGGTACAGAAAAACTTTTGTAATGATTACAGGCTTCGATATGTCCAACAACAATGAGTAAAAACCATCCAAATGCCAGGCTCATATGCATGTAACCCAAAATGTAATTTTTGCGGAATATCTTCCGGTGTAACAGCGATTCTAAAAATATTTCGCGGATAGCAAACCGACTTTCCCTTGTGAAAATACTGTGAATGATGCGGTTTTTATCAATTGAGGAGAGACTGGAAATCCAAATACCTATTATTATTACTAAAAAGCAGGAAATAAAAACTAGTCCGAGGGTAAACGGCCATATAAATGGGGTAGATTCCATAGCTTACGGTAGATTGATTGTTTTGTATTTTGGAATGTTTTTTTTGATGAGCATTATAACATTCCGCAGGTTGATTCCACGTGGACAAACCAGCATGCATTTACCGCATAACATGCATTTTTTGATTTCCGATTCCAGTCCGACAGTTTCTCCACGCCTCAGCAAAAGGTTTATTCTTCTGACATTAAAACTAACCAGATTTCCTGCGCTGCAAGTAGCTGTACATCCGCCACATGAAATACACACTTTAAACGAAGGTTCCATCGTTAGAATTTCGTTTAGTAATCGCCCATCAAATTGATCATAGTCGATGGTGCGTTGTTTTATTATAGTAAACCCGAAATCTTTCATTTTATTTGTTTTTGAAGATAATCGTTCACTTCCATGGCTGCTGATCTTGCATGTAAAATGGTGTCGTTTATCGACATTGGAGAGGTACAACTTCCAGCCAGAAAAATGCCTTCCTTATTTGAATAGTTGGAATTAAGAAATAAATCCTTTGTGCGCAGGAACCCAGTTTCTTCGCATGTTATACCACAACTAGCTGCTATTGCTGCTGTCCCATTCCCTGCCTCCATCCCCACAAGCAATACAAGCAAATCCACATTCATTTTAAGTGGCCGGCCTGAAAGAGTATCTTCTGATTTAATCAGCAGGCTTTTATCTATCATTTCTGAGGCTTCAGATAAGCGTCCACGTATGAATTGAATATCATATTTTTCCTGAGCTTCCCGGTAAAGTTCTTCGAAGTGTTTGCCGTACATGCGTAAATCCATGTAAAAGCAAAATATTTGAGCATCAGGAATGTGTTTTTTTAGTTCGATTGCTTGCTTAACACTCGTTATGCAGCATACTTTAGAGCAATAGTGATTGCCTGATTTTTCATCGCGGGAACCTACACAATGAACAAATGCTATACGTTTTGGCATTTTACCGTCAGCAACTGAAAGATCACCATCCGGTTTGAGTAATTGTTCCAGATCGGCAGAAGTAATAACGTGATCATAAATTTTATAGCCATATTCTTCCTTCCGGCGGGCATCAAAAATATCGTAACCTGTGGCTACTAAAACAGCATCTGCCACAAGTCGCTGGTTCCCGGAAGTCTCAATATCAAATTGATCATTTCTCGGGATAACCGATTTAACCTCTGTATTTGTGAGAACAGAATAGTCTCTTTCGCTGCATTTCCCCTGAAGATTCTCCATCAATTTTTCAACTGGGGTAAAGTCAGGAAACAAGCATGACCAATTGTTCAGTTTTCCACCTGGCCTTACGTCTTTTTCTATTACAGTAACCCAATGTCCGGCATCTGTTAGAATACTGGCCGCTTCCATTCCGGCTATTCCTCCTCCGATTATTACGATATGTTTCACGTATTCTGTTTAATGTTTGTGATTTTTAATTCGAGAGCTGCCATTTATTTGTTTCATTCAAGAACAGCAACCTGTCATAGATAGATTACGGATGGGTTTATCTTCTGTATTTGAATATTTTAATTTCGGATCGTATTCTATACCCATTTTGTCTAGTAACGGTTCTACATTAGTCTGGTGCATTTGCATTCCCATATCCCATGGGTTGTATCCAAGAACGAGACCAGCCATTTCTTCGTAGGTAAGAACCGGAATTCCCTGACCATTTTTACCATATGTTTTGCCTTCCATTTCTTCAATCACATATTGCCAACGATCCATAAACATCGGGCACCCTGGACAATTGCACAAAATGGCATCGGGTTGATATGGTTCCATTGATTCAAACTTCTTTTTTGAATTTGAAATTGAATATCCCCGGTTTGACATGACTAAGTATTGCCTGAATCCAAATCCGCAGCAATGACGGCGTTCCGGGTAATCAACCACTTCACCTCCCCATGATTCAATCATTCCGGCTAATACATAAGGAAATTCCGCACCGCCAACTCCTTTTCCCGGAAACATTTTGGAATAGTGACAACCAATATGTTCCACTATTTTTAAAGGCTTTCCTGTTTGTTGATTGACAAGTGAATGTTTTTTTTGCGCGTCTATGTTTTCCCTGAATTTATAAATGATGTCACTTGCATGGGCAACATTGTTCGGTATTTCAAATTCACGACCGGTAGCTATCTTCAGATAATTTCTGATTTTTTTTAGTTCAGCCGGAAATTCTTTCCAGGTTTCAATTATTTCGTTATATATTCCGAATGAGGTGATGCACGAAACAGCCAGATTTTGGTAACCGCTTTCAGTCATCAGAGCAAACTGGCGTGCAACTATTGTCTGAATGGTTTCAAAGGGAACGACATCAGAATGGTAACCTATTCCGGAACAGGTTGTGTGATGCGGATTTTCATAGATATCTTTGCCTAACACTTCCCGCAGTATTTTCAGAAATGTTTGTTCCGATCCGGGGAAAAAGTTTTGGCGAATGCAACTGCGTACATAAAAATAATGATCATCGGCTATCTTCTTTTGATAGTCCTGCCAAACTTTTATTTTGCCTTCCTTTTTCATTATTGCCTGTTGTGTTTTCCGTTATTTGTGGTATAAACATGATTTACATATTCCTGACATTCTTCATCAGTATCAGGAAATCCCATACTGATAGCTTTCTGCTTCGAAAAATGTTCTATTTTGTCGAATCTGTCGAATCCACCGGTTATTTCAAAAATCCGGTAAATTTCATCCATGGATTCTTTGGGGATTTTGCGTAAAGCTCCTGTGCCATCTCCATTTAAATTGGCACCGACGCGCTTATAAACTTCTTCTTTGTTTTCGTAAATCCATTTGCCAACAGGTCCCAATTCAGGATGTAGTTCTGGAATGAGATTTTCAGGTAGAATACAATAACCTTTATATACGATGTTTTCACCAACTACACGCTTAATAGCCAATTGCTGTCTCCCTTTTTCTGATTCAGCGAAATAGCCCAAGTCTTGAGAGAGTGAACGTAAGGCCATGATTATTAGGCCAGGACAATTACCCCGAGGGCAGCGCGTTTTACAAGACATGCATTCACCGCAATACCAAATTGTGTCGCTTTTCAGCAGTTCTTCAATTTTCTTATCATCTTTGGATTGTACAATTCCGGCAATTATTCGCGGGTCGTAGTCGTAAAATTCGGCGGCTGGACAGATTGCTGTACAAACGCCACAATTCATACATGATTTCAGGCCTTCAGCAAGCCGGATATCCTTGGTTAATTCCTGGTAAAGTTTCATTTTGGGTTTCAGGGTAATGACAATACGAAATTAGTTTTTCAAACTTTCAGCCGATACAGTCTAAAATCTTATTCGGTATAAGCATTTGTGCGTATTTTATGTTGTTTCTGGAAATGCATTAATTATGAGGCTGTAAAGCGATTGAATGATCTGGATCATTAAAGAATCAGATTTCTGATTGACAAAAAAATAACCGATTTGCCGTTTTTATGGGCGAATCGGTTATCTGATTTTATCGATAAATTTGGCTAGAATGTCAGGACCTTCCATCCATCTTTTAAATAATTGGTAAGAGGAACTCCCATTCCCTTAACGTCAATTTTCATTTCTCTGAGTTTGTCGGCCACTCCATACATATTGGCGCAGGTAAGGCATGCTTCAATCCGAACACCTGCCTCCTGCATTTTTTTGACGTATGACTGTAGTTCCGTAGTTTCAGATAATAATTTAGCTGATGGCCCCCACACAATGAGGACAACCTCGTCAAACCATGTCTGTTTTTTTGCATTAAGAGTATACATAAAGCAAATTTTTTCGGCTACATCCGGATCTCCACTGGTCCACAATACAGCTAACTGTGAATTTTTATTTTGGCTCATATCTTTAATGTTTTGTGCCATTAAATGGCATGTTAATAATGCAAATACCCCAACAAATAGCAAATATTTCATGATCGTTTCCGTTTATTCTGTTTTGTTAAAATTAAAATACAGAGTCATCTGTTTCTCGCAAAGAAACATGTTTGGCTGACTCATTGGCCCAAGTTGGTCCGGTTTTTTGAATTTTGTACCGATTGGATTAATGCCATGCAAAAACGAGATATTTCCCACAGGAAATTCGGGAGACGTATTGTTATTGCCTGCACCTGATGGTTTTTCAGGAGTATATAATCGAAGAAAAATATCTTCATCAGCACAAACTACTGTAAAATCCTGTTCTTTTGAATAAAGTGTAGCCCAGTAAAAATTTCGGTAGTATCCTTTGAACTCAGGATAAATCCAATTTTCACCCGTAATTGTATTGTTATAGGGTTTTTCCCAAACATTCAGGCTGTTTCCCTTCATACGGTTTTTCCAGACTCTGTATGGTCCATTTCCCATCCATCGAATTCCTTTTACCTGATCTTCGGGATAATCGAAACTTATGCCCATAAATTCATTCTGATATGGTGCTTTATATGTTACGTCAAGTTTAAGCCATCCTGAAGATAATATGGTCCACCTTGTTTTTTTTAAGTCACCTTTGTAAGTGCATTCAATAATAAAGTTCGATCCCTCAGAATAACTTTTCAGTTCCTGTAATTCAACAGATCCAGTAACCGGAACTGGTCCATGCAGGAAACTGATCATTTGATTGGTATTCTTTACACCTTCAAGAAATCCGGTCTTTTTATCCCATTTGTATGAGAGATCATTGATCTGTGCTGTCAATCCGAAGGCATCTTCGATAATTCGAATTTTTCCGGTTCTTTCTTCGGAAACAATTTCTTCTGCAATTGCTTTAGAATTCTTTATCGGCCAACTCCATGTGTAAATTTCTCTACCATAAATATCTGTTGCAGAAATATAAAGGACATCATTATTAAAGAAATTGATTGGTACAAACATTTTCAACTTTCCTTTTTCACCGGGGAACAAATCAGGAGATTCGATGCTTCCGGTTTCGTTTACCTTTTCTGTAATCTCAAATGGATTTGGTAAATTAACCAACTTGTATGTGAATTTGCAATCATTCAGATTAGTATAGATATAACGGTTCTCTATAATAAACTCTCCATTAAAGGTAGGTGTGATATAACGCTTTTCAAAAAATACCGGTGACCAAATTTCTTTGATTGCGTAAAAACTACCTTCTTTTTCGTGATATGGCCCAACTATACCATCAGGAGCATGGTTTTTATCAGTGTCCAGGATACCGTTTTTATCGGTTCGAACCACTGCTTCATCAGCAAAATCCCAAAGAAATCCTCCGGCAGAAAGCGGATTATTCAACATTTGATTCCAGTAATCTTCGAGCCCGGCTCCAAGTCCACCGTCATATAAACCATGTAAGAATTCTGTAGGAAAAACGATTTTATTTCCATGCTGATGTGTTCCAACGCCATAGTCGTAGTCTTTGTAATGCTGGGTGTCTGTACTTCTAAATTCCGCCCACGGATGAATTAGCGGGCGTTTTTGTGGATCGAGTTCATCAAAGAAATGATCGAGTTCGGTATTCCATCCACCTTCGTTGCCATTATCCCAAACAACAATCGAAGGATGGTTAATATCTTTGCAAAGCATTTCCTGAGCCAAAACAGAGCCAACTCGTGTGTCATAAGATGTTTGCCAGCCAGCCAGCTCGTCAAGCACAAAAAGTCCAAGAGAATCACAGACGTCTAAGAAATGGTCGTCGGGTGGATAATGAGACATTCTTACTGCATTCATGTTCATTTCTTTAATAAGGTTAACATCCTCAATACTAACCTGTTTGTTGAGAGTACGTCCGGTATTTGGTCTGAAAGAATGACGGCAAACCCCTTTAAACATCACTTTTTTATCGTTTACATAAATACCGTCGCTTTCGCGAAGTTCAACCGTTCGAAATCCAAATTTTTCACTCACCTCGTGAATTATATCCAGATAATTAATTAGTTGTATATCAACCTCATATCTGATTGGAAATTCAGGCGACCATGCTTTAATATTTTCAGCAAAGGCATGTAGATTAGCCACTGATTGATTTTTTTCGAGGATAACAGAGAATGGGGAACTTACTGGCTCGCCAGATAGAGTTTTTATCTGGGCTTTGAGTTCCATGCGTTCGCGAATGTTATTGAGAAAAACATCCATCTGGAATGAACCATCAGCTTTGGCATCAAGAGCTATTCGTTCGATGTTTATTTTTGGTTTCGATTCCAGAAAAACTGGTCTGAAAATACCTCCAAATATCCAAAAATCGCATCTGCGTTCGGCTTCATTTATTCCTTCATTTTCAGAATGTTTTGCAACTGAGACTTCAAGCAGATTTTCCTTTCCAAATTTGAGTAGTTCGCTAATATCATATCTAAACCGGTAAAAGCTTCCCTGATGCATTTTTCCGGCAGAAATACCATTGATTTTTACTTTTGTGTCAGTCATCGACCCATCAAAAACGATGAAAACCTGTTTATTTCTCCACTCTTTTGGAACCTGAAACTCTGTTTTGTACAATCCCATTTCTTTGCCCCGGATTTCATCCTTATCAAGCCCGTAATCGTAGGTGCCAAAACCCTGAAGTTCCCAGTTTGAAGGAACAGGAATTTGTGTCCATTTGCCCGAATTTCGACCTTCAGTACAAAAAAAGTCCCAATTTACGGTATGATCGCTTCCTGTTCCGGATAAAAATTGAATTTCAGTTTTTTGAGCATGAATACTAGTTGAACTCAACGATAGGAAGAGGTACAAGAGGAAAAAAAATCTTTTCATGAAGAAATTTTAATTTAGTTGCTTTTCAAAGGTAAGTAAAATCGCACAATGAATTTATTGGAATAATTTAAGATTAGTCAATAAATCAACTTTTCATTTTTTCCGGAAATACCTTGTGATACTGGCTTCAGGATGAATTATTTCGGACGGGTCCAATATGTGAAGAGCAAATTGCCGGGCGAAAAACGGACCCAGCATAACACCTTTTGAACCGAGTCCGTTAAAAATACCTATTTGCGGAGAATCAGGCAGAAATCCGAGAACCGGTTTCCTATCGTGCATTGTTGGTCTGATTCCAGCCATTTGGTTTAATACTACGGGTTTTGCAGGAGTAATGCTTTTTAACCTTGAAAGTAGATCTTCACGGGCCGTATCAGTGTTATCACCATTCAATTTATCCCATGTATATGTTGCACCAACTTTGTAGCAGTCTTCTCCAAGGGGCATCACAAATAAATCCTTGCTAATAATTTCTCCGAGCCCAAGTTCCGGGATTTTTACTTCGAGTAATTCGCCTTTCGAATGTTTAAATTTCAGCCTTTCGAAATATGGATTTTCAGAAGCAGCGTGTCCTTCACAAAAAATAATTTTTTCAGCAAGAATGTCGTCGTAACTAATTAAATCAGGTTTAAGTTTCAATTTTTCGAAACTGAATTTTTCTTTTCTGATTAAACTATTCTGTTCCAAGAATGCTGTGTAACTAAAAATAAGTTTCTGTAAATCAATTCGTCCAGCTTTCGTTATTCTTCCAATTCCATGTGGGAAATTAATAGCCTGGTTTTTGAAATGGAGATACGGCTCGAGGTCTGCATAGTTAGATAATCGATTTGCGAATACTCTGTCTTTCCATAAATGTGTTTCATCTTCGCTCAGGATTCGATTAATTTGGCAGGGAAAATAGAATTTCTGGTTCAGCAATTTTTCCAGTTGCCTGTATGTAGTTTCCATTTGAGGAAAAACAGTATCTGCAAACCAGCTTTTGGTCAATCTCCGAAAAACGACTGGATTTATTAATCCGGCAGCAACTACCGAAGCTTTGAATTGCGAAGGATCATCGATAACAAGGATTGATTTTTTCCGAAGGATTAATTCATTGGCAAGTAAAGTTCCCGCGAGTCCTTGCCCAACAATAATAAAATCTACTTTCATGTTACAGGAAGCAAATGTCAATAGAATTTGTTCAGCCTAAAAAAAATATTTATTTATTTACTACCAGATTTACAAATACGGGTAGGTGATCAGAAGGGTACTTTTGGTCTTTCGAATCGGAAAGTACACCGTATTGTTTTACTTCGATTTTATTATTTACAAAAATATAATCAATCCGTTCCTTTAGCGGACTATTGAAATCGAAACCATTGAATGTTCCCGATGGTCCATATGGTAATTCATTACTGGTTGTTTTTGAGTCGTTCAATTCTTCGGAAATTAGCTCAATTGGTTCCTGCTCGGGTGTTAAATTAAAATCTCCGGTTAAAATTACAGGCAAATCTGCTTTGTTGATTTCTTTGATCTTTTGGAGAATAAGTTTTGCTGATTCGATTCTTGCAAGGTCTCCTTTATGATCAAAATGAGTATTGAGAATCAGATATTGTTGATTTCCTTTTAATTCCTTTAAAATTGCCCATGTACAAATTCGGTTACAGGCAGCATCCCAGCCTAATCCTGGATTTTCAGGATTTTCAGATAACCAAAACCAACCTTTTTGTACCGCTTCAAATTTTTTAGCATTATAGAAAAGAGGGGAGAACTCGCCTGATTTTTCGCCATCATCTCGTGCAACACCAATCCATTCCATTTCTGGCAGTTGTGCCTGAATGTCTTCAATTTGCCCGAATAAAGCTTCCTGCAAACCAAAAACATCAGCTTGATGAAAAGCAAGTAAAGCCGCAACTTGTTTGCTTCGGTTTGGCCAGGCATTTACACCATCGTCCGGATTATTGAAACGTATGTTGTAGGTAATTACACGGATACTTTGCGCCATGGTTAGATTACTTGCTAACACAAGTAATACAATGATTAGTTTTTTCATTCGGTACAGAAATTATAAGTCTGATATTCACATGAATTGTTACTTGTTTTTGCTATTGTAGTTCTTTGCTCAGTTCCCTTCTTAATGATGTAGGAGTAACAAAAATCGATGATCTCATTCATGTTCTCGGTCATTGGTTTTCCGGCAATTTCGTGAGCTGCATTACAATAAGAGTAAAGCCAATATGGGGTTCCGAGCTTTTTTAATTTTTCTGAAATAGTATAAGAGCCGTGCAGCATGAGATATCCGGCCTCTGATTCTTTACAGTAATGGTGAGAGGCTGAAGCATAAGGAACCAGATTGTCACATGTTCCGTGAAAAAGAAGCGATGGTATTGCTGATTCTTTGTAAATTTTGGATGTATCAGGAATTGCTCCAGCCATCGAGATTACTCCGGCATAAGAAACAGGACCACTGTCCAATCCATAACAATAAGGTGGCTGATAGGCAGCATTCAAAACGGTTTCGGCTCCGGCACTACTTCCGGAGATAATTATTCGTTGCGGATCGATTCCCATTTTGTCTCTTTGCTGAATCATGAAAAAAGTAGCATCCTGAAGGTCTTCAACAGCTTTGTTGAAAGTGTTCAACTTATCAGTTTTGGAACAATCGCATCCAAAACCGGTTTCAGTCCCCTTTCGGGTTAATCGATACGAAATGGATGAAACCACATAACCCCGACGGGCAAGATTTTTGCAAAATGTTTGAATTCCAGGTTCGTTTCGTTTTCCTCCTGAAAAGCCTCCTCCATGCACATAAAATATTAATGCCCTGTTTGTCTGATTGTCGAATGCTGGAAAATATACATCCAAATCAAGTGGTTGTCCATCTTTAAAAGCATAAGTGAACGTTTCAATTCTCACTGAATCAGTAATCTCATCTTTATAACGTTCCTGAGCAACAATATTTAAACACGAAAAAAGTAAGGCAAAAAAGATTTGCGCAAATATTTTTGAATGGTTCATGAATGATTTAGATTTTGGAAATAGGTAAAAAACAGCATAAATTTATAAAAAAAACCAACTATATGGCAATTATTACGAGTAGAACCTGTGAAAACGGACAAATCAGCTTCTTTTATGAGAGATGCACTTCATGCGGACTTTGTGTGAAGGTTTGTAAAGATTTCTCTTTGACTATGGATAATGAGAAACCTGTTGTGAGCAAACATGCTTTATTTGGCTGCATGGCTTGCGGACAATGTATGGCCGTTTGCCCGACAAAAGCCATTGAAATATCCGGAAGAGAGCTGTCTGTAGGAGACTTAATAGATTTGTCAGAAATGCAAAATAAGACAAGCTATAATGAACTTAAGAACTTAATGATTGGCCGGCGAAGCATTCGGGATTTTAAGGACAAGGAAATAGATGATGTTCTGATCGATCAAATAATTGAACTGGCGCTGTCTGCCCCTATGGGATTGCCTCCATCCGATGTTAATCTTTTAGTTTTAAAGGGAAAAGATAAAGTGAGGGAATTTTCTTTTGACGTAATCGATTATTTTCGGAAAATCAGCTGGTTGTTTTCGTCGCCAATGATTTGGACCTGGAGGTTATTTGGAAAGGAAACCTACAAACTAATCAAGAGTTTTGCTCAACCCTTGGTTTCGTTCTTTTCTGATCCGAAAATAAAAAACGAAAATTATTTATTGTACGATGCGCCGCTGGCAATGTATTTCACAGCTTCTCCGTATTCCGATCCAGCAGATCCCTATATTCCGGCAACCTATGCCATACTGGCTGCCGAATCAATGGGACTTGGATCGTGTATGATAGGAAGTGTTCATCCAACCATTCAGTATGGAGCTAAAAAGCTAAAGCAAAAATGGAATATTCCGGCGAAATCGCCCTCAGGAATTATAGTGATTTTTGGGTACCCGAAATATAAATTCAAATCAGGAATCAGGAGGAGTTTTGCCAAAGTCACATTTTTTTCAAATTAAGTATTAATCTCTTAAAAAGTATGAAATGACCAGATCTTGGCAATACTAAATTTTTACTTTAACGACCACTTTTTTAATTTTCTCCGGATTTTCGATTTGCATACATGGCCGATGAACGTCCTGAGGATAAAATACAGCAAACATGCCTGCTTCAACAATTAGTTGTGTCGTTTCTCCTGAAAAGAAAACAATGTCTTTTTCTGAATTGTATTCGGTTAAAACTGATTGATTGTGTAGTGGAGCATAGCCAATAGCTTCCTTTCCAGAAACGATGTATTGAATGTCAGCGTAAACTCTGTGTGCTTCCAAACGACAATTCTGGGGCAGTTTGCTATCGTATTCGCTTACAAGGGCGAAAACCTCATTCCCTTCAATTTCGTATTTTCCGGTTTCAAGTGCTGATAGATCAGTGTTTTTCAGAAATTCAAATCCTTTTTTCAGGTTGACACTTATAGCTGAATATAAATCTGCGTTTTCAATTTTATCAAGAATCATATATTTGATATTACAAGGTAAATAATTTAAATAAGTGAAAGCAATCGATTGCAATTCGTCAGCAAATATACTGTTTGGATTGTTTGGTAGACGATAAATTCAGTAAAGAATGGCCTTTTTTCTCTATTTCATTTCATAATTAATACGCATAGGTTGAAAAAGTAATTGTTTTGACCTATTTGTGATTATACTGATTATATTAACTTCGTATAGTTGTTCATGTTACAATAAGCCAGTATCATGATTTTTACCTAAACCTAAACCTAAACGATAAACTATGGAAAACCAACAAATTAACCGACGTATTTTTATCAAAACCACAGGATTGGCAACAGCTGCAACTGTTTTGACCGGAAGTCTGGCATTCGGATCATCATCAGTTTCTAACGTTAAAAATGCAATTCCCCGATGGCGTGGGTTTAATCTGCTTGATTATTTTGGGGCTTTCCCCGCAAAAGAATCAGATAAGTCAAAAACAACCAAAGATGATTTGAAATGGATTGCTGATTGGGGATTCGATTTTGTTCGTCTTCCAATGGCCTATCCAAGGTATATCAATTTTGATCCAAAGAAAGATGTAACTCCAGCCGATGTTTTGAACATTAATGAAAAGGTTGTTGATCAGATTCAGGAATTAGTATTTCAGGCTCAGGAATATGGGTTACATGTCAGCATCAATCTCCATCGCGCTCCGGGTTATTGCGTAAATGCTGGATTTAATGAACCTTATAATTTATGGAAGGATCAGGAAGCTTTGGATGCTTTTTGTTTTCATTGGAAAATGTGGGGAGATCGTTTCAAAAATGTCTCGTCAAAAAAAATCAGTTTCGATTTGGTAAACGAACCCAGCTGGCGCGAAGATATGAATGATCAGTTTGGAGCACGCACAACCATTCCGGGAACGGTTTACCGTAAAGTAGCACTTGCTGCGGCGACTGCCATTCGCCAATCGAATTCCGACCATTTGGTTATTGCTGATGGTAATGATGTAGGGGCTTCTGTAATTCCTGAAATTACAGATCTGGATATTGCTCAAAGTTGCCGTGGATATTTTCCACACTATATCTCGCATTACCGCGCACCATGGGTGTATAAAAATCCCGACGATGCACCAAAACCTGTATGGCCGGGAATAATTGAAGGAAAATCATTCAGTCGAAAAAATCTGGAAGAATTGTATCAACCATGGATTGACCTGGTAAAACATGGAGTAGGTGTTCACTGCGGTGAATGCGGCTGTTGGAGAGAAACACCGCATGAAGTATTTCTGGCCTGGTTTGGCGATGTGCTCGATATTCTTACAGAAAACCAAATTGGATATGCACTTTGGAATTTCAGGGGTGACTTTGGTGTTTTGGATTCAGGAAGAAAAGACATTGAGTACGAAGATTGGCATGGACATAAACTCGACCGGAAAATGTTAGATTTATTGCAACGGCACTAGTATTCGCGATTGCTCATTCTACCGAAAGAATTCTTCATTAAAGTTATTTTTCTTCGGATTCAAATGCAAAGAAAGGCCGTTCAGAGTAATTATGAACGGCCTTTCTTTATGTTGTTTAAATTGTGTTCTCAGATAATAAGTCAGATAACACAATTGTCAGTTCTGATTTTCCTGTTTCCGTATTTTACTTTTTCGTATTCCGTAGGTAAAGTAGATAATGAATCCTAAAGCCATCCAAATGATAAGCCTTGCCCATGTTTCCCATGGCAACGAAAGCATTTGTAATAAACAAATGCCAGCACCCAAAATGGGAATAAGCGGCACCCATGGTGTTTTAAATGATCGTTTAATATCAGGTCGTTTTACCCGCAAAATGATGATTCCGATACAAACAATTGCGAAAGCCAGCAGTGTGCCAATGGATACCAGTTCACCCAAAATGTTAATAGGAAGTATCCCTGCAAGTATCAAGGCAATCGATCCGGTTATTAGTGTACTTGCATATGGTGTTTTATAACGGGGATGAATTTTCGAAAATATTGGAGGTAATAGGCCATCTTTCGACATGGAATAAAAGATACGTGGTTGTCCCATCAGTAAAACCAGTATAACAGAACTCAACCCGGCTATTGCAGCAATTTTTATTATTGGACGAAGCCAGAATAATCCGGGTCCCATGGCATCAACACCAACAGCAATCGGATCGGCCACATTTAGAAAGGAATAACTTACAATTCCAGTCAATACAATAGCCACTAAAATATACAGTAAAGTTGATATTCCCAGGGATCCTAAAATTCCGATCGGCATATCCCGTTGCGGGTTTTTAGCTTCTTGTGCCGCTGTAGAAACCGCGTCGAACCCGATATAGGCAAAAAATATCACTGCTGCACCGCGAAAGATACCACTCCATCCGTAATGACCCCAAACTCCGGTGTTTTTTGGAATGAACGGAATCCAGTTGTCTTTACTCACGAACATAAATCCAATGCCAATAAACATCAAAATCACAAAAACTTTGATAACAACCATTAAATTATTGAATTTGGCTGATTCACGGATGCCTATGAGTAATAAAAGTGAAATGGCAGCAACGATAAACATAGCCGGTAAATTCAGTATTGCAGAGAGATGCGGCAAACTTTCGATCGATATTCCAGTGTCTGCCAAATTTTTTGCCAGTTCAGGAGTTACCATTTGCCATCCTAACTGTGGTATATCAACCAGAATTGTTCCAAAAGCTGAAGTGAATTGTGGAGGTATAATGATTCCAAAATCTTTCAGAAAACTTACCACATAACCAGCCCAGCCAACAGCAACCGTCGATGCGGCAAAAAGGTATTCCAATATTAAATCCCATCCAATAATCCAGGCCACAAACTCGCCCATGGTTGCATAGGCGTATGTGTAAGCACTTCCAGAAATGGGTATCATTGATGCAAATTCAGCATAGCACAAACCTGCTAATAAACAGGCAAATCCCGAGATTAGGAATGAAATTACTATAGCAGGACCAGCATATTGTGCAGCAGCCTGACCAGTTAATACAAATATTCCGGCACCGATAACTGCTCCAACTCCCAAAGTGGTCAGGTTAAAGGCGCTAAGAGATTTTCGCAATCCTTGATCCGTTTTTGATTCAGTCTGTAGTTGAGAGATTGGCTTAGTGATGAATAACTTCGACATAGAGGTTTCTTTGAAAATCCAAAAATAACTAAATTGTTGAATAATCAAGGGTTTCAGGAAGATTGGATGTCGGATTTAGTTTTTTTTCTGAAAAGCAAAGTTTTAAGTAATGCATAAAAGAAGGGTATCAGGGTCACAATAATGAGGCCTAGAAAAACAAGTTCAAAATTGTCTTTGATCCAGGTAAATTCGGCGAGGAAATAACCAGTTAAAGTAAAAAAAGGAACCCAAATTGCAGAACCAATAATGGTGTAATTTCCGAAAATTCGAAAATCAAATTTTACTGTTCCGGCGAAAAAAGGGATGTAGGTGCGTATTACCGGAAAGAATCGACCAATAATAATTGATTTTTTACCATGTTTTTGATAGAATTCACGAGTCTTATTAATTGAAGGAATCAAATATTTGAGTACAAGTTTGTTGTTACTTTGCTCAATCTTTTTTCCAATCAGGTTTCCAATATAGTAATTGAAGTGATTTCCGGTAATTGCTGCCAAAATTAAGAGAGGAACCAATATTGAGATATTCATCTTAGAGGAAGCAGCAATTACACCTGCAGAGAAGAGTAATCCATCGCCTGGAAGAAATGGAAATACGATCAGACCAGTTTCCAGCAAAATAATCAGAAATAGAAAAAAATAGGCTTCATAAACGTTTTCAGATACCATGGCGAAAATTGCTTCATTGGTATGAAAAAGAATCTCATATATCGTATCCATCATAAATTTTCAGATTATAATTGCTTACCTGATTTTAGTTCCAAAAAACATAGTGTAATTTGCAGACCCTTAAAATTCTGTAAATTACACTATCTAAACAAACCAAACTATTAATTGACTTGGTTTGATAGAAATTATTTGTTATTTTTTCTTAATTCTTGTTTATGTCTTAACCTCTCAGGTTCTATTAAATTTAATACGACTGATTTACATCATTTTAAGGCATTAAAACTTTTCAACCAGTAATTCGCAAACACTGGCAAGAAATAAACTGTCTTCTTTGGTAAATGGGGCAGGAGAGTGACTATCAATATCCAATTCAGCTAAAAATTTTTCATTTTTCATTACAGGTACCACAATTTCCGATTGAACTTCCAGTCCGCACGAAATGTAGTTTTCTACCTGGGTCACATCCTGAACGACCATCGTCTGTCCGCTTTTTGCAACTTGTCCGCAAATACCTTTCCCTACGGCAATATTGGTGTGTGGGGTTGGCTTTCCGACATAAGGGCCAAGAATGAGTTCATTTTTAGGCTGATCAAGAATATAAAATCCAACCCAATCGTAATGATAAACTTCCTTCTTCAGAAGTTCGCAAATGCGAAATAGCAAATCATCAGGATTGGTATTTACTAATTCGTTAATTTTCTGCAAAATGTTATTAAAATCTGTTGATGTCATTTTTGATGCTTTTGCTAATCTATTTGATGACCATTTGGTCTTCATGCGTTATTTTCTCACAGTATTTACACTTTAAATCAAGCGGATTTTTTGAGATGACATTGAAATAAGTTGTGATTTCTTCGTTGTTGGTAATGCATTTTGGATTGAAGCATTTCACTATTCCTATAACTTTATCGGGCACTTCAACTACACGTTTTTCAACGACTTCATATTCGCGAATGATATTCAGTTTGGCATTTCTTGCAATCAGTGAAATTTTATTTATCTCATCGTCTTCAAAAAATACATCCGAAAGTTTAATAATGGCTTTACTTCCAAGTTTTTCGCTTTCGAAATTCGCTCCAAAGGTAATTTGCGTTTTAACTTTTTGAAGCCCTAAGATCGAAATTACTTTGAAAAGATTTTCAGAAGGAATATGATCGATTACTGTGCCGTTATTAATTGCACTTACTTTTAATTTCAGTTTCTTTTTTAAACTATCGCTCATGGCTGTTTTTATTTAAGATTGAGGATATGTGCTATAATTGCCTGTCGGGTGAAAACTCCATTGCGGGCCTGTTCGAAATAATATGCTTTCTCGTTACTGTCAACATCTGTATGGATTTCATTTACACGAGGCAGTGGGTGTAAAATACGCATGTTTGGTTTTGTTTTTTCTAACATTTTATTTCGTAAAATATATACGTTTTTTACTTTTTCGTATTCAATCGGATCCATAAAACGTTCTTTCTGAACACGCGTCATATAAATTATATCAGCATGATTTATATTATCATTGATTTCGCTATGTTCGAAGTAGCGAATACCTTTTTCTTTTAAAAATAATTTGTATTCTTCAGGCATCGCTAACTCATCCGGAGCAATAAAATTAAAAATGGGTTTTTCAAATTCGGACAAAGCCATCAGTAAAGAATGAACAGTACGACCGTATTTGAGATCACCAATCATGAAAATATTAATATTGTCAAGCGTTCCCTGAGTTTTAAGAATAGAGTACATGTCGAGCAAAGTCTGCGTTGGATGCTGATTTGCACCATCACCGGCATTAATTACAGGGACATCAGCTACTTCCGCAGCATATCTGGAGCTGCCTTCGAGGGGATGTCGCATCACGATCAAATCTACATAGTTGCTCACCATACGGGTTGTATCATGCAAGGTTTCGCCTTTCGAAACACTGGACGAACCTGAGTCTGAGAATCCGATAATACGTCCCCCTAACCGGTTGATGGCAGTCTCAAAGCTAAGTCTTGTACGTGTTGATGGTTCAAAAAATAAAGAAGCAACTACCTTGCCTTCAAGCAGCCTCTGGTTTGGATTCGCTTCAAAATCGGCTGCAAGTTCCAAAATTCGCAGGTAATCTTCTTTTGAATAATCAGTAATAGAAATTAAATCTTTCTTCTTCATTTTATATCTGGTTTATAAATGATGGTGAATCAAAAAAAAACCAACAGAAAGAGAATTTCTGTTGGTTTTTACTTATTCCCGCGATGACCGGGTAAAAATGTTTTTGAGTCAAATGACTAATGTGATGGAAGTAAAACAGGGAGTTAAGTGAAATTGTATCCAGGTGAAGCATTTCACTAAAAAAGGAAAAATATTGTTTTATCAGGTGTTCCATCAAAATCCAAAATTAAATTGTTTTTCTAATCTTTTTCGATATGCTGATTATTTTTTATGAAAAGGTTATTAACATTTCAGGTCTGCTCTATGATTGAAAATTTCAGGCCTTCAATATTTTTTAAGCTGGTTTCAATTCGATCCATTTCGCTTAATCTGATCCATGTTTTGATCTGACATTTTGTATCGAACGTCGAATCGACCTGTACCAGTTTTTCATCCTTGAATATTTTCATTACCTCATTCATCCCCAAATATTCATATTCAATCAAGATTTGCTTTTCTACAATTTTTTCAACGATATCGGCCTGATTTATTGCATCCAAAGCGGCATTTCGGTAAGCATTAATCAGTCCACTAACGCCAAGCAAGGTTCCACCAAAATACCGGACAACAACAATTAGTATATTTGTTAAATCAAACTTTTGTATTTGTCCTAAAATGGGCTTTCCTGCAGTCGAAGATGGTTCCCCGTCATCATTTGCCCTGAAGTGTAATTTTTCGTATCCCAACCGCCACGCATAACAATGATGCCGGGCAGAATAATGATCCTTCTTTATCTTCTGAACAATTTCCCGTATTTCATCTTCTGAAGTTACCTGATATGCGAAGGATATAAATTTGCTGCCTTTGTCTTTAAACAAACCTTCAACCGGATTTGATATTGTCTTGTAAGTATCGTCCATTAGAATATCATTAAAATGAGGATAGCAGCAATTGCCATAAAAACTCCTGCAAAATTAATCTTTGTAAGCTTTTCTTTGAACAACATTGTTCCGATCAGGATAGAAAATAATACGATACAAATATTATTCAGCCCGAAAACGATCGAACTGTCGAGTTTGCTGCTGTTTAAGGCCAGAATAAAGAAATATAAGGAACCGAAATTTGCAATTCCAAGAATTGTTCCCCCAATTAATTCTGATACGCTTATACTCTTCGAAATTGATTTCGGAGATAATGTGATGTAGGTCAACCCGAATATCAGTGCGGTAAGGAAAACAACAGCAGAAAATAATAAACTCATACTGTTTGGCACAAAATAATTTTGCGAATACTTTACGATCGAATCGGTGACACCGGAACCAACAAAGATGGCAACCGGGAGAAAAAAGAGCAACAAGTTTTTGGTTTTATCCACTGGTTTGTAACTCGTAAGAAATACAGCGATAGTAGCCAGTATAAGTCCTGATGTTTTCAAAATGCTTGTTTTTTCGGAAAAATACATGATTGAAAACAAAATTGGAATTACCATTGACAATTTCCCCGCAATTGTAGTAACAGCCACTCCTGAAACACGAGTTGAGTAACCTATAAGAAAAAACATCAGGATAAATGAAAGCCCAATTATTAAAGCAAAGGGCAGCCATGCGGAAGTGAAAATTTTTATAATGGGAATAGGGTAGTGGTTGAAACTAAAGCCAAGAATAGCGCCTACCAAATAATTAACTGTTATCAGCTTTACTAAATTAGTTTTAAACCGTTCCGTTACTTTGAAGGTTATAAATATGACTGATGACGAAAGAATGCTAAGCAAAAGATAAATCATTAGATCGATTTTATCTGAAACAAAAAAGCAGATCAGTTTTTGATCTGCTTTTTTGTTTTACAATTTCAATTTCTTTTCAATATCGTCAACACAAACCTTAAAGGCTTTATCGGTTTCCTTTAGGTTATTAACCGTTTTACAGGCGTGAAGTACAGTTGCATGATCCTTATTGCCAATTTGCGATCCAATTGACGCGAGAGAGGATTTAGTCATACTTTTAGAAAAGTACATTGCAAGCTGCCGTGCCTGAACAACCTCACGTTTTCTCGTTTTTGCCTGAAGAGAATCGACTGGCATATTAAAGTAGTCGCATACAACTTTGGAAATGTAGTCAATCGATAATTCGCGTTTCGAATTCTTAACCAGCTTGTTGATCATCTCACTGGCCAGTTCAATCGTAATTTCCTTTTTGTTTAATGTCGATTGGGCTAAAAGCGAAACTAATGCACCTTCGAGTTCCCTGATATTATTGGTAATATGTGAAGCAATATATTCTAAAACTTCGTCAGATATTTCAATTCCATCTTTGTAAATTTTTCGTCTCAAAATATCCATGCGGGTTTCAAAACTTGGCTGCTGTAAATCTGCAGTTAAACCCCATTTAAATCTTGACAATAGCCTTTGTTCCAGGCCCTTCAGTTCGATTGGTGGCTTGTCTGATGTAAGAATCAGCTGTTTGCCACTTTGGTGGAGATGATTGAAAATATGGAAAAAAGTTTCCTGAGTCTTTTCTTTTCCGGCAAATTCCTGAACATCATCCAGAATCAAAACATCAATCATCTGATAAAAATTCAGAAAATCATTTCTGTTATTGTTGCGGGTGGCTTCTGTGAACTGAGTCTGAAATTTATTGGCATTTACATATAAAACAACTTTATCCGGATGGCTTTCTTTCACTTCAATACCAATCGCATGGGCCAAGTGAGTTTTTCCCAAACCTGAATTCCCGTATATCATTAGCGGATTAAATGCAGTACCACCTGGATTCTGCGAAACTGCATAACCTGCGCTGCGAGCCAACCGATTACATTCGCCTTCAACAAAATTATCGAATGTATTATCTAATCTTAGTTGAGGATCAATTTGTATCTTTTGTATCCCCGGGATGATAAAAGGGTTTTTGATGGATTGCTTTCCTTCGCTTCTGAGAGGAATGCTCATCGGTTTATTTTGAATCTTACTGTTATTGCTTGTAGGATATTTTACTGTGTAGGGTTGTGAGTTACTTTGATTGTTTCCCATAACTACAACGTATTCAAGTTTGGCACTTGTGCCAAGCTCTTTCCTAAGAGTTTTTCTTAGTAAGTCAATGTACTGTTCTTCCAGATATTCATAAAAAAACGGACTTGGTACTTGAATTGTTAAAACTTCCTCATCCAGATTTACCGGAACAATTGGTTCAAACCATGTTTTAAAACTAATGCTTGGAACATTGTCTCGAATGATTGACAGACAGCGATCCCAAACCAAACGATGATCATTAATCATTTTGGTGCCGGATATTAATAAATTTGACAATAGTGTTTTCCTTTTATCTTCCCTGAAACAAATTTTGTGAAAAAAAATGTAGAAAAAAAATGGATTTCCTATTGACTTTTATAAAATAAAGGTAAGTACTTTAATGCTCAGGCGATTAAAAATTAAAAAAATATTAATTTTTTTTTTGTGTGTATAAGTAGTTGATTGTCAGCCTATTGATTGTTTGATGAATGTGATTGCCCTGTAATAAAGGGATGTAGCCTGTTTTGTAATAATTAAAATATTGTTCAATAACTAATTGCTTAGTTTTTTGATCGCTTTCTCCAATTTTATCTTTCTTCCATTCTTGAAAGCTACAATAAAAGCATCGGGAAAATTGTTTCTTGCGATATCAAGAAGTTTTGATATTTTCTCGAAGTCAGGCGATTTTCCTGCCAGGTAGTTGTATGATTCACTAACCTTCATTTCTTCGATTTGCCCCAATCCTTTAAAAAATGTTGATTCGGTCGATAATTTTGCAGGACTTGAGATTAAATGAACTCTAAAAATAATTTGATCTTTTGTATCCGGAGCTGAAGGTTTTGCTGTAATGTATACATCCTTTCCAATATTAAAGGCAGAAAAATGAACGTAACGCTTTGGATTGTTTCTAACATCTTTCATCAGCAAATCTAAACTGCCCGCCAAATTATTGAGATTTTGATATAGCACAGGATCATTAATCAATAAACCAGCAGAACTATCGGTTGTGTTTAGTTTTTGAATAATTTTGTTGATGCCTGCAACAGATGAACTTATTTCAGCAAAGACAGGACTTATATCCAGTTTCGACATTGAATCAGATAGGGCAGACAAGTTCTTGATAATATTAGTTATATCTCCTGAATTCTGATTGATAGTGTTACTTATACTATCCAAATTGGTCACAATTGAATTGATTTTTCCGCTACTCATAATCTTATCCAATTCGGACGAGGCTGATTCAATATTGGCAACTGTTCTGTTAATATTTTCAAAACTTTCGCTTAGGTTTTCCCTTGTTTTCTGGTTAAAAACATATGTTACTACAGTCATTGCCGAATCGAGTGAGGAAATAAGCTCTTCTGCCTTTCTTTTCAGAGGAAGGACCTGCATACTAACCTGTTCTTTCAAATCACTCTCAGTAGCACCGGGCAAGGTGTCATTGGGCTGGTAATACTCTGCAGAATGTACGATCTCTAATTTTATTGATTTTGTTCCCATTATATCGCTGGAAACAATCTTTGCTGTTGATCCTTTTGCAATTTTAAAATCACCCTCTAATGATAAGGTAACAAATAGTCGTCCGGAATAATCTCCTAGAAATTCAATTTCAGTAACCTGTCCAACTTGATATCCATTGATTGTAACCGAGCTTGATTTGAGTAGTCCATCAATTTTGTCGTAAACAACGTAATACCTGTTGCTTTGCTTTAATAAATCTATGCCCTTTAAATAATTAACTCCCCATATTAGAATGGTCAACGTGGCTAGAACTAAAAAGCCCAATTTAGTATATTTTGAAATTTTAATCATGTTTAATCATGTTTCTATTGGCTGATACAAAGCTATGCAGCATTAATCAGTAAAACAAATCATTTTAATTCAATCCGGTTAAACTTATATGTTTATTTAGTATCCGTATTTATGACAGTTCGCTTGCCATTAACAAAAGAAACAATAAATGCCTGTGGATATTTTGATTTTATCTGTTGTTGGAGTGGTTTGATTTTTTCGAGTGATGACTCATTACCAAAATAATAACGATAGTATTTATCGGTTTTGTCCCTTTTTATTCCCTTTAACCCTTTAAAGTTAGAAGGTGTGGGATCAACGGAAGTAACACTGGCAGCAATTTGTACCGAGTAATAATTGTTGTTGTCTGAATTTTTATCTCCAATTGAAGTTGAACCATTTGAGATAGATTTTTCTAATGGTTTTTCAACCTTTTCTTTTATTTCAAATTTATGATTTGCAGCAGTATCTTCATTCTTCGAAGGTTTTTCAACAGCAGGAATTACGTTTGCAATTGGTTCTGTATCCTGTTTTATTTCGGTCCTGGCATTCGTGTCTTTCTCTACTGATTTTGCTTTAACAGTTGCTAAATTTGGTGTGATTGTTCCTGAATTCCATGATTTAAATTTTCGGAAGGCATCAAAAATCGATAAAGAGATAGTTTCCTGTCCACTCTCACTGCTTAGATATTTTGCTTCATTCTGATTACTCAGGAAACCGGTTTCGATCAATACACTCGGCATTGAAGATTGTCTTAATACAAGAAATCCTGCCTGTTTTACCCCTCTGTTTGAGGTCTCGAGTTTTGACTTAAACTGCTGTTGAATCGCATCCGCAAAAGACACGCTTTGATCCATATATATATTCTGTACAAGTTCAAACATGATATACGACTCAGATGAATTTGGATCAAAATCTTCGTATGTGGAGGAATAATTATCTTCCAATAGAATTACTGAGTTTTCTTTTTTCGCGACATCAAGGTTGTCATTTGATCTGTGCAGTCCAAGCACAAAGGTTTCAGTTCCTCTTGTGGCCGGAGTTGCGCAAAAATTCGCATGCAATGAAATGAATAGATCAGCTTTGCTTTTATTTGCAATACGAGAACGCTCAATCAACGGAACAAAAACATCCGTATTACGGGTATATATAACTTTCACATCAGGAAACGTATCGCTAATTAGCTTACCCAGTTTTAATCCAATTCCTAAAACTATATCTTTTTCACGCGTTCCTTTACTAACTGCTCCTGGATCTTTTCCACCATGACCCGGATCAATTATTACAATCATTGATTTATTTATATTGTTTTCTGTTTTCGTTGAAAACGAATTTTTAGCTAATAAAAAGCTTATAATCAACAACAAAAACACTTTAAGAAACTTGTATCTCATCATAATCATCATGTATTTCAGCACAAAAATATAAATATTAAAATTATTTTACATTTCTTGACGTTTAGGTATAAGCCTTATTCCTATTTTTGCAGACCGAACAGGAAACGTGTTCCCATCTTATAAACTGTAGTTTTGATAAAAATTCTTCTTGCAAATATATTACTTTTAGTTGCCCTTTCTTCGTTTGGACAGCTTAATCTGGAATCGGACTCGATTACGGCACCTCAAATTTCCATGCCAGGAGACACCATTTTGGCACCTCAAAGTCAGGCTTTGAATGATTCTGTTCCCAAGCCGGTGCTTGAATCAATTATTACTTATACTGCTCAGGATTCGATCATTCCTGATTTTGAAAATCAAAAAATGTACATGTACAAAAATGGTGTAATCAACTATCAGAATATCGAACTTAAAGCTGATTACATTATGCTTGATTTAGTAAGTAAAGAAGTTTATGCCGAAGGGTTACCGGATTCGACCGGAGTAATAATAGGTACGCCTGTGTTTAAAGATGGAAACGAGGAGTTTGAATCCCAAACCATGCGTTATAACTTCGAAACAAAAAAAGGGATTATAACTGATGTAAAGACTACGCAGGGTGATGGGTTTGTACACAGCGAACTGACAAAAAAGATAAGCGATGATGTATTTGTCCTGAAAAAAGGCAAATATACTACATGCGATGCTGACCATCCCCATTTTTACCTACGGATGACGAAGGCAAAGGTTATTTCGAATAAAAAAATTATTACTGGGCCAGCGTATTTGGTCTTGGAGGATTTCCCAATATATTTTCCGATGATCCCGTTTGGATATTTTCCTACTACCTCTACTTATACTTCCGGAATTCTTATCCCAACATATGGTGAAGAACAAACACGTGGGTTTTTCCTGAGAGAAGGTGGTTATTACTGGGCAGCGAATGATCATTTCGACTTTGCACTTAGAGGTGACATTTACTCAAAGGGATCCTGGGCAGCTAAATTACACAGTAATTATAAAGTGAGGTATAAGTACAATGGGAGTCTTGATTTTAGTTATAATCTGAATAAATACTCGGAGAAACCTCTTCCTGATGCTAAAACAACGAAAGGATTTAGTTTAACCTGGTCGCATTCTCAGGATACAAAAGCTAATCCCAACCGGACATTTTCTGCCAGCGTTAATCTATCAACCAGTTCATTTGATAAAGAAAATGCTTACGCAAACACTAAACAGTCAGTTCAAAATTATTTGCAGACGCAAAAATCATCGAGTATTTCATATTCACGCAAGTTCGAAAATACTCCTTTCAATATGTCGCTAAACCTGCGTCATTCGCAGAATTCACGTGATACAACCATTTCGTTAAGTTTGCCTGAATTAACGTTTAACATGTCGAAAATAAATCCATTCAAGGTTAAAAACAGGATTGGACCAGTAAAATGGTATGAAAAAATCAGCCTTAGTTATTCAGGTAATATTAAGAACTCAATTTCAAGTGTTCCGGAAAAGGATATACTAAATAAATCTCTGGTACGAGACTGGCAAAATGGTTGGCGCCATTCTATTCCCATTTCATTGCCTTCGTTTAATTTGTTAAAGTATATCAATTTAAGTCCGAGTTTCAATTATTCGGAAAGATGGTACACCAATTACATAAACATGAGATACGATCCGACAAGTTCATACTTGCCGATAGGTAGCAACCATATTGTTGTCGATACGGTATACGCATTCCGTAGGAATTATGATTATTCTTACAGTTTGAGTACTTCAACGAATATATATGGGATGTACATCATGAAAAATCCGAACTCGAGAATCAAAGCAATCCGACATAAAATAACTCCATCAGCAAGTTTTAGCTATACTCCGGATTTCGGACAGAAAAAATTTGGATTCTGGGGTTCATATATCGATGGAAGTGGAAAGCAAACGTACTATAACCATTTTAAAAATGGTGTATTTGGTTCTGCTGGAATGGGAGAGAGCGGTGCAATCAGTTTTTCTTTAAATAATAATCTGGAAGCTAAGGTTCTGGAAGTGAGTGATACTACCTCCACGAAAGACGACGAAAAACTTAAATACAAAAAGGTTAAGATCATTGATATTAGCATGAACACGTCATACAATATGATTGCTGACTCTTTTAACCTTAGCCCGATTGGAATTTCAGCACGTACTACGATTAAAGGAATAAATGTTAATATGGGTGCCAATTTGAATCCATACATGGTTAATGAAAAAGGAACTGTTTACGATGAGTACGTTTGGAATCATTCGAAAGGATTAAATAAACTTGGACGATTGACCAATGCGAACATGTCGTTCGGGATGAATTTTGAATCAAAAAAGGATAAAAAAGAGGACGAAGAAAATAAAAATAAAACGGAAGAAAATCCTCTTCGAAATGGAGAAATGGAATATACTGACTTTAATATTCCATGGAGTTTCCGGTTCGATTATTCCTTTTATTATAATAATCCCTATAAGCCGGATGCAAACGGGAAAATGAAAAGTACGATAAATCAGAGCTTAAACTTTAGTGGCAGACTGAGTTTAACTGAAAAATGGAGTATGGATATGAATTCTAATTTTGATGTTCAGGCTATGAAATTCTCGTTTACTACGTTTAATGTTAGCCGAACCTTGCATTGCTGGAGCATGTCATTCAATTTTGTTCCATTCGGGGATCGAAAAAGTTACAGTTTTAATTTATCTGCCAGTTCCTCAATCTTACGTGATTTGAAAATAGCGAAACAAAGTACATGGCGAGATAACTAATATTGTTATTCATTTTTAGTACAAAGAGATATCTTTTATTGAGCTGAAGTTTAATTTTATCAGTTATATCTTTATATCGTGATTTTATAAAATAAATTCTAAAATCTTTCAATTTTACAATACAATAGAATAACTACAAATTAGTTGTTTTTATCGTTATTATTCAGACTTATTCTCTGATTAAAGAATAATCCTTTTGTTGGTAGTGATTTCTGTTTCAAAATTTATTATTTTTATTTATTGTTTTGAGAATGCGATACGCCAGAGATTAATATTTATTTTTCTAAAAGTTGATTCGTATTTCTAAATTAGATTAAATGAATTTTCAAAAGAAGATTTTGGTTGTTGAAGATGATTTGGGATTGGGTGCTACAATTCAGCAGATTCTGATTATGTATAAGTACGACGTTTGTTATGCAAACAATGGTGCTGCAGGAATTCAAAAAGCGTTTGAATATAATCCTGATTTGATACTTTGCGATATAAATATGGATCCACTTGATGGATACCAGGTTTTTAGAGTTTTAGAGGAGAGTTCTATTTTAAATAGAATTCCTTTTGTTTTTTTAACTGGAAGTTCTGATCTCGAAGATATTCGTTTTGGAATGTCACTTGGTGCTGACGATTACATAGTAAAGCCTTTTAATAACTCAGATCTAATTAAGACCATCGAAAAGCGTCTCGAGAAATTCACCGCGATTAGAGAAGATGCAACCAGGGAGTTTGATCGGTTGTTTAATCTTTCGCCGGTAGGGATAATTGTTTTTGATGGCACGAATGTTATACGCGCAAATCAGGCATTTCTGAAATTATTGGACAAAAAGGAGGGTTTGGTTAATACAACACCAATGGTTGATTTAATCGATTCGGATTCATTCAAGAAACTTCAAAAGAAATTAGATAAATATTTAAACAGTGACACTGAAATCTTCAATGAGGTAGTTCTAATAAATAACACTAATCCTGAAGGTTTGCAAAAGAGGCTTATAGTTTCTGAATTTGAGAAATATTCTAATTACAATCTTTTTATTGGACTTTTCACTTCTGTTACTGAAACCTTAACTTCATCAGAAAACAACCAGTATGCAAATGAGGTTTATAACCTTCTTAAACGCGAAAATATTAAAATCTCGGATGCTTTAGGAGAGCAGATTACCAATATTTTTAAAAAGAAACCACTGAATATAAAAAACTATAATAACTCATTCTTTACAGCCCGTGAAAATCAGGTTCTTTATTTGTCAATGGAAGGTCTCCCAATTAAATCAATTGCTGACAGACTTTCTATTTCGGACAGGACCGTTGAGAAACATCGGACGCGGCTTATGGAAAAATCGGGGGCAAGTAATATGATTGAAGTAATTGTGTTTGCATTAAGAAATAGTCTGGTGGAAATTTAATTATATAGTAAAAGAGGTCGCATTTCAAATCGAATGCGACCTCTTTTTTTTAGAAAGGTAAATCATTACCAGAATCATCTGCTGGTTCAGGAGGTACATTACCTACCGGAAAATCCGGAGGATAGTTTTTAGCCTCACCTACAGTTCCTGCATTTTCAATCTTCCATGCATTGATGTTGTGATACCATTTCCCATTGAAATCGCGCGATTCAACCGAAAAAAAGACTTCAATCTCACTTCCTTCATTTGTTCCGTCAATCAATGATATTTTGTCTCCAAAAAGTGTAAAACATATCTTTTTGGGAAACTGTTCATTTGTTTCAATTACAAAATCCTGTTTCTTCCATTCTTTACCCGCTTTACTTACTCCTGATTCCATTTTTAATATCTGGAGAAGAGTTCCTTTTACCTGCATGCTCATTTTGCTCTTTATTTTATAGTTAGCAGTAATAAAAAGCACTCTTGCGTTTTAAATGCAAGAGTGCTCTAAAATCTAAAAATTCGATTATTGTTTTACGATTTCGAGTAATTCAACTTCGAAAATAAGTGCAGAATTTGGTTTGATATCTTTTCCGGCACCTCTTTCGCCATAAGCCAAAGCTGCAGGAATGAATAACTTCCATTTCGAACCTACAGGCATCAATTGTAAGGCTTCTGTCCATCCTGGAATAACCCGGTTTACAGGAAACACTGCTGGCTCTCCGCGGTCAACAGAACTATCAAAAACAGTTCCGTCGATAGTTGTGCCATGATAATGACATTTAACCTGATCTTCTAATTTTGGTTTTGGTCCGGTACCTTCAGTTAAAATTTCATACTGAAGACCACTTGGAAGAGTTACTACACCCGCTTTTTCTTTATTCGCAGCAAGAAAATCTTCCCCTTCTTTAAGATATTTATCGCCTTCAACTTTTGATACTTCAGCAAAAAACGCCTGAATTGCTTCGTTTGCTTTATCTGCTTTAATCTGAAGCGAATCACCTCTGAATGCTTTTTCGAATGCAGCAACGATAATTTCTTTATTAAGCTGCTCAACGCCTGGTGCGCCTTTCATTTGTTGTTTGTTGTTCTCACCAATAAGTACACCTAAAGCATAACTTACAGAATCGTTTTTACTGGTAAGAGTTACTTCACCTTTTTTACCTGAATTCTGGCATCCTGCAACTCCTACAGTTAAAACAAGTGCCGTTGCATAAAATAATGTTCTTAACTTCATTTTCTTTTTATAATTAATTAAACAATTTCCAATAATTCAACATCAAAAATTAATGTGCAATTCGGACCGATCAAACCACCGGCACCTTCATCTCCATAAGCTAAATAAGGAGGAATAAACAGTCTCCATTTGGCTCCAACCGGCATCATTAAAAGAGCCTCAACCCAACCCTGAACTACTGCATTTACAGGAAATATTGCTGGCTGATGGCGTTCAATCGAACTGTCAAATACGGTACCGTCGAGTAGAATTCCGTGATAATGACATTTTATCTGATCATCAATATTTGGAGATTCTCCGTATCCTTCCTTCAGTATTTTAAATTGCAGACCGGTATCTGTTTCAACAACTCCCTTATTATTAATATTATTAGAGAGGTACAGTAATCCCTCCTCCAGATTTCTGGCTGCTTCTTCTTCATTATTGGCCATCATAAATTCCTGTAAAATATGATTAGCCTCATCCATCGATATCTTAGGTCTGTTCCCGGCAAAAGTATCCTGCAAACCTGACAAAAATTGCAAAGAGTTAATATCTTTTACTCCTGATTGTAAAAGGTTCGAAGAAATCGTCAATCCCAATGCATATGAGAACTCCTCCAACTTGTCTTTGAATTGATTATCAGACATTTTTAGATATTGATTTTCAGGCTACGAATATAGATTAATTTTTATTATCAGCGAAGAACTTAAAAGGACTTTTTCCCTCTTAGAATTTCTTTTTTGCCAATCGGGCCAGGAATTCTATTCATCAGGAAACCGGATGATGTTAATGCACGTCTTACTGTGCCCTTTGCGCAATAAGTAACAAAAATTCCATCTTTTTTCACAGTCGCTGCTATTTTTTGGAGTATCTCATCCGACCACATTTCGGGCTGTTTCCCGGGGGCAAATGCATCATAATACACCAAATCATACTGAGGAATTAGTTTAAATGGAAAAGTCAATAGATCTGCGTGAATTTTATGAAGCGTAAATTTCGGGGATATCTTTATTTCTGTGTCCCAGTCTGCTTGATGCATTTGTTCGAAAATATTCGAGAATTCAGGAAATATATTTTTGGAATAATTTAATTTGGAATATTCAGCTTCTGTTAAAGGGTACTTTTCAATACTGAAATAATTGATGTTTAAATCTTTCTGAATCGCATAACAGCATGTTAGATAGGCATTAAGCCCAGTTCCAAATCCAATCTCAAGTATATTGATCGTTTTTTTTGTGGTTTGAAACAGGCCTTCACCAATATAGATATGCATGGATTCCTGAATTGCTCCGTGTACCGAATGATAATGCTCGTCAATTTCAGGAAGATAAATGGTATGTGAACCATCTTCTGTAATAATGAACTCTTTGTTCATATTTTGAAAATTAGATGTGAAACCATGCCAAAATAACTAATTTTACATCCATATGAAAAACGGAGGCTTTAATGTTAATTAAAATTTATCCTGAAAATCCTAACCCTAAAGATATCAGACAAGTAGTCGATGTCCTTCAAAATGGAGGTATTATTATATTTCCTACGGATACTGTTTATGGACTTGGGTGCGACATCACTAACGCTAAGGCAGTAGAAAAAATTGCTCGTTTCAAAAATGTTAAAGTTGAAAAGTCTAATTTTTCATTTATCTGCAGTGACTTAAGTCATGCAGCTGATTTTACTAAGCCAATTGCTAATCCGGTATTCAAACTTTTAAAGCAATATCTGCCTGGTCCGTTTACTTTCATCCTGAATGCAAATGGTAATGTTCCAAAATATTTCAAGGGTAAAAAAAAGACTGTTGGTATAAGAATACCCAATAATCCGATTATCATTGAGATTGTTCGTGTCCTTGGCAATCCTATCATGTCAATCTCAATACATGATGACGATGAAATTATCGAATATTCAACGGATCCTGAATTGATACATGAAAAATTCCAGGATTTTGCGGATCTGGTTATCGATGGAGGATATGGAGACAACATTCCTTCGACAATTGTAGATTTCACAAAGGATGAACCGGTTATTATCCGTTATGGTAAAGGTATTTTCGAGGAATAGTTTATCTTTTCCAGAAGGCAGGCGAAAAGAGGACCAAAACAGTAAATAACTCAAGTCGGCCAAGAAGCATCAAAAATGAAAGAAACCATTTGCCAGCGGGATGCAACTCATAAAAATTTTCTGCAGGACCAAAAGCCCCAAGCCCCGGACCAATATTACCAAGTGATGTAGCAACTGCTCCCATTGCTGACGGGAAATCGGGTACTACTAACATCAATAATATCGTACTTACGAAGAATACAATAAAATAGAACATGAAGAAGGCCAAAACATTCGTAATGATCTGGTCTGAAACAACCTTTTTATTGAATGAGACCGGAATAATAGCATTCGGGTGAATAATGCGGCGAAGTTCGTAATAAGAGTTTTTAAGTAATAACACGATTCGCATAATTTTCAAACCACCTCCTGTAGAACCCGCACTTCCTCCGAAAAAGAATACGGAGAAAAGCACAATAGTAAGAAAAGGTATCCAGTGTAAATAATCTGCGGTTGCATATCCTGTAGTGGTAATGATGGAAACAACCTGAAAAAGAGCGTCCCTGAATGATTGTTCTATACCTAACGAATCACTAATCAACAAACCCGCAAAAATAATAAGAGTAAAGCTTGCAATAAATAACAAATAATATTTTAGTTCTTCATTGCCAAGTGCTTTTTTAAATTTTCCGGTTAGCACTAAATAGGAAACAGTAAAATTAGTTCCTGCAATAATCATAAAAGCAATAATGACATATTGGATAAATGGAGAAGACCAATAGGCTATACTGGCTTGTTTTGTCGAATATCCGCCTGTAGCCATTGTTGTGAAAGAATGATTTATGGCATCAAATAAGTTCATTCCACCTATACACAGTAAGATTGTTTCCAAAACTGTAAAGAAAACATATATTACCCATAATTTCTTGGCCGTTGCCTGAATTCTAGGACTTAATTTATCAGCTACGGGTCCTGGAACTTCGGCCGAAAAAAGTTGCATGCCTCCAATTCCAAATATGGGAAGAATAGCCAAACTCAGCACAATAATTCCCATTCCTCCAAGCCACTGAGTCATACTTCTCCAGAACAGAATTCCATTTGGTAATGATTCGATATCGTTTAAGATAGATGAACCAGTCGTAGTGAAACCTGACATCGTTTCAAAAAAAGCGTTGGTAAGGTCGGGAATAGTATTACTGAAGATAAAAGGTAAACACCCGAAAAAAGAAAACAGAACCCAAACAAGGCTTACTATCACAAATCCCTCGCGTTTACCCATCTCCTTGCTGGCATTTCTGCAAATGAACAGTAAAACGGCACCAGTCCCCATGCAAATAAGTACCGATTGACGTATTGCTTTAACATCGGGGCCACCGTATATAACTGCGACAATGAGTGCAATCATCATTGCAATTCCTTCAACAACCAGGAGAAATCCCAGAGTACGAAATATCAATTTAAAGTTCATGATGACAGTAACCTAATTAGAAATAAAATTACCTGAAAAATTTCTCCATTTTGCTAATCGAAGAAGTTAAAGCGAATACGACCACCAGATCTCCTACCTTTATCTGTGTATCACCGGTGGCAACAATCCCCTTGTCTCCTCGTATAATTCCACCAATAATGGCATCTTCGGGAAACGAAAGGTCACGTAATGGTCTGCTTGTTATTTTTGTTTCTGAAACAATCTGGAATTCAAATACTTCCGCATCAGTTGCAGTCAGGCATTTTACCTGTGATACAGATCCTCCAATGGTATATTTATAGATGTAGCTGGCAGCAAGAAGCTTTTTATTAATTATACTCCCAATACCCATTTCTTCAGCCATATTTAAGAAATCTAAGTTTTCAATTTCGGCGATAGTGCGTTTTACTCCAAATGATTTCGCAAGCTGACATGAAAGTATATTTGTTTCTGAATTTCCTGTGACCGCTATAAAAGCATCCATTTTATCGAGCGATTCCTCTTTCAATAAATCCATGTTTCTCCCATCACCATTAATGATCAATGCGTTTCTAACCTTTCCTGCCAGCTTAATGCTCCGATCGCGGTCTGCTTCTATTATTTTGATATTATATTGATCTCCAAGTTTCTCAACTGTTTTTTGAGCAATCCGGCTACCTCCAAGGATCATAATGTTTTTGATTTCAAAGATTTCTTTCCCAGATAATTTGAACACCAGATTTTTATTGACCTTCGTAGTTATAAAATAGACAATATCCCCATTCAATATTTTATCTTTTCCGTGTGGTACAATTACCTTGTTTCCACGTGTTATTGCTACAGCCCGAATTGCTGAATTTGTCATCGAAATTTCTTCCATATTTCGGTTAACAACAGGTGCGTTTTCGCGAATTTTGATGCCCATAAGAATTAGTTTGCCATCAGAAAATTCAATCATTTCCCTCGTTCCAACCTGTTTTATTGAATTAACAATTTCCTTTGCAGCTAAATTCTCAGGGTAAATTATTTCATCAACTCCAAACCTGCTAATTCTTTCTCTGTTAAATTCTTTCAGAAATTCTCCGTTATTTACTCTGGCAACCGTTCGTTTAGTTCCCAGGTCTTTCGCAATTAGACATGAAACAATATTCCTGTCTTCGTAAGGTGTAACTGCAATAAATAAATCGGCCTCATTTACTCCAGCATCCTGAAGATCTTTGAATGAATTGGCAAATCCATTTACTGCTAATAAATCTACCTGACTTGAAATTCGTTGAAGTCTTTCCGAATCTTCATCAATCAGTATTATGTCGTGGTTTTCTTTGCTTAACATCCTTGCCAGATGGGTACCAACCTCGCCTGCGCCTACAATTACAATTTTCATCTTAAGTTCGTTCTAGAATATCGGTTTCATCAATATGCGTCTAAAATACCATATTTTTTTTAGATAATACTGTTTGCTGTTTTGTGTGCCAAGAAGATGAAAAATAACCAATTATGGCAAATGAATAACAAATGCCCCTTGTAGTTTAGTGTTAAAATTAAACTCATCAATTTCATTCTTGTTTTTAGCAGAACTACCCATTGTGATTGCAGTTTTGACTATTTCCAGTTTGTTACCATTCGTTTTTTGAATTTTTAAAATCAGATTCTCTGATTTTCTTAGTTTTAAATATTCCGGACTGGTAAATTCTATTGTTGAATTTAAAAACTGAATGTTTTTTTTCTCAATAATTATATCTTCCGATTTAAATTCATGGGTGTGTTTGAGGCATACAATCACTGGCTTTGCCAGATTTAAATGATTTTGAACATTCTGTACTATCCTAATATCTGTATCAGGTATCGAATCACAGTAGGGTAAGACTAAATAATTGTTTCTTCCATTAATTAAATGAATCAAATTACTTCTGGAATTATATGCATATACGATCTTTTGATTAATCAGTTTAAAATTGGAATAGACCTCCGTTACTTGAAAAAATAGAATGACAATTAAACTCAGAAAAAGCCATCGCTTTTTTTTCAGGAAAATATAAGTAAGTATGGAAAATATTAAACCATATAGCAGCCAAACCTGCTGTTGATTAATTATTATTCCTTCTGTTAAGGCATGTGGTAATTCACTTAGTATCTTCAGTAGTTTTAACATGAATGCTGTTATCCAATACAAAAACTGGGATATCAGATCTGGAATAACTGGTAAAAACCCAGATATGTAAAAAGCAAACGTAACCCATATAATCATTGTTGCTCCCGGAATTACAATGAAATTACTTGCCCAAAAATAATTTGGGAATTGATTGAAATAGAACAATCCAAGGGGAAAAGTTGCAAGTTGGGCAGCAAATGATACTGTTGTTAAATCCCAAAGTGCTTTCAATAGTTTGTTTTTAACTTCGATGAGCTGTCCTAATTTTGGTTGAATTAATACGATACCAAAAACCGCCATGTATGAAAGCTGAAATCCTACTTCAAACAAAACATTTGGGTTGTTCAGCATTAATACCAATGCAGAGGCGGTCAATGAATTATATATATTCACTGGTCTGCGCAATACATTACCTGCAATTATAAATGTAAACATTACAGTTGCCCTTTGTACCGAAGGTGAAAATCCGGAAATAAAAGCGTAACTCCACAGAAAAATAATTAACAATGCCGGGTAAATGAAAACACCAAACTTCGTTTGCTTAATTCCGGAAAAAAGAAAGCCGAGAATGATATAGATTAATCCAACATGAAGTCCGGAAACTGCAAGAACATGCATTGCCCCGGTTGATGCAAAATAATCAATGGTTTCAGGTTCAAGTTCGGCTCTGTAACCAAGCGTTAAGGCAGCAACTACCGATAGTTCTTCTTTTTTTAATCGCGATGAGGAAAGTTTTGCAATAAGATTATCCCGTATCTTTTCACTCCAGTATTTTACTCTGTTGTAGTGATTTTTAGTTTTGAGATAACTTCCATTTGCTAAAAACATTGAAAAGTAAATTCCTTTTTTTTGCATCATTTTCTGGTAGTCGAACTCGAAAGGATTACCCATGTTAAGTATTTCCTGAGGTTTGCCCATCAGAATCAACTGATCGCCAGTAGTAATTGTTGAGTCGAAATTTTCTTTACTAAACCAAACAATAACCTTTTCCGGTTTAGCCAATACTTTATTTTGAATTTGTAAAATAGTTTGAAACGATTTTGTTTTTTCTGCTGGTCTTTGACAAACCTCCGCGATGTAATAATCTTTTTGGCTAAAAGTGGGTAGCAGTTTTTCAGCGGCTTTATCAGCATAAAAAACTCCTGAAAAAACAATGGAAGCTGATATTAGAAGATTTTGTATCTGTATTGCAGTATAATTACTATTGTGCCAAAACAAGATAAGTAATGACAGAGTAATTGCAAGAATTATGGCAATCAGGTGTTTGTCGAAAACGAAATAATTATTCAGAAGAATACCAACCATAAAAAAGCTGGTGATTCTGATAAATGGAATTTTCTGGAAAAAGCTTCGGATAACCGGCATCTCAATATTTTTTGCCAGTTACGCTTTTTGCTTATGTTTGGTTTGTTCTGAGGATTTGAATTATTCCAATTGTCCGATTTTTTGCACGAATGATTGCGTTTTGATAAATGAAATTGACTTAGGTTAAGAGATTTTAAATCGTGTTCAATCAGTACGACCTGCACTTCTTTTCAATACGCCAAGTAGCTAACTTTTATCAATGCAAAATAAAAAGAAACAAGGAATTTATTTTCCGGGAACTTTAATACGATATTTTGGAATGACCTTTCCTTTGGAAATCGCTGTCAATTTACTTTTTAAAATTCTTTTCTTCAATGGATTAAGATAGTCGACAAACATTATCCCTTCTAAATGATCATATTCATGTTGAATCACCCGTGATGTAAAACCACTGTATTCTTCAATATGTTCATTCATATTTTCATCCAGAAATTTAATTTTTACAGTTTCAGGTCGCATTACATCTTCACGAATTTCAGGTAAGCTTAAACAACCTTCGTTCATAATCCATTCATCCCCGGATTTTTCAATGATTTCCGGGTTGATAAAAGCTTTTGCAATTCCAGCAGGTTCATCTTCATCTACGGCTGTAGTGTCAAGTACAAATATCCGGATCGCTTGTCCAACCTGAGGCGCTGCAAGACCTACACCATCCGAATTGTACATGGTTTCAAACATATTTTGGATAAACCCCTTTAAATCACTAAAGTCCTCTGTAATTGGTTCAGCTTTTTTTCTAAGTACTGGATCGCCAAATACGGTAACCGGATAAATCATCTGATATAATTTTTTTGTTCTAAATAACTTTGTAAAATAATGGTGGCACTTACGCCATCAATTGTTTCTTTATTTTGCCGGTCTTTTTTCTTCAGTCCTGCATCTATCATCGTTTGAAATGCCATTTTTGAAGTAAAACGTTCATCAACTTGTTCCAGTGGCATATCAGGATAATCCTTTTGAAACTTTTTTAAAAATGGATTGATATATTTAACGGCTTCCGATGGTTGATTGTTCATTTGCATAGGATAACCGACAATAACCTTTTCCACTTCTTCTTTCGAAAAATAGTCTTTTAAGAAGATCCATATTTCATGGCTTTTTACAGTTGTAAGTCTGGTCGCAATCATTTGAAGCGGGTCGGTAACCGCAATACCAACCCTTTTTTTTCCGTAATCTATAGCCAATATTCTTCCCACAGCATTCTATTTTGGCGCAAAAGTAGCATTATTTAGATAACTTCTCAGTTGCTAATGGTATTGAATAGAAAAAAGTTTTTTTAAACATGATTTTTAAGTTGCAGATATTCAGAGAAATATAAGAACAAATAATATATTTTTTCTTTTTGGCACACGCTTTGTTTAAGTTCAGGCAAATTACCGGTAAAGTTCAAACAATTAATTATTCACCTTAAAAACTGAAGGCCATGAAAACGATAAATAATTTAAGGCAGTTTATTCCGGTTTTAATGCTTGCAACAGCAATGATAGCTTCAACAGTTGAAGTAAATGCCCAGAATCGCCGGAGCAATAACAGAAATAACGAAAGTACACGCAACGAATATAAGAGTTTTGATCGCAGTGAGAAGAAAACTGCACAGAAAGATTGGAAGGAAAACAAGAATGAAAATCGTGAAAAACAAAATTGGAAAAGAAACGATAATCGTTCTGAATATCGTCCAAAGTATTCTTCTCGAATGAAGTACAATCAACCTGACTATTTTAATCATCCTAAATATGGAAGAGTTTACAGCAGGTTTGACCATAATCCTGTAGTTTTCAGAAATGATCGCCATGATTATTACTATTATGGAAATAACTTTTACACATACAGAAGAGGAGTTGGCTATTGTGTTACCCAACCTCCAAGAAGTGCATATTTCAGACATCTTCCAATGGAATGTAACCGGGTAAATATTAATGGTCAGGTGTTTTTCAGAAACGGAGATTTATACTTTCAACTTTCGCCCAGAGGATATGCAATGGTTTCCGCACCAATGGGAATTCGAATCTCTGCAAGATTTTAATACAATTCGAAAATCAATCAATTCAATATAAATTCAAAAAAAGAAGGCTGCCTGTTTTATACATGGCAGCCTTCTTCAATTTATAGATTGCTCAGAAAATTCCGAACATTTTTTTCAATTCTTCCCTGAATATCAGTCAAGTCAGATTTTACAAATTTATCGCCGGTGATTTGTTCGAAAAGTTCGATATAACGTTCAGAAACAGAGGCAACAAATTCTTCGCTCATTTCAGGAATTAACTGACCTTCTTTGCCCTGAAAGCCATTTTCAATCAGCCATTGTCTTACAAATTCCTTTGAAAGTTGTTTCTGATTTTCACCTTTTGCCAAACGTTCTTCATATCCTTGAGCATAAAAATAACGCGAAGAATCAGGTGTATGAATTTCATCAATTAAATAAATTTTGCCTTCACTTTTTCCAAATTCATATTTGGTATCAACCAGAATTAAGCCTTTTTCAGCAGCAATAACGGTTCCACGACGAAAAACTTCTCTCGTGTACTTCTCGAGCATTTCATAATCGTCTTTATCCACAATTCCCTGAGCAATAATTTCTTCTCTGGAAATGTCTTCGTCGTGACCTTCAGACGCTTTCGTTGTTGGAGTAATTATTGGTTCCGGAAATTTTTGGTTTTCAACCATTCCTTCAGGCATGGCTACACCACAAAGGATCCTTTTCCCGCTGCGGTATTCGCGCCATGCATGACCGGTGAGATAACCACGGATTACCATTTCAACCTTAAATGGATCACAGTGGCGACCAACGGTTACATTAGCATCCGGAGTTGCAATTTTCCAGTTCGGAACTATATCGCTGGTAGCATCTAAAAATTTAGCAGCAATCTGATTAAGTACCTGTCCTTTGTATGGAATACCCTTAGGTAATACCACGTCAAAAGCTGAAATACGGTCAGAAACCACCATCACCAAATACTCATCGCTGATGTTATAAACATCTCTTACTTTTCCATGATAAACACTCTTTTGGTCCGAAAAATTAAAATCGGTCCGGGTTAATGCATTGCTCATTTTTCTTCGTTTTTATCTGTTTTTATTTGTTCTTTTCTCTTTTCGCGGCTTACAAGTTCATGTGCATGGTGCTTTTCGTAAGCCAATACAATTTCACGAACCAACCGGTGTCGTACAATATCGTTTACATCGAACTGTACGAAGGAAATATCCTTAATGTTTTTCAGTATTTTTTTTGCCAGAATTAATCCCGACGGACTTTGCATCGGTAAGTCGATTTGTGTTTCGTCGCCCGTTACGACAAATTTAGTATTAAGTCCCATTCGCGTCAAAAACATCTTCAGCTGATTGATCGTTGTATTTTGAGCTTCATCCAGAATTACAAAGGCATTGCTAAGTGTACGGCCCCGCATAAAGGCCAAAGGAGCTATCTGTATGGTTCCATCCTTCATAAATTCATCCAGTTTTTTTGCCGGAATCATATCCAGTAGTGCATCATACAAGGGTTGCAAATACGGATCAATCTTTTCTTTTAAATCTCCGGGAAGAAAACCAAGTCTTTCTCCTGCTTCAACTGCAGGCCGGCTAAGAATAATGCGTTTTATTTCTCTGTTTTTAAGCGCTCTAACGGCTAAAGCTATTGCCGTATATGTTTTTCCTGTGCCAGCTGGTCCCATTGCAAAAATAAGATCTGAGTTTTTGCAAACTTCAACCAAAAGCCGCTGGTTGGGTGTTCGTGCCCGTATGGCTTTACCGTTAATCCCGAAAACAAGTACATCCTTTTCTTCTTCTGAAGTCCCGGAAACTCCTTCAGTCTCATTCAGAAATACCTGAGTTATAATCTCGTCAGGTAATACATTAAATTGATTGTAATGATCAACAATGAGATGAAATTTAGAATCAAACCGGAGTATTTCTTCATCATCGCCTTTGATTATCACATCATTACCACGATAGACAATAATAAGTTTCGGAAAGAAAGACTTGATCAGGTTCATTTTGGCATTGTTTACACCGAAAAACTCCAGAGGATCAATACCTTCAAGATGAATTAGCTTTTCAAACATAGATGGTTGCAGCTTTTATGTACTGCAAAAATAAGCACTTTTAGCAAAATCTAATGGCAAAAAAAGACTTTCAGGGTAAGAATTGTCAACAATCCCTGATTCTTTTTTAACAGCCTTTAAATACAGTATGTGTATGTTAATCTTAAGACTGTTTATTAGTCATAAAAGGAAAGGGTAAGAATTTTTAAATAGTTATGAAAATTATTGTTCCGATCTTTTATTTACCTTTGTGAACGAATAGGTTCCTCGTTTGAGGATTAAAAGGGAAACAGGTGAATCCATTTAATACTATAATTCCTGTACAGTTCCCGCTGCTGTAATTCCTGTGTAACTCTTTAACAATTTACCACTGTTCTTTTCGGAACGGGAAGGTGCTAAAGAGGGGATAAGTCAGAAGACCTGCCTTTCGAATATTGGATTTTGACGCTTTCGGCGAAAAAGCAAAAAACCGTGTAACCTTTTCATCTTTCATTTCTGAAAAGCTGCAAAATCCAGGTACTGAAACATGATTTAGCAGCTAATGAAACAAACTACATTTATATACCGCGTTTTTACATCTTCCATGCTCATGGTTGCAGGTTATTGCGCAGAAGCACAATTTGCAACTAAAGCAATTGATTATCTTCCTGCTCCCGGACAATATACCAATGCCGATTTTACCGGTACACCAGATGCGGCTAATTCAATTGTTGGAACTAATAAAGGATTGGTTAGTTTAGGAGCCTTCGGTGGATCTGTTACTGTCTATTTTTCTGACGGAATTAAAAATGATCCGGGCAATCCCTACGGAGTCGATTTTACAATTTATGGAAATGCCACTTCAACCTGGGCTGAACCCGGTATTGTGCAGGTTATGAAGGATGAAAATAAAAATGGAATTCCGGATGATACCTGGTACGAAATTGCCGGAAGCGATCATTGGTGGGATACAACTATTTTCGATTACGAAGTGACTTATCTGAACAATGGACTTACGAAGGCTGGAGATACCGAATGGCAGGACAATAAAAACAGCAAAGGAATAATTCCGGAAAACAGTTTTCATCAGCAACCTTATTATCCCAGATCGGATTATTTTCCTTCAGTGACCAGAGATAAATATATCCTGAAAGGAACCCGCCTGATGGGACAAATTGATTTATCGAATCCGGGTGTGGTCAATTCGTACAGAAGGGTTTTTGGGTATGCCGATAATACGCCTGTTTTATCGCATACTGATAAATTGCCTGATAATCCGTATACTTCTGCCATTGAAGGCAGTGGAGGCGATGCTATTGATATCAGTTGGGCTGTGGATCAGAACAGGAGATACGTTCAACTTGATGAAATTAATTTTATCCGCATTTATACTGGCATGAATACATTGGCTGGCTGGCTTGGCGAAATATCAACTGAAATTACCGGCATTCGTGATGTAGAGCCTGCATACGTCGATGGAGTTACGTCAATTGTGGTTATTCAGGATTTACCTTTAAAGGTTTCTGTTGGGGAGTCTGTTTTTCTAAATACAAAAGTTTTCGAATCAGGAATTGTACAGGAAAATGCCCTAATCAGCTGGTCGGTTAACAAACCTGAATTGGCAATTATTGAAAATGGACAGTTGGTGGCCAAAAAAGCTGGAGCAATCCGTATTCGGGCAACTTCGATTGTTATGCCTGATATATATGCCGAGAAAGTGTTGGAAATTATTGAGCCCGCCAAAGCAAAAATAAGCTTGTCGTCCAATTCATTGAAAGTGAATGACAAGCTGGAGTTGCTGGGCAAGTTTACCGACCAAAATGACAAGACAATTGCAGGAGTTACGCCACATTGGCGACTTAAAAATGAATTGTTTGCTGAACTTACTTCATTCGACGGAAAGTTTTATTTGAGTGGAAAACAACCCGGACAAACCTGGTTGTATTTGGAAGCTGCGGATATGAAATCGATTTCTGATTCGGTACTTATTGAGATTCTGCCCGAATCAGTCCGGAAAAAAGTATTTATCTCGGTTAAAACAACAGATCACACAATAATTGCCCGCCAACCAGTTTGGGTTGATCAGGTTGACCTGACCTCCAAGGTTGACAGAAATCAGAAATTATATGGATTACAGGAAATTAGCTATGTTTCGCTTGCCCATGCAATTGCTGCAGTATTTGAAAATACCACATTGGGTAGTGAGTGGGTATTCAGAGATGACGCAGAAGGTGGATCAAAACTTTATTTGTGGAAAGTTCCGGAACTCGAAGATGGTTCGGTTTTAAATACATTTGGGTACGGCGGATCGCAATCGGCTGATGCATACCGGAAAACATGGGTGGTGATGTTGAATCAGCAATCATTTGTCAATGATTTCGATCAAATTAAAATCAATAACAACGATGAAATTCTGATCTATCATATTCCTTACAATAGTCTTCCATGGTTGGTAACGCAGCTCACATGCGGTTCTGATACAATAAAGCCGAATCAAAGTGTTGAAATTCAGATGAAACAATATACATGCACAATGGATGTTGAACGCGCTGTTGCGGTTAATTCATCTGTAGTTTTAGCCGACCAGATTGTTGAAGTGACGCAGAATGATTTGCAAAATACAAAAATAGTGCTGACAACTGATGAATTTGGGAAAGCTTCTTTTTCAACCAATAATTCTGGTGAATTTGAAATTACCTCGGGAATAGATGCCTCCCGGCTCATTGTTGAATCGGTTACCGGAAACCATATTATATCTAAAAATAAGGTAGAATACAGCGTTTGGCCTAATCCATTTATTGAAACGATACGTATTGATTGTCCTTTTGTAAACAAATTCGTAGCTATTTACAATGTTCAGGGTCAATTGGTTTATAGTCAGAATGATCCGTCAAATTCATTCGGATTAGGTTTTCTACCTTCAGGTATTTATGTAATGAAGGTAATTTCGGGAACCCAGGTTTTTCAACAGAAAATTGTAAAAAAATAAGCCGGTGAGAAATCAATTAATAAAGCTCGCCAGTTCTGTTTTCAAAACCGTAATTTGTGGGTTATCTCTTTTTATTGTTTCTGAAAATTCCAGCGCACAAAAACTTACGGATACCATTTCCATTCAGGAAGTTAAGGTTTACGGCAAAAGAAAGATAGAGGAGGCTGGTATGATGAATACTCACATAGATACTTTGGCGCTTCAAATGATGAAAACACAAACTATTTCCGAGTTATTGTCTTCCTATTCACCCGTTTTCATGAAATCATACGGACGAGGATCAACGGCAACTGCCTCGTTTCGGGGAACAGCACCGTCGCATACTCAGGTTTACTGGAATGGGATTAAGCTTAATTCGCCGATGCGTGGTGATGTTGATTTTTCTCTTTTCCCAGTGTATTTTATCGACGACATTACACTTCAGCATGGCGGAAGTTCGCTGCAGTCGGGTTCCGGCGCTCTGGGTGGAAGTGTTTTAATTAATAATAAACCCGACTGGACAGAAAAATTTGGTGTCAGATATGTGCAAACCATTGAGAGTTTCTCTACAGCAAAAGAATATCTGAACGTTGGGTTTGGAAACGGTAAAATTCAGTTTAAAACCCGTTTGTTTTCCGATCATAGTAAAAATGATTTTCCGTATTTCAATTATGGCGTTTTGCCTATGCACGAAGCTGTTCAGCAAAATGCTGAATACACCAAAATAGGATTACTTCAGGAAGCATACAGAAGATTCAGAAATAATATAATTTCGGCAAAACTGTGGTTGTACCAAAGCGATCGGCAACTGCCACAATTAATGTCGTTTGAGGGTAGTTCCAGAAACGAAAAACAAAACGATGAAAACATACGTGGAGTTGTTTCGTGGAAGCATATTTCAGAAAAAAGCAAGCTGGAATGGGTTGGGGGAGTGAATAGAACTGAATTAAACTATTTCAGATCGAGTACGGAAGCTAATTTTGTGAATTTCGACAGCCGAAGTAAAGAACAAAGTTATACCAGCCAATTTAATTTTGACTGGATTCCTCGTGAGACGATTAGTCTAAATTGGTCATTCAGTAATGCTTATCACAAGGTTTCTGTTTTTGACCGGGCGCAAAAGTCCGGATATGATCAGGATCGGCTGGAATTTTCACTTATGAACTCTATCCATTTACAGCCTTTGGATAGACTCTTACTTTCGTTTTTATTCCGCAGTGAATTGTATGACAATCAGTTAATTGGATTTATTCCGTCGTTTGGCGCTGAATATTTTACGGATAGAAAGAAGCAAAACTCATTCAAGCTAAATCTTTCCCGTAATTATCATCAGCCGGGACTCAACGACCTGTATTGGTTGCCGGGAGGAAATCCAGACTTAAACCCGGAAGATGGATTTTCCAGTGATCTGGCATTTGCTTTTTCCAAACGAAACAATCAGGTAACTTCTTTTTCAGGACAGATAACCGGTTTTGCATCGTTAATTGACAATTGGATTGTTTGGCAACCGTCAGCAAGTGGCGCATCATACTGGGAGGCGAATAATCTGCGTAAGGTTTTTGCAAGAGGTGTCGAAATTCAAACTTTATGGCATTCAGGAATTGCGAATGGCATTTCGTTTAACCTGAAGGGTAATTATTCGTATTCGGCTACGTCAAATATAGATGCTGTTCCTTCTGTCGATAAATCAAGAGGTAAACAATTGATTTACATCCCAAAGCATAAAGCAAATTTGTTTGCTGAAGCCGAATATAAAGCTTACTATCTTAAAATAAATGCGCCATTTACCGGAAAGAGATTTACCTCGAGTAATAATGTTGAATCTGACTATGAAAAAGTACTGAATTCGTATTGGCTGGTAAATTTAAGCTGTGGCCGTAAGTTCGAATTCAAACCAATTCTGATGGATGTTGCATTCAATGTTGAAAATCTGATCGGAACTGATTATATGGCCATTTTATGGCGCCCGATGCCTGGCCGGTATTATTCAGTTACTATTCAATTCAGCTACCGAAAATGAAAATAATTCTCTACATATTACTGGTTGGTCTTATCCTTTCATCCTGCACCAAAAGTCCTGTTGATACCGTATTCTTCAATTTCACGACAGACAAGGGTGTCTACATCGTAAACGAAGGGAATTTTATGTATGGCAATTCTTCCTTGTCGTTTTATAATCCGGACACAAAAAGGGTCTACAATCAGGTTTTTCAGTCCCGAAATGGAGCGCCGCTGGGTGATGTCGCTCAATCGGTGTATCTGTGGAATAATTTAGGTTTTATTGTCGTAAATAATTCGGGTAAAATATATGTAATTGATAGTCGCACCGGTGAATTTCAAGGAAGTATTTCAGGCTTAAGTTCACCCAGATACGTTCGTGTTATTAATTCAGAAAAAGCCTACGTAACTGATTTGTATGCTCGGGAAATCACCATTTTTAATCCTTTAAGCTTTCAGATAACCGGAAAAATTCCGGTGAACAATTCAAAGTCTGAGTTTAATCAACATTCTACCGAACAGATGATCAGTTATAAAGACCAGCTTTTTACAAACTGTTGGTCTTACGACAATAAAATACTTGTAATAAACACAAATACAGATCAATTGGTCGATTCAATTGAAGTTTTTAAGCAACCAAACAGCATGGTAATCGACCGGAATAATAAACTTTGGGTATTAACCGATGGCGGATTCGAAGGAAGCCCATATGGTTATGAACAAGCTGGATTGCTTAAGATCGATGCTGAAACCCGTGAAATTGAACGCTCGTTTCGCTTTGTGGCGGGCGAGTATCCAACTAATCTTTGCATTAACTCAACCAGTGATACACTTTTCTTTCTGAACAGGCATGTTTGGAAAATGTCAGTCGATGAGACGAAATTACCTGAACTGCCTTTTATCGAATCAAATTATACAAGTCTATACGGAGGATTCTACAGTTTAGCCATCGATCCAACTAGTTCCGAGATTTATTTGGGCGACGCCATTGATCACCGGCAGAACGGTATTGTACATCGATATTCGCTGACTGGTTCACTAATCGACGAATTTAGTGTTGGCATTACGCCCGGAAATTTTGGATTTAAATCAGAATAAACCGGTGAACCTTTAGAATATGGGAACCTCCCGGTTAAAGGTTTCTTCCAGAGAGATAAAAGTTTCGGTACTGGCAACTCCGGCGATTTTCTGAATCTTATCGCTCAACAAATCACGGAGGTGTTCATTGTCTTTTGCATATACTTTAACGAAAATGGCATACTGACCAGTAGTGTAATGACATTCAACTACCTCTGGAATAAGTTTAAGCTTATCTGTAACAGTCGAGTAGAGACTTCCTTTCTCCAGAAAAATTCCTATGTAGGTGCAGGTTTTGAAATCAATCTTTTTGGGATCAATGTTATAGCCGGAACCAACAATCACACTTAATTCAATCATTCGGTTTACCCTTTGATGAACAGCAGCTCTCGATACTCCAACTTCAGAAGCAACATCCTTAAAAGGGATACGCGCATTTTTTGAAATAATATCCAGAATCTTTAAGTCGATGTCGTCCAATTGATTTCGTAATGTCATGGGTATATTTTGAATGAATTAAATAGATTGCTTCAAAATTAGCTAAAAATCGATGATTTTGATAATAAATACAACGAATATATTCATTTTGTACTCAAACCTTTCCGATTCGTCAAAGATTTCGAAAACGAATATTTGCAAAAAGTGTTAAAATCATTCGGTGAGTTTATATTTTTCAGGAGTTATTTCAATTCTCCTTGTTTATATACCGGCGTTAACAACAATTTTGACGCAACTAAATTGAGAATACTGTAATCTATGAGAAATAGAATTTGAAAATTACCACATATGAAAAAGCTGATAGTATTAGTCATTCCTACATTATTTTTATTCTTTTCCTGTGAGCAAGATGACATCTTCCCCCAAGTAGAAAACACAACAAAAGGAGAAAAATGGACACTTCAAATAGGAAGTTCTCCAATAGAAGTTTATAGCCAGCTTCAGAAATTAGGGATAGAGAAAAAATTTGATGCTGTAGCTGTTGTGTATAGAAAACCTTTTTCAAAACCAGAAGAAATACAAAATAATTTTGGTTTTTACCAGGCTATTACTTTGCAAAATAAATCAGGGGCTGTAGATCGGGCTCTTATCCAATTTAATCAGGATAAAGTTAGTTCCATAGAAACAGGTGGAGCTTTGTTGGAAACTAATTCCGCATGGCCCCATGATACATCTGATGAAATAGCAATCCATATCAATGACCCGATTGATATGGTGTATGAAAAGTTATTGGCAATTTGCCAAATTCAGCCATACAATGATTATCAGATTATCCTTCCGGACAAGTCGTTGGAAAAACCTTTCGACCCGGACATGGCTAATTACGACGAATGGGCATTTGATTTTTCGAAAAATATCAGTACAAGTAAAGTTGGAAGGTCTTCCGTGCGATTATTTTTCAACAATAAAAAACTGGTTAAAATCAGACAAGAATATGATGAAAATGAAGTAGTTAATTGATGTTGGCCAAAAACGACAGACAACAAAATCAAATATTAACATGAACAATAACTATGAATAAAAATTGTTGCCAGCACTATGTGAATTGCATTGCGTTCTCATTTCATTGCGGACTCTAACAATCTTCGAAACCCGTAACGACAACTTACAATTTATTGATATAAAAAAGCGAAGGATGTCCCTTTTTAAGACATCCTTCGCTTTTAAGTATCAATAAGATTATTTGATTGGTACCTGCCGTTTAAATTCCATTTCAAGAGAAATAAACGTCTCGGTTCGGGCAATTCCTTCAATTTCCTGAAGATCTTCGTCAATCAGCTTTTTTAAGTGTTTGTTGGTCTTTGTCTGAACTTTAATGAAAATAGCATAAGATCCGGTTGTGTAATGACATTCTACGATTTCCGGTATCTTTATAAGTTCTTCAACAACTTGTTTATGATATTTAGCCTTTTCAAGGTAAATTCCCATATAGGCGCAGGTAAAATATCCCAGTTTTTGGGGATTAACGATAAACTCACTGCCAGAAACAACCCCAAGGTTCAGCAAACGCTGAACACGCTGATGAATTGCAGCTCCGGAAACGCCACATTCACGGGCTACTTCCAAAAATGGAATTCTTGCATTCCTGGTTATCAGTTTTAGTATCTTTTCATCCAGTTCGTCTATATTCGGAAGTGGTTCAATATGAAGATCATTCATAATTTATAGTTATAACGGTCGTTTTAAAAATTGAAACTCAAAAGTATAAAAAAATGATAAATTTTAAATATTCCTATTGAAAAACATCTTGATTGTAATGATCTGATAGTAAATATATCAAAATCAATTCTGCAAATTTAAAATCAGACGCCAAATGTATGAGATTTTTTCATGTAAAAACATTACAAATCTTATGAATAGATCTAATTTTTTGTGTTTGTAATTTTATCTGTCAAATCCTTAATGTCATTCCCTGTTGGTGCCTGGAAAATGCGCAATTCAAATTCAGGAATAATGGCAAGTATGTGATCAAAAATATCGGCCTGAATTGATTCATATTCGACCCAAGCCTTGTTTTTGCTGAAAACGTAAATTTCAATTGGCAATCCTGTTTCAGATGGCTGTAAATGCCTCACTAAAAAAGTCATGTCCTTATTGATGTTTTCATTATTATTTAAATAAGCTTCCAGATACTTTCTGAAAATGCCAAGGTTGGATAAACGTCTTCCATTGGGATACATATCGTCAACAATTCCCAGTTTTTTATTGAATTCTCTAATTTCTGACTGTTTTTCAGCTACATAATTACCAATCAGCATGAACTGTTTAAATTTTTCGAGCATTTTTTCGTCGCAAAATTTCACACTTTTCATATCAATATTAATTGATCGCTTGATTCGTCTTCCGTCAGATTCTTCCATTCCGGACCAATTCTGAAAAGAATCAGCAACCAAAGAGTAAGTTGGAATAGTTGAGATGGTTTTATCGAAATTCTGAACTTTAACGGTATTAAGCGAAATGTCAATCACTGTTCCGTTTGCATTGTGCTTGGGCATTTCAATCCAATCGCCCGGCTTTAACATCCTGTTTGCCGAAAGTTGTATACTGGCTACAAATCCAAGTATGGTGTCCTTAAAGACCAATAAGAGTACCGCGGCGATTGCTCCCAGTCCGGTCAGCAATACAAGTGGCGATTTGTTGAAAACAAGGGCGATGATAAAGATTACGGCAATAAAATAGACCATAATCATCAGTAATTGAATGTATCCTTTTATTGAACGGCTTGCTGAATAAGGGGTTGTGAGATAAATGTCGTTCGATGCTTTTAGAATGCCGGAAACGACTTTTACGAAAGTGATAACAAAATAGATGTTGGTAAATATGCTCAGAAAGCTTGTTACTGCAGGAATTTCGGAAAAATTGACTGCATAATAGAATACCATTGCCGAGGTAACATGAGACAACGACTGAAAAACTTTTCTTTTGAGTAAATAATCATCCCAGTCGGTTTTTGTGTTTTCAACTAACCGGTGAATTATTTTAATCGTAATTTGAGTGGTAATCCAATGTACGATCATTGCCAGCAATACTAAAGCCGACAAAGTCAGAACGATTGCAGTAAGCCTTGCATACAGTTCAAGAAAATTAAGATTAAGAAACGTCTCGTGCAGTAATAAATAAAGTGACCTCATAATGTATATCTGAAATTCGAATTTATAGTGAATAATTGAATTTGCAAAAATATAAAAAGCATAAGAAATCAAGCCGGGAAAGAAGTTTATTAATCCTTGTAATTACAATAGTTCGTTCAAAAAACATTAAAAATTAAGCGGCCATAGTGCCGAAATACAATAGTTCATTGACATGTTGACGATTTTTGATTGAGTTCGGGTTAATAGCGAACAGGCGTAAAAATCTCGACAACAATAATGTG
>JBGSUC010000080.1:0-53384 GCA_041736275.1 Prolixibacteraceae bacterium
TTTCCAGTATTCATGATTTGAGACTTTTATTCTCAAATCAATGAAATTTCAAATCAAAAAATCAATGAACGTGCCCAAAACCTTTTAATGGTGGGCTATTCAGAAGTTTAATAAAGTCCTTAACCGGACACTAGTGATATAATTTATAACTAAAGCGAAAACCCCGGGAATGCCACCCGGGGTTTTATTTATTTTTGAATTTGTTTGATCTGCTTCCCTCTAATTATGTAAGGATTATTTCTATTTATCCCGGAACAAGTGAAAGAATCCATTTTCCTGCCGTTTCACATCATCCCTACCTCTGCCTTCCACTACATAATAATAAACACCCGGAGAAGCATATCTTCCACCAACTTTGCCATCCCATACCGATTGAGCATCTGATTCTAGAGTTGGTCCAAACCCCTGTACATTATTATTTTCGTAAACGTGCAACAACTTTCCCCATCGATTAAATATGGATATTTTAATACTTTGCATCGAGGTAAATTTCACGACAAATTCATCATTTATTCCATCGCCATTGGGCGTAAACACGTTGGGCGCGTCAACAAACGATGTGTCCGCCACAATATACTCATCGTAGTAAACGGTATCGTAGCAGGTATTAAACTCACTTATTTTTTTTGAAACTAATTTAACCCGAAATTCTCCTGATTTCTCAAATACATAAACCGGACTATCATTATACAGTCTCTCCATAATACTGTCCTTCACAACACCATTGTTTTTTTCTGATTCAGCCTGTATTTCCAAACGATCCCTGAAAATAAACCACTCATATTTGCCCGGATCTCCATTCTCCGATTCATTGTTAAAAGTAACTTCCAGGGGAGCTTCGCCTTTAGCAACACTAACCGAAAAAAGAGCTTTAGTAACAATTGAATTGTATTGAACAGTAGCCCTAACAATGCATCCAAACAGGTCAGTTACTTCGAATGTGTAATCCGTATTTTTTGTTGGCGGAGCATAAACAGTTGCTGTAAGAACCCGGCTTACCAAAACATCACCGTCCAACCACTTTACGGCGATGCCTTTATTTAGTTCTTTTGGCTGCCCGGTTGTCAAATCGGTATAAATCAGTTGCGGCGAATCAAAAGTTCCACTCAACGTTAACGAATTACAGTCCGATTCCGGAATTTCTGCCGTTGCTTCGATGTAGTTATTAAATACCCATGCGGTGTAAATCTTATCTCCTGAAGCATTTGACAGCTTCACCCTGTAGCAACCATTTTCAAGATTTGAAATTGTTGAAGTTGAACTTCCTGAAGCATCTGTGGAGTAAAAATCAAAATCGCCTATAGCTGAATTGTACTTAGACCATTCAAAACTGCCAGTCTCTCCGCTAGAGAAACCCGCAACAAGGGACGCGTTTTTCTCGTCTTTCGCACCACAAAATATATGGATATTATCCTGACTCCCTGAGGAATATTCAGTTAAAACAATTTGATCAGCATTCGAAGTAATTTGTGAAAAACCAACTTCAGGAAAAAACAGATAACTGCCAAAAATAAACAGTACAACAAGCAATTTAAATCGATTCATTCTACGAATTCTTTAACGAGTTACAATATTAACGCTAAAAATCGATTTATCTTTTGTGGCTCCTGAAATTTTCTCAGCCAGATCTTTTTTCGACGTTTGGCGCACCATCAAACAATCCCGAATCAAGTTCAGAATAACTCTGGTAGCATTTCAATGAGTAAAGTTGATGTTCATTGCATCAGGTAATTTTCAGGTATAAACCATAGAGACAAAATGACACCCGTTCTTTTACCTAAATATGGATGCAGCCAATTTCTGCGGGACTGGCCTTGCCCGGTGAGCCGAAAAACAAGTGAAGACGGCGTTAAAAAATCTTTTTTGTTTGAGCCGTCAGGCGAGTTTAAAAGATTTTAGCCCAAGCGCTGGTTTTTCGTGCGAAGCGGGTGCAGCCTTGACTTTTTTTGATTACTTTTTTGTGGTAAAACAAAAAAGTAATTAGGGTTTGGGGCAAAGCCCCATTTAGTTGAATCGATTAGGCACACAAACCAATATTCATTAAAGATAAACCCTAAATAACTATTGTTGAAAAGTCTTTGGCCTGAAAAACTGTATTACAGGAAAAACAATTTTACTTTTGGGGTTCAAAACAGATACGAAAAATTGTGCAAAATTATTTAGAAGGATTGAATGAAGCTCAGCGACAAGCTGTAGAAAATATACATGGTGCATCATTAATCATTGCTGGAGCAGGATCGGGAAAAACAAGGGTATTAACCCTTAGAATCACCCATTTACTGCAAAACGGCGTAAAGCCAGGATCAATTCTGGCACTTACATTTACCAACAAGGCTGCCCGCGAAATGAAAGAACGGGTTGCCACACAAGTTGGACAGAATACTGCAAGGTACCTCTGGATGGGAACTTTTCATTCCATTTTTGCCCGAATCCTGCGAACCGAATCGGAAACAATGGGATATCCATCAAATTTTACCATTTACGATTCAGCCGATTCAAAAAATCTAATCAGAAGTATCATTAAGGATATGAATCTTGATGATAAAACGTATAAGCCCAATGTTGTTTCATCACGCATCTCGGCAGCAAAAAACAATCTGGTTTCTTCTGAAGTGTATTCAACACTTCCGGAAACCACAGAATATGATCAGAGCATAAAGATGCCGCTAATCAGCCTGATTTACAAAGAATACGCCAGGCGATGTTTTTTGGCTGGCGCGATGGATTTTGATGATTTGCTATTAAAAACCAATGCACTTTTCAGAAATCACCCTGAAATTCTTGCCAAATACCAACGGATTTTTGGATATGTTTTGGTTGACGAGTACCAGGATACGAATCATTCTCAGTACATGATCATCAAAAAGCTGGCAGCGTCTCACGGCAATATTTGTGTAGTGGGCGACGATGCTCAAAGTATCTATTCATTCCGTGGTGCCCGCATCGAAAATATTCTGAATTTTCAGAAAGATTACCCAGAACACAAGGTTTTCAAACTCGAACAAAACTACCGCTCCACCCAAAACATAGTTGATGCGGCGAACAGCATTATTGCCAAAAACAAAAGGCAAATCAAGAAAAATGTATTTTCTGAAAAAGAAAAAGGTGCGCTGATTAAGGTAATGAGCGCCATAACCGACAACGAAGAAGGTTATTTGGTTGCCAATGAGATTTCGGATACACGGATGCGGGAACATTTTTTGTTTTCTGATTATGCCATTTTGTACCGCACCAATGCGCAATCGCGTATTTTTGAAGAGGCGCTGCGAAAACGAAACGTTCCTTATAAAATATACGGTGGACTTTCTTTTTATCAACGCAAAGAAATCAAAGATTTGCTCGGTTATTTCCGATTGGTTATCAATCCGAAAGACAACGAAGCTTTTAAACGAATTATCAACTATCCGGCACGGGGAATTGGACAAACAAGTCTAACCAAACTCGATCAGTTTGCGACACAAAACAGCCTTTGCATTTGGGAGTTTGCGACCAACATTCCTCTTTTGCTGAGCGAATTTAATAAAGGAACTGCCTCCAAAATCAACGAGTTCACAAAACTCATCGAAGTATTCAGAAGCAAAATCGATACTCATGATGCCTTCGAACTGGCAAGCGAAATAGCTACCGGTACAGAAATCATGAAAGATTTGTACAAGGATCAGACTCCTGAAGGTGTCAGCCGTTTCCAGAATATTCAGGAATTATTAAATGGTATCCAGGAATTTTCGATTTCGGCCAGAGAAGAAGGTACACCCAACAAACTTAATAATTACATGGAAGATGTTGCACTGCTTACTGATCAGGACAATGAAAAGGAAGAAGACAACGACCGTGTAACCATGATGACTATCCACTCAGCCAAGGGACTCGAATTTAAAAATGTTTTTATTGTTGGTGTCGAGGAAAATTTGTTCCCATCGAATCAGAACGGGCAAAAAACAATGGAAGATTTCGAAGAAGAACGCCGTTTGTTTTATGTCGCCTTAACCCGTGCCGAAAAAAATGCATACATAAGTTATGCACGTCAACGATACAAATGGGGAAAACTGGAATACTGCAATCAAAGCCGGTTTATTGGTGAAATCGACCCTCAGTACCTGAATCTGCCAGTCGAAAAAGATCCTTCATTTTACAGCGACAGTCAGGATTTACCTTACAACATGCCAAAACCACGGACTCAAAGCCCGGTAGTTCCCGGACTCAGGACTTCTGCGACCAGTCAACCCGACATGTTCAGGAAATTAACAAAACTGCGGGAAGCGAAAAAAGAAACCGATGCTTTTGAACATAGCAATCCGGAAGAAATACAGGCAGGAATGATGGTTGAGCATCAGCGATTTGGAAGAGGAAAGGTTCTTCAAATGGAAGGAAAATCACCCGATATTCAGGCTACAGTGTTCTTTCAGAATGCCGGCAAAAAACAACTTCTGTTAAAATTCGCTAAACTCCGGATAATTAGTTAGTTTTGCAGTGTGAATTCAAATTCGAATAGTTTTTATTGCTTTTTTTTGCCAAGCTAACTATTTTGATTTATTTTGCATCAGTATTTTCTTCATCCTGATTATCTGCAGTGAATTTCCTTTTGAGATAACAGCCTGATTTTTAAGATAAACTTTATTTTTTTACATGGATTATAATTCTAATCGCAGTAAGTTGCCTATACCTGAGTATGGAAGAAACTTACAAAACATGGTCAACCACATTATGACCATTGAAGACCGCAATGAACGCAACAGGGCTGCCCGAACTATTATTGACATCATGGGGGCTATGTATCCGTACCTTAGAGATATAAACGATTTCAAACACAAGCTTTGGGATCATTTGGCTGTCATGTCTAATTTTGAATTAGATATCGATTATCCATATACACCACCATCTCCTGAATTTTTCAATACACCTCCAAAGAGAATACCATATAGTTACAATCAGGTTAGATATCGTCATTATGGAAAAACAATCGAATACCTGATTGATAAAGCTGCTGTTCATGAAGATGAAAAAGAACGTGAGCTGTTAATTAAGCTGATTGCCAATCACATGAAGAAAAGCTATGTCATGTGGAACAAAGATTCGGTTACCGATGATAAAATTTTACTTGATATTGAAGAACTTTCAAAGGGTAAAATCAAGTGTAATGATATTACCCTAACAGAAACAAAGGATATCCTTTTCCGGAATAAGAAAAAACCAATGCCGGCAAGTGCAACGGGGCGAAAATATCATAAACAGGACGATCGGAAACAACAACGTTAATATAGATCGTAAAAGGGACTAAAGAATCGGGATTATCGATTTCCGACCAGTCTATTTTAGTCAAAACCTGTTTAACATTACTTTAAACAGATTAAAATCACCCTATTTCCATTAAAATGGCAACTTTTAAGATTGAAGGAGGAACCCAGTTACATGGTGAGTTGCACCCTCAAGGTGCAAAGAATGAGGCGCTACAGGTTATCTGTGCAGTTCTTCTAACACCATTTGAGGTTCTGATTTCAAATATTCCTGAAATTAGTGACGTCATTAAATTAATCGAAATCATTTCCGAACTCGGAGTAAAAACGGAGAGGTTGAGCAAAGGGGTTTATTCATTTCAGGCAACTGACATCCGTCTCGACTACCTGAAAACTGAAAATTTTGCCCGGCAAGCTTCCAGTCTTCGTGGATCAATCATGATTTTAGGACCACTTTTAGCCCGGTTTGGAATTGGTTATATTCCCCAACCCGGAGGTGATAAAATAGGACGACGACGACTGGACACACATTTTTCCGGATTACAAAAACTTGGTGCCAGCTTTACTTACAATCCCAACGAACATTTTTACAGTGTAGAAGCAACCAAACTCAAAGGAGCTTATATGCTTCTGGATGAAGCTTCGGTAACAGGAACTGCGAACATCGTAATGGCTGCATCGATGGCTGACGGAACAACAACAATTTACAATGCTGCCTGCGAACCTTACGTTCAGCAACTGTGTAAAATGCTTGTTTCTATGGGGGCCATAATCGAAGGAATCGGATCTAATTTACTAACGATAAAAGGAGTTGGATCTCTTAGTGGTTGTTCACACCAAATCCTACCCGATATGATTGAAGTCGGGAGTTTCATTGGACTTGCTGCCATGACCCGATCCGAGATCACAATCAAAAATGCAGGTATTCAGCATCTGGGAATAATTCCTGAACAATTTAAACGGATGGGAATAATTGTGGAAGAACGAAATGACGATCTTTTTATTCCGGCACAGGAACACTTCGAAATTGAAACATTCATAGATGGTTCTATCATGAACATTGCGGATGCTCCATGGCCAGGATTGACACCCGATTTACTCAGTATCTTTCTCGTAATTGCGACTCAGGCAAAAGGAAGTGTTTTAATTCATCAAAAAATGTTTGAAAGCCGACTGTTTTTTGTCGACAAACTGATTGACATGGGTGCGCAGATTATTCTCTGTGATCCGCACAGAGCTACCGTTATCGGACTCGATCACAAATACCAGCTTCGGGCAACCAACATGAGTTCTCCAGATATTCGTGCAGGAGTAGCTTTACTTATTGCTGCACTATCAGCCCAGGGAAGCAGCAAAATATCGAATATCGAGCAGATCGACCGCGGATATGAAAATATTGACGAACGATTGAATGCTATAGGTGCCCAAATCACCCGTCTCAACTGATAAGATTTTCTCAAGTCAATTTGCTTCTAAAGAAGATACTTATATCCAATCCTGTTAATATTTCCTAACAAAATCGTCAGATTTAAGAAACCTATTCCTGAATTATTATTTTTGTCAGAGTAAATCGGTTTCAAATACTTAAAATACAATTATGAATTTTAAAATAACATTGGTTTTTGTCTTGCTCTTCGCCTTGTCTGGTATGGCAAATCCAAACAAAACGACAAAAGCTGGCGACGCTGCAACCATTGGCTTAGACATTGGGAACAAAGCTCCTGAAATCATTGAAAAAACGCTTGCCGGGAAAGATCTCAAACTTTCCTCTCTTCAAGGCAAATTGGTGTTAATCGATTTCTGGGCATCGTGGTGCGGACCATGCCGTAGAGAAAATCCTACGGTAGTTAGTGTTTATGAAAAATTCAAAGATTCGAAATTCACAAATGCCAAAGGGTTTACTGTTTTTAGTATTTCATTGGACAAAGACAAATCAGCATGGGAACAAGCCATTCAGGCAGATAAACTTGCATGGGAAAATCATGTAAGCGATCTTCAGGGATGGAATTCAAAATTTGCAGGGATCTATGGAGTTCGTGGTATACCGAATAATTTTCTGATTGATGGAGATGGAATAATTATTGCGAAAAACCTTCGTGGCCCAGCCTTGGAACAGGCTTTATCTGCAATTCTGAAATAATAGTTAGCAAAATATAGTTTAAAGGGCAATCCTCTCATCGGATTGCCCTTTAATTTTTATGCCCCTGAAGCATTCCTTCCACTAAACTGCATCCAACTTTCGGCTTTAAATATTTATATACGGTTCAACTCTGTCAGTTAGCAATTATTTAAGATGCCAAATTGTCGTTTGTAAACCCAATGGCAGTATATTTGCAGCTGCCAAAATTCAAATTTTAAAATACAAATACAATGTCAGAAGATAAAACCCAGAAAGAAGTTAAAGATCTGCTTGAAAAAGAAACTCCGGATCAGGATGCTAAGCAGGATGAATCTGCTGCGCACAAGAAAGAATCTAAAAAAGATAAAGCACACAAAATAAGCAAGACTGAAGAACAACTGGAAATAGCAGAATCAGAACTCCTTGAACTCAAAGATAAACATATTCGCTTACAAGCTGAGTTCGACAATTACCGTAAACGTACCTTAAAAGAACGTATGGATTTGCTAAAAACAGCCAGCGAAAGTTTGCTGGTTAGCATTCTGCCGGTAATTGATGATTTTGACAGAGCCGTTCAAACATTAGACTTAATTGAAGAAGAAAGTCATGTTAAAGATGGCCTGATGCTGATATATACCAAATTTCAGGATTTTCTGAAACAAAACGGGGTAAAGGAAATTGATGCCAAAGAACAACCCTTTGACACTGATTTGCATGAAGCAATAACGAAGATCCCTGCCCCATCAGAAGATTTAAAGGGTAAAATTGTAGATGTAGTACAGAAAGGTTATTACTTGAATGATAAAGTAATTCGTTTCTCAAAAGTAGTTATAGGCGAATAAGCCTGATTTATTTGATTAAAATGACAAAACGCGATTTTTACGAGATTCTTGGTGTCAGCAAAAATGCGACCGCTGAAGAAATAAAGAAAGCCTACCGGCAAAAAGCAATTCAGTTTCATCCTGACAAAAATCCAGGCAACAAAGAAGCTGAAGAAAAATTCAAGGAGGCAGCTGAAGCATATGAGATCTTAAGCAGTCAGGAAAAACGTCAAAAATACGACCAGTACGGCCATGCTGGCATGGGTAGTGGAAATGCCGGGTTTAGTGGACATGACATGTCAATGGATGATATTTTCTCCATGTTCGGCGACATTTTTGGCGGTGGTGGTTTTGGCGGTTTCGGCGGAGGTTCGCGTAGTCGTGGTCCTCGTCAGCATCGTGGATCCGATCTTCGTGTTAAAGTAAATCTTAACCTAACAGAAGTGTTAAACGGGGTTGAGAAAAAAATAAAAGTAAAAAAATACGTTCCTTGTACTCATTGCCATGGCTCTGGTGCCGAAGGAGGATCATCATATACAAACTGTAGTACTTGCCGCGGTTCGGGGCACGTAACCCGTATTCAGAATACCTTACTTGGTCAGATGCAGACCACAGCTACTTGCCCAACCTGCAGTGGCGAAGGACAAATCATCACCAACAAATGTGTCCATTGTCAGGGTGAAGGTGTTGTACGCGAAGAAGAAGTAATTAGCATAAGAATACCTGCAGGAGTTGGCGAAGGAATGCAGTTGAATGTTTCCGGAAAAGGAAATGCCGGACGTCGCAGCGGAGTCAATGGTGACCTTTTCGTGGTAATTCAGGAAGATGAACATCCTGATTTAATTAGAGACGGAAATAACCTGATTTACAATCTCTACGTTACTTTTCCTGAAATTACACTTGGAATAACTAAAGAAATTCCGACTGTTGACAGTAAAGTGAAGGTGAAAATTGAAGCCGGTACTCAGCCAGAAAAAATTCTCCGCCTGCGCGGGAAAGGACTTCCTGATGTGAATGGCTACGGAAAAGGAGATCTGTTAGTTCGTGTACATGTTTGGATACCAAAAAAGGTAAATTCGGAAGAACGAAAAATTCTCGAAAAATTAATGACTTTACCGAATTTTACGGATGGCCCGGATCAGGCTGACAAAAATTTATTCGATAAAATGAGGGATATATTCGACTAATAATCGAGATCGACCATACAAAAAGCTACCGGAAAATTGATTTATTTCAATTCTTCCGGAAGCTTTTTTTTTGACCTGAACTACTGAAATATTTGCAATGAGTCCAGTGCTGCTTTATACTTTCTGGCATTCTCGAGATGAGCAGATAAATTTTTGGCAAAATTATGATATCCTGAAAAATCCTGACGCGCACACATATAAATGTAAGGTGTTTTCACCGCATTCAAAACCGCATCGATACTTGAAATTTCAGGAAAATTGATTGGACCTGGAGGTAAACCCGCGTATTTATAAGTATTGTAAGGCGAATCAACCGCCAGGTGACTGAATAATACCCGTTTAATATGGAAATTACCCAAAGCATATTTAACCGTAGGATCGGCCTGTAAGGGCATTCCCCGCTTAACCCGATTCAGGTATAATCCTGCAATAATTGGCTTTTCATCTCTTTTATTTGTTTCCTCCTGAACAATGGAAGCAACTGTCATTACTTCTTCAGGTGTAAGCCCCAGCGCTTTTGCCTTTTTTCTGCGTTCAACATTCCAAAACCGCTTGTATTCCATCCACATACGCTCCATAAACTGATCAGCAGTAGTTGTCCAGTAAAATTCATAGGTATTCGGAATAAACATACAATGGAAAGTACTTTTAGTAAACCCAAACCTTTCGTGTACAGCCGGATCATTAAACTTATTAAGAAGCGTTAAGGAATCGGGTTCGATGTATTTAGATATTGCTCCTGCCAATTCTTCAATAAAACGCAGATTATTAAACGTTACTTTTACCGGCTGTTGATTTCCGGATTTCAACATATTTAAAATCTGATTTGAATTCAGTCCTTTATCCAATAAATACTTACCTGGTTTAATAGACTGTGCATATTTTTTCCGTTTTGCAACCCAATTGAATGCTTTATAATTTATAATGAGATCGCGCTTCTTTAAACTATCAATTACCTGATCGTAGGTGGCATCTTTAGGGATTTTAATGCTGCCGGGTGTTTTAATATTGGCATCAAAAATAAAACGATAAATTTGATACCCTCGAAAACCCGCTATGGATATCGCGATAGCAAAGAATAGTATAATCCATTTATTTAATCGTGGGAAAAGCATAAGCCTACTTTTTTTGGCAATATCCATAAACATTTGGTTTTTTTCTATAAAAATAATCATTTCATTTAAAGCACCTAATTTCTAAATGCAAGTATCCGATGTAAAGTGAAGAATAACCCAAACAAAAAATCAAGGTCAGTTAAGGTTAAATGACGAATCCGCTGATTTATTGTTTGTAATCTTTTTCTTAAATTCTTAAGGAAAGAAATTCCAGTCGGTAATGTCTGCCCGAATTTGCGTATTTTCGCTCTCTGTAAAACACGTTTTCAAAATACTTCTATATGCATCAGGTTAACTTAGCTGAAAATATTTATTACCTCGGTTTTAACGACCGGAGAACTCAACTTTTCGAAAATCTTTGGCCTATTCCATATGGTGTTTCCTATAATTCATACTTAATTGTTGACGAAAAGATTGCTCTGATTGATACAGTTGAACGCACCTATGTAGAGGAATATCTGGAACAGATTGAAATCTTAACCAATGGTCGTCCGGTTGATTATCTGATTATTAACCACATGGAACCGGATCATTCAGGGGCATTAGTCGCGGTTGTTGCCAAATACCCAAATATCACACTCGTTGGTAACAAAAAGACCTTCGATATGGTGGCTAATTATTACAAAATCACGGAGAATACGCTGGAAGTCTATGACGAATCGGAACTTCCTTTGGGAAAACACTGCATGACATTTGCAACAATACCAATGGTGCACTGGCCTGAAACTATGGTTAGCCTCGAAAAAACTGAAAAAATTCTGTTTACCGGCGATGCATTTGGTTCTTTCGGCACGCTCGACGGAGGTATTTTTGACGACGAACTTAACCTCCTGAATTACGAGGATGAACTGATGCGTTATTACACCAATATTGTAGGTAAATATTGTCCGCACACACAACGTGCTCTGAAAAAAGTACGAACACTTGATGTTAAAATGCTGGCTTCAACTCATGGCCCAATATGGAGGACTGACCTTGATTATATTCTCTCACGCTACGAGAAATGGAGTTCGTATACTACTGAAACAGGAGCAGTTATTGTTTATGGTTCGATGTATGGAAATACAGCAAAAATGGCCGACGCAATTGCTCGTCAACTGGCTGTACGAGGCATTAAAAACATTCGTGTTTACGATGCATCAAAAACACATCCTTCATACATTATAAGCGATATTTTCAAGTACAAAGCATTTATTGTTGGCAGTGCAGCCTACAACAACGAACTGTTTCCATCGGTTGAAAGCCTGACTACCAAGATTGAACACATGGGAATAAAGAACCATCTGCTTGGAATCTTCGGATCATATGGATGGAATGGGGGTGGAGTTAAAAATCTACAGAAATTTGCCGAAAACATAAAATGGGAATTGGTTTATGAGCCGGTTGAAGAAAAAGGCTCGTTGAAAAAAGCCAAATTCGAACAATGCATTGAATTGGCCAATGCGATGGCTGACAAACTATTAAATTGAAAATAAAATTACATATTGATTGGGCTGTTGTTTACAACAGCCCTTTTTTTATGCAACAATTACCGTTCTCGATTAAATCTTCAAAATTTGTGAATAACTAATTCCGTTTTAAGAAGGATTAATGGTGGGAGAAAATATCTTTGCAGATCAAAAAATTGAAAGTATGCAAACCTGGTTCGAATGTAAAGTTAAATACGTCAAAATTGACGATGATGGCCGTGAACGGAAAGTAAGCGAAGTATATCTGGTTGACGCTGTTACGTTTACCGATGCTGAAACGCGCATTATTCAACAAATGGGAACAATGGTTCGTGGCGAATTCATGGTCGATAACATTAAAAAATCGAATATTGTTGAAATATACCCGCACGAAAATGGCGAATGGTGGTACAAAGCGCGGATTGGTATTGTAACAATCGACGAAAAGGCAGGCAAAGAAAAGAAAATCAATAATTATTTTCTGGTTGCGGCCGACGATCTCAAACAGGCGCTGCAAAGACTGGAAGAAGGACTTTCCTACATTCTGGTGCCTTATCAGACAACATCACTTGCCATCTGCAATATTGTTGATGTATTCCCTTACTTTGAAGATAACGTCAATAAGCCTATTCCGTCAAATCTAAAACCTTTATCTCAGGTTACAAAACCACAGGTTTTTGAAGATGAAGATCTTGATGTTGTATACTCCGCTGAAGAGGAAGAAGAGGAGAACGAAACTGAGGAAGAAGAAAATACGACAGAAGAGGAATAATTAATTCGCTTCCTGATTCTGCAAATAAAAAAAATCATTGTTAGGTTTTAGATTGATTTAAAACCTAACAATGATTAAGTCAGATTGATTCTCTTCAATTTTCAAGACTCGTTTATACCGATTTAAGAGCAGATTTCTTAAGCTTAATCATAACCTTGTAAAAATTGAACCGATCACGTTGAGCCGGGTCAAATTCATAATAAGCACTTGCTATTCTGCAGATGTCTTTAACTTCACTATAGATTGCATTAATCTCTCTTTTAAGATCAGCGCTCAATTGATCTTTGCCATGAGAGATATCGAAACAATTTTTCAGTTCAGCTAATTCTTTTCGGTAAGAAAGCAATCTGTTCAGCAAGTTTTGATCAATTCCTCTGGCGATAATAATATGCTGCAATTCAGGTGTCATGTTACGCCTAAAGGTTGACATCATTTTATACAGACTAAAATGATCACCATTCTTCGCCTCACTGAAATAATCAACGTATCCCAGATTTTCAAACGTAGTGTTTAGAAATTCCTTGTCATGTTTGAAATCAACTTTCAATTCAGCACGGAAAACACTGATGTCTTTTAGGGCAGCAATCATTAAATCATAGAACTTACCGTTCTTTTCAAGATGATCAACTAGTGTTTCGTATGTAAAATACTGGTTCATAATCATTTCAATTCTTTCCTTTAGGTTACCAGCATATTCAGGCGACCAATTTCGTCTGATGGAGGAGAGTTCATAGATGTTCTCGCTAAATGATTGAGCGATTTTTCTGCATGTCAGAATGGTAGCAGTTCCGGTAAGGCAAGTTGATATGACATTCATAATAGAAGTATAATTTATTGGTTATTAAAATATACGAAAATCCACATAAAAAAATCATGTTTAATGTCTTTAAAATCAGGATTATGTTGTAGAAAATAATACTTGTCAGATCTCATTATCCGGAATCAGTTATGTCGATAATTTTTCAATCCGACTTAACGCAAAAAACTCTGATCCGTATATAACGAATCAGAGTTCTCATGAAATTAAATATCTATAATAGCTCTTAGCTATTTTTTGCTAATCTTTTGCGGTCATGTTCTTTCAGAAAGATTTTACGCATACGAATTGACAGTGGAGTCACTTCAACCAGCTCATCGCTTTTAATGTATTCCAGCGCTTCTTCCAAGCTAAATCTAATCGGTGTAATCAACCTCATTTTATCATCAGTACCAGAGGCACGCATGTTGGTTAATTTTTTAGGCTTGGTTACGTTAATCGTCAAATCATCGGCACGTGTATGTTCGCCGATTACTTGTCCTTCGTATATTTCCTGAGCCGGATCAATAAAGAAAGCTCCGCGATCTGAAAGTTTACTGATCGAATAAGCAAATGCAGTTCCGGTTTCAAGAGCAACCAGCGATCCGTTATTCCGAATGTCAATCGGCCCTTTGTAAGGCTGATATTCAATGAAACGATGGTTCATGACAGCTTCTCCTGCAGTAGCAGTCAGCATGTTTGTGCGCATACCAATAATACCACGTGAAGGAATCAGGAATTCGAGATGAATACGGTCGCCTTTGCGTTCCATATTTTGCATTTCGCCTTTTCGTTGAGATGCCATTTCAACTACTTTCCCTGAATATTCGTCCGGAACATCAACATGCAACTCTTCGATTGGCTCGCATCTTTCTCCAGCAATTTCTTTAAATAAAACCTGTGGCTGACCTACCTGAAGTTCATATCCTTCGCGACGCATCGTTTCAATCAGAACTGATAAATGTAAAACACCACGTCCGTAAACAGTATACGAATCTGCCGAATCAGTCGGAAGTACGCGTAAAGCAAGGTTCTTTTCCAGTTCCTTTTCCAGACGGTCTTTCAGGTGACGCGAAGTCACATATTTTCCTTCTTTTCCGTAGAAAGGCGAGTTGTTAATCATGAATGTCATACTCATGGTTGGCTCATCCACGGCAATTGGATCCAGAGGTTCCGGGTTTTCCCAATCGCAAACCGTATCACCAATATCAAAACCTTCAATACCAACCATCGCGCAAATATCTCCGGAAATCATACTTTCTACTTTCTGACGGCCAAGACCGGTGAATGTATGTAATTCTTTGATTTTAGTGCGTTTTACCGAACCATCACGTTTAACCAGGGAAACATTCATCCCTTCATGAATTTCACCACGATGGATACGGCCAATGGCTATACGACCAACGTATGAAGAATAATCAAGTGAAGTTATTAATACCTGAGGTGTTCCAGGATTTGGAACAGGACCAGGAATATGTTCTATAATTGAATCGAGCAAAGCGACAATGTTGTCCGTAGGCACTTTCCAGTCGTTCGACATCCAACCTTGTTTTGCTGATCCGTAGACAGTTGGAAAATCCAGCTGATCTTCAGTAGCATTCAAACTATACATCAAATCGAAAACCTGCTCATGAACTTCTTCAGGACGACAGTTTGGTTTGTCAACCTTATTCACGACAACAATCGGTTTAAGCCCTAAAGCAAGTGCTTTTGACAACACAAAACGTGTTTGAGGCATAGTACCTTCAAATGCATCCACCAACAATAAAACTCCGTCAGCCATGTTTAAAACCCGCTCAACCTCACCACCAAAATCGGCGTGACCAGGGGTATCAATGATGTTAATTTTAACATCTTTATATATTACCGATACATTCTTTGCCAGAATGGTAATTCCTCTTTCGCGTTCCAGATCGTTACTGTCGAGAATCAACTCTTGTTTCTTCTCGTGTTCTTTCATGATGTTACAATAGTAAATCATCTTGTCGACCAATGTGGTTTTACCGTGGTCAACGTGGGCAATAATCGCAATGTTTCTAATCTTCTGCATAGGGTCCAAAAATGAAGGCGCAAAGATAGCCGAATAATCCAATAGAAGTTGGTTTTACGATAAGCAAACCATTAAGTTTTTGTAAATACTGGTCTTTTAACAATTTAGGCACATTAAAAAGCAAAAACGGAGGACCTTTTATTAAAAAAGTCCTCCGTTTTATCTATTAACATCTCTATCCAAACAGCTATTTATTTGTGTCTTCTCTTCAATTCTCTGGCTAAATCCTCAATGCGATAACCTTTATGTGTGAGTAAAACGATCAAATGATACAACAAATCAGCACCTTCATAAATAAAATTTTCATCGTCGTTGGCCATTGCACCAATGATAGTTTCAACAGCTTCCTCTCCTACTTTTTGGGTAATTGTACGTGTTCCTTTGGTGAATAAAGACGTGGTGTACGAACCTTCCGGCATTTCAACCTTACGTTGGTCAATAAAATCCTGAAGGTATTCCAGAAACTGAATGTCGCTTTCTTCGTTTTCTTCTCCCCAGCAAGTATCGTCTCCGGTATGACAAACCGGTCCAACCGGATTCACTTTAATCAGAAGTGTATCGTTGTCACAATCGGCGGCAATCGAAACCACATTCAGGAAATTTCCTGATTCTTCGCCCTTGGTCCAAAGCCTATTTTTTGTGCGGCTGAAAAAAGTCACCTGACCGGTTTCTTCGGTTTTGGCAACCGCCTCTTCGTTCATGAAACCCAACATTAAAACAACGTTGGTTGTATTATCCTGAATAACAGCCGGAATAAGGCCATTCAGTTTTGTGAAATCCAATTGTGTATTTTCCATTATCTTCTTTTCTTTTTTTTTGAAGCCTTCGCAATCTTTGTGGTTAAATTGCAAAGATGCACAAAGTTTTATCGTATGACAATTCCTTTACTTTTCAAGTAACTTTTCAAATCGGGGATAGCAATTTCCTTGTAATGAAAAATACTGGCGGCCAGTCCGGCATCCGCTTTCCCTTCGGTAAACACATCAACAAAATGCTCCATATTTCCGGCACCTCCTGAAGCAATGATTGGAATGCGAAGCATATCTGACATTTTCGCCAGTTCCTTGTTGGCAAAACCTGCTTTGGTTCCATCGTGGTTCATTGAGGTAAAAAGGATTTCGCCAGCGCCACGACTTTCACCCTCTTTGGCCCATGAGAATAATTCTTTATCAGTTGGGATGCGACCGCCATTGACAGTCACCGTCCAGTAATCGTTTTCGCCACGAGCATCAATAGCTAAAACCACAAACTGACTGCCAAAGTTCAAAGCCAGATCGTCAATCAATTTCGGATTACGAACAGCTGATGAGTTGATGCTGATTTTATCGGCACCTGCACTCAGTAAAGCATCTGCATCTTTTAATTCGCTGATTCCGCCACCAACGGTAAACGGAATATTGATTTCTCGGGCAATGCGTTTCACCAGTTCCACAAAGGTTTTTCGACCTTCGTGTGTGGCGGTGATGTCGAGGAAAACCAGTTCGTCGGCACCCTGTTCGGCGTACAGCGCACCCAGTTCAACCGGATCGCCAACGCTTTTAATATTTACAAAATTGATGCCCTTCACGGTCTGACCGTCTTTAATATCCAGGCATGGTATGATTCGTTTCGCAAGCATTGTTTTATTCTATAACCGCAGAGTTCACTGAGATGAACACAGAGTAAACAGAGCTAAATCTCTGTGTTCTCAATTTCAATCTCCTTTTTCTCTGTGGTTTATTTCTTATCTCAAAAATTTACTAATATCTTCCAAACTAATCCGGTTCTCATAAATGGCTTTTCCCGTAATAACGCCGGGAATTCCCATTTCGTCGAGCTCGTATATATCTTTCATCGTGGCAATTCCGCCACTGGCAATTAAACCCAGACCTGGAAATTTCTCCATGATCTCTTTGTACAACTCAATGCTTGGGCCGGTTAACATTCCATCGCGGGCAATATCAGTTGAAATAACCTGAGAAATTCCTTTGCTGGTATAGCTTTCAATAAAATCCAGAATCGATAATTCCGAAACTTCCTGCCAGCCAGAAACAGCTATCATTTTGTCTTTGGCATCAGCCCCGAGGATAATTTTCTCCGGACCATATTTTTCAATCCAGCTTAAAAATGTTTCCCTGTCTTTAACCGCGATACTTCCTCCGGTAACCATTTGAGCTCCGCATTCAAAAGCAATGCGTAAATCTTCGTCCGATTTTAATCCACCGCCAAAGTCGATTACCAATTTGGTTTTTGATGCAATGCTTTCAAGAACTTTATGGTTGACAATGTGTTTCGCTTTGGCTCCATCCAAATCGACCAGATGCAGTCGGGTAATTCCAGCATCTTCGAACATCTTAGCTACTTCAAGCGGATTTTCGTTGTAAACTGTTTTCTGGTTGTAATCTCCTTGTGAAAGTCGAACACATTTAGCGTCAATGAGGTCGATGGCTGGAATTATTGTTATTTTAGATTTCATATTTATAGATACAAAGACTCAAAGTACCAAAGTGTATTTAATTATTTATGTGTAATTGATTGGATAAAAGCTGAAAGCATTCTTTCAACTTCCCGGGTTTCTTCTAAAAGAGTATTAAATCGTAATTCATCCAGAAATCCGATGTTTTTAGAGATTCTCAATTGGGTTTGTAATTCAAATAATGATCCCATTGATATTTTTAGAAAACGAATAAAATCTTGTTGAGATTTGCGGCCAAATCCTTCAGCAATATTTGAAGGAATTGATACTGCACTTCGACGAATTTGACTCGTTAATCCATAAACCTCTTCTTTAGGAAATGACTGAGTTGATTTATATATATTAGTGACCAGCTCCATAGATTTTTGCCAAACAAACAATTCAGAATAAGTCTTCATTTTCTCTTTGCTACTTAGGTACTTTGGCACTTATATTAAATCTTCAAAAAGTTTTCTAAAATTCTCGCTCCAACCGTTCCGCTTTTTTCAGGATGAAATTGTGTGGCGTAAAAATTATCGCGTTGCAAGGCTGCACTGAAAGGATTGATGTAGTTGCACACTGCAGCAGTGTGTTCTCCAACTGCCGCATAGAATGAATGTACAAAATATACGTATTCCTGATCGAGGGAAGAATCAAAAATTCCACTTTTCAGATGGCTGATGCTGTTCCATCCCATGTGTGGTACTTTGGTCACATATTCCATCCCCGGTTCAGGAATAAATCGTTTGACGTGTTCATCGAAAATTCCTAAACATTGAGTATCGTTTTCTTCGGAATAACTGCACATCAATTGCAGGCCGAGGCAAATCCCAAGTACTGGTTGTGTCAATGAAGGAATTAATAGATCAAGTCCTTCTTTTTTCAGATATGCCATCGTAGTGCTGGCCTCTCCAACCCCCGGAAAAATCACCTTATCAGCTGCTTTTATTTTGTTGTGGTCACCGGTAATCTCAGCATTCACACCCAATCGTTGAAGGGCGTTATTTACCGATTCGATATTTCCGGCGTTATATTTTATAATGACTAGATTCATTTTGGATAATCTATTATTTTCCGTCTTGTTTTCACTCAATGAATACAAAGTTGCTTAATTTTGTATGCTACTCTTTTCCGGCGCGTTCTTCTAACGGTTAGGAAACCGGTTTCTCAATCCGGAGATGGCAGTTCGATTCTGCTACGCGCTACATTTTATTTCAACAACTCGGCAATCACCTTTTTCATTTCCTCAAACTCATCTTCCTTGTAAAGTCTGGTCATGTATACAATTTTGCCGGTTCTATCGACGATTACATTGCGTGTAACTCCAGCTCCCTTCTCTGCAAACTGGTAAAATATTCCACCTTTCGGATCGAGCAATAAGGGATAAGTTACCGGAATCTCTTTGGCAAATTTCACCACTTTTTCCTGTGGTTCGTCCAAATCAATTCCGTACAAGGCAAAGTTTGGGTTCGTCTTATATTTTTTCCAGATGTCAGCTTCGATGTGCGGCATTTCTTTACGGCAAACTGAACACCAGCTGGCGGTAAATTGAAGCATAACAATTTTACCTTTCAAATCTGCAATCCTGATAGTTTTCCCATCAGTGGTCTTGGCTGTAAAATCAGGAACTTGTTGCCCCATTTTTACAATGTAACCATAGTCTGCAGGAACTTCTTTCGAAGATTGACCAAGACTGACCATTGTTAGTAAAAGCAAAAAAACTATCGCTAAAATTTTCATAACGTATGAATTGAATTAATTAAAAACAACTGTCTTATTTTTATATACCAGCACTTTTCGCTGCAAATGTTTAAAGACAGCGTGTGAAAGAACTATTTTTTCCAGATCACGTCCTTTTCGAACCAATCGTTCAACAGTATCAGTATGATTACAACGGGTCACATCCTGTTCGATAATCGGACCTCCATCCAAATCACTGGTCACATAATGACTGGTAGCGCCTATGATTTTCACCCCACGCTCATAAGCTGCATGGTATGGTTTTGCACCTGCAAATGCAGGTAAAAATGAATGGTGAATATTGATAATCCGATTAGGGAATTGAGCAACAAATTCAGGAGAAAGAACCTGCATATATCTTGCTAAGACGATAAAACCAACCTGACATTTTTTCAACAATTCAACTTCTGCAGCTTCCTGTTCTGCTTTATTTTCTTTCGTCACCGGAATATATGCAAATTCGATATCAAATCTTTGGGCCACAGGTTCCAGATCCATATGATTACTAATAATAACCGGAATCTCTACATCCCACTCACCAGCGGTGTAGCGCGAAAGCATATCAAATAGGCAATGCGACATTTTTGAAACGAAAATTGCCATTCGGGGAATCTGTTTCGAAAAATGAATTGAATAATTCATATTGAGTTTGTCTGCAATCAGCGTGAAAAAATATTCACTTATTTTATCCTCTGGAATCGCAAAACCTTCCAGTTCCCATTCCACCCGCATATAAAATATTTGTTCAGCGCGATCGACATACTGATCCAGATAGATGATATTCCCATTATTCTTGTTCAGAAACTCAGTAACTGTAGCCAAAATCCCTTGCTTATCAGGACAATGAATCAATAGAATGGCTGTATTTTTCTTTTCGCGTAAAGGTTTGATGCTTTTCATATATATTGTTTTTTAACCGCAGAGGAAACAGATCATTTCCCTTAAATTAGCTCCTCTGTAATCTCCATTTTTAGCTCTGCTATCTCTGTGATTGAATAAGTTAAAGCGTTCCCTTGGTTGAAGGCAATTCAAAGTTAAACACATCTTTTCGGATAGCCATTTTAATAGCCCTTGCCAGTGCTTTAAAAATACCTTCTATTTTGTGATGTTCGTTGGTGCCTTCTGCCTGAATATTCAGGTTTGCCAGAGCGGTATCCGAAAATGATTTAAAGAAATGGAAAAACATTTCGGTGGGCATTTCTCCGACTTTTTCTCTTTTGAAATCTGCGTTCCAAACAATCCACGGACGACCGCCAAAATCGAGGGCAACCTGTGCTAAACAATCATCCATCGGCAAACAATAGCCGTAACGTTCAACACCCCGTTTATCCCCAAGTGCCAGTCTAAATGCTTCACCCAGGGCCAATGCAGTATCTTCAATTGTATGATGTTCGTCAACCTCCAAATCTCCATCAACCATAATTGTCAGGTCAACTCCTGAGTGGCGTGCAATCTGGTCGAGCATATGATCGAAAAAGCCCAATCCGGTCTGAATATCTCCTTTTCCGGTTCCATCCAGATTCAGCTCTACCTGTATTTTTGTTTCTTTTGTATTTCGTACAACTTTTGAAGTGCGATCAGGCGCAGCAACTTTTGCATAAATCTCGTCCCAGTCATTGGTAACTAATACACAATGGTCTGCCAATCCTTTTTCCTGAAGTTCGCTTAATAATGAACCGTCATTGATCAAAATACCTTTTGTACCGAGGTTTTTAGCTAGTTCAATATCAGTCAGGCGATCGCCAATTACAAAACTGTTTGCCAGATCGTAACTTCCATCCATATACTTTCCCATCATTCCTGTTCCAGGTTTTCGGGTTGGAGCATTGTCGTGAGGAAAATGGCGATCAATCAGAATGTCATCAAAAACGACTCCCTCTTTTTCAAAGGCATTCAGTATTTTATTGTGTGTTGGCCAAAAGGTATCTTCCGGAAAACTTGATGTTCCCAATCCATCCTGATTGGTTACCATTACCAAATCGTAAGACAGGTTTTTAGCTATAAAATGCATGTTCCGGAAAACCTTTGGAAGATATTCCAGTTTTTCGAGTGAATCAATCTGCTCATCTTCTGTCTCGAAAATCAGCGTTCCATCGCGATCAATAAAAAGTGCCTTTTTCATAGTATTTCGTTGCGGGACTTTTAGGTTTTCGTTGTGACCTTTGCGGTTAATAAACCACTAAGCACATAGAGTTTCGTTCAAAGTACACCAGGTTTTATACAAGTTCTTTCAATGCTTTTCTTAGTCTTTTGTTTTCATCCGGTGAACCAATGGTTATCCGCAGACAGTCGTCGCAAAGCGCAATTTTTGAACGGTCGCGAACAATTATCTTCTGCTCTGTCAGATATTCATAAATTCCACGTGCATCGTGCATTTTCACCAAAAGGAAATTGGAATCGGATGGATATACAACCTGAACAAAAGAGAATTTGAATAACTTCAAAATCATTTTACTACGTTCTTCAATAATGGTTTTTACCCATTCTTCCTTTTCCTGAGCATTATCCAATAATTCCAGCGCCTTTTTCTGTGTTAAAATATTGATGTTATAAGGATATTTAATTTTATTGAAAATCTGAATGATTTCAGGATTGGCAAAAGCCATTCCTAAACGAATACCAGCCATTCCCCATGCCTTGGAAAAGGTTTGCAAAATAATCAGATTTTCATACTTATCCAGTTCCGGCAACAAACTGCTTTCCGGAGCAAAATCGATGTATGCTTCATCAACAACAACCAAACCATCAAACCCGGTCAGAAGTTTAATAATTTCTCCATTTTCCAAAAGGTTTGCTGTAGGATTGTTTGGCGAGCAAATAAAAATTGCTTTTGTATACAGATTAGCTGCATCAAGTAATTTTTGCGCGCTGAATCCGAAATCTTCATTTAGTTTTACTTTCCGTACTTCCACATTATTTATATCGGCTGCTACCTGATACATGCCATAAGTTGGATCTATAGAAACAATATTGTCAATACCCGGCTCGCAAAAAGCCCTGAAAACAATATCGATTGGTTCGTCACTTCCGTTTCCGAGAAAAATTTGCTCAGGAGCAATTTTCTTAATTTTTGCAATTTTCTCCTTTACTGCCCATTGCATTGGATCCGGATATCTATTATATGGAGGATTGAACGGATTCTCGTTGGCATCCAGAAAAATTTCGGCTTCTCCTGAAAACTCATCTCTTGCAGAAGAGTATGGTTTCAGAGCTTTAATATTATTGCGTATAAGTTTATCAAGATTCATCGTTCTTATCCGTTATTATTTATTTCTGATTTCATTTAACCGCACTGTAACCGCACGCTTGTGCGCATCCAATTGTTCTGCAGCTGCCATTATTTCAATTACTGGTCCCAGTGTTTTAATCCCTTCAGGAGTAATTTCCTGAAAAGTAATTTTCTTAATAAAACTGTCAAGGTTCACTCCAGAATATGAACGGGCCCAGCCATTTGTTGGCAGCGTGTGATTCGTTCCTGAGGCATAATCGCCAGCACTTTCGGGAGTATAATTCCCAAGAAAAACGGAACCAGCATTGATGATTTTTTCAGCCACTTCGAGATAATTATTCATTGAAATAATTAAATGCTCGGGTGCATAACCATTAATCAGGTCAATCATTTCTATCTCTTCATCCAATACGATGGCTTGGCTATTAGCCAAAGCCTTTTCTGCAATCGCTTTTCGCGGCAGTGCTTCAAGCTGACGAGTTAATTCCTGATCAACTTTTTCAATCAGCGAACTGTCATTCGTAACCAGCACGACCTGACTATCCGGACCGTGCTCTGCCTGGGAAAGCAGATCGGCAGCAATAAATGCAGCATTTGCAGTTGAGTCGGCCATTACTGCAACTTCTGACGGACCCGCCGGCATATCAATAGCCACATCACCACGGCTAACAATTTGCTTGGCAGCCATTACATACTGATTCCCCGGACCAAATATCTTATCAACTTTCGGGATAGAATCGATTCCATAGGCCATCGCACCAATCGCCTGAACTCCTCCTATTTTAAAAATCCGGGTAACACCGACTAAATGTGCTGCATATAAAATGGCAGGATGTATTTTACCTTCTTTATTCGGAGGTGTGCACAATACGATTTCTTTACAACCAGCAATCTTGGCTGGAATTGACAACATCAGTACCGTTGAAAACAAAGGAGCAGAACCTCCGGGGACATATAAACCAACCTTTTCGATGGCAACTGGTTTCTGCCAGCAAATTACGCCAGGGCTTGTTTCAATTTTCTTAATTGCCGAAATCTGAGATTCATGAAATTTGTAAATATTCTTAACTGCTATTTGGATCGCATTTTTCAACGAATCGTCAACCAACAAAATAGCTTCATTAATTTCTTCTTTCTGAACAGCAAAGTTTTGGATGAAAACGCCGTCAAATTTTTCGGTATAATTTTGCAGTGCAGGAGCTCCGCTGGCTCGTATCTCAGATAAAATACGCTGAACCTTATCCTCAAGCTCGCTAACACTAAAAAGTGGACGTTGCAGTATTTCGTCCCACGTATCGGGCGTTGGATTGGAATATATCTTCATTTATTGATTTTTAATCGGTTTGATTTTTAATGCCATAATATTACCAGCAAAAAGAAGCATAATGCCCAATACTGCAGCTATTCCCCATTGATAATTTTCGAAAAAAGAGGAAATAATTAACGCAATAACCGGAGCCACCAATGTGGTATATCCGGCCCGATCAGGCCCAATATCACCAACCAGTTTCAGGTAAAAAGTAAATGCCACAATCGATCCGAACAAGGACAAGTAAAGCAGCGATGCAATGTAAGGAAATGTTGCATCAAAAGAAAAGCTCCTGCCTGATAAGAGGACCATCAGGAACATAGCCAGGCTTCCGTATGTCATACTAAACGCATTGGTTTGTATAACCGGCAACTTTCTGGTTTGGTTGTATTTCGATAAAATACTACCCAGCGAGGCCAATATAATTGAACCAAAACAGAAAAGTAATGCCTCGTAACCGATTGACATCTGCTCCGAGTTTCGAAGTTCATGACTAAAAATAAGCATCGTGCCAGCAATACCCAATAAAGCTCCAAACATCACTTCTTTTTTGATTTTTCCTTTCAGGAGCAAATAATTAAAAAAAATATTCGTGAATATTGAAAATGAAAAAATAATGGCAACTACCCCACTGGCAAGATTTCTCTCAGCAAGGTATACAAACCAATAATTGAAACCAAATAATATCATTCCCTGAAGAACCATTAACAAATGCTCGTGAAAAGTATATCGCAGATTTAGCTTTCGAATGAAACTGAAACCCATCAATAACAAACCTGCAATAAGGAAACGATACACCACCGAAACCAGTGGATCAACATGCCCAAGCTGAAACTTAATGGCGAACCATGTTGAACCCCAAATAAAACAAGGAATAATGAAATATAGCAATTGCCTGGGTTTCATCTTTAACTCTTATAAAATCATCTTTTCAATTGGAATAACAAGAATACCCTGGGCACCGGCAGCTTTTAACTTGCCAATAATTTCCCAGAAATATTTTTCCTCAATTACCGAGTGGACAGAACTCCAGCCCTCTTCAGCAAGTGGCATCACTGTCGGACTCTTCATCCCAGGCAAATACGATTCAATTTCAGCTAATTTGTCGTTAGGTGCATTTAACAGGATGTATTTTTTCTTTTCAGCGCGTTGCACAGATTCCATACGGAAAACTAATTCATCCAGAATGGCTTTTTTCGCATCAGAAAGATTCGGATTCACCACCAAAACAGCTTCAGACTTTATAACAACCTCCACCTCTTTCAACCGGTTGCTAACTAATGTGCTGCCAGAGCTAACTATGTCAAAAATAGCATCAGCCAACCCAATTCCGGGAGCAATTTCAACAGAACCGGTAATTACATGAATTTCGGCTGTAATATTATTTTTCTTGAAATAATCTTTCAGAATTTCAGGATAAGATGTTGCAATTTTTTTTCCGTTGAAATAATCTAACCCTGAATATTCGTCGTCTTTTGGAATTGCCAAAGAAAGTCTGCATTTACTGAAGCCCAATCTTTTTGCAATAACAACATTTTCATTTTTTTCGAGCATCTCGTTTTCTCCAACAATTCCAATATCGGCAACACCTCCGGCAACTGCCTGCGGAATATCATCATCGCGCAAAAAAAGTGCTTCCATCGGGAAATTGGTAGCTGTCGAAATTAATTTCCGTGTACTCAGAGGAAGTTTAATACCTGCTTCGTTAATCAATTTCAACGAATCCTCATTTAATCTTCCTTTTGTTTGAACAGCAATTTTTAAAATACCTTCCATTTTCTGTATGGGTTTAAATCAAAAAAGGCCTACCATTGTGGTAAGCCTTCTTTTGGGTTAATATCTTTATAATAACTTCAAAACAATTACTGCCTACCTGATGATAGAGTCACATGATGATGGCCGTAATGTTTCATTGTATTTTTCATTTCTCAGTATTTAAGAGGTGCAATAATAGTTATAATTTGAAACGAAAACAAGTTTTCAAATTACGGATCATGGGATTTTACTTTTAATTAATATTAAATATTGAGTAAAACGATGGATTCATGGCTTATTCCATCATTGCTATTAATTTTCGGTTTATGTCTTTTATTAAGGGCAAGTAAATAGCATAGGATTAGAAAAATATAAAATGAATATGTATGTTTGTACAATCGATTGCAAAACTAAACTTAAATCAAATAAACATGAAAAGAACACTTTCTCTTCTTATCGTATTCATGCTAATTGGCATGACCGTTTTTTCGAAAAATCTGCAGAATAAATGTTTTAAGCCTAAAGAAATAAAAAAGGCAATGACCAAAGCAGCAATGTGGCAGTTAGCCAATCCAAAGCATGAATTATGGGATTGGACAAATGGCGCATTTTATGCAGGAGTTTCGGCAGCATATAAAACCACTGGCGACAAGAATCTTTTGAATGCGATGATTGAAATGGGCGACAAGAATCAATGGAAACCCGGCCCGCGACTTCTGCATGCTGATGACCATGCAATTTGTCAAACCTATATTGATGTTTATCGCATTAAAAAAGATGATAAAATGATTACTTCATTTAGAGAACAAATGGACAAATTCCTGGCAACTCCATTTCAGCCTAAGGGGATTCAGGAAATTACATGGTGGTGGTGCGATGCCTTATTTATGGCTCCTCCCGCATTGGTCAAATTGTCGGGGACAACAGGTGACAAAAAATATATGAAAAAAAGCGATGAACTTTATCACGAATGCTATAATCTTCTGTATGACAAGGAAGAGCATCTTTTTGCCCGTGACTTAGGGTATGTGATTAAAGGTGATGCTTCCGACCGCCATGAAGCCAATGGGCAAAAAATATTCTGGTCGAGAGGTAACGGTTGGGTGATGGGTGGATTAGCTTTAATCTTGAACGAACTTCCGAAGGATTATAAAGAACGTGCATTCTATGAAACAATTTTCAAGCAAATGGCAGATAAAATTGCCAGTCTGCAACAAGATGACGGCCTTTGGAGAGCAAGTTTACTTGATCCGGAATCCTATCCGGGAGGTGAAGCAAGCGGCTCTGGATTCTATACTTATGCCATGGCATGGGGAATAAACAATGGGATATTGGATAAAGTCAAATACCTTCCTGTTGTAAGAAAAGCATGGATTGGTATGAACACTCTTATTCAACCTGATGGACATGTTGGATGGTGTCAGCCAATCGGTGCTGATCCAAAGAAAAATTTTACAGCAGAAAGTTGGGAAGTATATGGAACCGGAGCATTTCTGCTTGCAGGAAGCGAAATAATAAAACTTAAAATGTAATTTTCTGAAATTTAAATCATACGATCTCTTGAAGTATGATTTGATTTCTAAATTACCTGAACGTTAAATAATATTAAAAAAGCACCTTTTTAAAAGCAATTTGCTAGCAAAATGAATATCGATTCAAAATTGATAACAAAAAAATAGTTTCTTTGTATCAAAGAGTTTAATAAACGTCATTTATACGCTTTACAGAGAATATTATCTCTTAAAATCGTATTCGTTTTCGCTGAGATTTGTTAATTGAAAGGAATACAATTCTCATACTTCTTTTTTAAGTACAAAAAAAATACTTTCTATTTGGAAAGTAAGACTATAAAGATGCGTGATTAGCTATGTAAATAGCTAGGTTTTTATCGACCAATTTTGTTTGATTGGTTGATCTTGTTTGTGGTATGAAAGCCGGCCTGTGGGTCGGCTTTTTTTATAGCACGTCTCGTCCTAAAAAAGTTGCAAAAAAAGCAACCAATAAAACAAACTTAATGGAATTTAAAAGGTAATCTCGCTTCTATCTAAGGCGAGCTATAAATAGATGGTTGTTAGCGAGAAGGAGATAAACAACAAAATGGCGATGATGTATTAAATAAGAAAACCGCCTTGCGAGCGGTTTTCTTATTTGGAATTAACCAAGATATGTTTTTAATAATTTACTCCTCGAAGTATGCCTTAACCGGCGAATAGCCTTTTCTTTAATCTGTCGAACACGTTCACGAGTCAGGCCAAAACGCTCACCAATTTCCTCCAGAGTCATTTCCTGACATCCAATACCGAAAAACATTCGGATGATGTCACTTTCTCTTTCAGTGAGGGTTGCCAAAGCACGTTCAATTTCTTTTGCCAGAGACTCCATCATCAATGCGCGATCAGCATTTGGCGAATCATTATTGATCAAAACGTCAAGAAGACTATTGTCCTCACCTTCAACAAACGGAGCATCTACAGAAATATGTCTGCCAGAAACACGAAGCGTATCTGCAACTTTATCTGCCGGTAATTCCAAGGCATCTGCCAACTCTTCAGGAGAAGGTTTCCGTTCATTTTCCTGCTCAAACTTAGAGAAGGCTTTGTTGATTTTATTCAACGAACCAACTTGATTTAAAGGCAGTCGAACAATCCTGGATTGCTCAGCTAATGCTTGCAAAATGGATTGACGTATCCACCAAACAGCATAAGAAATAAACTTGAAACCCCTGGTTTCATCAAACTTTTCAGCAGCTTTAATAAGTCCCAGATTACCCTCATTGATAAGGTCGGGTAAACTTAAACCCTGATTCTGGTACTGTTTAGCTACAGAAACAACAAAACGCAGATTGGCTCTGGTTAATTTCTCTAAGGCAGCCTGATCACCTTTTTTAATCCGTTGCGCCAACTCAACTTCTTCCTCAACGGTAATAAGTTCTTCTTTCCCAATTTCTTGTAAATACTTGTCTAAAGAAGCGCTTTCACGGTTAGTAATCGATTTCGTAATCTTTAATTGTCTCATATACCCTTCAAAAAAATAGCGTGCAAATATAGGCTTTTGAGGTCAATAATTCAAATGGAATTTTTAATATGTTTTTTTTTACAATTTTATAACCAGAGAACTCTGGTCTATTTTGAATCGACAGCGAAAACATAGTACGCAATTTCACCATTTGGATAAATACCTTCAACTAATATCCCACCCTTTGAATTTTTAATAATTCGTTTTAATTCATTAACCTCCGAAACGGCATTCTTGTTTACCTGTGTAATAATAAATCCTTTTTTTATTCCTGCATCTTTAAATTTACCATTCCCCAGATCAGAAATTTCAACTCCATAACGTATTCCTAATTCTCTTTTATTGCGATCTGATAACGCAACAAATTTCGCACCAAAAATATCGCCGGAAGTATCACCTTTCACAATTTCCGTATCTCCGTGCATGTTACGAAGCGTTACGTTAATTAGTTTCTTTTTATTGTCTCTTTTTATTTCAACATTTACTTTATCTCCTGGCCGGTGTTTACTTATTTGCTCCTGAAGTTCAGCCGAGGAATTTACAATAACGTCATCAACACTGATAATGACATCGTTGGTTTTTATTCCGGCAAGTTCAGCAGCACCTCCAGACTGAACTTCACCAATAAATACTCCTTCAATTTTATCCAGATTATATTTTTTAGCCGTCTCTGCATCAACCGTTCCAATTCTTACATTCAATAATGCACGTTGAACACCTCCAAATTCCTTCAGATCAGAAACTACCTTTTGTACAATGTTAGCAGGAATCGCAAAAGAATATCCACTATATGATCCGGTTTGTGAGGCGATAGCTGTATTTATCCCGACCAATTCGCCATGTGTATTTACTAAAGCTCCTCCACTATTGCCTGGATTTACAGCAGCATCTGTCTGAATAAAAGATTCAATTCGCATTTGATCGGGATTGATTCCGATGTCACGACTCATGGCACTGACGATGCCTGCCGTTACCGTAGATGTAAGATTAAACGGGTTACCAACTGCCAAAACCCATTCACCCAAACGAAGATTTTCTGAATTACCGAATTTAAGTAAGGGTAATCCGGTCTCTTCGATTTTAAGCAAAGCTACATCAGTTGAAGGATCGGTTCCAATCAATTTAGCCTTAAACTCACGTTTATCGTTCAAAATGACCTTAATGTCATCAGCTCCATCAATAACATGGTTGTTTGTTACAATATAACCATCAGCAGAAATAATTACACCAGAACCAGCACCCTGCCTTGATGGCATTTGCTGCGAATGTGAACCATCACCAAAGAAATATTGAAAAATATCGTTCGAACCATAGTAGCTGCCTTTCTGAATCACCTTAATATGTACAACAGAATGAACAGAATTCTCTGCAGCAAATGTCAAATCCGGTAATTCGCCAGATTGGGATGACGGCAGACTCGCATACCGCATCGACTGATCCTGCGGTAGAGTAACTATCTTCGGATCGTTAAAATAATGAGTATAAACTATCAATGAAATAAAACCACCAATCAATGCCACCAACAATGTAAATAATCCGTTTTTAAAATTTTTCATCACCTTTACTTTTTGTTGTTATAAATTCAGAATTTTTAAATGAAATATAAAGATAACGCTTAACAACAATTTGTGTTTCAATATTTTCAAATCGTTTAATTTGTTTAACAGATTTTAACAGCAACTTAAATATATTCATATCAAATCCAGTTATCAATAAGAATCTGTAAGAAGACCTAAATAAAGATCAATTCTATTATATTTGTCAAATCAAAAAATCTGAATAACTGATTATTAAACAAAGAATGAATGCGTGGTAATTTTTTCAGTAAAATAGCATTTCCCTCAAATATTTCTACTTACCTCAGTCGTACACTGATCATTATAACATTTGCAACAACTTTCCTTATTGGTGGTGTATTAATTTTTCAGCAAACCGTTTATTTCAAAAGACTAAACAAGCAAAAAAGCAACGAGTACATAGAAAATCAAAAAAATTACATTAAAGAGATAGTGAGAAATGAAATTGAATATATTCGATTTCAAAATGATTTTTTTAAAAGACAAATCAATAATAAAATTCAACAGAATGTAAATCAAGCATTGAATACTGCTGAAGCTATTTATCAAAAATATGCAGGTAAAAAGTCTGACGAAGAAATTAAAGCTTTGATTATTACAACTATTTCATCTCTTCGATTTGATATGGAATACCAGGAAGTTTTTATTTCAACAATGGATGGGTATGGAGTTTATTATCCAAGAAAACCCGCATTTTCAGGAAAAGATATGCGACAGTTTAAAGATTCTAACGGGCTGCTGGTAATTCTGGAAGAGATCAAACTATTAAATAAATATGATCAGGGATTTCTGGATTATAAAGTTAAATCCAGTACTTCAACAAATACTTCACTAAATAAAAAGATAACTTTCGTCAAGAGATTTGGTCATTTCGACTGGTACTTTGGGTCAAAACAATATACCAATGACTATTTTCCAAAATTCAAGGATGAAGTAGCCCAAAAGATTAGTACAATAAGATTCAGGCATGGGGGTTATGTTTTTATGAACAATATGAATGGCAGCCCTATTGTTATGGATGGAATGGTATACAAAGGGAATCTGAATTTGTTGAACGATACAAGCTGTCTCCTTCACAATGTATTTATGCAACAGCTTGACGTCGCAAAAAATAATTCTGACGGAGGATATTTCTATTACAAATGGAATAAATTAAATGATACCATCCCTACTGCAAAATGTTCATTCGTCCAGCAATTTAAGGATTATAACTGGCTGATTGGAGCAGGGTTCTACATGGACGAAATCGAACAAAACATTAAAGATCAGCAAAAAGCCCTTCGTGCAGATCAAGAAAAAAACATCACTATTGTAATTATAATATTCGGACTCCTCTTACTTCTTGAAGTATTGATTATTTATCATTTCAATAAACGCTACAAATCCGATTTTGATCGCTTTTTTAATTTCTTTTTCTCACTGCAAAACAATTTCAACCAGCTAAATATTTCAAAATTCTATTTTGATGAATTTAAGCAGGCCGGGGTTGCCGCTAATAAAATGATAGAACTTCGTGAAGAAATTGAAAACAAACTCATTGAAGAGCAAAAAAAAGCAACTGAATCGGACCGACTCAAATCGGCCTTTCTTGCCAACATGTCTCATGAAATCAGAACACCGATGAATGCAATTATAGGTTTTTCTGAACTTTTGGAAGATGAAAATCAAGATGAAAAGGACAAATTATTGTTTATAAAATTGATCCAAAAAAACGGCGAGATGCTGCTTAATTTGATTAATGACATCATTGATATTTCAAAAATCGAAGCCAATCTGCTTTCAGTCAGGAAAAAACCCGTTCATCTGAATAAATTTCTTGATGAAATAAGTGATCATTACACCGAAATACTCGCTTCAAAAAAAGATAAAAACATACGGCTTTTTGTTGATAATAAAACTAATCCAGACATTTTAATTCAAACGGACGAAATCAGACTTAGACAGATACTTGATAATCTAATCGGTAATGCCATTAAGTTTACAAATACAGGTACAATAACAGTTAATGTAAATATTGAAAGTCAGAAAGTTTTTTTCAATATTGCAGATACCGGAATCGGTATATCGGCAAACCATCAGGATACAATCTTTGATCGGTTTATTCAGGCAGAGCAGGGTCATAACATGAATTTTGGAGGTACTGGTCTCGGCTTAGCCATTTCCAAGAATTTGATTGAATTACTTGGAGGCAATATTGGTGTAAAATCGGAACCCGGCAAAGGATCTACTTTCTATTTCGATATCCAAAGCAGCTAAGTATCATCCATATAATAGTATTCAAATACGGTCACACTTTTCAAACAATAGTTAGGCAAATTAGAGGTTGAGTCAAAAGTCGCCAGAGTGAAAACCAGTTCTGTTTTTCCGGACTAATTTTCTTTACTTTGATAACACATCCCAACAATGTCAGAAAACACCGGCCAGTGAAAAAATTACTTCATACCGAAAAGGAATTAGTTCAAAAGCTTATCGAAGGCGACTCGTTTGCTTTTGAAGTGCTTTTCTACAAATACCGGAATAAGGTGAAGGGTTTTGCGGTTAAAATGGTTCCGGCACAAGTGGATCCGGAAGAAATTGTTCAGGAAGTATTTGTAAAGTTGTGGCTAAAAAAGGAAGAAGTTAATCCTGAAAAAGATTTTCAGTCGTATCTTTTTTCCATTGCCAAAAACCTCATTCTTGATCACCTGAAATCGGCAGTCAATCGAAAACTTTATTTTGTTGGCGAACATTTTCAACAGGATTTACTGGATGATGAAGACCCTGATAATGTTTTAAGAGAAGGAGCTGAGGCCAAATTGCAGCAATTAATCAATGAGATTCCGGAGCGAAGAAGAGAAATTTTCCGCCTGAGTCGTTTCGAAGGAATGAGCTACAAACAAATTGCTGAACGCCTGAACATTTCAGAAAATACGGTAGACAGTCAGATTCGCAATGCGCTGGCATTTTTGCGCAAAGAGTTCCGTAAGATTGTAATACTGGCTTTTCTTTATTTCTTTCAGTAAAAAACATATTTCACACCATAAATACCACAGATTTTTCTTTCATTTTACTTTTCCCAATTCTGGCCTTTTCAATCAATGTTAAACTTTTAGCACTGAAGAAAAACTATTTTTGAAAACTTTTCCAAAATTCCTTCACGGAAATATCTTCCATCATCGTATTACTTACAAATAGCTTACAAATGGCACAAAGAATTATAGACATTGCAAATCGTTTTCTGGAAGAAAAACTTTGTTCGAATCAAGACCTTAAAGAATTTAAAAGATGGCTTTCCAATCCTTCAACTCAATCCGAAGTTGAAAGATGGCTGGCCGAACATTGGGCTACTTCTGCTGAAATAGACTCAACCACTCTGATTGAAAATGTTTTTCAGCAAATTCAGGATTACCAGAATGTTCATCATCAGGAAACAGGTTTCTCTGTCACACGAATTATCAAGGTCTATCAAAGAGTTGCTGCATTTCTGCTAATCCCGATTCTCGGACTCGGAATTTGGTTTGGAGTAAGCCAGTATCAATCGGCCAGCCAGTATACTGAAACCATTGCAACAAGAGGCCAGAAATCACAAATTGTATTAGCCGATGGAACCAAAGTTTGGTTGAATTCGGACTCGAAAATTAAGTATCCCGGAATGTTTAATAAAAGCCAACGTGATATTTATCTTGAAGGCGAAGCCTTTTTTGAGGTTTCGAAGAATCCGCACCAGCCTTTCATCGTGCACACTTCGGGAGTTAATGTAAAAGTAATGGGCACAAAGTTTAATGTCAGAGCTTATTCCGATGAAAATCAGATTGAAACATCGTTGTTTGAAGGGAAAATAGATCTGATGTATAACAAGGAAAAATCTTCCGGAGAAATTAAAAAGCTAATTAAGCCGGGTGAATCCTTTGTCTATTCGAAAATGGAGCATCAGCTTGCTCCGAATCGGTTTCCAGGTGATGAAATTAATGGATGGAAAAAAAATCAGCTCATATTTAAAGATGATACGTTTAATAATTTGGTTCGCAAGGTGGAGCGATGGTTCGATGTGAAAATTGTATACGATGAAAAGCTATTTAACGACCGCAGGCTGACTGTTGAGTTATATGAGGGAGAAAGACTTGAAAGGTTAATGGAGATTGTAAGTCTAACATTGTCGGTTGACTATAAATTCGAAAAAGGGGAAATCATCTTAACACCAAAAGCAAAGAATATGTAGAAAAAATAAAGAGCGATAATTGGTCGAAGAATTACCGCTCTTTCAAGTGTCAAAATAAATTTTAACATGTAACACGTCAAATTTATGAAAAAAAACAGAACAAGTTTGTTTAGGGAATCTTTTATCCCTATTCGAAAGTATTTAAGAATTATGAAACTAACTTTCATTTTTGTTTATCTAGGCCTGATGACATATGCCTCAGCCACTTACTCTCAGGCAAAGCGTCTGACGTTTGAGTCGAAAAATGTTAGCATCGAAAGCGTTTTTAAGCAAATTGAATCACTGTCTGATTTCAAATTTGCTTACAACAGTACTAAACTTGATGTTGAAAGGAAAGTTTCTCTGAAGGTTGAAAACCAAACGATTGATGCAATCCTGGATAAAATCCTGGGGTCGGCAAATTTCCGTTACCAGATTGTTGACCATTACATTATTATTACTGACGAAAACAACAGTAGCTTGAATTTCCTGTCAAACAATCAATCTGCCAGGAAAATTATTGGAAGAGTCACCGATTCCAGCGGAAGCCCACTTCCCGGAGTTTCGGTCGTGGTAAAGGGAACCACCAACGGAACCATCACTGATACCCAAGGAGGATATTCAATTTCGAATGTTCCTGAAACTGCAACTTTACAGTTTTCGTTCGTTGGAATGAAAGGGCAGGAAGTTAAAGTTGGGACTGAGTCTTCAATTGATATAGTTCTTGTCGAAGAATCGATTGGTATTGAAGAAGTTGTTGCTGTTGGTTATGGTGTTCAAAAAAGAACTTCGGTAACTGGGGCAATCTCTTCTGTTTCAGGAAAAGACGTTAGCCAGGTTCCGGTAGCCAGTTTGCAATCTGCTATTCAGGGCAAAGTTACAGGTGTCACAGTTGTAAATAATGGCGCTCCGGGAACAAATCCGATTGTACGTATAAGGGGTAATGGTTCTATCAGTTATGCAGCCGATCCTCTTTACATTGTTGATGGTACAGCTGCGACTGACATTTCTAATTTTTCGAGTAATGATATCGAATCAATTGAAATATTGAAAGATGCTGCTTCAACTGCGGTTTATGGTTCGCGTGCGGCAAATGGAGTAATTTTAATAACAACCAAACGAGGCAAAAAGGATGGCAAAATTCATATCAATGTCAATTCTTATATGGGAGTACAAAGTGTAACTAAAACGCTTGATTTGTTAAATACAGAGCAATATCTTAAATATGGTTCTGCCCTAAATACGAATGCCGGTTTGGCAGTTCCTAACCGATTCTCCAACATGAATGATCCAATTTATACAGGGGCAACTCAAACTTACGCCCAAACAAATACCAATTGGCAGGACCAACTTTTCCGCAATGCCAAGATCTCTGATAATAATGTTTCATTTTCAACCGGAAGCGAAAAATCAATCTTTTATGCGTCTGCCGGATATTTTGATCAGGATGGTATTATGATTGGCACTGGTTATAAAAGAGGAACATTCCAATTTAATTCTGAGCACGATATAAGCAAGCGTATTAAATTTGGCCAGACCCTTATGTATTCGGTTGGAGACAGGAATAACCAGAAAGAAACTCAGGGAAGAACAAATATTATGCATGCGATTCGCTCTGTTCCCTATTTACCTGTTATGGATCCTACGAAAGAAGGTGGATACAGGGGAGCCAGCAGCGGATCTGATGGAACTGATCCATTTAATCCGATTGAACTGCAGAACATTTTTGAGTCAACAACAGGTACATCGAAATTATTTGGATCGCTTTATCTTGAACTTAAACTGACTGATTATCTAAAGTTTAAAACCACCGCAGGTTTAGATTATACAAATATTTTGAATAAGATACATCAGCCAATATATAATGATGGTTTTAATGCAAATACCTCTGCCACTGTCTCAAAGGAAACGTTCGAAAATATTACCAAAACATTTACGAACCAGTTAACTTTTGATAAAACCTGGGGAAACCATTATTTGAATGTGATTGCTGTACAAGAGCAAACAGCATATTCGACAGCAGCAATGTACATAACAGGCAAGCTTCCAACCAATGCTGTTCAGGAATTAACAGGGTTGAGCAATCTCAATGCCAACGGAAGCGTACAGAAAAATTTATTGCTTTCGTATCTGGGTCGTATAAACTATGAATACAAAAATAAATATTTGTTAAGCTTATCGATGCGTGCTGATGGTTCATCGAAATTTGCGCCCGGCAATAAATGGGGTAATTTCCCTTCAGCTTCTATCGGATGGCGCATGACAGAAGAACCATTTATGAAGAATATAGATATTATTTCTGAATTGAAATTAAGGGCAGGATATGGCGAATTAGGAAACAATGCAATTGGAAACTATGACTGGCAGGCTGTTATGTTGGCCAATACAGATTATGTGTTTAACAATGCAACATCCGGAGGTTCTTTCTTCAATGCGCTTGCCAATAAAAATCTAAAATGGGAATCATCTAAAATGACAAACATTGGAATTGACTATGGAATGTTTGACAACAAATTATCATTTACTGCAGAATGGTTCAATAAAATAACCGATAACTTAATACTTGCCGTTCCATATCCAACATCCATAGGATACCGTGCTCCGGCCTATGCCAATATCGGCAAAATGAAGAATTACGGTATGGAATTTCAGCTTGGTTACCGTATAAATTCAGGAGAATTAAAATCAAACCTGTCTGCAAACGTATCGATTGTTCGAAACAAAGTTCTGAATCTGTTCAATGAAACGGCAACTATTGATGCTGGTTTTAACCAGGATTACGGTGCCTATAATATGACAAGAACGGTTATTGGACAACCTATCCAATCGTTTTATGGATGGAAAACCGATGGCATTTTCCAAAACGCTGCTGAAGTGTCAGCAGCTCCGGATCAGGCAGGTGCAGCTGCCGGAGACATCAGGTTTAAAGACTTAAGCGGACCTAATGGTGCGCCTGACGGAATTATTGACAGTTACGACCGTACTTTTCTGGGTAGCTATTTGCCTAAATTTACCTATGGTTTAAATTATTCCGGAACTTATAAAAAATTCGATTTTTCTGTTTTCTTCCAGGGAGTTTATGGAAATAAGATTTACAATGGAACCAAAGTTCTTACTGAAGGAATGCTGAGGCTTTTTAATGCAGGAACGGCTGTACTTAATGCCTGGACTCCTACAAATACCAATACCAATATTCCAAGAGCAATTAGCGGTGACCCGAATCAAAATGCAAGAACCTCTGACCGTTTTATTGAAAGTGGCTCTTATCTCAGGTTAAAGGCATTGACCGTAGGTTATACAATTCCTATGTCTACTTTAACAAAAGGAAATGTAAATAATATTCGCATTTATGCTTCAGGCCAAAATCTGTTTACAATTACTAAATACACTGGTTACGATCCTGAAGTGGGTGCCTACATTCCACTTTCCGGCAATGGCACCCCGGGGACTCCCGGTAGTGGCGGTTCAACATCTGGTTTATTGAACAATGGAATTGATTACGGATTAATGCCAACATCACGGACTATATTATGTGGCATCCAAATAAAATTTTAATTAATAATGAAAAGAGTTATGAAAAAAACACATATAAAAATATTCTTTTTACTGATGCTCATCTCCTCTTTGGTTGCATGTGATTACAATCTGGATAAGGTAAATCCCAATAGTGTAACCATCGAAAACTTTTACAAAACTGAAGGTGATTTGACAAATGCAGTAAATTCTGTTTATGCTGTACTACAAGACCAAACATTGGTTTCAAGAGAATGGTTTTTCGTTCACGATCTTAGAGGTGACGATATGGCTACTGGCGGAGGACAATTAGAAACTCCAAGATACCAGTTACTTATCGGAACAAACGACCCTGCAAACTTTGTAGCATCAAGTGTTTGGACAGGCTGTTTTGCTGTAGTTCACAGAGCAAATGTTGTTATTGAGAAGGCTGCAAATGTAGAATCGATAGATGAAAGTATGCGTACCCGATTGGTATGTGAAGCAAAATTCCTTCGCGGATGGGCATATTTTGAATTGGTAAGCCTTTGGGGCGGAGTTCCGTTATACAACGAATATGTAAAAGATCTCGCCGGAGCAAATGCCAGAGCTACTGTTGACGAGGTTTATGCAAGCATCGTTTCGAATCTTCAGGATGCAATTTCTGGTTTGCCAGACAGCTATTCTGGAAGTGATATAGGACGTGCGACAAAAGGCGCTGCACAGGCATTGCTTGCCAGAGTATACATGCAGAAAGGTGATTACACGTCGGCAAAAACACTACTCAAGTCAATTATTGATTCAAAACTTTATAAGCTTGTTGAAAATTACAACGATAATTTTCTGGAAGAAACTGAATACAATGCTGAATCAGTTTTTGAGGTTGGCTTTATGGATTCCAATGCTGCTTTCAGTTGGGGATACAACAATGGTGATGGCCTTGGCGCAGAAACAACTGTTCACAATCAGGAAATCAGCCCCATCTCATGGGGAAATCTTATTCCTTCGCAAAAATTACTGGAAGAATATGAATCAACCGATGTTGCCGGTAATGTCAAAACTGATCCGCGTTATAAAGACTCCTTTTATGAAGTTGGTGATGAAATAGCTTCCGGACCTTTAACTCTGGGTTCATTCAACATTGCTTCATCCTCTGTTCGGGGAGGCGCACTTAAAAAAGTTGGCTGGAGAAAACACACCATTCTCTATAAAAATGTATCCAGTTACTATCCAGGTGGTATTAACGAACGCGTAATCAGATATGCTGAAGTACTTTTAATGATGGCTGAATGCCAGAATGAAACCGGTGATACAGAAGCTGACGTTCTTGCAACTCTTAACCAGTTGCGCGACAGGGCAAGTGTAAGTATGCCACATTATCCCACTGCAAACTATCCTACGAATACGAAAGATGCACGATTTAAAGCCATTGTACACGAAAAACGAGTTGAACTGGCCGGCGAAGAAATCAGGAACCGTGATATCTTACGTTGGAGAACACAAGGTAAGCTTGCCCTTTTGGGAGGAGATCCAATCACCTATTTCACCGCGAATAAATATGAATTATTGCCTCTTCCACAAACTGAAGTTGATAACAACGTAAATATTGGTAATGCAAACCAGAATCCTGGTTATTAATAATATCTAAAGTTTGGATATTAAGGCCGTCTCAAAATTCATTTTGGACGGCCTTTTTTTGATTTCTTCGAATTGTAATTCATCCCTTTGGCCGGAACTCCCTGACCGAAAACAGTTTATGTTCCAAGATTACTCATATTCAGATCTGCTAAAATTTTACTACTTTCAATTATTAAAATTCAATTGAAATAATGAAGACTACTTTCGCCAAAATACTTTATTTCGTATTCATTGCTATCCACATAGCCGGATGCAGCAAAGGGGGAACATCACAGAATCCGCCGGTAACAAATAATACTTTTTCAAAAGGTGCCGATATTAGCTGGCTTCCGCAAATGGAAGCTACCGGCTACAAATTTTATAACGCTGACGGGAAAGAAGAAGATTGTTTTAAAATCTTGAAAGATCATGGCATCAATTCTATCCGGTTGCGAACTTTTGTTAATCCTTCGGACGACAGGGCAAGTGGCCATTGCAGCAAAAATGAAACTGTAGCTATGGCTGTCAGGGCTAAAAGCTGGGGAATGCGCGTAATGATCGATTTCCATTACAGCGACAGTTGGGCTGATCCGGGAAAACAAATAAAACCAAAAGCCTGGGAAGGACACGATTTTCCAACCTTGCTAAATGATCTTTATAATTATACTTTTGATGTGATGACAGCATTGAAAGTAGCTGGAGTATTGCCTGAGTGGGTTCAGGTTGGGAATGAGATTCCAGGAGGAATGATTTACCCGGAAGGAAGTACTGATAACTGGCCGCAACTGGTGCAACTTATAAATAAAGGTTACGACGCAATTAAAACAGTTAGCCCTGATTCGAAAGTTATTTTACACGTCGATCAGGGAAACAACAATGCCCGTTTCAGATGGTGGTTTGATGCAGCAAAGGCAAATGGTGCAAAATACGATGTAATTGGCTTATCTTATTATCCATACTGGCTCGAGGGGAATCCGGATTATTCGCTTTCAATTACTGATTTGGGTACTAATTTAAACGATATGGCTTCCCGCTATAGCAAAGAAGTAATGATAGTTGAAGTAGGCGGAGAGGATAACAAGGTTCAAAATACCTATGACATGCTGGTTGCTGTTCAGCAAAAAGTGAAGGAAGTGCCTGACGGGAAAGGATTAGGAGTATTTTACTGGGAACCGGAAGGTGCCAGAAGCTGGAGCCATTATGCTTTAAGCGCCTGGGGCGATGATGGAAGACCAACAAAAGCTTTGAACGCGTTTTTAGTGGATGTAAATTAATCTTAGAATAAAACAAATACAATGACAACCAGAATCACCATCTTTTTGCTTCTGCTGGCATTATTCGCAGGATGTGATTCCCAGACTATGGTTATATTTCCAACTGAAGTCGGAAATTTTAATTCAGGATGGGAATTTGTGAAAGATCCCACTGACAGTATTTCTCCTGATCTGTTTCAGAAAAAGGATAATGAAACAACTCAATGGCAAAAGGTGAATTTACCACACACAGCCAACATCGAACCCGTTGATTCTCCGGACAAACAATGGCAGGGAATTGCCCGTTACCGGAAGTTTTTTACCGTTCCTGAACAGTTTGACGGCGAATTGGTGTTTTTGAAATTTGAGGCTGCCATGCAGGTGTCCAAAATTTATTTCAACAGTAAACTGGTTCAGACTCATTTGGGAGGATACCTGCCATTTGAGGTAAAGCTCGAAGGAGTTAGATTTGGAAAACAAAACTGTGTTTTGGTCGAGCTTGATAATCGCGATAATCCATTGGTTCCCCCCGGCAAACCGCTTGCTACGCTCGATTTCAATTATTACAGCGGACTTTACAGAAATGTGACCATTGAAGTGAAAGATAAATTGCATATTTCTGATCCGATCACCGCCGACCAGGTTGCAGGAGGAGGGTTGATGGTTACTTACAGTGATGTAACAGCGCAATCAGCCAAAATCAATGTTCAGGTTGATGTGGAAAATAAATATGAAGGTGCGCAGTCTGCATTTTTGCAAATTAAATTAACCGACACTAAAGGGAAAACCGTCTTTTCCGAAAGCACTGCAAAACAAAATATTTCAGTACGCGATCATTATCAATTTAATGAGGAATTTAAGCTAGAAAACCCTGAATTATGGTCATCAGATAGTCCGAATCTTTATCGTTTAAATATTCAGCTTTTTAAAAATAATCAATTGGTTGATTCGCTTGAAGAAAATATTGGAATCCGAACTTTTTCGTTTTCGGCAAAGGATGGATTTGTGCTGAATGGTCAAAGGCTAAAACTTCGCGGAACAAATCGGCATCAGGAATATCCATACATTGGCAATGCGCTGTCTGACAACGCACAATACCGCGATGCCTGGAAAATTAAACAGGCCGGATTCAATTTTGTGCGTTGTTCTCATTATCCGCAATCTCCGGCTTTTTTAGCTGCCTGCGACGAACTTGGAATTCTCGTGATGGATGCCATTCCGGGCTGGCAATTTGTTGGCGGCGACGAATTTCAAAATAACAGCATCCGTGATGTACGCGAAATGGTTCGGCGCGACCGCAATCATCCGTCCATTATTTTGTGGGAAGCTTCGCTGAACGAATCCGGAATGCCAAAAGAATATATGCAACGAGCGCATCAGGCAGTACACGAAGAATTGCCGGTTACTGATGTTTATACCTGTGGCTGGATAGACGATGTATACGATGTGTTTATACCGGCTCGCCAACATGCCAAACCACCTTACTACTGGAACAAATATGCCAAAAATAAACCTCTCGTTATTGCGGAATACGGCGATTGGGAATATTACGCTCAGAATGCCGGATTCAACCAGACTGCTTATGGCAATTTGCAAAAAGATGAACGCAATTCCCGTCAGTTACGCGGATACGGGCAGACCAGATTGGCTCAGCAAGCCCTCAACTACCAGGAATCGCACAATGACAACCTGAACGGTCCGGCAGCAGGAGACGCCAACTGGCTGATGTTTGATTACAAACGTGGTTATGCTCCGGACATTGAATCGTCCGGAATTATGGATATTTTCAGACTGCCAAAGTTTGCCTTTTATTTTTATGCCACGCAGGCTGAAAAAGCTGAACCATTAATTTTTATTGCCAATTACTGGAACGATCCGAAACTGAAAGATGTGAAAGTTTACAGCAATTGCGACGAAGTGGAATTATTGCTTAATGACAAACTGATTGCCCGTCAGAAACCGGATCAGGACCGGAATTCGACTAACCTGAAACATCCGCCCTTTACTTTCTCTGTTCCGAAATTTGTTGCCGGAAAGTTGGAAGCAAAAGGTTATACAAAAGGAAATGAAGTAGTAAAAACCCAGGTGAGAACCCCATTAAAACCCACAAAAATTTCATTGACAATTGATCTGAGTAACAAAGAAATCAAGGCCGGAAAGAATGATGTCGTTTTTGTGTATGCCTCGGTAACCGATGCGGATGGAACAATAATCCCTGATGATGGGAGGGCTATAACTTATTCTATCGAAGGCGATGCCGAACTTATTGGCGATAATCCACGAAAAGCTGAAGCCGGAGTTTCAACTATTTTACTGAGAGCCGGAAAAACAGCCGGAGTATTAAAAGTTAAAGCAAGTGCTGATGGACTGAATTCAGGAGAAATGGAAATAAATACCAAATAATCTTCCCCTGCTGGACCTGGTATTAGTGCGTAAGGATATGTCCTTACCGAAATCAAAATTCTTCAATGGCCAGGACATGTCCTGACCCTACTATTATTTCAAATTTATGATTATTTCATCCAACGCCCGTTTTGGAACATGATGAACCTCGTTTTCGTCGCGCCAGTATTTTACATCTCCTTCTTTCATTTCTTCCAGAACAACTGATTCTTTAGGCTTTCCGAGCGCCAAAACATACAGGATTTCGTATTGATCAGTTAAATTCAGAATTTCCTGCAATTTTTTACGGTTAACCGAGTGAATAATGCAGCCGCCAAACCCTGCTTCAACAGCACCCAGCAATATGCTTTGCATGGCAATTCCATCGTCGCAGAAATAATTTCCCGAAATAAGTGTGTCATTCAAAATAACAATATAGGCCGAGGGGCGTTCACCTTCTGCCGGTCCTTTCCATGTGGTTAGATATCCGGCCCACGCCAACTGATCAAAAATCTGAATATTCAACGATTCTTCGGTACTTAAAATATATTTTAACGATTGTGCATTTCTGGCTGAAGCAGAATGATGAGCCAAATCAACCCACTCATACAATTGTTCGAGGCTTATCTTTTCAGCTTGATAAAACCGACGGTAACTTCGGTTTTTCAGAATAAGGTCTTTAAGCATAATCTTCGTTTTAATTTTTCAGTATAAAAATACAAAAATGAATGAATAGATTTTTGATTCTATTTAACGCGACACAATCAAAATAAACCTGATGCAAATATCAGAAACCTGAAATTAATCGTCAACCATTACTTATCAATCAATAACCAACAGCTTTTTGACTTCCGTCTTTGACTGATTCAGAACCTGAATAAAATAGGTGCCCCGATCCAGTTTCAATTGAATTTTTCCGTAGGCAGAAGATTTTTGAAATACCTGAATCCCCTGAATGGTAAATACGTTAACCTCTACAGGCTGAAGAGCTTCAGTTAAATCGATGATTACAAGTCCACTTGAAGGATTGGGGTAAATCCTGAAAATATTTTGGTCGCGCACAGGAAATTTTAAACCTGTATGCAAATCGTCAAAAAGAAACTCATTCGAAATTGACTGGCAATCGTTATATGCAATGCATCTGAATTTCAGATCATTTGACAGGTTGCTGGTATTTAATATTTTGAGCGTCGATGATGCACTGTTTAGAAAGGCGTTCCCTGTAATTCTTTCCCATCCACTTCCCGTATTCATTTCCCATTTATAATTCACACTATCGCCCGCCGAAACATGAAGGCTATACACATCTTCATCGTTAGATGATGTTATGTCGCTCTCAAATTCAGGACAAAGCAGGATTGAACCATTTAAAATTGATTGATCGATTTTAGTTGCTGTGGGTTTTCCCAGCCACTCAATTTCATCTGGACTCATTGCATAATTTCTGATCTGAATGCTGCTCACAAAAATAGGGTTCGTTTCCCCATCGTTGTCGGAGAAAAGATTTGATGATTGCACACCCCAGTTATTATTTAAACAAAAGCGGCCATTTTTGCTGTCCTCCAACGCAATGGTTCCAATGTATTTACCATCCAGATATTCATCCAGTTTTTCTTTGTATAAATCAAAAACCAGCGCCAGCCGAACCCAGGTACTGTCGGCAAAACTGCCATTGTACTGCGCCAGAATTCCAAAACCGTTATTCTCTCCTGAAAGAAAAAAGTCGGCATCATCGCTATTGTTATTACTGGTTTGAAGTATTGCGGTGTATTGGTTTTCTCCTGCTGGTTTTAAGATATCGAAAATTACTGAATAAGTATTGTCGCAATCGAGTCCTCCGGGAATCCCTTCAGGAGCAATGTTCGAAAAAAACCGTAAAGCATGTTCCGAATCGAAAGCAGGAATGCGGGCAATGCTTACCGAACTGTTTTCAATCGAACTTAAATTAAACGACTCTGTTGTACCAAATTCAATTTTTTGAGTGACAACGTTCGTATCTCCCATCTGCACCAATTTAGAACCAATGGTTCCGAACAAGCTTTGGTTAAAATCCCATTGTGCAGTTATTCGCTTTTCAGGAAAATATCCACCTGACGAGTTGTTGCAAAAAGCCTGATAAGCCTCCGAAGGCCGGTCGGTTTCCAAAGCGTCAATTCCAAATTCTTTCAAAAACTTGAAATAGGCCGGATCATTTACGGTGTAGGCCCACAATTCAAGCTGATATGAATGAGCGATATCCCTCAGTTGTTCAAATTTGTCATTTTCTGAGTTGTAAATATAATCGGCAGGAATCTCAATAGCAATTACTCCGTTATCCTTCAGGAATGTATAAAAAACCGGATCGTCAATATCTTCAGGAAGTTCGCCAAAATAGACCAGCGGAGTGTTTGGTAGAATTTCATGATATGTTTGTACTTTTTCCAAATCATCCGGATCGAGCAAAACAATATCATCAGCAACCCCAGCCTCTTTTAAAGTAGCAGCTATTAATTCAGGCGCAAATACCTTCATGTTTAAGTAAAGTTTCTTTTGATATTTGTTAGCCAGCGATAAAGCCTCCTTCAAGGTTGGGACTGGTGTACCTGCATATTTGGGATCTTTCCAACTTCCGGCATCAAGTGTTTTCAGGTAATCTAAAGTCAGATTTTCTACTTCCCCGATCCCATCGGTTGTTCGGTCAACGTAATAATCGTGCATTAAAACCAGAGCACTGTCTGCTGTAAAACGAACATCAACCTCCGCGGCAAAAATATCTTCAATAAAACCCTGCTCAAGGGAAACCAGCGTATTTTCAGGATAATTGTAAGACGAACCGCCTCTATGACCAATTGGTTTAAAGGTACATTGGGCCTGAACAGAAAAACCACTCAATATCAGAATAATGCCAATTAATATTTTACTGAAATCGATTGTGTCCAGCAATCTGTATTGCTCAAAATCAACACTTTGCTTATTCCCGCTGAAACTTCCAACATCGTTATTTCTCTTCATAATAAAACAGCCAGATAAGTAGTAAATAATTAGTGAATGAAAATACGTTTTTTTTATCATTTTCTGATATCAATAAAACTGCTAAATGAATACTTAACTTATTTCTTAATTTAGGAGCGATATTTACTTTCTAAAGCTTTTTATGGGCAATCAAAGGAATTTGGTACGGATGTTCGGCCTTGGTTACGTTATCATTTTTGTCATTGCAAACATCATTGGGTCGGGAGTATATAAAAAAATAGCCCCCATGGCTGCAGAACTTCACTCCTCTGTATGGATACTGATGGCGTGGATTGTAGGTGGAATTATAACGCTCTTTGGTGCACTCAGTAATGCTGAAGTTGCAGGTTTACTGGCCGATACCGGGGGCGAATTTGTCTACCTGAAAAAGATTTACAACCGCTTCTTTGCATTTTTATACGGATGGTCGCTGTTTACAATCATTCAAACTGCTACAATCTCGTCGCTGGCCTATGTTTTTGCTCAATCGCTTAACAGCATTGTTCCATTGCCTCAGATTTTTCATTCGCTTCAGGATTTCACCATAGGAGGTATTTTTTATCCTTTTCAGGATTTTGGAGTGAAACTAACAGCGATTCTGTTGATTTTACTTTTAACATCGCTCAATATCTCCGGATTAAAAAGTGGCGCATGGGCAAGCAGAGCCATTTTACTGATGGTTTTTACGGGTTTACTTGTGATCGTTTTCGCTGGATTGACAAGCATTTCTGTCAAACCTGACAATTTTATGAATGTCCGAGAATTAACCAGCAGTAATGTTACACTGTCTTCGTTTTACACCGCCATGCTGGCTGCTTTCTGGGCCTATCAGGGATGGGTTTCCGTGGGATTTATAGGCGGAGAAATTAAAGATCCGACGCGAAACATTCCAAAAGGAATCGTGATGGGTGTCTTCATCATTATCTTTATTTATCTGTTGGTCAACGTTACATACCTCTCTCTCCTATCCATTCCGCAATTGATTGGAATTAACGATGCCGGCAACCAGATTGCAGCAGTTGAGGCCGTCAGAAGTTTTTGGGGAACCGGAGGAGTATTATTTATTTCATTGCTTATACTGCTTACTACGCTGGGCTGCACCAATGCCAGTATTTTAACGGGTGCCCGTCCGTATTATGCCATGGCACGCGAACGACTCTTCTTTTCGGGAATCGGAAATCTGAACAAAAACAACGTCCCTTCCAACTCGCTTTTAGCACAGGGAATTTGGGCATCGGTTCTGGTTTTATCGGGAACTTTCGATCAGTTAACAGACATGGTAATTTTCGCGGTCTTTATATTTTATGGCGCTACAACCTTAGGCGTTTTTATATTGCGCCGGAAGATGCCTGAAGCACACCGTCCTTACAAAGTATGGGGTTACCCGTATGTACCAGCCATTTTCATCCTCTTTTGCATCGGCCTGTTTTTCAATACAATTGTTACCCGGCCGCGTGAAGCTTCAATAGGCATGATCCTGATTCTTTCAGGCATTCCGGTGTATTATTTTCTGAAACGAAAGCACTCAAAAACCAAAACTCACGAGTAAAAACAAAATTTCACTATTCAGAAAAAAAATATCTCCAGGTTATTTAACTCCGGTAATAAAAATTTTGCTTAACAAAAGAATTTAATTGCATTTAATGTTTTAGATTAGTCTTTTACATTAATTGATTTCTCCCAAATCGAAAAAAGGTGAATATGCACCGACAATTTGGGAGAATATATTCAAGTCAGATGATGGACAAAACAGAAATATGTTATGTGAAATATACACATGAGTTATGGTACAGTAGAATCAAAATTAAACTAATAGAAATATACTGATATTTTCATTTCAACCCTAAATCTAATACTTTGAAATACCTTATATTATTACTGTTGTTCTTTTCATGCGAATTCCCTTTCTCAAATAATCTTTCAGGACAGACAAAGGCAACAAGTAATTCACCAGTGATCTTTAATTCAAAAACGAAAAACGCTGCTGCTCTTAGTAATTAGATTCTATATAGTAACTTTATTATTGAAAGCCAGCCAATTGGAAAACTCCTTCAGGTATATTTATACTTCAAAAACAGGTTCAAATAACATCTTAATATATTATTTAACTAACACCCTGAATATAAACAATGAATCATTAACTTTTAATGGTGATTCATAATCAAATCTGACATTCGATTATGAATCACAAGATATTTTTTTTTAATACAAGTAGCTGTAAGAAACCAATATAGTACCAATATCTTCTTGCTTAATACAACAAAACCGCTACTGTTGCAAAGAGAAAAAGACTTTTTGAACTTAACATACCTAAACTCTGTTATACTTATAAACATATCAGCCTATAAATAGTTAAATTGCAAATAATGGAGAAAACAAAATACATCAAGCAAATTCCTTTAGAACCAAATTATTATTATCACTTGGGATTCCCTTTTAATCTTGAAGCAGCTGATTCAGAAGTTTTTAAAAAAGGATATCACCTTGGACAGTTTGCTTCAGTAAAAAAAATTGAAGAAGGGCTTTATTGTGCCGTACGTGACCCTCTCGGAATTGGCAAGATGTTCTATACTGAAACCCCCGATGGTAAATTGCATTTCTCTGAGAAGTTTGCTGATTTATTCGCTCATAAAAGCAACATTTATTCTGTTCCTGCAGGAACGATGGTAAATATTGGTACTGGAGGCAAACGTGAATTGATTCGAAATCTTAGCGCTCCAAAAATAATTGATGAGAACTTAAACAAGCGTGCGTTTGAAAAGAACAACGACCCTAATGTCATAAATTTCAGAAAGCGCTTTGATGCTCGCCTTGATGGTTTGTATACCATGTTCAGACAACTTGAAGATAGTGGATGGACCTTTTTTGTAGCACTATCCGGAGGTCTTGATAGCACCATCATTGCCTCTAAAGCTAAGCAGTTTCTTAAAAATCCTATTGCATGTACGCTTGATTTAGGTAAATCTGAAGACTCAGAAAAATCCCAAAAAATTGCATCGCAGTTAGGTATTAAACATCTTGTATTTCCAACAGATGAAGAAAGAATACTTCAGGCTCTTGATAAAGCCCCGGTATTGTGTCAGGACTTCCGAGACTTTAATGTTCATTGTGCAGCATTAAATATCCTACTTGCAATTAGTATTAAAGAGCATGTTGACTCACACGATGATATTGACAATGAAAAAGTGATTGTATTGACTGGTGATTTAATGAACGAGTTTACCTGTGACTACGCTGGTGAGTTTATTGATGGTGTTGAATACTACAAACTGCCAAGAGTTGGCAAGAAAGAGCTTCAGGACATTCTGATTAGCGGACTTGACACGTCGGATCGTGAAATATCTGTTTTTAAAGCATATGGATTAAACTGTATTCAGCCATTTGCTGCCCTGTATGATCTGTATGCTTCAGTACATGAATCTATTCTAACAGCAGAAGATCCGAAAAAAATTCTCAATTCATTCCAGGTTGATTCGGTAATCTTAGATTTTATACCCAAAACTAAACTGCGCGCACAAGTGGGCAGTCGTGAAAATATGGGAATATTAGGTCTTTGTCATCATAAGGGGTTTGACAATAGAACTTTCCGAAAAAACCTAATTAACGCTTCGGGTCAAAAGAACGTTACAATACCAATATTTGCTGGGCGGTATGATGTCGAAGTTTTTAAATAGCGAGGCTATGTAAACAAATAATGTGGATATCAAATAGTACCTTGATCTTCTCAGCCAATGGACAGTATTTGTCGACGTTATTACATGGCAAATCATTTATTAACTTCGGCCATTTCTAAATCAGAACACATTCTTACGTCAAGTTATAAAGCGTATCCAAAGGACTGTTAGTCTTAATCAATGTATATTGTGCCACATTTAGGTAAATCATCGTTGTTCTGTTCATTCATGGTCAAAAAAGCTCTTTATTGGTAATAATATTAAGCCCATCTTCGAGCAAATGGATGGCACAAGAGGACGTAATGAATTTAAGCCGGAGCAAATACTAAATTGTATCCTTTCGCATATATTAAAGGCTTTAGCGGTTTTATGCCTTTTGGTTACGAAGTTCCGGCCAAAACTTATGCTAATGTTTTTAGTATAGTTTGAAGAAGAACAAATCAACTATGTTTTTTGGAAATATTGATAATGAGAATACGATTGTAACTATAAAATTTACCGCTAGAGACAACAGATCCTCAGAATTCATTTTGATGTTTCTGTTTGATATATCCGCAAAATAAAAAATCAGGTAACGTGAGACATGGGTCCGACTTTACCTGATTTTCATTTAAAGACCGATGGTCTGACTACTACTTTTTCTTCTCGTTCGAGAACGAATAAGGGAAGTCAGTCTCTTCGGTTCCACGTTTTTTATTAGGAGTTGCATCCATCTTGAAATCGATTACAGCACCTTTCATCAGTTCGGAATAGGTCAGGTAGTTTTTTGTGTAATCTTTTCCGTTGAATTTAGCTGATTGGATGTATTTATTTTCAGCGCTGTTTTCAGGAGCATTAATCACAATTTCTTTACCGTTTTCGAGCTTAATGGTAATTTTCTTGAAAAGCGGCGCACCTAAAACATACTGGTCGCTGGCCGGAGTTACCGGATAAAATCCCATTGCCGAAAATACATACCAGGCCGAAGTTTGTCCGTTATCTTCATCACCACAATAACCATCAGGAGTTGGTAAATACATACGGTTCATCACTTCGCGAACCCATTTCTGAGTTTTCCAGGGTTCACCGGCATAATTGTATAAGTAAATCATGTGCTGAATTGGCTGATTACCATGTGCATAATTACCCATATTCATGATCTGCATTTCACGGATTTCATGAATCACACCACCGTAATACGAATCGTCGAAAATTGGAGGTACCACAAAAACTGAATCGAGCATACCAACAAATTCTTTTTTACCACCCATTAAATCAATCAGGCCTTTTACATCATGCAAAACAGACCAGGTGTAGTGCCAGCTGTTTCCTTCGGTAAAAGCATCGCCCCATTTGAATGGATTAAACGGCTTCTGGAATGTTCCATCCAGATTTTTACCACGCATCAGTTTGGTTTCAGGATCGAAAACATTACGGTAGTTCATACATCGTTTTGCAAATAAATCGATTTCTTCCTGAGGCCGTTTTAATTCAATTGCCAGTTTGTAAATAGTCCAGTCGGCAAAAGCATATTCGAGTGTACGGGCTGTATTTTCGTTAATTTTCACATCGTATGGAACGTACCCAAGCTTGTTATAATAATCAACACCTTTGCGGCCAACAGAAGTGAGTGGACCTTCGGTTTTTGAATTTTTCAGTACAGCTTCGTAAAGCGTATTGATGTCGTATCCACGGGCGCCTTTCAAATAAGCATCAGCAATAATGGTGGCCGAGTTTGATCCGATCATACAGTCGCGATGTCCGGGACTGGCCCATTCAGGAAGAAAACCACTCTCCTTGTAGGCATTAACCAAACCTTCCTGCATTTGTGCATTCAACGAAGGTTCCAACAGGTTAAAAAATGGGAAAACGGCACGGAAAGTGTCCCAAAATCCATTATCGGTAAACATGGCTCCGGGCAAAACCTGACCGTTGTATGGACTGTAATGCATCATTTTGCCATCTTTGTCAAACTCGAAAAACTTACGTGGGAACAACATGGCACGGTACAGGCAAGAGTAAAAAGTACGTGTCTGGTCGGTAGTTCCACCCTCAACAGCAATGCGCGATAACTCCTTATTCCAAACTTCTTTGCCTTTTTTGCAAATCTGATTGAAATTATCATCTCCAAGTTCTTTCAAGTTCAACTCGGCCTGATCGAAACTAATGAATGAAGAAGCTACGCGTGCATTAATAAGTTCGCCTTTTTTAGTTTTAAAACGAAGAGCAGCCATAACATGATTCGCCTGTAACTCTGTAATACCGGCAACCACTGCAGAATCATTACAAATCAGATTTTCAGTAAAGGATTTATCGAATATAATCACAAAATAATTTTTGAAATTCTTCGGAACTCCGCCACTGTTGCGGGTGGTGTAGCCTATTACTTTATTCTCCGAAGGAATAATTTTGATGTACGAACCTCTGTCGAACGCATCAATTAACACGGTCGATTTGTCATTTTCGGGAAATGTAAAGCGAAACATAGCCGCTCTTTCCGTGGGTGTAATTTCAGTTGTCACATCATAATCGGCGAGGTAAACGCTATAATAATATGGTTTTACCGTTTCAGCCTTATGCGAAAACCAGCTTGCCCGTTTTTCTCCTTTAATTTTAAGATCACCTGTCATCGGGAAAATCGAAAACTGGCCATAATCGTTAATCCATGGACTTGGCTGATGTGTTTGTTTAAAACCTTGAATATGAGTTGCATCATAAGCATAAACCCAACCGTCTCCCATTTTAGCCGTTTGCGGAGTCCAGAAATTCATTCCCCATGGCATTGCAATGGCAGGGTAAGTATTTCCGTTAGACAGGGAATAATTTGAATCTGAGCCCATTAACGGATTGACATAGTCAACCGGCGATGATTCTTGTGCAAATGAATGCAGTGATAGTAAGAAAAGGAAACTTAATATGAATACTTTCATGATTATAATTGGTTAGGTAAATATTACTTCGCTAAAATAAATAAACTTTTGTAAACATACATTGATAAACTTTTGCGTGCTTCAATTCTTTTTTGAATTGTTAGCTCTCCTTTTATCAACGTTCATTTTTGATTATAGGTATATAAAATCACTACTGTCTCGCTAAAAGAGGCTGAGTGACAATTGTTTAGAATCCAGTTCTTTGACATTTTTGTAATCATTATTTGCAAGTAGTTCTTTTACAGGAGTTTTGTCCAGTAACGAGATGCCCAGAATCTGTAATATTTC
>JBGSUC010000013.1:0-8149 GCA_041736275.1 Prolixibacteraceae bacterium
CTTCGTCGTAAAATTGACAGTAAGCTATGGGAGGGGATTGATAATATCAATGACCAGTTACTTACCTTTTTTCTGATATTCAAAAAAAAATAAAAATTTGGGTAGTACTTAAATACTTTTTCCCTCTCTATATAATAAACGAATCCAAGCCGACAACCCCATTTTTCTCAACTAATGGAGAATCGGGTATTTTCGGAACTTGACTGGTTGTTTGGCAAAATTGCCGTTAATATTGAGTTGATTGCAAAATAGAGTTCAGAAAATAAAGATTTGACTGAAAATTTTGCAAAAAACAAAGTTCTTTGACATAATTGTTTTATGTATTTCAGTTTCCGGACAAAGTTCACCCACAAACAGCGGATGTTGGCCCACATTTGGTGCTTGACTTCACCCCGGTACCTGCTCTTTGCATTTGGATAATGGTAGCCTAATTGAAAAATAGTAGCTTCAACATTATTGCGGAACTGCAAAGTTTCAATGGGCGTTTCTGCTATCTGTTTTCGAAGCAAATACCCATCAATATCTTTCTGGGTAAAGTACCGGTATGCTTTTTCTGTTTTGATGCGCCATTTAACAGTGCCGTCTTTGCTGATAATCGTTTTTGAACCGACAATATCGTTAGTTATTGTATCAAAAATAGAGAGTTCTCCTTTTTCGGAGAAGTTGAACTGGTATCTGCTTTTAGCTCCTTGTATGGCATGGAGGTACAGGTCGATCTCATTGTTCTTGCAATATTGTTGATTATCAGGACTGTGATAAGCTCCGTCAGCGTGGGCTGCTTTTATTTTATCGGGAAATACTTCCTGTGCATTGTCGATGTCATGCTGAAGAAAATCAACATCAGAAGTGCTTGCTTTCCTCACATCGACATGGCCGATCAGGTTTAGTGGCTTATCATCGTCACAACTTTCGGTTACATTGATGCTATAACCTTTCACTTTTTGGTCATCTTTATTCCGGTAGTGACAGTCGGTATCATGCGGCGACTGAACCGATTTGGCCGATATTTCTTCTTTCTCACGGGCAACGACTACCTTTTTTTCATCGACCCGGTACTGCTCGTTGAAAACCCGTTGGAGGGTTTGATAATAAATACTTGTTGAGGATGAAAAAAGTGGCAATATTTTGTATATCAATTCACCGAGTTCCAGCAAGCGGCTTTTGCCCTCTTCACTCGAGCAGATATAAACAACTTTATTGCCCTCTAATTTAAGCAGCTCGTCTAAACGGTCTTCTATTGCTTTGTTGAGTTGGCCAAATTGTTTAACCTGGTTATAAAATAAACGCAGTGTTTCGTGTATCAATTCGTAACGGCTAAGCCATGCGATATTGCTGCCCAACAATTTGCTGTCCATTCGAATACGCTTTCCACTAACTTCGAATTCAGCACATTGGTCTTTGGTGATTTGTGCAAAAGCAGTTTCAAAAAGGTTCTCGTTGTTTTCCTTTGCATATTCCTGAATGCGTTTGCGGAATAAATAATAAGTTGATTCTGTGGGTAGAGGATCGTCTGCATTGTGTAAACCAAGAGCACTACGAACCAGCAGGTTAAAACGACAGTTCTCGAAAATCTTTTGGTCGCTTAAGCCTTCGGCCTCTTTAAGTACCATCATTGCAACCAGAACACGGACAGGCGCATTTGGAGTACCGTTGTCCTGACAATATAAAGGCCGAAAGATATTTTCATCTATACGCATCGTAACCTGTTTGCGAAACTGGTTATGCCATGCTTGTTCATCTTCATACATTTTTAGCGAATTGCCTGAAAACATAGATTTGGACGAGGTGAAAATATTAAGTTGACCTGATTTTGATGATTTCTTAAACATTTATTGCTCTTTATATTATGAAAGCAAGATACATAAAGCAATTGAATTTAGTAATTAAATATCTGACTATTAATTAATTAATTAAAAAACAATACCACTTTTCGGAGTGGACTCAATCATGAAAAAACAATTTGTGTTTCACTTCTTTGTTGCATTTTCATTCTTTCTGTTTATTTCCGCGTGTTCTCAACCTCAAAAAGTCAAATTTGAAGGGAGCGAATTTAAAAATCCTCCATCAAATGTGAAAATACATACCTGGTGGCACTGGTTAGATGGGAGTATTACCAAAGATGGCATAACCAAAGACCTGGAAGCAATGAAAAGTCAGGGAATTGTTCAGGCAACTATCTTGAATGTTAGTTTATTCAATGATCGTGATTTCGGTGTTCCTAAGGTGCGGTTTGCCAGCGATACCTGGTTCGAAATGTTTCAATGGGCGCTAACCGAAGCAAAGCGCCTCCAAATCAGTATCGGGGTACACAATTGCGATGGATGGAGCAGTACCGGTGGTCCGTGGATTACTCCTGAAATGTCGATGAAACAATTTGTCTGGACCAAACAAATTGTTACTGGCGGGCAATCAATTACTGCCGAATTGAAAAAACCTTTTGAACTTCATAACTTTTACAAAGATGTGGCGGTTGTAGCCTATAAAGTTGATGAAACGGCCAGTTCATTTCAACTGACTGAACCTAAAATAATGCTAAATGATTTGGAGGATGCTTCTTTTCTGTCGGACGGTGACCCGGTAAGTGGTATAACCATAAAAAAAGATGATTTTCTGAGCATTTCTTCTGAAGTTCCAATGAGCTTTGATAAAATCGTTATTCTCCAGCGTCGCAGTTTTATGTGGGGAAATGCTGATGATTTCGTGACGTCCTATACTTTGATGACCTCGCAAGACGGGAAAAAATTTAAGAAAGTGACCGATTTCACCATCAAAGGGCTCAATAAAAGCGAACAAATCGCGTTACCGCCTACTACTGCCAAATTTGTTCGTGTTTTAGTTAACGATTTTAGCAAAATTGACGATTTTATTCCTGTTAATATCTCCGAACTTGAGCTATTGAAAACCAATGAAAAACCACTTTTTTCGCCGTCCATTCAGTATATTTCCGAAAAAACAGCCTCTATTAAAGCCGCTCATGAACAATTTTTCTATACAAGAGGAAACAATGAGTCGCTAAAAAACATTTCCTCACAAAAGGAGATTGTGATACTTACAGATAAAATGGATGCCAATGGCACCCTAAAATGGGACGTTCCAGCCGGAAACTGGGCCATTCTACGATTTGGATATACAACAACCGGAGCCACCAACGGCCCGGGAACCAAGGAAGGTACAGGTCTGGAATGTGATAAAATGGATACTACCGCCGCTAATCTGCATTTTAATAACTTCCCGGCAAAACTGGTTGAAAAAGCCGGAACCTTTACCGGAAATACCTTCAAATTTGTATTAATTGATAGTTGGGAGTGCGCTTATCAGAACTGGACAGCTAACTTCCCGGCTGAATTTGAAAAACGTCGTGGATACGATCTTCTTTCTTATTTACCAGTTCTTTGTGGTGAAATTGTCGGGTCGGAAGCAGAATCGGAAGCGGTTTTGTTCGATTTTCGAAAAACTATTGCCGATTTGATTGAGCAAAATTATTATGAACATTTCAGTAAACTGTACCACAAGCAGAAGCTCGAATTTCACGCCGAAGTCATTTATGGAAATGCCAGCTATCCTCCGTTGGATATTCTGAAATCCACTCAATGTGTAGATCTGCCCATGTACGAATACTGGACATCTACCAACGATGACCGCCTTGTTCAATATTACCCTTCCGCCGGACCAGAACTGAATCTGCCATCGTGTGCCGCTATTGGATACGGCAAACAGGTTGTTGCCGCCGAATCGTACACCGGAATGGCGCATTACAGCGAATCTCCCAATGATCTCAAACCTTTTGGTGATAAAGCCTACTGTTCGGGTATTAACCAATTTATCCTTCACAGTTACGTTCATCAGCCTACCGATGAAAAACCTGGTATGACCCTTGGGCAATTTGCCTCCCATTTCAACCGGAACAACCTATACTGGCCCTATATTTCTGAATGGACAAACTATCAGGCACGCATACAATACCTTCTTCAGCAGGGAGTAACTGCTTCAGATGTGCTTTATTTTCTTGGCGATCAATTGCCGCAATTCTTTGTGTATAACCAGTCTACAACACTTCCATTCGGTTATCAGGTAAATGCCTGCAATTTCGATATTCTGAAAAATCGTATTGAAATGGTTGAAGGAAAACTGTGCCTAAACAACGCAAGCAGCTATTCTTTACTTAGCTTACCGGCTTTCCCGTTTATGAACCTTGAAACACTTCAGCAAATCGAAACATTGGTTAAAAAAGGTGCAATGATTTATGGCCCAAAACCAATCAATACTTTGACAAAGGCTGATTTTTCGAGCAATCAAAAAGCCTTTAACGAATTGGCCGACTTGATTTGGGGCAAGGAAAACGGGAAATCAACCATTGAGAATAGCTACGGAAAAGGCAAGGTTTTCTGGGGTATGCCAATTGGCGAGGTACTTGAAAAGATCAAACTGGCGCCTGATTTTACTACCAACCAGAAAGAAACCAATAACTTCCAGTTCATTCATAAAAAAGTGGGCGACACCGATATTTATTTCGTTGCCAATCAACAAAACAAACGTTTAACACGCGAATGTATGTTCCGCGTTGCCGATAAAACACCTGAAATCTGGAATCCTGAGGACGGCACCACCACAGGACCTGCCATCTTCCGAATTGAAAACGGGCAAACAAGGATTCCGGTTAGTTTTAACGCGCACGAATCGAAACTGTTTGTTTTTAAATCAGGAAAACCTGTTGATTTTATTACAACAGTTATGAATGAAAGAAAACAACTATTTCCGTCAGCCGAAATCACAGAAAATCTGCCGCTTGTTACTTTTACTTCCAGCGGATATTCTGTTTCACCTTTACTGACAGGCGATTACACTTTAACAACCAACAATAAAAAAACGCTCTCCGGCCATTATATTCAAGCCGAAGAAGTTGAAATTCATGACTTTACCGGAAGCATCCAGTTCGAAACTGCATATAAAGCCAGCATTCCTGTGACCTCAATCAACTCGCTTCAATCGTTTACCGAATTTTCCAATCCGGATATCCGTTATTTCTCTGGAAATGCTCATTACACGCTGAAGTTTAAAACTCCCACAGGATTTGAAAATCCTAAAGATTCGGTTCTTCTGGATATTGGTGATTTTGGATCGGTGGCTCGCGTTTCGTTGAATGGCAAACAATTTGGCGACCTGTGGAAAACAGGAACAAGGCTGAATATTACCGGATTGCTGAAAGATGAAAATGAACTGGAAGTTGTTGTGGCCAATGTTTACAGGAATCGCCTGATCGGTGATTTTGTGCAGTTTGGTAAAGTTCAAAGTGTTTGGACGTCTGCGTCAATAGAAGAGTTTTTGGATAAAAATAAAGCTTTAAAACCTTCAGGATTAATGGGGCCAATCAAATTGATTAAAATAAAACAGCAAGTTTGCGATTTAAAGTAAACTAATTCACCGGGTGACTTTTTTGTCACCCGGTGAGTAGTTTTTCATATTCGTGTTGGATCACTGATTTTTTTGTGGGCAAGTATTTTTAAAAACCAAAAAATCATGGATATTTTTTAGTGAAAACCTTACTTTTTTCAAAACCTTAGTAACTTAGATCAGCCCCGAAACCTTAACCTTATTTACCTTATGAAAATAGAATTCAATAATCTTTACACCCATTTTGTTTTCATCACCTTAAAAAGGCAACCGGTAATACCTGACAATGCCGGTTCATTAACATATAGCATTGGGGACAAAAGCACCATGTCCGCCCCGAGTCTAAGCCTCTACATCAGACCCTATGAAAAAACACCCACATCGCTTGTATTCAATGGATATAGGTGGACATTGGCTCATTATTTAAATCCTATTGCGGTTCAAAATTTTTTAATAACAACCGAAAATAATGATGCTACTGGATCTCCTATATATCAGAATCCAGGCTGGCCAATCACTGCAAACGCTGGGCCAACAGGACTTTAAGTATTAATAAATATTTGCCATTATTTGGAGGTCGTCTCTTTAATAGGAGACAACCTCATTTTATAGAAAAATTGTTCTTTAATCAATTTCAATCGATTTACCAAATAAAAGAAATATGAAAAAAGTTTTGTTTATCGTAATTCTAATTGTTTTATCAATTGGTTCTGTTTTTTCTCAACAGAGGGATACAATCCAAAGTATGCATCAAATTTATATCGACGGCACAAAACCTAACAAAACTTTTGAGGGATACGGATCATTAAGTGCTGGAGCATCAACCCGTTTATTATACGATTACCCTGAACCATATCGCAGCGAAATACTTGACTATTTATTCAAACCAAATTTTGGAGCAAATATTCATCATTTAAAGGTCGAAATTGGTGGCGATATAAATTCAACAGATGGATCAGAACCCAGTATAGCTGCCACTCGTGAAGAATTTGACAATCCTCAATCGGGATTTTTCAAACGTGGTTATGAATACTGGTTGATGGCCGAAGCCAGAAAGCGCAACCCTAACATTATTCTTGAAGGATTGCAATGGGGTGCTCCTGGGTGGATTGGCAATGGTAATTTTTTCACAAAAGACAATGCAGATTTTGTTTGTGCTTGGCTTAAAGGGGCAGAAAAATACTGGAACTGTTCAGTGCAATATATAGGAGTCTGGAATGAAAAACTGTATGATAAAGAGTATATAAAACTTTTGAGAAAGACTCTTGACAAAAATGGTCTTCAAAATGTCATTATTGATGCCGGTGACTTATGGCAATCTAGTGAAAGATGGTTGATAGCCGATGACATGTTAAGGGATCCGGAGTTGTACAAAGCAATTGGAGTGATCAATGCTCACAGTGCCGAAGAAACCAATTATATCACAACTGAAAACGTCCGAAAAATTAATAAGCCTGTTTGGTCTGGAGAATCACACTTTTATGGAAACAGCTGGGAATCTGCTGCCGGTTGGGCCAGATCCTACCGTAGTTATATGGTTGACGGATTTACAAAAATTATTAACTGGAGCATCATTACATCCTACCATGATTATCTAACAGTACCCCGTTCAGGAGTAATGGTGGCCAATACACCTTGGTCTGGACATTATGAAGTGCTAGCCTCCATTTGGGCACTTGCGCATATTAACCAGTTTGCTCAGCCGGGGTGGAAATATCTGGACAGCGGATGTAAGTGGTGGAACGGTGCAAATAGTTCAAACGAAGGAGTATCAATGGTTTCACTTAGATCTCCAGTGACGAATGATTACAGCATAATTATTGAAACTATGGATGCCAAAGAGCCTCAAATATTACATATTAAATTATCCGATGATTTATCAACAAAGGATTTATCAGTTTTCAGATCTGTCTTCAATGGTGAAGAATTTATTAAGCAGGCTGATATTAAGCTCGAAAATAGGGAATTTGCAATTACGGTTCAACCGAAATCAATCTATTCGTTAACTACCACCAGTGGACAAGGTAAAGGAATTGCCGAGCACAAAATACCCAAAATCGGTGAGCAATCAATAAACTACAGCAATGATTTTGAAAGTCAGAATTTAAATTCTCCGGCCAAGTATTTTAGTGATCAGCACGGAACTTTCGAAGTAGTCCCACTTCCTGACAAAAAAGGTAAATGTCTGAAACAAATTTCTATAACACCTGGTATTTGCTGGCGATGCAGTTATAAAAATCCATTGTCATTTATGGGCGAAATTAATTGGAAGAATTACCGATTTTCAGCCGACTTTCTTATTCCTGATTCAGGAGAAGTCTTTTTTATTGGAAGGGCTAACAATTTAGCACCAGAATGGGGAAGTTTTCCATATGTTGGTTATGCGTTGCATTTTCAGTCCAATGGAGCTTGGGAACTGAAAATAGAAAATGGAAAATCTCTAGCTTCTGGCGTGTTTAAGAATTCTGTAAATAAGTGGCATTCAGTAGAAATGATATTTAATATAGACTCTATCAAGGTTGTAATTGATGGAAAAATCAAAGCTGAAGTCGTAGATTCAACATTTAACCATGGTGTCATTGCCATTGGAACTGGCTGGAATGAGGCTTATTTTGACAATATTAAAATCAGTCCAGTATTTTAATTAATCGCGAAAGCAGATGGTCGCGATGCGAATAAATTTGATCTAAAAAAAAGACTTCTCAACCTTTATATATTATAAATTTCTGATGATGAGACTACTACTTCAACTGAAATT
>JBGSUC010000035.1:0-255183 GCA_041736275.1 Prolixibacteraceae bacterium
GCAGAGGTGGCCATAATTAAAGTAATTAACTGGTAATTAATACTTTAAAGATACAAATCTCTGCGGTTTTAATCTAATAAATAATCAGTTATTTTGCTGTAAATCAGATAAATAACTAAGTTTTGAACGAAGTATTGTAAAAGATTACATCCTGAATAATGAGAATAAAGGATTCGGATTAGACCTTGGAATTAAATATGAAGTAAACCCTAAACTGACATTTTCAATGAGTGCGATTGATTTTGGAAAAATTAACTGGAAGAATAACCTGAACTCAAAGGATTTTGAAGGAGAATTTAGTTTAAAAACATCAAACTTCAAGAGTGAAATTGTTAACGGAGTTGAAATAATTACAAAGACAAAAAATAACGTTTCGATAACAGATTCAATTACTGACCATTTCAAATTAACATACGAAAAGTCAGCCTTCTCGACGCCATTGCCTGTTAAAATATATACTGGCCTGAATTATCAGCTTAATCCTTCAACAAAGATTAGTGTCGTTAATCGGTTTATTTTATTAAAAAACATGAATCACCATAGTCTTTCGGTAACGGCAAACTTCGAGTTAAACAAAAAACTATCGATCACCACGGGATATGCAAAGATTGGTAACTCATTCAACAATATCCCTTTAGCTATATTTTTAAATCGGGATTTTGGACAGGTTTACCTTGGAACCGATAATTTTTTATCTTATCTTTTACCTTCAATATCGGAATTCTCAGGATTAACTTTTGGAACATGTTTTTATCTATTCAGGAAAAGAGACATTTACGATTCGCCAACAGAAACAAGTCCGTTTTACAAGCCTAAAAGAACCAAGAAAAAACGTAGTAACGGTTTAATCCTTAATGAATATCCTGAAATGTATAATATTGAATAGAAACCATTTTGACTGAATTGTTTTCCTCTGTTATTTTTAGTTTTCTCTTTTTAAATCCATAGGTTATCATGTTCAATTAAAAATCTTAATTTTGGGAAAACGTTGAATCAGAATGGCAGACCAGAGAATCAGTTTACAGCAACGCTTATTACAGAAACTTTCACCGCAGCAGATACAGGTTATCAAGTTGCTTGAGATTCCTACGATTCAACTCGAACAGCGGATAAAAAGTGAATTGGAAGAAAATCCAATTCTTGAACTGAATGAAACCGATGACTTAAATGAAACTTATGAAGATGATTCGGATGATTCATCTTCGGATGATGAATTTTCGCTCGAAGATTATCTGAATGATGAAGATGTCCCTAGTTATCGCTTATCTGCCAACAATTATTCAAAAGACGACAAATTGATCGATATGCCCTATTCTTCGGGTATAAGCTTTCACGACTCACTTATAGAACAGCTGGGCCTTTCCGGCCTTAGTGAAGATGAAAGACAGATAGCTGAATATATTATTGGTAATATTGACGAAGATGGGTACCTGAGACGCGATTTACTTTCGATTTCTGATGATCTGGCTTTTCACCGAAACATAGAGGTAAAACTGGAAGACCTCGAACGATATCTGGAAATCATTCAGGATTTTGACCCACCTGGTATCGCAGCACGCGATCTTCAGGAGTGCCTGCTTCTGCAGATCATGCGAAAAAGAGGGAAAGGTTCAGATTCTCTGGCAGCAAAAATTATTCAGGATAATTTTGAAGAATTTACGAAAAAACATTACGATAAAATTCTCCGCAAATACGAAATTGAAGAAGAAGAACTAAAAGAAGCAATTGATGAGATTCTGAAGTTGAATCCCAAGCCCGGAAGTTCGTACAGCAATCCAATGGGTAAATCGAATCAGGTAATTGTCCCAGATTTTTTACTTGATAATTTAGAAGGTGAATTAAGTTTAAGCCTGAACCAGAAAAATGCTCCAGATCTTCAGTTGAATGGAACGTACATGAACCTGATGAAATCTTATGCTGTAAATAAAAGCAAAGCATCAAAAGAACAGAAGGATGCCCTGTCTTTCATGAAGCAGAAACTGGATTCGGCAAAATGGTTTATTGATGCCATAAGGCAACGCCAACAAACACTGCTCGTTACGATGAACGAGATTGTCAAATTCCAGAGAGAATTTTTTCAGGATGGAGACGAAACCAAGTTGAGACCCATGATCTTGAAAGATATTGCAGATTTGACCGGTCTCGATATTTCAACAATTTCACGCGTTTCGAACAGCAAATATATACAGACACATTTTGGTATTTATTCTTTAAAATATTTCTTCTCAGAAGGCATGCAAACCGATACCGGCGAGGAAGTTTCGACAAGGGAAATAAAAAAAATACTGGAAGAATGTATCGACAATGAAGATAAACATCATCCGGTTACAGATGAAAAACTGGCTCATATACTGAAAGAAAAATCATATGTCGTTGCACGTCGTACGGTAGCCAAATACAGGGAACAACTCGGAATTCCGGTGGCCCGGATGAGAAAAGAACTTTAATATGAAGAACATAGCTAATCCGGTGGCCAAAGCCACTTCAATTATTTTTCATCCATTACTTATTCCAACTCTCGGATTTTTTCTACTTTTCAATTCCGGGTTTTACTTTTCAATCCTACCCTGGAGTGTAAAAAAGTTCATTCTTTTGGTGGTTTTTCTCTCAACCTGTGTATTGCCTGCCTTAAGTATTTTGCTTTTATCTTTAAATCCAAGGTTTGATGTGAACATGGAGAAAAACACGGATCGGGTTTTGCCAATCATGTTCAGTTCTATCTTTTATTATGCCGGATACCTGGTTCTCCAAAAAGTTCCAATATTTCCCATCTACAACTTTTTCATGATTGCTTCCATTCTTGTGCAGATTGTACTTCTGATTATATCCCTCAAATGGAAAATAAGCGCACATTCAGCGGCGATCGGCGGCCTGGTTGGCGGGTTCTTTGGTTTGTCGTTTCGCCTTCAGGAAAACCCTTTATTTATGCTGATTTCGCTCGTGCTGATTGCCGGAATGGTAGGTTCAGCGAGGCTTATCCTCGGAAAACATACAAGCACACAGGTTTACGCCGGATTTCTGATCGGATTTATAATCATGAATGCTGCAATTCTGTTTATCTGATTTACACCAAGCCATTTCGTTTCAGTAAAGCACTCACTGTTGGTTCCTGACCGCGAAATGCTTTATAAAGAATAGTCGGATGTTCACTTCCACCCTTTTCCAGAATATTTATTCTAAATGAATCGGCCGTTTGGCGATCGAAAATTCCTTTTTCCTGAAATACTGAAAATGCATCGGCATCCAATACTTCAGCCCACTTGTAGCTGTAATAACCGGCATCATATCCGCCTGAGAAAATATGGGAGAAAGATGTACTTTGCAAGCTGCCATCAACTGATTCAAACAAATCGGTAGCTGCAGTTGCATTTAACTCAAATTCTTTCAAATCGCCATCAACGGTCATCTCCCGGTTGTGATAAGCCATATCGAGCATGGCGAAACTAATCTGGCGTTCCATCATATAAGCAGCCTGAAAATTTTGCGCTTTCTGTATTTTCTGAATTAGTTCTGCAGGCATTTTTTCGCCTGTAAGGTAATGCGATGCAAACTGATCGAGCCACTCTTTTTCGTAAGCCCAGTTTTCGTGAATTTGTGATGGAAGTTCAACAAAATCCCAATATACATTAGTTCCTGAAGTTCCAGGGAATTCGCATTGCGACAACATGCCGTGAAGTCCATGCCCAAACTCGTGAAGGAAGGTTGTTACTTCGTCGAAAGTAAGTAATGACGGTGTGTTTCCGGTAGATTTCGAGAAATTGGTTACCAGCGAAATGTGTGGTCGGATTGAATTTCCGTTAACGTTCGACTGTGACCTGTAATCAGTCATCCATGCCCCGGAACGTTTGCCGTCGCGCGGAAAAAAATCGAGGTACAACACCGCTATAAACCGATCGTTTTCATCAAAAACTTCAAACGCATTCACATCCTCGTGATAAACTTCAATGTTTTTATTCTCCTTAAGTTTCAGCCCGTACAGCTTTTGTGCCAGCGAAAATACACCGTCAATTACTTTTTCAAGCTGCAAATAAGGTTTAACTTCTTCGTCAGTAAAATTATATTTCTCCAGTTTTAATTTTTCTGAATAATAAGCCCAGTCCCAGCGCTGAATAACACCATCGAATCCTGATTTTTCTGCATATTCCTGAACTTCGGCGAATTCTTTTACAGCGAAAGGTTTTGATGACTGATGCAAATCATTTAAAAATGAATTCACTTTATCAGGCGTTTCGGCCATCCGCTCCTGAAGTTTGTATTCAGCATGAGTTTTAAAACCTAATAACTTTGCTTTTTGAAGTCTAAGTTCAACGATACGTTTTATATTATCATTGTTATCATTCTCATTTCCATGATTTGCGCGCGAACTTGAAGCACGAAATATCTGCTCACGTAATTCCCGGTTATCTGCATATTTCAGAAAAGGAACGTAGCTTGGATATTGAAGATTAAAGAGCCATCCTTCCTTATTTTTTGATTTAGCAGTTTGGGCTGCCATTTCGACAACCGATTCCGGAAGTCCGCTCAGATCTTTTTCATCAGTAAGATTCAACTCGTATGCATTGGTTTCGGCCAGTACATTTTGCTGATATTTAAGTCCCAATTGCGAAAGTTCCTTGGTAATTTCGCGGTACTTTGCTTTGTCTGCTTCATTTAGATTGGCACCGCTGCGAACAAAACTACGATAGGTTTTTTCGAGTAAAGTTGATTCTTCTGGATTTAAAATCAGCTTTACGGGTTGATTATGAACTTCATTAATTCGTGCAAAAAGATGCTCATTCAAATTAATATCGTTACCAAAGTCAGAAAGTTTAGGCGCTATTTCCTGAGCTATTTCCTGCATTTCATCCGAGGTTTCGGCCGAATTCAGGTTAAAGAAAATGGATTTGATGCGTTCCAGCTTTTCCCCAACCAAATCCAGTGCAACAATGGTGTTGGCAAAATCAGGAGTTGCCGGATTGTTAATAATTGTCTGAACTTCGGCTTTTGCCAGTTCAATAGCAGCATCAAATGCCGGAAGGTAATGTTCTATTTTAACAGAACTGAACGGAGCTGTTTGATGAATGGTCTGAAATGGTTCCAGTAATGGATTTTCTGTATGTGGAATAGTTTCGTTCGTCATATTTGTATTTGTAATTTATTAATCAACATTTTCGAATGTGAGGCATTTAGTATTTTCGTTTCAATTAGCTTTTATGATGCGCTTTTTTAGCTCACTCTTTTCCACGGGTTCCGCTTTGCTCCACCCGCGGTTATTCAAATTTTACCCTTTCAGAGTATTCTTCATTGTAAACTGCGACTGAATACTGTCTACTTCTTTTTTTTCTTTTCTACCGACCAGCCAAATTTCCCAATCGGATCGCCAATTTTGAAATAATGACCATGCGAATAAATTAGCGGATTTGCTTTTTTCAGACTAAAAGCTCCGGTTTCCGGATCAATATAGCGATCGTCGGCAATAACATTTACGACTTCGGAAATGAACATGTGATGAACGCCCAGTTCGATGATTTGTTTAACCTTGCATTCGATACTGATAGGAGCCTCAGCCAGAATCGGCGCTTTCACGATGCTTGCCGGCGCTGGAGTAAGTCCCATTTCCTTCCATTTGTTGTATTTGGCACCCGATCTGCAACCACACCAGTCAGTTGCACGTGCCAATTCTTCGGTAGTCAGATTTATGACATATTCTCCTGTTCGTTTTATAATCTCGTAGGAATGCCGGCCAGGACGAACAGAAATATAACACATTGGTGGATCGCTGCTGATTGTGCCTGTCCAGGCAATCGTAATCAGGTTATATTCTTCAGGTGTTTCTCCACAGGTAACCAATACCGCAGGAAGCGGATATACCATGGTTCCGGGTTTCCAGTTTACTTTTGCCATTGATTCAACTTTCGTTATTTTATTCCGGATACAAAAATAGTAAAAGAAAAATGGACGACCCCTTAGAAAAGAGTCGTCCACTTTTTATATTCCAATTTAACAGGTTATTTCCAACCACCGCCCAAAGCACGGTAAAGAGTCACCACTGAATTAAGTTGTTGTAAACGGTCGTTAACACTACTTAACTGTGCCGATAAAAGACTCGTTTGTGCGTTCAATACTTCGGTGTATGTTGCCGATCCATAGGTCAGCAATTCTTTGGTATAATCGACCGATTTTACTAATGCATCGAGTTGAAGTTGACGTAAAGTTATCTTCTGTGCCGATGTTTCATAAGAGCCAAGCGCATTCTGAACTTCCTGTCCTGCATTCAGTAAGGAATTCCTAAAATTAATCAGGGCTTCTTCCTGTTGTGCCTGAGCAACCTTCAACCGGGTGGCATTTATTCTTTTATTAAAAAGTGGTTGAGTTAATCCACCAATTAAATTAGCTGCAAACGATTTTGGGTCGAGTAATTTATTGAGATCTGTTGCTGCAAAACCAGTCGATGCTGTAAGTGTGAGTGCCGGATAAAAATAAGCACGTGCGCTGTTTGTTGTTTCGAAAGCGCTCATTACTGCAAATTCAGCCTGCATTACATCCGGACGGTTATCGAGCAATTGCACCGGTATTCCGGTATTCAGAGCAGTTGACAAACTTTGTTCGTCGATGTTTCCCCGTTCAACAGTTCCCGGAATTCGTCCCAACAAAAGGCAAAGTGCATTTTCTGTTTCACGGATTTGCTGTTCCAGATCGGGAATAGTTACTTCTGCCGCGTATCGGGCTGCTTCGCTCTGAACTACTGCTGCTCCGGTCACTCGTCCACTTTCTTTCAGAACCTTAATGGTTTCAACCAGATTGATGTTATTTTTCACAGTTTCCTTGGTGATTGCCAGCTTTGCATCTAATCCGGCCAAACTATAATAGGCTGTGGCAATGTTGGCAACCAAACGAGTTTCGACTGCTTTTCTGCCTGCATCACTGGCCAGTAGATTAGCATAAGCCGATCTTTTGGAACTTCGTAATTTCCCCCAAATGTCGATTTCCCAACTTGCTTCAGCTCCCAACTGAAAATTTTTCACATCACGGGGACCATCAGGATAAACAGATTCCGGATTCCGGATATAAGTTCCTGTTCCTTTGGCTGAAATTGAAGGTAAAAGAGCAGCCTTGCTTTGGGAAAAATAGGCTTCGGCTTCCATTACTCTTTGAACAGCAATTTGTAAATCCGGGTTATTATTTAAGCCTTCCTGAATCAGATTCTGTAAAATTGGCTCCGCAAAAACCTCCTGCCAGGGTTTGATGGCAATGTTCGACGAATCGCCAGTTGCATTGATGCCATAAAGCCCGTCGGTATTCATTTTTTCGCGGGAGTAATGACGTGGAGTACTGCACGAATAAAGCATCCCGGCAATTCCGGAGATCAGGATAATGTATTTAATTGAATGTATTCTCATAATTGTGTTATTTCTGATTTCATTAACCTTCAAAACTTTCTTCTTCTCCCTCCAAAGAGTTCATATCCGAAATAGATTGCTTGTCTATTTTCTTTACTTTTTCCTGTAGTGTTTGAAAAATCACGAACATGGCAGGGATCACCAGAATACCGATCATTGTTCCGATGAACATTCCTCCAACAGCGCCTACCCCAATAGAGCGGTTTCCGTTGGCACCAACACCTCCACCGATAACCAGCGGAATCAGTCCAAATATAAAGGCAAACGATGTCATAAGGATTGGACGTAATCGTGCTGTTGCACCTTCAACCGCCGCTTGTACGATACTCATGCCACTGTGTCTTCGTTGCAGGGCAAACTCAACAATTAGAATAGCATTCTTGGCGAGTAACCCAATCAGCATGATCAATGATATTTGCAGATAGATGTTGTTTTCAACACCCATAATCCGTGCAAAGATGAAGGCTCCGGCAATACCAATTGGCATCGAAACAAGAATTGATAAAGGAAGGATATAACTCTCGTACTGTGCTGCCAGCAGGAAGTAAACGAAAATTAAACTCAGCGCAAAAATCAGGATGGATTGGTTTCCTGAAGCTATTTCTTCCCTTGTCAAACCAGAGAATTCGTACCCATAGCCCGGAGGCAAAGTCTGGCTTGCAACTTCTTCGATTGCCTTAATCGCATCACCTGTGCTGTAACCAGCGTTAGGAGCACTGTTTACTGCAATAGAAGTGTACATATTAAAACGGGTTAAATTTTCAGGCCCATATGTACGTTTTAGTGTAATAAATTCGGTAATTGGCGCCATTTCGCCTGAAGAGGTCCTTATGGAAATGTTATTCAGATCGTCCGGGTTTCCACGGTATTTCGGATCTGCCTGTACCATAATCCGGTATTGCTTTCCAAACCGGTTAAAATCAGAAGCATAGTAGCCTCCAATATAACCCTGCAAGGCTGAAAGCACAGTATTGACTTTGATCCCGGATTGCATACAGCGAGCCGCATTCACATCAACAGTATATTGCGGGAAGTTTGTATTAAAGGAGGTCATTGCGTATTGCATCTCCGGACGTTGGTTAAGAGCACCCAAAAATTGATGAGATATATCTTCAAATTTCTTAATATCTCCCCCTGTTTTATCTTCCAGCTTTAATTCAACGCCACCCGAAATACTAAATCCGGGAACCATTGGAGGAGTTATAAAAAGAATACGTGCATCTTTAATTTGCGAGACTGCTCCATAAAGTTTACCGATCACACTTTTTATATCTTGTCCTTCTCCTTTTCTTTCTTTGAATGGCTTCAGATCACAAAACATCATTCCATATGAACTACCTTGTCCACTTATGATTGACCGTCCAACAACCATCGCCCGTCCTGAAATCTCTGGAGTATGTTCTAAAATCTGGTCAACCTGCTGTACCACTTTCTTTGTTTGTTCCAAAGATGTAGCAGGTGGCATACTGATATCAACAATCAGGATTCCGGTATCTTCTGAAGGAACAAATCCCGAAGGTGCTGTTTTTGCCAGATAAACTAATGCAACTGAAAAGATCAAAATAAGAGAGATCGACATCCATTTCTTCGTCATTAAAAAGTGGGTAGTCGTTTTGTATTTCTCAGTCATTGAATCAAATGCAACATTAAATGATGCATAAAAACGTTGCTTAAATCCTTTGTTGTGCAGTTCATTTTCCTTGTGAGGTTTAAGGAAAATGGCGCAAAGTGCGGGACTCAATGTCAAAGCATTGACAGCTGATAAAACGATTGCCACAGCTAGCGTTATACCAAATTGTTTATAAAAAACACCGGTTGTACCTGTAATAAAAGTTACCGGCACAAATACTGCAGCCATAACCAATGTGATTGAAACAATGGCTGTCGAGATTTCGCTCATGGCCGAAACGGCTGCTTCTTTTGCATTTTTCGCACCCTGGTCGAGTTTGGCATGCACCGCTTCAACAACCACAATGGCATCATCAACTACAATCCCAATCGCCAGTACCAAGGCGAATAAAGTTAACAGGTTGATGGTGAATCCGAATATATTCAGGAAAAAGAAGGTTCCGATAATTGCTACCGGTACCGAAATGGCAGGAATTAAAGTTGCCCTGAAATTTTGCAGGAAAACAAATACCACAATGAATACCAAAATAAAGGCTTCGAGGAGCGTACTAAGAACCTTTTCAATGGATGAATCCAGAAAGTTATTGGCATTAATCAGGATGTGATACTTAACACCCTCAGGAAAAGTTTGGGCAACATTATCCAGTACTTTTTGAGCCTCAATAATTACTTCACGGGCATTTGACCCCGGCGACTGAAATACAGCCATGGCAATTCCGGGTTTGTTCATTGCTGCAGTTGAAGAGGAATAGCTTAACGCTCCTAATTCTACTTTAGCAACATCGCTTAGGCGAAGTATATTCCCGTCTTTATCGGCTTTGATGATGATGTTTTCAAAATCGGTAGCCACAGACAATTTACCCTTATATCTGAGCACATATTCGAACGACTGATCGTTCTGCTCCCCAAAACGGCCGGGTGCTGCTTCAAGGTTTTGCTCGTTAAGCGCAGCCACCACATCCGATGGCATAAGGTTATATGAAGACATCACATCTGGTTTTAGCCAAATACGCATTGCGTAGTCTTTTGCCCCAAAAACGGTAGCATCACCAACTCCGTTTACCCGTTGAATTTGAGGAAGAAGGTTTATTTTACTATAATTCTGAAGAAACGTTTCGTCGTATTTGCCGTCTTCGCTATACAGAGAAAATACCATCAGCATGCTGGTTTGTCGTTTGGCAGTAATAACGCCTGCACGAATTACTTCTGCTGGTAACAAGCTTGTGGCACGCGCTACCCTGTTTTGAACGTTTACTGCAGCCATGTCGGCGTTTGTGCCTTGCTTGAAATAAACTTCAATAGAAGCGGCTCCGTTGTTACTGGCAGTAGAAGTCATATAGGTCATATTCTCAACGCCGTTGATTTGCTCTTCAAGCGGAGTGATCACACTTTTTAATACCGTTTCGGCATTGGCTCCGGTATAACTAGTCGATACCGAAATGGTAGGTGGCGCAATGTCGGGGTATTGCTCAATAGGCAGGCTTAGTAACCCAAGCCCTCCTAAAATCACGATAATAATGGAGATAACCGATGACAGAATCGGTCGTTCTATAAATTTTCTGAACATGATTTTTCCTGATTTAGTTTTTAACCTGATTAGCAACCGGCATATTTTCGGAAAGACTTCCTAAATCAACCAATTTTGGCTTTATCTCTGTATCATTACGTAATGAGGCAATTCCTTCAAAAACAATCTGGTCGCCAGCTTTTAGTCCACTGGTAATCACATACGAATCTTTTAAATTGCCCGATAAAACTCCAACTTCGACATTGTGAACTTTATTATCAGATCCAAGCAAGTATACAAAATGCTTTCCTTGTAGTTCGTAAGTTGTTTTTTGAGGAATAATGATAGCCGAGTCCACAAACTGAGGAATACGAACCAATCCACTTCCCCCGCTGCGTAAAAGTGCTTCAGTATTGGGAAAACTGGCTCTGATTGTCACTGCTCCTGTTTGAGCATCGATCAATCCGCTCGCAGTTTCAATGCGACCAGGCGAGCTATATGCGGAATTGTCGGCTAAAACCAGTGAAACATCTGAAAGTTTGGCCAGTTTCTCCGGAAGATTCTTTCCTTCCAACCCGTTGGTTAATGAGAGAAACTCCTTTTCGTTCATTGAAAAATAGGCATACATTTTAACTGTATTCGAAACTGTAGTTAGTGGCTCTGCAGTAGAGCTGCTAACCAGACTACCAACACGGAATGGAAATGTTCCGATTGTTCCTTCAGCCGGACTTGTAATCATTGTGTACTGAAGGTTTGCTTTTGCATTTTGCAGATTTGCATTGGCCTGTGCCAATTGAGCTTCTTTTGATTTTAAAACCGATTCAACCGATTGAAGGTCAAATTTGCTGATGATATCCTTTTCAACCAGGGGTTTTGTTTTCTCCAGATTTATTTTTGCTGAGTTAATATCAGATTCAGCTACTTTAACCTGTGCTTCCGCAGAACGAACTGTTGCCTGAATATCGTTGGAATTCAGGCGAAAAAGTACCTGACCTTTTTTCACAAAAGAACCTTCATCAACCAAAATCTGTTCGATATATCCGGTTATCCTCGATCGGATTTCTACAGTCTGTTGGCCTTCCAGTTTTGTCGGGTAATCTTTATAAAGCCGAGTAGACTGCGGAGTAACGGCAATTACCGAATATTCCTTCACCTGTCCGGCAGCTCCGGCCTGAGCAGATCCCTGTGGTTTCTTTGCGCAAGAGGAAACGGCAATTGCCATCAAAATAAAACTAAAGTTTCTGATTTGTTTAATTGTTTTCATAGCTTTTCTTAATATGTTTTCTCAAATTTTGTTTTAATCATTTTAAAAATTATTCTTCAATTCCTCCGTTTTCCTGAATCTTCAGCATTACTTTTTTGAAAATTTCGTATTCACTTTCAGTAACTCCGGACAGTAGTTTATCCGACAAATCATTCGAAATTGTTTTTATTTTTTCCAATATTTCAATTCCTTTATTTGTCAGAGTAAGGTTCTTTTTTCGTTTGTCTTCGGTATTTGTAAGTCTGTCAACATACTTCTCATCCAGTAGTCCATTCATTTGTCTGACAATAATCGATTTATCTTTTTGCATGACATGAGCCAGATCCTGCTGGATCATATCACAATTTGCATAAAGCATTCGAAGCATTACAAACTGTTCAAATGTCAATTCAATTCCCTGATTCTTAAATTCAGAAGTTATTTGACTTTTAAAAATTCGAAGTGTTTTATTAAGTAAATAACCAAGCTGTCTATTCGATTCCATTTGTCATTTTTATTACAAGACAAAATTAGTTCGAATTAGTTGACTTATGCAACCAATGTGTGTTAATAAAACATTAAGGATAAAACAGTCTTTATTTATGGCAGATTTCGACGCTTGCTAAATACTATGCCAGAAGCGATTACAAAAAAATGATTATTTTGGTTTGGATCGAAAATATAGGTTGCACTTATGGGCACAGACAGTGTTTGTGAAATTTTAAACCTTTTACTAAAAGAAATTCCTGCATTTATAAAGGCAAAATTATCAGCATAATAACCACGGAAAGGTGTTAGACCAATAAATGGTCCGGTCTCTATGTTATGAATTGTAAACGGATATTGAAATTCGAGGTAGGTTGAATAGAACGGTTTTCTGGTTTCAATATTTTTATCGCCCAGTAAAAAAGTTCCAATCATCCATTTAAATCGTTGCTTTTCAATGGCGAAATTGTCGGCAGTCAGTTCTATTGAATGTCTGTTTTTGTTTTTCTCAAAGTTGAGAAATTGATTTTTTTCACTGATAACAGGATTGTAATAATCGAAGAGTGTGAGCTGAAAATTTTCAAATTGATAAGCCGGAATCAGATCAATTTCAGAATAACTATTATTTGGGGTTACCGCTGCCCAAAAGTTAAAACTGAACCGATTGGCCGAAAAAGTAATTGATGGCTCAATCGCGGGTGCTGATCCTAACATTGTTCCCCGCCATACATGCCGGCTTTGCAGCATAATCTCAGCATCAGATATCAGAATCTGGCCACTTACATTTATACCGATAAATAGCAATATTCCTGAACAGAGAAATTTAAGCATGTTCCGCAGTTTTTAACAAAGCTATTTTTTTTCAATATGCCAGAACAGAACTTTTATCAAGATAAATCAGACTAAAATAATCGTCTCAAAATAAAAGGAAGTTAAATCTCTTTTTTGTTAAAATCTTCCTAAATTTCAAATGGAAAAAAATAGTTATAAATTGCTGAAAAAATTGAACTTATGAAACGATTTGGATTTGTTGTATTGCTCAGCTTGCTTATTTCGCCAGCGTTTGCACAAGATGCTCAGAAAATTACTGGTATTTGGTGGAATGCCGAAAAGACTTCAAAAATAGAGGTTAAAGAAGAAGGCGGAAAGTTTACCGGGACTGTAATCTTTATTGTTCCGGAGAAATACGTGAATGGTCAGCCTCCGAAAGATGACAAGAATCCGGATGCAAAATTACGTTCAAGATCAAGACTTGGATTGCAGATTCTTTCAGGATTAAAATTCAATGACTCTGACAAAGAATGGCAGGATGGCCGAATATATGATCCGACTTCGGGTAAAACATATGATTGCTACGCGTGGTTTGATAAGGACACCAACTCACTAAACATGAAAGGCTATGTGGTTGGAATTAAATGGCTTGGAAAATCTACAATCTGGACGCGAACAACCAATTAATATTTAAAATTACAGGTCAGATATCTAATTATTAACTCAATTTGGATCATTACAGAAATGATCCAAATTGAGTTAATTGCTTTTAGGTCCGACGATTTTTATCCTCTTTTTCTTTACTCCAAATTTGCCTGATCCATTCGTGTTCCTGGAATAATCAGACGTGAATTTTTCTTACGATTCGTAGGTTAAGAATAATTAACGTTTAAGATTAAAAGGCAAGTCGATAAAAACAAAGCTTTTACTATTTTTGTTACTCCATTTAAGAATCAGGAGCCATGAAACGTTTTTAAGTTCAAACGGTATTTTCCCCGGTGACTTATCGTATCTTTTCCCTTTTGATTCAGAAAAATTTAATTAACAACATTTAGAGATGAAACTTTCCAGAACAAAAAAAGCAGGGATAGTAATTGTTGGAATTTGTGTTTTTGCGATAAGCTTTTACAGCTTTAAGCCCGACGACAAAAATTTTCAGATAGCCAAAAACCTTGATATCTATTACACTTTATTCAGAGAATTGAATCTGTTTTATGTTGATGATATTGATCCGAATAAACTGGTAAAAACAAGTATCGACAAAATGCTCGAATCACTTGATCCATATACCAACTTTATTCCCGAAGATGATGTCGAAGATTTCAGGTTTATGACAACCGGAGAGTATGCCGGAATCGGGGCACTGATAAGTAAGCAAAACGGGAAAATAGTGATTGCTGAACCTTATGAGGGCTTTCCTGCGCAGAAAAGTGGATTAAAGGCAGGTGATATTTTACTCGAAGTTGCCGGCAAATCGACCGAAAAGCTATCGACTGAAGATGTTAGCAGTTTACTGAAAGGTCCGGCAAATAAATCTGTATTGGTAAAGGTTGAGCGCTATGGCCAAAAGAAGCCAATGGAGATTGACATCATGCGCGAAAAGATACAGATTGACCCTGTTCCTTATTACGGCATGCTCGATAAAGAAACCGGATACATCAGGTTGTCCAATTTCACAGCCGATTGTACCGAACGGGTAAAAATTGCCTTGATAGAATTGAAAGAAAAAAAAGGAGCCAAAACGCTTGTTCTGGATCTTAGGTCAAATCCGGGAGGTCTTTTGATGGAAGCCGTTAGGATTTCAAACCTTTTTATTCCAAAAGGCCAGGAAATCGTGAGTACACGCGGAAAAGTAAAACAATGGGATAAAGTATATACCGCTACAGAAGATCCGATTGACACGATCATGCCTATCGCTGTTTTAGTGAACCGTGGATCTGCTTCAGCCTCTGAAATTGTAGCTGGTGCCATTCAGGATCTTGACCGTGGAATGATTATCGGAACGCGTACTTTCGGTAAAGGACTGGTTCAGACGACACGTGATCTGAGCTACAATGCCAAACTTAAAATTACAACAGCTAAATACTATATTCCCAGCGGACGATGTATTCAGGCTCTTGATTATACCCACCGGAATGAAGATGGCAGTGTAGGAATCATTCCTGACTCGCTGATTTCCAAATATACAACCAAAAAAGGACGTGTCGTTTTTGATGGTGGCGGAGTAGCTCCCGATCTTACAGTCGAAGATGAGAAGCTTAGCAATATCGCAATTAACCTGGTCGGCAAGTCGGTAATTTTTGATTACGCAACTGTTTTTAATAGTAAAACTGAAAAAATAGCTCCACCGGAAGAGTTTACTGTTTCTCCTGAAGTTTATGCTGATTTTATTCAATTCGTTAAAAATCAGGATTTTAAATATGAATCTAAAACTGAATCGGAATTAGATGATTTGCTGGAAGTTGCCAAGCACGAAAAGTATTACGACATTTCAAAAAATGAATTCGATAAACTGAAAGTATTGCTCGGTCACAATTTAGATCAGGATATGGATCATTTTAAGGTTGAGATTTCTGAGTTGCTGGCGGATGAAATTATATCGAGATATTATTACCAAAAAGGAGCAATTAAAGCAGCCTTACGCGATGATAAGGATGTTAAAAGTGCTTTGGATATCCTTCACAAACCAGAAGGCTATGCAGCCATTTTTGATGCAGGAAGAATTATAAAAGCTAATTAAGTTTATCGCTTTAAATAGTCGAAGAATTAAAGAGGCGGTCTCAATTTTATTTTGAGACCGCCTCTTTTCACTTCAGAACGGTAATACAAAAAAAGCGTTGTTTTGGATGAGCTGATTAAAATATTAAATTCTAAAACGGCAACTTCCCCAAATCCACATTTCCGCCACTTAGGATAATACCTACTCTTTTGCCTTTTACGTTCACTTTGTTTTCAAGAATTGCAGCCAAAGGAACAGCAGAGGAAGGTTCTATGATGATTTTCATTCGTTCCCAAATCATTCGCATTGCAGCAACAATATTTTCTTCTGAAACGGTTACAATTTGATCTACTTCATTCAGGATAATTTGAAATGTCAGGCTGCCCAGGGAGGTCAGCAATCCGTCGGCAATGGTTTTTGGTCCAACCGAAGGCACCAGAGTTTTTGAGTAAAACGACCTGAATGCATCATCCGCACCCGCTGGTTCGGCAGCAATAACCTTTACGTTTGGAAGCAAGTGTTTTGATGAAACAGCAGTTCCACTCAAAAGTCCACCACCACCAACAGGAGCCATCACTATATCCAGAGAACCAACTTCTTCTATCAGCTCTTTGGCGGCAGTTCCCTGTCCGCATATAACATTGAAGTAGTTGTACGGATGAATTTCTGTAGCTCTTGTTTGTTTGGCCACCATTTTCAGGGTAGATTCGCGTGCTTCCAAAGTTGGGGTACAAAAAGTAATCTGTGCGCCATAACCAGCCACAGCAATTTTTTTGATTTCAGGAGCATTTTCTGGCATTACAATATAGGCAGGAATGCCACGCATACGGGCAGCCAAAGCCAATGCCGCGGCATGATTTCCGGACGAATGTGTGCAGACACCGTTTCGGGCTTCTTCATCAGACAAAGAAAAAACCGAATTACAGGCACCGCGAAACTTAAACGCGCCTACTTTCTGCAGATTCTCGCATTTAAAAAAGATCTCAGCACCAACAATCTGATTGATACTTTTCGAACTCAAAACCGGTGTACGGTGAATATACGGAAGAATACGAACGTGCGCTTTCTCGATGTCTAAAAAGGTTGGCAGATCAATCATCACCTTGAATTTTGGAATTTTAATTTAAAACTTTTACAGCCCTGCCACCAACTCTTTTAAAATCAACGTCATATTGGGTTCAGCTTTCATAGCAACCTCCTGAACCTCTTCATGCGAGATTTCAACAATTTGTCCGGGAACGCCGCTGTCTGTTACAATTGAAATCCCGAATACGGTCATATCCATGTGTCTGGCAACAATTACTTCCGGAACAGTAGACATTCCAACAATATCTGCCCCTAAATGTCTGAACATCATATATTCGGCCGGGGTTTCAAATGTTGGTCCGGATACACCAACGTAAACGCCCTCTTTAACCTGAAGTCCGTTTTTCAGTGCAATCGCTTTGGCTTTATTCCGTAAATGAAGATCGTATGATTTACTCATATCGGGGAAACGTGGCCCAAGTTCATCGATATTCTTTCCACGTAATGGGTGTTCAGGAAAAAAATTAATATGATCAGAGATGATAATGACATCACCAACATTATATGCCGGATTCAATCCACCCGAAGCATTCGAAACGAACAGGGTATTAATTCCCATCATTTTCATCACCCGAACCGGGAAAGTCACTTCCTTCATCGAATAACCTTCGTAATAATGGAAACGTCCCTGCATAGCCATTACTGTTTTACCAGATAATTTGCCGATAATTAGCTTTCCGGAGTGACCTTCGACGGTCGAAACCGGAAAATCCGGAATTTCGCTGTATGGGATGGTCAACTCAATTTCAATTTCATTTACCAATCCGCCCAGACCTGAACCTAAAATAATTCCGGCGTCAACGGGCTTTTTTACTATTTCGGCTATGAAGGTCGCGGTTGCTTTTATTTTCTCTAACATAGGTTACAATTTTTTCGTCGAAGTTTTTTCCTTCACTGTCCAGGAATTTTATTTTCAACGGGATATAAAATAAATTTTCTTTCATTGATGGTGATAATTCCATGTCTTTCAATCGCATCGAATCTTTTTCAGTCGTAACAATGATCTTGTTTTCAGTATTTATCTCGGCAAACTTTTGTTCAATTTGCTGAATGTTCGCTGCAGTAAAATTATGGTGATCAGGATATTTTAGATCTATTATATTCTCTGTAAACGTACTTAGATATTTTCGTAAATGTTCAGGATTAGCAATTCCGGTAACGAGCAAAACGCTGAATTTTTCGGAAGCCAGTTTAGGAGTGCTGATAGCCACATCAGGAAAAACAGGACTAAGAGGTTGATAAACCATCGTGGTGAAAAACAGGTTTTGATAAGGGCGTAAATTTACGTCCTTCATAATAATTCGCCGCGTTATAGGCGAAATTTCCTGCGGACATTTGGTATAAATAATCATTGTCGCCCGGCGCATTTGCCATCTTGGTTCACGTAACCGACCAACCGGCATAAGACTGTCTTTATCAATCGGCCGGTTAAAATCAATCAGCAGAATGTTGATTCCGGCACTCACGCTTCGGTGCTGAAATGCATCATCGAGCAAAATTACATCAGGTAACTGGCGATCATTCTGAATTTGAATCTTTTGTATTGCATGAACTCTTTTCTCATCGACTACAACCTGAACATCGTTAAACTTATTTTTAATCTGCAAAGGTTCGTCGCCAACAGTGGCAGCCAAAGAGTCACCTTTTACCTCGTAATAACCTTTTGTTTTTCGTTTGTAACCGCGACTTATCGTTGTAACATTGAACTGTTTGCTCAGAAGTTCTACAAGGTATTCTGTATGTGGAGTTTTACCGGTTCCGCCAACAGTGATATTACCTATCGAAATAACGGGAATCTCGAACTCTGTTGATTTAAACAATTTATAATCGTACATGAAATTTCTTATCGAAATTATCAGGCCGTAAATAGCAGAAACAGGATATAAGAACAGTTTTAACATGTTGGCTTTCTCAGAATGAAGTTCGTTACGAAAGTAGAAAAATTTGAGGCGCGAAACGAATGATCTAGGATAAACCTAATTCAACAAATTCATCCAAAAGACTTAAACCTATCCTGTTTTGTTTTGTGTAAGACATCTGTAGCAGAAAGCTTTAGAACATATTAAAAGCATTCTTAAGGTAAGCATTTACCAGAAGGTAACTTTTTTTAGTGTTCGAAATCCGGTATCTCTTTTTAAGAATTTCCTCTGGTCGGGCTTTTTTTATTTCCATAAGCAGATGCAGATAGTAACTGTAAGCCAGATACACTCCGAGCCTGACTTGTTTTTTCAACTGGCGAATTCCTTCCATCGCTTCCAAAAAGTCTTTTTCAATTTCCAGTTCAAGCTGTTTTTTAGTCTCTTCAGTAAAATTTTCGAAATCAATATCCTTAAAGTAGATTCTGCCTTTTTCGCTGAAATCATCACGGGCATCACGTAAAAAATTCACCTTCTGGAAAGCTTCGCCCAGTTTACGTGCCGGAATAATTAGCTCATCATATTTCTCGGGCTCGTTGAAATAAAAAACACGAAGACACATCAGTCCAACTACTTCGGCCGAACCGTAAATATACTTTTCCAAAAGCTCAGGCGAATAAACTTCGTGGTTAAGATCCATTTCCATACTCAAAAGAAAAGCATCAATTAATTCGCGGTCAATTTTGTATTTGCTAACAGCCATCTGGAAGCTGTCGATGATAGGATTGATACTGAATCCCCTTGAAATTGATTTGAACGTTTCCTGCCTGAATTCATCAAAAATAGTCCGCTGATCCTGATCAAAAAAGGTATCGACAATTTCGTCGGCATAACGCACAAAGCCATAAATACTGTAAATTCCTTCACGGTATTTCGGACTTAGCACACGCACACCCAATGAAAATGATGTGCTGTAATTACGTGTTGTAATCCTGCTGCAGTCGAGATTATTTTTTCTGTACAAATCCATTGTCCTTTTGTATTCTTTCGGTTACCAATCGCGAACTGATTACAGTCATCGGGAGCCCTGTCCCGGGAACTGTTGATGCACCAACGTAATATACATTGCTGAATTTCTCATCCTTGTTTTTAGGTCGGAAACCTCCAACCTGATTAAGGTCATGCGCCAATCCTAAACCACTCCCTTTATACAAGCCAAACATCTGTTCCCAATGTTCAGGATTTAAAACAACCCTTGTTTCAGTATGTTTAATAAAATTGAACCCAGTTCGCTCACTCAAATCACGAAGAATGCCATCCGCAATTTCCTGATCATCGCTCCAATCTGCTTTGTAACGCAAATCGGGCACGGGGCATAGAATAAATACACATTCTTTCCCGGGTGGCGCATAATCCGGATTGTGCATCGACTGTATGTTGACGTAATAATATGGCTTATCAAGTTTTATCTTGTTTTTGAAAATTTTTCCGGCATATTCCTCAAAGTTTCTTCGAAGAAAATAATTGTGATGATACATATCCGGAACTTTGGTATCCAGTCCCAGGTAAATTGTCAAAGGTGCAAGCGTCCATTTTTTAGCATCCAGTTTCTTTTCCGAAAATGCCGGACGATTAAGAATTGCGCCCCGAAACCAGGCTGCATCGGCATTTACCACAAACTGATCAGCTGTCCAGGCTTTTCCCTTGCTATCGGTAAACGAACTTAGCTCGCCATTTTCTGAAGTAAAACCGGTAATCTCTGTATTGTAATGAATCTTAACTCCACGTTTTTCCAATTCCGGAAGAAGTCCTTCAACAATTTTATACATGCCACCTTTAACATTATAATACCCGTCGTGAACTAATTCGGTATAGTTAAGCAAAGTATAAACGGCTGGAGTATCGAATGGTGTGGCCCCAAGGAAAAAACCTACCAGCGAAAAAATCACTTTCACCTCAAACGACTCGAAATTACGTTCCATTTCCGTCCACATCGAGTGGAACATTTTGGGTGCATGCTTAATTGGAACTGTGGTCAGTTTTAAAAGATAACCAGCCAGGGTATCAAAATTACTGCGAATAACAATGTTCTCGGTATCGTGAAACAGTTGACCCGCCGCCTTCAGAAATTTTTCAATTTTCTTTTCAAAATTGGGTTCAAGATCCTGAAATTCAAGTGCCAATTTCTTTAAATCCTTATATATCAAATAACTTCGCTCGTCGCCCTCAAAATGAACCGAATAAAGAGGATCCAACTCAACAAATTCGAAAGGCATTGGAATGTTGCAATCTTTTATCAGTTCCTGAAATTCATAACTCATGCTAAAAAAGGTAGGAGCCATGTCGAATTTAAACCCATCTTTTTCGAGCAAATTGAGCCGACCTCCTGCCCGATGGTACTTTTCAACCATCTCAACCTGGTAGCCTCTGCTTGATAATCGCAATGCGGTAGTTAATCCTCCAAGACCAGTTCCAATAATTAAAACCCTTTTTTGCATTTGTTTAATTTATTCATTTTACACTTAAACAAAATAAACGTAAAATGTTTTAGTAAATTACGAAATTAATTTTGCATACCTTGTTGTTATGCATAAATTTAATCCAATATGACACGAGCAATTATTATTGGTTCAGGAATTGGAGGACTTGCGACGGCAATCAGACTGGCTCGCCAGAAAATTGCTGTGGATGTATATGAATTATCAGATCATGCAGGCGGCAAAATTTCTCAGCTAAATATCGATGGATTCCGGTTCGATGCCGGTCCATCACTTTTAACATTGCCCGAATTGCTCGTTGAATTGCTCGATAAGGATCTACAATTTCCAATACGGAAACTTGATATAATCACTAAATATTTCTACCCTGATGGCACTCAGGTATTGGCTTATAACGATGTACAAAAGCTATCAGCGGAGATTGAGGAAAAGCTAAAAGTTCCGGCCGCTAAAGTATCGAACTATCTGATGAAAGCCGACAAAGTTTTTGAGCTAACATCCGATCTGTTCATTTTTGGCTCATTCCACCGCATCAGGAATCTTTTGAACCTAAAATCGCTGAAAACCCTGCTCAATTTCAGGAAAATTCAGGCTTTCAGCAGTCTGCATAAATTTAATCAGCGCGAACTTGAAGAAGAAAGACTTGTCCAATTGTTCGACCGGTATGCCACTTATAACGGAAGCAATCCTTACAAAACACCCGCAACATTAAGTGTCATTTCGCATCTGGAGCATAATTTAGGTGCTTTTATTCCTGAAAAAGGAATGTTCCAGATTATAGAATCGCTTTATCAACAGGCATTACGGTTAGGTGTCAAGTTTCATTTCGGACAGGCCGTTCAACAGGTTGAAACTGAAATCGGGAAAGTCGCCGGTGTTTGGCTTGATACCGGATTTGTCAGTTCAGATATTGTTGTTAGCGATGTGGATATTCATCGGTTTTATTCAAAGCTTTTGCCCGATTCGCAGCGGCTGTCCAAAATCAGCAAGCAGGAGAGATCATCATCAGCATTGATTTTTTACTGGGGAATGAAAGGCATCACTTCTGAACTTGACATCCACAATATTTTTTTCAGCGCCGGATATCAGGAAGAATTTAAGCAATTGTTTGAAATAAAAGATGTGAGTAATGATCCGACAGTTTACATATACATTAGCAGTAAATACAACAAAACGGATGCTCCGGAGGGTTGCGAAAACTGGTTCGTAATGGTAAATGCACCAGCTGACATCGGTCAGAACTGGCATGAACTAATAGAAAGAACACGAAAAAACATTTTGGCAAAACTAGATCGGATGATGGGCAAAAAGCTTTCAGACAACATCATATGCGAACAAATTTTATCTCCTCCTGATATTTTTAAACAAACCGGTTCTGTAAACGGTTCTCTCTACGGAAGCAGTTCCAACAGCCGGTACGCATCGTTTAACCGACACGCTAATTTCAGAAGCGATATTAGCGGCTTGTATTTCGTTGGCGGAAGTGTGCATCCCGGCGGTGGCATTCCGCTGTGTTTGTCGTCGGCCAAAATTGTATCAGGTTTAGTAAAAGAACATCTGCATAATTATAAAGACCAAATTTAACATGAATGCACGTACGGCAAAGATTATCGTTATTTTATGGTACCTGGTTGGTATTGTTGGATTTATGATTCGTCCGTTACAGCCATTTTTCCAAAAACTAACACCAATAGGAATTATAATGGCTGCTGCTTTGCTGATGTATTTTCATGAGCCGCGAACCACGAAAAGTTGGCTTATTTTTTCAGGAATTGCTCTGGTTGGTTTTTTTGTTGAACTGATTGGCGTAAATACACAAGCAATTTTTGGCTTCTACCGCTATGGAAATTCGCTCGGACCAAAGCTTTTCGATACTCCGTTAACCATCGGAATCAACTGGTTGATATTGGTATACTGTATTTCAGCATTAGCAAAACCAATTCGGGATACCTGGTATTTTCCGATAGTTGGGGCTTTCGTAATGGTTGCCTTCGATTGGCTCATGGAACCTGTCGCCACCGTCACCGACATGTGGTATTGGGCATTCGAAAAGATTCCGCATAAAAACTACATCGATTGGTTTCTAATCTCGGGATTTTTATTCCTGATGATCCGAATCCTGAAAGTTGAAATCAACAACCGGATTGCTAAAGTAATTTTCATCATGCAGCTCGTATTTTTTTTAGCACTTAACCTTCTAATGCACCTTTAGCCATGGGACTTTTTATTGCCATAATCATCCTTTTATTCTGGCTGGCGAATCTGGTTTATTTGCTTGTTTTTGCCGAAGTATCTGTTACTTCGCCCATGTTGATTGTGCATGTAGCCATTCAAACTTATTTATACACCGGACTCTTCATCACCGCGCACGATTCTATGCACGGACTTGTTTCCCCAAACAAAAAAATTAATAAAGCCATAGGACAACTTGCTACCTGGCTTTTTGCGGCCCTTTCATATTCCAGACTCTATGAAAAACACCACTTACATCATCGTTTCCCGGGAGAAGAGCGGGATCCGGATTACTGCTCAAATTCACAAAACTTCTGGTACTGGTGGTACTCCTTCATGAAAAATTATATCACTTTGTGGCAATTTATTACCATGGCTTTAATCTTTAATGTTCTGCAAATTTGGGTCAATCAATGGAACCTGATTCTGTTTTGGATTCTTCCTTCCATTTTGGCTACATTTCAGTTGTTTTATTTCGGAACGTATCTGCCCCACAGGTTACCTCATACAGTGCCAATGCTCCCACACAATGCACGAACCCAGAAGGGTCCACACTGGTGGGCTATGCTTTCCTGTTATTTCTTTGGATACCATTTCGAGCATCACGAATTGCCGCACACACCATGGTGGAAACTATACCAGACTAAAAACCAGTTCAAATGATTAAAGCAAAACACAATAAACTGTACATCTGGTTTTTCAGGAACTTCTTCGGATTATTGCAACGAATTAATTTCCGGAAGATGACTATCGTTTCCGAACCTGTTATTCCGGAAGAGCAGTCAGTGCTTTTGTTTCAGAACCATTTTAGCTGGTGGGACGGATATTGGTCATACTTACTCAGCAAGAAATATTTCAGGCGTAAATTTCATGTCATGATGCTCGAAGAGCAACTCCGGAAACGCATGTTTCTAAATCGTTGCGGTGTATACTCTATTCAAAGAAATAACCGCGATTTTTTTAATTCGTTGAAATATACTTCTGAAATACTGAATAACCGGCAAAATTTGGTGACCATTTATCCAACCGGAGTAATGCTTACTCAGCATCAGCAAAAAATGCACTTTCGAAATGGGATAGAGCGAATTATTTCAGGAGAATCAGAACATTTTGCCATTGTTATGGCTGTATTCTTAGTCGATTATTTTGGCTTTGCACGACCCGAAATCCGAATATATCTTGAAATATATTCCGGAGAACGAACAACAGATGCACTCGAAAAAGCTTACGGCTTGTTTTATCAGGCCTGTATTTTAAAACAAACTGAATAATGGAAATTTTTGGTCTTTTCATATTGGTCTTTCTGTTACTCCGGACATTCATTTCGCTGGCAAACCTGCTTTCGCGGCTGCATATCCCAAATAAAAAGCCGCATGATCCTCAAAAAGTATCTATCCTAATCCCCGCCAGAAACGAGGAAACAGTACTTGGACGCTTGCTCGAAAGTCTTGAAAAACAAGACTACCCCAATTTTGAAGTCATTGTTTGCGACGATCATTCGTCAGATAATACCGAAGATATTCTGAACTGGTTTGACGGAGAAGATACCCGGCTTCATTGGTTTTTGGGCGAAAAACTACCGGAAGGCTGGCTGGGCAAAAACTTTGCATGTCACCAGCTGGCACAAAAAGCTACAGGGAGATACTTTATTTTTCTGGACGCCGATGTCGAATTAAGTCCCAACGCTATTAGTAACACAGTTGCCTGTTTTCAGGACAAAAGATTGTCGCTGCTATCGGTTTTTCCGCAGCAAAAAATGGAATCATTTTCTGAATGGATTACAGTTCCTTTGATGAATTGGATACTGCAAAGTTTACTTCCGATGATCCTGGTTCAGAAAACCAGGTTTCCCTCCATTTCGGCGGCTAACGGTCAGTTTATGATGTTCGAAGCAGAAAATTACCGCCAGTTTCAGTGGCATTCGAAAGTAAGAAACCAGCCTGTTGAAGACATTCGACTGGCAAGAATGGTAAAGTCTGAAGGATTTAAAATGGCCGTCCTTTTGGGAAAAAACGATATTTATTGCAGAATGTACAAAAATTTTGGAGAGGCAGTTTACGGTTTCTCCCGAAACATACACGAATATTTCGGCGGCAAAAGATTGATAATGACAGTATTTTGGCTTTTAGTAAGCTTTGGTCCGCTTATTATTTGGGCTTCTTTTGGTCTGAAACTTTTTGGATTTTTCATCCTGCTCATTATCATCAACAGATTGCTTATAGCAGTTGCAGGCCGTCAGAATATTTTTTTGTCGGTTTTGCTACATCCGTTGCAGATGATTAGTTTTACCGCCGTTGTTTTTTACAACATTTACCGAAGAATAAGAAAAAATACCGAATGGAAGGGACGAATAATAAAATTGCTGGACTAATAATCCTTTTGCTTTTCCCCGTTTTTATTGCTACTGCCCAGAAAAAAGATCTGACTTATTACCAGTGCGCTTTTTATGAAAGCTACCGCGCAGGAAATATGGATTCGTGGCCAGCATTAATTACTGAAATGGGAAATGCCAAATCAACTGATCTGAACTGGCAAATGGAAATGTTGAAGGCCATGTATGGATTGGTTGGATACCAAATTGGAGCACAAAAAAAAGATCTGGCAAAGACATACGTCAATAAGGCTGATATTTATCTGGATAATTTATTGGATGAACATCCCAATAATGCTCAATTGCACAGTCTGGAAGGTGCCTTTTACGGCTATAAAATTGCACTGGCATTCTATAAAGCTCCTTTTCTTGGACCAAAAAGTATGTATCATATCGAAAAATCAATCGAACTCGATCCGGAAGAACCAATGGGATACATAGAAAAAGCGAACTCGCTGTTGTATCGCCCGGCCGTTTTTGGCGGAGATAAAAATGAGGCGCTCCTTTTCTACCGGAAGGCTTTAGTCTTGATGGAGGCACATAATAGCCTGAAATGCAACTGGCAGCATTTACTCCTGAGAGCTTTTATCCTGAAAAGCCTTTACGAAACCAACCAGACCGCGGAAGCAAATACTTATAAAACTGAAATGCAAAAAGATTACGGTTCGATGGATTGGATCAAACAATTTGTTGGTGCCGAACTGATGAATGGAAAATAGAAAAGTTGAAGTCTAAACCTGAGTCATTATTTCTTTTTCCTGCCCTAATTCTTTTCTGATCATATCTTCAATATTCTGAGCTATTTCACTCATCTCCTGCCCCTTTGGATCGATTGGATCAAACACGGTAAGTTTCAGATGGACTCCCAAAGTCATCGGAAAATAACCATTTTTCATCAGTTCGTAATTACCGTCGATAGCAAATGGAACAATCAGTGCAGATGGCGAAGTTTTATACAAAGATGCAATACCTGCTGGCATAAATGGTTTCAATTTACCGTCTCTGGTTCGGGTTCCTTCAGGAAAAATACAAGCAGCATAGTTCTTTTCTTCGATGTGTTTACCCAGGGTCAAAATATCCTTAACCGATTGCCTGGGATTTTTACGGTCAATCAGTACCGATCCACCATGACGCAAATTATACGAAATACTCGGAATTCCTTTGCCCAGTTCAATTTTCGAAATGAACTTCGGATGATTTTTTTTGAACCCGATAATTATCGCGGGAATATCAATGGTCGTCTGGTGATTGGAAACAATGATGATTGGTCTGCCTTTTGGTATCTTTTCCAATCCACTATAAGTGATTTTCGTTCCCAAAATCCACAAAGAATAAAGTAAGCCATAATTCATTATATCAACCACCTTTTTGCGCACGGGATAACCCCATATCCATTCGGTTAACATCTGAATTGGATGAAATACGACTAACAGAAATCCAAAGAATAACCAATAGATTGGAGAGAGAATATAAGAAAGTATTTTTTTCATGGTGTGGATTCTTATTTAAGCGATTGCAAAATAACCAAAAAAATTAAGCTTCAGAAAAAGTATTTTGTAGTCTACCGGATTGTAAGTTTCTTTGAGTACGATTAAAATCCAATTAATACAAATAAATATGACCAATAACGATATCCTGAAAAAACTTCGCGTCGCATTAAAACTTCGTGACGAAGACATGCATGAAATATTAAAACTTTCTGATTTTACAATTTCGAAGAGTGAACTCAGTGCTTTGTTTCGTGCAGAAGAACACCCTAATTATCAAGAATGTGGTGATCAGATCCTTCGTAATTTTCTGAACGGACTGATTCTTTATATGCGTGGACCTGCCGGCGAACAACGCAAGCCAGTGACGGAAACGGAAATAAAGATCGAAAAACGGGAAAAACCATTAGTTATTATCAAGAGATCGAAAAGGCCGAGAACCGGAGATAATCTTTAAATTTTGGTCTTTTCATGTTGAATAAGGCTTATCAAAATCTGATCGGAAAAGTAATAACCAATTATTTTATTTACTGAGCTTTCTGGCATACCTCAAACCTATTCTGGAAATCAAACAATTACACAATTTTCAATTAGGTGGTTAACTTGTTCCGGGTTGAATCTAATTTCAACTGACAATCAATTTTCGTGTTGTTTAAAATTTTTGAACCGGCACTGATGGCCGTTTGGATAGACTATCAGCATGATTCTTTTGAAATACTTTTGCATACTTAAGATGTCTGAAACTTTTTTCCCCATTTGATTTCCGATAAACATTAACTCTTGCTACATAAAAATCTCGTTTCCCATTGTAAATACTAATTGGATAATCGACTTCGCCTAAATCAAGTTCACCTTTGAAATACTTTCTGAATATAATATTTGCTGAATCTTTATCCTGGATTATGAATTCGTGGTACGATCTATCTGTAAGATCTTTTACTGTAATATAAAACCCATTACTATCGCTAACATTAGATTTTTCAGTTGATGGACAAAACCCAAAACAGAAAAAGGAAAGAATAAGAAAAGAAAAGAATTTCATATCTGTAATTTTAAGAATTTCAACTTTTATAAACAGTAACGATCAGGAATTTCATTCACTTTATTAAACCTTTCATTTCTTAATTCAAGATCAACAATAATATTTATTACTAATTTACTGACAGATACTTAAGATTTCATGTGTATTAATAACTTTAATTGGAATATTCTAATCAAAATCCTTAACAGCAGATTATCAGATTATTAAAAAAACAGGAAATTAGAATTTCTAAATGGAGTCGATGATTCTTTGATGTTTCCGTTCTTAAAATTCAGTAGTAAGATTGTATTCAGGATTTGTATTTAGAGTATAGTTTAAAATTGTTACAAGCGACTCTCTTAACAAAAATTTCCGAAATTGTTCTTCTTTACTTTCGCGGATGTTATCCTGTATAAGCGGGTTCTGAAAATAAGCTACCAATTTTTGGTAAGCTATTTTCATATCATCTTGATTCGCTTCTTTAAGGTATTTATTCAGAACAGAGTGTTAAAAAAGGCTCAAAGCGAACAGATTAGCAAACTGAAAAAAAATGAAAATTAACAGATATTTTAAGCAATTTGATTCCATTCTTACCCCAAATAAAAAATCCTACTACAAATCATTGATTTATAGTAGGATTTAGATTTTACTAGAGGTTCCTGGCGGATTCGAACCGCCGTAGACGGTTTTGCAGACCGCTGCCTAACCACTCGGCCAAGGAACCATTATTTCATAATTTTCCCGTTTTGGGTGGGCAAAGATAACAAAAAAAACTCCCAACCTGCAAGCAAAAATTAGTTGTCACGAAAAATAAGTTTACTGAATACGGCTATCATATTCCGACCTGGCAAGAATAATTGTTTCCATATTGCCCGATGCCCATTCGGCCAGTCCTGATATCTGCTTTAACAGGTCCTTGCCAAGAGGAGTTAATTGGTATTCAACCCGAGGAGGTATCTCAGCAAAAATTTGCCTGGTTATTAGTCCATCACGTTCCAGCGAACGAAGTGTCACAGTCAGCATTCGCTGTGAAACACCTTCAATTTTACTTTTTAACTCGTTAAACCGGGTTTTATCGGAATCGCCTAATCGTAAAATGGCCAATAACGACCATTTATCACCAAACCGATCCATAATATCTTTAACCGGACAAAATTCATGCTTTGAATTCGCTTCATCAAAAAATATTTTTGATTTTTTTTCGACCTCAACTTCCTGATTATCTATAACAGTTACTTCCATGTTCCCTGGTTATGTTACAATTCGTTATTGCATATTCAAAAGTTACTTTGTACTATTGAGGCACTAAAAGTAACTATTTAGATTTAATAAGCAAAAAAACAGAGTATAAAATAATAATTAAAACAATTTTCAGATGAGCGTATTAACAAACCTTGAATGGCGCTATGCCACAAAAAAAATGAACGGACAAAAAGTACCGTCAGAAAAAATAGAAAACATTTTAGAAGCAATTAGATTGGCTCCAACATCTATCGGACTACAACCGTTCACGGTATTCGTTGTTGAAGATCCAGCGGTAAGAGCAAAAATTGCTCCTGCAATTTACAACCAAACACAAATTACTGATGGTTCGCATGTTTTGGTATTTGCTGCCTGGAAAGAATACAGCAATGTAAATATCGATAAATACATAAATCATATTGCAACCATACGGAGCATTCCTGTTGAGTCACTCCTGGGGATGCGGAATATGATTGAGGGAGCTGTTTCAGGAAAAACTCCGGAGCAATTATTGAACTGGAACATGCGACAGGCATACATTGCATTAGGTACAGGGTTGGTTGCGGCTGCAGAAGAGCGGGTTGATGCCACCCCTATGGAAGGATTTGATCCGGATGCATTAGATGCAGCTTTGGGACTGAATGAGCAGGGACTGCGTAGCACCGTCGTTATGGCATTAGGGTATCGTGATGAAAAAAATGATTACCTAAGTTCAGCAGTGAAAGCAAGAAGAGAAAAAGAGAAATTATTTGTTCGTATTTGATTGTTAAACCATTTAAAATCAAAATTATGAAAACATCATTCTTATTGTCAATCTGGTTAACTCTATTTGCCGGGATGAATTCGTTTGCTCAAATGCCCGAAAAGCCTGCAGATATTTCTCCGTTACTATGTGGTGAGCAATTACCTGATGTTTCCATTGTTGATACTGAAGGTACAAAACATGAATTATCTGCCATTATTAGCAATGAACCGACGGTACTCTTATTTTATCGTGGTGGTTGGTGTCCTTACTGTAATGCACACTTGTCGGAAATACAAAGTGTTGAAAACGAAATTGTAGGTTTGGGTTATCAAATTGTAGCTATAAGTCCTGATTCTCCTGAAAACTTAATTCAATCTGCTGAAAAGGATAAATTGAATTACAGTTTATATTCCGACGCTGACGGAGCGCTTATTCGTGCAATGGGCATTGCTTATAAAGCACCAAACAACTATACTGATCTGTTAAGCAAAAGTTCTGAGGGATTAAATACAGGATTTCTTCCGGTTCCTTCAGTATTCGTTGTTAATAAATCCGGAAATATCCTGTTTGAATACATCAATCCCGACTATAAAACACGTTTAAGTTCAGGACTGTTACTCGCAGTATTGAAAGCGTTGAAAGAAACGAAATAATGTCAACTAGTTAAAATTGCTGACACCACATCATAAAATAAATTCAACAGGAATGGCCTGACGGGTACAATTATCACCTGTCAGGTCATTAAATACAAATAACGATGAATGAACCTGAAAGATTTATCGGGAACCTGAATTCTTCAGAAAAGATGCCTGTGCTTTTCGTGGGGCATGGTAGTCCCATGAATGCCATCGAAAACAACGAAATCACAAGAAAATGGGCTGATATTGGTGCGAAATTACCAATGCCTCAGGCAATATTATGTCTTTCGGCTCACTGGCTTACTTCCGGTACACTCATAACTTCGATGGAAAAACCACGCACCATCCATGATTTTGGTGGTTTTCCTGCCGAATTGGATCAACAGCAATATCCAGCACCCGGTTCGCCTGAATTGGCAGAATCGATTATCCGCTTGCAACAAGAAAATCTGATTGGGAAAGATCACGATTGGGGACTTGATCATGGCACATGGTCAGTTCTGAAGCATATGTTCCCATTGGCCAACATACCGGTGCTTCAATTGAGTATCGACTATTCCAGACCTCCGGAATTTCATTTTGAACTGGCGCAGCAATTGACCAAACTTCGAGAAAAAGGAGTACTGATAATTGGGAGCGGAAACATTGTTCACAACCTGAAACAACTTCGGAATTCTGATAAAATTTATGACTGGGCTTTGGAATTCGATACTAAAATTGCAAGCTGGATTGAAACAGGCGACAATCAATCAGCAGTGAACTTCTTAAAAATGGGTTCAGTAGCACAAATGGCACACCCAACATACGACCATTTCTTACCTTTAATTTATACTTTAGGCATGAAATCGAAATCGGATCAGCCCGAGTTTTTCAACCTTGGATTTCAAATGAGCAGCATTTCAATGCGATCGGTTATCTGGAAATAAAAAAGGCCGTCCAAATTTTAACGGACAGCCTCTTCTTCTTGTTTTTTAGTTAATTGTTATTCGCGCCAAAAATCCATCGTTTCCCAACAGGTATCCGGTTCTTGTATCAGTAAATTTCATGTTTGATAAAGGGGCATCCGAACTTAGGGTAAAATCTTTTATCCAGTTCAATCCTCCGTCAATCGAATGATATACTTCGTTGTGTGTGCGAAGTATAATCTTCGACTCGTTTACAAAATAACAATCAGTATAACTGTCAGGAACATTTTCGGATACAAGCGTCCATGAAATACCTCCATCAGTTGTTTTCCACAGTTCCTTATTAAAATTAAATATGAAGCCTGTGCTTTCATTCATGAAATGAAAAGCGGTAACCTGGCTCATTTTCAGATTCAGGCTTGACCAGGTTTCCCCACCATCAGTGGTTTTAACCAAGTTCCCTATTGTCGAGCCATCATAAGTTTTCCCTCCGGCACAAAATCCTGTTGTATTATTTACGAACTGAATTTGGTTATATGAAAGTGCGTAATAGAGGTCATCTTCAATTTGTCCGGAATCAAATTTCTAAATCCAGGTTTTACCTGAATCGTTGGTTTTCATTACGCCATTTTTGGTAATAAACCCAGTCGAAGAATTCAAAAAAACCAGATCATAAATACTGGAACCAACATTTTCCAGACCTGCTGTTTCCCAGCTCGAGCCGCCATCCTTTGTATGATAGAGTTCGTTTCTGGCCATAAAAACATTCTTGTCATCGATAGCCTGAATGCAATTTAAACTGGGCTGAATGTCAGTTTTTACACCTTCCCATGTTTTTCCGCCATCAGTAGTTTTCAGCAAAGTACCCATTGTTCCGCAGATGTATCCAACTTTGCCGGTACCAAATGAGATATCGGTTAATATCGCATCTGATCCGATTTTAATCGGAGTAACCGCAACCGTTTGAAGTGTAATTTCATTTTCTTCTTTCTCACAGGAGATGAAGCCAATAAAAACTAAAAGATAAATAAGTCGTTTCATTTTCTGTTTTCGTTTAATAATTTAAAACCTAAGATTCGCTATTTTCTCGAATGGTTGCGTGGCCTCTTTCGATATACTAAAATTCCTGAACACAAATCAGCGTGTATTTTATAAATGTTATATTTACACTTTAAAAGACAAAGTGTTGTCGTTAACAGATCTAACTGAGAAAAATGAGAATCAAAACAAAATTAGCAGTGTTATGCACAGCCGCATTAATTGTTGCTTCATGTGCCCAGAAGAAACCAAAAACAACAGTAGAAAGTCAGGATAAAGAATTCTGGCAATATGCAAAAACGCCACCAATGGGTTGGAATAGTTGGGATTGTTACGGGCCAACGGTAACCGAATCGGAAGTAAAAGCCAATGCCGATTATATGGCCGAAAACCTGAAACAACACGGTTGGGAATACATCGTAGTTGACATTCGCTGGTTCGTTGAAAACGATAAAGCTGGTGGTTATAATGAAAATGATCCTGTTTATTCAATGGACGAATATGGACGAATGTTGCCGGCTGTTAAAAAATTCCCTTCGGCTGCCGATGGAAATGGGTTCAAACCGTTGGCTGACTACATTCATTCAAAAGGTCTGAAATTCGGTATTCACCTGATGCGCGGTATTCCTGTTGAAGCAGTAAAGAAGAATCTTCCGGTAATGGGAACCGACGTAAAAGCCGCCGACATATATTCAGACTCACTACAGTGTAAATGGCTGCACGATATGTACACGATTGATACCCTGAAAACCGGTGCTCAGGAATATTACAATTCTATTTTTAACCTGTACGCCGCATGGGGTGTAGATTATGTGAAAGTTGACGACTTATCGAGACCATATCACCATGGTGAAATTGCGATGATTCGAAAAGCCATCGACCAAAGTGGCCGTCCAATGGTTTTCTCAACTTCACCAGGAGCAACTCCTCTCGAAAAAGCGGGTCATATAATGAATCATGCCAATCTCTGGCGTATTTGCGATGATTTCTGGGATAACTGGAAAATGCTCGAACCACAGTTTAAACGTTGCGCCGACTGGGCTCCATACATTGGCGAAGGTCACTGGCCTGATGCCGACATGCTTCCACTCGGACACATTGCTTTACGGGCCGAAAGAGGAGATGATCGCATGACCGGATTTACCAAACCTGAACAATACACACTTATGAATCTTTGGTCAATGTTCCGTTCACCATTAATGTTTGGTGGTGATCTGCCAACAAACGACAAATTTACGTTGTCGCTTCTGACAAACGATGAAGTATTGGCTGTAAATCAGAACAGTGCCGGGAATAAACAACTAAAAGCAGAAAACGGACTGATTGTATGGACTGCAGAAGTTCCTGATACGGATGATAAGTATGTTGCCTTCTTCAACATCAACGACAGCATAACTTCTGACATTTCGATCACGCTGACAGAAATGGGATTAACAGGAAGTTATTCAGTAAAAGATTTATGGAATAAGGAATATAAAGGAACTGTAGAAGATGAATACACGGTTTCTGTTGAACCACATGCTTCGGAACTGGTAAGGTTTTCAAGGGTAAAATAGATATTTCCCAGTCAGGGTTTCCCTTCAGGTGAAGCCCTGACTAAATTTACCCTTCCATCGTCAAACTTACTTTTTCGATCTGTCCACCCATTGGTGGATTCATTTTCGATACTTTCACAGATACTTTTTGTATATTCTGAAATTCTGATTTTATCCGGTTAATTATTCGCTGTGCCACATTTTCGAGCAAATCTGATGAAACATCCATTTCTTCTTTCACTGCCAGATAGGCTTGTTGATAGTCAAGCGTATCTTCCAACTTATCACTTTGTCCTGCTTTACTTAAATCTGCCTCGATCTTCAGGTTAACCAAAAAACGGTTACCTGCAATTTTTTCCACCTCAAAATGCCCATGATAAGCATAAAACTCCATTCCTTCAATCTCAATCAGCGCCATTGTATCGTTTTTGTTTATTTCTGGAAGCAAAATTAATTTTATTGTTCCGGAAATCAATTTTCAAACTCCTAAATATCTGATAGCTGAAATCATTTTATACTTTTGTCCTTAATCCCATTCACAAAAGCGATTTTTAAAATATAAAAAGATGAGCGAACATGCGATTGAAAGTGATAATGCGGTGAAATCCAACAACTTTATTCACCAGATTATTGAAGAAGATATTAATACCGGTAAAAATAATGGACATGTGCATACCCGGTTCCCTCCGGAACCCAACGGATATTTACACATTGGCCATGCTAAATCGATATGCCTGAATTTTGGAACCGCTCAAAAATACAACGGATTAACCAACCTTCGATTCGACGATACCAACCCTTCCAAAGAAGATACTGAGTATGTAGATTCAATTAAAGAAGATGTTCAATGGCTGGGATTTACCTGGAACAACAGCGAATTATATGCTTCCGACTATTTTGACCGGCTTTTTGAATTTGCTGTCAAATTGATAAAGGAAGAAAAAGCTTATGTCGACGATCAGAATGCTGAAACCATCAGCACTCAAAAAGGGACCCCGACCCGACCAGGAATAGAAAGTCCTTTCAGGAGTCGGTCTGTTGAAGAAAATCTGGACTTATTTATGCGCATGAAAGCGGGCGAATTCAACGAAGGAGACTGCGTTTTACGTGCAAAAATTGATTTGTCGTCGCCCAACATGCACATGCGCGATCCGATTCTTTACCGGATAATGAAAACACCCCATCACCGTACCGGGGATAAATGGTGTATCTATCCAATGTACGACTTTGCCCATGGACAGTGTGACTATTGGGAAGGAATTACTCATTCGATCTGTACCCTCGAATTCGAAGTTCACCGTCCACTATACGATTGGTTTATCGATCAGCTAAAAGATTCGGATTATCGTCCGCGTCAAATCGAATTCTCCAGATTAAACCTCAACTACACAGTAATGAGCAAACGCAAATTGCTCGAACTGGTTAAAGATAAACATGTTTCGGGTTGGGATGACCCACGAATGCCTACCATCTGCGGATTACGACGCAGAGGTTATACTCCGGAATCTCTCCGGAATTTTTCAGAACGTATCGGAATAACTAAAACGGACGGGATTACCGATGTTGCCCTTCTGGAGCATTCGGTTCGCGAAGACCTGAATAAACAGGCACAACGCGTAATGGGCGTATTGAACCCGCTAAAAGTTGTCATTACTAATTGTCCTGAAGGCGTAGTTGATCAAATGGAAGCCGTGAATAATCCGGAGGATGCTTCGATGGGAACTCGAATGGTGCCGTTTACCCGCGAAATTTATATCGAACGCGACGATTTTATGGAAGTTCCGCCAAAGAAATTTTATCGCTTGTCGCCCGGAACAGAAGTCCGCCTGCGGTATGCTTATTTCATCACCTGCACAAATGTGGTGAAGGATGAGAATGGCGAAATTACAGAAGTTCATTGTACTTACGATCCGGCTTCGCGAGGAGGTAATTCTCCCGATGGTCGCAAGGTGAAATCGACCATTCACTGGGTATCAGCTACCGAAAATATTGAAGCAGAAGTTCGTTTATACGATCGGTTGTTCTTAGACGAAGAACCTGACGGTCACAAGGACGTCGATTTTAAGGAATTTATGAACCACGACTCGCTCCAGGTTTTACCCAAATGCTACATTGAGCCTTTCGTGAAAGGAGCTAAAGTTCTCGATCATTTTCAGTTCGAACGACTTGGCTATTTCAATATTGACTCGGATTCTACACCAGAAAAACTCGTATTTAACCGTACAGTTCAACTGAAAGATACCTGGACCAAAGTTCAGCAGAAATAAGCGTTGACAAGCACAACTTCAATAAATCATAAAAGGGTAGAATGAAAATTCTGCCCTTTTTCATTTTTGAAAGTTTTACAGACCAAACTACAGCTTGTCTATTTTTGCCCCTAAAATGAAATCATTTTCCGACAGTCCGTTTACAGAATGGGTCCATAATTCAACAACAACATGCCCATAATAAACATGCAGAACCGGATGGTGATTTTCTTCATCGGCCAACTTTGCTACTTTATTTACAAAACTTATTGTTTGATCGTATTTTCCAAAATGAAATTCCTTTGTGATTTTTTTATAGTCGATAACATTCCAGCTATCACCAATAATTCCTCTGTATTCAGCAATTTGTCTCGGGTCAAAGGCTTGAGTTCCGCCTTCGCAGGGAACACATTTTTTTGTACTTAAATCCATAACATTATATTTTTTGCCGGAAATTAATCCGCATGATTAACATTCTGAATCTTCTCTAAATCTATTAACAATTTGCAGCTGTTCTTGTTTTAAGAAATAGGATTTTGCATTGATATTCAGAACCTTATTGAAGTACAGGTTGTTTGTTATATTTGTTGCGGTATTCAATAGGTGTAAGGCCGGTAATTTTTTTGAAAATTGTTCGAAAGGCCTTTGTATCGGTATAACCAACATCAAACTAATCATGAAAATTATTTCTGTCCCGAATACCCCCATTATTGTCGTTTATACTCATCAATAATTTTTACATACCAACGTATATTTGTAATGCAGAGCCAATTAAAAAGAGTTTGACATTTTACATTACAACATCATGAAAAAAGAAATCGACAATTACATCAATGGTTTCCCCAAAGAAATTCAAACACTACTCCAGCAAGTTCGGATGACTGTAAGAAATGCAGCACCTGAAGCTGAAGAAAAAATTTCTTATGGAATGCCAACATTCTTTCTAAAGGGAAATCTGGTTCATTTTGCCGCTTTTAAAAATCATATTGGCTTCTATCCTGTACCGTCAGGAATGAACGCGTTTAAAGAAGAACTTTCGGTTTACAAACAAGGAAAAGGTTCGGCTCAATTTCCGCTTGACAAACCAATGCCTCTTAGCCTGATTACTAAAATTGTAAAGTTTAGAGTCAAAGAGAACCTTGAAAAGGCAAAAGCAAATAAGAAATGAATAGTAATATAATAAACGATAAAAACAGATAAGATCATGAAAAATTCAGATTCAGAAACTGGAAATGTACCTGTTATTACAGTTGAAAATGTAGTAACAACTGACATGAATAAGGTATGGGATTCAGGGACTAGTCCGAAACACATCATGCAATGGTGTCAAGCCTCGGATGACTGGCATGCCCCGCACGCAGAAAATGATTTGCGTGAGGGAGGTACATTTAAAACGACCATGGCTGCCAAAGACGGAAGTTTTAGTTTCGATTTTGGTGGAACTTATTCCGTCGTGAAAAACCATGAATTAATCGAATATCAGATGGACGATGGCCGGCATGTTTCGTTGCGTTTTACTTAGGAGAAAGACGGCGTTAAAGTGATTGAAAAATTTGAGGCCGAAAGTGAAAATCCATTGGAAATGCAACAAAAAGGCTGGCAGGCTATTCTCGACAATTTTAAAAAATATACCGAATCGCTTAAAGTCAGCATCAAATGTTTAATTATGCAAGTCGGGACTGTAGAAATATTCAGAAAAACACTAAAATGCAAAAAGGGTGGAATGTAAATTCTACCCTTTTTGATATCAAAAGGTTTGTCGTAAGCTTATCTACTCCTCAACTATTCTGATTTTAAGCTGTTATAAATATTTTCGGAAATATAAAAATGAATAGAGATGGGACAAAAATCGATTCTAAAAATTACACCTCTGGGATTTCCATGGGAAACACTCGATCCTTTTATTTTTTGTGTTCATCATCGTGACGAATATCCAAGGGGAAATGCTGAAATGGGACCTGCGGCTTCTCTAAAAGGTCGGAACATTGGGCAGGATTTTACAGTAAAAGATGGCTGGCGAATGTATCACGGCCAAACAATTCCGGGGTTCCCCTATCATCCGCATCGCGGGTTTGAAACAGTTACCGTAGTAAAGGAAGGACTGGTCGATCATACCGATTCGCTTGGTGCCGCCGGTCGTTTTGGAAAAGGCGATGTGCAATGGATGACTGCGGGCAAAGGCGTTCAACATTCCGAAATGTTTCCTCTCGTTCATCAGGATAAAGAAAACCCCATGGAACTTTTCCAGATCTGGCTGAATTTACCCAGAGCCAGTAAATTTGTAGAGCCGTATTTTAAAATGTTGTGGGAAGACAGTATTCCGGTTTTGAAAGAAACCAACAATAAAGGTAAATCCATCGAAATCAATATCATTGCCGGATCTATTTTAAATTTACATGCACCAAGTCCAACACCTGATTCGTGGGCTGCAAATCCGGAACATGAGGTTGCTATTTTGACCATCAAACTGGACGCAGGCGCAAAATGGATTCTCCCCAAAGCCAATACTGAAGTTAACAGAACACTCTATTTTTATAAAGGTCAGGGGTTAAGAATTGAAGATGAAATAATTCCAACCTACCATTCCGTACAGGTAAATGCAGCTACTGACATTTCACTTCAGGCAGAAAATGAAGATTGTTTTTTACTGATGTTGCAGGGAAAACCAATCAACGAGCCAGTTGTGCAATACGGGCCTTTTGTGATGAACTCGAAAGCTGAAATACAGGAGGCCTTTCAGGATTTCCAACGCACACAGTTTGGCGGTTGGCCATGGCCAAAACACGAGCAGGCTCATGACAGAAACAAAGGCCGGTTTGCGTTGTACGCCGATGGCACGGAAGAATTAAAATCCTGATTTTTGTTTTCAGATTAAGATTAATTGGACAATAGATAAAAATTCCAAACAACTAAGGCATTGCCCAATTCAGGCTGTTTGCTTAAGTTAAGATGACGATCGTGTGACAGTAAAGTGAATAGCAAACTGGAAATTTTAATTGATATTTCAATTAATGGTTATGAAAAATAATTACAGGAAAATTGCTCAAGAAATTCTGGAATTCGCTGGGATTCAAATCAATGGGAGTCATCCATGGGATATCAAGGTTCACAATCAGGAATTTTATAAAAGAGCGATTACTGAAGGCCCGGTGGGTGTCGGAGAATCTTATATGGACGGCTGGTGGGATGTTGAGAATTTAGACGAGTTCATCTCCAAGGTCGTCAGGGGCCGGCTTGATTTGAAAATACAAAAAAAGGTTTCGGTTCTCATTCGGTTGGGCACATTGAGAATCATTAATTTGCAATCAAAAAAGCGGGCATTTATAGTTGGCGAAAAGCACTATGATTTAGGAAATGATCTTTTCCAAAATATGCTTGACCCGCGCATGAATTACAGTTGCGGCTACTGGAAGAATGCCGCAAATCTGAAAGAAGCTCAGGAAAATAAACTCGATTTAATCTGTCAAAAACTATATCTCCAGCCCGGAATGCGGGTACTCGATATTGGCTGTGGCTGGGGTGCTTTTGGCAAATATGCTGCAGAGAAATATAAGGTCGAGATTGTTGGAGTTACTGTATCGAAAGAACAGCTTGAATTTGGGAAAAAATTATGCACCGGTCTTCCGGTTGAATTTCGGCTAATGGATTACCGTGAACTGAATGAAAAGTTTGACCGGATTGTTAGTGTCGGAATGTTTGAGCACGTTGGGGAAAAGAATTACAAAACTTATTTTGAAGTTGCAAACCGATGTCTGAAAGATAAAGGATTATTCCTGCTTCACACCATTGGCCGGACAAAATCGCCAAAAGCAATTGATCCGTGGACACATAAATACATTTTTCCGAATGCACAACTTCCTTCGGCCATTCAGATTGATAAAGCCATCGAAGGTCTATTTGTAATGGAAGACTGGCATAACTTCGGCCCAGATTACGATAAAACACTCATGGCATGGCACGAAAACTTTATTCGGAATTGGGATAAAATTAAGGGCCAGTATTCAGAACGTTTTTTCAGGATGTGGACTTATTATTTGCTCTCATCAGCCGGCTCATTCCGGGCCAGACGCAACCAGCTGTGGCAGGTCGTACTATCAAAAAACGGCATGCCGGGAGGCTATCAATCGGTACGGTAATGATGCTTCTATTTTCTCATTTGCCTAAAGCCTTATTATACCAACTGCATATCTTAACAAAACCGATCCCTTTCTTAAGAAAATTGCAAAAAACTCAAATATGAATTTTTCGGTCAAAATATAGTTTAGATATAGCAAATATAATTTTTCCACTCTCCAAAAAATATTTCAAGTATCTTTGCCCCTGAAACTTATTCAAAACAAATATGCCATTTTCTTCATTCGGATTATCGCCAGCACTCCTAAAAGTATTGGCTGAGCAAAATTACATACAGCCATACCCTATTCAAAAAGAAGCAATTCCAGCCATTTTAAACGGGAAGGATGTATTAGGAATTGCTCAAACCGGATCAGGGAAAACGGCCAGTTATGTGTTGCCTATATTAACCAATTTGCAAGGCAACTCAGGTACTAAGAACAGGCACGCCAAGGTTTTGGTGCTTGTCCCGACACGCGAACTTGCGGTACAGGTAAGAGACGTATTCATTCTTTTTGGCTCCGAACTTCCGGAACGAATTAAAACACTGGCGGTTTTTGGGGGTGTGTCCATCAATCCGCAAATGATTGGATTACAAGGCGTACAGATTTTGGTGGCTACTCCGGGTCGATTACTCGAATTAGTCGATTCAAAGTCAGTTCACCTGTCAGAAATCGATACTCTTGTATTAGACGAAGCAGATAAAATGCTCAGTCTGGGATTTCAGGAAGAGATGAAACGCATATTTAATCTGTTGCCGGCAAAACGTCAAAACCTATTATTTTCGGCTACGCTGAGCGATAAATTGAGCGGTATTAACCAGATTATTCTGCGCGAACCTGTAGTTATTAAAACTGAACCGGAAAAGGAAAACATCGACCTTATCGAACAAACAGGCTATTTTGTTACACCGGAAAAGAAAGGTCCGCTGCTTCGATATCTGATTAAAAAGGAAGAAATGAAGCAGGTGCTGGTTTTTACCTCATCAACTTTTCAGGCCGATAATGTGGCCGATAAACTTTGTAAAAACGGTATCGATGCGGTATCTATTCACAGCAAAAAAAGCCAAGGAGCACGTACCGAAGCTTTGCATGAATTCAAAACCGGAGAACTTCGTGTTTTGGTTACCACCGACTTGCTGGCGCGAGGTATCGACATCGAATTTTTGCCGTATGTGATCAATTACGAATTACCCCGTTCACCAAAAGATTATATTCACCGGATCGGAAGAACCGGTCGTGCCGAAAACTCAGGTGAAGCCATTTCCTTTGTCACTCCCGAAGATCAGCATCATTTCCGGATCATTCAGAAAAAAATGGGAAAGTGGATCACCATGATTGATAGTGCCAATTTAGATTTAATGAGAAAATAAAGTAAACAGGAATAAGCCAGTGAAAACACTCCGGATCCACTATTTACAGCACGTTCATTTTGAAGACTTAGGCTGCATCGAAGATTGGGCAAAAACCAAAGGACATCGTTTAAGTTCAACTAAATTTTATGAAAATGAACCTCTCCCGGAGTTTTCGGAATTTGACTGGCTCATTGTGATGGGCGGCCCGATGGGCGTGTACGATTTAGAAAAATACAATTGGCTTTCCGGAGAAAAAGAATTTATCGGCAATGCCATTCGGGCTAAAAAAACGGTTATCGGAATTTGTCTTGGTGCTCAACTTATTGCTTCTGCCCTGGGCGCTAAAGTATATCCAAATAGCCAAAAAGAAATCGGTTGGTTCCCAATTTCACTCACTAAAGAAACGATTGCAACAAACATATTGGGTAAAAACGAAGATTCATTTCCTGTATTTCACTGGCATGGCGACACATTTCATTTACCACCAAATGCAACACGAATCGCATCAAGTGAAATCTGCCTAAATCAGGCATTTGTTTATGCTGAAAAGGTTATCGGACTGCAATTCCATTTTGAAGTAACCGAGAAATCGCTGCAACGGATGATTACTTTTTGCAGTGACGAATTAGTGGATGGAAAGCACATCCAATCGGCGGAAGAGATAATAAGTAACAAACGATTAATTAGTGGAATTAATGGACAAATGTTCCGCTTGCTGGATAAAATGGAAGAAATCTGACTCTGGGAATTGTCATCAAATCAAAAAATTCAACATAATTTGGTCATCTGAATTGGTCTTTGTAAATTAGGGATAACGAATTTTCAAATTTCCACCACATGCTGATCAAAACCTTCGCAAGTGCAGTTCATGGCATCAATGCGACCTCCATTACTATTGAAACTGAAATCTCTCAGGGAATTAAATTCTTTATGGTTGGTTTGCCTGATAATGCAGTTAAAGAGAGTCAGCAACGCATTGAATCGGCCATGCGACTTAACAATTTTAAATGGCCGCGTAAAAAAGTAGTCATCAACATGGCACCAGCAGATATCCGTAAAGAAGGTTCTGCTTACGATTTACCCCTAGCTATTGGCATCCTGGCTGCTTCAGAACAAATCAAACCTGAAAAGGTATCAAAATACATCATGATGGGAGAATTGTCGCTCGATGGAAATCTTCAGCCAGTAAAAGGCGCTTTGCCCATTGCCATTAAAGCACGCGAAGAAGGCTTCGAAGGTTTTATCCTTCCGAAGGAAAACGCACGAGAAGCAGCTGTAGTTGATACCTTGAAAGTATACGGAGTAGAAAGTCTGAGCGAAGTCGTCGGTTTTTTCAACGAAGAAGTTGAACTGGAACAGACCATCGTAAATACACGTGAAGAATTCTTCACAAAAGTAAATGAGTGTGATGTCGATTTTTCTGACGTCAAAGGTCAGGAAAATGTAAAGAGAGCTCTAGAAATTGCGGCAGCTGGCGGTCATAACATCATTATGATTGGCCCTCCCGGTGCCGGAAAAACAATGCTTGCAAAGAGAATACCCACTATACTTCCACCTTTTACCCTTCGGGAAGCGCTGGAAACCACCAAAATACATTCCGTAGTTGGAAAGATCGACCGTGAAACATCGCTGATGACCCAACGGCCTTTTCGAAGTCCGCACCATACAATTTCGGACGTCGCACTTGTTGGCGGCGGAGCATTTCCGCAACCGGGAGAAATAAGCCTTGCTCACAATGGCGTACTTTTTCTGGATGAACTTCCAGAGTTTAAACGGCAAGTACTCGAGGTAATGCGCCAGCCTTTGGAAGATCGAACCATAACCATTTCACGAGCTAAATTTTCGGTTGAATATCCGGCCAGTTTTATGCTGGTAACCTCCATGAACCCCTGCCCTTGCGGTTACTATAATCATCCAACCAAAGAGTGTGTTTGTGCTCCGGGAATGGTACCCAAATACCTCAACAAAATTTCAGGTCCACTACTCGACCGCATTGATATTCATCTGGAAGTTGTGCCGGTACCTTTTAAAAAGCTGTCAGATCAGGCAGCAACTGAGCCTAGTATTGCTATTCGCGAACGGGTAATTAAAGCCCGCGAAATACAATCGCAGCGATTTGCCAAAAGCGAAGGCGTGTTTTGCAATGCGCAAATGTCGTCGAAAATGATTCGGCAATACGTCGATCTGGATGAAGCCAGCAGCTGCTTGTTAAAAAATGCAATGGAAAAACTCGGCTTATCGGCGCGGGCTTACGATCGTATCCTGAAGGTTTCGCGTACCATTGCTGATCTGGAAAGTAGCGAACGGGTGGAAAGCCACCATTTGTCCGAAGCCATTCAATACCGAAGTCTGGATCGGGAGAATTGGGGCGGATAAGTTCTACCCCTTGTTTGAACGAAGCGGAAATGAGAGGTAGTTGGTATTTAATAATCTTGACGAACTAATTGAGAAACAGGAAAACCCAAAACCACTTAAGCAAAAAAGGCTTTAAAAGGAATAATGGCTGATCGATTTTTTAATGAATTAAAAACTCAAAACTCTATACCCCTTGTTTGCAGCGAGGGGTATAGAGAGCCTAATGCATGAATCCTTAATCTTTCGTCCTTTTTGAACAATCGTGAAAAATAATAGTTAAAGTAGTATGTTGAAAATAAACTTACTATCATGGAAAAAAATAATTTGAACCGAAGAAAATTCCTTACAGCACTCTCGCTTGGAACAGCCCACTTTTTATTTTCAAATCCACTTTATGCCAGCAGTTTTCAAACTACATCGTTAAATCCATTGCAGAAAATAAAACTCGGAAATTCAGGAATTGAAACTACGATGCTTGGCGTTGGAACTGGTGTACATGCTTCAAACCGTTCTTCATTTCTCACCAAGCAGGAAAAAGATAAAAGTCTGGCCCTGTTAAGGTATGCTTACGAAAAAGGATTTCGAAACTTCGATTGTGCCGATACATACGGAACACATTGGATGATGGCTGAAGTACTGCCTCAAATGAAGCGGGAAGAGTTAACCATTACATCAAAGATATGGGTTCGGAGTGGAGGGATTCCTGATGCTGCAAGACCAGATGCAAACATCGTAGTCGACCGTTTTCGAAAAGAATTGAATACTGATTACATCGATTTGGTTCAAATACATTGCATGGTAGATGCAGATTGGACAGACTCTCAGAAAAAACAAATGGATATTCTGGAAAATTTGAAAGCAAAAGGAATAATTAGGGCTCATGGTGTTTCGGTTCATTCGCTCGAAGCAATGAAAGCCGCAGTAAAAAGTCCATGGGTAGATGTAATTCATGTCCGGATAAATCCTTACGGAATAGCCATGGATAAGCCGGAACCCGAAGAAGTTGTTAAGGTTATTCAACAATTGCACGATTCAGGAAAAGGTGTGATTGGGATGAAACTGATTGGCGACGGCAAATTGCGAAACGACAGTGAAAAAATTGACAACGCTTTACGTTTTGTATTAGGTTTAGGAACCGTAAACATGATGATAATTGGATTTGAGGAAATTAAACAAATTGATAATTACCTTGGACGTGTAGAACAAACACTTGAGAAAATGAACCGGGGATAAGTCAGTATTTTCATCTAAACTCCCCATTTTTGGTTTGCGTTCGTAACGTAAATAAGCCAACAAAGATTGTTGAATGAATCTTACCATCCACTACCTTTCAAGTTCAATTAGTGAGCGGGTGACTGAAAGTCACCCGCTCACTTAATAAAAAACCATTTTACATGAAAAATCCTCATCTGAAAATTGTTTTGCTAAGTAGCAGCCTGATTCTATTGCTGCTGATCTTGGGATATACGTCAGCTTTTGCACAAACTGATTCATTGACAGTGGTAAACGCTTCATGGGGGATCAAAAAAGTAGCACCGGGAGTATGGCTGAGGCAGGCTTGGTTTAACCAATCGCTTTTTCACTCCAACCAGAATATTTCGATTCTTGAAATCCGCTTGAAAGGCCGGAATCGCATTGACGTAGCCTCAGAACCTAAAGAACTGAAGACAACCAGTTTGTTTGGAACCGAACATAAAGCACTGGCAGCTCTGAACGGAACTTTTTTTGATATGAAAAATGGAGGTTCGGTTGATTATATCCGAATTGATGGGAAAGCGCTGAATGAAAGCCGTAAAGACGAAAACGGCAAACGCGTTTTTCACCAAAATGGGGCAGTAGTAACTAATGGGCACAAGCTAAGCATCGAAAGCTGGGACGGTCAGGATAACTGGGAATCCACACTGAAGGGAGATGATGTTATGGTTTCCGGGCCTCTCTTATTGAAAAACAAAATGCGGGTTCGGATTGATTCGCTGAGTTTTTGTGTTAAACGGCATCCCCGAACTGCCGTGGCTGTTAAAGGTAACCGGGTATTACTGATTACCGTTGATGGGCGCAACGACAAAGCTGACGGTATGAGTTTGTTCGAATTAACCAGCCTGCTGAAATGGCTTGGTACCAACGATGGTATAAACCTGGATGGTGGCGGGTCAACAACGCTCTGGGTGCACGGTTTCCCCGACGGCGGAGTCATCAACCATCCTTCGGATAACAGTGCGAAGATGAAGTCGAAAGAATATAAACCCGGGATGGATTTGGATAATCTTGCTGCAGACGTAAAAAAATGGGATCATTCGGGAGAACGCCGAGTAGCTAATGTATTGTTGCTCAATATAAAGAAATAATTTATAAACCCTGATTTATTATGCCACGCAACAATTATTTTCAGTTTAAACAATTCCGCATTATTCAGGAACAATCGGCTATGAAGGTGGGAATGGATGGTGTGCTGATTGGAGCATGGGTCAATGCTTCTGAGGCAAAGCGAATTTTGGGTGTAGTACCCGGTATAATTGTATTTCCCAACAAAAGTGAAAGACAAAATCTATTGTATTAACAATCAGTGCATTACTTATCTAGTTGGTTGTCTACTAAGCAAACAATGCGATCTTCTGGATTTATTGTCAAAGCCAACGTGATGCCGACTGGCAATACTACTATAATGCACACGAGCCTTCCCAAAAAATTAATACCTTGGAAATTCAAATTTCAATGAGATTACAACTCTTAACACAAATAAAAATGATATCAAAAATCGATTTCAAATTCAGCCGATGGGGAATTTTACTACTAGCTATTTTAGTTTTCGGCTGCCAGTCGTCCAACAAGAATAAAGCAAAAGCATCAGTAAACTCTGCCCTAACTGCTCAGGCAGATTCTCTAGGTTTTGTGCCCATTTTTGACGGGAAAACCCTGAATAAATGGGAAGGAGATTCCACATACTGGCGCGTGGAAAACGGCAACTTGGTCGGGGAGATTGTGCCAGCAACCATATTGAAGAATAACTCGTTCATTATTTGGCGGGGTGGCGAACCCAAAGATTTTGAACTAAAAGCAGATTTTCGTATTACTGAAGGTGGCAACAGTGGCATCAACTATCGTAGCGACCAACTTGACACTATTCCATTTGCTTTGAGGGGCTACCAGACCGATATTGATGGAAAAAACAGGTACACTGGCCAAAATTACGAAGAACGCAAACGCACTACCCTGGCCTATCGTGGACAAAAAACTGTTGTGAATTCGCAACCAAATCCTGAACAACCTGGTTCGTTAAAAGCCAATGTAAAAAATAACGCATGGCAAAGCTTTGAAGTCGTTGGCTCACTTGGAGATCCTGATTCGTTGAGTACCTTCATCAAAAATGGGGACTGGAACGAATGCCATCTCATTGTTAAAGGCAACCACATGCAGCACTTTGTTAACGGCATTTTGATGAGTGATGTAACGGACGAAGATACCATCAACCGGCAATTTTCCGGGTTAATTGGAGTACAGGTGCATGTTGGGCCACCAATGAAAGTGGAATACCGGAACATCCGTTTGAAAGAATTGCAGTAATTTTCCAATATGGGAATCAATAAAAAAGGCTGTCTCAAAAGAGTTCAGCTTATTCAATACCCTAAAAAACCGAGATTATTTATGCCCCGAAACACGTATTTCCAATTTAAACAATTCCGCATTATTCAGGAACAATCGGCTATGAAGGTGGGAATGGATGGTGTGCTCATTGGAGCATGGACAGACGCTTCGTGTGCTGATCGGATACTGGATATCGGTACCGGCACTGGTTTGATTGCCCTGATGATGGCACAGAAAAACAATCATGCAAAAATTGATGCCATCGAAATTGAGCTGGATGCTTTTCAGGAAGCTTTACTAAATGTGGAAAATTCGTCGTGGAAAGACAGGATTGCGCTTGAATGTTGTGCTTTTCAGGATTTTGTAGAACACACAACTGTAAATTATGATTTGATTGTGAGCAATCCGCCTTTCTTTACAAATGGACACAAAGCTCCGGTCGAAAACCGTGCTCAAGCCCGCCACACCGATTCGTTGCCGCTGGATGTCTTAATTTCAGGAGCAGCAGCATTATTGAACAATAACGGAAGAATAGCTTTGATTTTACCAGTTGAAAGCCTTCAGGAAATTGAACAACTGGCCGCTGTAAATCGGCTTTTCATTTCCAGATTGTGTCATGTAAAACCTAATCCGCTAAAACCTGATTTCAGAATTTTGGTGGAATTAAGTCAGGCTGAGAGTCTGCTTCGCAAAGAATCTCTGATGATTGAATTCGAAAAACACCACGATTATACTCCGGAATATAGGGAGTTGACAAAAGATTATTACCTGAAATTCTGAGTTTGTTTCAAACCAAAAACATAAATGGATGATATGTTTTCTCCATACGAATCGCGAACCGTTCGATGGAGTTGTGGTCTAATTTAGAGACACTTTCGCATACACCTGCAATTTTCTTCACAAGCATCTTCTCAATGAAATTCATTTTATCGAAGTTATACTCACCTCCAAAAATAGCTTCGGTTTTTGCCAGCTGATGTAATTCCTCCGGAAAGGCATTTTTGATTTGTTCCCGGGCAATTTTTGCCTCGTACATGCAGCAAATAAAAAGTCCAATTTCAGTAGTTTTAAGAACATCCATATTCGCAGTGCAAAAGTCTTTTATTCGTTTTTGAATTTGACCTGCATGAATAGATCCTCCGATGATGATCCGGTCAAACCCGATTAATTGCGGATGAGAGTCTTTTCTCAAATCAATTGTAATTACTTCTCCTGTTAGTTTTTCTGATAATTCTTTTACCGCTTTTTCGGTACAGCCGTGCGAAGTTGCATAAATTATAATTGTTTTCATTTCTCTGTTTTTTTGCTTTCCTCTCAAAGTTACGGAAACAGAACTGATGAATCATTCGGTTTTGTCATGATTTTGAGCTATTTTTCAGGTTTTTACGATAGAAATCAAACAATATTATTCGGGAATGGTTAATTATCACATTATTATTTCTGCGGAGAATAAAAGACGAGTTTGTCTGTAATAGAAATAAATGATTATTTTTGCAGTCCAAATTTTTGAAGCCATGATGAGTTTAATTAAGCACGACATAAAAATTGACAATAGCTTTTACAAGATTGAAGAAGTCAGACAGTTAACGGACGAAACATTTTCGCTCAAATTACCAAAAGCCCGCTTTGCATTCAAGGCAGGTCAACATATTTCGCTGGGAATTCACGGAGATTACCAAAGTCGCGAATATTCCATCTATAGCGGTATAAATGATGATAATCTGGAAGTGTTGGTTAAAGAAGTCGAAAAAGGCTATTTCACCCCAAAACTAAGGAAACTGAAAGCTGGTGATTTGGTCGAAATTCATGGGCCATTCGGAAAATTCGGTATGGAGCCCAAAGATGCTGAATCCGGAAAATTTGTATTTATTGCAAGCGGCACCGGAGTTGCCCCTTTCCGCAGCATCGTTCGTACTTATCCTGAAATTGATTATATTCTTATTCACGGAGTTCGTTTAGCCAAAGAAGCATATGACCGGCACGAATATGACTCCGATCGATACATACTTTGCACAAGCCGCGATACAAAAGGGAATTATCAAGGCAGGCTGACTGGTTATCTGAAAGATTGCACATTTTCTCCGGAAACACAATTCTTCCTTTGCGGAAATAGTGATATGATTTTTGATTCGCTGGAAATTCTGAAAGAAAAAGGATTTGAACGCGATCAGATTCACTGCGAAGTTTACTTTTAAAAAGGCAAAGGCAAAAAAGTCCTGAGTCTAAAATCTATCATCTAAAATCTTGGAATGAAATACCACCTGATTACATTAGGTTGCCAGATGAATCTTTCCGATAGTGAAAGGGTTAGCGCCGTACTAGAGAATATGGGTTACGAGCGCACTGAAAACGAGGAAGAAGCCAGTTTGCTTGGCATGTTAGCCTGTTCTGTTAGGCAAAAACCTATTGATAAAGTATACAACAAAATCGCCCAGTGGAACAAATGGAAAGACAAGCGAAATGTGGTCACTTTTGTTTCAGGATGCATTTTGCCTGCTGATAAGGAAAAATTTCTGAAGACATTTGACCTGATTTTTCAGATGAGCGAATTGGCTCAATTGCCTGAAATGATACGTGAATATGGGGTTGTAACTCCTGCCGGACTAAAAATGCCGCAGCCAGTGATGCCAAAAAATGAGCACATTGCCGAAATGTGGCACATTAAGCCAAAATATCAATCGACCTACGAGGCTTTTGTGCCAATCCAGAATGGGTGCGATAAATTCTGTACTTTTTGTGCTGTTCCATATACCAGGGGGCGCGAAGTTTCCCGTCCTTCAGCAGAAATAATTGATGAAATTCGTCACCTGGTGAATCAGGGTTACAAATCGATTACTCTTTTGGGTCAGAATGTAAATTCATACGGCCTGGATAAAAATGGAGAGGAAATCACCTTTGCTGAATTACTTCGGCAAATTGGCGAATTCGGTAATACTTCAGGAGAAGAATTCTGGGTGTATTTTACATCACCGCATCCTCAGGATATGAACCGCGAAGTGATTGAAGTAATTGCTTCCTATACATGTCTGGCAAAGCAAATTCATTTACCAATGCAAAGTGGAGACGAGCGCGTTCTTATCAAAATGAACCGCCGGCATTCTATGGATAAATATCGCCGAATTGTGGCAGATATTCGCGAACTGATTCCTATGGCAACTCTGTTCACTGACATCATTGTTGGCTTTAGCAGCGAAGGCGAAAACGAGTTTCAGAACACGGTTACTGCCATGAACGAATTTCATTTTAACATGGCCTATATCGCCATGTATTCTCCTCGGCCTGGAGCTGCCAGTTACCGCTGGGAAAACGAAGTTTCAACAGAAGACAAAAAGGACCGTCTACATCGCCTTTCAGATGTATTGAAAGTTCATTCGCACCAGTACAACGAAACTTTAGTTGGCAAAACGGTACGATTGCTTATAAACGGGAAAGACAGAAAAACTGGTTTTTCAACCGGATTAACCGAAGGAAAACTCATCGTTCGGCTCGATCGGTTCGATGGTACATTAATGGGCAAAATAGTTGAAGTTAAAATTACTTCCGCTTCGGACTTTTCGATGAGCGGAGAGCTGCAGGAAGTATTAAGCATTCAGTCCCAAAAGTCAGTTTCTGTCAACTAATAACAATCTTTTGCCGTCAAATTTATGTGGACGGACTTTAAATTACAATGGAGCAAGGCGCATCCACAAATAAAAACAAAAACGCTGTATGCGCCGCAACCCAAATTCCAAATTTTGATATAAAAACAAATCGTGATTTTAGATACAAAGAAGAAAGTAGCTTTTAAGACGTTAGGCTGTCGGCTTAACCAATACGAAACAGATGCACTGGTGACCGATTTTGATGAAGCCGGATATCAAATGGTTGGTTTCGACGAATCTCCGGATGTTGTGATCGTGAATACCTGTACGGTTACTAATCAAAGCGATCAGAAATCGAGAACTGTAATCAGTCAGGCAGCAAGGAAGAACAAAGATGCAGTGGTAGTTGTGACCGGCTGCATGGCCAATAACTTCAAAGAAAAGCTCGAAGGTCAGGAAAACATCACTTTTGTGGTCGAGAACAATCGTAAAAGCTCAATTCTTTCGTTGGTTGATGCCCATTTTTCAGGTGAAATTATCCATCCCAATCAATTACCGCAAGATGTTTTCAGTTACGAACCGGTTCGTAAAAGTTTGCATACCCGAAGTGCAGTTAAAGTTCAGGACGGTTGCGATAATTTTTGCACCTTCTGCATTATTCCTATGGTTCGCGGCAGAGCAGTTTCGCGGTCTGTGGCCGATGTGCTGGAAAGTGTGCGCAAAACATTAGAAAACGGATTCAATGAAATTGTGATAACCGGTGTCAACATTGGCCGCTACGAAGACGGCGAGGCACGATTTGAAGATATGCTGGCGAAGGTTCTTGAAGTTCCGGGCGATTTCAGGGTCCGCATTTCATCGCTCGAACCAGATGGTTTTGGCGATCATTTTGTGGAACTGTTTAAGAATCCAAAGCTAATGCCACATTTGCATTTATGCCTGCAGAGCGGGTCAGACAAAACCTTGCTGCGTATGCGACGAATGTACGATGTGCAGCAATTTCGTAAAACCATAAGCCAGTTCAGAGCTGTTTATCCTGAATTCAATTTTACAACCGACATCATTGTTGGCTTTCCGGGTGAAACAAATGAAGAGTTTCAGGAAACGCTTGATGCTGTAGCAGAATTTAATTTTAGTCATGTTCATACATTCAAATATTCAGTACGGAAAGGAACTCGTGCCGAACGACTTGAAAATCATATTCCCGAGAAGATAAAAACTGAGCGTTCAGCACAAATCAGGGAACTTTCAGAAGAAAATAAAAAACAATATTTGAACTCATTTATCGGAAAATCACAGAATGTATTAATTGAAAAAATCACACAAGGTATTGCCAACGGCTATGGTCAACATTACATTCCGGTGAAATTTAAAGCATCAGGTGCTCAAAAAAACACGGTTCATTCCATTAAATTAATTGAATTAAAGGGTTTGGGTGAAAATATGTATCTGTTTGGTGAACTAAATGATTAGTTTCTTTGTCTAAGAAGCTTTACCAATTCTGTTTAATCAGATGACATCAAAAATTAAACAAAATACTGACATAACTCATTCTTCGGAGTTTCTGGAAAATTCCGGGAACTACATCGAAGTTTTGAATTCTTTCAAGGAAAAGCTGGCACAGGTTTGTTCGCATGGATCCGATTCGGCCATTGAAAAACACCGGTCGCGCGGGAAACTGCTGGCCCGTGAACGAATCAATTTACTGGTTGATCAGCAAACTCCGTTCCTCGAACTTTCATCATTTGCCGCATACAATCAATACAATAATGATTTCCCGTCCGCCGGAATTATCACAGGAATTGGGCTGGTTCAGGGGCGCGAATGCCTTATTATTGCCAACGACGCCACAGTTAAAGGTGGAACATACATCCGCGAAACAATCAAAAAACACGTTCGGGCCCAGGAAATTGCCCGACAAAATAAACTGATTTGCATTTACCTGGTCGATTCCGGAGGAATTTACCTGCCGGAACAAGCCAATGTTTTTCCAGACAGATTTGATTTTGGCCGGGTATTTTACAATCAGGCACGTATGTCGGCCGAAGGCATTTCGCAGATTTCGGTAGTAATGGGTTCGTGCACGGCTGGTGGCGCTTACGTTCCGGCCATGAGCGACGAAACCATTATGGTGCGCAACCAGGGAACTATTTTCATTGGAGGTCCACCGTTAGTGAAAGCCGCAACAGGAGAGGAAGTTACTCCGGAAGAACTGGGTGGTGCCGATGTACATACCCGCATTTCGGGTGTAGCCGACCATATTGCTGAAGATGATGTAGATGCATTACGAATATGCCGCAATATTGTTGCTGGTTTACCTTTTCAGGAGAAACAAAAACTGGATATCCAGCCTGTGAGAGAACCACTTTACCCTGCGGAGGAATTGTACGGACTTTTGACAACCGATTTAAAAAAACCGATTAATGCGCATGCAATCATCGAGAGAATTGTTGACGGAAGCGAATTTCAGGAATTTAAAGCAAACTACGGGAAAACACTCGTAACAGGATTTGCCCGCATCTGGGGATTTCCTGTCGGGATTGTCGCCAACAACAGCTTTCTGACTTCAGAAAGCTCACTGAAAGGAGCGCATTTCATTCAGTTGTGCGTGCAACGAAAAATCCCTTTGCTCTTTTTACAGAATATCACCGGCTTTATTGTCGGCAAAAAATACGAACATCAGGGCATTGCCCGCGATGGTGCCAAACTGATTAATGCGGTTGCCAATGCCACTGTTCCCAAATTTACAATTATAATAGGCGGCTCATTTGGAGCCGGGAATTATGCTATGGCAGGCCGCTCCTTCGATCCGCATTTTCTGTTCATGTGGCCACATTCACGTATATCGGTGATGGGTGGTGTTCAGGCCGATGGAGTTCTGAAAAGTATAGGCAGCAATGGATCAACCGATTCGATGCTTCAACGGTTTAACGAGGAAAGTTCGGCCTACTTTAGTTCTTCGCGATTGTGGGACGATGGCATCATTGATCCGGTTGATACACGAAAAGTTTTGGCCATGGCTATATCAGTTTCGGTTAACCGACCGTTTGTAGAACCGGCCTATGGAGTTTTCAGGATGTAGAAAGTCATCCTGAACTTGTTTCAGGATAACGTGTATAATGAGTTAAAACGAATTAATTGACTGTGAAAAACAAATATAGATACATTGAAGTAAAGATTGAGGAGACTGTTGCACGGATTAACCTGAACAGGCCTGAACGACACAATGCTTTGATTCTGGAATTAATTTCGGAATTGGACGAGGTTCTGGATGAAATTTCGGGAATGAAAGAATTGCATTTTTTGGTTTTATCCGGAAATGGCCGCTCTTTTTGTGCCGGAGCCGACATCAACTGGTTCTACAGTTCAGAAGAATTACCGGTAGAACAAACCACGGTTCAATACAAACATTTAGCCGATTTATTACTTAAGTTGTTCCAATTACCGCAAATTACAATTGCAGCTGTCAGGGGCAACGTATTTGGAGGCGGAATCGGATTAATGGCTGCCTGCGATTTTGTGTTCGCAGAAACAAACACCCGTTTCATGTTCAGTGAAGTAAAATTAGGATTACTACCAGCAACAATTTTGCCCTTTGTGTCCAAACGACTTTCTCTTCAAAATCTCAGGAAATGGATTATGACAGGAAACTTGTTTATTGCAGCCGAAGCACATGATGCCGGATTAGTGGATATTTTATGCGGACCAAATCAATTGCAATCCAGATATACCGAATTTATTTCTTCTTTTAATGACGCTTCACCTTCTGCATTTAAAAAAGCAAAACAGTTGATTAATCAGGTAACTGCCGGGACTATTGGTGTTGCAGATACCGAAATTACTTCGGGCATTTTAGCTGAAGCTTTACTTTCGCCTGACGGTCAGGAAGGAATTCATGCCTTTTTAGAAAAACGTAAGCCGGAATGGGAAAAGTAGACAGTTGCAGTGATCAGTTTTCCAATAAAAGCCGGACCCAATTTAAACATTGAATATTAAACTTTAAACTTGAGATCTTTTCATAAAATACTCATCGCAAATCGGGGAGAAATAGCCGTCAGGGTTATTCGTGCAGCCCGGAAATCAGGCATACTCACAGTAGCAGTTTATGCTTCTGATGATGCTGATTCGCTGCATGTTGCTTTGGCTGATGAGTCCGTTCTTCTTCCGGGGAAAATACTGTCAGAAACTTATCTCAATAAGGAAGCGATTATTGCAATTGCCCTTAAAACAGGCGCTGAAGCGATTCATCCAGGGTATGGTTTTTTATCAGAAAATGCCGGATTTGCACAGAAAGTTACTGATGCCGGATTGGTATTTATCGGTCCTACACCAGAGAATATTCACCTGATGGGCGAAAAAAATCAGGCTCTGGAATATGTCCGTACGTTAGGAATTCCGGTTTTGCCCTCATTTCGCGGATCGGTCGACGAATTACTGAAACATGTTCCTGAAATGCATTTCCCGATGATGGTGAAAGCATCAGGAGGTGGCGGAGGAAGAGGAATGATTATTTGTAATTCCGCCGAAGAATTGTTGCCTGACCTTCAAAATGCAGAAAGACAAGCACTCTCCTATTTTGGAAACGGAGAATTATTTATCGAAAAATATTTGCCCGGGGCCCGCCACATTGAAGTTCAGCTAATGGGCGATCACCTGGGAAATGTGCTGCATTTTTATGAACGCGAATGTTCGGTACAAAGGCACTTTCAGAAGATTATTGAAGAAGCCCCATCGATTTCTGTAGATGAAGACTTACGCAATCAACTTACTTCGGCTTCGGTTAAAATTGCACGATCGATGAATTACCGGAATGCCGGAACCATTGAGTTTTTGCTCGATGAGAGCGGACAATATTATTTTCTGGAAATGAATACCCGTATCCAGGTGGAGCACACGGTTACCGAAATGATTACCAATACAGACCTGGTTGCACTTCAATTGGAGATCGCAGCAGGTAATTCACTTTTAATCAGGCAGAATGACATTCAGATTTCAGGACACGCCATCGAAGTCAGGTTGTGTGCTGAAGATGCGGAGAATCATTTTCAGCCTTCAGCAGGAAAACTGGTGATTTGGCAAATTCCGGAGAAAAAGCAATTGCGCATCGAAACATTCGTAAAGGAAGAAATTACAGTATCACCAAATTATGATTCACTATTGGCTAAACTGATAGTCTGGAGTGAAACACGTGAAATGGCAATCGATCAAATGCTAGAGATTCTCTCAGAAACTACTATTTCAGGAATTCATACCAATCTCCCGTTTTTAACCGGACTGATTGAAAGTAAGGTATTTCATACGAATCAGATTTACACAAGTTATATAGATGAAAACCTGGACGCCATTAACAGACAAATTCAGGATAAAAAGGAACGGGTAAACAAACACAACCTGGTTATTGCTTACCTCATTTTTCGTTTGCAAAAAAATAAACACTCAGGAAATTCGGTTTGGAATCAAATTGGATTCTGGAGAATATCGCCCCAATTTGAAGTATTTGTTGAAGGAGAAAAATTTGAAGGAAAAATTGAATCAAACCGCGACGGATTTTCACTTCAGATAAAAGAAAATGAGTATCAGGTTTCGATCCGGCAAATAAGTGGAAATAAGCTCGAACTGAAGATAAATCAACAAACGAAAACTTTCTATTGTGTTGAAAATAAAAATGAAACCCTTGTTGTGGCAGATGAATTTTCGTTTAAACTGAACAGTAAGCTATTTTGGAATGAGGTTTCGCTTAATCGCAAAAATAGTGGTGCAGGAAATGTTTTTCAAAACCTTATTTGCGCCGATTTGTTTGGAAAGGTGTTGAACTTAAATATTCAAGCCGGCGACAAGGTCAATTCCGGTCAGATTTTACTTACTTTGGAATCGATGAAAACCGAAATTCATGTGATTTGCCCTGCTGATGCACGGGTAAAAAAGGTACATGTAAAAGAAGGAAATGCAGTTGTTGAAAAGCAATTGCTCGTGGAGTTGGAAGAAAACTGTTTGGAGTTAAGTGATTCGAGTTTCGAGGAAATACGGAACACTTAACGCAAAACAAATCTGGAACTTTAAACTTGGAATTTGGAACTTGATATATGAATGCATTATTACTAGAAAAACACCACCAGATCAGGGAGAAAGTGAGGCATTTTGCTGAAACAAAGGTCAAGCCCGTGATCGATGATTTTGACGAACAGGAGATTTTTCCTGTTGAGCTGGTTCGCGATATGGGAAAAACTGGCGTTCTTGGCATGACTGCTCCCAAAGAATTTGGAGGTCAGGGCAGCGACTATCTGTCGTATATTATTGCCATCGAGGAAATGGCTCGTGTTGACAGTTCTATGGCAGCTACGCTTGCTGCACATAATTCATTGGGTGTTGGTCCTATCATGGAATTTGGATCTCAGAAACAAAAAGAAACATTTATTCCGGCGTTTTGTACCGGAGAAAAGCTATGGGCATTTGGCCTTACCGAAGAAAATGCTGGTTCTGATGCACAAGGTGTCGAAACAATAGCCCAAATCTCCGGAAAAAATTTTCTGGTGAATGGCTCAAAAAAATACATAACGAACGGAACCTCGGAAATTTCAGCAGGAATGACGACTTTGGCTGTTACCGGAGAAAAAGACGGTCGAAAAGAATTTACAGCCATTCTGATAGAAAAGGAGCGCGAAGGTTTTCTACGTGAAACGATGAAAGGCAAATTGGTTTGGCGAGCAGCCGACAACGGGATTCTCTATTTTAACAATTGCGAGGTACCTCTCGAAAACCAATTGGGTGAACGAGGTTACGGTTTTAAAATCATGTTGAAAACGCTCGATTCAGGTCGTTTGTCGATCGCTGCAATTGGTCTCGGATTGGCGCAGGGAGCATTCGAAATGGCAACAGCTTATGCCAAGCACCGTAAACAATTTGGCAAATCGCTCAGCGAATTTCAGGTGATTGCTTTTAAATTAGCCGATATGGCAATGAAAATTGAAAATGCGCGAAATACCTTATACAATGCTTGCTGGCTGAAAGATAACGGACACGATTTTGCACAGCAGGCCGCGATGGCCAAACTTTATGCTGCTGAAATTGCCCGTGAAGTAGCTGATGAAGCCGTACAAATTTTAGGCGGCGCCGGCCTGTTTAAGAACCGGGAATGGCCAATCGAACGCTTTTACCGCGACCAGCGATTACTTCAAATCGGTGAAGGAACTTCCGAAATTCTAAGAATGGTGATATCAAGAAATATACTAAAAGGATAAAAATTAGTTAGGAGTGCCTAAAGTTCAATTTTTAAGCAATCATTACTTAAAAAGCTGTAATTTCAGGCATTCATAATTTATAATTCAACATTTATAATTTCAATGGGCACCGACCGGAAACTCGAACACATTAAACTTGCGCTTGATTCTCAGACAAAACTAGCTGAACAGGACATCCGATTCAACTATGAACCCATGCTTGCCGCACATCCCAAAAACATTGATTTAAGCATCAGCTTTCTGGGGAAAACAATGAGAACTCCCATTTGGGTTTCGAGTATGACTGGTGGAACTGGAGTTGCCCGAACCATTAATGCCAACATTGCCCGCGCCTGTCGTGAATTTGGAATGGGAATGGGCTTAGGTTCGTGCCGAAAAATATTATTCGATAAAACGCATTGGGACGACTTTAATTTCCGGGACGAAATAGGTGACCAGCCATTTTGGGCCAACCTTGGAATCGCACAGATTGAAGAATTGATCGCATCAAAAAATACTCAGGCTATTGTTGATTTGGTCGGCGAACTTCGCGCCGATGGACTAATCGTCCATGTTAACCCGTTACAGGAATGGTTTCAGCCTGAAGGAAACCGCCTAAAACAGTCGCCATTACAAACCATTCAGAAACTTTTGCAGCTAATTCAGGTTAAAGTAATCGTGAAAGAGGTAGGTCAGGGTTTTGGTCCCGAAAGCTTACGGCAATTACTTGCGCTACCGCTCGAAGCCATAGAGTTTGGAGCCTACGGCGGTACCAACTTTTCGAAGCTGGAGATGTTACGCAACGATCAGCAAAAACTGGAGGCCAGCTTGCCTTTTGCTTTTGTAGGTCAATCAGCCAATCAGATGGTCGATTCTGTCAATCAAATCCTGAAGGAAAACCCAAATCCAGCCTGTAGTCAACTAATTATTTCAGGGGGAATTCAAAACTCACTTGATGGTTATTACCTGACATCCAAAAGTCAGCTTCCGGCAGTATTTGGAATGGCTTCAGCCGTTTTGAAACATGCTTCTGAAAGCTACGAATCGCTGGCCGTTTTCCTCGAAAATCAGATTCAGGTTCTCGACCTGGCCAATGCCTATTTAAAAATAAATCCCGATTATCATGGATGATTCCATCATACAGGGGTTCTCGAAATACAACAAACAACAGCGCATCAACGCGTTGATTCAGAAATATAACTTTGATGAAAATCTGGCAGCCTGGCTAAGTTCATTTGAATCATCAGACCAGACTACCCAAAAGATTATTGATGACCTGAGTGAAAATCCGGTTTCAAGTTTTCATCTTCCTTTTTCTATCGCACCAAATTTTGTGGTCAATGGTAAAACCTTCTTTTTTCCCTTGGTTTCCGAAGAAAGCTCTGTCGTTGCGGCCCTGGCCAATGCCGCAGGATTTTGGGCCCGAAGAGGAGGTTTTCGTGCCGAAGTTTTGGGAACTGAAAAAAAAGGACAGGTACATTTTCGATGGAGTGGAAATCCGGAGAAACTAAATTCGCTTTTCCCTGAGATTAAAACAAAATTGCTTGCCGAAAGTGCCTTTCTAACAGCTAAAATGGAAGAACGTGGTGGAGGAATAAGTTGGATTGAATTAAAATCATTAACTCATATTTTACCCGATTATTTTCAGTTGGATGCAGCTTTTGAAACCTGTGATGCAATGGGCGCCAACTTCATTAATTCGTGTTTGGAGCAGTTCAGCAAAAGCCTTCAGCATTTTTTCCAAAGCAGCGAAGAGCTAACCGGAGATGAACGCGATTGCGAAATTACAATGGCTATTTTATCCAATTACACTCCAGACAGTCGTGTTCTTGCCTGGGTTGAATGCCCCGTTTCGGAACTGCTCGATGGAAAAACGGCAGAAGAATGTCAACTGTTTGCAATCAAATTTGAGCAGGCCATTAGGATTTCGCAGGCCGATGTTTCGCGGGCAGTAACTCATAATAAAGGTATTTTTAACGGCATCGATGCGCTGGCAGTAGCCACCGGGAACGATTTTCGGGCAATTGAGGCTTGCGGACACGCATTTGCAACACGAAAAGGACATTATTCAGGGCTAACCGATGTGCAAATTCAGAATGGAAAATTTCGGTTTAGCATTGAACTCGCACTGGCGGTTGGTGTGATTGGCGGAGTAACCGCTGTTCATCCGCTGGCAAAATTAGCCATGAAAATTCTTGAAACTCCAACTGCTCAGGAGTTGATGATGTATTTGGCAGTTGCCGGACTGGCATCTAATTTTGGTGCTGTAAAAGCATTGGTCTCTGTTGGAATTCAACAAGGACATATGAAAATGCACTTGAGTAACATCATGAACCAGTTGCAAATTCCGGAAAAAAGAAGGGAAGAAGTTCAACAGTATTTTCAGGATAAAACAGTAAGTTTTTCGGCAGTTGAAGAATATTGGAAAAGATTTGGGTTGCGGATTTCTGGTTCCGAATAATGCGCTGTTCCTGAGTTTCCTTTTCCTAAGTTTTACAATCGGCTATCTAATATTCATAATCTATTGTCTGATTTAACCACATATTACGCTAATGGTAAATTGCTTCTGACTGCAGAATACCTGGTTCTTCACGGAGCAAAAGCCATTGCTTTGCCATTAAATATTGGTCAGCGGTTATGGGTTTCTGAAGGAAATACTGCTGATTCGATTCACTGGCAGGCATTTTACGAAGGAAATGTTTGGTTTTCATGTGTATTGAATCCTTCTGATTTCTCCATTCAATCAACAAGCCATCGGGATAAAGCAGAAACACTCAGCCAAATATTCAAATCCATCAGAATTTTAAATCCTGAATTTGCACCTGCTTCAGGAACAACTTTTGAAACTGTTTTGGAAGCTAATCCGGAATGGGGGTTTGGAAGCAGCAGCACCTTGATTAGTTTGCTTTCTCAATTTGCGAATGTTGATCCGTTCAAACTAAACGAGTTGGCTTTTAATGGCTCTGGTTTCGACATTGCCTGCGCAAATGCTGACGGACCCATTTTCTTCATTAAAAATCAGCCGGCTCGGCCCATCGAACTGGATTACCCTTTTTCCGATCAGCTGTTTCTATTGTATTCAGGCAAAAAGATGAAAACGGCCAGCGAAGTCAATTCCTTCCTGAAAGATAAAAACCCATCGCCTCAACTGATTCGGGAAGTTGCCGCATTATCGGATGAGTTTGCAACTTGCCGCGATCAAAAAGAATTCGGACGACTGATTGGCATTCATGAAGAATTGATTGGCAAACTGATTGGCAAAACTCCGGTAAAACCGGAATATTTCACTGACTTTAACGGCGAAATAAAATCGCTCGGTGCATGGGGTGGCGACTTTTATCTGGTCTCCACAGAACTTCACCTTTCCGAAGTAAAAAAATACTTTGAACCCAAAGGACTGACCACTGTTTTTAGATGGAAGGAATTGATTCTAAATCGGAAATAAAAATGACTGGAAGCACAAAACATACACATCTGAAGAGCCACTGGCAATGCCCGTCAAATATTGCTCTGGTTAAATATTGGGGGAAACGCGATTTCCAGAAACCAATGAATCCGTCGCTAAGTTTTGTGCTTCAGAATTCCTTTACCGAAACATCCGTGGAACTTCGTAAAGATGGCGACGAAAAAGTGGAGTTTTATTTTGAAGGCGTAGCCAGTAATTTTGGCGAACGAATCGAAAAATATCTGGATCATCTTTCGTCGAAAATGCCCTGGATAGACAAATATAACTTTCTGATTCACAGCAAAAACAGCTTTCCACATTCAGCAGGAATAGCCTCATCGGCCTCTTCGTTTGGAGCGTTGGCTTTGTGCTTAACCGAACTCGATTTCACTTTTTCTGATAAAGAAATTCAAACTCCCGACTTTTGGCAAAAAGCTTCGGAACTGGCGCGTATTGGTAGCGGAAGTGCTTGCCGCTCTGTTTTCCCTGAATTTGCCATATGGGGCAAAAATCAGTTGTTTGAATCGTGCAGTGATGATTATGCCAATAATCTGATGGAAGGAGTTCATCCCGTATTCAAGGGGCTTCGGGATGCCATTTTAATGGTTGATTCGGGAACCAAAAAAGTATCCAGTTCGGTCGGTCATCAATTGATGGAGGCACATATTTTTCAGCGATCGCGCATCGCACAGGCCTTCGAAAACCTGAATGAACTTTATCTGGCATTGTTAACTGGCAACCAGGAAAAGCTAATCGAAGTGGCCGAAAATGAAGCCTTGAGTTTACATGCCATGATGATGACATCAAATCCTTCGTTTCTATTACTTAAACCAAACAGCCTGGAACTAATCACCAAAATACGTCGTTTCCGTGAAAAAACGAAAATCCATGTAGGTTTTACAATCGATGCCGGACCAAACATTCATTTGCTGTATTTTAAGGAAAATGAGTTGGATGTGAAAGCATTTATTGAAAGGGAATTACTGCCTTTTTGCGAAAATGGCAAATGGATTGACGACCAGATTGGAACAGGACCGGAAAGACTTACTGAAGGACTGAAGGACTGAATTTTCGACTTGCAAATTACATGGAATTTGAATATGGAATATGGAACTCATTTTAACTCAAAACTGCTGCTTTTCGGAGAATATGGACTGATGTATGATGCCATGGCATTAACGATTCCATTCGATAGGTTTTCAGGTTGTCTCGATTTTGATATTGATCGCTCGCATCTTGAAAGCTCTGCTGAAATTTTTAAGTTTTACAAACATTTGGAAAAGGGTGAGTCTTTTCAGAAATTAAATTACGCATTTGATCTGAATCATCTAAAGGCTGATCTTGACAAAGGAATCTATTTTAATTCAAGTATTCCACAGCAATACGGAGTTGGGAGTTCGGGAGCTTTAGTGGCTGCACTTTTTGATCGTTATGCCACTCATTCAAACTCTGAAAATGAATTTTTACCTGAATTATTAAAAGCAGATTTCGCCTTGCTCGAAAGTTATTTCCACGGAAAAAGTTCGGGACTTGATCCATTAATTTCATTCCTGAATCAGCCAATTTTGATCGACTTAAAAAAAATACCTCAAAAAGTAGATTTTGAACTGCTACAAACCGATTTGTCGGTTGCGCTTATCGATACTCAAACAACCGGAGCAACTGGTCCGCTTGTGCAACATTTCATCGATCAGTTCAACTTTCCGGAGTTCGAAATGGCTTTCGAACAGCATTTTATTCCATCAAATAATGGGTGCATTAGGTCGCTGTTAAGTGGCAAAAAAGCAGAGTTCTTTATTTTTCTGGAGCAGTTAGTCCATTTTGAATTAATGCATTTTCGCAGGATGTTTACAGGAAACTACCGCGCTCTTATCTCAGAAGCTTTAAACGAACAGGTGTTCATCAAATTGCTCGGCTCGGGTGGTGGAGGTTTTTTACTTGCCTTTGCCGAATCGGAAAACATCATGAAACGTTGGGCTGAAAAAAACGATATGAAATTACTTGTGGTAGTTTAATCTAGCTATCCCGAAACCTGAACCTCACAGCCAATTGCACGAACGCGTTCAGCAATAAGCTCTAAATCAGCTAAATTGATTTTTTCGAGTTCTTCGGCAGGCGTATCGCGCGCAATGGTATAAATCATCACCAGCGAAGGTTTAATTTCAGCAATCCTTTTTAGCCACGCTGAAAGCTCTTCTTCCGTTGAATTATCAATGATTTCTCCTTTAAATGTACCTCGCAAAAAAAGTGTTTGAATAATTACTTTTCCGTTAAATGATTTCAGGTTTTCAACAACCGCATCAAGTTTGAAATTCGATGCCGGACAGTCAATTTTACGAACTGTACTTTCAATTCCTGAATCAAGTTTCTGAATATTGTCTTCTACTTTAAGCAAAGCTCTGACAACAGAAGGTTTATGCAACATGGTCGCGTTCGACAAAACGGCAATCTTTGCATTGGGAGTAAAACGATTACGAAGTTCAATGGTATCATCAATAATTCCTTCAAATTCGGGATGCAATGTTGGTTCCCCATTTCCGGCAAAAGTAATTACATCCGGAAATTCACCTTCAGCAATCATGCTTGTTAGTTTTTCTTCCATTTGTTGTTTTACCAATACGCGTGAGGGCAAAACAGCTTTTTGCTCACGCTTCCTTGGTGTCCAGCCGCACTCACAATAAATGCAGTCGAACGAACAAACTTTACTGTCGGTTGGCAGCAGATTAACGCCAAGTGAAACCCCAAGTCTGCGGCTCTTAACCGGTCCGAATATGATTTGATCAAATAAAAAAGTAGACATAACGATAGTATCAAATTAAAATCAGAGAATCTTTTTCAATTTGCATTTGGGCGTAAAATGCAATCCCACAAGATCGGTTCCGGTGAGAAGAAAAATTTCATGATTGTTTTCTTTCCTGAAGTCGCCACCCGAAATCAAGGCTTCAGTAATTCCATTAATAATCTCCGGCATTTTCATTTCCGGATAAAGTGCCTGAACCTTAATTCCTATTTCAATCATCTTTTCGAGTGAAGGTTGATCAAACTCACCAACAGACTCGTGAACCAATAAACTAACCGGATTCCAGGATTTTAAACCGGTGATTTCAGCTTTCGTTTTTACAAAAGTGAATCCGGAGAACAATATTCCGTTAAGAAAAGTAAGCTGAGCGATCTCTCTCAAATCGCCTTTAGTATCAATGAAATCAAAGACAGGTTCATTTTCCTGAGCAATCAGAATACCATTTTTCAGAAAAATTCCGGTTTGAGTAACAAGGTAATTTGCAGCAAATTTTCTCATTCGTCACCAACCTTCAGTTTGTCTTTAGGCTTAAATTGTTGCTCTTTTTCATTCAAATCATTCATTATCAGCGTATGTAATTTCTCAAATTCTTTAGGGAAACTCGCATAATAATTCAGGGATCGGATAAAAACAGTATCGGCTACAGAATATTTAGCTAAAACAGAATAATACAAATCAGTCTGGGTAACTTTTTTGATCGTATCTGGTTTATCGGGAGAAATAGTCATTCCCTGAATTGTGTAAATATCTACCATCATCTTTACAAACTTATCTTTAGAAATAAGCTTATCGGGTTTTTTTACTGATGTATTATAACAGGAGTTCATACCTGTAAGAAAAGCTGCAAACAGCAATATACCAATGAATTGTTTCATTATTCTATTCGTTATTTTCAAGGCCAAAGGTAATCCGAAATAATTACAAATGCACAGCAATAGCCTAAATTGTAGTGTGGCGGTGCCTGAACTGACCGAAGGTAAACTTCTCAATTTATTAACCATTAAAATATTTTCTGTTAATTTTTTCTCTGTATTATTGCAACTGTGTTGTTGGTTTCCGAATATTTGGAACTAAGAGGGAATCCTGTTTAATTCAGGAGCTGTCCCCGCAGCTGTAATCTTTTATCCGCAAGGAGGTTTTGCCAAATACAACCACTGTTCTGATTCGTTGGAATGGGAAGGTTGGCAAAAATCGGGAGAGCCAGAAGACCTGCCAGCAACGAGAAGCTTTCGGGGTAAGAGCCAAAATCCCTGGCTTCACCGATTTCACTTCTGCCAAGTTTGAAATCGTGTAACTGTTATAAAAGCTGATGGTCAGGGGCCTCAGCTTTTTTTTGCAAATACATGTCTGAAAAACCCGTCAACACGGTCGAACTGCAAAATTTCGATTTTAAACTTTTTAAGATCAATTCCCTTACCTGCCTTTGGAATAAAAATACTGTCGAACCCTAATTTTTCGGCTTCAGCGATGCGTTGTTCGAGGCGATTAACCGATCGTATTTCTCCTGAAAGGCCAATCTCTCCGGCAAAGCATACGTTTTTCCGAATTGGCAGATCAAAATTTGATGAAAGAATCGCTGTAATTACTGTTAAATCGATTGCCGGGTCGTCAACCTTAATTCCACCGGCAATATTCAGGAAAACATCTTTAGTTGCCAGTTTAAAACCTGCACGTTTTTCAAGAACAGCTAGCAACATGTTGAGCCTCCGTAGATCGAATCCGGTGGATGATCGTTGTGGTGTGCCATATGCAGCCGTGCTAACCAGCGCCTGAATTTCAATCAGCAACGGACGGATACCCTCTATTGCGGCAGCGATTGCAGTACCACTCAGGCCTTCGTGTGCACGGTTAATCAACAATTCAGACGGATTGGAAACCTCGCGCAATCCTGAATTGCCCATTTCGAAAATTCCAAGTTCCGAAGTTGAGCCAAAGCGATTTTTAATGGCGCGCAAAATTCGGTACATGTATTGGTTTTCACCTTCGAACTGCAAAACTGTATCAACAATATGTTCCAGCACTTTTGGACCTGCCAGGCTTCCTTCTTTTGTGATATGGCCAATCAGAATCACGGGTACATTGTTTTCTTTGGCATATTTCAAAATGCCATTTGTACACTCACGAATCTGACTTACCGATCCTGGTGAAGATTCAATCATTTCGGTCGAAACTGTTTGAATTGAATCAATTACAAGTAAATCTGGACTAACCTGTTTGCTTTGGGCGATGATGTGTTCGAGCGAAGTTTCACTCAGGAAATAACAATTCTTATTTTCTTTTTGAAGCCGCAGTGCTCGTATTTTTATCTGCTGAATGCTCTCCTCTCCGGAGACATATAATATCTTTTTACTCTTGAGGTCCAGGGCCAGTTGCAAAACTAAGGTCGATTTACCAATTCCGGGTTCGCCACCAATTAAAACCATAGATCCGGGAACCAAACCACCACCAAGAACCCGGTTAAGTTCCTGATTACAGGTATCAATTCTTTCTGTATGTTCTGAGGAGACCTCGTGTAAAAGTTTAGGCTGATTGCCTGTTCCGGCAATAAACGAAGCCGTTTTTGCACTTTCACGCTCTACTATTTCTTCAACAAAGGTGTTCCATTCACCACATGAATTGCATTTACCTATCCATTTGGGCGATTGAGCACCACAACTTTGACAGAAAAAACTGGTTTTAACTTTAGCCATTCGAGTAAATGATAAATTGTAATTATTAAATAATGAATGCTTAGGTTTGGATTAATTCTTCTTAATTTTTTGAATCAGATCTGATGTGGAGAAACCTTCGGTTAGTTCAATCCTCTCAACTCTTCCTCCTGCGGCCAAAACAATGTCGAATCCTGCAATTTCTTCGACCTGATATTCATTTCCCTTAACCAACACATCAGGAACAATACTTCCAATAAGATTGTAAGGTGTTTCTTCATCGAAAAGAATAACCGCATCGACCATAAGTAACGAAGCCAGCAGAATGGCTCTTGATTGCTGATCGATGATTGGACGGTTCTCTCCTTTTAATAGTTTTACAGAGATATCAGAGTTCAGGCCCACAATAAGCCGATCGCCTAATGCAGCGCATTTTGCAAGTGAATCGATGTGTCCGCGATGCACCAAATCAAAACAACCATTAGTGAAAACCACACATTTACCTGCATTCTTCCATTCGAGCAAGACTGCGGAAAACTCCTGAGTATTCCGGAATATTTTTGATTGTATGATTTCTACGGCTGTCATCGAAAAATGTATTTCTGTAAAAGTAATAAAACTTGTTGTTTCAGGTTAGATTTATGTCCTCTTGTTAGCTATAAAATCTATGTCTTAAAGTTTACTGAAGAACATTCATCCAGCGGTTCTTCCGCAAAAATATTCCTAATTTTGATGAAAATTGTATTCTACATTTAATTCTGTCTTGATGAAGTTTTTTGCATTTCTATTCTATTTCCTTTGTTTTCAGATTTTTCCTTTAAAAATGAGTGCACAAGATTTATGGAAGAGTTACGAGCACTTGATTTTAAATACGCGAAACTATGTTGTTTATCAATCAGCGAAACCAATTGTGATTGATGGTAAAGCCAATGAACCAGCATGGGAAGCGGCTGCATGGACCGATAGTTTTATCGATATTGAAGGAAGCCGGAAACCCAAACCAACATACCAAACCAAAGTGAAAATGTTGTGGGATAATAACTTTCTATATATTTTAGCCCAACTGGAAGAACCTCAAATATGGGCTTACTACCAGCAACATGACCAAATTGTTTACCACGAAAATGATTTTGAAGTGTTTATTGATCCTGACGGAAATACGCACGATTATTTTGAATTTGAGATAAATGCTGCAAATACATTGTTCGATTTATTTCTTACCAAACCTTACCGGAATGGCGGATTGCCTCTTATAAGCTGGAATGCACAGGGATTTAAAAGTGCAGTTTCAATAGATGGAACCATTAATAATCCGAACGATGTAGATAAAATGTGGACCGTTGAAATGGCAATTCCTTTTGAGTCATTAAGTTTAAGTGTAAAATTTCAAATTCCATCAGATGGACAAATCTGGAAAATTAATTTCTCGCGTGTTGAATGGCAAACGAACATCTTCAACGGAGTTTATCAGAAAAAGAAAGATGAAAAAACGGGGAACTATTTGAGTGAAGACAATTGGGTATGGAACGCAACCGGTGAGGTAAACATGCATGTTCCGGAGAGATGGGGAATGCTACTGTTTAGCACAAATCCAGTCAATGGAAATAAAGTAGAATTTCGGGAACCGGAAGAAGAAGAATTAAAAAAATTACTCTGGCTGGTGTATTACAAACAGCAGGATTTTAAACGGGCAAACAAGCGGTATGCATCCAGCTTATCCGAACTTTCAATTCCTGAAGTGATTGATATTAAAACAGATGATTTTGCAAAACTGAAACTTTCGGCTACCACCTTCCAATTTTCTGCAACAATAACGAATAATGCCGGTCGGCTTTTGATGTTAAATGAAGACGGTTTATTACAGACAATCAAGTAAAACAACAGATAATGAAAAAAAGAGATTTTATAAAATCATCCTTGTTGGGCGGAATAGGTTTAATAGCTTATAACTCCTCGATGGGAGCTGAGTTAACCAAGCCGACAAAAACTGACCGACATAAACATTGGGTGTGGGAAAATCCGGACCTGAAAGAAGAAGAAAATGCGCTTAAAGAAAAATACAGTCGTTTTTTTGACGCTGGAATCCGGGGAATGTTTTTTGAAGCCGATAGCGAAAGGCATTTCAGGATTGCAAAACTGGCCGGACTTGAAGCTCATCGGTGGATGTGGACCATGAACAGAGGTGAAAAAGAATTACTCGAGAATCATGCCGATTGGTATGCTGTAAGTCGCAATGGAAAGTCATGTGCAACGAATCCGCCCTATGTGGATTATTACCGATGGCTTTGTCCATCGAAACCTGAAGTCCTGGATTTTCTGAAAAATCAGGTGAAAAATATACTTGCAAAAGATTATGTCGATGGCATTCATTTGGACTATATACGATACTGCGACGTTATTCTTCCAGTGAATTTATGGCAAAATTACGGAATTGATCAGACCCGTGAATTGCCGGAATATGACTTTTGCTATTGCGAAACCTGCCGTGCAAAATACAAGACCGAACAAGGTGTTGATCCGTCAGAAATGGAATATCCTGATCAAAGTTTATCGTGGCGAAAGTTCAGGTACGACCGTATAACAAATATCGTAAACAGTTTATCCGAGATCGCAAAAACCTCAGGAAAAGCAATTACTGCTGCTGTATTTCCTACTCCTGAAGTTGCCCGGCGAATAGTACGACAAGATTGGACCAACTGGAATCTGGATGGTGTTTGTCCGATGATTTATCATGGTTTTTACAAAGAAAATGTAAGTTGGATTGGTGATGCCGTTGAAGAAGGAATGCACTTTTCATGCGACAGATTTCCTATTTATGCCGGTATATTTCTTCCTGATTTTAAAACGGACGATGAACTGGAGCAAGGAATCAGCACTGCATTGTCGCATGGCGCTTCAGGAATATCTTTATTCGGAAACATCAGCGAAAAAACATTAAGCATCCTGAAAAAGTCTTCAGCCGAAGCTACGTTCAATAAAAAGGGATAATATCGTTTTTCTGATTGAATTCGAATTGTCCAATAAAAAAGAAACCTCATTGCTTTTAATCACAATGAGGTTTTTTCTATTTGTAAACGACTAAAACTAAATCAGTCTGTTTGTTTCGGTATCGGGGAAAACCAACCATGGTTTAAACGTTTTGGCTTCCTCAAAATCCATTTGGGCGTACGAGATAATGATAACAACATCGCCCACAGCAACCTTTCGTGCAGCAGGACCATTCAGGCAAATTACACCTGAACCAGGCGCACCTTTAATTACGTAAGTTTCAAGGCGTTCGCCATTATTAATATTTACAATCTGGACTTTCTCGTTTTCAATAATATTGGCAGCCTCCATTAATTCCTGATCAATGGTTATACTTCCAACGTACTGTAAATTGGCTTCGGTTACAGTTACTTTATGTATTTTCGATTTACATACTTCAATAATCATCTTTCTGAATTTTACTTATTCAAATAATTTCAAAATAATTTTAGTTCACTTCAGTTAAGACCCAGTTGTTTTTATCTGAATACAATGTTATCAATTAATCTAATCTTTCCGCAGCGAACTGCAATACAACCAACTTTTACACCAGATTCATTCCAGTTTTTAACCGGAAGAAGACTCACTTCATTAACAATTTCGAAGTACTCAGTGTTCAAAAATTCATTTTCATTTATGTGGTTAATTACCCATTCGCAGAGTTCTTCTACGGCTAACTCTCCGGTTTTGTTTGCTGCCTCAAATAAGGTAGCAGAAATATGTACAGCATTTTTGCGCTGCTCTGGACTCAAGAGCATATTGCGCGAACTCATGGCTAATCCATCAGCTTCACGAATAATCGGGCAAGGAATAATTTCAACCTGAAGTTTCATTTTCCTGACCATTTCGTTAATAACAGCTAATTGCTGAAAGTCTTTCTGTCCAAAAAATGCCTTATCCGGTTGAACTATTTCAAATAATCGGCTTACTACCTGAGCCACACCGTTAAAATGTCCCGGTCTGAATTTCCCTTCCATCACCTGCTCAAGTGGTCCAAAATTAAACTGACGTGTATCTGGCTCAGGATAAACTTCTTGCGCATCAGGAGCAAAAACAAGTTTGCAGGCTGTTGAAGTTAAGAAATCAATATCTTTTTGAAGATCGCGGGGATACCTGTCCAGATCACCTTTGTCATTAAACTGAGTTGGATTCACAAAAATGCTGACAACCACAAATTCAGTTTGTAGTCCGGCCTTTTCGACCAGAGAAAGGTGCCCTTTATGCAATGCCCCCATTGTTGGAACAAAACCGATAAGCAGACCCTCTTTCCGCTTGATGTTCAGTATAGTCTGAAGATCATTTATGTGCTTTACTACCTGCATTTTGGTATAAAAATGAGGGTGCAAAGTAAATAAATATTTCAATACCAAAGTACCTTATTGCGATTTGAAAGATGAAAGTTAAAAGACGAAAGTTGCATAAACGCTAAGAAAATGCACTCCCACAAGGTTTTAAAACTGGTTTTAAAAATCACTTTGTATTCAGAATCTTTAACACATCAGGCAATATCTTAAGGTTTTTTAAGACCACCGGAACAGACTAAAATTGAATATTGCCGATATTTTACTAATTTTGCACAATTAAACTTAGCCGATATAATGGAAAAGAAAAAAGTCTTATTTATTTCATCAGAAATTACACCTTATCTTCCAGAGACAGAAATGTCGAAAAAATCCAGGTTCTTGCCACAGGGAATTCAGGAGAGAGGAAAGGAAATCCGGACTTTTATGCCAAGGTATGGGAGCGTGAATGAACGTCGGAATCAATTGCACGAAGTGATACGTTTGTCGGGGATGAATTTGATTATTGATGATACTGATCACCCGCTGATAATAAAGGTAGCATCTATTCAATCGGCTCGCATGCAGGTTTATTTTATTGATAATGAAGATTATTTCCAGCGAAAGCATCTTTTAAAAGATTCGAAAGGAAATGAATTTGCCGATAATGATGAACGTGCTATTTTTTATGCCCGCGGAGTTCTTGAAACAGTAATTAAGTTGCGTTGGGCTCCTGATTTAATTCATTGCAGTGGCTGGTTGACTTCTCTTGTACCTCTATACATCAAGAAAGCCTATAACGACGATCCTTTATTTGTAAATTCAAAGGTTATTTATTCTGTATACAACGATGATTTTAAAAAGCCATTGGATGCAACATTCAGGACTAAACTAAAAATGAATAACATTACCGGAGAGGATACTGAGTTTGTTGACGATCCGAGCTATGTTAATGTAAGTAAAATGGCGATTCAGTATTCGGATGCTGTTATTCAGGGAAGTCCGAAGATTAACCCTGAGATCACTGAATATATACAATCGACCGAAAAATTATTTCTGGATTACCAACCTGAACATACCTATATCGATGCTTACAATGACCTTTATGATAAAGTGATGTAAGAAAATAGGTTTAACAATTTAAAACAATTTATTGGTGAAAAAAGAACTTGCAACAATGTACAAATTCTTGATCGGATTTGCATGTATCGTATTTACATTTTGGAGTTGTTCTGATGATCCGGGAAAAGCCGGATTAGGTTTGTTACCAACAGGAGATTTGGTCAATGTTAAAAAAGCTACCGAGACAAACATAAAATCATACACCGAGTATGATACCAAACTGAGGACAGACGAATCGGGCTATAATTTACTCGGCACAATAAACGATCCGGTTTTTGGAAAAACAACAACAGAGTTTGCCACTCAGTTTCGACTGAGTACCTATCCGTTATACAAAGTAGACGACACAATCGACTCGCTTGTTTATTATGTGGCATACAAAGAATATTATGGTGATTCAACAACTCCTCAAAAATTTAAGGTTTACGAGCTTGCATCCGACCTGTCTTTTGATGCTAAATATTACCAGGATTTTAATCTGAAGGCACTCGCTAAAAATGAGGTACTTAGTGAAAAGAGTTATATTCCAAAGTTTGAACTTTTTTATGATTCAACCAAGACCACATATGGATCTACAAAAGAAAATCCACTGGACACAGTAATAAATGAAATTGCGTTTCACCTGGATCATTCCCTTGCCAACAAACTGATGGCTGCTGATACAACTATTCTTTCGGATAACGATCTTTTTACGAATTATTTTAAAGGCCTGTATGTCGAATCAGAAGACATGGATCAGGGAGGGGCTGTAATGAAAATTACAGATTCAGGTTTGGTTTTATTTTATCACAAGGATAACGACACAATAAAATATTTTCAAAATTTTTATTCAAAGAGCTATCTAAACCATACTGTTAATGCAGCCAGGGTTAATCGTTTTTATCACGATTACACAAGCACTGACTTTGTCTCAAATCTTGGTAATCCGTCATCTCCCGACACTTTAATTTATCTGCAATCCACCGGTGGATTACATGCTAAAATATCAATTCCAAATCTGGGCGTCTGGACAAAATTAATTCCGGAACTTGCTGTTACAAAAGATACTGCCAATCTGGTTATAAATCAGGCTCAGCTTGTTTTCACAGTTGAACCAACCATGACGGACACCATTATATACAAAGCGGCTGAACAGCTATTCCTGGTAGCGATAGACAAAACAACAAACCAGACTGACACCCTGATTCGCCCATCTGATTACTATTTGTCTCCCGCCTATTTTGGAGGAGCTTTTAATAAATCTGATCAAACGTATCGTTTCAACATAACACGCCATATGCAGGATGTTATCGAAGGTAAAAAGAAAAATTATGGCTTTTACCTTGAACCTGTTTACAAAAATTCGTTATACAGAAGAACAGTTTTAAAGGGAGCAGGTAGCAAAACCGGAATCCGACTTGAAATAACCTATTCAAAAATAAGATAGTCCCCCAAATTCATGATATAATTGTGTGTTGCCTGTCTAAAAACTTTTATTGCAACATGCTTGTTACATTAACTTAAAACAAAGTTGTATGTGTGGAATTGTTGGTTATATTGGCGAGAAAAATGCCTATCCTATTTTAATTCAAGGACTTCAACGTCTTGAATATCGTGGTTATGATTCAGCTGGACTTGCTATTTTTAACGATACCCTCAACGTATACAAATGTAAGGGACGTGTCTCTGATCTTGAGAAACATGTTATTGACAAGGATGTTAGCGGACATATTGGTATAGGGCATACCCGCTGGGCTACCCATGGCGAACCCAACGACCGCAACGCACATCCGCATACTTCAGAAAACGGTGATTTTGTTTTAGTTCACAACGGCATTATTGAAAATTATGCTGAACTGAAATCAAATCTTTTGAAAAAAGGATACACCTTTCAATCGGACACTGATACGGAAGTGCTGGTAAACCTGATTGAATACTTTTACCGAAATGCGGAAGAAGTAAACCCGGAAATGGCCGTCAGACTTGCTCTTTCTAAAGTCGTTGGTGCATATGGGATTGTGGTGATCTGCAACAACGAAAAAAATCAGCTTGTCGCTGCCCGTAAGGGTAGTCCTCTCGTCATCGGGATTGGTAAGGGTGAATACTTTATTGCTTCGGATGCTACACCAATTGTTAACTATACCGACAGCGTTATTTATCTTAACGACCACGATGTGGCCATTATTAACAAAGATAGCCTGACATTAAAAACGGTTGAAAACAATCCGGTTGCCTTCAAAATCACTAAAGTAGACATGACTATCGGTGATTTGGAAAAAGGAGATTTCGAACACTTTATGTTGAAAGAAATTTTCGAACAACCAAAAACCATTGAAGATACTTTCAGAGGACGAATAACTCCTGATCACAAAGACATTGTACTCGGCGGATTACTGGATGTGTTTCCAAAAATAATGCAAGCCCGGAGAATTATCATCATTGGTTGCGGAACCTCATGGCATGCAGCTTTGGTAGGCGAATACCTGATTGAAGAATATGCCCGTGTTCCGGTTGAAGTGGAATACGCCTCCGAATTCCGTTACCGTAATCCAATACTTAACAGCGAGGATGTGGTTATTGCCATTAGTCAAAGCGGAGAAACTGCTGATACGCTTGCAGCATTGCGCATGGCCAAAGAAAAAGGGGCTACCATTCTCGGAATATGTAACGTAGTTGGATCGAGCATTGCCCGCGAAACAGATGGAGGAATTTATACTCACGCAGGTGTTGAAATTGGCGTCGCCTCAACGAAGGCATTTACCGCTCAGGTAACCATAATGACACTTTTTGCACTAAAGCTGGCTAAAGAAAAAGCTGAAATTACCACAGAACTCTACCATGAACTGATCAAAGAATTGGCTGAAATTCCGGAGAAAGTCAGTTCAATACTGGTGAAACATCCTCATATTAAAGATGTTGCAGAAAAATACAAAGATGCCATCAATGCACTGTATCTTGGAAGAGGCTATCTTTTTCCTGTTGCATTGGAAGGTGCACTTAAACTAAAAGAAATTTCGTACATCCATGCAGAAGGGTATGCCGCAGGAGAAATGAAACACGGGCCAATTGCCCTGGTTGACGATAACCTGCCAGTAATTGTGGTTGCTGCCAAAGATCATTATTACGAAAAAATTGTAAGCAATATTCAGGAAGTTAAAGCCCGTAAAGGAAACATCATTGCAGTTGTTACTGAAGGTGACGACGGTCTGAAAAACATGGTAAACGATCTTCTGGAAATACCCAAATCGCATCCTGCAGTTTCGCCTTTATTAGCTATCATTCCACTACAGTTGTTCTCGTATTACATTGCTGTTATTCGCGGTTGTGATGTTGATCAACCCCGAAATCTTGCAAAGTCGGTGACCGTGGAGTAATTTAAATCTTTATTATTCTTCCGTTTCGTCCACATAAGGTGAACTCAACCGACGTCCGCGATATTCGAACCGGTTGGCCATCATGTTTAATATTTCATTGGCACTGGTTTCAACTGGCTTGTTCGATACATTAATCACAGTAAATCCTCCTCTTTCGAAAATAAAATTCGCATTACGGATCTCAAGCAGAACCAACCGTTCATCAACATAGTTTGTATTATCGGTATTATCGATTCTACGCAATCGTTTCATCCGGTGCGATATCAATTGCCCCGAACTGATACTTAATCCGAAAACACGCTGTGGATCAACCTCAAAGAGTTCTTTAGGCGGATCGATACCATGAATAAGTGGAATATTTGCCACCTTCCATCCATACATGGCAAGGTAAACGCTCAACGGAGTTTTCCCCGAACGGGAAACTCCAGTAAGAATAATTTCAGCCTTGTGTAATTTGCCCGGACTTAATCCATCGTCGTGATTTAAAGTGAATTCAATAGCATCAATGCGATCAAAATATTCCTGATTAATTTCGCGGTAAAGGCCTGGTGACTGAAGCGATGGAATATGAAGTGCCTCATCCAGGTAATCTGCCAGTTCACCCATATAATCAATGTGTTTCACACCGCTTTCCTCACAAAGACTTCGCAGGAAACTCCTTAATTGTCTGTTCACCAAAGTGTGAGTGATCAGTCCTCCTTCAAGTTTTACCTTTGACACCAAATCGGCAAGTTGCTTTTCTTCAGTTATTTGTGGAACAATAATTACAGGAACATTATTATTAGGATATTGGATAAGCAAGGAATGAACCATATTGTTTCCAGCCAGACCTTTACCCCCTGAAACAACATAGATCGGCTCAGCTTTTTTTACCTTTTTATTTGCATTCATAACTGTTGGTGTTAATGTTGTACGAATAATACACAATACATTCAGCTATATCCGGTATTTAGTTTTAATTAAATGAACCATTGATTAATAAAAATGTTTGGCCCGATTACAATTGAACAGATAGATTTTCTTAAATTGCCTTCTTATAAACATAGAATTTTATCTAAACCCAAAAGATATGCAATATGTTGCTGATGAGAACCGATATTCCGTAATGCCCTACAACAAATGTGGAAAATGGGGTTTAAAACTTCCTGCAATTTCGCTTGGTTTATGGCACAATTTCGGTGGCGTTGATGTATTCGAAAATGGCAGGGCGATGTGTCGCCGCGCATTCGATCTTGGAATTACACATTTCGACCTTGCCAATAACTATGGCCCGCCTCCCGGATCGGCAGAAGAAAACTTCGGTAAAATAATGCAGCTCGACTTAGCTCCTTATCGCGATGAACTTATTATTTCGTCGAAAGCAGGCTACCTGATGTGGCCGGGACCATATGGAGAATGGGGAAGCCGTAAAAATTTACTATCAAGCCTCAATCAAAGTCTGAAGCGAATGAAACTGGACTATGTCGATATCTTTTACTCCCATCGTCCCGATCCAAATACACCACTCGAAGAAACGATGATGGCACTCGATCAGGCAGTTCGTCAGGGGAAAGCTTTGTATGCCGGAATTTCAAATTACCCAGCAGAGATGGCAGCAGAAGCATCGCAAATTCTTAAAGAACTTGGCACACCCTGCCTGATTCATCAGCCTAAATATTCGATGTTCGAACGCTGGGTCGAAGGTGGATTACTTGATGTTATAGGAAATGAAGGAATTGGTTGTATCCCTTTTTCTCCTTTGGCTCAGGGATTACTTACCGATAAATACCTGAATGGAATTCCGGAAGGTTCAAGAGCAGCCAAATCCTGGGGGTTTCTGCAGCCTGAAATGGTAGCACCAGCCATTGCGAAAGTTAAGAAACTGAATGAAATAGCCATATTGAGAGGACAATCACTGGCTCAGATGGCTCTGGTCTGGTTGCTTAAAGATCCAAGAATTACTTCTGTTCTGATTGGAGCCAGTTCGGTTGCACAGCTAGAAAACAATGTGGCTGCGTTAAATAATCTGAAGTTCACCAGCGAAGAACTTAAACAAATTGAACTGATACTTTCGGATGGGAAACCAAATTTGAAAGCTCTGAAATCAAAAAAAACAACAGCAAGCCAAAATCCTGAAAATAACGCTTCATCGAGAAGTGATTTTATACAAAATCTGGCTAAACGGCTTGAAAGAAGATAATACTGTTCAGAAAGCACTTTTTAGTTGAACTAAACGAAGTTACAGGAGTAATTAAATAATGTATAAAACAGCATTGATAACCGGTGCCGCTAAGCGGGTAGGAAAATCGATAGCCATACATCTGGCCCGTCAGGGATGGAACATTGCCATTCATTACAACTCTTCCGGAGAAGCAGCAGAACACTTCCGGAACGAACTGGCAACCAGCTATCCTGATCAGAAATTTGAGATTTTCAAGGCGGATCTTAATCGGACAGAGGATATTGAAAGACTTATACCAATGGTTATTCGAAAAATGCTGACAATAGATTTACTAATCAATAACGCATCTGTCTTCGAACCAGCAAAAGTGAAAAATACTTCAGCAGAGTTTCTTGACCGGCAGATGAATGTTAATTTCAGGGCGCCATTCATCCTGACTCAATCTTTTGCTGCGTCATTTAAAAATGGTATAATCATCAACTTTACCGATACCCGGATTGTTACTAATCAATCTAACTTTGCAGCATATTCAATCGCAAAAAAAGCACTGTGGGAACTAACCAAAATGGCTGCGCTTGAATTAGGTCCCGGCATCAGGGTAAATGCCATTGCACCAGGACTAACACTCCCTCCGGAAGAAAAAGATGAAGAATACCTTTTGAAATTAGCTGAAAAAATTGCAATGAAGCGGCCTGGAGGAATGGAACCTATTCTAAAAAGTCTGGATTTTATATTAAATAACGACTATTTGACCGGTCAGCTCTTGTTTTGCGACGGTGGCGAAAATCTCGGTTTAACGAATTAAAACGATAAATATGGCTTTAATCCGTGTTAAAAATCTACTTCTGAGAACCTTTATCGGGTTTAACCCTGAAGAAATTGCGAACAAGCAGGATGTTGTGATAAACATCGAAATTGAGGCAAATATTCCGGAAGAAGCATTGCTGGTTGATGAACCTGATGGAATTTATAACTATAAAACCATTACCAAACAAATCATCGAGCTGGTTCAGGATAACCGTTTTAAATTACTGGAAGTACTTACCAAGAATATTCTCGACTTGATTATGCTTGACGAAAGAGTTATAAGAGCCAGAGTGGAAGTAGATAAGCCACATGCGCTTCGTTTTGCAGAATCTGTTTCTTTTCAAATGGAGGCAAAGCGATGAACAGTTGCATTATTGGCATCGGTTCGAACATTGAAGCAGACAAAAATATTCCGGAAATGCTGAAACTTTTAGAACCTGATGTTACTATTATTCAGATTTCTCAAATGGTTCAGACAAAGCCAATCGGAATTACTGAACAAGCCGATTTTACCAATGGAGCAGTACTAATCAGCACAGAAATGGATCTGGAAACTTTATCTTCTTTTCTGAAAAGTCTGGAAGATAAAATGGGCCGTGACAGAAGCCATAAAAAATTCGGTCCGCGAAATATCGATCTCGACATTCTTGTCTGGAACAATACAGTTATTGATCCAGATTATTATACCCGGGATTTTCTCAGGAACTCAGCAGCAGAATTGGGTTTTGAAAACAGAAAATAATGTTCTACAGAAAATTTAAATCACATGAAAAACGCTATTATACATCGTATTTACCTCATAATTTTTGTCACTGCAGGATTATTCCTGAATTCCTGTAATCAGAATGATGGACCAATAAAGCCTGCCAATCAGTTTCTTATTTCGAACGAACTAAAAGCTGAAATTACCGCACAGGAAGCAGTAAAAAACTTTACCGATATCTCTCCACTGGCTGCGTCTATTGGTTTACTGATAAAAAGTGACGTTGAAGTACATAAAGTGACCTACAAAACCTCTTACCAAAATAAAAATATCCAGGCTTCAGGATTAGCTTGTTTCCCAAAAACAGCAGGCGATTATCCAATTTTGTCCTTTCAAAACGGAACAAATACATTGCACAGCATGGCACCATCCGAAGCATATGCCGACAGTTTATATTCGCTTCTGGAAAGCATTGCGTCCATGGGTTTTATTGTTGTAATTCCTGACTATATCGGGTTTGGAGCTTCCGCTCAGCTACCGCACCCTTATTTAGATGCAAAATCAACAACACAGAGCATTCTGGATATGATAAGAGCTGCAAAAGAATTTGGAGGCGAAGATAAAATTTTAGCCAAACCAACCAACGATCTTTTTATTTTTGGCTATTCGCAGGGAGGATGGGCTACCATGCAACTTCAAAAGGCGATTGAAACCAATTATTCTTCGGAATTTAACCTGAAAGCCAGTTCGTGTGGTGCCGGGCCATATTCAATTGAATACATGAATAAGTACATCATCAGTCAGGAAACTTATCCAAATCCATACTTCCTTGCTTACCTGCTGAGTGCATATCGTTCAGCAGGCTTGATAAAAAATCAACTGAGCGACTTTATTCAGGAACCATATGCAGATACAATTTCCTTTCTTTTTGATGGGAAACATACCGGTGCCGAAATCAATGCAGCATTAAACGATACGATGGAAATTCTCTTAACCCCGGAATTCCGCGATGAATATGACACCAACACAAAATTTACTGAAATAAAAAGTGCATTTCTGGCCAATAGCATTGTAGCCTGGAACATCTCCACTCCCACACACCTGTATCATGGCGAAAATGACGAAGTAATTCCGATCAGTATGAGTACTAAAATGCTATCTGATTTTAAAACTGTCGGTGTTCCTGATTCAAAGATTCAGATGATTACAATTTCTGAAGCCACGCATACCACCGGTGTATTTCAGGCAGGTCTGCAAACCACGCTTTGGTTTTTGTCGCTAAAATAATAGAACGAATACAATCTAAGGACTATTCTCTAAAACAGGAAGCCACGAAGTCTTTTGAGATTTTGTGGCTTCTTGTACCTGATTTAAACCGTGTAATTATTCAGAATACACATGAACACTGTTTTGTGCGCTTGGCAGGTAATTTACACCGAACCAGCAAACCAGCAAAATAGCAAATGAAACGGCTAAAATAGTCATCGATTTTTTGTGTTCAGACGGATGCCTGAAACGGTAATGAATGTATACCAGATAAAACATCCATGTAAGAAATGCCCAGGTTTCTTTTGGGTCCCAGGTCCAGTAATGACCCCAGGCTTCTTTAGCCCAGAGTGCACCAAATAACAATCCGAGTGTCAGGAATGCAAATCCAAGATAAACCAGGTTGTCGGCCATCTGAATTGGTCCATTGATCGTTTTTTCTGTCGGTACAAAAAACAAATTTCGCAAAGCGACAAGCGAGGAAGCTCCAAGCATGGCGTAAGCGAAAATATACACAATAACGTGTGGTATAAACCATGGACTCTGCAAGGCAGGCATCAAGGTTTTATCATATGTTTCAGGATGTTGCAGATTAAAAATCAAAAACAAGATTGCAAGGCCCAGACTGTAAGAAACCAGCCATTTGTATTTCCAACGGAGGTACGAAACAAGTCCAATTCCGGAAAGAAATACGGCATACCAAAGACGGGTTTCTCCTAAAGTGCGCATTGGTGGCCGTTTGATGTGATACCACAAAATCACAATAAAAAACAATAAAAAAACTATTCCCGCAAACGAAAATGCAGCAGCCAGCTGGTTCATCATTTTCTTTCCGGAACTTAAAAATAAGCCTGAAGCAACCAGCCAGCAAAGAATTGCTGCTGAGGCATAAATCGGGAAATCAAGCCACATGTTTTGTTCCTCCGTTTTTTGGTTTACCGTAAATAAAAAGGAATCCCGCTCCTGCCATCATTAGGAAAATACCAAAATATACAATTGGCAACCACGGATCGCGCACCAATTCCAAAACGCTCAGGTTAGACCATCGACCCATTTCGGTATCGTAACCCAACTGGTAAATCGTCCAACCATCAATTGAAAATGGCTTGTTAACTTCTATTGTAGTAATTATATTTTTTCCCTTCTTAGTCTGAATTTTAAGTTCAGAACTGAATTTTCGAGGTTCAGCAGGCAACATTATCAGTGAATTGACTTCATCAATCTTTAGCGCCTCGGGCTGCATAGCATAACTTCCACTGCAAACCCATCCGTTTACCATGCTATTATCCTTACGATTTGTAACTTCCAGTTTTGCCGAAGGTGATGAACCTGGCTCATTCACCGAATAATAGGCCTCTCCTACCTTACCTGAAGATGCCAAAAATTGATCGATTTTAATATGATATTGAATGAAATCGAACGAATCACGATCCATAAGCTGAAACTGATTTTTGTTTTTTCCACCCAAAATTTTTCCGGTCTTACTATCAACAATCGTTAATTTAGGTCGGAACTCTTCGATATTGAAATTTATTAAGGTAATAGCAATTGGTAATTCAACGATCTTCCCTGACTCATCTCTTGCTTTCCATTCAGTCTGATTTTCGAAACAATTCATGGTAAGACGCTGCATATCACTACTGCCCAAAGCTGTGGAAAACAGCACCAAAAAAAGACCAAAGTGATTAACAAAGAAACCTGCATTTTTTAGAGTAAAAGGAGTGAGCCGTTTCAAAGTAACAATACCAAGCAAAACCATTAGATACAAGTTAATCAGCATAAATGGCCAGCTTTTGACCAAATGAGTTAGACCCAAAATCCTGACTATTGAACTTTTGGATTCTACATCCTGCTTCACAAAACCCATGAGCAAAACCAGCAAAGTAAAACCCAAAATGGCTGGTAAAGCAAGTTGAATGCTACTCAATCCTTTAATGACTGTGTGTTTTTTCCATAGAAAATACGAAAGCACAAGCAAAACCAAAAAAGCCAGTCCAGTCATCAAATTCCAGGGAAATCCTGCAACACGAATGATTACGCCACCACTCGCTACCTGCAGGCTAAAGCCAAGAATGACTATTGCCATAGTAATGATCGTCCCTTCCCGATACGACCACGGATGCAACCATGTTTTTCTTTTATTTTCGCTGCTCATAAATTAGCTCGGATTTAATGCCGAAGATACTAAAAAGCTGATCTAACAGATCAGACCAGTCAATATATCGTTAGTGTACAGATCCTCTGAAATTGCATTTATTGTTCTTTAATTTTGATTAATGCGAGATATTTTCAATACCACCTGAACTCTACTAATTAGTTATCTATTTTAATGAATCAATTATCAGTTGTTTTTTCACAAAAACTTTGGAGTAACAGCTATCATGATGTAAGCCCAATTGCTTATAGTTCCTTTTGAGCCACCTTTCAGGATCTCCAGACTATCGCTTCCGAACATCTGAGAACAACCAAATGTAATTTTGGTAGCTGTATTCAATGTTTGTGTCAAACTAAGATCCAATTCGGTACCCAAATAGTTTTTGGAAGTTGCCGATATTTTAGCTGCACTCGAAAACAAATGCAAGTCAGCATTGAATGCTGTTTTCCTTTTGGCAGTCGAATATTTTGCATACGCATCGGCCAAGCCAACGCTGTTAAGGTGGTTTCCTACGTAAAAATAATCCATAAAACCGTTGAATTTATGATTGGTCCCGTATAGCGGGTTAAACGATTTGTTCTTTTCTGTCCGATCGAAATCTGTTCCTGAAAGTATTTCGCAGCCCATGTTCCATTTGGTTGTTGCTGAAGACTTAAAAGTTATTTCGACCAAAGCATTAAACGCGTTTAGAGAAGTATTTGCACCATCTTTACCGGTTTGAAAATACAGGTTTCCTGCAAATGCCAGTTTTTTCATCGGTACTTCCAGATGGGTACCAAAAGTCTGGCTGTATTTTGATTTCTGATCAGCTCCATCCAGAACTGGTTTCCCGTTATTCAGGAAAAGTAAACTCCAGATTAACTTCTCAGTTTTCTGATTAATCCATAAAAACTGCATGTCTTTGTATGCATCATCACCGTCAAACAAATTGTTTTTGCGATTTGTATTTTCATGGTGCGCCAATCCCAGATGGACATTCACTTTTCCGGTGTATTTTAAAAGTGCCAGATCGTGCGACCGTGCCTGCTGCGCCCAGCCCACATTTCCCAAAATCCGGGAATCATCGTAAACCAGCTCCTGCCGGCCAACTTTCAGGTCAAGTCCTTTTGTCAAACCAATCTCAGCCCAGGCCTGATGTACCGAAGTGGCAAAATCTTCATTGTTTACCAATTGCGGCTGGCTTCCCCAGGTACGAACATCCTGTAAAACGAGTCCAACTTTCAGCTGATCCATTTTGTAATCGAAGTTCAGACGGGTACGCTTAGTGGTGAAGACTGAAGCTTTTTGATCTTCGTCAGCCAGAGTTGCATAACCATGACTATATTCGGTTCGTGGCCTGAATTCGCCAGATAAACTAAATTGTGCCTTTACCAGATTACTTAAAAAAAGGCAGAGTATTCCCACTACAAGTAATTTTTTCATGTTCAAAAAATGATAAATGATTTCAGCTAATATACTCCTAAGAGTCATCCTGAACTTGTTTCAAGATGTGCTCCAACAAAGAGACAGATCCTGAAACGAGTTCAGGATTACCTTTAAAAAATTACATTTGAACTTTCTTTCCGTATCCTGCTTCACGCTTTTGCGCTTCTTCAAGCCATTTTGGAAGTACATTTTGTTTGAAAGTCTTTTTCTCTTCGTTTAATTTTTTCATGTCCAGTCCGATAAATTCCTGAGCTTTTGCTTTGCTGGTAATATCCGGATAGGGCATTTCCTCGTTGAAACCTTTTCTGGCCAGCAAATGCGCAAGTTTTACCCTGGTTTCACCGGCAATAGCAATTCCAGTTGAAATAATCCTGCTGATTTCGGTTGGTGCATGGAAAGATGCTCCATGACTGGCAGCAGCAAAGTCCCAACGCCATTGTGCATGACGAATACCTTGCAAAATATCTTTCATTTCAGCTTCAGTTGCTCCAAGTTCCCAGGCTTTACCTGCTTCCTGATGAGTACGAACAAGGATTTCTTCCAGTTTATCGCGATTTTGAATGATCTGATCCTGACGGTCATAAACATTCTGAACCAGTGTCGCAGTTTCCTCCCGATGACAAACCTGGCAAGAATTAGCAACATTATTCAATGGCGATTGAATGTGGTGATCAGTAAATTTCTGTCCACCCTCACTCCGATATGGCATGTGACAATCGGCACATGAAACACCGCGTTGAGCATGAATTCCCATCGAAGAAGTTTCGTACTCCGGATGCTGAGCTTTCAGCATTGGAGCTTTACTTATGCCGTGCGTCCAGTCGCTGAATTCGATTTTGTCATAATATTTTTCGATGGCTTCAACACTCATTCCATCGTCCCATGGAAAAGTCAGGTAATTGGCGCCTTCCACTTTGTGTTTGTCGAAATAATATTCCACATGACACTGAGCACAAACCAGAGTCCGCATTTCCTGATGCGAGGCTTTGGTAATATCCTTGCCCTGACGTTTAAAAGCTTCGATCAAACCCGGACGCGAAATGTGCAGATTCATGGTTTTCGCATCATGGCAATCGGCACAACCAATCGGATTCACCACTTCGGCACCTAATCGTGACCATTTCCCCTTATAGAATTCAGCTACTCCTTCTTCCTGCATGATACGAGGTACATCCGGACTTTTGCATGTCCAGCAGGTTGATGGCATCGGTCCGTCTTCTCCACTGGTGGGGCCACCGGTACGTAAGGTATTCCGGATATCCTCCACCGCATAAAAATGACCACGTCCCTGATTGTAATCTTTCGAAAAACCATATCCGGCCCAGAGCACCACCAGTCGCGGATCAACTTCAAGCATGTCGATCATGTGGTTACCATTGTATTTGCTGGCAAAAGTGGTGTCAGCAGTTTGATAATACGATTGAAACTCGCGCGGATAATTTTCGCCCCAAACTTCATTCCGGGGTTCAAACTGTGAAATCTCCGTCTTTGGTACATTCACAAAAACTGCCTCAGCACGGCGTTCAACCACTGAAGAAGCCAATAAACCAATTAAAAAAACGACAATAACGGTAACGAAAAAAATAAGCCAGGCCGTCCACGGCCGCTTCTCGATCAATTTTGATACAGGTTTCATAGGGTTGTGTTTTATTTTTTAAATACTTATTCGATATTATACTAAATTGTTATTTCTAAAAGTCAGTTATTGTCATTATCTGTCATTTTAAATCAACTTATTGACTATCGAATGACAATTAAATGACTTATATCTATAACCTTAGGCATAATTGCGGATATCCATAATTTCTATTTATTCTGCCATTGCTTTTTTCAACCAATCCGGAACCGGACTTTCAAGTAAGGGAACTCGTGCATTTGGAGTGCTGCTCAAACTGTTCACCCTCCCATGCGGAACTTCTCTGTGACATTCCCAACATACCCGATCGGTTCGTTGAGCATGCAAATCTTTGACTGAAGCGCTTAATTTTGGATCATCCAGCAGTTTTGAATGACAACGTATGCAATTGTCGTGCACCACATCTTTTCCAGCCTGATGTATAAAAATCACTTGTGGTTCAAGACGTAAGGCAAACATCGAAGCATGACGCATTCCATCTTTCGCTTTAAAGAAATACTTGTTGAAAACATTATTGTGCGGAACATGGCAGTCGTTGCAATTGGTGTATTGCCGGTGCGAACTGTGTGTCCAGGTAGCATATTGCGGAGCCATAATGTGACAGTTCACACAAGTTTCAGGATTATCTGACAAATAAGAATAGGCTTTACTGACATAAAAAAGAAAGGAAAAAAGGCCAATCAGGATTCCGGTTATCAGTAAAACCGCAAATCGCCAGGATTTTGGAGGAAGGATATGCAATATAAATTTCATAGGTCTGTAGTTCAGAGTTATAAAAGCCAAAAAACAACTGTTAAGTAAAATATAACTAATTGATTTTATGACTGCAATACGAAAATACAGTCAATTATACTAATGGATTGTAACCTATGTTACAAATTGAAATCTTTATTAGTATCGGACAATACTATCCGCAATTTACTCGGTTCACATCAAGTGAATTCGTTTGCTTATTGTCTTGTCAAAGAATCACAAAAGAGCGAATCTTATAATAAATTAGTTTCTGAATATTTCAATTTGACTTTCAGATATCCACATAAATAGTTAACGGATCCAACTTTCAGAGCCTTCCAAACGTTATCTATTTATCAATCAAACAAAACATTATGAACCGTACACGATTAGAAGCATTTAGTGATGGTGTACTCGCCATCATCATCACCATTATGGTTTTGGAAATTAAAGTGCCGCATGGTAACGATTTCAATGCATTAAAACCGCTGATTCCGGTACTTGTCAGTTATATCTTAAGCTTTATTTACATCGGTATATACTGGAACAATCACCACCACATGATGCACACGGTAAAAAATGTAACTGGTAGTATTCTATGGGCAAATCTTCATTTACTCTTTTGGTTATCATTGATTCCGTTTGTTACCGGCTGGATCGGCGAAAACCACTTCGACCCCATGCCAATGGCCTTGTATGGCATCGTTCTTTTAATGGCAGCCATTGCTTATTTTATTCTTCAAAATCAGATTATCAAAACACAGGGAGAGCGTTCTCTGCTTGCGCGGGCAGTTGGAAATGATATCAAAGGAAAAATGTCTCCAATTATTTATTCACTGGCCATTTTATCCAATTTTATCAGCCAATGGATATCCGGTTGTCTCTATATACTCGTCGCTCTAATCTGGCTTATTCCCGACAAGCGAATCGAAATAATCATAAAAAATGAGTTTGAATCAAAACACAAATGATTAATCATAAAAATCTGCAACTAATATGAGAAGCAATAATCAACCAACAATTGAAAATGGTAATTGCCCGATTTACTGACCCTTTCGGAAATATATTTGGTTTATATCAGCACTAGAATGACTAAAATTGTAAGCCTTATGCTTATGTTTTCAACTTGTATAAAAGATTAAAGGAAGATTGATTGGAAAACTTATTTATTTTTGATTCAGAAAATCAACCAATAACCTGAAATCAATGAAAACAGTACTCAAATGTTGCAGCATTCTTATCTTTTTTCTCGGCTTCACTTCCGTTAATCTTCAGGCACAAACCAATTACAACCAGCAATGGCCTGGTTTCCGAGGTCCAAATGGCTGCGGATACATTGAGAATGCGATAACTCCAATTACGTGGAATATCGATGATTTGCAAGGCGTCAAGTGGAAAACTCCTATTCCCGGATTAGGACATTCGTGCCCTGTGATATGGAACAACTTACTCTTTGTTACAACAGCAGTAAATATAACAAAAAGCGAATCATCGCTTAAAGTTGGTCTTTACGGCGATATCGATGAAGCCAACGACAGTGCTGTCCATGAATTTAAAGTATACTGCCTGAATAAAAATTCAGGAAAAATAGTATGGGAACGAACTGCTGTCAAAGGAATTCCAAAATCGAGACGACATACTAAAGCATCGCAGGCCAACTGCACTCCGGTAACAGATGGTAAATATCTGGTGGTTCATTTTGGTTCTGAAGGTTTGTTCTGCTATGATTTAAAAGGAAATCTGATCTGGCAAAAAGATATGGGTTTGCTTACTCCCGGACCTTATACAGATCCTGGTGTTGAATGGGGTTATGCCAGTTCTCCGATCATTTATAAAGATAGAATTATTGTGCAGTGCGATATTCCTAAAACCCCCTACATCACCGCACTGGATTTGGCAACCGGTAACGAAATATGGAAAACTTCGCGTGGTGATGAGGTTTCTACCTGGTGTACGCCGGCCATTTATTCGAATGATGGTAAAACGATGGTAATTGCCAATGGATTCACACATATGTGCGGTTATGAGTTCGAAACCGGGAAAGAAATATGGAAACTCAGTAACGGAGGAGATGCTCCTGCTCCTGCTCCAGTAATTGCCAATGATTTAATTTACCTGAATAGCGCACACGGCAAATACTCTCCAATATTTGTAGTAAAACCTTCAGCAACAGGCGACATAACTCTTACTCCTGATAGTACAAAGAATAAATACATTGTTTGGAGCATCAAACGGGGCGGGGCATATATGCAAACACCACTTATTTACAACGGATATTTATACAACCTTCAGATAAACGGACAACTTACTTGTTTTAATGCACTTACAGGAGAAATGAAATATAAAGAGAGTTTGAAAGAAGCTTTTACCGCATCAGGCATTGCAGCCGATGGGAAACTGTATTTCACTTCCGAAGAAGGTAATGTTTTTATAATAAAATCCGGACCGGAATATCAATTACTGGCTAAAAATCCGCTAAACGATCTTTGTATGGCTACGCCAGCTATTTCTGAAAATACTCTTTATTTTAGAACTCAGCATTATTTGATCGCTATAGAATAACGAATAAGCAGAAAAGTGAAAAATGCATCTTTCAGATTTTCACTAACCTGATGCTTTTTAATTTTCGTTCCCACGAATTAAAACCATTTGATTTTCAGCAGTTTTTTATTAGATTTGGAAAAGGCTTTCTAATTTCCCGGATGATTTGCGTTTGAATGGTATTTTGAAAAGAGATTTTTTAAAATGCTTTTTCTGGTACAAACCATTTTTAAAGGAAATAGTTTGTATCGATTAAAATACTTATTTCAAATTGATTGATAAATGAAAACTAACATTTTAGATTTAATCGATTTTGAGAAAGTGAACACCTTGCTTGAAGGATTCAATAAATCCACAGGTTTTGTGACTGCCATTTTAGATCTGAAAGGAAACGTATTGTCAAAATCAGGATGGCGACAAATTTGCACTGAATTTCATCGCGTGCATCCTGAAACTTCGAAAAAGTGCACCGTAAGTGATACCGAATTGGCAGGGAAATTAGCCGAGGGTGAGAAATATCATTTCTATAAATGTTTAAATGGTTTGGTTGATGTAGCTGTGCCTATTGTCATTAAAGGAGAACATATTGCCAACTTGTTTTCCGGACAATTATTTTTTGAGGAACCTGATCGTCAATTCTTTAAAAAGCAGGCGGTGAAATATCGGTTTAACGAAAAAATTTACATTAAGGCTCTTGATAATGTACCTGTTGTTTCACAGGAAAAGGTAAAAACTGCAATGGATTTTTTGCTGAACATGACTCATCTCATCAGTGAAATGACTCTTCAGAAAATGGAGCAAATGGAGTTGAATGAAGCGATACGGAAAAGTGAAGAACGCTGGCAGTTTGCAATTGAAGGAAATGGAGATGGACTCTGGGATTGGAACTTACAAACCAACGAAGTATTCTTTTCAAAACAATGGAAAGCAATGCTTGGATATGATGATATTGAAATTAAAGACAATTTTGACGAATGGGGAAAAAGGGTGCATCCCGAAGATTTGGCAAGCGCAATCGAGGCAATTGAGAGTTACTTAAATAATGACACAGACTTTTTTTCGATTGAACATCGACTGCAGTGTAAAAATGAATCGTATAAATGGATTGTATCCAGAGGGAAAATAATTGCACGGACGAAGGAAGGAAAACCCCTCCGGTTTATAGGAACACATACTGATATCACTGGGCGAAAACAGGCTGAAGAAGCACTTAAATTATCGGAAGAGAAATTTTCGAAAGCATTCCACAACAGTCCTGATATTATTATGCTGACATCGATACCTGATGGTCGTGTTATTGAGGTAAACAATACGATGGAAAAACTATCTGGTTTTTCACACGATGAAATTATTGGGAAAGCCACCTCCGAATTACAAATATGGGCAAATCCGGAAGATCGTGAACGCTATTTTGAAATATTAAAGCGTAATAATCAGGTGCGAGATATGGAAGTTGGGTTTCGGATTAAATCTGGGGAAATCAAAAATGTTATCATTTCAGGTGAAATTATTCAACTTCAAGATGGAGAATATATTCTTGCTGTTATCCACGATATCACTGAGCGAAAAAAAGTAGATGAAGCTCTGCACAAAAGCGAACAAGAATTCCGCTCACTAGCTGAATCGATGCCGCAAATTGTTTGGGCCACCCGCGCCGATGGCTGGAATATTTATTTCAATCAGCAATGGATCGACTATACAGGACTTACACTCGAAGAAAGCAGCGGCCATGGCTGGAACAAACCTTTCCATCCCGACGACCAGCAAAGTGCCTGGGATGCCTGGCAAAATGCTGTAAATAACAGCGGTATCTATTCCCTTGAAGTTCGCCTGCGACGTTACGATGGCGAATACCGATGGTGGTTAGTTCGAGGTGTGCCACTTATCAATGAGGAAGGTGAAATTTTGAAATGGTTTGGAACATTTACTGATATTGAAGATATCAAAAAAGCTGAAGAACAAAATCAAAAACAATTGTCAGAATTAAAACGATATAATGCGACCATGGTTGATCGCGAAATAAAAATGATTCAACTTAAACAAGAAATTAATGATTATTGCAGACAACTGAATTTGCCTGAAAAATATTCAATACCAACATAAAAATAATGAGGGAATTGTTATGCACATTCATACATCAGATCAGGAAAAGCTCGATTTAGGTTTTAACAATTATACCTGTAACTGGGGGGTTCATATCTGTGGACTTTACGAAACTGAAGTGGAGAGAGATGAAATTGTTTTTGGATTTCTGCACGCTGGAGATTTAGCTGGAGACCTTCAGATGTATTGTCCCGCTGAACGCTCCAAAGAGAATTTTATCGAAGAATACGACCAGCATTACCCGTCGTGTTGCGGGCATGTTCACGATGAAAGTAAGTTCAGTATTTCCAGTGCTAAAGAATTGTATTATCCTGATGGGAAATTCTCACCTTATGCGATGGATGCTGGCCTTGACGCCTTTTATATAGAATCTCAAAAAGAGGAGAAACTCAATATCAGGGCAACCGCAGAAATGATATGGGCACTTGAAGCAATTCCAGGAGTGGAAGATTTAATGATTTACGAATCACGACTCAATTACTTCATTCCCGGAAAACCCTGGATTAGTATCTGTTTGTATAACACCACTAAATTTAAAGGATCTGTCATCATGAAGGTACTGCAAACCCATCCATACATCATCTCCAAACAGACCATTACTCAAAACCCTTTCTACCAGGATCCTGATGTCTGGTTGAAAGAGAATGCTCCGTCGTATCTAAATAAAAAAGAATAAATGAACAATTTACACGATCTGTTTTTATTAATGTTTACCCTTTCGCAAATGCGCGATGGAGACAAAATAATAGAGCTTTTTCAGGAAAGCATTAGTGAACAGTTCAACCCATTTCAATTTATTTATACTGAACAAAAAGAAATTAATTTAGGTTTTTCTGAAGAAATATCCGCCCGAAATTATTCTTACGGTTACATTTCTTCAACCAGCGAACCTAGCGCAGAAACGAAAGGCATACTGCAGAATGCTATTCAAATGCTGGCTGTCATCCTTGACCGTTTAAGATATGAAAATGAATTGCAGGAAAAAGCACATTCGTTTGAAACAATATCGCAGAAACAACTCGTTGAAATTACCAGCTATGTTGATGAACTTGAAACGGCAAGACTCGCTTCGCTAAACCTGATTGAAGATCTAAAGGATGAAATTGACGAACGTAAAAAAGCGGAAGAAGAAATCCAAAAACTCAATGAGGAACTAGAACATAGGGTAATTGAGCGAACTGCCCAACTTCAAATGCTTAACAAAGAATTGGAAACCTTTACCTATTCAGTCTCGCATGATCTAAAGGCGCCTCTTCGCGGTATTGATGGTTTCAGCAAACTTCTGGCTGATTTGTATTCCAAAGATCTGAATGAGGAAGCACAATCATTCATTAAAATCATTCGGAATTCAACCCGCCAGATGAATCAGCTTATTGATGAATTACTGGAATATTCACGAATGGAACGGAGCATGATCAGGAATGAAATAATTAAAGTGAAAGATCTGGTTACTTCAATTCTTACTCTTTACAAACCAGATCTGGATACCGGGAAGTTCACTCTCACTATGGATGTTGCCGATATTGAATTATCAGCCGATGCCAAAGGATTAACAATTGCTTTGCGCAATCTCATTGAAAATGCAATGAAATTTTCCAGTGAAAAAATCAATCCAACTATTGACATTGGACTTCAGGAAAATGAGACTTCGTGGATCATGAGTGTAAAAGACAATGGCATCGGATTCGACATGAAATATCATCAACGCATTTTTGAAATATTTCAGCGCTTACACCGTGTAGAAGATTTCCCGGGAACTGGTATTGGACTGGCGATGGTAAGTAAGATTATGCAACGGATGAACGGCAAAGTGTGGGCTGAAAGCACAAAAGATATAGGATCAACTTTTTTTCTTGAACTACCAAAATAAATGGTTATGGTATCAAATTATAGACAAAATCCAATTTTATTGGTTGAGGACAATCCGGTAGATTTGGAACTCACTTTACGTGCTTTTACTGCCAGAAAACTAACAAATCCAATTCTTGTCGCCCGCGATGGCGAAGAAGCTGTGTCGTTCATTCAGCAGTGGGAACATGGTGAACCCGTTCCGATTGTAATTTTGCTCGACCTGAACCTCCCCAAATTAAACGGGTTGGAAGTTCTGGGAATCATTAAAGCTCATCCTGTATATAAAACCATTCCGATAGTCATGTTAACTACATCATCCGAATCGACCGATATTAAAACAGCTTACCGGTTAGGTGCAAACTCCTATATTGTCAAACCTGTCGATTTCGAAAAATTTATTGATATGGCCAGACAAATTGAGTTATACTGGAACGTGATCAACAAACCTTGTGATACAGATTAGAGCATTACAAAATTCACTATCTTGTACTATACAAAACCTGGAGTTATGAACATCCTATTGCTAGAAGATAATTTTGTTGATGCTGATTTGACCAAAAGGGGACTTTCATCACTTATTCCTGATTGCAGAATAAATACAGCTACAACACTAAAACAGGCCAGAGAACTGCTTCAAAATGGGATAACCTATGATATCGCTCTGCTCGATATGAAATTACCTGATGGGAATGGTTTGGATCTATTGAATGAAATCAGGCAAAAGGATTTAAAGATGTCTGTAATTATACTTACCGGTTCAGGAAATGAAGAGGTTGCTGTTGCCGCATTAAAAGCCGGTGCGGAAGATTACGTTGTCAAACGTGATGATTACATTAACAGATTACCCCGGATAATCGACATAGCCATAAAAAGTTTTAAGAGAAGTGCGCGAATAAAATCGGAACCTATCCATGTCCTGAATATTGAATATCATACTCTTGACATCGAACTTACTGACCGGCATTTAAAGCAGTATGCCCCACACATTCATCTTCATACGGTGCTGACAGCTGAAGAAGCACTTAAGCTGATAGAAAAGTCCGATTCAATCCTGTTTCCTTTCCAGGTTATATTGATTGACTATCGGCTACCTGGAATAAATGCATTGGAATTCATTAAGACTACCAGACAGGAATTCAAGCTTGATGTTCCTATTATTTTAGTAACCGGGCAGGGAAATGAAGAAGTTGCTATTGAGGCCCTTAAATTAGGTGCAAACGATTACCTGACAAAAACTGAGAATTATTATTTTAGGCTTCCTTCAATTATTACTTCAGTTTATCAACATAACGAACTCATTAAAAAACAGGCTGAACTGGAAATTAGCGAATCAAAATACAAGCTTCTCGCTGAAAATTCAGGAGATGTAATTTTTGTATTGGATAAGAATTTGAAATACACTTATGTAAGTCCATCGGTAAAGGCTTTAAGGGGATTTGAACCTAACGAAGCAATAAACCAGACATTAAACGAAGTATTAACCCCAGAATCCTACCTGAAGGTTCAAGAAGCATATAGTAACCTTTTTTCCGAGACTCCGGAAAATCAAAAAATACCTATAATAATTGAACTTGAAATGATCAGAAAAGATAATACTACAGTTTGGACTGAAGTTAAAGCTACGCTGATTATAGATCAGGATAATTCGATCCTCGGAATTTTGGGCGTTTCAAGAGACATTACCATACGCAGGAAAGTAATGGTTGAATTGCGAAAATTATCGCGTGCCGTTGAGCAGAGCCCTGCTTCCATTATTATCACCGATCCTGATGGAGCTATTGAATATGCTAATCCAAAATTTTCCGAAACAACCGGTTACTCTTTAGATATGGTCATAGGGGAAACTCCGCGTTTTTTACATTCAGGGCACACTTCTCCGGAACAATATGCGGATCTTTGGAAAACAATACTTTCTGGCAAAGAATGGAAAGGAGAATTTTACAACAAACGAAAAAATGGTTCGATGTTTTGGGAATCAGCCTCCATATCGCCAATTACTAATGATGATGGGGTAATAACTCATCTTCTGGCTATCAAAGAGGATATTACTGAAAAGAAAAAAAATGAACAGGAACTGATTAAGGCCAAGGAGAAAGCAGAAGAAAGTGACCGGCTGAAAACAGCTTTCCTTCACAATATTTCTCATGAGATACGCACTCCGCTGAATTCGATTGTTGGCTTTTCAGAATTTATTAATGAAGAAGAATTGCCTCCGGAACAATTAAAAGGTTACACTGAAATCATCCAGAATAGTAGTCATCAGTTACTCTCCATTATTACAGATATTGTAAACATTGCCACCTTGGAGGCTGGTCAGGAAAAAATTATAGAAAAGGAAGTTGATCTGGATTCTATCATTCAAATGACACTTAATCAATTTCTTCCTGATGCATATAAACAAAATATATCCTTATCCTGGATTTCCACACCATACAATTCCGGAATTAAAACTATTTCAGATGAGACCAAACTCACACAGGTTCTGACAAACCTGATTGGTAACGCATTGAAATTCACAATAGAAGGCCACATTAATTTTGGGTATCGTGTAATAAAAAGTGATGCTACTTCATCAATGATTGAATTTTTTGTTGAAGACACCGGAATTGGTATTTCTCCTGAAATGCAGGAAGAAATTTTTAAGCGTTTCCGCCAGGTAGAGGTTACTACGACACGTCAATTTGGCGGCTCCGGATTGGGTTTATCCATATCGAAAGGTTACATCGAACTGATGGGTGGAAAAATGTGGCTGGAATCTGAACTTGGAAAAGGTTCAACTTTTTATTTTACAATTCCATACAAATAGGTCTCCAAAACCATGAACATCAGAATAAAATCCGGATCTGAATTTCAGTTGCTGGCAAAAAACGCAATGAAAGATATCTGCATGTCTACTCCCGTAATTTCAGAAAATACAATTTTCTTCCGGAAACAACATTTTATAATCGCAGTTGAAGAATGATCGATTAAGAACACAATAACCGTTTACCTTTTAGTTGTCTTTCAAAGTTTTCATTCATCGCGCAAGCAATTTATATTTCCCTAAAACGTTTGGAAAATTATTATATCGAACTAAAGCCATAATTTTTAATAAATTTGACCGCACTGAAAAACAATTTGCATGCCTGTTATCAATTCTATTATTAACTGGGTTAATTTTAAGCGGATATACCAGATTGAGCTGTTTAAAAAGCATCCTCACGAAGTTCAACGTGAAGTTCTTTTTGATCTTCTGGATAAGGCTTCGAATACTGAATTTGGCTTAAAGTACAATTTTGAGGGCATTACATCCGAAAAAGAATTCCGGGAGCAGATTCCGATTCAAACTTATGACGATGTCAGACCTACCGTAGAACGTATGATGTTAGGTGAAAAAAATCTGCTCTGGCCTGGTGAAACCAAATGGTTTGCAAAGTCGTCAGGAACAACCAACGAAAAAAGTAAATTTATTCCGGTAAGTAAAGACACTCTGGAAGATGTGCATATTCGGGGAGGGCGCGATGTTTTGGCTCTTTACCTGAAAAACTATCCTGAATCAGGTTTTCTTTCAGGAAAAGCACTCACATTAGGTGGAAGTCATAAAGTTCATAATTACAATACCAATTGTTATTATGGCGATCTTTCTGCGATCATCATCGAAAACATTCCATTCTGGACCGATTTTTACCGTACACCTTCAACCGAAATCTCGCTTCTGGAAGAATTTGAAGAAAAGATAGAAAAGATTATTCAATATTCATTAAATGAAAATGTAACCTCATTCGCCGGAGTGCCTTCGTGGTATCTGGTATTGCTGAAGAGAGTTTTGGAGGTTACCGGCAAAGATAATATTCTGGAAGTATGGCCAAATCTGGAAATTTTCACTCACGGAGGTGTAAAGTTTGAGCCGTATCGCGAGCAGTACGAGAAGCTTATTCCAAGCTCAAATATGCACTACATGGAAACATATAATGCTTCTGAAGGCTTTTTTGGAATACAGGACGAGCCGGAAAAAAAGGATATGTTACTCATGCTCGATTATGGGACCTATTACGAATTTATTGCGATGGACGAATTCCGTGCCGGTAAAATGAATGCCATTTCGCTGCAAGATGTCGAGACAGGGAAGAACTATGCGATGGTAATTTCGACCAATGGCGGACTTTGGCGTTACCTGATTGGTGATACCATCCGTTTCACGCATAAATATCCGTTTAAATTCATGATTACCGGCCGAACAAAGCATTACATTAATGCATTTGGTGAAGAGGTGATTATTGACAATGCCGAAAAAGCATTTCAAATTGCCTGTGAAAGAACCAGCGCCATTATTTCTGAATATACCGGTGGTCCGATTTATATGAATGACAAGCAAAAGGGTGCTCACGAGTGGATTATTGAATTTGAAAAAGAACCCAATGATCTGGATCATTTTATTTTGCTTTTCGATGGAGCTCTGAAAACCATCAATTCCGATTACGAAGCCAAACGACATAAAAACCTTAGTCTTGAAATGCCACATTTAATCATTGCAAAACGTGGATTATTTTATGAGTGGATGAAATTACGTGGTAAAACTGGCGGACAGAATAAAATACCCCGACTATCAAATGACAGGCAATATCTTGATCAGTTGATCGAACTAAATAAATAACATGCTGTATTTGCCAATTGAACTGCATCCGGAAAAATAAGTTCCTCCATCATTGCATAAACAGCATATTTGCATATTTTTGCAGCACTCTAAAACAGACAGTCAGATTATCGATATTAATTTAGAAAAAAGGTTCCATAGTTCAACGGATAGAATAGCGGTTTCCTAAACCGTAGATCCGGGTTCGATTCCCGGTGGGACTACTTTTAAATTATATTATCAATTGATTTACATCAAAGTATATATTTCATACGCAATACCGCATACATTAAATCCTTATTCACTCCTAATTTGAACAAAGACATACAAACAGGATTTAATCTCTGTATTTCTGTACTACCATCCTACGTCTAAAATTCTTTTTTCCCTTGAATAATCTGGAACCGAGTTGTATCGATAATCTTCCTGTTTACCATTTGCTTGAAGTCCTTTAAAATTTTATTCCCGAAGAAATAAACTGATTTTCAGAACTAAACTTTGCTCAAACAGAGTTACAAACACTTAAACCATTAACTACTTATTGATGCTAAAGCTCAATCGAGGGGCAAGTCGGAAATTGTGCTAACAAATCGTCTTGATATAGTGTTTGAATTGATTTAGCCTAATTTATTTTTCAGTATTGAACACTAATTATCAACTTCATGTATCTTGTTATTATTTGAATTATAGTTTCATAGAACGGATAATACTTCCATTATAATCCAGATTCAGAAGATATTTTAACCATAAGAATAATTTGATTTTGTCGATATGAAAATTAGTGTACAAAAGCTAAAATAAGAATAACCTAAATGACTATGCAAAAAAAGAAGTCAAATTCAGTCTTATGTTCTCTCCAATCTGGAATAGGTTATAAAATATTAAGCGCATTTAAGCATGATTTGGAAATTCTGTTTAAAAACATACCTGCCATTTATGCTAGAAGAAGGCGGTAAAGATGATTAATATTGTCATAATATAGATTTATAAATTATTATTGTCTGTGAGAATAAAGGTTTTAATATGGCTATAAGATTTAAATCGACTTTATTATTGATAATTTGCTTATTTCTATCTGTAAAAACCTATCCGATAAAATTTTACAGCGTAAATTCCCTGTATGGGATTTCGATGCGGGAGACAAATTCGGTATGCAAGGATGATAATGGATTTGTTTGGGCTTCTTCAAAAGCCGGTGTTCTAAGGCTTACAAAAGATAATTATCGTATTTATAGACTTCCTTACGAATCGGAAGACGTAATTAGAGTAAAGCTAATTTATAAGAACTTCAAACTTTTTGCTAATACCAATAATGGACAAGTCTTCTACTACAATCCGGTATTTGACCAATTTGAACTGATATTGAGCCTTAGAAATCAGACAGGTGACATTGATATTATTTTGTTTGATATGCTAATTGATGACAATGGTATTTGTTGGATCTCAACGTCTCTGGGATTGTATAAATATCAGGCAGGTAAACTTTCATCAGCATTTGAAATTTCATCAAATAGATACGCTATAAGTTGGTATGATTCAAAAAATATAATTATAGCAAAGCAGGACGGAATCTGGCTTTTTGATATTAATTCTTTGGAAAAGAAGCTCATTTATGAAAGTAAAAACCCAAACTCTTTTGATATATACTCGCTCTATTTCGACAAGAATCAGGATAAACTTTGGCTTGGAACTGTCTCTGAAGGATTGTATCTATACAATTTCAGAAATGGAACTTGTTCGAATAAACTAAAATCAGTTTTACCCAAACAACCAATCCTGGCTATTGAAGAAAACTCTGATTCTACCTGTCTAATTGGATTTGATGGCCAGGGAATATGGGAACTGGATAAAAAAAATCAAAATGTAAAAAATGTTTATAAGGAAAGTTTAGATGTCCCGTCATCTTTGAGAGGAAATGGAGTTTATGACCTGTTTTGTGACAATAACAGAAGAGTCTGGGTTTGCACATACAGTGGAGGGCTCTCGTTTTTCGATCAGGCTTCTCCTTTGGTGAATCAAATAGTTCATCTTTCCAACAATACAAATTCATTAATAAATAATGATGTTAATGGTATAATTGAAGACCATTGGGGAAAACTTTGGTTTGCAACGAATAATGGAATAAGTTGCTGGGATTTAGCCACGAATAAGTGGAATAGTTTTTACAATGATAAGGAAACACAGGCCCAGGTATTTCTCTCCCTTTGCGAAGATAACCAGGGTCGAATCTGGGCAGGTACTTACTCTTCGGGAGTATACATACTTGATGGAAAAACCGGAAAAGAGCTGGCTCATTATAATAAAAGTGAAAAAGGGTCACCGTTGCTTAATGATTTTATATTTAATATATACAAAGACAGTAGTGGAGATATTTGGTTAGGAGGAGGTAGTGGTTCGGTTATTTGTTATTTGTCGAAGGAAAATAAATTCAGAACTTATTCTGACCAACCGATTGGATGCTTTGCTGAATTGCCTGATAACCAAATTCTTTTAGGATGCAGCTACGGCCTGGCGCAATTAAACAAACAAACTGGTGAAATCAGAAGGATAATAGAGGGGTTGCTGGTTCGTGACGTTCTGGTAATTGAAGAAAATGTTTGGATTTGTACATCCGGAGGTGGATTAATCAGATATAATTTCAAGACCAGTGAAACAGAAAAGTTTACTGTACAGATGGGATTACCCTCGAATTTTATTAATAGTATTGTATATGCAAATGATTATTTATGGATAGGAACTGAGAATGGATTGTGCCGGTTTAATCCAAACGATAAAAGTGTACTTACCTATTCCTCAATATATTCACTTTCGCGGACTTCGTTTAATAATTGTTCGCATTATAAATTAAAAAATGGACAATTAGCCTGGGGAACCAATAATGGAGCAGTAATTTTTGCTCCAAATCTGGTCGATGAGTCTTCAACAAAAGGGAAAATCTTTTTCCAGGATTTGACTGTTGCAGGTCTTTCAATCAGGGATATCCCATCTTTCAATCTTAAAACCCCTATAGATAGTTTACAGGAAGTTAATCTCAGATATTATCAAAATACGATTAGCCTTGAATTACTTTCACTTGGAGAGACACCCGGATCAAAATTTTCATGGAAAATGGAGGGATTTGACCCGAAATGGAGTCAACCTACCGGAAACAATGTTATTACTTATACGAACATTCCAAGTGGACATTTTAAATTAAGAATAAGACTCTTTGACAGTTCATTGAGTAATGTTTTAGCCGAACGATCAATCGCCATTAGGTTGATCCCTCCATTTTGGAGAAAAGGATGGTTCTGGGCGCTCGTTATTATAACTTTATCCGGAATTATCCTTCTTTATGTGCTGTACTACATTAACCGGCTGAAACAGGAGCATACAGAAGAAAAGGTACGATTCTTTACCAATACGGCACACGATATCCGGACTTCTCTGACTTTAATCAAAGCTCCCGTTGAAGAGTTAAGCAAGGAACCAAGCTTAACCGAATCAGGGAAGTACTATTTAAATCTGGCTATTGAACAGGCCAGGCAGCTTTCCTTGGTTGTTACTCAATTAATGGATTTCCAGAAGGTTGATATTGGTAAAGAACATTTGATGTTGTCGATGACAGATATTGTAAAACTTGTTTCAACCCGCAAGATTATGTTGGCTTATTATGCGAAAAGCAAGAATATCGAACTCGTATTTGTTCCTGATCGTGAAATTTACATGACGGCAGTTGATGAGGCGAAAATGGAGAAAATCATCGATAACCTGATTTCTAATGCTATAAAATATTCTCCTAACAATAGTCAAATCCAGATTGATCTCCGATGTGATGATAAAAAATGGATGCTTCAGGTGAAAGACAAAGGGATCGGCATTACAAGAAAAGCACAGCGGCAGTTGTTTAAAGAATTTTACAGAGCCGATAACGCAATTAATTCAAAGGTTGTTGGTTCCGGAATTGGACTCTTATTGGTTAAAAATTATGTAGCCTTGCATAGGGGTAACATCAGTTGTAGCAGTCAGGAAAACATCGGATCAACATTTCAGGTTGTAATTCCTTTTAAATCCATTTCGATGGAGTCTGTAGCAACAACTGCACCTTATTACATACCAATACCTTACAATTATATTGAGGACATATCTCAGCAAACTGAGACTGAAATTCAAACTTCAAAAGAAATGAAAGTGTTGGTTGTTGAGGATAATGATGATCTTCTGAATTTTATGAAGACGACCCTCAGTAATGATTTTAAAGTATATACGGCAGTTGATGGAGAAAAAGCCTGGGCGTTTATTTCGAAGCATATTCCTGATTTGGTCGTTTCCGACATCATGATGCCAAATATGGACGGTTTTGAATTGTGTAAAATCATGAAATCGACCTACGAAACCTCTCACATCCCCATGGTTTTACTCACAGCACTATCAGAAAAAACTGATCAGTTATATGGTTTAGGTCTTGGTGCTGATGACTATTTAACCAAACCCTTCGACATGAATCTTTTGATTCAGCGAATTAAGTCAATAATCCAAAACAGAGAGGTTGTCAGGGAAAAGGCATTGAAGCTGATAAAAGGTGAACCAAGCGAACATATCCTGGCAAACGAACTTAATAATAGCTTTTTAAAGAAAATGATTGAAGTGGCCAGAGCCAACATCTCAAATGCAGAATTCGGTAAGGAAGAGTTCGCTTCGGCAATGAATGTTAGTTCGTCACTCCTGTATAAAAAGATTAAGTCAATTACCGATCAGTCGCCTACCGATTTTATTAAAATCATCAGGCTCAATCATGCTGTGGAGTTATTGCAGTCGGGAAAACATACGGTTACAGAAGTAAGCGAACTTTGTGGTTTTGCCAGTATTGGATATTTCAGTACCGTTTTCAGAAAACAATTTGGAAAATCACCATCTGAAATTATAGAATGAACCAATAGTTACGGTTACTGAACCAGCTCATTTAATTAGATCAAAATTCCAAAGTTCCCTTTTTTTAATATGTTTGGGGCGTTAAACATTAGCATTAACTATTCACCTGGTAAATGATGCATTATTTAATTTGTTTTTATTTATTCGAAGGATTCCCGCTGAAGCACAATCGTTTGCTAATATAGCTATGATTGCAGATTCTTGTCAATAGCTATAATATATCCAAAATTAGAAATCGAATATCTATTATTGAAAGTCTACCTCAGAGGCTCTTCATACCTTTACTTCACTAATTAGTCACAAACCTGAATTTTTATGAGAATGAGATGCCTAAATCTTTTGTCAGGCTTTTTGAGCTTGTTACTTCATTTAAAAAATGCCAGTGCATTGTTCCTGGCAAATTTCAATGTTAAGAGATTCTCCAAAAGTTTCGTTAATAAAGTTACTCATGAGACTGTTTTTACGGTCTATCAACGGAACGGAACAGAACGCAACCCTAATTTGACATTTAGCAATTTTCGATCAGTCTGATATTTTTTTTGCACAGTTCTTATAATTAACAATGTGACAATGATTGAACTACGAAATAGATACTTATTAAATTCAAATAGAATATGCCTAAAAAAAGAGAAGTCATTAAGTAGGTCTGGTTAACCAGAAACAGGTTATTGTCGAATGAATAGCCGATGATGGCCTTTAACTTATTTATTAACAAACTAAAATTAAATTTATGAAAAAAAACAGGTTAGTACAGGTTGCAATTATTATGCTACCTATGTTGCTATTGTCGTTTTGGACCTTTGCTCAAACCGTTCAGGTGAAGGGTGTCGTAACCGACGAAGGCGGAACTCCAATGGCGGGAGTAAATGTTGTTGTACAGGGAACTACCAATGGTCTTATTACTGATTCGAATGGTAATTACCTGATTAGTGTTGATTCAAAATCAACTCTGTCTTATTCATTCATTGGGTATAAAACCCAGGATATTCCTGTAGGTAATCAAAAGGAAATCAACGTCAAACTTCTTCCGGACAATTTACAGGTGGATGAAGTTGTGGTAGTGGGTTATGGAACCCAACGGAGAGAAGCTGTAACAGGATCTGTTGCTTCAATGAAAGGAGAAGAATTACGCGATGTTCCTTCGTCTAATATCACGCAGGCTTTGCAGGGAAGAGTTGCAGGGGTGGATATGTCGCAAACTTCAACAAAACCAGGTACAAGCATGCAGATTCGTATTCGTGGTACACGTTCGCTCAGTGCCAGTAATGATCCGTTGATCGTACTCGACGGTATCCCTTTTTCCGGATCTATAAGCGATCTAAGCACTGATGATATCAAAAGTATTGATATTTTGAAAGATGCATCGGCAACCGCTATTTATGGTTCGCGCGGCGCAAACGGTGTTATTTTAGTAACAACGAATAAAGGGCAGAAGGGCAAAAAAGCTGAGTTTTCTTACAATAGCTATTATGGTGTTAAAGATGCCATTAAATACCCGATGATGGGCGCCGATGAGTTCAAAACTCTCCGAACTTTAGCAAATAAATACACAAACGGAGTAGACGAAGCTGATGATATTAATATTGATTGGCAAGACCTTTACTATAGACAAGGTGTTGTAACAAATCATGACATCAATGTTATGGGTGGTACAGATAAGTCAAACTACAAATTTGGTATCGGCTATAATCGTGATGAGGCTGTCATGTATGGACAGGACTATAGTCGTTATTCATTACGCGGGTCTCTTGATCAGGAAATTGGAAACTACTTTAAGGTTGGTTTTACTACAAACAGCAACTACTCGATTAATATGGGTAATAACTTAGGTTTGTATGGTGTATTAAGTATGTCGCCAATCGCGAATCCTTACAACGAGGATGGAACGATGAAAAGAATTGTTAAGATGCCCTTGGATGATCAGTTTGTTTATACCCGAGAAATTATCAAAGGTTTAGGCGATCAATGGATCGATCAATCAAAAGCATTTGGTTCTTACAATACTGCCTACGGTGAAGTGAAAATTCCCGGAGTCGAAGGTCTGAAATTACGCACAAATGTTGGTGCAGACTTGCGTATGACAAATGGTGGAAGTTATACCGGAGAAGGTGTATTTGCAACCAACGCTACCACCCCTTCGTCTGCAACTATAAGTAATTCACTTAATACCCATTGGGCTGTTGAAAATTTGCTGACATACGACAGAACTTTTGTTGAAAAGCATCAGTTAAATGTAGTTGCTATGTACTCTTCTGAACAAACCAAATATAACAGATCGCAAATTTCTGCAACTGAGATTCCCTCAGATGCCTTTCAATTCTATAATTTAGGACATGCACCCGGCGATAAAGTTACCATAAACCCTGATTACCAAGACTATCAGGTGAGTGGTTTGATATCGTGGATGGGACGCGCGATGTATTCGTACGACAACCGCTATATGCTAAGCGCTACCTTCAGAACAGATGCTTCTTCAAGATTGGCAGAAGGACATAAATGGCATCCATATTATGCATTATCTGCAGGTTGGAATATTAAAAACGAGACGTTTATGCAGGACGTAACCTTTATCGATATGTTAAAATTACGTGCTGGTTACGGACAAACTTCTAACCAGGCTGTAGCTCCATATGCCACACTTGGACGTTTAGAGAGCAGACCTTACAATTTTGGCGATGTATATTCCACCGGATATTACGTATCTCAATTGCCTAATCCAAATTTAGGATGGGAATACTCTGAGACAATGAATTATGGTTTGGACTTTGGCTTAATTAAGAATCGTCTGTCAGGTACTATCGAGTACTATCAAACGAAAACAAAAGATATTCTGTTGGGTCTTGGTTTGCCAGCCACATCAGGAGTAACTGGTTACACTGCAAATATTGGAGAAACTGAAAACAAAGGATGGGAACTCTCACTTAATGGTGTGATTTTGGAAAATGTTAACGGTTTTACCTGGGATGCCGGAATTAATATGTACAGTAATAAAAATAAGTTGACTGCCCTTGCTTCAGGACAGCCAAAGGACGAAAATAACTGGTGGTTTGTAGGTAGTTCTCTTAATGTAGTCTATGACTATGAGAAAATCGGACTCTGGAATGAAACAGATGCAGATTATCAATACCTGCAAACATTAGTGCCGGGAGGAAATGCTGGTATGATCAAAGTTAAATATACCGGCGAATACAACAATGATGGATCACCTACAAGAGCAATTTCTACTGCTGATCGTCAGGTAATTGAATTGGATCCAAAATTAATGGGAGGTTTTAATACCCGAATTGCTTATAAAGGATTTGATTTGAGCGCTGTTGGTGCATTTAGATTTGGTGGTAAACTTATCAGTACATTATATTCTTCAGCTGGATATCTTAATATGTTGACCGGACGCAGAGGTAATGTAAAGGTGGACTATTGGACTCCGGAAAATACGAATGCCAAGTATCCTAAACCGGGCGGTATTATGGATGGTGATAATCCTAAATATGGTTCAACTCTGGGTTTATTCGATGCTTCTTATGTGAAGATTCGTACTATAACACTTGGTTATAACTTTAATCAAAAATTGATGAAAAATATAGGCATCAGTAAACTTAGGGTTTACGGTACAGTACAAAATCCATTTGTGTTGTTCTCGCCTTATCACCATGAAACAGGTATGGATCCGGAAACCAACTCATATGGCAACGAAAATGCTGCAGTTGCATATTCTTCAAACCTGAAACGCTTGCTGACTATAGGCACGAATACGCCTTCAACGCGCAACTACATGATTGGTATTAATTTAACATTTTAAAAGATAGCTATGAAACGAATACTTATTAAAACATATATAGGAACAGCGTTGCTGACATTGTTCTTAGTGGGATGTTCTGATATTCTGGAAGAACAGCCGCGCAGTATTTTTACTCCGGGATATTTCAAAACTGAAAAAGGAGTAATGGGTGGTCTGACAGCAATGTATTCTCACCTCCGTTATATTTATGGACCTGCATATTATTACAATACGGGTGTAACAGGCACCGATGAAGCCACTTACGCTCAAAGTGCAGATAATAACTTTAAGGATATAGATCTTTCAGGAGCAGGTTCGCTTACTCCAAACAGCAGCCGTAGTGATGCATTATGGGGACAGGCCTTCCCTAATATTAACACTGCCAGCGGTATAATTGAAAATGCGGAAGTAGTTGGAACTATATCGAATTCTTTGATTGCCGAAGCAAGATTCTTCCGTGCATTTGACTACTTTTTGCTGGTGCAAACATTTGGTGGAGTACCTCTGGATTTGGGCGCAGGCGAACTGAAATTCAATACAAGTACTTCCAGAACTTCTGTGCGCAACACTGTTCCTGAGGTTTATACCAAAGCCATATTCCCTGACCTGCTGATAGCAATAAACGATTTGCCGGAAGCCGGACGTGAAACAGGTACTGTAACCAAAACAGTTGCAAGACTTTATTTGTCAAAAGCATACCTGACATACGCTTGGTGGCTCGAAAATCCTAACAGCATTCCTACATATCCGGCGACTGACAGGGTTGATCCAGATGGTCACAATGCCCAATGGTATTATCAGCAAGCATACGACATTTCTACAACTGCTATTGAGAATCCCGGATCTTTTGCTTTACAAGCAACATACTATGATGTTAACTTAGGGCAAAACGACCGCAATAAAGAAATCCTGTTATATGCCGACCATACAGAAAAAAGCGAGAAATATAATGCATCTAGTCTTACCTATGGAAGTGGTAGTGCACCTGATAATTTTGCAGGTTGGATGATGACCTGGAACTATACGAACATCAGAAGTTCCGGTGTAAGTTCAGTTCAACGTGAAGCAGAACAACATTTAGGCCGTCCATGGACTCGAATGTGCCCTACTATTGGTGCAATTAAAAATACATTTGCTGATAAAACAAATGATTCTCGTTACGATGGAACCTTTACAACAGTATATCGTGGCAACTGGGATAAAGCAGGAAATAAAACTGCAACCCTGATTAACGCAAATGGTATGCCTGTTGCTCCGGGCGGTGCAATTTTAACATTCCTGGACGAAGACGATGCAGCAGTCGTTTATACTAATTCGACTGCTAATATCGGTGCCGGAATATTACCAGGCAGAGCTGATTTTGTAATTGCACCGAATGGTATAAGCAGAATTGTTTATCCAGGTTTATGGAAACTTGGTACTTATCGTACAGATAATGCTGGCGGATTAGGACAGCCAAATGCAGCCAGCACCCGCCCTTTCAATATTGCCAAATTCTCAGAACTCTACTTTGTAGCTGCTGAAGCTGCAGTGAAAGGTGCAACTGTAAAATCTGGTAAAAGTGCCAGAGAGTTAATTAATGTTATTCGCGGACGTGCCGGAAAATGGAATTGGGACAACAACGGAAACATAGCAAAAGTGGCAGATAATAGTGCTGCTATGATCGCAGCAACACCTGCAACTATTGACATTAATTACATTTTGGCAGAACGTTCGCGCGAATATTTTGCAGAAGGTTATCGTTGGTTCGATTTGGTTCGTACTCAAAAATGGAATGAATTGGCTTCCACTTATCAAATCTGCGGAAGTAATTATGGAGACCATACGCCTGCAACGGTTACACGCACTATTGAAAAATATCACTATCTGCGTCCTATACCTTCTGGTCAGCTTGATGGTATGGAAATGACAGATGAGGAAAAGGACGCTTATCAAAACCCCGGATATTAATTCTCTGTCTAATTAATTAGTTTTTAAATTATGCTAACTTCTCAGCAGTCAAATGGGTTGCTGGGAAGTTAGTTTTTATTACCTCTGTCATTTCCGTTATTCTTGTACATAGCACTTGATTAAAAAAATGGCTACAGAATCTCCAAATATAGTGCACGACCTAATCCTCTTTCGAGCAAAAACCAACAGTGGAATGAAAAGAAGAATTTTATACATCATAAGCATTGCTGTTGCACTTTTAAGCACCCATGCTTCATTTGGTCAGGTACGCCTGCCTAAACTGGTTAGTGATGGAATGGTACTTCAGCGCGAAATACCGGTAAATATCTGGGGCTGGGCAAGCCCAGGTGAAAAAGTCAAACTTAGTTTCAAATGCCAGATTTTCGAAACAACAACCACGGCCGAAGGAAAATGGAAAGTTGTCCTTCCGGAGCAGAAAACTGGCGGACCTTTCGAGATGGAAATCACTGCCAGCAATACAATAAAATTAAAAAATATTCTCTTTGGCGATGTTTGGCTTTGCTCTGGACAATCGAACATGGAGTTGCCTATGAGCAGGGTTGCTGTTCTCTACGGAAAGGAGATTGAAACCTGCACAAATCCAAACATACGACTATTTCATGTACCCGTAAGTTGGAACTATAATAACCCCCAACAAGACATTCGGGGTGGAAAATGGGAAGAGGCTAGTCCACAAAATATATTGAAATACACAGCTGTTGGTTATTTCTTTGCCCGCGACCTATACGAAAAATATAAGGTTCCGGTGGGAATTATTCAATGCGCGGCAGGTGGCTCAAGTGCCGAAAGCTGGATCAGCGAAGAGTCATTAAAAGCTTTTCCCGAACAATATCAAATTGCGAAACAGCTTTCTGACAAATCTTACATGCGGAATTTACTGGTTTCGGAAAAAGAGGCACAGGCAAAATGGTTTGATGAGCTTGCGAAAAGTGACCTTGGAAGAAAAAATATTCCCTGGTCAAACCCATCTCTCGAAGATTCCTCATGGCCAAAGTTTCAACTTCCATCATCATTCGCTGAGGCTGGAATGAATTTCAAAAACGGCGCAGTTTGGTTCCGAAAGGAGATCGACTTACCTGAAAATTGCTCTGGGCAACAAGCCCTTTTGGAGCTTGGCCGCATTGTTGACAGTGATTCTGTGTTTATAAACGGGAAATTTATAGGCACTACAAGCTATCAATACCCGCCCCGCCGATACAACATAGCGCCGGGTATTCTGAAAGCCGGAAATAACAATATCACCGTCAAGGTGATCAGCCAATCGGGCATCGGTGCTTTTATCAAAGATAAACCGTATCAACTCGATGTGAATCGACAAACTTTCAACCTCAAGGGAACCTGGAAATACAACATTGGTGCAAAATCAGGAACCTGTCCAACATCTACATTTTTCCCTGGAAACCCTCTCGGATTGTACAATGCCATGCTTTATCCCATGATCAACTATACTCTCAAAGGAATAGTTTGGTATCAGGGTGAATCTAATGCAGAACGGGCGGACGAATATAAATCTGCTCTTTCAACACTCATCGGCGAATGGCGTAAACTCTGGGGACAAGGTGAACTTCCATTTCTTTTTGTCCAGCTTCCTGATTTTATGGAAACAAAAAAAGAACCATCCGAAGGAGAATGGGCAACTCTGCGCGACCAACAGTTGAAAACACTTTCAATACCCAACACGGCCATGGCCGTTACCATTGGGCTGGGCGAATGGAACGATATTCATCCGCTTCGCAAAAAGGAGGTTGGTCAACGTCTGGCTTTGGCCGCAGAGAAGTTGGTTTATGGCGACAAAAAAGTGGTGGCCTCGGGTCCCATCTACCAATCGATGAAAATTGATGGAAACAAAATTGAACTGACATTTACCAACTGCGGAAGCGGATTGATCACGAACGATGGTAAGAAACTGAAATATTTCGCCATTGCAGGCGCCGATAAAAAATTTGTGTGGGGCAAGGCCGAAATAAAAGGAAACAAAATTATAGTCTCGAACGATACATTAGCTAATCCTGAAATAGTTCGTTATGCCTGGGCAGATAACCCGGCTGGTGCAAACCTTTACAACAAGGACGGGTTGCCTGCATCTCCCTTCACAACGGAACGATAAACAGAACAAAAAATGAAGCTTACGATGAAAAATAAGAATGTATTATTTCTGAAATAGTTTGTTTGTCTGGTAGTTGCAGCAGTTATTTTCACTCGATGCAAAAAAGCTGATCAGGGAAGTGATATTAGGCAGCGTATTTCTATAAACTAAGGCTGGAGCTTTTTTAAATACGATTCGATTTCGAAAGCCAACATGTTGGTTTATGATGTTCGCCCTGAGGTAAACAACAATAACGAGTAAGAGGTAGCTGACGCCAAACCAACTGAAGCTGTTGCGATCTTAAAGAAACTAAGATAGAACTCAGAGCAAATAAATACGAAGACAAATCGTATAGTTTTCTAAATTGCAAACTAAAATGGGAACCGAAATGAGAACAATGCGAATCATGTTATTTCTTTTATTGAACATATTTTTAGTCATCAATTCATTCGCCCAAAATATCAATCCTCAGGACGGATCAAAACTATGGTTTACCCATATGCAGCCCGCAAGCGGCATAAGTAACGACCATCCCGGTTCAATCTATGTTCCTCAGGAATCGGCCACATTCAGTATTATAACGAATGAATTGGAAAGTGGATTGAACACGCTTTTCGGTACTTCGCCTGATATCGTAAAAAAATTAAAAACGGGATCAGTATTTGTTGGAACATCTGATATTGAAACAGTCAACAATTACATTGATTCCAACGAATTAAAATCTCTGGGTAATGACGGTTTTATCATCCGCACGTTTAAGTCCCCGGATATCACCCTGATTACCGCCAATAACGAAATTAGTGCTTTGTATGGTACATTTCATTATTTAAGACTACTGCAAACCACAAATACATCCCTTCAAAATATTGATATTAAAGAAATTCCTTCCTACCAACGTCGTATTATAAACCACTGGGATAATCTGGATGGTTCCGTTGAGCGTGGATATGCAGGTCGTTCCATCTGGAAATGGGATGAACTTCCTGAAGTGATTAGCCCCAAATACATTCAGTATGCCAGAGCCAATGCTTCCATTGGTATCAACGGAACTGTGCTGAATAACGTGAATGCCAGCCCGGATATACTAAAGCCCGAATACCTGAAGAAAGTTCAGGCCATTGCTGGTGTTATGCGACCATACGGAATTAAGGTTTACCTGGCGGTCAATTTTTCATCACCCAAAGCTCTTGGTGGTTTAGCGACGGCTGATCCTTTAAATGAAGAAGTGAAAAACTGGTGGCAAAAAAAGGCTGATGAAATTTACCAATTGATTCCCGATTTCGGTGGATTTTTGGTGAAAGCCAATTCTGAAGGTTTGCCCGGGCCGCAGGATTTTGGACGCACTCATGCTGATGGTGCCAACATGCTAGCCGATGCTTTGGCTTCGCACAAAGGAATCGTTATGTGGCGGGCCTTTGTATACAGCCCCAGTCCGGACGACAGAGCCAAACAGGCTTATAATGAATTTATGCCACTGGATGGAAAATTCCGCAAAAATGTGATTATTCAGGTAAAAAACGGGCCGGTTGATTTTCAGCCACGAGAACCATTCAGTCCCTTGTTTGGCAGCATGAAACACACTACGCTGATGCCGGAATTACAGATCACCCAGGAATATCTTGGGTACTCAGATCATCTGGTGTATTTGGGAACATTATACAAAGAAGTTTTAGATGCAGATACCTATGTTCAGGGACAAAACTCAACAGTAGCACACATCACTGATGGTTCAATGTTCGGCGATTCAATCACTGCAATTGCCGGTGTGGCAAACATTGGTCAAGATATCAATTGGTGCGGGCATCATTTTGCGCAGGCCAACTGGTATGTTTTTGGCCGGCTGGCGTGGAACAATCAGTTAACAGCGAAAGAGATTGCCACAGAATGGTTGAAGCAGACATTTTCACACGATCAACGCTTTATTAACGATCTATCGAATGTGATGATGCAATCGCGGGAAGCGGCTGTCAATTATATGACTCCATTGGGTTTACATCACCTGATGGGCTGGAGCCATCATTACGGGCCGGAACCTTGGTGTGCGGTGCCGGGAGCAAGACCTGACTGGATGCCTTCCTATTACCATAAAGCCGACAGTATCGGAATTGGTTTCGACCGTTCTTCCACAGGAAGCAATGCGGTAAGTCAATATGCTGAACCACTTCGATCCATGTTTAATGATCCGGCGCTTTGTCCTGATGCCTATTTATTGTGGTTTCATCACGTGCCATGGAATTACACACTTCGGAATGGAAATGATCTGTGGACCGAACTGTGTTATAAATACAGCTCAGGAGTGGATGATGCCAGGAGGTTTCAAAAAATATGGGACGACAATCGTGAAAATGTCGATCCACAACGATTTGAAGCTGTGAAACAGAAACTGGTCATTCAGGCCAAAGAAGCAATTTGGTGGCGTGACGCATGTCTGCTTTATTTTCAGACTTTCTCTCAGCGCCCAATTCCATTGGAACTGGATAGGCCTGTTCATCAGTTAGACCAGTTGAAAAAATTAAAATTCGACTTAAAGAATCATAATTAATGTAGGAAGGGAATTTTTCTATTTAGACAATAAAATAAAAACAACGATGCCCAATCAATCCAAAATAATCAAGACAACTACGCCATCTCAGGCTTTTATTAAGTCATTGATTTTATTTATAGTGTTGACTACAATTGCGTTGATCCCAATTAGATTGGCCGCCAATGATTTGGGTCGAAAACTTGGAGCCCAGTTATCCACAACTCCTGACAAAGGTTCGTTTGCTCTTATAACAAATGGGAAACCCGCTCCTTTGGCATATTCCTCGAACGATTTCACCGGAGTTTCCAAGGCCCTGGATTATTTCAGGTCTGACCTGAAAATGGTTTCAGGAAGCGAAGCGCAACTTTCGGTTGACGCACTTCCCGCTGCAAAGCAACTGGTGATTGCCGGAACGATTGGAAGCAGCAATTTGATTGACCAATTGGTCAGTGAAAAAAAAATTGATTTGAAGGAATTGAACGGAAAATGGGAGCAATTTATAATACAAGTGGTTGAAAATCCGTTCCCAGACGTTGAAAAAGCCTTGGTGATCGCCGGAAGCGACAAACGTGGAACTATTTTCGGGATATTCGAACTATCCAAACAAATGGGAGTTTCGCCCTGGTATTGGTGGGCCGATATTCCGGTTGAGTCGCAAGCAAATATTTATGTGAAAGCGAAACGATTCACTTTGGGAGAGCCGGCAGTGAAATATCGTGGTATTTTCCTGAATGACGAAGAACCAGCTCTCGGTCGTTGGGCAGTAGAAAAATTTGGAGGTTTTAACAGTCAGTTTTACGAAAAACTGTTTGAACTGATGTTGCGAATGAAATCCAACTTTGTGTGGCCAGCTATGTGGTGGGGAGCTTTCAACAGCGACGATCCAAAAAATACTCAATTAGCTGATGATATGGGAATTGTGATGGGCACATCTCATCACGAACCGATGAATCGCGCCCATGCTGAATGGAAACCTTATGGCGGCAAAGAATGGAATTACGAAAAAAATCCGGAACAATTGCGCAAATTTTGGGCCGAAGGCATTGAACGTACAAAAAACGTTGAAACTATTGTAACGCTTGCCATGCGCGGCGATGGAGATATGGCCATGTCGGAAGGTACCAATGTGGCCTTGCTCCAGAAAATTGTTGAAGACCAACGTGAAATTATTGCTGACGTTACAAAAAAGCCAATCACAGAAACTCCTCAGGTATGGGCGCTTTACAAGGAAGTGCAGGATTATTACGACAACGGAATGCGCGTTCCTGACGATGTAACTCTGTTGCTTTGTGACGACAACTGGGGAAACATCCGCAAATTGCCAAAACCAAAGGAAGCCAAACGTGCCGGTGGATATGGAATTTATTATCATTTCGATTACGTGGGAGATCCGCGCAACTATAAGTGGCTCAACACAACTCAAATTGAACGCACCTGGGAACAGATGAACATGGCCTACCGCCATGGTGTTGACCGAATCTGGGTGGTAAATGTTGGTGACCTGAAACCAATGGAATTCCCCATTGAATTTTTCCTCGATTTTGCCTGGAATCCTGATAAATGGCCTGCAGAAAAGCTGGGTGAATATTCCCGACAATGGGCAGAAAATCAGTTCGGAGCGAAATATGCTGCTGAAATTGCATCGTTGCTCGATGATTATACACGTTTCAACAGCCGCAGAAAACCTGAATTGATGGAGCCGACTACTTATGGTCTGACCAATTATCAGGAAGCTGACCGCGTTGTAAGTGAATACAATGCTTTAGCAGAAAAAGCCCAAACGCTTTACGAAAAAATGCCGGAAAACTATAAAGATGCCTTCTTCGAATTGGTTTTACATCCGGTTATTGCTTGTGCCAATCTGAATGAGTTGTATGTTACAGTGGGCAAAAACAGACTATTTGCAAAACAAGGAAGAGCCACCACCAATGAAATGGCGCAAGAAGCTAAATATTTCTATAAAAACGATTCAATTATTTCAGATCGTTACAATCATAAAATTGCCGGTGGAAAATGGAATCACATAATGGATCAAACCCACATTGGCTATACATACTGGCAGCAACCCGATAAAAATTCGATGCCAAAGGTTGAAACCATTGAATTGAAACAGGAAGCCGAAATGGGAGTTGCTATTAGTGGTTCAGACAAATGGTGGCCAGAAAACACAAAAAAAGCAATACTTCCTGAATTTGATCCGATTCAGAATCAGCGTTTTTACATCGACATATTTAACCGTGGTTCTGAACCGTTCGATGTGACGATTGTTCCGGCATCCAAACAAGTAAAAGTTTCAGCTACCAATGTCAGGATTGAAAAAGAAACACGCATTTGGGTGGAAGCCGATTGGAAGAAAATGCCGAAAACGATTACTGAAGTTCCGATAACCATTTCCGGAGCAGGAAAAACGGTTGAAGTAGTTACCATACTGAATCCACTGCTGAATATCAACCGAAAGTTACATGGTTTTGCTGAAAGTAATGGTTATGTTTCAATCGAGGCAGAGCATTTTTCTAAACTGATAAACAAAGGTGAAACCAGCTGGCAAAAAGTTCCCGGAATCGGAAGAACTTTATCAGCCATGATGCCGGTTCCTGTTAATTCTCCATCAATTGCTTTGGATCAAAATTCGCCTTGTCTGGAATACGATGTTCTGTTCAATACTTCAGGAGAAATAACTGTTTCGACATTGATATCACCTACCCAAAATATTTACAACAATGATGGACTTTGCTTTGCGGTTTCGATTGATGATGAACATCCTCAAATCGTGAATATTCATAAAAAGAATACTCATCAGGATTGGCAGGAATCGGTCCGCTGTAACATAGTGGAATTGGAAACAAAGCACACCATTGAAAAAACCGGAAAACACACACTTAAAATATGGAGTATTGATCCGGGAATTGTGCTTCAAAAAATACTGATCGATTGCGGTGGGTTAAAACCTTCCTATTTAGGTCCTCCGGAATCGAAAAGAATTAATTAACCCGTTATAAAACATTTAAAATCAACTTATGGCAACAACTTCACAAAAAATTTCAGTATTCGAAAAAATTGGCTATAGTTTGGGCGATTTAGCCGCGAACCTGGTTTTCCAAACCTTAATTACCTATTTAGCTTATTTCTATACGGATATCTATGGACTTAAAAGCACCGATGCCTCCATAATAATGCTTGTAGTAGGCTTGACTGCGGCCTTCATATTTAATCCAATAATTGGAATATTGGCTGACAGAACCAATTCTAAATGGGGCAAATTCAGACCCTGGATACTCTACACAGCTGTTCCTTTAGGCGTTGTTGCACTTCTTGCATTCTCAACACCTAATTTTGAATATAAAGGAAAAGTAATATACGCTGCTGCGACTTATACTCTTTTGTTGATGTTGTACGCTTCAAGTAACTTACCTTACTCGGCATTGAGTGGAGTAATAACCGGCGATATGGGCGAACGGAATAGTATTTCGTCGTACCGTTTTGTGGCTGTAATGTTTGCCCAATTCTTTGTGCAGGTATTTATGTTGCCGATTATTATATATGCAGGTCACGGAGATAAGGCAGCCGGAATTGAAACAGTAATGACATGGATGGCTATTGTGGGTACGATCATGTTACTGATCACTTTTTTTACAACCCGAGAACGCATTGTTCCAAGGCTGGAACAAAAATCATCCATAAAAGAAGACCTGTCGGACCTTATGAAGAACAGACCCTGGTTAATCATGCTCAGCTTAACCATTTTGGTATTCATTACCCTTGCCATGAAAGGTGGTTCGTATGTGTTTTATTTTAATAACTACGTAGATAAAGCTGCATTGGCTAATTTTATTAGTCCGGTTATTTTGACATTATCTGATTTAGGGATTAATTTCTTTGGTTCAGACCCGGCAGCTGCCGGTTTTGGATTGTTCAATGCAGGAGGTATTATCTTCATGATTGTTGGAATTTCATTGTCAAAAAAACTTGCTGATAAATATGGTAAACGGGATGTTTATAAATATGGCTTACTCGTTGCAACCTTTTTTGTTTTGATCTTTGTTTTTTTCAAACCTGAGAATATATTTTTAATGTTCGGCTCGCAAATTTTGCATGGATTTTTCTACGGTATTACAATTCCTATTCTTTGGGCCATGATTGCCGATGTTGCTGACTATTCAGAAATGAAAACAAACCGAAGGGCAACTGCAATTATCTTTTCAGCAATGATGGTAGGCCTTAAGGCTGGACTCTCCATTGGGGGAGCTTTAGTTGCGTGGATTTTAGGCTTATACGGATACATCGCTAAAGAAAGCGTGGTTGCAGGGCAGGAGATTATTCAACCTCATTCTGTCTCCGAAGGAGCAAGGCTGCTTGTGAGTATCTATCCGTCAATTCCCTTCCTTATTGGCGCTGGTCTTCTTTTCTTCTATGTAATTGACAAGAAAATGGAAGTGAAAATTGAAAAAGAATTGGAAACACGCAGGAAAGGAAACGCATAGTGGAACCTAGACAACTTAATATTAATAACATGAGAATCAGAATAATTTCTTCAATTACGGCTATGGTTTTACTGACATCAGTATCTGCAATAGCACAAACAACATTAGGTGAAGCTACGAAAGGTGAGTTTTTGTTTGGCGTTGCCGTTAATATGCAACAAGTCAAAGGCGTTAAACCCATCGAAACGGAACTGATTGCTAAAGAATTCAGTGCAATAGTTCCTGAAAATTGCATGAAGCCGCAACCTATCCATCCGGAAGAAAATCGGTACAATTGGGACGATGCCGATAAACTGGTTGCTTTTGGAGAAAGAAACAAACAGACTGTAACCGGGCATTGTCTGATCTGGCATTCTCAGGTTGGCAGATGGATGTTTACTGATTCCGAAGGGAAAAATGTATCACCCGAGGTTCTGAAAGAACGTATGCGTCAGCATATCACTACAGTTGTTGGCCGCTATAAAGGCCGCATAAAAGGCTGGGATGTTGTTAACGAAGCTTTTGAGGATAACGGCACATACCGTAACAGCAAATTCTATCAGATTCTGGGTAAGGATTTCATCAAATATGCTTTCCAGTTTGCACACGAAGCCGATCCGAATGCAGAGCTGTACTACAACGATTACAACGTGGAAACTCCTGCCAAATGCGATGCGATAATAGAACTGGTAAAAGAACTCAGGGCTGACGGATGCAGAATTGATGCCGTTGGCTCGCAGGCGCATATGCACATGAACACACCAACTCTTGAAGCTACAGAGGCCAGCTTTAAAAAACTCAAGGATGCAGGTGTGCATATTCTTATTACAGAATGGGATATTTCAATCCTGCCAAGTCCCTATGAAGGAGCAAATATTTCTGAAAATTTCAGCTATTCCAAAGAAATGGATCCGTATCGTGAAGCAATCCCCGACTCTGTTCAACAAAAATGGAATAAACGTATGCTGGATATGTTCGAACTTTTTCTGAAATACGATGATGTAGTTGATCGTGTAACAATTTGGGGTTTGAATGATAACACAACATGGTTGAATAATTTTCCAATCCGCGGGAGGAAAGATTATCCAATGCTTTTCGATCGCAATAACCAGCGCAAGCCCGTGGTTGATGAAATGATAAAAATGGCAAATAAATACAAATCGAAAAAATGAAAAAAGCGAAATATTTAGTTGAGAATGATTTTATGGCCGATCCGGCCGTGCATATCTTCGAAGGGAAATTGTATATCTATCCTTCACACGACCGTGAATCGGGAATTCCTGAAAACGATAATGGCGATCATTTTGACATGAATGATTACCATGTTTTTTCAACTTCGGATATTGAAAACGAGCCGTTGACAGACCACGGTGTTGTACTTAAAGTAAACGATATTGCCTGGGCCGGCCGTCAGTTATGGGATTGCGATGTGGCCTTTAAGAATGGTAAATACTACATGTATTATCCGTTGAAGGACAAGACTGATATTTTCCGTTTGGGAGTAGCTGTTTCTGACAGTCCTGCTGGTCCGTTCATTCCCCAGCCCGACCCGATCCGGGGAAGTTACAGCATTGATCCTGCAATATTTGAAGATACCGATGGAACTCAATACATGTATTTCGGTGGTTTATGGGGAGGCCAGTTGCAACGTTATAAAGACAATAAAGCGCTGGAAAGTGCTTATCTACCTTCAGGAGATGAATTGGCTATTCCATCAAGAGTGGTTCGTTTGTCAGACGACATGCTTGGATTTGTTGAAGAACCAAGACCTGTGACTATCCTGAATCGGGATGGAACTCCGATGAAAGCCGGACATGAAAGCCGCTTCTTTGAGGCCTCGTGGATGCACCGATATAACGACAAGTATTATTTCTCTTATTCTACAGGCGACACACACTTGTTGTGTTACGCTATCGGAGATAATCCTTACGGGCCATTTACCTATCAAGGCGTAATTCTGACTCCGGTAGTCGGATGGACCACCCACCACGCTATTGCTGAGTTCAAAGGGAAATGGTATCTGTTCCATCATGACAGTGTCCCTTCAGGAGGAAGAACATGGTTACGCAGCCTGAAAGTGGTGGAGATGGAATACAATCCCGATGGCACTATTAAAACCATTGAAGGACAACCCTGATTTTGTTCACATATCTTTTGAATATCAAATCCGGATGTTGTTGATTTAGATTGGTTTTTTCCAATCAGGTCAACCAAAAGATTCGACAGAGACAAACTTCATTGAGGTCGAATCTGTCAATAAATTAAGCTATTAGCTTTACCATAAATTTAAAATCTTCCGGAAAAAATTCAACATTTGTTCCGGTTGAACTACAAAAATCCACTCAAATAATTGATTTTGAGTGGATTATTCATTTTGGATAAAAAAAGGCATTTCCAAATGTGATTAATTGTTGAGCTGTTAAAAAAATGCACATTAGATTTTCATGATTTATTGTTAACATGATTATTTTTACGATATTACGTCTTGATTTCTTTTTGAATTAAATAACCAAAATTCAATTTTATGAAGACTTACAAACCTTATTTGAGTTTAAGTAAAAACACGAACAAGTATGAACTTGGTGTAATTATTACAGCGGCAAAAGACCAGACAATCACCAGTATTCGACAGGAACCTGTAAAAAAAGGTAATGATCAGTATTGGGGAGTGATTATTACCCTTTCAGACTCAACACAACTCATAAACGGGCCAGAAAATCCTATTTTTTCTACTTCCGTTGATATTGCGTTAGATAAATCAGCAAAATACAGGAAAATTCAGTGTTGCACAGAAATATCATTTTCGGATGGCAAATACGGACCTCCGGCAGAGAGTGACACTACTATCGATTTTAGCGATGGAAACTAAATAAATAAAAACAAAAAACATTGTTAACTGCACCTTTTATTCCTTCATAGAAAGAAAAATTCTGACATTTTTTACTCTATAATAAAAAACTTTTGACTCCAATTTATAGCCAGATATGCACAAGCTTCGTTTGACAATAACGATTATTTTTTTAGTCGGATTTGTTAGTAAGAAAGGTCTGTCACAAACAATTACAATAAATGATTCCATAACAATTGATCAAATGCTTATGGAGCTAAATCAGTTGAAGGACAGTAACCTTGACAATGCTTTTGAATTAAGTAAAGCAATTCAGAAAAAAGCGCGTCAGATAAACTATCAAAAGGGTGTTTGGGAAGCCAGAATTGAACAAGGAATCATATACAACGACCTTGGATATCCAGATTCTTCCTTAGCCATAATCGGCCAGGTATTAAAAGAGACACAAGAACGAAACAACCGGGAATTGGAAATAAAAGCCCATTTGGGACTTGCTTATACGTTTCAGAAGAATTACAACTTTCAATCTTCAGTTGATAACTTAATTCAAGCTGAAAAGCTTCTGAAAAATGAGCATCCTTTTGATTTGCGTTTCGAGATCTTAAACAAATTGGGCACAGTACATCGTTCAATGAAAGACTTTCCCAATGCACTAAAATATTTCGACATAATTGAAAATATCTATCTCAACCGGCTCAACCCAGAACAACGGTTTTATCTTTTCATGAATAAAGGAAATGTTTTTGCAGACCAAAAAGATTATATCAAAACTGAAGAGTTGTTCAAAAAAGCCTATGAAGAAGTCAGGTTAAATAACTCTCCTGCAAACAAGGCATTGATCACCTATAATCTGGGAGCCCTGTTTTACAGGCAAAGACGATATGCAGAAGCAGAGGAATACATAAAAAAATCATTGGAGGCATACCTAAAAATTGGAGATAGGATACATATAGAGCACTGCTACAAAGTTTTAGGATCCATCTTTTTTGACAAAAAAAAATATAATAAAGCTAAAAAATACTATAACATGGCCCTGGAGATTGCCAGATCGATAAAAAATCCAAACTCCATCATGGGCAATTACAACAACCTTTATTTAACTTATTGGAGTTTAGGGTACTACACAAAAAGCATTTCAGATTTGGATAAAGCATTAAGCTTTTATCAGAAATACAATTTAATAAAGGACAGCCTGTACAAAATTGAAACCACAGCAAAAGTTCTGGAGCTTGAAAAACAATACGAAACCGAAAAAAAGAACACCCAGATTGCATTGTTGGAAAAGGAAAACCAACATCAGGAGGATCAAATTCTGGTACAGCGTACTCAACGTAATTACCTGTTTCTGATAGTTATACTAGTTAGTGGGCTGCTTGGAATATTTATATATTTTTTTTACTACTACAAGAAGGTAAACAAACTTTTACGCGTTCAGCGCAAAAGAATTCTGAAGCAGAAAAATCAAATATCGCAACAAAACAACAAACTTCAAAAATCATTGAACACACAGAACAAGTTGTTCAGTATCATTGGGCACGATCTGCGAAGCCCATTGGCTTCAATCTATAATATTTCGAGTTTAATTGGCTTTTACATTGAGGATGAAAATTATGCAGCCCTTGAAACTACTCAAAAAATGATGGATCAGAAAATTGATCAGATACTTGATTTGACCGATAACCTGCTAAATTGGGCCAGAAGCCAGACCGAAAGTTTGCAACCCTTCTTTATACCATTAAGCCTGAATGAAATTTTTAACGAATGTCTCGAACTCTATGGACCGATTGCGATCGATAAAGAAATCACGATTGAATGCATAGAACAACAAGACCTATTGATTTGGGCTGATAGAAATATGGTAAAGACGATTTGCAGGAATCTGGTTAACAATGCCATTAAGTTTACACAAAAAAACGGACAGATTAAAGTTTGGCATGAACCCAATGACCAGTTTGTAAGAATATCAATAAAAGATTCAGGAATAGGAATTGACAAGGCCAAGCTTGAATCACTGTTCGAAATCGGTTACGAAAAAATAACCCGAGGAACCGAGGGCGAAAAGAGTACAGGATTAGGACTCTCTGTTTGTAAAGAATTCGTCGATGCTATGAATGGAAAAATCTGGGTTGAAAGCGAAACAGGTTCAGGGAGTCAATTTACTTTCGAACTCTTATTGTATGATCCAATTATCCATATTTCAAAACACAAACAAATGCAGAAACCTGTCCATTCGTTAAATCTAACAAATTGAATATAACCAATTCTCACTTTGCTAAAACTCAATAAGAGATATTCAGGGATTGAGTTTCCTGAATATCTCTTATTACCAATGTAAGCGTTAAAAATAGTAACGAAATCAGTCTCTATTTATGGTATTATACTTCTGATTTCTGCATTGTAATCAACGATAATATCATTCCATTCGTCCAACATATGTTGCCAACTACCTTCTCCATTCATCTTTTCATAGGCTGATTTAGCTCCTTGATCTTTGTCCCAATCAGCAAATGTATCGAAACTCCAAAGAAGACCTACGTCGGCATTTTTACTTGTGTGGAGAGGATTATTGAAAACCAGAAATGCACCTTTCCCCATCGATTCATACGCCTTCTTTAATTTTTCTGCAATGGCTTTAAATCTGTAATATTGTCCTCTTTTCAAATCTACCGACCAAACTTCGTAATATTTTGATTTCTTTAAAATATCCATCCCATATGACAAATCAGGATTAAAATTCCACAAATCAGTCGATCCGTAGGATTCGACCAATGGATCAACAGTTTTTGACCAATCCTCCGCATGACCGCCCTCTTTCGTTGGTCTACTATCAAGTGAAGAATAGGAAGTAGGGCCAAATACCCACACATACCAACCAGCTCTATCACCATATTCTACTTTACGCAGACTAGCCTTGTATGGGCCATCCGGATGAAATTTCTGATCGTGGGCTTTAATCGCAGCTTCAAATTTCTCTTCCATCCCTTGCTTGGGGAAGATGTACAGATTCTCAAAAACAATTGTAGGTTTTTCATCTGTTGTTTGTGCAAAAGAACTCACAGCAAACAACATAACCAAAAGGATAACAATACTCTTTTTCATACGCATAGATTTGAATTAATAATCTAATTAAGATAAGCATTTATTTATTTTTATTAAGTCTAAATAAGAATAAACAAATAAATATTTGATTAAATTATCTATCCAACGTTAAAATAAATTCGATTTACTAAATGAAATCAAGCAGTTTAGGATTTATCGACTATTAGATAAATTGACTTGATACTTCCATTTTTTTTAGATTTAAAATGGTTTTCCCCTTACAATTAGATCAATAATTTTATTTCAGAAGCAATCTGGCCGTTCTACGACTTTTTTGCTCAACATAAACCTGGCGGCCATCTGTAATTTGAGAAACCGAATCCGGATGGTAATAGCGGATGGTTACCAGTTCCAGCCCGGTATTGTATTTCACTTCAAACTTTTTCTGCAACTGGCTGATAAGACTTTCAATGCCCTGCTCCGGTTCATCAAAAGCAAGCGAAAGATCGATTGCCGATTGTTGCAACAAGCCAACTTTAAGGCGATACTTTGCAAATAAACCAAAAACATCAGAAACACTGTCAATACTGATAAACGAGAAATCGTTAGGCGATAAAGTAATCAACGCCATGTTCCTTTTAACAATGATGACAGGAACCAGATTCAGTGCTTTTTCAGGATTGTGAATGATTGTTCCTGCTTTTTCAGGCTCCAGAAACGATTTAACCAGCAACGGAATATTTTTATTCTGTAAAGGTTTAATGGTTTTCGGATGGATAACTTTTGCTCCTGAATATGAAAGTTCGATAGCTTCTTTATACGACAACTCATCCAGCTTTTGTGTAACAGAAAAATAATCCGGATCAGCATTCATAATTCCAGGCACGTTTTTCCAGATACTCACCTCTTCAGCGTCAAGCAAATTGGCCAGAATGGCTGCTGTGTAATCCGATCCTTCGCGTCCAAAAGTGGTGGTTTGACTGGTTAGCGTTCCTCCGATAAATCCCTGGGTAATGTACAAATCAGCCAATCCAAAAGTAAAAATACGTTTAGCTAAGCGAGCTGATAAATCCCAATCAAGATTCGATTCACGGTACTGATCATCTGTTTTCAAACAACTGCGGGCATCGATCCAACTGTTTTTCAATCCAATTTTATTGAAATAAAGGCTGATAATCTTTGTTGAGAGCAATTCTCCAAAAGCTACAATCTGGTCATATTCGTAATCAAAATTCAACGAAGGTTCGTCCTTTATGCGTGTGCTAATCATGCCGAACAACTTTTCCACTTCCGGAAGTACAGTTGGTTCACCCCAAAGCTCTGCAATAATATCATCATGATAAGATTTTACAACCTGAAAGGCAGACCATACTTCATCATCCTGATCAAAAAATTTGCGGACTACAATTTCGAGTGCGTTGGTTATTTTACCCATAGCCGATATAACCAGAACTTTATTCCCTGAATACATGTTCAGGATATTAACCGAATTACGAACTGCTGCGGCCGAACTCACAGATGCGCCACCAAACTTAAAAACCTTCATGATGTGATGAATTTATTGATTGAACAAAATTAGAAATTTGGTGCTGCCAAACGAATGTCCTGATATAAAGTTTCGTGGTAAAATTTACATCAAAAGAAATCAATCGGATTGTAACGATTGTTACATGCAGGTAAATTCTAGCTATCTACATTTGTATTCATAGAAAGATATCCATGTCAAAAAGTACATTGCTTAAAAAACTACGGAAGTTCCACAAATGGCCCGGAATTGTTATCACGCTGTTCGTGATTTTATTTACCATTTCCGGAATATTTATGAATCACCGAAGTTTAATTTCTTCCATAGATTTCAATCGTTCTTTCTTACCATCTGATTACAGTTATAAAAACTGGAATAAAGGAGCAGTAAAATCGGTTTGCTACATTGGCACCGACTCGACACTTGTTTACGGGAACATCGGAATCTGGCTAACAACCAATCACTTCAACACTTTTCAGGATTTCAACTCCGGATTTCCTGCAGGAATTGACAACAGAAAGATTTCCAAGATTATAAAAAGTTCGAAAGGCAGATTATTTGCCGGAACCTGGTTCGGGTTGTTTCAATATTCGTTTCAGGAACACAAATGGCAAAAAATCGCGCTCCCTGTTTCTGAAGAAAGAATCACCGATCTGATTCTGAAACAGAACGAATTATTGGTTCAAACCCGTTCATTCTTACTGAAAAGTTCAGACGAAAAATCGTTTCAAATCCAGAATCTGCCAGCACCTGAAGGTTACAACAAAAAAGTAAGTTTATTCAAAACCTTATGGTTGTTACATAGTGGTGAAATCTGGGGATCAGTCGGAAAACTGATAGTTGATTTGTTTGGCTTTGCCATACTGATTATTTCGCTAACCGGACTGATGCATTTCATTTTTCCAACATGGTTGAAAAAAAGAAAGAAAAAACAGAAAGAAAATACAAAACTTATTTTAACCCGGAATTTTAATCTGCGCTGGCATAACAGATTGGGCTGGATCTTCATTCCTTTCCTGATTTTTGTGACAATCACCGGTATGTTTCTTCGTCCGCCATTACTTATTGCCATCGCCAATTCCGTAGTATCGCCAATTCCCGGAACCGTTTTGAGTTCACCTAATCCTTGGTACGACAAACTTCGCCGCGTTTTATATGACGAGCAGCAGGGTCTGTTTCTGTTTTCAACATCAGAAGGAATTTTCGTTACCGACGAGAAATTTCAGGAACCTATGCAACGAATGATAAACGAACCACCAGTGAGTATTATGGGTTGCAATGTGTTGGAAAAAAAAGAAAAAGGAACATACCTTGTTGGTTCATTCAATGGGTTATTTCTCTGGAATCCGTTTACCGGTCAAGTTTTCGATTACCTCTCCGGAAGTCCATATCAGGCTCCACAAGTTGCAGGTCCTCCGATATCGAAAGACATGATTGACGGTTGGTTTACCGATTCTTCCGCCAATGAATTTTATTTCGATTATAACCATGGCGTTTTTCCTATCCGGAACAATGCGAAATTTGGAGAAATGAGTTCGGAAATAATCAGTAAAAGTCCGATCTCGTTGTGGAATTTGTCGCTTGAGGTTCACACAGGGCGAATCTTTGAATCTATTCTGGGTATATTTTATATTCTCTATGTTCCAATTGCAGGAATCTGCATTCTGATTGTTTTGATCAGTGGTTTCTTTATCTGGTGGATTGGTTACCGGGGGAAAAACAAAAAGACAGGGTTTCACTTTGGAATAAAACCCTGAATTAGATTTTTGATAATCATAATATTATTCGATTGTTTTTAAAAATCCGGGTGCTTTTCGGTGTTTCGACACTTGCTCATAAGCAAATGCCAGCTTGATCAAAGTTGGTTCGCTCCAGGCTCGTCCAAAAAAAGAAATACCAACAGGTAATTCGTGCACATATCCGGCTGGAACAGTAATGTTCGGGTATCCTGAAATAGCTGCAGGTTCAGAACTGCTTCCACTAAAATGATCGCCATTTACCCAATCAATTGTCCAGGCAGGTCCATTCGTCGGAGCAATCAGTGCATCCAGTTTATACTGGTCCATCAGCAAATCAATACCTTTAGATCGGGTTAGTTCTTTCACTTTGGCTAAAGCTTCAAGATAAACAGATTCTTCCAAACCGCCCGTTTTCTCTGCTTCTTCAAAAATTTCCTGTCCAAACCATTTCAGTTCTTTATCCAAACTTTTATTATTGAACTCAATCAAATCTGCCAAAGATTGAACCTGAAGTCCGTTGCGGGTTTTTAGATAATCATTTAGGTCAGCCTTAAACTCCGAAATTAAAACCTGCCATTCCAACTTTCCCCATTCCGCCTGATTCTCAAATTTCAGGTTTTCAATTATTTCGGCTCCTTGTTCCTTTAGGATTTTAACTGCATCGGCAATCAGATTATCCACTCCGGAATGATAACCAAAAAAATCAGAGGCAATTCCAATTCGTGCGTTTTTCAAGCCACCGGCATCCAGAAATTGCGTGTAATCTTCGAATACCTTTCCGTTTTTCGGATCTTTTTCAGCTAGCAATCCCAATAAAATTGCAGCATCCGAAACACTTCGGGCCATCGGGCCAGCTGTATCCTGACTGTGTGAAATCGGTATAATTCCATCACCACTCCATAATCCGGCGGTAGGTTTAATGCCAACTATTCCGTTAATTCCTGAAGGACACACAATCGAACCATCGGTTTCGGTACCAATTCCGATAGCACACAAATTAGCCGAAACGGCAACTCCGGTTCCGGAACTCGAACCACAAGGACTTCGATCAATGCAAAATGGATTTCGAACCTGACCACCTCTCCCACTCCATCCACTTGACGATTTGGTTGAACGGAAGTTTGCCCATTCGCTCAGGTTAGTCTTGCCTAAAAGCACAGCTCCAGCTTCACGAAGTCTGTGAACAATAATCGCATCATCAGATGCCGTAGAACCAACAAGAGCAAGCGACCCAGCAGTTGTTTGCATCTGATCACCAGTATCAATATTGTCTTTAATTAAAATTGGTACTCCATGCAACGCACTCCTTATTTTTCCTGATTTGCGTTCCTCATCCATTTTCCGTGCAATATTCAATGCATCAGGATTGATTTCGATAACAGCCCTTAATTCAGGCCCATTTTTATCAATCAGTTCAATTCTATTCAGGAATTTTTGGGTAATTTCTTCGGAAGTTAGAGTTCCGCTACTCATTTTATCCTGAAGTTGAGAAATGGTCACTTCGTTCAGTTCAAAATCAATATAATTTTCTGAAGAGTTGGCTTGTGAAGCAGGCTGAATACATGAAGTTAATGGAGCCAAAGCCAAACTTCCGCCACCAATTGCAGCTGTTTTGAAGAAATTTCTACGTTTCATCGATCAGAAATTAGAATTGAACCGTCAATTTAAGAAATGGTTCTGATTCTTCAAGCTATGGCTACAAAAAAGTCAGTGCTTCACCTGAAGTGAAACCCTGACTAAATGATATCTTTTGAGTATTAAATCTTATCTGTTTTGGTACTGCTTATCGTAATAGCTTTGGTAATCACCACTTGTTACATTTTCCATCCATTCGGTGTTGGCAAGATACCAGTCAATAGTTTTTTCAATACCTTCCTCGAACTGCAGACTTGGAATCCAATTTAACTCTTTTTGAAGCTTCGTGGAATCAATGGCATAGCGTAAATCATGTCCGGCACGGTCTTTCACATAAGTGATCAATTTTTCTGATGTGCCTGTTTCGCGGCCAAGTTTGCGATCCAGAATGCGACACATTACTTTAATCAGATCAATATTAGTCCATTCATTGTGCCCGCCAATGTTATAAGTATCACCATTTTTACCTTCGTGGTATATCACATCAATTGCTCTGGCATGATCCTCTACCCAAAGCCAATCACGAACATTCTCACCTTTACCATATACCGGCAGAGCTTTATTGTTATTGATGTTATTGATGAAAAGTGGAATCAGTTTTTCAGGAAACTGGAACGATCCGTAATTATTTGAGCAATTTGAAACCACTACGGGAATTCCAAAAGTATCGTGATAAGCACGCACAAAATGATCGGAGCTGGCTTTTGATGCTGAATACGGACTGTGCGGATCATAACCGGTTTCTTCAGTAAACATACCTTCATTGCCTAAACTTCCGTAAACCTCATCGGTCGAAATATGGTAAAAGCGTTTGCCTTCGGTATTGTCTTTCCATATCTGACGAGCCGCATTTAACAAATTGACTGTGCCAATGACGTTGGTAAACACAAATTCTGTTGGATTACTGATCGAGCGATCGACATGCGATTCGGCTGCCAGATGGACAACTCCGTCGAATTGCCTTTCAACGAAAAGCTTCAGGATAAATTCAGCATCTACAATGTCGCCTTTTATAAATTCATAGTTTGGCTTATCCTCGATGTCAGTCAGATTCGCCAGATTTCCGGCGTAGGTCAGTTTATCGAGATTAACAATTTTATATTCCGGATATTTATTTACAAACAAACGAACAACATGCGACCCTATAAATCCGGCTCCGCCGGTAATCAAAATTGTTTTCATTCAGTTAAACTTTTTCAGTTAAAATCAAAAATAGGTATTTCCTTAGAATATCAAAGATGCGAATCAACAAACAAAAAAGGTCTGCTTTTATTTAGCAAACCTTTTCATATTCATTTTATTGTTTCTTATTCAATTCCTCTTATTTTTTTTTCCCATTTCCAGGCCGATGATAAAATATCATCCAACGAACTTTCTGCCCTCCAACCCAATTCTTCATTGGCAAAGGAGGTATCCGCATAAACTTTTTCAACATCACCGGCTCTGCGATCAACGATCTTATAATTTAGTTTTTGTCCTGAAACTCTTTCAAACGAGTTAACGACCTGAAGAACTGTCAACCCATTTCCAGTGCCAAGATTGAAAACTTCAAACGATTTTTTGTTTTTAGCCCCAACCAGACGGCTAACGGCAATTACATGCGCTTTTGCAAGGTCAACCACATGAATATAGTCACGAACAGCTGTTCCATCCAACGTATTGTAATCACTACCAAAAATGCTCAATTGCTCGCGTAAGCCTGCGGCAGTCTGAGTAATGAAAGGAACCAGGTTTTGTGGGACTCCCAAAGGAAGTTCGCCTATTAAAGCAGTTGGATGAGCACCAACAGGATTAAAATATCGTAAAGCAATGGCATTTAATTTTGGGCAAGCAACTAACGTATCCTGAATAATTTCCTCTGAAACCTGTTTGGTATTTCCATAAGGAGAATTAGCTTTTAATATTGGAGCCTTCTCCGTCACAGGTAAACTATCCGGTTGTCCGTAAACAGTACATGATGAGCTAAATACAATTCCAGGAACATCAAACCGATTCATTGCATCCAACAGATTAATAAGTGAACCCAGGTTATTGCGATAGTATAATAATGGTTTGGCAACTGATTCTCCAACAGCTTTTGAAGCAGCAAAATGAATAATAGCTGCGATGTCCCGATATTTGCCAAAGAAAGCATCTACCTTATCTTTTTCTGTCAAATCGAATTGCTCAAATACCGGACGAATACCAGTAATTTCTTCAATTCCATCCAATACTTCAATACTTGAATTCGAAAGATTATCAACAATAATTACTTTATAACCTGCATTTTGCAACTCAACTACAGTGTGAGAACCTATGTATCCGGTGCCACCGGTAACTAAAATCTGTTTCATGTGATAGCCTGTATTTCAGTGAGCCACAAATTTAAGAATTATACGGTGTATCCTAAGCTTTTAATTTGTTATAAGTTTGTTATACAATAAAATTAACAGAACTGTTGAAAACTTTGCCTTGACCCAAAGCTAAAATTTCTTACTTTTGATTTACTAAAGAGGTAAAACGTGGAAATTAATCAATACATAAAAGAGCTTTTAATCCTGAATGATTGTGTTATCATTCCTGAATTCGGTGGTTTTGTTGCCAATTACAAACCGGCAGCAATTGAAAACAACCAGTTTTTCCCACCCGCTAAAGAAATTGCCTTTAATAATAAGCTTATTTCCAATGATGGCTTACTTATCAATTGTATTTCTGACAATTTAGGAATTAGTTATTTCGAAGCTAAACAGAAATTGGAAAGCTTTGTCGAAGAAACAACACTTTGCCTAGAACGAAATCGCAATGTTTACTTCGAGGGTGTTGGTTATTTGCATTATGATTCGAGAGAAAATCTCCAATTTGAACCTCAACTGAAACAGAATCTGCTTGTTGAATCCTATGGATTACAAAACTTCTCGTACGAAAAGTTATATCAAAGGCAAATACCAAAGCCTGCTTTTAAGGTAGAATACAGAGAACCAATTCCTGTTATTTTCCAGAAACGCAAGCTAAAAAAACTGGTTGTTGCTCTGCCTATCCTTTTGGCTATAGCTCTTATTCCTATGAAAAACAACAAGGAATATGTTTCTAAGTCAAATATGGGAATGTGGGAAACTCTTGCAAGGACAACTCTTGCAACACCGGCACAAGTCAATGAGCAAAGTACGGCTGAATATAATTCAGTAACTACCACTCCTGTAGTGAATCAATTCAAATATTTTATTATTGGCGGAAGTTTTAAAAGTGAGGAAAATGCCAATAAATACATCCAACAGCTAAACGAAGAGGGCTACACTGCAAAAAATCTTGGTATCTTTAAAGGGTTACATCGAGTTGCAATGAAAGGATTTTCCACAATGGAAGCTGCCCAGAAGGAACTAAATACGATCAAATATCATAATCCAAAATCGGGTATTTGGATTCATGTAAACGAATAATATTAAAAGCTCCAATCGGAGCTTTTTGTTTTTGTGGATCTTTGCAATTTACTATCCTAAACAAAAAGCCACTCCAAAAAAAATCGGAATGGCTTTTATAATAATGAATCTAATTGGATCAATTTATTAAACCTTTTCTCTTTTAAACTTACAAATTGACCTTCGAATAAAAATGTTCATGGCTTTGAGACAACTTTTATGTTTTGTTCTTTTACAAAACATGTGCCAGAAAATATTTTTTTCGACTTAAATCTTCTTAAAAATTAGCATTTAACAAGTCAATCAAATTTTTCGAATCGCATAAATCAGTAAATCAATTACATGCGAAACATTTTCATTGAAAACCTTTAATACATCACCCCAGGTAACCGGAGCCTCATCTGTCTTCCAGCAATCGTAATCGGTGCTCATTGCAATTGCTGCATATGGAATTCCCAACTCATTGGCCAAAATCGCCTCAGGTGCTGTAGACATATTAATCACATCAGCACCCCATAACCGAAACATATTTGATTCGGACCTTGTGGAAAAACGGGGTCCTTCAATTGTTACTACAGTTCCTGTTTCAATAATTTTCAGATTTAATTCCCTGGCTGTTTCAATAATTTTCGTCCGGAGGATAGGATCGAAGGGATCTGCCATTGGGGTATGCTTCATTTCGCGAGGTTCAAAAGACTCAAAAAAGGTAATTGCTCTATGCCGGGTAAAATCAATAAACTGATCGAGCACCACAAAGTCCCCTCTGCCGATTTCCTGTCGTAAACTTCCACAGGCTGTTGTTGCCAGAATATGTGTACATCCTATTTCCCTGATGGCCCATATGTTTGCCCGATTATTTACCTGTGTTGGTGGAATCGTATGTTGCCTTCCATGGCGTGAAAGTATAGCAACTTCGTGGCCATTTATAATTCCACATTTAAAATCAGATGTAGTCGGACCATATGGCGTTTCTACTTTCAGTTCAGTGGCATTTTTCAGAATAGCCGGATTTTCAAGTCCAGAGCCGCCGATAATGGCAATTTTAGTCATTTTTGTATCGTTTATAAATATTTATTATTGCAGAAGTAGCTTCTTCCAGATTTTGTCCAAATGCAAGAATTCCTTCCTTATGCCCACCCATAACGATGATTTTCTCACTCTCTGCCTTCAATTTGGCGGCTAAATATTTTACGGCTATAGCCATTTCCGGAGTTCCGTATTCAATTTGTGTTGATGTAGTTGGGTAATTATTCAGGAGTTTTTCCCACAACCAAAGGCAATGTACATGCACAACAGCACCAACTTCAGGAATGGCTTCATAAACAGCAGCATGAGTCAAACTTTCTGCCGAGGCTTTGGTTTGTCCCGTGCATGAAACAGAATTCTTCTCAAAACTAAATCCGGTAACCAACGCGTAATGCGACGGATTGAGTTTTGAGAACTGGCCAGTTGCACTTCCTGTAATGAAAAAAGATTTTCCTTTATCAGCATTGACCGAAATATTACCAAAACCGATGCCATCAGGGTAAATTCCTATGAGATCAAGCTTATATAATATAGATCGCTGCTGCTCAATAGTTTGAAATAACTGATCTGGAATCAGAATTTCATTTTGTTCCCAATTACAATTGAATTTAATATATCCTTCGGTCATTTGTTTCTTTTTCAGGAAATAGAGTTAAAATGCCTTCTCTGCTTGGCTTGCATACTCCTCTTTCTGTAATTAGTCCGGTTACCAGGCGGGCTGGTGTAACATCGAATCCGTAATTGGCTACCGGGCTTTTCTCCGGAAATATTCTGAATTCATACACCTCTTTGCCAAGTATTCCTTCCATTACAGAAACTTCGCGACCATCTCGTTGCTCAATTGGAATTTCAGCAATTCCATCATTTAAATTCCAGTCGATCGTGGTTGAAGGTAACGCAACGTAAAACGGGATCCCGCTATCTTTAGCTGCAAGGGCTTTCAGGTAGGTTCCTATTTTATTTGCCACATCACCATTCAATGTTGTTCGGTCGCTGCCAACAATCACCATGTCAACCATTTGGTGCTGCATCAAATGACCGCCAGTATTGTCAGGAATAATCGTATGCGGAATACCGGCCACTCCCAATTCCCATGCGGTTAAACGAGCTCCCTGATTTCGGGGACGGGTTTCGTCAACCCAAACATGAATGGGAATGCCAGCTTCGTGCGCTAAATAGATCGGTGATGTTGCGGTACCTAATTCAACACAAGCCAGCCGCCCAGCATTGCAATGAGTAAGAATCTGAACAACTTCTCCATTCTTGATTTTGCTGATAGACTGGATAAGTTCCAATCCAAACCGGCCAATATTTTTACTGAATTCTATTTCCCGCTGTTTTAGTGATTCTGCATATTCAAATAAAAGCCGACTGTTTCCGGAATCCGAATTTGTTCTGGAAATAACAGCAAATGCCTCATCAACCGCAAAAACCAAATTAACAGCAGTAGGTCTGGACGATTTTAGCCAATCAGCTGCCTTTTTCATTTCAGCGATAAAATCAACTCCGGAATAATTTACTGCTGCCAGAAACATCCCATAAGCAGCAGTGACACCAATAAGCGGTGCGCCTCGAACAATCATTTCACTAATTGCATGCCTTGCTTCATCCAGAGTTCTGATTTCAGCAATCAAATTTTGAAATGGCAGGCAACGCTGATCAATTGTTTCGACCAGATTTTTCTTTTCATTAAACCATATTGTTTGCGGGTTTCCCATGTTTGGTAATTTTTTAAAACCGTTCAAAGATAAGTATCCCTGCTTTTGAAAATATCAGATATCATTCCTTTCTTTTATATTCCGGATTTTTTCTGACTTTTGTGATCTCAAAATTCTAATCTATGGAAATTTTAAAAGAAATAAGAAATATCATTTTTGACCTCGGAGGTGTTTTACTAAATATCGATCCGACAAAAACAATAGAAGCTTTTGGCAAACTGGGGATGAAGCAACTCGTAGGAGACAAAGGACTTTCCTATGACCACGATATTTTCTACCAAATGGAACAGGGACAGGTTACTTCAGATGAATTCAGAAATGGAATCATTAAATTACTTCCCAATCGGGTTTCTTATCAGGAAATTGATGACGCATGGACCGCGATGTTACTCGATTTTCCGGCAATTCGGGTAGAATTGGTAAAATATCTGCAGAAAGATTTTAAAGTCTATCTTTTCAGTAATACCAATGCAATCCATGTTGAAAAATTCCATTCGAACTTTCGAATTCAGCATGATTTTGAAGTTTCATCGCTCTTCGAAAAAGACTTCTATTCCAATGAAATTGGATACCGAAAACCATCAATTAAATCGTACCAGGAAATCATTCGGCTTTCCGGAATAATTCCTGAAGAGTCATTGTTTATTGATGATTCGCTCCCAAACGTTAAAGGAGCTATTGATTCAGGACTAAAAGGATTGTGGCTCGAACCGGATCAAAAAGTAGAAGAGTTATTTAAGGAATACTTGAAATAGATCTCTCAATTCTTTTAGATACTAAATATCAAAATCTATTCGAATAAGATTGTTATGGCTAAATCAATCAGAGAAAAAAGATGACTACAGTAGAAAAAACACTTTTATCAGTTAAGCTTCCCGGTCTTTCCAATCACCATTTTCGCGAATAATAGCTTCTAATTCTTCTACCGCCAATTCGTATGGAATATGCTTCTTTATTACCTGCTGGCCTTTGTACAGATTTACATTTCCGGTACCTGCGCCTACAAAGCCATAATCAACATCACCCATTTCGCCAGGACCATTAACGACACAGCCCATCACACCAATTTTAAGGTGATCCAAATGATTGAAATGAGCTTTGATTTTAATTGTAGTTTCATGCAGGTCAAATAAAGTACGGCCGCAACCAGGGCAAGAGATAAATTCGGTTTTTGTCACACGCATCCTGGTAGCCTGAAGAATCGAGAAACTCAGATCTTTCAGATCGGTAAATGTGGTCTGATCGAGTTCATTTGTTATACACAACCCATCTCCATAACCATCGATAAGAATACCACCAAGATCGGCAGCTGCTTTAATCTGGAGGTTTTCCAGATATCGTTCGTTATACTTTCTAAAAATAATGACCGGAACTTTCCAAATATGCGATTCGAGAGTCATGAAGAAAGCACGAAACTCAGCAAACGGATTTTTATTAAAACTTTCCAGAATCAGAATCGTTTTTCTGGTTTGTTTAAGCTTGGTAATAATTTCAGGATTTTCATCCATAAAATGATCAAACTCTTCTTTATTTGTGCGGATAAATTTGGTTTGTCCCCAGTGTGATCCTCCAAATAAATATTCTTCAAGAGTAAGTACCGGATAGGAATTTCCTTCCAAATCGAGAACTTCGTGGCTATTGAAAAAATATTCAGGAATTTGTTTTCCTCGTAAAGGAAGAATTTCTGAAAGTGTACGACCACGAAGATCGGCCATAACGACAGGTAAATTTTTCTCGCCCATTCGCAGAACCGGCCGAACCGATCGCTTTTCGTACTCAAACGGATTTATTTGAGCAAAAAGCGGAGCCTTAATCGGTTTATGATTCTTATATGTTTCAATATGGTTTATCAGCTTTTTGGCTACTGAAATTTCATTTTCAGGTGCTTCAGTCAATGAAACACGAATTGTATCGCCAATACCATCGGCCAATAAAGCTCCAATTCCAACCGCCGATTTTATACGTCCATCTTCACCTTCTCCGGCTTCAGTAACTCCCAAATGAAGTGGATAACTCATTTCTTCCAACCTCATCTTGTAATTCAATAGTCGCACAGTATAAACCATAGTGCGCGTATTACTCGATTTGATTGAAATTACCACATTAGCAAAATCCTGATTTTTACAGATTCTCAGAAATTCCATAACCGACTCAACAATACCCGCAGGAGTATCGCCATAACGACTCATGATCCTGTCAGACAATGAACCTTGGTTGGCTCCAACGCGAAGGGCAGTATTCGTTTCTTTTAAAAGCTGAAGAAAAGGCACAAATTGTTCCTCAATTTTCAGAAGTTCGCCTTTATATTCTTCATCGGTATACAGATGGTGTTCAAACCGGGCACGTTTATCGTAGAAATTCCCTGGATTGATTCGAATTTTAGAAACATATTTAGCAGCTATTTCAGCTAAGTGCGGGTTAAAATGGATGTCGGCTACCAATGGATTCTCGTATCCACGGGCAACCAGTTCACGTTTGATCTGTTGAAGGTTTTCGGCATCAGAAACACCACGAACAGTCACACGAACCATATCTGCACCAGCTTTGATGATACAGATGATCTGCTCAACTGTAGCCTCAGTATCGCTGGTATCGGTATCCGTCATCGATTGAATCCGGATAGGATTTCCACCTCCAAGCAATACCCCACCTATTTGTACCGGAGATGTTTTCTGCCGCTGGTACTTCGTCAAATCTTCTATGTAGTTAAAGTTCTGATCCTTCATTTAACCAATGTATTGATGGGCGACAAAGTTAATTTAAAGTTAATAAAAACGAAATCCCAAAGTCTATATTAGCAGGTTAAAACACAAAAAAACCTTCATGCTATTTACATTATCCTCTTCATTAGACAATAAACCACGTGATTAAATTTTAAATAAACTCTTCAATATAGATATAATGTAGGGTAATCGTCAGAAATCTATACTTTTGCTAAACGAAAAATCAGGTTAAGATGACCATCAGAATATCCCAGGTAAGTAAATTATACGGAAGCCAAAAGGCACTTGACAAAATTTCATTCGAAATAGAAACAGGAGAATTGGTTGGATTTTTGGGTCCAAATGGTGCCGGTAAATCTACCTTAATGAAGATTATAACCGGTTATCTTGCATCGGATGGAGGCACTATTACTATTAATGGCGAGACTGTTGAAACAAAAAACGTTGCAATTCGATCGCAAATTGGTTATTTGCCTGAAAACAATCCTCTTTATACGGATTTGTATGTGCGTGAATATTTGGAAATGGTTGCCGGATTTTATAACCTCCAAAATAAAAAAGAACAGGTTTTGAAGATGGTAGAGCTTACCGGATTAAAAACAGAACAACACAAGAAAATCGGAGCCTTATCAAAAGGATTCCGACAACGGGTAGGACTTGCTCAGGCACTTATTCATGATCCGGCAGTTCTGATTCTGGATGAACCAACCACAGGTCTGGACCCTAATCAACTGGAAGAAATAAGACAACTAATCCGAACAATAAGTCTGAATAAAACGGTGATGTTGTCTACCCACGTCATGCAGGAAGTTGAAGCCATTTGCAGCAGGGTAATCATTATAAATAAAGGTACACTTGTCGCAGATGGATCAATTGAACAACTCAAAGGTGGAAAGTTTGCCAAAAAGCAATCAGTTCTGGTTGAGTTTAATAAAATGCCAGATTTGGAGAAACTCCAAAAATTACCTGGAATATTGAAAATTACACAGACAAGCCAATATACCTATATCGCAGAATCGAATAACAACTCGGATTTAAGGCCTTCTCTTTTCCATTTTGCTGTTGACAATCAACTAGTTTTACTTTCCCTCAAAGAAGAAAAGCAAAGTCTGGAAAATGTATTTCAGGATCTAACCAAAAATAATTGATCTGTTTTTTTTTTAGATAAAGACTTCTTTGTCCGAGAAATATTCGTACATTTGACCCCGTTATGTGGATAAATTTGTGCTGATTGCAACCACGAAAAAAAATGCTAAAACGAAAACATCTTTTCATCTTGCTTTTCGATCAATTATTCCATAACCTTTATTTGTATAATTTACTGTGCCTGAATTTATTCAGCCTGTTGCTGATTGATTTTGGTATTTAAAAGGATCAGATTATGAGTTATTTTTTCACCAGCGAATCAGTTTCAGAAGGCCATCCTGATAAGGTTTCCGATCAGATTTCGGACGCGCTGTTAGATGAATTTTTGGCCTTTGATGCCAACTCAAAAGTTGCTATCGAAACTTTAGTTACCACCGGGCAGGTTGTTCTTGCCGGTGAAGTAAAATCGAATACTTATGTGGACGTTCAGGAAACTGCGCGTCGGGTGATTAACCAGATTGGTTACACGAAAGCCGAATACCGCTTTGATGGCGATTCGTGTGGCGTTTTCAGCGCTATACATGAACAAAGTCCCGATATTAACCGCGGAGTTGACAAAGCAGATAAAATGGATCAGGGTGCCGGCGACCAGGGAATGATGTTTGGCTACGCGAATTCAGAAACAGACAATTACATGCCCCTGCCCCTCGATTTGTCTCATCGCATTTTACTCGAACTGGCGGTAATTCGCCGCGAAGAAAAGGTGATGACTTATTTGCGTCCTGATTCAAAATCACAGGTTACAATTGAGTACAACGATGACCATTCACCCAAACGGATTCATACAATTGTTGTTTCAACGCAGCACGATGACTTTGATGCTGATGAACCGATGTTGGCTAAAATTAAAAAAGATGTTATCGAAATATTGATTCCACGCGTAAAAGCTCAATTACCCAAACGGGTTCAGGATTTATTCATTGGTGAAATTATATACCACGTAAATCCAACCGGCAAATTTGTAATTGGCGGACCTCATGGAGATACTGGCCTTACAGGTCGTAAAATTATTGTTGATACCTATGGTGGACGCGGAGCTCACGGTGGTGGTGCTTTCTCCGGAAAAGATCCATCAAAAGTCGACCGTTCTGCTGCATATGCCGCACGACATATTGCTAAAAACATGGTTGCTGCCGGAGTCGCAAAAGAAATGCTCGTTCAGCTTTCATACGCCATTGGAGTTGCCAAACCTGTTGGTATTTATGTCGAAACCAAAGGAACTGCCCTTCCGGGATTGACAGATTCAAAAATTTCTGAAAAAATTCAGGAGCTTTTCGATTTGCGGCCTGCCGCAATTGAACTAAGACTAAAACTTCGGAATCCGATTTACCGCGAAACAGCGGCTTATGGACATATGGGAAGACAACCACAAATGGTAACCAAAGTATTTGAATCACCATACAATGGCAGAATTGAAACAGAAGTGGAATTATTCACCTGGGAAAAGCTTGACTATGTTGAAAAAATCAAAAGTGCATTTCTGCTATAATCATTAAAACCTAAATATTAAGTCCGGATTCCTAAAGATCCGGATTTTTTTATTTTACCTTTTTAGCTCTAAATATCCGTTATGTATCGTTATTAAACGATATAATTCAACCGCAAGTTAAACATGAAGTTAACATGAAACTTACAACTGTCAAAAAAAAGGGCTTGCCTCATAAATTCAATTAATTTTGCGTGAGAATAAAAATTGACTTATGAGAACATATTCTGCGAAACGCCTTTCGCTATACATTACTACTTTACTGCTGATTTCCAATTTTGGATTCTTTCTGATTGAATCGACAAAAGATTTTGGGCTGATATATTCCATCATTTTTGTCCTTTTGTTCTGTTCCATTTCTTATTTTCTTGTTCTTTTTATCCTGAACAGATACATCAATGACAAAATCAAACCAATTTATAAAATAATCAGGGAAGCACCTATTAGTGGGAAAAAAGGCAAATTATTTGATATTATTAGCTCGTCAAATATTTCTGATGTTCAGAAAGAAGTAGAAGAATGGGCGAAGAATCAGTCACAGGAAATAACACGGCTAAAAGACCTTGAACGATACAGAAAAGAGTTTGTTGGTAACGTTTCGCACGAATTGAAAACACCTATTTTTAATATTCAGGGCTATGTTTTAACCTTGCTCGAAGGAGGAATTGATGATACTAAGATCAACAAGTTATACCTTCAGCGAACTGAAAAAAGTATCGATCGGATGATATCTATTGTAGAAGATCTTGAGTCGATCACAAAACTTGAATCAGGTGAGTTAACTTTAAATTATACCGAATTCGATATTATTCGTCTAACTGAAGATGTGTTTGAGCTGGCACAGATGTTAGCTAATGAGCGCAATATTTCGCTGCAATTTATTACAAAAACAGATAAACCTATTATGGTTAGTGCGGATAAGAAGCGGATCATGGAAGTCATGAACAACCTGGTAGGAAATGGGATCAAGTATGGTAAAAAAAGGGGACACGTAAAAGTTGGATTCTATGATTTGAACGAAACCATTCTGATTGAGGTTAGTGATAATGGAATCGGAATGGATAAAAGCAATTTATACCGTATTTTCGAACGTTTTTACCGGGTCGACAAATCACGCTCACGCGAACAGGGAGGAACCGGACTTGGCTTATCGATCGTTAAACACATTATCGAAGGACATGCACAAACGATAAACGTAAAAAGTGTAGTCGAAAAGGGAACAACTTTTACCTTTACCCTTGAAAAAGCAAAATAAACTGATACAAACTAATTTCATCAAATGTTCCTAAATCATTCTCGTTATCAAATAAAACGGCAAGAAACATGTTAGTTTCAAATGAAATTGCTAATTTTCAGACGTTTTTAAAATAAACATATCATCTGAACCAAAAAGTAATCTATACTTTTAAATTCAAATTCAAAACTATTATGAGCGATAGTCAATCAAAAATTCTGCTGGTCGATGACGAAGTTGATATTCTGGAATTTATCAGCTATAATTTAGAAAAAGAAGGATACAAAGTATATACTGCCCAGAATGGTGCAGAAGCGATAAAAGTGGCTGAAAAAACGCTTCCGGATCTGATTATTCTGGATGTGATGATGCCGGAAATGGACGGTATTGCCGCCTGTGAAGAAATCAGAAGAATTCCAGCCTTACAACATACTATTATTGCATTTCTTACTGCTCGAGGTGAAGATTATTCCCAAATTGCAGGATTTGAAGCGGGTGCCGACGATTATATAACCAAACCTATCCGACCAAAAGTGTTGGTAAGCAGAGTCAAAGCTCTTCTTAAACGCACTTCTGTTACAGGCATACAAACAGCTGCGGTAGTTGATAGTGGACATACTATAACCATCGGTAATCTGGTAATTGATAAGGAGCGCTACCTGATTCTGAAAGATGGCGTTGAAATGATATTGCCCCGCAAAGAATTTGAATTATTGTCCTTGTTGGTTTCCAAACCAGGCAAAGTATTTACACGTGAAGAAATTTATTACTCTGTTTGGGGTGACAATGTTGTCGTAGGTGACCGTACTATCGATGTTCATATTCGCAAACTCAGGGAAAAAATTGGTAACGATCAGATCAAAACACTAAAAGGAATCGGCTATAAATTTGTTGATTAAATTCAAAAAACTTCTGAAAAATCAGATCGGTTTGATTCAGAATATTTTCCATATTTAACCCGGATTGATACGCGAAAGCTTATTATTCCGGGTTTAATTTTTATTAATTTTTTAAATAAGTTATTCAAAAATTGTGATTTTTTTGACTCTAATATCGGTCTTCGGTCTGAAATCGCTTTTCACTTCAACATTCGAAATCTTATCCGCCACATCCAATCCTTCAAGAACCTCTCCAAAAATCGTGTAAGTTCCATCAATGTGTGGTGCACCACCAATTGTTTTATAAGTATTACGCTGCTCCTTTGAGAAAGTATAATTCATTTGCTTTTCAAGGTCATTAAGTTCAAGGTCGGAATAGGTCCGTCCGGTTACGATGTAAAACTGTGATCCGTCAGAGCGTTTCCGTGAATTCCCACGGTCGGGCTTTCGTGGTGACCCAATTACTCCACGTTTATGATATAGTCCCGGAACTACATGCGAAGGTAAAGTGTATCCCGGCCCTTTCCAGCCAACAACATCATCCGGTTCAGCGAATCGAGTATCTGCGGCACCGCTTTGTATTCCAAAACCTTTGATTACACGGTGAATGAGTAATCCGTCGAAATAATTCTCACGAACCAGTTTGATAAAATTATCGCGGTATTGCGGAGTGCTGTTGTATAATTTTATCCTGATATTTCCCATATCAGTTTCAATTAGTAATCCTTTTATTTTACTGTTATCCAAACTACTCTGTTCGCTTCCCTGCTTTTGAAGGTCTCCTAAAGGCTGAACTTTTCCAGCCTTCTTTAATAAATCAATTATAAAAGTTGATGGGATAACAAATGTTTGCGTTTCGTAATCGGCAACCTGCAGAAATGTCAAACCAATACATTGCATTTCTGAATTAAATACCGGGCTCCCAGCACTTTTTGATCGCAACTGGTTAGTTACCTGATAAAGTTTTGAGCCAAGCATATTTGAAAAACTCAACACTTTCCCTTCATGGAGGGGAACGGTGTTTCCTTGTGGCTTATTGAAATAAACCGTTTTTTGATTTTCTCCTAAAATGCTGTCGGATAGACTTACAGGCCTCCGTTGTAAGCCATCTGTTTTTAACAAAATCAGATCATTAATGCGATCTACAGCAACAAAACCAGATACATTATAACTTTTAGTTTCATCAAATGGCAAAATTACTGCCCGGTTTGCTGACTCAAAAAAAGAAAGGCGTGTAACACACAGATCATTTGAAACAAAAAAGCCCATACCCGTTTCTAATATTCGATTGTTTTCGTAGGTGTCGATTTTAAAAACGGAGGGGACGAGATCGGCAAACTCCGTTTCTTGCTTGTCATTAGTTGGCTTAACTTTTTCAGCGACGGTTTTCTGTGTGTTTTTATTCCCTGAATTTCCACAACTAATAAGAAGAAACAGAAACATAATCCTAAACAAATAATCAATATATATGTTTCTCATTACAATATTGTTACAGTAATTTTGACATCTGTTAAAGGACGATCATTTTCATCCGTTTTTAAGGCGGCAATTTTGTCTATCACATCAAATCCGGAGATACACTCACCGAAAATAGTATACTTACCATCCAAATCCGGATATCCACCAACACTAGTATAAGCAGCACGTTGCTCTTTTGTAAAAGTTAATTTGTCCCGATTCATAGAATAATCTGTGTCTATCTTTCTCATAACCTCATTGGCAATTGCTCTGAACTCGTCTACTTTCTTTTCCACCTTTAAGTCTTTTAACTTTGATTTTATTTCGGGAGTCAGGTGCTGCGCAGTAATTTTTTTCATAATTGGACGATTAACTGAAATTTCAATCGTGTCCAATTCTCCGTTTGTATAAACTTTTCCCTTGATAATAAAAAACTGTGAAATATCTGATTGTTTAAATGGATTCACATCATCAGGCTGCCTGGGAGCGCACAATGCACCCTTTTTATGAAAGAATTGAGGTCTAATCTCATCATCAACGGTTTTGTCAGGTTCTCCATATCCAATCCGCTTTCCGGGAGCTGCATTTTGCGATGATCTCGAACCGCCCTGAATAAGGTAATCCTGAATAACCCGGTAAAAAAGGGTTTGATCGTAATAGCCTTCATTGGCCAGTTGAATAAATGCATCGCGGTGTTTTGGCGTTTCATCATACAACATAAATTTCATTGTTCCGAGATTAGTGCTAATCTGTACAATTTGATTTTGCGCCGATATCGGGTAAACGAAAAAAAATATGATGACCGAGAATATAATCCGTTTCATTTCTGATTCAATGTGGTTATTTAATGTCTTCAATACTGAATTTAATGTCTTTCTGCGGCCGGTTAAAATGATCCGTGGCCTGCGCTGCAATTTTATCAAGCACTTCAAGCCCTTCAATAACCTCGCCGAAAATGGTATAATTACCATCCAGCGATGGATATCCTCCAACAGTTGTGTAAACAGTTCGCTGTTCCTCCGTAAACTTAATTGGTGGAAGTTTTTCGGCTTCGGCAGAAACTTCTTCTTTTATCGCATTAAAACAAGCCATCATTTCATCCTGTTTGCCTTCGGCTCCTAATTTATTTAATTCAGGCTCGACCATTTTTATCTTCTTTTGCAACATGACCAATTTACGCGATTCTTCCATTTTAATCTGAAGTGTATCAAGTTCACCCTGTCGGAAAACTTTTCCCTGAACAACATAAAACTGGGAGGCTGAAGATCTTTTCTCCGGATTTGTTCTGTCTCCTTCGCGAGCTGCTGCAATTATGCCCTTACGGTGAAAAAATTTCGGATTAATTTCTGCGGGAATTGTATATCCAAGATCGCCACCTCCGAGTTGTTTCCCTGGTTCGGCATTCTTAGAATCGGGATCGCCTCCCTGTATCATAAATCCCTGAATCACTCTGTGGAAAAGTAAATCGGTATAAAACCCTTCTTTTGTAAGTTTCATGAAGTTGTCACGATGAAGTGGCGTTTCATTATAAAGCTTAATTTTAATATTCCCGAATTCCGTTTCAATCTCCACCCTGCTTTCACCTTTATTTTCAGAAGTTCCACAGGATATGTTTACCAGCAAGCCTGCAAATAATAACACGAGCACTATTTTTTTCATTTATCTTAATTTTTTTGTTAATTGTCACTATTACCCTGAACTCAACTCATCATTTAGTTTATTTATGCGAAACGTTTACTCTCTCTTTGTTTCGGTTACATTTTAAATCTGTCCATTGGAAACAAAGATAGCGAAATCAAAATCCGATCAAAAATTCGGGTTTTTATTGTATTTTGGCTTTTAGTAAGGTAATCAGATTCTTTATCAATTTGAAGGATTGCATCATGGAAAAGTTAACAATCGATCAGCACCAGTTTCTGGAAAAATTGCAAATTTCTCATGTCGAAGCGATATATACAGCAATCGACCAAAATAGAAAGTTTCTCCGGAAATGGCTTCCTTTCGTTGATTTCACTAAAAAACAAACTGATACTGAACGATTTGTACGATCGATTCTGGCAAAACAATCCTCTACTCGTGATGAAGTTTACGTTATCTGGTATAACCATGAGTTTGCCGGATTAATCGGATTTAAAGATATTGATAGAGTCAACGATAAAATTGAAATTGGATATTGGCTAATCGAAAAAATGACAAGAAAAGGTATTGCAATGGCAGCTACCAGAAAAATGGTAAACCTTGCATTCCGGAACATGGAGATGAACAGAGTTCAAATCAGATGCGGTGTCGGAAATGAAAAAAGTTCTGCAATCCCCAAAAAATTAGGATTCACTTTTGAAGGAATTGAACGCAGTGGAGAAAGGCATAATCACAGCTACATTGACCTTGAAGTTTTCAGCATACTTAAGCGAGAATGGGCAGAAACCTTGTTTTAACGGTTATAAAATGCGCTGATTAAATAATTGTAAACTCTTATCTTGTACTGCCAACCATTTATATAGTCAACTAAAATGCTATAAAACAACTATTTGCATGACTGTATAATTCCACACCGGCAATAAAAACGAAAAATTTGACGTTTTAAGTCCGTAATTTCATTTTTGACTTAATTGATCAATTGTTCGAATATTTTATTTCTTACTTTTGCGCGGTTCAATCTAAATGATTTAGAAAAAAATGATTTAGAAAAAAAACAGAAAACTATGGAAAACAAAACAATCCAACGCACGCTTTATAAGGTGCTAAGGAAAACAGGTGTGCGTCGTGACCGAATAAAACTCGATGCCTCCTTCAATGACGATTTAAATTTCGACAAGCTCGACTGGGCTCTTTTTGTATTTTACCTTGAAGGTTTTTTTAAAATTCAGCTCGAAGATCAGGAGATTACAAAATTGTCACTTGTAAATGATACTGTAGAAATTGTAAACAAAAGAACAAAAGTTAGAGTATCGTAAACAGTTCTGAAAAATTTTATTCAAAAAGGCATCTATAAATTAGGTGCCTTTTTTTGTTTAATCTTTTTTGTGTTGAACAATTGCATATTGCAACTGTTTTTCAGCTTGATAGTTAATAGTTAAAACAAAAAAAAAGCTAATGAAAAAAATATTTTTTACTCTGCTTTTTATTCCGGTTGCTTTATTCTCCTCGGAAAAAGCTGATTCACTTAAATACTGGAATGTTGGAGGACTTGCCTCTTTGAATTTTTCACAGGTATCTCTTACTAATTGGGCTGCAGGAGGGCGAAGTTCTTCTTCAGGCGTAGCCTTGTTTAATGTCTTTGGAAATTACAAAAAGGACAATATTTCCTGGGAAAACAGTCTCGACATGGGTTATGGGTTACTCAAGGAGCAAAACAATGAAGTAGTGAAATCGAACGACAAATTCGACTTAAATTCAAAGTTTGGATTGAAAAAAACCGAAAAGTTATACTACTCAACTCTATTTAACTTCAAAACTCAATTCGCACCAGGTTATAATTATCCAAACACCGATGATGCAATCTCTCGTTTCATGGCGCCAGCCTACATGACATTATCTTTAGGAATTGATTATAAACCCAGTAAGATATTTTCAATATTAATTTCTCCACTTACAGGAAAGATGACCATCGTTTCTGATTCAAATTTATCAGCATTAGGTGCTTTTGGAGTTGAACCAGGCGAAAAAGTCCGAACAGAAGTTGGTTCATTTCTAAAGATGGAATTGAAAACAGAACTTATGAAAAACGTTAGTCTAAACAGCAAGATCGATTTTTTTTCCAATTACCTTCATAATCCTGAGAACATCGATGTCAACTGGGATCTACTTATTAATATGAAAATCAATGACTTTCTATCAGCTAATCTGATTACAAACCTGATCTATGATGATGATATTAAAGTCGGAGACGGAGGCCCAAAAATACAATTCAAAGAAATGTTTGGACTAGGATTAAATCTAAAATTCTAAAAGGTAGTCTATCTCTCTTTTTGAATACTCATTCAGTGTCTAAAATGAACCGTTCGTATTAAATATTGGCCAATTCAAAAAAATATCGGGTTCAAATTGCAAAAATGATATTTCAGAATATACTTTTGATCAAAGAATCAATTCGTATTACAGAAAGCAATATTACACCAATTCACCCCAAATGCACAAAATTAAAGTCGATCAAATATTTGATCGACTTTTTTCATTTTCCTCTTTTGATTATTCCGGTTCATTAAACTTTTAATTTACTTTTGTTGAAAACTTTGGATATGCTAAAATTTAAACGAATTCTTCTTAAATTAAGCGGTGAATCGCTTATGGGTGAACAGCAATATGGAATTGATCAGCAACGTCTGGCTGATTATGCTGAGCAAATAAAAGAAATTGCTGATCTTGGTGTTCAAATTGGAATTGTAATCGGGGGCGGAAATATATTCAGAGGGCTTAGTGGTGCGACAAAGGGTTTTGACCGGGTAAAGGGAGATCAGATGGGTATGCTTGCAACAGTGATCAATAGTCTTGCACTTAATTCAGCTCTTCAAAGCGCCGGATGCAAATCGCATGTTTTGACTGCTATCCGAATGGAACCTATTGGTGAATTTTACTCTAAAGATAAAGCTGTTCAATTCCTTGAAAAAGGAGAAATCGCCATTTTTTCAGCAGGGACGGGAAACCCCTATTTTACAACAGATACAGGTTCTTCCCTGCGAGGAATCGAGATAGAAGCTGATGTCATGCTAAAAGGAACTCGTGTTGATGGAATTTACACTTCAGATCCAGAGAAAGACCCAACTGCAACGCGATTTGAAAAAATATCCTTTGATGAGATTCTCCAACGCGATTTGAAAGTAATGGATCTTACTGCTACAGCAATGTGTAAAGAAAATAATTTGCCAATTATTGTTTTCAACATGGACATTAAAGGAAATCTCAAAAAAGTTTTAGAGGGTCAAAGCATTGGTACTTATGTGTATGTATAGATACAAGGAAGATTATTCTGACAAAAAAAGATTATAAATTTTAGAATTCTTTAATTTTTTCTATATTTGTTGCCAGCACTTTTAATAAACGAAAAGAGTTAGTTCATATGCAGGAAGAGGTTCAAATGATTTTAGATATTTGCACGGAGAGAATGGAACACGCGATTAGCCATCTTGACAAAGAATTGGCTCATCTTCGCGCCGGGAAAGCTTCTCCAAGAATGTTGGACTCGGTTTTGGTAAGTTATTACGGCAGCTTGGTTCCAATCGCACAGGTATCGAACATTAATACTCCGGATGCAAGAACAATTGCAATTCAACCATGGGAAAAAGCAATGATTCATCCTATTGAGAAAGCAATTATCAACTCTAATCTGGGATTTAACCCCGACAATAATGGGGAGTTTATTCGAATAAATGTTCCTGCACCAACAGAACAACGCCGAAAGGATATGGTAAAGCAGGTTAACAAAGAAGGTGAGATTGCAAAAGTTAGTTTAAGAAGTGCCCGGAAAGAAGCCAACGATAATTTAAAAAAACTTTTAAAAGATGGCCTTTCTGAAGATCTTGAAAAAGATGCAGAAGCTTTAGTTCAAAATATGATTACTGACTTCAGCAAAAAAATTGACAAATTGCTCGACGATAAAAATGTCGAGATTTTAACCATATAATTGTTTCTAGTTTTCTGTTTTCTGAACATTGTTTAATTGTTTTCATGGCTTTGAGGCGGCTTGTTGAAGCCGTCTCAATTTTTTTATACCACCTTCCAAAATCACTACAGCAAAATAATAATAAGATTTACCTCATCAGAATATGCATTTCTTAACGCTTGCATAAATTGTTTCACATTCTCTCCTGAAAAAGTAATTTGTGGTTTGCTTTGCTCTTAAAATCATCAATTAATGCTACTTTTTCCGGAAAAATTCAAGAAATAACAATTCTATCACTTTTAAAATGTGTTGCAGTGTCAACATGATCTCTGAAAGCGTGTTTTTAACTTCTGTTAATTACATGTTTTAGTTTGTTGAAATTAAAAATCCGCGGTAATTATTAAAACAACCATTGTTACTTGTTCATTTCGTTTTTAGTTAATAATTTCAGAAGTTAATTTATACTTGACCAATTACAAGAAAAGACACAAAATAACGATTCTGTTTATTTATTTAAACAAACATCAAAACGCCTTATAATACTACAAATGAAGACTATACCTATTTTGTTTTTACTGATTACCACTATAATTTCTGTTTTTGGCCAAAATGTAAAACGCAATACATTATCGGAAAAAGATAAACAAGACGAATGGAAATTGTTATTTAATGGGAAAAATCTCGATGGTTGGAAAACTTTTCAGGGAAAAGAAATTTCCGGATGGCATGTTGTTGATGGAGTTTTAAATAATTCAGGAATAGGAAGCGATCATGGAGGTGACATCATTACCAAAGAAAAGTTTCAGAACTTCGAGATTTCAATTGAATGGAAAATCGCATCGAAAAGTAACAGCGGAATCTTTTATCACGTGAACGAAAGAATTGGAAAGGCAATATACGAATCAGGCCCTGAATACCAGTTACTCGACGACAAGGGATGGCCAGAAAAATTACACAACGACCAGTATACTGGAGCAAACTATGGAATGCATGCACCAAAATACGCAAAGGCAAATGATGTGAACGAATGGAATAAAACAATTATTATTGTTGATGGGGCTCACGCTCAGCATTACCTTAACGGAACAAAAGTGGTTGACTACTATTTATGGGATACTGACTGGAAAACAAGAAAAGAAAACGGAAAGTGGAAAGAATATCCCAACTATGGAATGGCAAAGAAGGGTCATATCGGACTGCAAGATCATGGAGGATTGGTTCAGTTCAGGAACATTAAAATTAAAGTAATAAAATAGCTTATGATTGGAATGGTTGATTATCACATGCATTCAATCTTGTCCGACGGGCAGGATACATACGAAGATATGATTCGTGCAGCTATTGAAAAGGGATTGGATGAAATCGGGTTTAGTGACCATGTTTGCCTTAAACCTGTAAATTGGGCTATACGTTTTGAAGATATACCTGTCATGACCGAACAAATTCTAGACCTGAAAATTAAATATGAAAATCAGATTCAAATCAGATATGGCATCGAATTAGATTATTTTCCCGGCAAGGAAGATGAACTTAAGAATATAATTGATAGCATTCCTGTTGATTATGTTATTGGATCGATCCATTTTATTGACGATTGGAATTTTGATACCGACCAGTCACTTTATGGGAAATGGACAAATGACAAACTATACGAGATGTACTTTGGTCTTGTCCAGCAAGCGGCCAAATCAGATTTATTTGATACAATCGGACACATTGATATCATTAAGAAATTCAGAATTTATCCGGAATCTAATCAGAATACACTTTTTGAGGATACTATCAAAGTTATAAAAGCACATAATTTGGTAGTTGAATTAAATACCGGAGGGATGGATCGTCCATGTGCAGAATTTACTCCAGGGTTAAAATTGCTTGAGTTGTGTTTTGCGAACCACGTTCCGGTAACTTTAAGTTCCGATGCCCATAGAAAATCGCAAATTGCCCGTCATTATGAAAGTGCAACTACTCTACTTTCGCAAATTGGTTATACCGAAATTATTGGTTTCAATAATCGAATTCGCAGAAATATCAGGTTATAGTTGCAGAAAAATTCAAGAAGGAATGTCATATTGAAAATGACCTTCCTTCTTGAATTCAGGAAAATTTAATTGTTTTCCAGAATGCGGAAAATTTCGTCGAGTCGGGGAGTAAGAATAATCTCAGTCCTTCGGTTTTTCTGGCGTGCTTCCGGTGTATTTGCATCATCAATAGGAAAAAATTCACCTCGTCCTGCCGAAGTAATACGTTTGGGGTCAATCGATTTATTCTTCAACAGAATACGCGTAACAGCAGTCGCACGCATCACACTTAAATCCCAATTATCTCTTACAGAGCCAGTTCCACGCATCGGAACATTATCAGTATGACCCTCAACCAATACATTTATATCAGGATTTTGGCCCAGAACATCAGCCAGATTCGAGAGTGCCTGCTGCCCTTTAGGATCGACTTCCCATTGTCCGGTTTTGAATAAGAGTTGTTCATCAAGCGACACATATACTTTTCCGTTCTTCTCATGAATTGTCAATCCTTTGTTGTTAAATCCGGTCAAAGCATCCATAACCTTCTGCCTTAGCTCTTTAACTGCATCGTCTTTTTGCTGAAGAGCAGCCTCTAATTCTTTTAGGCGAAGACTGCGCTGTTCCAATTCTGTTTGAGCCGTCCGAAGAATATCTTCACGCTTCTGCAAATCGGTTTGAGTTTGCTGAAGTTTATCCATGAGATTAGCAATTTCCTCAGAACTACCTGCCTTCAGACTCTTTAGCTGGTCTTCCAGTTCAGAATTTATTTGGTTAAGTCGTTTATTAATTGAATTCGAATTTTCCAAACTTTGTGATGTTTTGTCCACTTTTGCTGAAAGTTCAGCAATATCTTTAATTTGTTTTTCAACTCTGCTTTGAAGTTCTGTATTTTGAACTTTTAATGATTGATTCTGATCCTTAAGCATCTGAACTGTATTTTCAGATTCACGAAAATCTGAACTTAGTCTATTGAATTTTTGCGATGACACGCAGGATGAAAGAAGAAAGATGACGACTATAAACAATATTTTATTCATGGCATGTGTTTTTAGTTCCGTAAATATAGAACTTTACCCAGTCTTTGACAAAATAGCATCATTACTTACTGTACTTTTGAAGGATTGAAATAAGGCGATCTAACACGTCTGTGTTTTCCTGAATTTTGCTGGCCATATTTTATGTATCATTCAGTCTATATGCATGTTGAAATCGTAAAATAAGTTCAGTAGGGTTTTATCCGGAAGGATGAATGCGAACACATAAATCAGATGATTAAGAATTGTTTTTGAATTTTGGCTTTTAATCATGTTCTCATTACTAGTCATTAGTTGTATATTTGGATTCAAAATAAAACGTTGATGGTTGATACTACGGGAAGTTTATTGGATCAGATTAAAGATCCTTCCGAACTAAGAAAGTTGAAGGTTGATCAGTTACCTGAGGTCTGTAATGAATTGCGGGATTTTATTATTGATGTGGTTTCAACAAATCCTGGTCATTTTGGTGCTAGTCTTGGTGTTGTTGAACTTACCGTTGCATTACATTATGTATTTAAAACTCCTTATGATCTGCTCGTTTGGGATGTCGGGCATCAGGCCTATGGCCATAAAATTCTTACCGGCAGAAAAGATGTATTCCATACCAATCGAAAATACAAAGGTATAAGTGGGTTTCCTAAACCATCTGAGAGCATTTACGATACTTTTGGAGTTGGTCATTCAAGTACATCCATTTCTGCAGCACTCGGGATGGCTGTTGCCTCAAATCTAAAAGGAGAAACAAACCGGAATATTGTGGCAATTATTGGAGACGGGGCGATAACCGGCGGAATGGCATTTGAAGGCCTTAATAATGCTGCTGTTAACAAATCGGATCTACTCGTTATCCTAAACGATAATAACATGGCCATTGATCCAAATGTTGGCGGAATGAGTAATTACCTTCTCAATATTTCCAAATCACAAACTTATAACCGAATAAAAAATGATATTTGGGAAGGACTTGGTAAGTTAAACGGGTTCGGACCAAAAGCAAGACGATTGGTACAAAAAACAGAGAATGCTATTAAGTCGATGTTACTAAAGCAATCGAATTTATTTGAAGGACTTGGGTTTCGTTATTTTGGCCCTGTGGATGGGCATAATGTGGTTTATCTGACCGAAGTGCTTGAAAGTTTAAGTCATATCCCGGGACCAAAACTATTGCATGTAATTACTAAAAAGGGGAAAGGATTTAAGCAGGCAGAACTGAGGCAGACAGAATATCATGCACCCGGGAAATTTAATAAAGTGACTGGAGAACTGCTCGATTGCGAATGTCAGGTAAATAAACCACCAAAATTTCAGAATGTATTTGGTCATACGATTATCGAACTGGCTGAAATGAACGACAGAATTGTAGCCATTACTCCTGCAATGCCTACAGGTTGTTCTCTTAATATGATGATGGAAAAAATGCCGGATCGTACGTTTGATGTTGGAATCGCTGAACAACATGCCGTAACTTTTTCGGCCGGATTGGCGAAACAAGGAATGCTGCCGTTTTGCAATATTTATTCAACTTTCATGCAAAGAGCCTACGATCAGGTAATTCACGATGTCGCTATTCAAAATCTGCAGGTCGTATTTTGTCTCGATCGTGGAGGCCTGGTTGGAGCCGATGGAGCTACTCATCATGGAGTTTTTGATTTGGCTTACATGAGGTCGATTCCAAATATGATCGTTTCGGCACCCATGGATGAACTCGAATTACGGAATATGATGTTTACTGCTCAAAATGAAAACCACGGGCCATTCTCGATTCGATATCCAAGAGGTTGCGGCTGTATAATCGACTGGCGCAGGCCAATGGAAGACATTCCTGTTGGAAAGTGCAGACAGCTCTCTGAGGGTTCAGATATAGCCATACTGACGATTGGTACTGTTGGTATTCAAACCAGTCGCGTAATAAAAATGCTTCTGAAAGACGGAATTTCTGCTGCGCATTTCGATATGCGATTTGTAAAACCACTGGATGAAGAAGCTTTGCATTCAATTTTCAGGAATTATAAAAAGGTGCTTACCGTTGAAGATGGAGTTTTGCAAGGCGGATTTGGAAGTGCTGTATTGGAATTCATGGCCGATAATGAGTACGATAATCACGTAAAAAGAATTGGAATTCCTGATAAGTTTATTGATCATGGTACAACCGAAGAATTAAATCGGGATTACGGTCTCGATCAGCAGGGAATTTATAAAACTATTAAATCATTTTTGGCAAAAGAATAAGTTACTCTATACTTTTAAATAGGTAACATCGTTTATCAGTCATAAATATTAATTATTCTCACCTTGGATTTCTATTTTAAAAAACGTCGTTGGAAGATATTTCTTCTCTTGCTCGCAATTACAATTGGGATAGGATCGTTTTTTTATACCAACTGGCTGGTGAAAAATATGGCGAAAGAAGAGCGAAAGAGCGTTGAACTTTGGGCAGAAGCTACCCAGAAACTGGCTAGCTATGATATCAACTCAAATGAAGACATCACTTTTCTTGTGGATATTATAAATCGTAATACCACCATCCCAATTATTACTGCAGATAGTATTGACCAAATTCAAAACGACAGGAATATTTCGTATACTGATAAAAATAAGGATAAAGTACTTGAGCGAGAACTGAACAGAATGAAGGACGAGAACGATCCAATCATTATTACAGTTTCGGAAAAAGAAAAACAATATTTGTATTACCGCGATTCGATTTTGCTTGAGAACCTAAAGTATTATCCTGTAGTTCAGTTTGCAGTCATATTCTTATTCATTCTAGTAGCCTATCTTGCATTCAATTCATCGCGTAATTCAGAACAAAATCAGGTATGGGTAGGCATGTCAAAAGAAACAGCACATCAACTGGGAACGCCAATTTCATCATTAATGGCCTGGGTTGAACTGCTGAGAATGCAAAATATTGATGAAAATCTCATTCGGGAATTTGAAAAAGACACACAACGTTTGGAGAAAATAACTGAACGTTTTTCTAAAATCGGGTCAATTCCGGAACTTATTCTTACCGATGTTTCAGAAACAATCCTATCGACAGTTGAATACCTGAAAACACGTTCTTCAACTAAAATAAATTTTATTCTTGATTTTGACTTGAATCAAAAATTTGAAGCACCGCTTAATGCGTCATTATTTACCTGGGTAATCGAAAACCTTTGTAAGAATGCCATTGATGCCATGAACAATGATGGTACAATTCAAGTTTCTTTAACAGAAAAAGGAAAGCAAATATTTATTGATATTTCAGATACAGGTAAGGGAATTTCCAAATCTTATTATAAAACCATATTTCAACCGGGTTTCACAACTAAAAAGAGAGGTTGGGGTCTGGGACTCTCTTTAGCCAAGCGAATTGTTGAAAATTACCATAAGGGAAAAATATTTCTGAAACAATCTGAAATCAATAAAGGTACAACCTTCAGGATCATATTGAATAAGGCATAACTTATTAACAATTTGTTTTCGTATTATATTATTGATATCGAACTATTTCAGCTCCAAAAAGTTTTTGATACAGAAAGCTTGTTAAAAAAATCAATATATTTTCGGTGTTTGTATATTTTTTATACTTTTGCAAAACTTTTTTTAGGCAATGAGCAATAAATCTTTCTATAGCATTGCATTCAAAGGGCTTTCACAAGGGAAGCATATTTTTGATTACAATATTGACGATAAATTCTTATCTGAATTTGACGGAGGTGTTGTCGATAAAGGTAAAGTAGCGGTTCGAATTACGCTTGAGAAACAGAGTTCGCTGATGATTTTATGGTTTGATGTAAAAGGAACAGTAAACGTTCAATGTGACCGTTGCCTCGAAATTTACGATCAGCCGATTGAAGGATTAGAGCGAATTTTTGTGAAATTCGGTGAAAAGGAGTATACCGAAGGCGATGATGTAATTTGGGTAAGTACAAATGATTATCAACTGAACGTTGCTCAGTTAATTTATGAATTTGTTTGTTTAGCAATTCCAATCAAAAAAGTTCATCCGGAAGATGAAGACGGAAACACAACCTGTGATCCAGAAATGATTGAGAAACTTGACAAGTATGTAGTAAGAGAGGGGGAAGAAATGAACTCTGTCTGGAATGATTTAAAGAAATTATTAGATAACGAATAAAGATTAAGTTAAGATGGCACATCCAAAACACAGGGTATCAAAAGCCCGCAGAGACAAAAGAAGAACACATTACAAAGCGATTCCAGCAACGCTGGCATCATGTTCAAATTGTGGTACAACTGTTAAATATCACACTGTATGCCCTGAATGCGGTTATTACAGAGGTAAGTTGGCCATCGAAAAAGACGTTACAGTTTAATAACTACACCACTACGATCAGAAGAGCTTTGTTCTTCTGATCTTTTTTTATACTCCCCTGTTTAAATATTCGAACAATTTAATTAATTGTTTTAAAAGGAGTTAGGCGAATATTTGGCCTGATTTTTCTTTGCTGTTCGGTTTTTTCATCCTAACTTGCGCCGCAATTTAAATTCCCAAAGATTAACGTTTGATTTTGACCTTTGAAAACCTGAGGTAGAGTCTTTTATTTTGATTAGATTTAAAATTTTCACTATGGATAATATTCGTGCTGCAATTACTGGCATTGGAGCATTTTTACCTGAGTATCGTTTAACGAACGAGGAAATAAGCAAATCGGTTGAAACCTCTGATGAATGGATCATGCAGCGTATTGGAATCAAAGAACGCAGGATCATGAAAGGGGAAGGAATGGCAACTTCCGATATGGGCACAGCTGCAATTAAAGAATTACTTCAGAAAACCGGAACCAAACCTGAAGAAATTGATTTATTAATTTGCGCTACCATTACTCCGGATAGTCCTTTACCTGCTACCGCAAATATCATAAACGACAAGGCTGGATTAATAAATGCCTGGAGCTTTGACCTGAATGCTGCATGTTCAGGATTTGTATATGCTTTAACTACTGGAGCAAAGTTCATTGAGAGTGGTCAGTATAAAAAAGTGATCGTTTTAGGAGCAGACATGATGTCTTCAATTACCAATTACAAGGACAGAACAACCTGTCCGTTATTTGGAGATGGAGCCGGTGCAGTGCTACTCGAACCAACTACAGAAGATTTCGGTGTAATTGATCACATAAACCGTGTAGATGGCTCAGGAAGTCAGTTCCTGCAAATAAAAAGCGGCGGATCTATGCGACCTGCCTCACAAGAAACCGTCGAAAACGATGAACATTTTGTATTTCAGGAAGGACAAACCGTTTTTAAATCTGCTGTTTCGAACATGGCTGACGTGGCTATTGAGATGATGAAAAGACATCATATTTCAGAAACTGATTTGGCTTGGTTTGTACCACATCAGGCAAATATGAGGATTATTGATGCAGTTGGCCGCAGAATGGGTATTGACAAAGATCGTGTTATGATTAATATCCAGCAATATGGTAATACAACCGCGGCTACTATACCATTGTGTTTATACGACTATGAAAAACAATTGAAGAAAGGTGATAAAATAATCCTTGCAGCTTTTGGAGCAGGATTTACCTGGGGTAGCATATACCTGAAATGGGCTTACGATCCGAAATAGATAATTATCTCTAACTATACTATAAAATATACCGGTCATGGGAAAGCTGATTATCAGAAGTCACGAAGAATTCGAAAAACATGTGGGAGAGGAACTTGGAGTATCCGAATATTTAACTGTTACCCAGGAACAGATCAACAAGTTTGCGGATGCGACTCTCGACCACCAGTGGATTCACGTTGATGAGGAGCGGGCTAAAACAGAAGGTGCATTTGGAAGTACTATCGCACATGGATATCTGACTCTTTCTTTGTTACCCTACATGTGGGACCAGATCATTCAGGTAGAAAACATCAAAATGCTCGTAAATTACGGAATTGAGGATTTCAGATTTAACCAGCCTGTTCGTGTGAACAGTAGAATCAGAACCAGAGTCGTTTTAAAGTCAGTCGCAAACCTTAGAGGCATTACCAAAATACAGCTAAATATATGCATGGAAATTGAAGGTAATCGTAAACCTGCTTTTGAAGGAACCATGACCTTCCTGTATCATTTTATTTAGTAAAGGCCAATATAATAATAGCATATAAAGCGTGTTTCACTTCTGATGCACGTTTTTTTCATTTTATATACCTACTTTTTACTTATTCGGTTGGTGTTCTAAGAACAGCTTTAGTATATTTGGACTTCGTTCAAAAAAAAACCCAAACAATGGCTAAGGAAAATAATGTAATTAATCCGCAGGTAATAAATTTGATAGCTAAAGGCACTCGAATTACCGGAGATCTTCTTTCTGATGGAGACCTTCGTATTGATGGTGAATTAATTGGAAATCTGGAATCAAAAGGAAGGCTGGTAATTGGAGCCACAGGAAAGATAGATGGCGAAATCAGGTGTAAAAGCTGTGAAGTAGCAGGCATTCATAATGGTAAACTTTTTGTAACCGAGCTTCTTTCATTAAAGGCTTTTTCGAATGTTACCGGTGAAATTCTGACGAGCAAATTATCAATTGAACCCGGAGCCTATTTTGCCGGAACTTGCACTATGAGTGATGAATCAAACAAGAATGAATCCCAATAAATACAAGAAACCAAAGAAAAAATTTGATGATTTTATCCGTTATTCCAGTTTGGCATTTGAAATGATTGCCATAATGGGAATTGGAACATATGCAGGAATGAAAATTGATTATTGGCTTGACTTAAGTTTTCCGGCATTTACTTTGGGACTTATGATTTTATCGGTAGTCGGAGCAATTTATCATGCAATCCGAAAATTTTTATAATTCCAACTCAAAAAACGAATAAACTAAAAATGTTACAAATTGATTTGCAAGGTATGAAACGATTTATTTTACTGTCTACATCACTAACAATCATTGTTTTCATATTGGGTTCAATTTTTTATTCCACGATACTTAGCCCATTTTACCTTTCAATTCTACCAATAGCTGCACTATTTTTTTATGTTATAACAAACCTTGTGCATGCCTATTTGTTAAAGATTGCCGGAAAGTCAAGTGCGAGGTTTACGTCGCAATACATGGCGGTAAGTTTTATAAAAATGTTTTTTTATCTGGCTGTAGCCATTGCGTATTTGATACTACATCGAGAAAATGCCAAAATATTTATCGTAAATTTCCTGATACTTTATGTCTTATACACTGGCATTGAAGTGTATGAGTTTTCTAAAGTTGTAAGACACAAGAGCAATTAATTGCACTTTATTTGCAAAGAATATTTTTAATGATAGTAAAAAAATTAATTTTGTTGGCGCCTGAACACAAAGAGATATAAGAATGACACAAATTATACGATTAATTTTACTAATTATTTTCCCAGTTTTACTTCTTGCCGGAAGCAGTAAGGCCAGTGAAAAAGAAGCAGTAAGCGAAGAAGGTTATGTTGCCGAAAGTTTTCAGGCCGGAAAATTTGTTATGGAGCACGTTTCCGATGCTTACGAATGGCACGTTGCCACATTCGGAGAAACACATATCAGTATCCCGTTACCGATCATTCTTTACAGTTCCGAAAAGGGACTGAATGTATTCATGTCATCCCGATTTCATCATGGCCATGAAAGTTATAAAGGGTTCAAAATAGAACATCAGGGAGAGAATGAAGGAAAAATTGTTGAGTTAAATGCCCAGGGTGAAGTTTCCAGTTTACCGATTGATCTGTCTATAACCAAAGCTGTAGCAGGAATCTTCGTAAGTGTTTTTGTACTTTTGTTTATATTCATAAGTATTGCAAGATCAGCTAAAAAAAGAGTAAATCAGGCACCACAAGGACTTCAAAACCTATTTGAACCAATCATTCTGTTTATTCGCGACGAAGTTGCCAAACCTGCCATTGGCGAAAGAAAATTCGAAAAATTTATGCCCTTTCTGTTAAGTGCATTTTTCTTTATCCTTATAAATAACATACTTGGACTGATACCAATCTTTCCTTTTGGGGCAAACGTTACCGGTAATATTGCCGTAACTCTGGTTCTGGCATTATTTACCTTTTTTATTACAACCATAAACGGGAATAAACATTACTGGAAAGAGATTTACAACCCGGATGTTCCGTGGTGGTTAAAGTTTCCAATTCCGCTAATGCCAATTGTTGAACTTTCTGGTTTAATTACCAAACCATTTGTATTGATGGTCCGGTTGTTTGCAAATATGCTGGCTGGCCATATGATTGTGACCGTATTTGTAAGCTTAATTTTTATATTTAATTCGCTGATGGGTGTTGAAGCAGGCTTTGGTGTTTCAATTATTTCGGTAGCCTTTTCTGTATTTATTTTGTTACTTGATGTACTGGTATCATTTATTCAAGCATACGTATTCACCTTGTTGTCAGCACTATATTTTGGGATGGCAACATCAGAAGAGCATCATTAATTATTCATTATTATAAATTCAATTGATTATGACTGCATTATTTATCATTTTAGCAGATTTAGCTCTCGGTCAAATGGGAGCTGCATTAGGTGCAGGTTTAGCAGCTATCGGAGCCGGTATCGGAATTGGAAAAATCGGAGCCAGTGCTATGGAAGCTATTGCCCGTCAGCCTGAAGCAAGTGGAGACATACGTTCAAACATGATCGTTTCCGCAGCTTTAATCGAAGGTGTCGCATTCTTTGCCGTGATCATCTGTGCATTGGTAATTTTCGTTTAAGAAATTTTTATTTTGCTGCCCGCTCCCGGGATTGCCGGGAGTAAGGGCTTCATTTAACCAACAATCACACCACTATGGGATTTGTAACTCCGGATTACGGTACAATATTTTGGATGCTCATCATTTTTGGGATCGTACTTTTTATCCTGAAAAAATTCGCTTGGGGACCCATTTTGAAAGCATTGAAAGATCGCGAAAAATCGATTTCAGATGCCTTGAATTCAGCAGAAAAAGCCAGAAAAGATGTTGCCGGACTGAAAGCCAGCAATGATCAGATAATTGCTGAGGCCAGAAGAGAAAAAGATATCATACTGAAGGAAGCCCGCGATATCAAAGATAAGATTGTTGCTGAGGCTAAAAATCAGGCAAATACTGAAGCTCAAAAAAGCATAGAAAATGCAAAACAGCAAATTAATGCTGAAAAAGCTGCTGCAATTAATGATATCAAAAAGCAGGTAGCAGAACTATCAGTAATGATTGCCGAAAAGGTGATTAAAAAGGAACTTGAAAGTTCGAAAGATCAGGAAAAACTGGTTGAGGATCTGTTAAAAGATCTGAAGTTGAAATAATTGTATGGATCAAAGTAAAATCAACGTTCGTTACGCCAAGGCATTTTTCACTCTGGCCAAAGAAAAAGGTCTGACCATTGAGCTCCGCAAAGATGCAGGATTAATTGCCTCTGTTTGCGAAACAAGCAGTGATTTTAATCTCATGCTCGATAGTCCTGTTGTGAAAATTTCCAAGAAGGTACATGCTTTAAAAAGCATTTTTGAAGGAAAAGTAAATTTATACTCTCTGAATTTTCTAGTGCTAATTGCCGAAAATAAACGCGAAAAAAATATTCCCGGAATTTTCAGAAATCTCGAAAATTTATACCGTGCAGAGGAAGGCGTAAAAACCGCTGTACTTACCAGTGCCCAACCATTGCATGATGATATAGTACTACATATCCGGAAGATACTTGAAAAAGAGTTTAATGCAAAAGTTGAATTAAGCCAAAAAATTGATGATGAATTAATTGGTGGCTTTGTTTTGAGGGTGGATGATAAACAATACGATGCAAGTATATCTACCCAACTGAAAAAGATTAAAGAAAAATTGCTCCACACAGAATTGAAATAGAAAAACGATAGAAAAACAGTAATAAGATGGCAAATATTAAACCTGCTGAAGTTTCAGTAATACTCAGGCAACAATTAGAAGGCTTTAAAAGTCAGGCCGAACTTGAAGAAGTCGGAACTGTACTTCAGGTTGGAGATGGCATCGCCAGAATTTACGGCCTTTCGAATGTTGAATCGAACGAGATGATCGAATTCGACTCGGGAGTAAAAGGAATCGTACTAAATCTGGAAGAAGATAATGTCGGTGCTGTGATACTGGGTCTTACCAAAGAGATTAAAGAAGGTGATACAGTTAAGCGTTTGCGTCGAATGGCGTCAATCGAAGTCGGCGAAGGACTTCTCGGAAGAGTAATTAATACCCTTGGTGAAGCAATCGATGGAAAAGGAGTTATTACAGGAGAGAAATTTGTGATGCCATTAGAGCGAAAAGCTCCCGGAGTTATTTTCAGGCAACCGGTATCTGTTCCATTACAGACCGGACTTAAAGCCATCGATGCCATGATCCCAATTGGTCGTGGCCAACGTGAGTTGATTATTGGTGACCGGCAAACTGGAAAAACAGCTGTTGCCATTGACACCATTATAAATCAACGCGAAAATTTCGAAAAAGGAAAACCGGTATATTGTATCTATGTAGCAATCGGTCAGAAAGGATCCACAATTGCCCATCTGGCAAATACGCTTGCAAAACATGGTGCAATGGAATATACAGTAATCGTTTCGGCTACCGCATCCGACCCGGCTGCACTTCAATATTACGCACCATATGCAGGAGCTGCGATCGGCGAATTTTTCCGCGACACTGGTCGTGACGCTCTGATTGTTTTTGACGACCTATCAAAACAGGCTGTTTCATATCGTGAAGTATCATTGCTGCTTCGTCGTCCGCCTGGCCGTGAAGCTTATCCTGGCGATGTCTTTTATCTTCATTCGCGTTTACTCGAAAGAGCTGCCAGAATCATTACATCTGACGAAATGGCTGTCAAAATGAATGATTTACCCGAATGCCTGAAAGGGAAAGTTAAAGGTGGCGGTTCGTTAACAGCTCTTCCCATTATAGAAACTCAGGCAGGCGACGTTTCAGCATACATTCCGACTAATGTAATTTCGATTACTGATGGTCAGATTTTCCTCGAATCCAACCTGTTCAATTCCGGAGTTCGTCCAGCTATCAATGTTGGTATTTCGGTTTCTCGTGTAGGAGGAAATGCGCAGATTAAATCGATGAAAAAGATTGCAGGAACACTGAAACTTGATCAGGCTCAATTCCGCGAACTGGAAGCATTTTCGAAATTTGGATCCGATCTGGACGCTGCAACCATGCGCGTGCTCGATAAAGGCCGGAAAAATGTTGAAATATTGAAACAACAACAATATGCCCCGATGAAAATTGAACATCAGGTTGCAATTATTTATTGTGGTGTGAAAGAGTTGCTTCGCAATGTTCCGGTTGAAAAAGTGAAGGAGTTCGAGAGAGATTTTATCGAACTGTTGGAAATGCAGTACCGCGGTGCTTTAGATCAACTAAGAGCAGGAGTACTGTCTGATGCAGAAACTCAGATTATTGAAAAAGTAGCTGCCGAAGTAGCCGAAAGATATTCAGAATAAAAGTGATTGACTGAAATTATTTGAAATGGCCAATTTAAAAGAAATAAGAACCCGCATAAGCTCAGTAAAAACGACAAGGCAGGTAACCAGTGCCATGAAAATGGTATCGGCGGCCAAGCTAAAAAAGGCGCAGGATGCAATTATGCAGATTCGTCCCTATGCTGAGAAACTTTCGGAATTACTATCGTTTTTAAGCTCGGCATTAGAAAATACCTCTGATTCAGTTTATACCGTTCAACGCAATCCTGAAAAAGTCTTAATTATTTTGGTTAGTTCAAACCGGGGTCTTTGCGGTGGTTTTAATTCATACATTACCAAAAAAGGCATCTCTCTGGCTAAAACAAAATACAGTAAACAGCTAAAATCCGGAAAACTTGATTTCATTGTAATAGGGAAACAGGCTGGTAAAATTTTGAATTCGTATCAATTTGTAATTAATAGCGAAAAAAATTATCTTTTTGATGATTTGAATTTCGAGAGTGTGTCTGATGTAGTTAAGCCAATTATGACTGATTTTGTAGATGGCAAATACGACAGGGTCGAACTGGTTTACAACAAATTTATAAATGCTGCAGTTCAGGAACAGGTAAGTGAGCAGTTTTTACCTGTATTACCAGCAGAGGTAGACTTGAATAACCAAAATAATGTTGATTACATTTTCGAACCTTCGTTGGCATACATTGTCGAGGAACTGATTCCACGGTCGCTGTCAATACAATTTTATAAAGCATTACTCGATTCACATGCAGCAGAGCACGGTGCCCGAATGACTGCTATGCACAAAGCCACAGACAACGCTTCAGATTTAATTGACGAATTGACTCTAACCTTTAACAAAGCGCGTCAGGCAGCCATTACAAATGCCATCCTGGAAGTAACCAATGGTGCTGAAGCTTTAAATGGATAATATATAAAAATACATATTTAAATCCCGATCATTATTTGATTGGGATTTTCTATTTTACAAGATATCATGAATTTGAACAGTATAAATCTTGAAAATACTGATATTAACAACTTACCATGCTTTCGAAATCAGATGTTAAGAAAAAATGATAATTGTTAATTTAGATTTGCCCATTTTTAAAATAACGATCGTTTCCCAATAAATTACTAATTTTGTTCCCTCTTATATAAATTAGTTATGAATTTTTTATTTATCATACTTTTTCTGACGAATTTCTTAAAGACTGTCGGTATTATCGTTGTAGTCTATTATGGACTAAAGTTTCTTGGGCGATTATTATTTCCCATTGTAGTTAAAAAAGCAGTAAACAATATGCAGTCTCGTCAAACTCAGTATCAACGCTCCCAACAAAAACAAGAAGGAGAGGTTACTATTGAGAAAGATCGTCGTGATCAAAGCCGAACACGAAATAGTGAAGGCGAATATGTTGACTTCGAAGAAATTGAATAGTTAACAAGTTCGAGGTTATAGCACTGACTAAGACCCGCATAATGAACAAACGAATCCGGCCAATTAAAGCTTTGTAGAACTGGCCGGATATGGAAAAGGAATATTATCGCTTAAAATAATTAATACAGGATATACAATTATGGCTCAGGATGATGTATTTAAAAAGCTGGTTGCTCATTGTAAAGAATACGGGTTTGTATTTCAGTCGAGTGAGATTTACGATGGACTTGGCGCAGTTTACGACTACGGACAGAATGGTGTTGAGTTAAAAAATAACATTAAGAAATACTGGTGGGACTCTATGGTTCTGTTGCACGAAAATGTAGTTGGTATTGATTCGGCTATATTTATGCACCCAACTATTTGGAAAGCTTCCGGCCATGTTGACGCGTTCAACGATCCATTGATTGACAACAAAGATTCAAAGAAAAGATATCGTGCTGATGTTCTGATCGAAGAACAATTGGCCAAATACGAAGATAAAATCGAAAAAGAAGTCGATAAGGCAAAAAAACGCTTTGGCGATAGTTTCGATGAAAAGCAATTCAAAGAAACAAACGGTCGCGTGTTGGAATACCAGGCAAAATGGGATGACCTGCAAGAACGTTTTGTAAAAGCACTAAACGACAGCGATCTGGACGAATTAAAACAAATAATCATCGATCAGGAAATTGTTTGCCCTGTTTCCGGAACCCGCAACTGGACCGACGTCCGTCAGTTTAACCTGATGTTTTCTACCGATATGGGGTCAACAGCTGATGGCGCACTAAAGATTTTCTTACGTCCTGAAACAGCACAGGGAATTTTCGTGAATTACCTGAATGTGCAGAAAACCGGTCGCATGAAAATTCCGTTTGGTATCGCCCAGATTGGGAAAGCTTTCCGTAACGAGATTGTTGCCCGCCAGTTTATTTTCCGTATGCGTGAATTCGAGCAGATGGAACTTCAATTCTTCGTTCGGCCGGGAACTGATCCTGAATGGTTTCAGAAATGGAGACAAACCCGAATGAACTGGCATCAGGCACTTGGTTTCGGTGCGGAAAATTACCGTTTCCACGAACACGATAAGCTGGCACATTATGCCAACGCCGCAGTTGATATCGAATACAAATTTCCATTCGGCTTCAAAGAAGTGGAAGGGATTCACTCACGTACTGATTTCGATCTTTCGCAACATCAGAAATTCTCCGGAAAAAAAATTCAGTATTTCGATCCGGAATTAAATGAATCATACGTTCCATACGTAATTGAGACTTCGATTGGAGTTGACCGTATGTTCCTGCAAATTATGGCAGCTTCGTATGCTGAAGAAGAAATGGTAAGCGAAGATGGCAAAAAAGATATTCGTGTAGTTCTTCGGATACCTGCACCACTTGCTCCAATAAAACTAGCCGTAATGCCTTTAATGAAAAAAGATGGACTTCCTGAAAAAGCCCGTGAAATTATTGAAGATCTAAAATTTGATTTCAATTGTCAATACGACGAAAAAGACTCAATTGGTAAACGTTACCGACGTCAGGATGCTATCGGTACACCTTTCTGTGTAACTGTCGACCACATTTCGCTGGAAGATGAAACCGTAACTATTCGCTATCGCGATACCATGCTTCAGGACCGGGTTGCTATCAGCGATTTAAGAAAAATAATTGCAGGTGAGGTAAGCATGAAAAAGTTGTTTGCAAAACTGTAAGTTACAATTTTTATATATTTTCTGAATCCGATGTCAAAAACATCGGATTTTTTTGTGCTTTTACTCCATTGCAATAGTTGAATAGTTCAGAAAGATGAAATGAAAGCAAAAAACAGCAAAAACAACACATAAAGGAATTCCACCCACTTCCTTCTCTTAAAAACTGTAAGCAAAACACCAAAAATACAGCGTATTCTCAATAATCAAGAGTTATATAATCAGATTTAACCTATTTACAATTTATTAACAAACAGTAAAAGAGTAAAATAAATAACAATAATGCTACAGAACATGCCACTTTCAAATTGAAAGCAAAAGAGCTTGTTTTTATATTAAAAAGAAAATTCAATCAATTTTCTTTTCCTTTTTACATTGAATTTGTGATTTTGCCTTCTGATTTTTTTTTCGCGTTTCTTCCCACATCGAAAACGTGATTTTACTCCTGTTTTTACGAACGAAAAGACTGCTAGATTTGCAGAGTTCAAAAACAAGAAAACTTAATTAGTACAATTAAAAACGAAAGAAAATGAAAAAGAGAAATTTGTTTGTTCATGTGATGTTAGTAGTTTTTACGCTGATTTCTATTAACGTATGGGCTGGTAACGAAGGATCTTTAAATTCGAATTATAAGATCTCCCCCGATCAGAATTTTACTCCGACTTCCAGCTTTCAGAAAAGTTGGGAAATTGCTTACGGTGAATCAAAAACTCCTGTTCATGTTTTTATGAAAGAAACTAAAAAAGGACAGGAATATCTGGTTCGTACCAAATACTTTGAAGTGAAATATGTGAATGGCTCAAATGGTTTTGGTGTAAAAATGATAACTGGAGCAGAAAGTACAGTGAGCGAATCACTTAACTCTGCTGTTTTAAATCAGGCAAAACTAAACAGTCAGAAGTGTATTAGTGCAGAAGCAATTGGAAACGACCAGGTTTTGGAAATGATTGCAAGCTATCTTCCCGATCTAATCAATGAACAGTACAACAGCATCTTAAATTAATCCAACAGATTATATTTAGGAAGCCGCTTCAAGCAATTGAGGCGGCTTTTTTTGTTGATTTAAAAGAATGACTGAGACAAATTAAGAACATCAGCCTGTTAATTATCCTACCTTTATTCTCCAGCTAAAGAGAAATATGGTGCAGATATAATATTTCTTGTACATTCACTACCAAAGATATAGCCAGAACACACTAATTGATTAAAATCAAATTATTGTTTTATTTTCATAATAATATTCAACAATATTATTATATTTATGCACGATCCAAAAATCAGATATTAACCTAAAAAATTCACCCAAATGAAGCCTACATTAGCAGTTTTATTTATTGTAATTTTTTTATTTATTGGTTTTTCATGCAAAAAGGAAAATAATCCTCCGGTTATAGTTGATCAAATTTTTTCTGTTATTGAAAACAGTACACCCGGTCTGGTATGCGCTACTATAAGTGCTTCAGATCCTGACGGAAATAAACTTATCTATGAATTGGATGAAGAAACTGTTGATTTTCCGTTTGAGATTGATCCAAATATTGGGAATCTAAAGATTAAATTGACGGCAAACCTTGATTATGAACAAATACAGCAATATAAGTTTCGGGTTAATGTATCGGATGGCAAACTGACTTCATCTGCTTTTGTCACAATCAACATTACTGATCAATTGGAAAATCCCAACGTTATTGATCAATCATTCAAAATAAATGAGAATGTTGAAGGGATTTATAGTATTGGTACCGTAAAATTTATATCGAAAGGTCAAAATGAAGAATACAGTTTCAGTATAGTGGAAGGAAACACTTCCAATTTATTTTTTATGGGAGAAAAAAGCGGTGAGTTATTTTTAGAAAAAGGAGAAAAATTAAACTTCGAAAATACCCCGGATTATACGATTAAGGTTAAAGTTCAAAACATCGCAAATCCTGCATTATACACAATTACAACAGTTCGTATTGATGTAGGAGATGTTAATGAGAAACCTATAATTAATGATCAATCCTTTTCGATTTCCGAAAACAGTCAAAATAATACAGAAATAGGACAGATTAATGCGACTGATGTTGATGCCGGACAAACTCTTGGCTACATCATATTACAGTCGACAATTAGCGATGCTATAAATGTTAATGCAAGTACAGGAAAGCTATTTGTTTCGGATAAATCAAAATTTGACTACGAAACAAATAAAAAAATAATTTTATCAATAAAAATAACAGATAATGGAACCGGAGCTCTTTCAGATACAGCAAATGTTACTGTAAATATTCTTGATGTCAACGAAAATCCTGTTATAACCACCCAAAAACTTGATGTTGATGAAAATAACATAAGTGGAAGTGTAGTTGGAAAAGTAATTGCAAACAGTTACGAAGGCGTCCCAATTGAATATACAATTACGGCTGGGAATGGCGTAGGTAAATTTGTTATTGATAAAAATACTGGAATAATTTCGGTCGCTCAATCTGTAATTTTAGATTATGAAACAAAAAGCAGTTTTTCTTTGACTATAAAGGTAAATGAAATCGCAAAGCCTGAATATTCTACAAGTGCAATTATTACGATTGATATAAATGATATAAATGAAACTCCTGTAATATTGGATCAGCAATTTACCGCCTATGAATCTCAACCCGTTGGGGCAATTTTGGGCAAGGTTTTTGCAAAAGATCCGGATTCTGGGCAGAGTTTGATATTCTCAATTGTTGCAGGTAATTCAGATGGCTATTTTTCCATTGATTCTTCGAATGGAACTATTCTTTTGGCTAAGCCTGTAATAATGAATGGTGCCGATGAAATAAACTTCAAACTCTCGGTCAGGGTAAAAGATAATGGGGCCAATCAATTATATTCTGAAGCAAATATATTAGTGACAGTTACGAAATCATCTGTGCCTGAAAATGGATTAGTTGCCTATTATCCATTTAATAACAATGCGATTGACGAAAGCACCAATACTTTTGATGGTAATGTGCAAGGTCCAATTCTCACTAATGACAGAAAAGGAAATGCCAATAGTGCTTTTACTTTTGATGGTATAAACGACTATATTAATCTTGGGGGTAATATAGGGAATGGTATTCGGTCTATATCGTTATGGTTTCGTTTGGATATGAATATCGACGCAAGTCTTAACAGATATGTTGCATTAGTGACCAGAGATGGAGATTATGATAATACATCAGAATTTAGTCTTGCTTTTTTCCCCAGTGGTTTAGGGGGTACAGGTACTCCCGGTAAGCTAAGATTTTTTTATTCTATCAACAAAGATAATTATTACTATATTCAATCGAACAACACATCCTGGCAGAAAGACCGATGGTATCATGTTGTTGCAATTATTGATCCTTCGGAAGGAATGAAGATGTATGTTGACAACATCAAACAGGCAGATACTAAAAATTACTATAATTCCACAGACAATTGTCAATTAAATACCTATATCGGATCGTGGGGGACAGTATCCTACCGTTACTTTATTGGTAATATTGATGATGTAATTTTTTACAATAGGGCATTGACGGAAACAGAGGTAAATGAATTATTCAATCAATAACTTTCACCTAATTTTTATTATTGCCAATATTTCCAGACATATTTGTCAAAAGAAAATAATAATCCTTAATAGGAACCCAGCAAATTAAACCACAAAGCCGTACAAACGATAAGAAGATTCAAGGATGGATAAATCGATCATATTTTAATCGATTTATTTTTCCTTGATATGCTTGATAATTTCAATCAATTGCGCATAATGTGCCAAGTGGACTGTTATGCCTTCATAGTTTTGAGTTTTTATATGGCTTAATCCATTTGCATTTATTTTATCAAGTATGTCTTTCTTTAATCCGGACTTTTCTATTAACTCTTTTAATTCTTTAGAAGTATTCGTATCTCTACTAAATTGATATAAAATATATTTTGCAAATTGTATTAATGTTTTGTTTTTAACAGTCCTTTTTGCAATTGAAAATATTTTATTCTCATGATGACTTTTTTCCAGTTTAAATTTGGTTTCATTAAACGTCAAGTCTTCACAATGTGAAAAGAAAGGAACGTCAAGAACTTCTGGTGAAATTTTCTTTAAGGATTTTAACATAAACCTGGCATCTACTTTAAGCACATATGGTACTTGTAATGCAAAACAATTTATATCATAATCTGATAATATTGCTATTGAATATCTCATTAAATTATTCAAATTGCAAATTCGTGCATGTGCACCTTTAAACCAATAATTATATATCTTTTGAAAATCGTTTTTATGAATTTTTTGTGAGTTTAATTGAAGGACGTCTGTTATAGATTTAAACTTATCCTTTAAATGGTCTCTATATCCATCATAATTGCTATATACATCTTTTAATTTTTTGTTTATGTAAAATTCATCCAAAAATTGATCCAGGGAAAAATATTCTTCAGTTCTTACTTCCAACCATGGTCTGTTCCTAAACGTTTCTCCCCAATATCCATAATCAATAAATTTACCTTCTATATTTTCAAGCCCGGAAAAAACATGATTTGAAGAATTGTAAATGACTGATAAAAATCCATATTTATGCATGTATTTCTCCCAAAACTCATCAAATTGTTCAGGAGTACTCCAATCTAATGTACTCAATTGCAATTTAAATTTACTCGCATAAATTTTATTGATTTCTAAATCCCTGGGTTTGGTATTTGTTAAAATACTGTTCCCAATTCCATATACTATTTTGGGTTTTACTCCATTTGCCACCATAGATGAAAAAATTAACCGGCTATCTAAACCACCAGTCATGCTTAAGGTGATGTCATCAAAAGCAGTCGCTATAATTCGTGTTTTTTCTTTTATGGTTTTTGTAAATTGATCAACCAAAACTGGTTCATCAAACGAGCTAAAACCAGGGTAAACAATTGGTTGTTTTTTGACTTTTAAATTATGCCTCTTTAAATCAATTTCAATTAACTCATCTCCCTGCAATTTCTTAACTTTATTAAATACAGTTTCATCACCAATAATACAATATTGAAATGCCTGCTCAATTACACTAAATTCGTTAATATCTAAATCGCCGGAATAATTTTCTGCTAAATCAAACAATGAATTTGCTACATACCAATCGGTAATATCATCAATATAAAAAACATCGAAAACATTATTTTCTTCACAAAATATATATATGTAATCTCCCTTCTTTAGTACGATTGAATAATTTCCTGTAATATATTTTCTAACATCGTGAATATTCCCATTAAATTTAGCATAAACACTTTCAAGTGCAATCTTACCAATTGTTTCTTCAAAAATTAGAGTTCCGGAACTTACAATAAAATCACCATTGTGGAATTGAACTAAATTATCGTTGTTGATACAAAGCTTTTTAAATGCGACAATATTGTAACCCTCGTCTGCTATTTCCCCAAAACGATCAAACCCGTTATTTGTACATTCTGTTTTTACCAAATTTGTGATTTCAACATTGCTGCTAATTATCATCTTCGACATATAAATTCCTCCACATTTAATAAATTTCTAACATAAAGAGTGAACTGATTGCCAGCAAATATAAGGAAATACTTGTATTCAGGATTCTACGATCCAGTAAGAAAATATATAAGTCATCGCTGATGCAACATTTCGGCAAATAACGATATAAACATTTAATAATTTTGATAATAAGCATCGTGAATGATCATTCTATAAGAAAACAAGAATGATCTCAAGAGCAAGAGATAAAGTTAAATGACATGTAATCAGTATCTTGAAATGTAAATCTATTTTGAGTTAATAAGCAGAAAAAATATCCAGTACATTTATTAGCTTATTTTAAGTTCCAAAGGTAAAATACACTTCCATCTCTTTCCCGTTTCAACAGTACAACAGCATCTTAAAATTAATCCAACAGATTATATTTAGGAAGCCGCTTCAGTTGCTTGAAGCGGCTTTTTTTATTATCATCAACCAAGCCACTTCCCTCAAATCAATTATCTTTACCAAATAGGTGATTCATATTTCGGTGAAGAATGAAAAAAGTTTTGATTATTACATATTATTGGCCGCCATCCGGTGGCGCCGGAGTTCAGCGGTGGCTGAAATTTGCCAAATATCTGCCGGAATTTGGCTGGCAACCAATTATTCTGACTGTCGACCCGGAATATGCCAGTTATCCGCAGCGCGATGAAAGCCTGTTAGCTGAAGTGGACCCCAACTGCCAGGTTTATACTACAAAAAGCTTCGAACTTTATAATTTATACAAACTTATTTCAGGTAAAAAAGATGTGCCATATGGCGGATTTGCCAACGAATCGAAGGAAGGATTGATGCAAAAAGCCTCAAAATTTATCCGCGGCAACTTTCTATTACCCGATCCGCGAAAAGGCTGGAATAAATATGCATTAAAAAAGGCTGAAGAACTTATCCGGGAATTCAATATTAAAACGGTAGTAACAACAAGTCCGCCACATTCGACACAACTCGTCGGACTCAAGTTGAAGCAAAAATTCAACATTCGGTGGATTGCCGATTTACGAGATCCATGGACCGACATTTATTATTACAATCAATTTAAACACACGACACTGGCCGCTAAAATTGATAAAAAATACGAACTTCAGGTAATAGAAAATGCTGATCTGCTAATTACTGTAAGCGAAGATGTTAAACGCATTTTTACTGAAAAATCTGCGCTGCCAATTGCAGAAAAAACAGTTGTAATTCCAAACGGGTTCGATGAAGAAGATTTTAGAGTATCGACTGTTTCAACCGAAGTAAAAAAGATAATTACTTATTCCGGAACCATTTCGGAAGCTTACGATGTTTCAGGTCTATTGATCTCGTTATCAAAAGTTCCCGAAGATTTAAAGTCTGAAATTTTAATTCGCTTTGTCGGTAAAATACCTCCTTCAATTGCACAAAAATTCGACGCCATTGGAATTGAAACCGAGTTGACCGGTTATGTCGATCACACCAAATCGATTGAATATTTGTTCCGTTCTGATTTGCTTTTGCTGGTTATTCCAAAAGTTAAAAACAACAAAGGAATACTTACCGGTAAATTTTTTGAATACCTTGCTTCTCAGAAACCAATACTTGCAATTGGTCCAACCGATGGCGATCTGGCTATAATTATTCAGGAAACAAAATGCGGGAAGCTTTTCGATTACAGCAATTCTGACGGAATGAATCAATTTATTCAGGAGGAATTGAATAAAGGAAAACAAAACCTAAATATCGGGTTTGCAATCCAATACTCCAGAAAAGAATTGACACGTAAAATCGCTTTAATTCTGGAAGCGTAAAACTTGAAAGCATGAGTAAAATAATTATTATAAACCGTACACTTTCTCACTCAGAAATCAATGAAGTTAAACGATTAAAAGAAAACGGATCGAAAGTATTTTCTATTTCAGGAGCTGATTCACTTGAATTCGCCCAGCGAATAGCTTTAAGTCCTGAGGAAAAAAAGCAGGTAAATTATGAAACGATGTCCGAAATACTTCGGTTTGGAGATATTCAAGTCGGAAATCAAACAATTGCCGATCTATTCAGGATTGATACAGCCAGCATATGGCACTACCATAAGTTCCGTATATATTTTGCCGTTCGCAACCTCATGTATTTTCTTAAACCCCTCGAAAAAGAGTTCAACTCATTTAATAATCATATTTGGTTTGTTACTCATGAAATAAAACCATTACAAAAAGTATTTTCTTCAGTTAATTTCAGGTTCCCGGCAACTATGAATAAGGCCAAATTTAATTTTGGCTATTTGTTTAGCTATCTGGTATTAGTAAAATACCGTTTCTTTAAATCTATCCTTACACCGAAAAAGAATCCTGAATACCTGGTTTACCTGACCGAAAAATATTCTTCGGTTCTGGATAAAGAATCCCTGAGCACTGTCCAGGGACATCATATCCTGGAATACCTGATTTCGGAACTCGATGAACGTTTTGCTCTTTTAACCGAAGTTTTAATGCCAAAACCAAAAGGCAAATCCGATTATTCCTTTTCCAGAAAGCAGTACCAATCTTCGTGGAACAACCATCCAAAGATTTTCCTCGAAGGTTTTCTTATTTCAGGATTACTTAAAAGTAGTGTTCGCAAATCAGCAACAAAAGCTCACCAAACACTCCGGAAATCATACAAAATAGTTAGTGAGACAGAATTTTCAATGGTTCAAAAACTCACGTTCGAAGTGTTTCAGTCGCTCGATAAATCATCTGTTTTCTTTTTATACCGTTTTTTTGCTGCACGTAATTATTTCTCGGGTTCAGAAATAAAAGCTGTAATAGCCGCCGATGAAAACAGCCCGCTCTCCAAATCAATTCTGGATGCGGCCAGATTCTGTGGAATTAAAATTATCGGTTTGCAACATGGAACGATGCACGATTTACATCCAGCATATTTGTATACCAAAAACGATTGCGTGAATCGTGTGATGCCTGATCTGACACTAACCTGGGGTAAATACTGGGAAGAATTTCTGATCAAAAAAGGAAATTATCCAAAGAATTCAGTTATGTCAGTTGGACAGATCCGAACAGACATTATTCCGGAATTATTAAAGGCTGAAAAACAGAAAACAGCCGGACCAATCGAAAAGATTCTTTTTGCATCTCAGCCTCAGCGGGACTCTGAATTAAGGTATCAGGCTGCCTATGATGTTTTTAAGGCTGCGAGTAAGGTACCGAAATCAAGGTTGATCGTGAAACTTCATCCACGCGAATTTGACAATCCAGAATATTATTCGACTATTGCAAAAGAGGCCGGATGCAGCAATTATGTGCTGGATATTACCTCCGATTTGTATCAGCTGATTGCCACCTGCGATGTGCTGATCACCTGTTTCTCGACTGTGGGTACCGAAACAGTTTATTTTCACAAACCGCTTGTTATTCTCGATCACTTGAAACAGGATATCATGGGATATGTAGCAGAAGGCGTGGCATTTCAGGCAATTGATTCGATTAGTCTGACAACTATTCTTTCTGGCATTTTCCGTGGAAGTCTGAAGATTGATCATTCAAAATACAACGCATTCATTCAGAAATATGCTTATCAAATCGATGGGAAAGTCGCTGAAAGGTGCATTGAAGCTATTATTTCTGTGAAATAAATATTGCCTGCGAGAGTCTATTCCACAACACTAAAATAGCGGGTTGCCATATTTCCGGCATCATCTACAATAACCAATTTGTGTTTTCCGGGAGCAGGAGAATCTGCCATTTGGTGAATGTCATACGTTGTTCCCAAAAAATGGTCGTCCAGATGCCAGTAAACTGTTGCTCCCTGTCTGCGATGCGCTGCCTGAAAAATGACCTGTCCTCTTTTCCCATCCACGTCTTTTGGTAAAAATACCATTAGTCTGTCATCGGGATATATAAAATCCAGCATCTGAATATCCTGCAGCGATTTCCTATTAGGCATTTCAGGCGGCAGAGAACGATATTCAGGATGAAACCTCCGGTAATAAAACTCCATGGAGGGAGGTAAAATAAACCAACTTTCATTAACGATCTGATCTGCCGGATAAAATGAAGCATTGACCTGAAACTGCCGGTTGACATCCAAATGAAGAATGCGGTGATAAGGGCAAGGCAAACTGGACAGACAAGTTTGTGGTACCAGCAAAGTATCAACGTTCGGACAATTTGACGAGGCTCTTTGCCCGCTTTCCCTGCAAATCAGAGCTGGATACATTTCATCCAATGGCATCTTAAACCAATGATCGTTGCTGAGTAACGAATTCAATTCGAACAGCACAGGTGCAGCAACAGAACCTCCTGTTAATCCAGGGCGACCTTCTCCGCTGGCATTACCACCCCATACGCCAATTACATATTCCGGAGTGACCCCAATGGCCCAGGCATCGCGAAAACCAAAACTGGTTCCTGTTTTCCAGGCTATTACTCCGGACGAGGACATATTTTTCCAGCCAGATTCTTCTTCCGGACGATTAACATCAAGCAAGGTATGAAAGGTTTGCCAGATTGATTCAGCATGAAAAACTGTTTTTCCATCAGCAATTTTTGTTTGATCTTCCGAATATAAATAGCTTATCGGATGATAATCAGACGAGCAGTATGTACCATTCCGGGTGAAATGGTTTAGCGATCTGGCCATGGACGAATAAGCCGAGACTAATTCCTCCAGGGTAGCCTCTCCGCCACCCAGAATCAATGATAGTCCATAATAGTCAGCGTCCTTTCTGAAAGTGGTCAAACCAACGGCCTTTAATACATCGAGAAAACGTGCCGGCGAAAATTCACGAAGCATATAAACTGCAGGAATATTTAACGATTTTGACAAGGCTACTGAAGCCGGAACAGCTCCGCGAAACTGCAAATCGAAATTTTGCGGCGTATATCCCGAAAAATAGATTGGTAAATCGGGTAATAAGGTATTTGGCATTATTTTTCCGGCATCGAGCATCGCTGCAAAAAGAAATGGTTTAAGAATACTACCTGTACTTCGCGGAGCAACAATCATATCAACGGCTCCACCATTCTTATCGTCCCAGTCGGCATTGCCGATATACGCCAGAATATTCCCCGTCTTTACTTCTGCAATAACACAGGCTACGTTGTTGATGTAATTTGCTTTGAGCTGCCCCATTTGCCTGTCGATCACTCTTTGTGCAGCGACTTGCAAATCAGGATCAATAGTCGTTTGAACAAATTTATCCTTTTGATTTTTCACACAACGAAATAAAAGATGTCTGGCCAGATCGGGTAATGGTTCCGGCTTTATGGGAAGCGGCTCTGTGATCGAAAGCGAATACGTAATGGAATCAATAATTTCTGCCTGAAGCAGACTCTTTAATAAGCTATTCCTTTTGCTCTTTAATTTTTCTTCGTTTTTACCCGGAAATATTTGAGATGGTGAGTTGGGCAAAACGGCCAGTCCTGCCGATTCTCCCCAGGAAAGCTGGCTGGCCGGACATCCAAAATAGCGCCAGGAGGCAGCCTCCAGCCCAACAACATTTCCACCAAAAGGTGCATGGGCAGCATATTGTGCAAGGATATCGCTCTTCGGGAAAGCCAGTTCGAGCCTAAGAGCTTCAATCATTTCAATCATTTTCACCCAAATTGTCCGATGTTTGCGCTTGTCAGAAAGACGGACAACCTGCATAGACAAAGTACTTGCGCCACTTACAATTTTTCCGTATCGCAAATTCAGGTATATGGCCCGAAATGCTGAACCCGGGTTAATTCCGGGATGATAGTTGAAGTATTTATCTTCGAACTGAATGATACAAGCTTTAAACTTGTCAGGAACCGAATCTGAAGGAGGGAAACGCCACTGCCCGTCGATTGCAGGTCGGGCTCCCAAAAGAGTTCCGTTACGTGCTAAAACAACGGTGCTGTATGGTTCGTTAAAATGCACTACCGGAACCATTAAGAATAACAAGACAATTAGACCAATAGCACTAATGAGTTTATTTCTCAGGGCTAGTCTCACTAAACTGTTTTTCTTAAAAATTCCGGTCGTCAGGTTCCACATTATTTTTCTACTTCAACTTTAAATCCTGTTGTATTTCCTGAAATCAGGTTATTGTACATTGCCTCACAGCTAACCGGAGAAAGGTAATATATACCACTGTAAGCCGCATTTAATTTCACCCTGAACTCTTTCTGTTCATTCACTTTCAAATCGAAATAAGTCAAAACACGGTCGTCCCTAATGTCGCGGTAACTGTAGTTTGAACCATTAACTCCTCCAAATAAACGTTCGTTGAATATTTCCCATCCTGAAGGAAAAACCTGTGTTAGCGCCAGATTCAGAACCTCACTGTATCCGGTATTTTTAACGCGAACAACTGCAGTAAAATCGATTCCCTTCTGAAGTTTTTTCACATCAAGCGGTTTCCCTTCGGCTGACAGGTAGGCAACATCCAAAACCAATCCACTTTGTTTGGCCGGAATATCAACCGAAACAGGTACACCGGCTTGTACCACAGAAATGTAAAGATCCGATTTTGAAATGTTATCAACTTTTACTGACAATTTATTCCCTGGTTGGAAGATCTCCCTGCTAAAAACAGATTTATCGATGATCACATCTTCACTTTTCCCGTTAATGGTAAGTTTAAACTTGCTTCTTTCTGAAGCTTTATTAGTGGTTTGAGCGACAAATTTAGACATCGCAATCAGGCAGAATGAACTTGTTTGAGTGCTCATCCAGTGCTGGCTGCACAATTCATCAGAAATGGCCTTTGCAATTGGATATGATGCTTCTTTCTTTTTCAGGAGTGTAAGTGTTTCAAGCAACATCGCCCGATCGCGAAGCGAAGAACCAAAAGTTGGACCGGCGTCTTCGTAATTCTGCGGTGTCAATTTGGTCATGTCAACGAGTAATTCTGCGACTTCAACCCGACCCGCCAGCACATAAGCCGAAGCCAATTGCCAACTCGCCGCAAGGGGTAAATCTGCAGACTCGCGCAGGCGGTTCATGGCTCCAATAGCAGGACTTCCGGCCAAAGCAAGGGTGTAAAGACGATAAGCCTGGTCAAGAGGGACATTACCTTGGGTATAATCTTTTTGCCATCGGTTGGCAGCACCTTTTTGATAATTGAGCCACTTCTTTTTTACATCTCCGGGAATAGCATAACCAGCATTTTCGGCTTCAATAATAAAATTACCGGCATAGGAAGTTCCCCATAAAGAGGTATAACTATTACCTGGCCAATAGCTGAAACTTCCGTCAGGCAATTGAAATTTCCTCAGGTTTTCAATTCCCTGCTTCACATTCGATTCAATTTCTTTTAGTTTGTCAGGACTTAAGCTTACAAACCGGCTCAGAAAAAGTTGAGGGAAGATAGCCGAAACAGTTTGCTCGATACATCCATGTGGATAATTGATCAAATAATCGACCCTTTGTGCAAGATTTAACGGCGGAACTGAAGAAACTTCGATAGTTGCTGAGCCTTTTTCCTCTGTGCTCATTGAAGAAATATCTGTTTCCCAACTCTTACCGGCATCCACCATTTTTGTCTGACTGACAACTATTCTTGGATTTGGATTCCTAACCTGAACTTCAACTTCGTAAACGGCTCTTTCGTTTCCTGATTCTGCAACTACTTTAATGGTTGCCTTACCTGTCGTTTGGGTTGATTTCAGTCTGAAGCGAATATCCTTTTCTCCGGGTGTCGCAAATGAAACCGACTGATTAGTTGCACCGTCGGTCTTCAACAACGAATTGACTTCAACGCTTACTTTTACATTTTGAACGGCAGAAGTCTGTGCAAAAACATTAACAGGTAATTCAAATGTCTCATTGATGCCGATCACCCGCGGCACTGTTGCAAGCACCATTAGCGGATCGCGAACCGGAACCGTCTTTTCTGTATTGGCATAAGCCCTGTTCGAAGCAGCAACTACCATCATCCTGACCGATCCGGTATATTGTGGTAAAATTAGTTGGTGCACTCTTTTCTGGTTCTTTTTCAGAAGAAAAGGGCCCAAAAATTTAACTACGGGTTTAAACCGTTGCGCTTTTTGTTTGGATGGATCGAGCAACTGATCACTTCCTCCAACAGCAAAAAGTTTTTCCAATTTGCCTCCATACGCTCCTAAAACGTAATCGTAAAGATCCCATGTTTTTACACCGAGAGCTTCGCGGGCATAAAAAGAATACCACGGATCAGGCGTTTTGAAACCGGTCAGATCAAGCAAGCCTTCATCGACAACAGCGAGTGTATAAGACATTTCCCGACCTTTAGCCTCGCTTACATCGACAGAAAAAGTCTTTTGCGATCGTAATTCTTCCGGAGCTTTTATCACCGGCTGTAAATGCGTTTCCGGATCTTCAACCGAAACTGGTATAACGCCGTACATACGGATTGGTTTATCATTAATAGTCTGACCGTGAGGCTGAAGAACTGTGATAAAAAGGTAAAAATTAGGAGCCATTTCCGGAGTAGCCTTTATTTTTAGTTTCGTTTGACCAGCTTCCGTATCAACCCAGAATTTATTCAATACAGAAGATCCGTTTTCAACTGAAACCAAGGCTTTGCCGCCTGCAGATGATGGAACGGTAACCGTAATATCGTCGCCCGCACTATACTTTTCCTTGTCGGCTGAGAAACTGAGCATTGCAGCGCCTCCATCTTGGCCGGCAGAACTTCCGTAAGGCCAATCGATGTATACAACTTGAGAAACAGAATGCCCCGAAGGTAATTTTGCCATAACCAGGTAACGACCCCAGTTTTCATTTTCAATTCGAAAAGACATGGATGCTTTTCCGCTGACAGCAATTTTTTTAGTCAGAAATGGCTTGTAGTGTTCCTGCGAAACGTAGTTGCCCAAATAATCGTCAGACGCATCCCACCACCAGCGCCAGTTAATTTTATAAATCGATATTTCAATTTGCGATTCTTCAGGATTTCCGTCAGCATCAACAACAACCAAATCAAGCTGTGTATCTTTTCCGGTTGATAACATTTTTCGGGATACATCTTCATCCGGAAAACGCATGCCAACATATTTTGAAAATGGAGAGACCTTTTTATTAAATTGCGAAATACTGTAATCGCCACCAGGTTCGAAAATACGTGTTGTAAAAACAGCTTCCAGTTTTCCGGGTGCATTATCCAGTTTTCCCAGAATTACCGGGAAATTAACTTCACCAGCTTCGTTCAGTTTTCCTTCATAAATGGTTTGCTCGGCTGATTCGAATTGGGAAGCCTGATTGTCAAAAGTATAATTCAGGAATCTGCTAAAAACTGTTTTTACTTTTTTCAGTGACATCTCAACTTTTGCGTTCATATCATTCGCCGGTGAACCATGCAGCCACTTTGCTGTCAGTTTTGCATTCTGATTTTTTGCATCACCTCTAAGCTCTTCCGGATTGGTTTGAAACTGCAGTTTCAGCCGATTCGGTTTAACTGTTTCAATTCGAAGTCGCTTACTGAATTCTGCACCCCCGACTTTAGCAATCAGTCTCCAACTTCCTGTTGCAGCATCTTCATTAGTCGAAGTTCGGAACGTGGTGATATTTCCGGATAATGGAATTACGCCCTTACTTACCAGTTGTTCTGAAGGGTTGTATAACTCAAAAACAACAGGATGATTTGCAGGAAGTTCACCAACCTTGTTCGCTAAAATTAAAGATACATAAAGCGAGTCACCCGGACGCCATACGCCACGTTCACCATACAAAAAGCCTTTTAAACCTTTCTGCACTTCGTCACCACCAACATCAAAACGACTCAATTGCAACGAAGCTCCATCGCTGATTTTTAAATACCCGACATCCTTTCCCTTTTTAGCCACAAGCATAAAAGGAGTTCGATCAAGTACTGTTTCGCTCATTCCGTTACCATCAGTTTGCGCCGATACGATCAGTTGTTGCTGAAAATCATAAATCTTAAGTTCAACATCCGATTCTGGTCTGGCATTTAGCAAATTCGTAGCAACAACCAACATTTTTCCGTCGGAACCTCTTTTGGCCAATAAACCAAGATTGGAAGCAATTACATTTTTAGAGACACTTCTGTTATCGATAAAATAAGCGATATAACATGGATCTTTTCTGTTTTGCCAATCATAGAAATCTCCTTCATATTCGCTCCAGCCTCCACCTTCATAATAATATGAATCCTTGAGCCAATCCTCTTCGTTGTTGCTTGTTTTTTTTCGTTTGATGGTTTTTACCTGAGCATCATCGGGGCAGGGATAAAGTGAATATTCAGGTTGCATAATGAGTTGTACCTGATAAATTGCACCAGGCTCAATGGTAATTAAATCGTCCAGCCGAATGCTGTATGCACTCCATTTATTTAATTCAGACGAATGAATCCGGCTAAGCAAATAAGAACCGTAATAAACAGGACGCCCTACATTCTTGAGCGAATTGTCTCCATCCAAATCATTCATCTGAAAAAACTGATGGAAGTTATTCTCAAATATTTTTAGAATCCTGATATCAACAGCGCTAAGATTCACCGCTTCGAATGGCAATACCAATCCATCTGAAGAAGGAACAATATTACCTTTCCCAATAAACCGAATCGCAGGTTTTTCAGATTCAAGACTAATGGTTGACAACTCAGTTTTTCCCAATCGTGCTCCTGAATAATTCTTTAAGCCTTCATATATTTCAAGTTTCTTCTCTCCTGTAAATGGTTTATCAGGAAACAGTTTAACCAGATTATCCACGATCGACACTTCAAAATTGACATCATCCATCCGGAATATTCCTGAAGTTTCCTGATTTACATCGAGAGGATCTGAGAAAAGAAGTTCAATATAGGGAGAGCCTCCCGAAATACCCTTGGCGCTCAGCAAATAAAATCTGCCGAGTTCAGGAATTTCAATTTCCCGATCTCCTCCGGAATCCGCACCAATAGATTTTCCATTCCACACCAGTTTCACTTTACCGGCTTCTTTCCCACGTTTTATATCATCAATTTCGAATTGGTGCTGTTTCAATTTTTCCTGATGCGTCCAACCCACAGGCAATTCTTTGCCGTTCTGGTAGGCATGAACCATTTTCTCAATCAGGGTGTTTTCGAAAATATCACTGGTCAAAACAGTTCCGTTGACTGAAACTTTAAGCTCATTCCCAACAAGGAAACTTTTTACTGCATCAACTTCAAGAGAATAATCAACATCGATTGTTCTAAATTGAAAAGTATAATATCTTTTCCCTTCAGGAACTTTAATGATTTTCCCCAAATCAACCGTAACCAAATAAGTTTGGCCAGAAAGAAATGGTTTTTCGGGGCGAAATTCCAACAATCCGGAATCATTCCATACAGTCTTTCCTTTGATGGACGGTTCGAACTGAAAAATGTTTTCAGGAACCATGGTGTTCTCTGAGGGCTGAAAGTTCAGCATCAATTTAACGGTTTCTGAAATGCTTATCGTTCCAGAGGTGTGAGATGCTATGTACTGAGAAAATTCCTGCGGATCGGAAATCTGTCTGCTATTTTTACGGCTGCACGACATTGTTGAAACGACTAAAACAGTCACCAAAACAAAAAAGAACTTTAATTTCATCAGAATAATTTTAGATGATTAATTGAATACCCTGAAGTACCTATCAAATATAATGATAGAAAACTTAAGCCCAAGCCACTGCATAAATATTTAATTTTCGGGAGATTCAGCCACGATTAAAACAGACATTTCAACGTTGAATAAATCAAGAATGTCCTTAAAAACCAACTGGGTTTAAGGACATTCTTGATTAGCCTTTTTTTAATAAAAAATTTTGATTCATTTCAAAAACGACTCAGGAGCTAAAAATATCTTGCATTTACTTTTGCAAAGTAGCTTTCAGATATTTTTGAATAGCGGTATCGAGCAGATTTTCTTTTTTAAGTAAAAGTTCAACAAATTCGCGAAAAGCTCCGGATCCACCTGTTTTACTAAGTCTTATTTTGGCATATTTTTCCATATAGTCTGGTGCATTTGCCGGGATTGCACTAAAACCGACTGCCTTCAAAAGCATAGCATCATTCAAATCATCACCAACATAAGCCACTTCCTGTAGCGAAATATGCAACTCGTTACAAAGTTTTTCGGCTACTTCCAGCTTATTTTTAACGCCAATAAAGAGATGGTTTATTTTCAGCTTTTCTGCACGTCGCCAAACAATCTTGGTATTTTCACCTGTAATAATTCCCAAAGGAATTTCGAGCAATTGCAGAAAAATCACTCCGGCACTATCACAAGTATTAAATTTTTTAAGTTCATTCCCTGTCTGATCGTAATACATGCCTCCATCAGTCCAAACCCCGTCAATATCAGTCAATACTAATTTTATCTTCATTTCTCCAACATTTCTGTATAAATTATTTCGTTTGCCGGAATAGCAATCACCGCTTTTTTTCCGACTATTTGATTTCTTTCAGCCCATTTAAAACCATCACCCGGACTGAGTAAATGCAAATCATTTTCAGTTATGACTTCGCCAGCGCCGATACTACGAATAGTAGCAACAGAACGTTCCAGTTTTATGCGGGTTGCTTCAACTTTCTTGTTTACAAAGATGGCATTTTCTCCGATAGCATATTCAGTGTTCCGAATGTCGCGAACCATACGCCAGATTCCTTCAGGTTCGAGCGACCCCCGGTGATCTGTACCTTTCATTGTCCGGTCGAGCGTAATATGCTTTTCGATGATTTCGGCACCCATCCCAACTGCAACTGCTGGCATCAAAATCCCGATGGAATGATCGGAATATCCGATCGTATATTGCGGATAATGATCTTTCAGAAACTGAATACTCAACAGATTAATATTCTGATATTCTGAAGGATATTGAGACAAACAATGCAATATGCTGATGTTCGAATGGTATTTGGTTATAATTTCCAACGCATCATCCAGTTCCTTTTTTCCGGTCATCCCAGTAGAAAGTATAACCGGAATTTTGGTTTCCGCCATAGCTTCCAAAAGCGGAAGGTTGGTCAAATCGCGGGAGGCAACTTTAAGGCGGTCGGGAGAAAACAACTTCAGCATCGAAAGGCAGCCTTTAGCGCAAAGGGTTTCAACAAACTCGAGTCCTTTCAGTTTGGCGTACTGGTAAACTTCAAAATGTTCATCGTCGTTTAATTCCAGAAAAGAACGATGCTCCCCATAGGTTTTACCAAACGAATTCGGTCCTTCGTAAGGCCGGAACATTTCAGAAGCCGAAAGCTCTTCGTTTAGGTCACGCCGGGTCATTTTCACCGCATTCATCGGCATTAACTTTTGTCCGAAAAGCTTATCAATAACCGGTTCGGTGATTACATCAATCAGCTTTTTCGCTATTTCGACTTCACCGTTATGGTTCTGTCCTATTTCGCCGATTATATAGGTTGGTTTTGTCATTTCTATTGAATTGTAACTTCTTATTTTTGATTCTTCCGGATTTCTTCTTTCATTTTTTTCAGAATTTCCGGATGCTGATCGAGCCAGTTTACTATTTCAGGAATCGCAAAATTAGGTTTTTCCTTGCTGATTGCAGCAAATATTTCCTTTTGAATTTCAAAATCTTCCGGAGTATCAAGCGTCATGCGAATATCCTTTCGCGAAAATACGATTGCATTTGCCGGAATAAACTGCACGTTGAATAATTGAGGATTTCCATAAATGAAATTGGTGACGTGTTCGTGATACAATTTATCTGATGTCAGCTCCTGTGCCTTTTTAAGCGCATCAAGTTTTACTGCTTCTGTCCAAAAGCCAAAATGGGTTAAAATGGAAGGTTTGTTTCCGGCGAGTTGAAAACTGAGGTAATCAGCATCTGACTTTTCGAATTCTGCAATTAAGATTTTTATATCCTCCAAATCGAGAAACGGATTATCAGCACAAACCCGGATAATTTTACTGAATCCAAATTGTTGTGCTGCCTGAATAAACCGATCAAGCACATCATTCTCCGATCCCCGGAAAACCGAAACTTGGTGCCTTGCTGCCAATTCACAAATTCGGTCGTCGTAAGGATTTGTTGTTGTTGCCAACACAAAAGGGAATTCTGTTCCCTTCACCTTTTCGAGTAACAAATCCAGAATCGACTGATCCTGATAAAAAGGCAAAATTACCTTTTCGGGCATTCGGGTTGAGCCTGTTCTGGCTTGAAGTATGATTCCTAATTCAGGCATTACCATTTTTTAAGTTTTAGAAGTAGGAGGGTTTTATTTACCACAAGATTAACATCTTCGGAAATATGAAACCAAAAGCTAAGACTAATAAAAACCAAACTGATAACTGAACTTCGAATGATCAGATCGACAAGAAAATGATCGAATACAGGAATCATTTTTGCGATTACAAAAACGAATAGTCCAATAGCAGCACTTTTAAGATGAATTAAGCGATATGGAAATAATTTCATATTGAAATACAAATAGCATACACGGAAAATTGAAGCTAATGAAACAGATAACAGAGACCCAATCGCCGCACCGATCATGCCATATGGTGGAATAAAAATCATGTAGAAAACGACTGACAGAACAACCAGTATTCCTAGCGAATATGTTTGCACTTTGTACTTATGTGAGGTTCCTATGATTTGAAAACTAATGCCTGATGAGGAAACAATCAGTTTTGAAAAGGCAATTAAAATAATTACCCATTCGCCGGTTTCATAACCCGAAGGCAGAATTTTAAAAATGTTGTGCAGGTTGGACACTATCAGAACAAAAAGAAGCAGCGCGGCAAATGTTTGATTAATAGTGCTTTTATAATAAATATCGGAAAGGGTTACCATATCCTTTTCTTTCCAGGCATCTGCGACATGAGTTGATGAACTTCTTGCAAGTGCAATACCAGGAATCAGAATAATGGTACCGAAAAAGAAGCTGATTGAATAAACACCAGTGAGTGAGAGGTTGTAATATTCATTTAACATGATGGTGTCAATATTCAAAAGAGCGACATTACCTAATCCGCCAATGATCCCAAAAGCAGACAGGCTGACCATTTCCTTCTTCATATGCGGGGTGATGAATTTTAGATTTGGACGAAGATTGAATTGCTTTCGGTAAATTAGCAAACCGGCGAGATACATTGCGGGAAAACACAGGAAGAACACATATCCAAAAATGTATTGACCAAAGTTAATCCAATTGAAAAAGTACCCAATCAGTAGCAACAGGTTTCCTACGCGGTAAAGAAAATCACTCAAAAAAGTGCCGGTCGTGGAATCAAAAAGCATCTTGTTGTACGTATCTAGAATCAGGAAAAACATCCTGAAGAAAATCAGAGGAATAAGAAAAAAAATGTATTCAACAAGTAAAGGAGATTTGTGGATATTACTTTCAATAATGTAAGGTTTCAGGATAAAAAAACTGGCCAATGAAATCATAAAACCGACTATCCCAACAACCATGGTAATAAAAACAAAGCCATGGTGCGACTGATCTTTGGTTCGGAAGTAAGGGAAAAGCCGTTCAATTACTTTGGTAAAACCGAGTGTAGAGAATTGCGAATAAAGTCCAGAAACCGCAACCAATATGGCCGTCAAACCAATTTGTTCTTGCGACATCAGTCGGGGCATAATTAGAGCAGTGGTGAAAAAACCAACAGCAACACCCAGATAAGAGTAGATTGAACCCTTGATTGTTTGCCTTTTAATTACGCCCATTTAATTTAGTTATTGACTTAAAAAGGTTTATTTTTGCCTTGCACGAAAATACGAATTAAAAAATTATACCAATAGATAATATGGATACAAAAAGCCTTCTTCGCAAATCAGGACCGTATATCATTGCTGTTGTTCTGTTTATGCTTATAAGTGTCATTTACTTTTCGCCAGTCTTAGAAGGAAAAAAGCTGCAAAGTTCGGATGGCACTCAGTTTAAAGGGATGTCCAAAGAAATTGTTGATTATCGTGCAGCTACAGGCAAGGAAGCACTTTGGTCGAATAATATGTTCTCCGGAATGCCTGCCTATCTGACGTCAACCCTTTATCCCGGCGACATTCTTTTGAAAATTCAGAAGTCGATTACAGCAATTTCTCAACCTGTAATGATTCTAAGCTTCAGTTTTATATTCTTTTTTATCCTTTGTATTTTGCTTGATATTGGCGTTTGGATGGCATTTGCCGGCAGTCTGGCATATGGTTTTATGACGTTTACCTTCGTTGTTATGGTTACCGGGCACTTGACCAAGGCTCATGCATTAACCTATATATCACTGATAGTTGCCGGAATTCTTTTTGCATTTAAGAAGAATAAAATTAGTGGAAGCATCATTGCAGCACTAGGCTTAAGCTTGATGTTAAGTGCAAATCATTTGCAAATGACTTATTACGCCGCCATACTGGTAATGATTCTGGGAATCACTTATTTTATATTTGCAGTCAAAGAAAAAACACTTCCTGACTTTGGCAAAACTTCCGCATTTTTATTAATTGCAGTTTTACTTGCTGTTGGAACTAACTTTTCGCGCTTGTACACAACCTACGAATATGGAAAATTTTCGATGCGCAGCCAGTCGGAGCTAAGTCTGAATGACGAAAATAAAACAAGTGGTCTGGATCAGAAATACATTCTGGATTACAGTTATGATTTAGGTGAAGCAATGACTGCCTTTATTCCTCGTTTCAAAGGCGGTGGCATGAGTGAACCGTTGACCACGAGTTCTGAAACATACAAGTTTTTTGCAGATGCCCAGGGAGCTGAGAAAGCAAAAAAAGCCGTAGAAGGCGGAATGCCGATGTATTGGGGAACCCAACCCATTTCAGGAGCACCTTTTTATTTTGGTGCTGTACTCTGCTTTCTTTTTGTACTCGGATTATTCATTGTAAAAGGCAAGGACAAATGGTGGCTCGCAGCTGTATTTGTATTTTCATTGCTGCTTTCATTAGGAAAAAACTTTCCGGTATTAACCAATCTCATGCTCGATTATTTCCCGGGATACAACAAATTCAGGGATGTTAAAAACATCATTGTCATACAGCAGTTTGCCATGGCATTAATTGGAGTTTTAGCCATTAAAAAAGTTTATCAGCGCAATATTAGCAATGCCGAATTCATGAAAGGCCTGAAATATGCCTTCGGAATCACGGGGGGATTAGCACTCCTGTTCGCAATTTTACCAGGTATTGCCGGCTCTTTCTCTGGAAATACCGATGCACAATATCTGCAAATGGGCTATCCACAGCAGTTTATTAATGCTTTAATGGCCGACCGAAAATCTGCTTTGCAGGCAGATTCATTCCGCACTTTTGTTTTTGTCCTGTTGGCAGCTGCAGGTTTATGGGCTTACTGGAATAAAAAGATTAAAGGACAATATGCAATTGTATTGTGGGTTGTGCTGATTTTGGGTGATATGTGGCCTGTGAATAAGAAGTACTTCAATAACGATAATTTCACCTCGAAACGTGAGATTGCTGTCCCTTTTCAGGAAATGCCTGTTGATAAAGAAATCAAGAAAGATAAAGATCTGTATTACCGTGTTCTTAACTTGCAAAACCCATTTGCTGATGCCCGAACGTCTTTTTTCCATAAATCGCTGGGAGGTTATCATGGAGCCAAGATGAAACGATACAATGAGTTAATCAGTTATGGCATTGAACCTGAAATGCGCACTTTGATTGCCGCATTCAAAAAACCTGAATTAATTGATTCGGTAATGGGTACATTGCCAGTGATTAACATGTTGAATACAAAATATTACATCTATGATTTGAACAGTCCCCCACTTGCCAATTCGCATGCATTGGGAAATGCGTGGTTTGTAAAAGATGCTAAAATCGTTGATACTGCTAACGAAGAAGTAACTTCGCTAAATAATTTTGATCCAAAATCGACAGCAATCATCAATAAGAGTTTCGAAAAAGCATTGAATGGTTTCAAAAATGCTTCGGGAGAAGGTGAAATTACACTGACTGAATACCAGCCAAATTATTTGAAATATGAAGCAACAGTGAACTCTGCCGCTCAGTTGGCTGTTTTTTCTGAAATATATTATCCAAAAGGCTGGAAGAGTTTCATCGACGGAAAGGAAACTGATCATATTCAGGTTGATTATGTGCTTCGGGCTATGTTGATTCCTTCAGGAAAGCACCAGATTGAATTTAAGTTTGAGCCCGCGTCGTATTATCTGGGTAATAAAGTTTCGCTGGCTAGTTCAATCCTTTTACTTTTGGCCATTGCCGGATATCTGTTTTATGCAATAAAGAATAAAAAACAACAGTTATAAAATCAGGCAAACACACAATTGAGAGTTACTTATTTATATTAAAATAAAAATAAAATGGCTGGCAAAGCAAAGCCTCAAAAGCTTAACCGACGAATTTTCAAGTCATATCTTACTTCAACAATCAGTATATCGATGGTGTTGTTCCTGATTGGGTTACTTGGTATCGTCTTACTTAATGCAGAACGTCTGGCAAAATATGTCAAGGAGAACATTGGTTTTACTCTTGTTCTGAAAGAGGAGGTTCAGGAACAGGAAATATCTGAGTTACTGAAAGTATTAAAAGCATCCGATTTTGTGAAATCGGTGGAATATGTTGACAAAGAGGCTGCAGCTGAACGCTTAAAAATTGAATTAGGCGAAGATTTTACCGGATTTCTGGGATACAATCCATTACTCTCCGCTATTGATGTAAAACTTCATGCCGATTATGCCACACCTGAAAAACTGGCAGTTTTGGAAAAGAAATTTATGGAATATTCGCAGGTGAAAGAAGTATTCTATCAGCGCGATATTGTCAACATTATTAACGATAACGTTCAGAAAATCGGCTTCATTCTGGTATTTTTTTCCGGATTGTTGTTACTGATATTCTCTGCACTCATAAATAATACAATCCGCATATCCATTTATTCGCAAAGATTTATTATTAATACCATGCTACTTGTTGGCGCTACAGCAAGTTTCATTCGGGCACCGTTTGTCAGGCGAAGTATTTGGTATGGACTTGGCGGTGCCTTGGCTGCAAACGTATTGTTGTTTGTTCTGATGTTGTCTTATGCCTCTGAACTTACAGGAATTATAGACATGGAAGATTTTAAAATTTTCGGGATTGTTTTTGCTTTTGTCATGTTTTTAGGAGTGCTGCTTTCGTGGACCTCAACCTATATGTCCGTGAATAAATTCATCAGACTAAAATTTGACGAGTTATTCTATTAAGCGTCAAATATCAAACTTTGAATGTTGAACTTTTCAACTAACTTTACACAAATTTTTACAGAATGGCAAAGATAGATTTAGACAATATGGAGGGGTTTGCAGTAGGCAAAGAAAACCTAAAATTACTGCTTATCGGTTTGGTGATCATTGTGATTGGTTTTGTATTAATGACCGGTGGTAAAAGCAGTGATCCCACTGTATTCAATCCTGAAATTTTTAGCTTCAGAAGAATAACTTTAGCTCCTATGGTAGTTCTTTTTGGCTTCATTTTCGAGATTTATGCCATAATGAAAAAGCCCAAATCAGAGAAATAACAATCGGTTAACAAGGCTTTTGTCTTTGTTATTCCTGAATATGAAGAATCTGACTACAGGCTGATTTTCATTTAGTTGTAATCTCTTTTACGAGTTATATTTTAGATTTTGTTCTTCCCCTGGGAAAAATATCGATAAACAACTACAGTCCTTCAGTGTTTCTCCGCTACATATTTTTATATGTTGCTGTAATAATTGGTTATATACTGATCGAATCATTATCTTTGCGCCCTGAAAATAAAACCATTTTTATTTATTCAAATCACTTATTTTAAAGCGTTTCAGGATGGGAAGATCCGTTGAAGAGTATGATTTTCAGAAAGGAGAAATACTTCTTTTTGATAAAGAATTGGATTGGACATCTTTTGACCTTGTCAGAAAACTTCGAAATTTTCTTTGCCGCCAAACCGGAATTAAAAAACTGAAGGTTGGTCATGCCGGAACGCTTGATCCGAAAGCAACCGGACTAATGATTGTTTGTACAGGAAAAGAAACAAAAAATATTGATCAGATTCAGGCTAAAGAAAAAGAATATGTTGCAATCATTAAACTCGGTGCAACAACTCCTTCTTTTGATTCAGAAACTGCAGAAGATGAGACTTTTACTACAAATCATATTACTGGTGAATTATTGAAAAGTACACTTGAAACTTTTATCGGAGAAAATTATCAGGTTCCGCCTTTGTTTAGTGCTATAAAAATAGAAGGCAAAAGAGCTTACGAACATGCCCGTAAAGGTAGCGATATGGTACTTAAATCCAGAAAAGTTACCTTTTTCGAATTGGAGATACTTAGTTTTGAGAATAATGAAATCCAGTTAAGGATTGTTTGCAGCAAAGGAACATATATCCGGGCATTGGCCAGAGATCTGGGTATTGCCCTAAATAGTGGTGCATACCTTGTGGGATTAATTCGTACAAGGATCGGCGATTTAAAACTTGAAGATGCCTGGAACATTCAAAATTTTATAGAATATTTTACTTTGAATGAAACTAATTAGGAATAGGTACGTAAAACGTGGTTCTGTCTAGTTGTTTTTACAGAACACCTCATTGGAAATTGATTACAGTTAATAAATTTAACATAGAAACATAATGAAATTATCGAAGTTTAAATACGATTTACCTGAAGAACTTATTGCTTTGCACCCAGCTCCTAACAGGGATGAATCAAAATTATTGGTTTTACATCGTGCAACCGGTAAAATTGAACACAAGATATTTAAGGATATTGTCGATTATTTTGGTGATGATGATGTTTTGATTTTCAATGACACCAAGGTATTTCCGGCTCGCTTATCTGGAAACAAGGAAAAAACAGGTGCCGAAATTGAGGTTTTTCTTCTTCGCGAATTAAACCGCGAACAACGTCTTTGGGACGTTTTGGTCGACCCTGCCCGTAAAATCCGTATCGGTAATAAACTGTATTTTGGAGAAGATGACCTGTTGGTTGCCGAAGTAATTGACAATACGACATCAAGAGGACGTACCTTGCGATTTCTATTTGACGGACCATACGACGAGTTTAAGAAAACGCTATACGGACTAGGCGAAACTCCGCTTCCTAAGTTCATTAAACGTCCTGTTCAACCTGAAGACAAGGATCGGTACCAGACTATTTTTGCCAAAAACGAAGGTGCCGTGGCCGCTCCAACTGCCGGATTGCACTTTAGCCGTGAACTAATGAAACGCATGGAAATTAACGGAGTTAAATTCAGCTACGTTACTCTTCATGTTGGTCTTGGAAACTTCAGAAGTGTTGATGTTGAAGACTTAACGAAGCACAAAATGGACTCAGAACAAATCTGGATTTCCGAAGAAGCTTGTCATGTTGTAAATTCAGCCAGAGATGCCAGAAAAAATATTTGTGCTGTTGGAACTACAGTTATGCGTACTATCGAAAGTTCGGTATCGACTCAGGGACATTTAAAGCCGTTTGAAGGCTGGACCAATAAATTTATTTTCCCTCCTTACGATTTTAGTGTCGCAAACCGTATGATCACGAATTTCCATTTACCACTTTCAACTCTTCAGATGATGGTTGCCGGTTTTGCCGGATACGACAATCTGATGAAAGCTTATAAAGAAGCAATCAAAGAAAAATACCGTTTCGGAACTTATGGCGATGCCATGCTGATTCTGTAAAACAACATTATACCGAGTTTAAATCCCCGTTAACCGAGAGTTGACGGGGATTTTTTGTTTGAAAAACAATTACTGTTTCTGCGCCTGTATACTCTTACGCTTTTCTTTCGTAACTTTGATAACCACCAAAAACTCAACTTATGGAACCTCTGGTATTGGATGACCCAAATGTACAGCCAACCGAAGAGCTGGTTTTTTCAATTATTGGCGAAAACAGTGTGTACTGGGAACAGATTATTGATTATGTGTATGATAATCATTTCGACATTACCGAGGAATGGCGATTTTATAACGATGGGAAACGTTGGTTGTACCGAACTCTCCGAAAGAAAAAAACACTCTACTGGATTGGTGTGCAACAGGAGACCTTCAGGGTTAGTTTCTGGTTTGGTGATAAGGCTGAACCCGTAATTTTAGCCAGTTCACTGCCAGATACTATTAAAGAAGACTTTAGAAATGCCAAAAGATATGCTCACAGCCGGAGTATTACCATTGAAATGCTCTCACCTGAAGATTATGAAAATGTGGTGAAGCTGATCGAGTTGAAAGTAAAAACGAAATGATCTTTTTGAAACAAATTGGGCTGTAATTTTTCTGTCTCAACTTTCTTCATTCCTGATCCGAGTAAATTAATGGTTTTAGTCCCTTAAATATCCAAAACATTTCTAAAAATAAATCTGCAAATTATATTTGTTCTAACTCGCTTTAAATAAAATCATTGACTATCTATTTGTGTTTGGTATCATTATCGGAAAAATATCGTAGATAAGTCAAAGTTAACTTTAAAACGTACGTCCATGGACACAAAAATTTTAAAAGGAACCCTTATTGGTACCATCGTCTTCTTGCTCTTGGGATTTCTTGTTTATGGAATTCTTCTGGCAGATTTTATGGCAACCAACTATAACAATTGCAACAACAGACCTGATTCAGAAATGGTGTGGTGGGCAATTGTAGTTTCGAATCTTGCAATGGCATTGTTGTTAACACTTTTTCTGAAGTGGTCTGATTCAAAAGTCTGGACTGATGGGATTAAAATTGGTGCTTTATACGGATTTCTGTTAGGGATCGGTATTGATTTCTCATTTTATTCTATGACTACTCTGTTCAACAATTTTTCTGCTTTAATTGTCGATGTGGTAGTTAATACAATCCTGATGGCAATAGTCGGGGTTGTGATAGTACTGCTCTGGGGTAAAGAAAAACAGCCAGAATAATCACTTTCATACCCACATATATTTTAGTGACAGAGCTTTACGTACAGTGAAACTCTATGACAATTTGTTATCCTCCAATTGTTGCATTCAATTCGTATTGCCGAAAAATGGCAATGGCTTGCAATTGTGCTTCTTTGGAGGGTTCTTCCAGAAGCTGAAATGCTTCGGGTCGTCCCAGTTTCTGGTATTTCGTCTGGGCAATCTTGTGGTAAGGCAACAGGTTCACCGTTTTCTTTTCTCCTGAAAGTTCAGAAACAAAACGCGCTGTGGCTTCCATGTTTTCGACATCGTCGTTTATGCCACCAATCAGCGGAATACGAATGATGATTTTCACTCCGGTCGCGGCCACAGCCTTCAGGTTTTCCAGTATTTTTTCGTTCGGAACGCTTACCCATTTCCGGTGTCGATCGGAGTCCATCATTTTCAGGTCGTAAAGAAAAAGATCGGTTCGCTTAGCCACATCCAGAATAATTTCGGTACTGGACAATCCTGCCGTATCAACAGCCGTGTGAATTCCACGCTTGCTGCATTCATCAAGCAGTTCGATGAGAAACTTGGATTGCAGTAAAGGTTCGCCACCAGAAAAGGTTACTCCGCCACCCGATTGATCGAAGAAAACGCGCTCCTTTTCGATCTCGTTCATGATTTCGGAAACTGACATCGGATGGCCTGAAATTTCAATCGCTTTAGTCGGACATACTTCAGCACATTTACCACACATTTTGCAAAGATCATCATCGGTAATAATACCTTCCGAAGTTAAAGTGATGGCCTTTTCAGGGCAAGCTACCACGCAGGTTCCGCATTTAATGCACTTCGCCGGAGCATACATCCGCTCTGTTTCAGTCGAAATACTTTCGGGATTGTGGCACCAGGCGCAGTTCAGATTACAGCCTTTCAGAAAAATGACAATCCGGATTCCCGGACCATCGTTAATGGCGTAACGCTTTATATCGAAGATAAAAGGTTGATTCATTTTGTGATTTTTCAACACGAAGTCACAAAGACACCAAGGAAAATTTACAATTTAACGATTGACCATTTACAATTAATCGTTAACCATTCATAACTTCGTTGTGTCTTCGTGTCTTTGTGTTTAATTTTTTGTGTCTTAAAACCCATCGTTTTCGGTGCGTTCAATCACTTCCTGTTGAAGGTCGGCATTCATGTCGTTGAAATAGTCACTGTAACCGGCCATGCGCACCATCAGGTCTTTGTAATCCGATGGGCAGGCTTGAGCTGCCAGCAAAGTAGCCGTGTCGACAATATTGAACTGAATGTGGTGACCTCCCAACGTAAAGTAACTCCGGATAAGGTATCCAAGCTTTTTAACATCGTCTTCTTTCCGCAACAAACTTGGGAGAAAACGCTGGTTCAGCAAGGTTCCACCCGATTTAATTTGATCGAATTTAGTCAACGACTTGATGACTGCCGAAGGTCCGTGCGTATCGGCTCCGTGCGATGGCGATGTGCCGTCCGAAATGGATTTGCCGGCCATGCGTCCGTTTGGAGTGGCACCCATCACTTTCCCGAAATAAACATGGCAAGTGGTCGAAAGCATGTTCAGGTGATATTTTCCACCAGGCTTGATGTTCGGTTTGCCGTCGATAGCTGCAACCAAATCGTCGTACACTTTCACAGCAATGGTATCGGCATAATCGTCGTCATTTCCGAAGAATGGCGTGCGGTTCATAATGGTTTGACGCAAAACTTCTTCGCCTTTAAAGTCGTTCAGAACAGCTTTTAAAACCCGATCCATGCTGAAGGTCTGGTCTTCGAATACGTGTTTTTTTAGCGCAGCCAAGCTGTCGGTTACAGTTCCCAGTCCACAACACTGAATGTAGCTGGTGTTGTAGCGAGGGCCGCCATCGTAATAATCTTTTCCACTGCTTACACAATCTTCGGTAACGATAGAAAGGAATGGTGCCGGTGCATATTTGGCAAACATGCGGTCGATGTAGTTGCTCACGCGCATTTTCAGATCGACTACAAAGTCAAGCTGTTTCAGGAATGCGGCATAGAGCTCGTCGTAGGTTTTGAACGTGCGTGGATCACCAGTTTCGGGACCGACCCGAATGCCGGTAACCGGATTGATGCCGTTATTTAATGTGACTTCAATGATTTTCGGAACGTTGAGGTAGCCGGTGAGCAAATAGGCTTCTTTTCCGAAAGCACCTACTTCTATACAACCGCTGCATCCGCCTTCGCGGGCGTCGGTGAGCGATTTTCCCTGACGCATCAATTCCTGAACATACACATCGGGATTAAAAACCGATGGATAACCATGTCCCTGGCGGATAACACGTGTTGCGGCGTGTAGAAATTTATCAGGAGTTTTGGCGCTAATGTGTACCGAACTTCCGGGTTGAAGAATATGAAGTTCCTCAACAATTTCGAGCATGATGTACGAAACTTCGCTGGTTCCGTCGCTGCCATCGTTTTTGATACCGCCAATGTTGATGTTGGTAAAGTCGTTGTAGGTTCCGCTTTCGCGGGCAGTAATTCCCACTTTTGGTGGCGCGGGGTGGTTATTTACTTTGATCCAGAAACACGAAATTAATTCTTTGGCCTGATCGCGGGTGAGCGTTCCATCGGCAATTCCTTTGTTGTAAAAGGGAGTCAGGTGTTGATCAAAATGACCCGGATTCATGGCGTCCCAACCATTCAGTTCGGTAATGGTTCCCAGGTGAACAAACCAGTACATCTGGATGGCTTCCCAAAGGTTTCGCGGTGCATTGGCCGGAACCCAACGGCAAACTTCTGCGATTTCCAGGAGTTCGGCTTTCCGGGTAACGTCGGTTTCAGAAGCGGCCAATTCTTCAGCTAAATCAGCATGGCGTTCAGCAAAAAGGATGGCGGCATCACACGAAATATCCATGGCTTTCCATTCTTCCGATTTATCGGTAGCTTCCGGATCGTTGAGGTAATCGAGCGAAGCCAAATATGCGGCAATTTCGCGTTTGTAATCCAACATTCCTTTGTGGTAGATTTTACCGTCGAGGGCAGTGTGACCGGGTGCACGTTGTTCCATAAATTCGGTGAACATTCCGGCTTCGTAGGCCAGACGCCATTCTTGCGGAACATGGCTGAAGATGCGCTCGCGCTGGGTTTTTCCGGCCCAGTAAGGAATTACCTCACGGGCATAAGTATCAATATCTTCCTGACTTATGGTATATCGTTGTAATTCGCGGGTGTTGAGTACGTTCAGGTCTTCCACACTGTGGCAAGTCAGCTCAGGAAAAGTAGGTACGCATTTGGGTTTTGGGCCACGTTCGCCAACAATGAGTTCACCTTCGCCAATGTAAATGGTTTTCTTTTGGCAATAATCCAGAAAGTTAGCTGCCCGTAAAACCGGAACCGATAGTTTTCCGAAGTTTTCTTTATAGAAAGCGGTTTCGCACAGGGCGCGCTCAATGGTTAAAGATGGCTCGGCCTCAACGCTCAGTTTCCGGAGTTTCTGAATACGTTCATTCATTCCCGGACCGATCGGGTTGGTTTTTGGTTCGTAATAGTTGCCTTCGGAGGAAGCGTCTCTCAAAGGCGTATCGGTATGTTGGGTGATTTTTTCAAACATAACTTTAAAAAGTTAAAAGTACCTAAGAAACAAATGATAAAATAGGATTTTGGGAAGATTAGTAAAAGAGACTTTTGCCTTTTTACTTTTACCTTTTGCCTTGGGATTTAATTATAAAACATCAGGCAATTGAATAATCGCCGGTAGGTTTTGACAAGAGTCGATATAGATATTACTTTCTTCATTGGAAATCAAGCAAAGTATTCCATTAATATAAGAAGCAAAAATAACGATAAAAAGGATAGGGAAGAACAATATCTATTTTTTAATTTAAAATTCAGGTCAACTAATTTTCAGACATTTTTGTCTTTATTTCAACTTCCAATATTCAATGAATGAATGCATTACTTTACTTGTCAAACTCAAATTTATTTCTAAATTTATAACTTCAAAGTGTAATATTTTCTTTTCAGAGGGGTTCAAAAAGCATTGTGTTAAGATGGATAAGACAGAGACAGAAAAATATTTTCGTGTCATGATGGAGGAATATGGTATTGACATATCAGCTTACGATCAATCCTATCTTGAAAAAGCCATTCAAACCAGGATGCATGCGACCTTTTGCCCAACTCACAAAATATATTATTCCCATTTATCAAATGTTCCGGCCGAATCCAGCCATTTGTTGCTGGAACTGGGAAATTCGTACAGTGAGTTTTTCCGTAATTCACTCAGCTTTTCTTTTCTTGAACAGTCTGTTCTGCCAAAAATTATTAACGACGCTGGAAAATCAAAATCCGGAGAAATCCGAATCTGGTCAGCTGGTTGTGCTTCCGGGCAGGAACCTTATTCTCTTGCGATTTTATTAGACCATCTGAAAAATACTATTCCTACAAATTCAGGATATTTAATTTTTGCTACTGACAATTCAGAAAAGGAACTTGAGTTAGCCCGAAAGGGAATTTTTGACTTTCGATCGGTAAAAAATACAAGATTGGAACTAGCTGAAAAGTATTTTCTGAGAAAAGGTGATTCATTTAGTATTGATAATATAATTAAAAATCAAGTCGATTTTTCGCATTATGATTTACTTGATAATGATTCGAGTTCACCGCCATCCAGTATTTATGGTGATTTTGATCTGATTATGTGTTGTAATGTCTTATTTTATTATGAACCAGAATACCAGCAAATGATTTTGAATAAGATGTATCGTTCATTAAAAAAAGGTGGCTTTTTTATAACTGGCGAAGCTGAGGCACATTTGATAAATTCCCGGGGTGGTTTCAGGCAATATGCCACACCAGCAGCAATATTTGTAAAGAATTAGGAGATGAAAATATGATGCAGATGAAAAATTTAAAAATTGGTACTCAATTAATAATCGGCTTTACAGCTCTAATTCTATTTGTAATTATACTCGGTACTGCAGCCTATCTGCAAACCAATAAAATTCAAAAGCAGACTGAAGAAATATACAACCATCCGCTTATCGTTAAAAATGCCATTAATGATATACAAAATGATATCCTGAGCATGCGACTGAGTACCCGGGACTTACTTCTTGCAAAAAATGCTCAGGAAAATCAGAATACCTTGGAAGTAATGGAGATAGCAAAAGCAAATGCTCTCCAGGGATTCAATATTTTATATCAGCAATACCTTGGACCAAAAGCCGACATCGATAATGCATACAATGCTTTTATTACATGGGAAACAAACCGGCAGGAAAACACAAGACTTGCCTTGTCAGGAGAAATAGAGAAGGTAAAAGAAAGTGTTCTTTCTACTGGCAGGGTTGGTATTTTAAGATCTGATATGCTGTCAAAAATTCAGATTCTCGACGATTTTGCCAGTAAAAAAGCGATTGAGTTATTTCAAACCTCACGGAATTTAAATGACTCACTGAACAACCAGTTAATTTTTTTGATAGCCGTAATTCTGTTTCTTTCTCTCATCATTAACTATCTTTTGCTACGCAACATCCGAAAGCCTTTGGATGAACTTACTCTTGTTACCAATCGTTTCCACCAGGGAGATATGAATGCCCGAAGTCAGTACACATCAGAAAATGAATTTGGACTATTATCCAATTCGTTTAATACCCTTGCTGCCAGCATTCAGGTAACCACTGAATTAAACAAACGGGCAGCGAACCTTACAGGTTTAATGCTTAGCGAAGAAGAGGCACGGAAATTTTTCAGGACAACTATAACTGCACTGGCAGAACATACTGGAGCACAAATGGCTGCTGTTTACTTATTAAGCAGTGATAAAAAAACATTTGAGCACTTCGAATCAATTGGATTGGATAATAAGGCTAAACAAGCATTTGCGGCAGATTCCTTTGAAGGTGAATTTGGTGCTTCACTATCAGAAAAGAAGATTATTCACATCACTCAGATACCGGAAGATACCATTTTTTCTTTTCCGGTTGTGTCGGGCAGATTCAGACCCCGGGATATTATTACTATTCCTGTTTTGGAATTCGGAGAGGTTGTTGCCGTTATTTCGCTGGCTTCACTGAAAGAATTTTCCGGAATGTCCATTCAATTAATCAATGAAATCCTGATACTGTTAACAACCCGAATTAATGGCGTTTTAGCATTCAAAAAAATAATCGATTTTTCTGACAAGCTTGATCTGCAAAATAAAGAGTTGGAACATCAATCGAAAGAACTAAAGATGCAGGCCAGCGAATTGAAAGAGTATAACATTGAACTCGAACTGCAAAAGAAACAACTGGATGAAGCAAACAAGCTTAAAAGTGCCTTCTTATCGAACATGAGCCACGAACTCCGGACACCTCTAAACTCCGTGATTGCACTGTCGGGCGTTTTAAACCGAAAATTAAAAAATCAGATTTCGGCTGACGAATTTAATTACCTGGGCATCATTGAAAAAAACGGGAAACAGCTGCTTTCTCTTATCAATGACATTCTTGACTTATCGAGAATTGAAGCCGGAAAAGAAGAAGTTAGTTTTACAAAGTTCAACATTAAAAATCAGGTTAAAAATATCATCGAAAGCATCATTCCAATTGCTGAAGAAAAAGGAATCACTTTAATTAATTACATTCCTGAAAGCCTTTCGCCAATTGTGAGCGACAGTAACATGAGTCACCATATTCTTCAGAATGTGATAAGCAATGCGGTAAAATTCACTGAAAAGGGAACGGTTGAGGTAACTGCTGAAATCACCGGAGGAAAGCTTTATGTCGGAATTAAAGACACAGGTATAGGTATTGCAAAAGATGAGCTTCCTTATATTTTTGATGAATTCAGACAAGTTGATGGAAAAACTTCGCGCAAGTATGGCGGAACTGGGCTTGGATTGGCCATTGCAAAAAAATACACTCAATTGCTCAATGGCACAATTGAAGTTCAAAGCCAGGAAGATAGAGGTTCAACTTTTGTGGTTATGCTTCCAGTAAAACCATTTCATCATGAATTTACTGATACTGAATTTGAATTTGTTGAACAAGATCGCTTAAATTACTCGCCAATCCCAATAAAACCTAAGTCAGGCAAACGCTTACTTTTAGTTGAAGATAGTGAACCACAGATACTACAACTAACTGATATACTGAAGGAAGAAGGATATATCATTCAGGTGGTCCGAAATGGGAAAGAAGCATTGGAAGCGATAGAAATTACAGTTCCGGATGCCATGATCCTTGACCTGATGATGCCTGAAGTTGATGGATTTGAAGTACTTAAGTCCATCAGGAGTCAGGAAAAAACAGCCCAGCTACCAGTTCTGATTTTATCCGCCAAACATGTCACCAAACAGGAACTAAGCTTCCTTAAAGGCAATCATATTTATCAACTCATTCAAAAAGGTGATGTGAATAGAAATGAGTTACTCACTCATATCAGCAATATGATCATATCGGTTGAACCAATAATTGACGGCAAAAGGAAACCATCAGGAAAAACGATAGGAGGAAAATCGCACATTTTACTGATTGAAAATAACGAAGACAACATAACTACCATAAAGGCATTATTAGGTGAAAATTATGAGATTTTAATCGCGAAGGATGGATTAAGTGGCATAGAAAAGGCTAAAAACCACCTGCCTGATCTGATACTTCTCGATTTGCATCTGCCTGATATGGATGGACAAAACGTATTAAATGAGTTAAAAAAAGATTCGGCCTTGTCGGGTATACCAGTAGTTGTAATAACTGCCCGTGCCATGAAAGGTGATCGTGAAGAATTACTGAGTTCGGGTTTTGACGATTACATTACAAAACCAATCGAGCATGATTCATTTGAAAAAACCATACAGTCATGGTTAGCTGATAAAAATAAGAATTGAAAACTCAATTGTAATGAATACAATGAAGATATTAGCAATCGACGACAATGCAGATAACATCGTTGTTCTAAAAGCATTACTTACTGAAGCATTTCCTACTGCCCAAATTTTTAGCGCACAAACCGGGAAAAAAGGAATTGAACTTTGCCATTCAGAAAAACCAGATGTTATTTTGCTTGATATTGTAATGCCTGAGATGGATGGCTACGAAGTTTGTCAAACTCTGAAAGCGAATCCTTCCACCAAAATAATTCCGATTGTAATGATAACCGCAGCCCGGACGGATAAGGAAAGCCGGATAAAAGCGCTTGAATACGGAGCTGATGCCTTTTTAACCAAACCAGTTGATGAATCGGAACTGACAGCTCAAATCAGGGCAATGCTCCGAATCAAAGAATCTGAAGACCGTAAGTTAGATGAAAATGAACGACTGCAACAGATCGTAACCCAACGCACCAAAGCACTTCAAAAGGAACTGAAGGAAAGAGAACTCGCGGAAAGGGCATTAAAAGACAGTGAAGAAAGGTTTCGTCATATTTCGTCGAGTATTTCAGATATCTCCTATTCCTGTGTTATCGATACAGATGGTAATAGCAGCATTAATTGGCTTTACGGAGCAACCGAAAAAATAACAGGATATACAACGGAAGAATTATTTGAAATGAAATGCTGGGGCAAACTCGTCATTAATGATGATTTTCATATTTTCAAACAGCATATCATTGAAGTACAGCAAGATAAATCAGACAATTGTCAGCTCCGTTTAAAAAATAAAGACGGAAATATTGTTTGGATTCAGGCTTCTGCTGAATGTGCGGTGGATAAATTTGATTCAAACATCTCCAGAATCTACGGAGGCTTGGTTGACATTACCGAACGCAAACGGGCAGAAGAAGCACTTTTGGAAAGTGAATTTTTCTTTAAGGAATCACAGAGGGCTGCATTCATTGGCTCTTATAAATTCGATGTCATTAATGATTTCTGGACTTCATCTGAAGTTCTAGAACAAATTTTCGGCATTGGGCAAAACCACAATCGGAATCTTAGCGGCTGGATTAATTTAGCACATCCTGACGACAAAGAAATGATGCAAAGTTACTTAACCGAAGAAGTTATAACTAAACATAAGCCATTCAATAAGGAATATCGGATTATAAGACAAACAGACAGCGAAATCAGATGGGTTCTTGGATTGGGTAAATTGGATTTCGACAGTAAAGGTGTGGTGATCTCAATGATTGGAACAATACAGGATATTACTGAAAGAAAACATGCAGAAGAAGCCTTACGCGAAAGCAATGAATTTAACAGTTCATTGATGAAAACCATACCCTTTGGGATGGACATTGTTGACGAAGAAGGAAATGTACTTTTCCAAAGTGAAAAATTCAGGCAGATATTCGGGGGTAAGGCGATCGGCTGTAAATGCTGGGATATCTATCGTGACGATAAAAAACAATGCATAGATTGCCCCTTACACAGGGACATTCATATTGGTGAAACTGCAACTTATGAAGCGACAGGTGTTTTGGGAGAACGAATTTTCGAAATCAATCACACCGGAATGATGTTCCGGGGTAAAAAAGCATTGCTTGAAATTTTTCAGGACATCACCGAACGAAAAAAATCTGAATTGGCGTTAAAAGAAAGTGAAGAACAACTTAAAGATATATTCAATAACCTTCAGGATGCTTTTCTTCAAACTGATTCAAATGGACTATTTACTTTTATAAGTCCATCTGCATTAAACATGTACGGATACAGCTCTGCAGATGAATTAATCGGACAGCCAGCCGAAAAGCTATACGCCGATCCCAAAGAACGGCTTTCACTAATCTCGGAAATACGTAAAACCGGTCGTATAGACGATCATATTAGTCAAGGAAGAAAAAAGGATGGAACAACTTTTTGGATTTCAAAGAACATTCAGCTCCGATACAATGCTGATGGCGAGATTCTGGGAACCATAGGGGTCATCAGAGATGTCACAGATCGTAAACAATATGAATTGGCATTAAAACAAAGCGAAGAACGTTATCGTGGTTTTATTTCACAGGTTTCTGAAGGGGTATACCGCTTCGAAAGTGATTTGCCAATGGATTTGGATCTGCCGGTTGAAGAACAGGTTGATTTTATTTATGACCACATGCATATTGCTGAATGCAACGATGCATTTATAAAAATGTATGGAATCACCGATCAAAAAGAAATGATCGGAAAAGGACATCTCGATTTTCATGGAGGAAGAAACAATCCTGTAAACAGAAATACAATCCGAACTTTTATTATGAATGGTTACCGCGTAGAAAATGCGATAACAGAAGAGATTACACCCAATGGTCAACGATTGAGTATAAGTAATAATTCAATAGGTATAATTGAGCACAACCATCTTGTAAGATTATGGGGTACCCAGTCGGATATTACCGAAAAGTTACGGAAAGATCTGATACAGCAGGTTCTGTACGACATTTCAAACGCTACACTTTCATCTGTTGATTTAACCGAACTCATTGAGACCATCAGTGGATTACTGGCAAAATTATTCGATTTCAATAACTTTTATATTGCTTTTTATGATGAAGCCAGCGGCATGTTATCGACGCTTTACGAGAAGGGTGATATAGACAATATAAATAGCTGGCCGGCAGAAAAGTCACTCACTGGCTATGTAATTAAAAATCAGATATCGCTTCTCATAAATGCAAACGATATTTTGAACTTACGCGAAGCTGGTGAAATAGAAATTGTTGGGGTTCCTTCCAAAATTTGGATGGGTGTACCACTAATTGTGAATAAAAATGTTTTTGGTGCCATTGTCGTTCAAAGTTATGAGAATCCGAATGCATTTACCGAAAATGATAAACTGATGCTCGAATTTATTTCACATCAAATCAGTATTTCAATCGAACGAAAAAGAAATGATCAGGATTTAAAAGAAGCATTGGTTAAAGCACAGGAATCCGATCGTCTGAAATCAGCATTTCTGGCCAATATGAGTCACGAAATACGAACTCCATTAAATAGCATTATAGGTTTCTCCGATTTATTGCTTGATCCTAATTTCGAAACCAGTCAACATGCTGATTTTGCAGGTATGATAAGTGCCAGTGGAAATAATCTGCTCGCAATTATCAACGATATCGTAGATATATCAAAAATTGAAGCCGGACAGGTTCATTTGAAAAAAAGTATTGTATCTGTTCAGGATTTAATTAAAAATATTCAAAAGGAATATTCATATAAGGCGCGCGAAAAGGGAATTGAATTAAGGCTTGATCCTGCTAATCCAAAAGTGGAAGTTTATCTTGAAAATGATGAGATAAAACTGAAACAGGTATTGATTAATCTTGTTAGTAATGCACTAAAATTCACTGAAAAAGGATTTATAGAAATTGGATTCAAGGAAAATGCTAAATGGGTTGAGTTTAGTGTAAAAGATACGGGAATTGGAATTTCCGCGGAAAATCATGATACCATATTTGAACGGTTCAGACAAGTAGAATCAGCAGAATCCCGTAAATATGGTGGAAACGGTTTAGGCCTGGCCATCTCAAAAAGTTTAATCGGGCTAATGGGTGGTGAGATCGGGCTTATATCAGAACCTGAGAAAGGATCTACCTTTTATTTTAATCTTCCAATCTCTCAAAAATTTAAACCCAAACTTAAATTTTCCACTTCCTGAGCATTTAAATAAAAAAGAAAAGGGTATCAACTGAAAGCTTAATTCTTATGAATAAAAAATTCGATTTTGCACCTGAAAGCAGAAGTAAGTGGTGGGAGGCTTTGATAATCGCGGGTTTGCTAATTCTTGGAGTTTTAGGCTTTTGGGGATTGGCAAATAACGCTGACAATGCGATGCGCATTGAGTTGCTTGCAAAAACAATCCAGCTGAAAAATGCTGCAAAAACCCATTTCATCAAATCATTCACCGGCACAGAATCCGACTTAATCTTACCCCAGTACATAGAACTTAAGGAACAGCTATCTCTTATTCTTAAAACCAAATCAAATGCAAAGTATATCTATGTCCTGAAGCAAAAACCGGATGGATCGATTATATTTTTACTGGATATTGGAGATAGTATTGTTGCCAAACCAGGAGAATTGTACCACGAAGCCTCAACCGAACTTCGTAACATGTTTACTGATGGAAAAGCTTTTGTTGAAGGTCCGCTTGCCGATAAATGGGGAAACTGGATTTCGGCTTTGGTTCCGGTGAATGATCACGAAACAGGTAAATTAATTGCGGTTTTAGGGATAGATATTGATGCCAGTTCCTGGAAATGGGATGTATTAAAGCAAATTGACCTGCCGGTTACTTTTTTGATGATTGTTCTGATTCTTCTGGCAACCACCGTAATAAAATATCGTTTTCAGGCAGAAAGGCGCATAAGGACAAATGAATTACGATTGACAAGCGCTCAACTGGCCTCTAAATCAGGAAATTGGGAATTGCATTTAGATACTCAGAAAATGATTGGTTCTGAAGGTGCTGCACAAATATATGGGGTAGATCTGGCTGAATTCAGTTATGAACTTATTAAAAAAATTCCACTTCCGGCATTCCGCCCGGAAATGGATACTGCATTAAAAAAGTTAATCGAATTAAACCAACCTTATGACGTAGAGTTTAAAATAAAAACAGCAGACAGTGGTGAAATAAAAGACATTCATTCTATAGCAACATTCAACAGAGAACGAAGAATTATTTTTGGTATCATCCATGATATTACTGATCGAAAAAGGACAGAATTAGCTCTGCGGGAAAGTGAAGAACATTACCGGAGTATATTCGAAAATGTTTCCATAGGACTTTACCGTACAACTCCTCAGGGACAGATATTGATGGCAAACCCTGCAACGATTCGTATGCTGGGTTACAGTTCCATGAAAGAGTTGGCAAGCCGAAACCTGGAGAATGAAGGATTTGAGTCGTCCTTTTCCAGAAAAGAATTTCAAAAACTAATCGAAAAAGAGGGAGAAGTGATAGGTCTGGAATCTACATGGATACGCAAGGATAATACCTCTGTCTTTGTTCGTGAAAGTGCGAAAGTAATTCGCGATGAAGCCGGAAACATTTTATATTATGAGGGAACAGTGGAAGACATTACCGCCCGTAAACAAGCCGAGGATGCTTTAAGAAAAAGTCTGGAATTAAACCAGGCTATGATCGATGCGAATCCTGATATACTTTTCAAGGTAAACAAACAAGGTGTAATTCTAGACTATCATTCGCCTGATAACAATAAACTGTACGTAACACCTGAACAATTTCTGGGCAAAAATATGTCAGATGTTTTGCCTCCGGCAGTTTCTGAAAAGATAATGGAAACGATCGAAAAAGCACTCGAAATAAACCAGTTGGTTACCATGGAATATGAGTTAGCCAAAGATGGAGAACCCATGTACTTTGAAAACCGCATTATTCCACTTGGAAACAATGAATTGCTCACTTTTGTCCGTAACATAACCGACCGTAAACTTTCGGATCAGAGATTAAACAGTAATTATACTTTACTGCGAATTGCAGGAAAAACAGCAAGTTTTGGTGGATGGTATGTTGATCTTTTAGACAATAAGGTAACCTGGTCAGACGAAGTTTCTGCTATCCATGAAATGCCATCAGGATACTCCCATACTTTTAATGAAGCACTAAATTTTTATAGCAAGGAGTCGCGGCCAATAATCGACACCGTTTTTCAAAAGTGTGTATCAGATGGAATTCCATACGACGAGGTTTTGCAGATTATTTCCGGAAAAGGAAATCTGGTTTGGGTTAGAGTTACCGGAGAAGCCATTAAGGATCACAATGGAAAAATCGTAAAAGTTCACGGGTCATTTCAGGATATTTCTGCAAGAATTCAAGCCGAAATAGATTTAGCTAAAAGCGAGGAAAAATTTAGAATTTTGAATGAATTAGCTTCAGAGATGCTCCTGCAACCAAACCTGGAAAGTCTTTATAAATACATTGCAACGAGCCTTCACAAACGATTTAAGAATACGGTTGTTTTGTACAACTCCAATGCCAATGAAAAGGATGAGTCTAAAATGGAAACAATCGCCGGAATTGATAATCCGCTATTAAACAAGCTTATTGACATGGCTGGGTTTAATCCGATCGGGAAAACATTTAAGATGTCTCCTGAATATTTGGAGATTATTAAATCCGGAAAATTGGTGGAATTTAAGAATGGATTATCTGAATTCTCAGTCGGAATGCTTCCTGATTTGGTTGCTCAAACAATTGAAAAACTGGCTGGAATAAATAGGATATACACGATTGGCATTTGGAATAACCAAAAATTACTGGCGGCAATTCACCTTATGACATTGACAGAAAAGCCTGTTGAAGATATTAGCTTTATTGAAACGTTCATGAATCAGGCAGGCATTGTTATTCGGAAAAAGATGATTGAACAAAATTTAATAGAAAACGAATACCAGCTAAAAGAACTCAATGTAATCGGCCAAAATCAAATAGTACATGATTTAAAATCGAATTGTACAAATTTAATTACTTTTCTATAATCGCACCATTCTCACTGCAATCTATTTAATCGGTGTTTAAAACAACTTTAAATCATCAGCAGGGTTAGATAAATCATAGTTTGCTGTAAGCACTTCAATTTTCTTTTTTCCGGGGCTTCCGGTACCATTAGCGACACTTACCACTTGCTCCAAGGTCTTTGTGTACCATCCGTTTTCTTTGGTGTACAACTTTAAAATATCACTCGGATAACTACTCATTAGGAATTTACCCTGCATCGATGCCAGAGCCTTTAAAAGCTCTTCAAAATCTTCACGCGTATAGCCGTCATAATGGCCACAATCGCTATTGAAGTACGGTGGATCGCAATAGATAAATGTTCCTGGGTAGTCTCTCGACCGAATAATACGAAGCGCATCCGTGCATTCAATTTGAACGTTTTGTATCCTAATGGCATAGTCCATTGTAAATGAATCTCGTTTATTGGCTATTTTCTGAGACGTAGTCCCTTTTTGTTTATCGTAGCCCCACGACCCATCCAGCATAGCACTAAAGGATTGTGCCGCCAGTACCCATACAGCCCAAGCCCTTTTTATTCGGCTAAACATGTGTGGATTGTTGTAGATGACAGTCGCATCGTTATGCAGCGACCTTGAATGAAGACTAATCCGGATCATCTTTTCAAGCTCAACAAACTCACTCTGAACAACCTCGTAAAAGTTGATCAACTCTCTGTTGTTGTCATTGATGATCTCTACCTCACTTTTTGGTTTTGACCAGAATATTGCACCACCGCCAACAAATGGTTCAACGTAAGTATTATGCTTTGGGATTAGTGGTAAGATGGTTGTTAAAAGATTTTGCTTACCACCATAGTAAGAAATTGGTGTCTTAATCATTTTTGAAAATTGTATTCTATACTTGTAAATTCATTAAATAACTCTTTGGTTTGAGGCTTTTATTTGCAACCTGTTTTCATATCTTTGCAGCTCTCAGGTCATAATAAATAAAGGTGCCATAACACCGCGAAGACATTTTTGTCCTCGGCGTGGTGTTATGGCACCTTTGCCTTTCAGTTTGTGGCCTGAGAAACTTAAAACTGAGTGGAGCCGGGGGCTTTTACCCCCTCTCATATTATTCTTTTAACGAAGCAAGTGCCGCCCTAAATTGCTGCACCTCTTCAGTTTCAAATTGGTAATTTATGAGCCTTTCAATATTGTTAGTATCTCCAAACCCATTTATTTCTGCAATAACTTCGGTCTTTCTCTGTTTCAGAATTTCAAGTAAACTTATTACTCCTGCGGGGAGTTGGTTCAACAATATTTCAGCGGCAAACATATCCCGTATTTCGACTATAAAGTTCTTTGAAAACACATCGAAATTGTATAGCAATTTTGCTCTCAACGCTTCAATATCGTAAACTATTTCTTTTACCTCTCTGGTTACCGTTTCGGTTACCGGGTCGAAAATAAGCCCTGAAAGTTCATGCGTTTCCGGGTCATACACAGGGTCAATGAAAGGATAAAAACCGAAGCCTTTCAGTTCTGAATTAGAAAGTTTATCAAACCCTCCAATTATGTTTTCAAATCTGTTCGGAAGCGGCTCAGGCCACCCGAATACATCACCAGTCTTTTTACAATACATATTTTCTATTTTTTATTTATTGCTACATTCATTCTGAATTTCCCATCGTTATTTATTGTTGCTACCCATGTAACCCCAAAATCAAATGACGTACATAAGTACCCTTCAGCTATAGCTACCTGTATTTTCCCATCAGCTGAAATAGATATTCCATACCAGTACTTACTACCCGCCGCTGTTCTTTGCGTCCAAGTTGCCCCATAATTAGAAGATGTACAAATATAACTACCGGACGTATAATCGCTTACAAGTGTTTGATATTGCCCTGTTTCTGATAGAGAAATTCCCCTATACCAAAACTGAACGCCTACAGGTTGCCATGTTGCTCCGTAGTCTGTTGATCTTCTAGGATACATAGCATTCCCAACGGTTCCAGTGATATACTTTGCATCTGAACTCATTGAAAAATACTGGAAAGTGTACCCATTCGAACCCGGTATATCATTCCATGATGCCCCGTAATCAATTGACTTTTTTATATACGAATATTGTGCGTTCCAAGCATCATATATAATTTGAGTTGCACCATCAGCCGACATTGCAAGCCCCCACCAGTTACCACTACCAGCCGAAGTTCTATCTATCCAAGTTGAACCATAGTTTACAGATACGAATATATGTCCATTTGAAGCTGCAACGGTTTGTATTTGCCCCGTTTCTGATACTGCAACCTCATGCCAATATGCCTCACCCGGTCTGGTTGACGTTTTAGCCGTCCAAGTTACCCCGTAATCTGCTGAAACATAAACATACCCAACGTTATAACCGCCGTCAGTAGCCGTTTGATATTTCCCATCAGCTGACATTGCTATCCCGCACCAATACCTACTACCCGCCGCTGTTCTTGCTGTCCACGTTACCCCGTAATCAGAAGATGTATAAATATACTCACCGTAAACAGTATAGGTTTGAAATTTACCCCCTGTGTTTTTATTGCCTTGAAATAGTAAATTATTATTCAGCATTTTTTATTGTTTTTGAGAAATAGTACACCACACTTCTGAAGTTGCTGAATTGGCACAAAACAGTTGAATTAAATTGCTTTTAGACCCATCGTACTCACCTGATATCGTATTTAATCCTGCTGGTAATGCCAAAGAAAAATTACCTGTAACTATGAGCGTAATTGTCTTATTCGTAATCATATTTAAAAACGACAATGTTGTGTTACCGGTTAGCGTTTTTGTCTTTACTGGCTTTGTAGCCCAATCGACGGCTGTTCCAGACAATGCCTCAGTACCTTCAACATTCAGGGCTGTGAGTGCGGTAATAACATTTGAAATATTGCTAAAAGTAGTGTTCAACTTGCCAGCCAGCGCATTCGTCATTGTAGTTGCGAAATTCGCATCATTACCCAATGCCGCTGCCAATTCATTCAAAGTGTCAAGTGCTGCCGGGCTGCTTGCTACCAGTGCCGAAATCGCCGCCTGAATGAAAGCCGTTGTTGCAATCTGAGTTGTGTTTGTTCCTGCTGCGGCTGTCGGTGCTGTCGGTATTCCGGTTAATGCCGGGCTATTTGCTGTTATCAAAGTTTCAAGACCTAACGAAGCAATTACCGCCTTTACAAACGCTGTATTTGCAACCTGTGTGTTATTCGTTGCTGTTGCGGCTGTTGGTGTAGTTGGCGTTCCTGTTAATGCCGGGCTTGCTAAATTTGCTTTCAGATTTAGCGCTGTTTGTTGCGCGCTGCTAACTGGCTTATTCACATCACTCGTATTGTCAACACTTCCAAGACCTACTTGTGATTTAGTCACAGCGTGTGGGTTTAAGCTTGAACTGATATGAGACTGAATGTTTGCGTTCTTCGGTTCTTTCGTGGCTAAAGCGTTGGTGATTGTTGTGGCAAAGTTGGGATCATTACCAAGAGCAGCGGCAAGTTCATTCAACGTATCCAGGGCAGCTGGAGAACTGGCAACCAATGCCGCAACCACATCCTGCACAAAAGCTGTTGTTGCAATTTGAGCGGTATTGGTGGCTGCACCGGGAGTTGGTGCCGTTGGCGTTCCTGTGAGTGCGGGACTGTCTTTGGCGGCTAATAATAACATTGTAGTTACAATTTTTGCCAACGTATCATAACCAGCTGCAACGCCGCCCCTCACTGTATTAATTGCGCTTGCTGCCTGCCCGTTGTAAGTAGCTTTTTCAGCATCGGTAACAAACCGCCGATTGACTGTTTGTATAGCATCAAAAAAACGTGCCGATGTACCGTCCTGTTTAAACTGCAAATATCCGCCCGGGTTGTTCCCCGATGTGGCCACAGTCCAACTTTCTGAAACCGGTTTAACCTGGTTATCTAAATAAGCCCTGTTTTCAGTGACTTTCGAAGGATAGAAGTATACCGGCCATGCGGTTCCCTGAACACCTGAAAAGCTGCATAAATGGAAGCCTTCGCCGTCAATTAAGCCAACAATACCGGCACTGATATCGTTTCCGTTTACGATGCACCCGGACAAAATAAATTGTTGCCCATAGCTGCCAAAGAAACTATCCAGCACCTCAAACAACTCGTCTTGTATGCTAACAAAGTCATCGCCGAACCACTTCCTAACCCCTGTTTGTTGTACCTGTTTTTTCATGCTTGTATAATCTGATATCGTTTACCTGCTATTTTATAATTTTCAACCCACTTCATTACTTCATATTCGTTCACTGATAGCGGGATGTAAACGTAAAAATCAATCTCATTTGATTGTATAACTTCGCCCTCCAACGCCACATTTGCCGTTTCCAATTCCTCGCTTGATAAAGAAATATCAACCCGGTAGGCTTCGCCTTCCTCTGTAATTAGTTGTACCCAAATACCCGCGTCGTTGTAGCTTTTTACCAGAATGTTTCCGTTTGCGCCGGTTACTTTACGGTTAAGGAGCGACTGCATGGATAGAATTTGTCCGGTAATGTTTACACGGTAAAAAACATCTTCACGCCATACCGCAAACGAATCAAACAACTCTTGTAAAGCGATAAATGGCCAGTAAAAAAGTTTTATCCGGTTGGCTTGTCTTTTATGCTCCGGAAGCATCCGGGTTAAATATCTTTGGAAATTAATGTTAATCATAGCCGTGCATTTTGCATGGTTATTACTGCGGCCAGATCGAAATTGAAATAACCGGCTTCAACCGAATAGCTAACATCGATTAGCAAAGTGTTTTCTCCCTGTGTTCCCGATAGCCCATTTACCTTAACCGTTTTCACTCCGGAAACTTCAAGAATAGCCTTTACAAAATCGCTTGAGTAAAACAAACCGTCAAAGCCTAACTCAAGCCTGAACGCTTCAAGTCTGGTTAAAACTTCCTGCTGAACGCCTTCTGGAATAAACGCCGGATCGTAATAAACGGTAATGTTATAATTGATCGTATCGGCCTCCAATGTTGTTACAGTTATTCCGGTTCCTGCAAATTTTACGTTCTCAATGTATCTCTGGAATTGTAGGAACTCACCGTTTGTTAGACTAAGCGGAGCTAAAGCGTTATCATCATCGTACTTTGCTACTTTGAGCAAAATCCCCCCGTCCTGTTCGGTTACCGAAGCATGTTTTACAATTTGTTTACTCGCATCAACAACGGGGTAAGTAAGTACACCCTTTGTGTTTACCGTTAGCGAATAACCTAACTGAAAAGATTTTGCTTTATCAACATACCATTCTAACGATCCGGCTTGTTTGTTTGCCAATTTTGTTTCAATATCTGTTTTCAGAACGTCCAAAACCAATTCAAACAAATGGATTCCGAAGGCAAAAACCCAAAGCCAAAGCTTCCAATCAGCGGCCTCGCTTGTGGATGAAACTTCCGGGATGTATTCCACTCTTTTGGCGGACAGACCATCATATATTTCTTGTGTAGTTCTTGCCATGTTATTCGCTTATTATCAGTTTTCCATCAAGTTCCTTTAATATTCGTTTGTCCTGATCCTGTTCGTCGTAATTGATAAATGAACCAGGAGTTAATGAATCAGAAATATTATACTCAAATTCATTCTCAATCAATTCAGGATTGAGCGTTAAGAGCCGCCCAACAGCTTCAGCCGTTCCATATAGCTGAACCGCTAAATCAATTATTGTTTGGCTCTCTTTTACTTCTATTTTCATTCGTTCACAAATTATTGCATAAAGTGAGGCACTACCGGGTACACATCGTAATAAGCATCAACCTCCAGTTCGCGAGCCGCATTTTGCTTCACGCTGTTAACGGTCATGCCGTCTTGTATAAACTTACGGCGAACAGTCCGTAGCATTGCTTCAGGAGCTTCATCGTTTAAAAAGTCGATAATACCCACCCCGGTAGTTGGCGAATGCTTCAGTTCACCCATTCCGGTTAGGATCAGGTCACGCTGATGCGCCACCGTGCTTTCGACATAGTGAACATCACCACCCGTCAGATCAATATCACCGTCCTGTTTTTGTCGAAAATCTTTCATTACTTATTGAATTGTAGCAACTACCGGTACTGTTTGCGTTTGTGTTGTTGGGCTTCCGGCGGTAATAACTCCGGAAACGGTTATCGTTTGGCTCTTTATCGCATTGATCACAGCATCGGCCAGTTTATCAGCCACCGCATCAAGTGCGTCACCGCGTTTGTCATCAGACTGGTTCATTACGGCCTCAAACGCCGATTTGATTTCCCCTTTTATTGATGCTTTTACCAGTGCCATATTTATCCTTCTAAAAAATTTCCTAATCGTGTTTTAATCGCATTGAAAGCAGCTGCGTTGATCGGAATTCCACTTGGTCCGACTCCGGTCGGAACCGTGAGCTGAGTTATAGCGGTGATCAAATCAGTCATTACTTTCTTTAATCCTTCGCCACTTCGGGTCATTGTAAAACCTGAAGCCGTTTGTTTCAATGTACTTTGGTCTGCTGTAATCAATACCTGATCTTCCTGAATGAGCACACTTATTTTGTCACCTTTTTTTAGTTCCGCTTTATCCTGGTCAATGGTAAGCTCCAGCGATCCGGAAGACAGCAGAACTTTATCAACTTCAGAAAACATCGCAACATACAACTCATTGCTATTGCCGATCCGGCCAACCAGCACAAAACTTTCAAGCGCAGGGATAAAGCAAAATCCTTGTTTATCCGGATCAATGATCGAACGAAGCCGGACATCGATGTATTGAATATCGGGGCTGGTTTCAATGACACAAGTGAACTCATCTTCGTTTACCTCCTTTACCGTGGCAAGAAAAACCTGTTCGCCTCCATTGGCCATCTCCCTGAACTTACGTCGTATTTCTTCTGCTCTTTCGCCCATCTGCCTAAACCTTTATTCCTAATTCAACCATCCGCCTGGCACCCGAAGTGCCAAACTTTACCACAATACTTTCAATAAAGTAATCGCCGCCCCTTGCCGAATAAGTTGGATCGGTAACCACCGCCACCATCCCCGGTTCAGCAAACGGCACAAGGAATGTTTCAATTTTTCCACGGTATCCATCAAAGCTATACCGCTTCAATTCCTGTTCAGCCAACGCTTTTAATTGCGCGGTATCTTTTACATCATAAAACCATAGTGTTTTTGCTTCACCGCCATCGGCACCAACCGAAGCCTCCAGTTTCGAACCATTACGGCCGTAGCTTTTAGCCTCTACTTTTAGCTTGTAATCATCAGCACGGTAAAACTTCAAGTCATCATCTTTTATCACATTGTACCGGAGTTCGTATTTTACCCGGTCGCCTTTCACCTGGTAAGCTTTGCCCACGTATAAACGTCCCTCAAGGTCGAAATACACTGTAAGGCCATAATCACTTTTCAGTTTCTCAATTACCCACGATCCGGTTTTATTATCAACAACAGTATTTTTTAACGACATGTCAATAGTCTCCGGGTGCACGGTTGCTCCTGATCCGGCCAAAACATCGGTTAATAACTGTTTAATCGTTGTTTGGGCATAGCTTTTTTTAAGGGTAATCGTCCTAAGTTTCCAGTACCAATCTTCACATTCAATTTCGAGTGGGACAGTATAGTTTAACCGTTTCACAAATCCATTAAACTCAGTTTTCAGGTTGCCATCGTAACCAAGCTGAATAGTAACCGGATCACCAACATTTATCTGTCTCGCGGTTTCGATGTATGTTTTCTCTTTACCTGTTTGCTTCAATACGGCAGTCACCGGCACTTTAATTACAGCCGTAGCGTTGGCGGTTTGCGTACTTCGCTTAACCGTCACCTCGTTCACCGTTTTAAAGCTTGCCGATCCTATTGTAATATTGCAGCCCAGGGTATACATTATTTTTTCTCCAGTTCAAATTGTTTATCACTTACCAATGTCATGGTTATAATCTGCATATCCTCATTTCCTTCCATTGCTGGTAATTCAAGGCTTTTGATAACTACCATCTCTTCCGACTTTAAAAAGTAGTCGGTCATTGGGCAGATCATCTTTATGTTTTCATTAATTTCATAAAGCTTTACAATTTCCTGAATCTCTTGTTCCGGATAATCATCGCCCGAGACTACGGCTACCAACTTTATTTCATAATCATCAATACTAATCAGTTCCTTAACTGTGCCTTTCCGGCCAACCAAAGGTGTTTCAACAATGGTTTTTTTTGCTGTAATCGAAACAACAGCATCATCAAACTCCCATGTACTTTTAGCATTTGTTTCTTGATCAGTATACTCAAAGCTAACCGGCATAAAATAATGCACGCCGTTTTTAAATTTACGAAGCGGGGAAGTAGTAACGCTCTGTGTTGGCCGTTCAACCTCAGGTAACTTATCGAAGGCTTCAGCTTCGTGCTTGCTTTTCCGTTTGATAAGTTCACCCGGAATAAATGGCAGTGCCTCGTATCCTTTGGCGGTAGCGTAAACCGATCCGGCTTTATGTAGTATGTCGAAAACTATCTTACTCATACATTAAATATTTCGGCTAACGCCTTTTCAACTTCACTACGCACCTGATCTGCGGCCAACTGTGGGCTATCAACGCCCGAAACATGTATTTCAATTTTATCAGTAAAACGATCGAAATGAACCGTTTTACTGTTGTCGTTACTTACCGAGTTTGTGGAGGTATTGGAAACCAATCCGGTTGTAGTATCGCTAACCAGCTGATTGTTATCCACACCATTTACAGGCATTAAACCTGAAGCCGCTGCCGGTGAAGCGAGTGACATCATCACCGGTAAGGCTGTAATTGCCGCAATCTTTCGCAAACTCCCGGCAATTTCTTCAACCCGTGTGGCCATGTTTATTACAGGTTTTTCGGTTGGATTCGTTTGTTTATCATCTAAACCTTTCGAAGAGAACTTACCGGCAATTGCACTATAGGCATTGGTTTGATTATAGTTTTGCGGAATACCCAAAGCAATTGTATCATCTTTTTTATTTTTATTTTGGCCTTTTATTTTGTTGCCAGCGGCAATATCAGCCATTATTTCTTCAATGGTCTTTTGTGGCTTATCTGTACTCGATTTCTCATTAACATTCATCAACGGTGATACTTTGCCTTTATCTCCATAAATCATCGAATTCCAATCAGTGGTTGGTATCCCTGTATTTTTCGGCTTTTCTTCAGGCTGATTAAACCTAAATCCGTTATCATTTTCTTTATAGTGGCTATTCGCCCAACTTACAGCACCATCAGCCTTTCCTTTTTCCCATGCAGCACCTAAATTTTTGGCTTTATCATAAATTGTATTTACAGAATTTGCGCCTGAAAATGACATTAAAGCCTCCTTACCATCAGCTACTGCTCCAGCAAAATCTCTTTTGAACAATTTCATGATTGCTGAGCCAATAGCACCAAGTCCTGTCAATATACTTTTAATGGGGGCAATAACCATTTCAACCATAATACCACCAAGCCCCTTTAAGACTTCAAAAACACCCATCACAACTTTTCTAAAGCCTTCAAACTTTTGCCAGGCTGCATAAACAGCGGCTGCAACGCCAATTAATATCGCAATAAAAGCGCCGACAGGATTAGCCATGATTGCCGCATTAAAAGCCCACTGCGCGGCGGTTGCAACCCATGTGATTGCAGACCAAACGCCACTTGCTGCGGCGGCTAAACCATACCCAATAGAACTTGCGTTCAATACGAGTGCGTGGAGAGCCAATGCTATTGATAAACTACCAATTACAGCCGTTAAACCCCAGATCAATGGGTTTCCTTCCTTGAGCAATCCAATCCACCAGTTCCATGCACCTCCTACAGAATCAACCACCCAGGCAATCCCTTCAAACAGTCCTCCCAGAACCCAAAGAACCGGATTTAGCAGCACCGATATTGCCTTATACAGCGACAGGCCGATACCCGTAATTTTTGACCAAATCTCTTTTATCTTATTCATTGGAGTGTTTGTCTGATCCAAGGCGGCTTGCATTTCGCCGGTTGCGTTTGCAGTTGCGTTCATGGCCTCCTGTAATTTTCCGGTCTCGTCGGTTAAAACGGAAAATGCTTGTTTTGCCTGTGCATCCTTCAACCCGATTGATTCCAAAAAATTAGATTTTTGCTGATCGCTCATTGTCGATGTCAATCCACTTAATTCTTTCATAATATCAACCAGGCTTCGCATTTTTCCGGTACTGTCAAAAACATCAATTCCAGCCTTTTTTAATCCGCCGGTAATTTCGCTTTTTCCTAATGCGGTAAACGCATTTTGCAACAACATGGTCGATGTGGCCGCGTCGTTCCCTTTACCTGTCATATAGGCAAAAGCCCCGGAAACTTCTTTCCAGGTAACGCCCACATTTTTACCTGAAGCAATCAGCCCAGGTATGTTATTTGCAAAATCAGAAAATTCACCAGCTCCAACACGTTTAGCTGCAAACAAAGTATCCATTACTTCCTGAGCAGTTGCCTTACCTTTGCCAATAGCGGAAAGCGATTGCGCAGCTGCTTTTGATGTAATCTCTACGCTGGTAAAGCCAGCTTTAGCCCCCAAGAGCGAAGCCTTAAGAATTTCTGTACTCCATGCGGCATCTCCTGTTTGTGAAATAATGCTTTCGTAGGCGGTTGGAATTCCATTCAAATCAGCCCCCGCGTCAACGCCCAATTTTTTAATGGTCGACCCAAGTTTATCCAGTTCAGCTTCTGAAAGCTGTGCTGTGGTGTTTATTTTAGCCATCCCGGTTTCCCAGCTTACCCCCAATTTACCCACGGCGGCAACTCCGGCACCAGCCAGAACCAACGGATTTGTTAAAAGTGCGGCACCTGGTATCTGGCTAAAAGCGTCTTTCGCGTAAGTTTTGAATTTTCCACCGGTTGTACTTTCTAGTCGTGCGACGTTGTTGGTAAGTGAATTTATCTCGCGGTTATACTGCCTTATTTTGGTCATGTTCTCCGGATCAATCAAATCACGTTCCTGTTGGAGAATATCAATCTTTTGTTTTAGCGTGGAAATTGTGTTTCCAAAATCGGCGGTATGCCTTTGCAGCGAAGCCGTTTTATCCTGGAGTGCAGTCAATTTGGTAATTGTTTCCATAGAAGTTCCGGTAAGCTTTTGAAGCGTACCGGAAGCTCTGTCCTGCATTTGAATGATATATTCGTAAACTCCAGGCATTTGTTTTTATTCTTTTACTTTAAACTTCTTAACTAGCCACTCAACATCTTTGGCCATCATCGCCCATTCGTTATCCGACAGCTGGTCGGGATCGGTGTGCAGGAAATGCCTGATTAGAGTGTTGGTTTGTCTCAGGTAATCGTTGCCCACATCGGCGGTGGCCTCTAGTAGTTTTTTAGAGTAGCCGTTTTAATTTTAATCAGGTTTCCAAGAATAGCGTTAGCGGCAAGGAATAGGTCATCATTGGTTTTGATGTGTTCGTCACCTCCAAGCCAGCAGTTTTCAAGGATCAGCTCACCAAACTTAATCGGGTCTTTACCTCCTACAGCTGTAGCCATCGATATTACCTTACGACTAGGTTTTTTCAAATAAGCTTTTACTGAAGTTACTTCGATATGAAGCATTTTTGTTTTAAGCTCGATATCTTCCGGAGTATTGCCTTCGGGAACTACAAATTCAGCCACATGATCTTCGGCCTCTTCCTTTTCTTCGAAGGTTTGACCGTCGAAAGTTTTGTAACTGGTTTCAATTTCGAGGGTATGTACTTTCCCGTACAGTTTTTCCCAACCGGCAATGTCTTCCGAAGTTGGAATCGTAATGTTTTCTTTTTTCACTTTAAATGGATTTGATTGATTGGTAAATGATGATTAATTGGTGTTTAAATGACCGGGGTTGCAGGGGTGTGAAATTCACACCCCATACATTCCCGTCACCTATCAAACCAATTAAACCTAAATAAAAATGAACTTTTGTTTTTATGCCGGCACAATGTCAAGGCAAATAAACGGAAGCGTATATTCGCCGTTGGTATCGCCTTGCTTCATCGATTCTTCACTTTCAGTGAATTCACAAATTTTGCAGATGTCGGTTTTCATTACTCCGTCCGGAGCAACGTAAGAAAATACAATGTCGAATCCACGCAGCTCTGTAATATCGCCTTTGGGTGATGCATCTTTCAACGCTTCCAGCTCGCTTTTCAGAATGGTGATTTCGCCTTCATACTTTTTATTCCCGCGTTTAAAACCAACGGGTTTGTTCCCGCGTGCATAACGCAACTCTTTGGTCTGGCTTTTTTTGTACTTGATAGCCAAAAGCCCGGCTATGTTTTTGCCCAGGAGAATAACGTTAACGTCGCTCCATGCAAATTCTTCGCTACTGAATACTGCTGACATACTATGCGTTTAATGCGGGATTCGTAAAGCCCAGGTTAACCTGAATTGTTTTTGCGTAGCCAACAGGCACAATAGAAAGTTTAACAACCAGTTTCCCGGTGCTAAGTATGTTTTGAGCCGGATCGATAAACGCGCTCATGCTGCTAATTTCGCCGTTCCCTGTCATTAGGTTGTTGATGGCGTTGGTAATCTTACCCTCGTAGTATTTCACTACACCCGGGTCAAGTTTACCATCTTCATCAAGGGCAATTTCGTCCATGATTTCGGTAATGTATGTGTCGTAGGCAACCAACATAGCTTTGTCAATTACCCTGCGGTTCACAATCGTACTGAAATCATCATCGGCACTGGAGCATGTATTATCAACACCCCAATACAAGCCCGACCGTTGTGGATATGGAGTCATTACGATCCATCCTTTTGTATCCAGCGTATCGGCTACACCACGGGTCACTTTCGTGCCGTCGCTGAAATAACCGGCTGCAATCGGAATTGCTCCAGTCTTTACCCTGCCCGGTTTGCGCATTACATGATCAGCAGCTAATCTGCCTAACAGCAATCCAACACCCGCTGAATTATCGGCTTTATCACCGCAAACAACTCCGGCCACACGGTTAAACCCGAGTCCCTTTAAGTCCTCAATTGCTCCGGCATCGCCCTGAAAGTCGCGACCTTCAACTATGCCAACAAAAGGCTCCATAAGTCCGGCTCTTGATTCTGCCAAAGCTTCCAAATTAGCAAGGGCGGCAAGAACATCATCATCAATACCTCCAACATAGGTAGGTACGAATAAAGCATCAGGTACACGGCATACACCCAAAAGACGGATAGAACCTCCGGCGGCATCAAGCAATAATTTAGCATAGTCGTTTGCAGCGTCGCAAATATCTTCCATCGTTTCGGTTTTGGCCGCAACCATAACCCACAATTCGGCACCGTCACCGGCCACTTTATAGAAATCGGACACCTGCTTGTATGCATTGGTGGTATTCGCTGTATCGTATTCAGCATTTAGCCCGGCATCTTTTACCTCGTCGATAGAGAAAAACTGCTTAGGTACACCTAAAGCCCAATCAACTGAAGGGGCGGCGGTACCGCTTACGATCATTCCGGCAATGCCGTCCTTTAGTGCTGTAACACCTCCTAGGCCGCCATTTTTAACGATAACAATTACTTCAGGTAAACTCATTTTATTTGAATTTTAGAATTATCAAAAAGATTAATATTACAATTGCCCCAGCACCAAGCCCCGAAAGCCAAAGCAACCAGGCGGGCTTTCGTGTAACCAGTCTCTCAACGGTCTTGGTAACCTGTGTCTCAGAATGACTTTCTTTCCATTTCAGGTAAATTGAAAGGCTATCAATAGTTGCGGTTACGGTTAAAACGCTTTGAATAAAAGTTGCATCTTGCTTTAGCTTATTCCCCGAAGCCGATTCCATTCTTGTCATGATCACATGATTCAGCGAATCGCATTCGAACCAGGCTTTAATGATTGATGAATCAGCTGGGAGTGTCACAATGCTATCGCGTACAACTTCGGTTGTTACCCTTATGGTGTCCGACTGAAACAACCGTGGGCGCATGGTGGCGCAACCGGTCACGATCAGCAGGAGGGTCAATATAAAGATGAGCTTACGCACTCTTCTTTTTTTGTAAGTTGGGGACAATCCATGATATCAGGCTGTCAATCTTACCAAAAACGGCATCATCCTTGATTGTGGGAGTAAGCCTTACCAGGATTTTCAGAAATGCAAGTAGCCCGATCAATAGTTCAGCCCAATTCGATTTTAGAATATCAGCCCAACTCGTTGTATTGATTTCAACCGGTTTTATCAGATCACCATTTGCGTCTCTTAAGTCACTGACAATAGTAAATTCATCATTAGTTGCTGAACCCGCTGAAGTATCAACGACTGGATCGGGCAATTCATTTTGTGCGTAAAGGTTATAGCCTATACCGGAATATTCTACCATCTGCCCGGGGGCTATTGTCACCAGGTCAAGCAAAGGAGATACCTCTGGAGCTAAAACTGAAGCCGGAGCGATATCGCCCGCCTGACTGATTACTACAGCTTGTTGCTGTTCATTGGCCATGTTGGCCATCGACTGTATAGGTGCGGCACATAGCGCAAACAGTCCTAACATAAATACGATCAATAAATTTTTCATTTTCTTATTTTAAAAATTAAACTCTGTTCATCCATCCGTAAATAAAAACCTCCTGATTTTCCGAATTCCGGCAGATTTTAGCGTATCGCTCAAACTGCAATCCGTTCATAACCTTGAGCAAGGTTTTCAGATTTCTTTCACCCGATCTCCCGGGCAATTTTGCGGTAAACGCATAAGCATCATAAGCCTTTAGCGTATTGTTTCCAATGTCGCCATCATCCAAAATGTTGCTATAATATTTTTGGTTGTTATTCAGCAAATTCAAAGCTTGCTGAAAGTAACTGGCCGCTGTTTTTGCTCCCTGATTAACCGCAGTATCAAATATTTCTTCAGCAATTGCGTACACCGGTATTTTGTCGAGGTTTAAAGCCATCCAAAACACCTGGTAATAGAATTGGTAAACGCATTTTTTCAGGTCAGAATCACCCGACAATACTTTTGAAAGCTGGGTTTTATCCGTTTGTGCCTTAATTCGGTCAATGATCAGCCAACCCTCCCATTTGGGGAAGTTATTCCGGCTGATGCCTTTCCACGTTTCACCGCCACGATCGTTAGGATCGTTGGAGTAAGCCCCTTCAAAGCCAATTAACTTATCGAACGCGCACAAAAAGAACTCTGTCATTTTCCGGTGTTTTTGCGTGGTGCGGTTTTCTTTTTATCCGGAGCCGGTGTTTGTTCAGTTACTTCCTGAAGTTCACCTTCTTTAAGTTCAAATACATCACCGGTTTCAATGTCTTCTATTGTATCGCCTTCCTGCAATTCAATTTCTTCAGCTTCCTCAGCTTCACATTCAGCCAATTCTTCTGTATCAGTCACGATCTCATCAGTAGTTTCTTCTGTCGATTCTGATTCCGAAACGGCTTCTACTGAAGTTGTTTCTTCAGCGGTAGTTTCCGGTTCGTCGTCCGGATCATCATGGCGTTTGGTTTCTACAACCGATCCGGTTTGATCGGCATAACTTTGCGCTTCATCTAACTTGATGAAAACAATATTTCCAACAGCAAATAATTCTTCGACACCAGGGCGTCGGTCAAAATATTTTTGAATGTCTTTTTTCTTCATGATTACTTGGTTAGATTGATTATAAACTCAACTACAAGGGCGGCGGCACCGCCGATAATTGCAGCCCATATTTTTACTTTGGTTTCAATTACTGCTATTCTAACTTCATGCGTTTCCTGCTTACTACCAATTTCTTTGAGCGAGCCTGTCAATTCCTCCACCTTCCGGTAGGTAACTATCAATAGCTCCCGCTGGCTAAGTTTTTGTAAATCGATGTTATCCTGTTCGCTCATGGGTAAGAGTTTAAAAAATTCCGGGGCTACTTAATTTCACCCCGGAATCTGGGTATTTAGAAAAATGCAAAAAGAGGTTTCGGTAATTAGTACTCAGCCGTTCGGCTATGTAATATGAATTTGTTTTTGACGTATATAAACCCCCACGTTCGTGTTTTATTGGCGGCTATACTATCTCGCGCAGCCTGCAACCCCGTACTGAAGGTGATATATCGCTTGGTGGCATCTGCTCTCACCTGAAAATAGACAATATTGCACGGAAGCGAGCTAACAGTATTTACCTGAAAAACTTTGTCTTCAGCAACCGGCACCTCATAGGCACTGGCCGAATACTTTGGGGTAAATACAATGGTGTCGTTCGTAGGCGTTACCTCATACAAGGCTTTAGAGCCATAAGGTACAACGCTGGTCAGTTTTTGAGCTTCGGCACCTAGTACCGAAGCAATCAAAACAACTAAAATTAAAATTATAGGTCTCATGAAAAAAAGTCGTAAGAGATTTAAAAACTTAATGATTAGGCGACACGACCGTCATAAATCGAACACTGTTCGCCCCATGCAATTTCAGTATCAGCACTCATTTTCATTTTAAAGAAATAGAGTTCACCTGCATTTTCGAGAAGGCCAATTTTGATGGTATCAAAATCGTTCACCAGGTTCACACCAGCCCAAAGGTTGGTTTTTGCATCGCTACCACAGATGGTGCAGATAATGAGGTTCTCAGGCCATTCAGTCAATACCTCGATAGACATATCTTTGAATAGTCTTTTCGCCTGGGTTGAATAATCCGGACCTTTAGCACTCAAGTCGGTCAATGCATCGCTATACTTTGTGAAGTCAATTGGAGACATCAACATTTTCGCTTTTGCACGATACTTAATAGGTAGTGCCTCCCAAGCCAAATTCATTTTACCAATGATGTTGTCTTTAGCTAGAGCGACAGGATTGGGAACTTCTTGCTTTTGGGCATCGGTATCGTTCAAAATGGAATAGATAATACCATTGAAAAGCTCATCATCAGTATCGCCAAATTCTCCATTGATGAAGTGCCAGCCCAATTCGAAATTGACGGCTGCTGCCATCTCTGCCAGCAATGTATTCTGAACGTTTGTTGGGAGCTCTTCAAAAACAAGGTTGCCTTTGGGTTGGAAAGGACGCCAAATACTTTCAAAAGCTGCCGGGTTAAAGGTGGTGAATGCCATGAATTGCTTTGGCTCCAGGTACTTTTCATCATAGGTGAAATTACCTTTGCTATCCTCCTTATTTGGCATTTCTTTGGATTTCTGCAACATCTTACCCGTTTTTAAACGAGGAAGAGCTGTTTTCTTTGTCACGTTTGGTACAATGCGGATCAATCCACGCTCAACCAATTCGTTTGTGGTGGTTGACTGAACAAGTAATTGTTCAAGAACCTCACCATCATAGGCACTACCAGTAATAATAATTGACATCTTTTATTTTTTAAGATTGTTTTTAATTTCTTCCTGCCTTTTGTCCCAGGCTCCCAATTTAATTTCCCCTTTTTCGCCTTTGTTTCCAAGTTCTGTAACTCCGGTCATCCCGTCAAGAATTTTCTTGGTACGGCCAAAATCAGCTTCAGCCAAAGCCAGGTAATCTTCTTTTTGGCTGGCAGTAATTTTCTTATCAGCAATGGCCTGATCAACCAGCTGAATGCGGGTCGATTCCAAGGCGGCTGTTTCAGCATCCTTAAAGGTTTTCAATTCACCTTCCAACCGTGTTTTATCGGCTGATAGGTTTACAACTTGTCCTTGCAGATCGGTAACCTTCGTAGCGTTTGCCACTGAATTCTGAACTGCAAGTAAAATATCGGCTTCCGAAACACCGTCCTGAAGCTTTAATACCTGAGCAATCTGTTCATGTAATTTCATATCTAAATTTTGAGAATTAATGTCCCTGAGTAGTGGCAGCATGTGGTTACTATCGCGGTCGCTAAGGTTAATATCCGCTCCAAATTCGTCTTGTAAGCGTAAAGCATTACGGTTCGAACCGATATCGACCAATGAGCATTCCATAAGTAATGACTGTACAACGGTTGGGCGTGTTTGTCCTTTAATCAGCACCGAAGGATCATCGCTGGTTGTTACCGCCCGAAGTCCCGCGCTGACCATATTGATGATTCCCTTTTCAACCTTTTTCATCAGAGAAACGGCAAAGTCATCATCTTCATCAAACTCCAAATCGGCAATCAGTTTTTTACCGTCGCGGCGCAAATTCACCCACTTACCAATTGGTAGCGGTTCGCGGTTCTTGTCCCAACCGTACGATCGGGCATGTACCCATAGGGCAATAGGGTTCTTTTCAAATAAGGAGGTATCAATGCCGTCAGTCAGCACCCTGAAACCGTAGCTGTTTAATGACTCATCTGAAAGTACGAATGTGAATGTTTTACTAGCCATGCAATTCTAAATTGTTTTGTCGTTTTCGTGTGATTTGAAAGCTCAAAATTCAATCGAAAAAACACATCTAACAAGCAAACTTGCAACCCTTTCAATCAAACTTGCAAGCCTTCCAAATTCAGTTCATAACCCGGTTTCAGATCGTGAAATTTGCTGTTTTAACGACACAAGTATCATGGCAAAAGACCGCGAGCGGAAGACCGCACGTATCCTGTTTGTAGAACAGAAAAAAACCGCAAAGGAGATATCGCAACTGCTTAATGTGAGTGAAAAAACACTCTCGGGCTGGATCAATGCTGATGACGAACTTTGGAAAAAGGAGCGCGATGCACGCAATACATCGCCAACACAACGCATTTCGAATATCGAAAACATTATTTCCGGTTTGGCTGAAGAACGCATCCAGTTAAGCCGTGAGTTGGTTAAATCAGAAAAAGCCGGTGACCTTAACAATGTTTCCGAGATACGAAAGAATATCTCGAAGCTCGACGATGCAGTGAGCAAATGGAATAAAACGCTGCGCGATATCAACAAAGAGTCTAAGATACCGCTGTCAACCTATCTGGAAGTAATGCAAAGTATTTTCGAAGCCTTACAGCACTACAATCCAAAGCTTTTCATGCAAACGCTCGATTTTCAGGAAAAGCACATCCATGACGCTTCCCTAAAACTTGGAATGTAATGCGGATAGCTGATAAACAAGCAAAAGAGCGATATCTTGAGCGGCTTAAGGTCATCAAAGAAGGCACGGCCATTAATCCTTTCGAAACTCCGGAGGAGAAAAAAGCGATTATTGACCGGCTTAAAAAAGACCCGGCGTTCCTGTGCGAGTTCATATTTCCGCATTATGCCACCTCTAAGCCTTCATGGTTTCATATTCGCCTGGCAAAAGCCGTTTTGAAAAATAAGAAGATTCGTCGTCTTATTCGTTGGGGTCGTGGGCTTGCAAAATCTGTTTGGACTGATCTAATCATACCAATCATGCTGTGGATAAACGGCGAAGATATTTTTATGGTATTGGTTGGCAATAATCTGGATAAAGCTGAGATGCTACTTTCCGATGTTCAGGCTGAATTTGAAGCCAACGCCCGCCTGATCCACTACTTTGGAGATCAGTTTTGTCGCGGCAGTTGGGAGGATGGCGATTTCAGGACAAAGGATGGCCGCTTTATCGGTAAGGCATTGGGTATGGGTCAAAGTCCGCGTGGGCTGCGTGTTGGCGCATTGCGGCCAAACTACATTGTATGTGATGACTTGGAGGACAAGGATACTGTTAAAAATCCGAAACGACAGGACGAGGTTGTTACATGGATTGAAAACGACTTGCTCAAAACAATGGACGGCGATACTGCCCGATACCTCCACCCCAATAATGACCCGTGGCCACGCTCGATACAAAACAGGCTTGAAAAAAGGCATCCGAATTGGGATTTAGACGAGGTTTGCGCATACAAAGAAGAAACTTTTGAGCCTGCGTGGCCTCAAAAATATACTGCCGATTATTATCGTGAACAAGAAGGCGACGGCGCATTATCTGCCCGTGCCGAATTCAACCACAAAAAACACCTTGAGGGTAAGGTCTATACCGATGAGTTAATTCAATGGGGAAAGCGTCCACGCCTTGACCACTTCAGGCATATCGTGGGATTTTGGGATGTTGCTTATTCGGGTGCGAACGACTACAATGCAGTGAAAGTTTGGGGGCTTCATGGTTTCAACTTTTGGTGTCTGAAAGCTTTCGTTCGCCAGTGTAAAATGATTGATGCAATTCGCTTCCAGTACAACTATCAGGCAACATTGCCCGAATCGGTAATAATTCATTGGCGAGTAGAAGAACAATTTTGGAACGACCCGCTAAAAGCAGCATTAAAAGAGGCCGAAAGGGAATTTAAAAAGCCTTTAAACATTGTGATTTCGCCAAAACCAAGGATCAAGAAGTTTGACCGCTTGATGAGTATGCATCCATATTATCAAAATGGGCGACCTTACTATGATGACGCTGAGTTTGCGAACAACGATATGCAGGAAGGAATAAACCAGCTAAAGGGCATTGAACCCGGTTACAATACACACGATGATAGTCCTGATGCCGATGAGCAGGCCATTTCATACCTATCTCAATTCGTGGTTTACGAAGGCGAAAAAAGAAACGAGGTAAAAGTTCACAGCTCACGAAGAAATAACCGAATGTAAAATTTTAAACTGTCAATATGCCATTCATTTCAAAAACCGACCTCAGTCAGGATATATACTCCGAGATTTTAACCGGCGTTACCCGGTCGAACGATGATAAGATTACCACAGCCTGTGCCGAAGCCCAGGACGAAATTAACGGATACCTGTGCGCTAAGTACGAAACTGCCGATCTGTTCGCTAAAGAGGGCGACGACCGAAATAAAACCGTTCTCGCAATTGCCCGCACTATCGCCATTTATAAGCTTCATAAAGCCTGTAACACCATGCCGCAGCTGGTTAGGGTCGAGTACGAAGATGCAGTTACTCTCCTGGGCAAAATACAATCGGGTAAGTTCATTCTTGAGGCCGCAAAATTGGTTGGACAAACCGAAACTTTTACCCCAGAAACAACCATAAACCGGAGTGGCAATACAAAACGCAACAATTACATGTAATTATTATGGCACCAAAAACAGCAGAATACGCAATTAAAATAGCCTCGTACGACCGTACCAGTAAAGATATCTCGAAGTGGAAACAAGCCCTTAAGTCGGCTGAAGACCCCGACTATCCCGACCGCTCAAAACTCATGAACCTTTATCATGACATCATGCTCGATGGTCACCTCACTGCCATTACCGAAAAGCGCATTCTCAATGTTCTGAATACGCCACTAACATTTCAGGTAAAGGGAAAAGAAAACGAGTTGGTTGCTGACCTGATTGAAACTGAAGCGTTCGAAAATTTATTGAGGTACATCATCGAATCGAAGCTATACGGCTATTCGCTTTGTTGGGTAGATATCACCCAGCCCGGAGTTAAAAAGCCAACCACGAAATTAATAGACCGCCGCCATGTGGAGCCAGCCCGACACATTTACAAATACAAAGAAAGTGACTCCCTAAACGCCGGGATTGATTACACAATGCCGCCTTACCCGCCTTACACGCTCACCGCCGGGCGCGAAGATGATTTGGGCTTACTGCTAAAGTGCGCACCTTATGTGATTTATAAACGTGGAGATATTGGCGACTGGGCAACCTTTTGCGAAATATTCGGCATTCCACTCCGGGTTGGTAAATTTCCGGCTCACGATGCCAACGCCCGGAAAGAACTAAACCAGGCGATGGACGAAACCGGGGCAGCTAACTCCATTACCATGCCCGATACGTGCAGCATCGATTTTGTAGAGAACAAAACCTCGCAAAGTGGCAAGGGTGTGCATGAAACTTTTGCCGATTGGTGCAACAACGAAATGAGTAAAATCATTTTGGCCAGCACCATGACTGTTGATGCACAGGGCGGTAATTACAAAGGCGAGGTACATGCCGAAAGCGAGGAAGGTATTTTTGAAGCAGACCGGCGGTTTGTACTCCGGTTATTGAACAACCAGGTATATGATCTGCTGGAGCTGCATGGGTACAATCCGGGCGATGGGATGTTTAAGTATGTCGATGAAGATTCGGTACCGATGAAAGATCGGATCGAAATTGATACCAAAGTGAACGCGGTTGTTGAAATTGATCCTGAGTACTTTTATGACCGATACAATGTGCCGCGACCAAAAACAGGAGCAAAAGCCCGGGAACCAAAACAGATAAATGGAAATGGTTCGACTCATTTGAGCGATGCCCCTGAGCGTAGGAGAAAGGGTGGTTTTCTGAGCAGTTTTTTCGACTAAGCCCGGAACGATCTGTTGAACGTCTCCGGGCTGAAATGACAGTCCTTTATGATCACGGTCAATGTGGGTGTGATGTGTGCTTGGCCGATGGTGATTTTACTCCGGAGGAAACGCTTAACATTGATAAAACTGTTGAAAAAGCACTGAAGAAAATCTACACTGGCACTTACAAAGGCGAATTTCCGGAGGAGTTGTGGGCTATAACGGTTAACAAGCTGAACGAAGCGGTTAACACTGAATTTGGCAAAGAATTTAAACCGCTGGCTAATCAACTGAAGTATCAGAACAGCGTATTTGCGGCTTTCAAGGCGGCTAACCAAACACAAACGCTTGAGAACTTATTAACCGCCTCAAAATCGGCCACGTTTACCGATTTTGCCGAAACGGTGCGGTCGAAGGTTAAAGATTACAATCACAATTATTTAAAAGCGGAATGGGCTACGGCAAAAATGGCCGCACGTTCGGCTAAAAGATGGGCTAGGGCTTTAGAAGATGCTGATATTTTTCCAAATATCGAATATCTGCCATCAACGGCCAAAGAGCCTCGCGATAAGCACAAAGGCTATTATGGCATGATAAGGCCAATCAAAGACCCGATATGGGCTACCATGTTGCCACCGCTCGACTGGGTGTGTCATTGCCAATGGAGAAGTACTGATATGGGCGCAACAAAAGCACCAACGGGACTGCCATCGCCATCGCCAGGGTTGGATAACAATCCGTGTAATGATGGTGCATTGTTCAGCCAGTCACACCCATATTATACAAAAGCAATCGGACAGGCTGAACCCACAGTTCAATCTGATTTGGCAGCTATTGAGGGTGTTGATCCTAGTGAAATTATCGTCCATGATTTTGACAAAAAGAGCAAGGGTGTAATTTATTCAACAGAGAAGATTACCGACAATGCAGTAAAAGAAAATACTATTACAGCCAGCTACCACATGGAAAAAGGAGCTTCGGTTAAACTTATCAATATTGATGAAAAAGCTGGCCGCGACTTAAAAACACCTGATACCATTGTAAATGGCATGTATAACGAGTTCAAAAGAAGTACTGTTGATAATCCGGGGTTTGAAAATATAAAAACCGACCTGAAGGACACACACAAAAAAGGCAAACGGCTAAATCAGGCAATTGACGTTACACTGCGCTACTCTAATGCTGATAAAAAAACGGTACAGCGGGCAGTACACGGCAAGGAGAATGCAAAACAGATTGATTTTGTTGCGAATATTTACATCGTAAACAATGAGAAGATGTTTGGGCCATTTTCGAAAAAGCAAATCATCGATGGTAAATTTGATATAAAATAAAAACCCGGCGAGGGTTCACCGGGTTGGAGGCAGAGGGACTCGAAGTCTACCCCCGCCACTACAAATATACAACTTTAAATTGAAAACCAAATGCCTAAAGACATCAAACAACTTGCCGACGATTTAGCCAGGCACAAGAAAGAGCTTGATAATTACATTAAAAAGGATGCGCCGCGCATAGCCGGTAAATATGGCGAAGATCATTTTAAGGAAAACTTCGATAAAGAGGGTTTTGTAAACAACGGGTTACACAAGTGGCCTGCTCGTAAAACGAATACTGGACTGAAAATACTAACCGGGGCAACCAATGAGCTGCAAAATTCTATTGAATTCAAAACCGATCTGGCAAAGGTAAGTTTTGGGTCAGATGTGGCCTATGCTTCGATCCATAATTGGGGTGGCAAAACTAAAGCCCATATTATCCGACCTCGTGGCTCCCGGAAAGCTCTTCGCTTCATGGGTAAAGGCGGTATGATTATGCGCCGTGGCGTGAAACATCCAGGATCGGTGATTCCCCAACGCCAGTTTATTGGTCATTCCAAAGAACTAATTGATAAGATTGACGAACGCATTGAGCGCGATATAACCAACATATTAAATAGTTAAGACATGTTCAACATTTACAAACAAATTGCAGATCGGCTCCGGGCAAATATTCCGGGGTTAAAAACAATTGATGCAGATACAGGCCAATTGGCCGATCCGGAGAAAGCATATCCATTGTTGTTTCCAGCGGTATTGATTGACCTGGACAACATCGACTGGAGTACCCTTGGCAATAAAATGCAGAGCGGAAAGTCGAATATTGCGATCACTGTGGCTGTACTTCCGGTTAACCAAAGTCACCAGGATTCGCCAACCATTGAGGGGTTTGTTGAGCAGATGGAAATCATTAACCAGGTTTATGCAGTATTGGAAAGCTTTATTGGATTAAATCGCATAAAGACATTCCGTCAAAAACGATATGATACCATTCAGGCTTACACCCACATTTTTACCAATAAATTAACCGATAATTCGGCAAGCAAGGGTTATGCAAAACACCCGGTGCCGCCCGAAATTAAAGAGGTTTTAAATACCAATTAAAACAATGTGGGTTCCATTGCCCGTTGGTGCCGCATTTTGGTTAATTCGGCCTTCGCGTTAAAGCCCAGGTATTCGTTAAAAGTACGGAAGCTGATTTTGTAGGTAGGGAATATAATGGTTTCGTAAACGTGTTTCTGGGTCACACCCTTCTCTTTGTGTTCGAGGGTAATTTTTTGAATGTCAACCATGCGCTGAAGTATGTTATTGCGGTTATAACTCATTTGTTGACTTTTGGCTTTTGACAAAGATAACTTCCACGTGTATATATGTCAAGCAAAAAATAACTAAGCCCCCTCCAAACCTCCCCCGAAAGGGGAGGCTTAAAGAAGGCTTCGTTCAAAGCGTTTTAAAGTCCCCTATTTCGGAGGGGATTTAGGGGAGGCTATAAATCCTTTATCTCATTGTACATCGCTTTCGCCTGTTCGTAGTCGGGCAGCATCTGGCGTAAAAGTTCCAACAGGTAGTAGTTCTTTTGCAACATGTCTTCGTCCTGCCCTTGCAGCACGTTTATTATGTCGTTGGCAGTTTCGAGGTAGTGATCAACCGGGGTAATGCCCGTTTTTACCTCTATAACTATGCTATCTTTCGTAAAGGTTACCATGATGCACCTCCTTGTATTGCGGTGCAGGTTTTACACCTGATTACACTAGCCACCAATTGACCGGCCTTACTGATTGCCAAAACCCCATAACGGCGGTTTTTGGGTGTGGGGCAGTCGCAATCCATACGGGTGCGGAAAACATTGTTTCCCTGAGCCTCTAACGCTTCTTTCGCAGTGGTAAGCTCGCTGCGCTTGTTTACAAAGGTTTTCATTGTGCCAGCCCTCCAAAGTTTAGTTCCAGCTGGCGGGTTTGATTTAACGTGCGGCTGCCACTAACGATCAACTGCAAGCCCAGGTTATTGGTAAACCAAGCCGGGTGGGTGTTGCCAAACAGCCATACTTTTTTAGCCAATGTTTGTTTCTGGTTCAGTTTACGGGCGGCCTGTGTGCTTTCGGTGCGGCTGCCAATGGCGGTGTGGATGTCGTTAAGCGAAAACCACAGTTCGCTGTCCAATTCGATGTAACGGATGTTGATGCCGTTAAACTCTTTAAAGCGGAACGGCACATCGCGGCAATCGATAAAATCGTTGCTTTTCTTTTGGGTGCCGTAGTAGCCGCGTTTGCGTATGGCTGGCAGTACCTCGGAGGTTACCCATTTGCGGAAGGTTTTGGCCTCGGGTTTGTTGCTGCGCAATACCAGGGCAAAAAATCCGCTCTCGTTAATCAGCCACATTTTCCGGTTCTGACCTGACACGAAAAGTTTTCCGGTCAGCTTTTCATCTTCGTCTAAACCGTTGAGTGCCTTGTTAGTGTCAGAAAGACCTAAAATGTCACAAACATCTTTGGCAACCAACCACGCTTCATCTTTTACCAGAAGGCTTCTTACCTCTGTTTTCGAGGCACTAAATTGAAATACCTCCGGTGTTAAAACTTCATTCATTTTTTCCATTTGAAAGTCATTAAAATGGTTAAAAAAAGAGCCCGCTTATTTCAGGTGTGACTTTCAATTCCACGCGGGGCGTTGAATCAGCGCATTGTTTCCTTTGCGCCACCATACTCTAAGCGAGCCTTTTATAATTTGAAAATAATTCTCAGGTATTTTGCCCCTGAGTGATGAAATTGAAAGTCAGGGGCAAATGTAGAAAATTATTTTGAATTTAAAATATGTAACGCGTTCGAAAGCTCGTAGGTTTCTTTGAACATTTGTTTTTCAGCCTTCGATAAAACAAAATCTTCATTATCCGCATTACCTTCTAAACGCACTTTTATCACAGAATTAACATTATTGGCTATGAGTAAGAAGTTTGTTTTTTCATTATCATATGTAATCACCTCCGTAACACCGTCTCCAGTTGCTTTCTCTACATTATTACTATCATTCGTTGGCACTACTTGAGATGGCATTTTATTGCCGTCAATTAAAGTGAAAAAGTGAGTGTGGAAAATCCAATCATCACCCTTATAGATACTTACAACAAAAACATAACCTGTATTATTGCAATAACAGGTTAAACAACCTTTTTTATTTTCTAAAATTCCTGCTGATATATTCTTATGAGTATAAAATCCAACTTCTCTAAATTCATCGTATTTATAATCAAAATGAGATTTCAAATTGTCAACTCTTTTTTGAGCATCTTTTTTCAGTTCATCAGCCATATTATACTCAGGTGCTATTGGCTTTAAATCCTCGGTTTTAGTTACTTCTTTTGCTTTAGCTACTTCAATCTTTGAGGTTTCTATCTTTGGCTCTGCTTTGGTAACTTCATTCGGGCCAATTATTGCTCCAATGACTCCAATAATAAGGCTCAAGCCAAAAATAATAGCAATGGCAATGCCAATAATCTTTAGAAATTCTTTTACTTTTTTCATGTTGATTGATTTTTGGTTTTATAACATTTGTTAAATATAGAAACATTTAGCTATCTCCGGGCTATTTAATTTTCTCCATTTTATCCAGCAGCTTCTTGGCGTACTTTCGTGTATAATTCCCGCCTTTGTCGTTTATTGCCTCGGATTGGCTTATTTCGGCTGCCGTATTGCAACGATCTTCAAAATAAGTTGCAAACCATGTCATTACTTTAGGCACATCAAGTGATTCGTAAAACGAGCCATATTCGCCATTGATGGCCGAGTTGAAAACAAAATTGATATCGGCAACCGTCAACACTGCATATTTCGAAACAACACGCTCGGCAATAGAATCAATCTTTGTGGCATTAAGCGGGCGGGCAATATTCACCAGTTCGGTAAGCTGTAACAAGTAAGCTTTGATCAATGCTTCCACTTTTTCAGAGCCATTAGTCGCTTTAAGTTTGCCTAGAGTTGGGTAATCACCGGCAACCTTCAGCACGTCGGTAACCGAACGCACTGCCTGCAATTCTTTATTCAGCACGTTAGGTAAGCAGGTCGCGAGCGATCTGGGCGCGATAATCGGCACTGATGCCCCCTGTGTTGCCGGAGTTGCGTTTGATTGAGGTAGTGATTTCATTGAATTTTTTATTGATTATTGCTATAGAAAACGCATTATTTTTGTACCAGTCGGGCAACTTGCTTATCAAAGCTTCGAAAGTTTTGATTATTTGCTCGTCAGATTCAACAGATAGGGCTTCAATCTTTTTGATGATTGCCGCCAGGGCTACACCGTCTTTCGCTCCGAAGGCATAAGGCAAGCCTGAAAAATCGGAATAATACTGATCGAAAATTCGTTTACACTGGCTAAAAACAGTTTGTTTATCGGTTTTGCTTTGGGTGAGCTCCACACCCAGGGCCGATGCCAAAGCCTCTCGCAATTGTTGCTTTGAGGAGTGAGAGTTTCGTAATATTCGGAGTAAATCTTCGCTCATAATTAATTGTCTGAAATTTGACTAAATCCGTTTGCTTTATTCCAGGCTTTTGTTCCTGCATTTTCGGCTGATTTCTGAAAGTTTGCTTCGAGTCCACGGAATTGTTTGATCAATTGGTCGAGTTCGTCAAGCGTGTATTTACTGAGCCGTTTCTTCAGGATGCTTCTGGCTTCCATAAAAGCGTTAAACTTATCGAAGCTGGTGCCTTCGTGTATGCCTGTGCGCTGGGCTATTGTAAGAACTATTGCCCGTTTTTCCTTCAGTGCAATTTTTTCGGTCAACTGGCTCGATGCGCGTTCGATATTCTGTAGTTGATTGACAAGATCGGTAAGTTCGAGATCGTACAAATCGCGAGTGCTTTTTGTGCGGCCATCAGTAAACGAATAGACGAGCTCGTGCCTGGAATCGGCATCGAATCCTTTTTTAGTTAGGATGGCCATCAGTTGTCGGTGTTTTGATTTGTTCATGATCCTTTGTATTCAAGTTCAGTGATTTGTATTTCTTTTTCAGCCTGTAGCCAACCAGGGAAGCCTCCAAGGTTCTTGTCATCGATATACAGATGTGCGTAAATCTTCCGGCTATTGTTGTTGTACCGGGCTGATTCTTCCGGATGATTATCGTTAACCCGGTGGAACTGGATGCCTTGGTCAAGCATCCAGTTGATTGCTTCCAGTAATTGATCACCGGAGCGGCAGGTATTGACAATAAGATAGTGGCCGGATACATAAAGGCGATTGATAACCTCTTTTGCGTAGGGCTGTAAACCATCGATATTCGGGTATTTGCCCCGGCAGATGGTGCCGTCAAAATCGATTGCTATTATCATGGTTTTATAATTTTATAAGGATGAATGTCGTAACAGCAACCCGGTTGTGAATGCATTAATACACCCGATTGCTCACCAATCAGGCTAAAAGAAAGCATCCATTTAGGTCGTGGTTGAAATAGGTTTAACTGAACTTGTTTTTGCTTTGGATCGGTAATTTCAAAAAGTAAATCGCCCGAAAACATGCCCATGTAAGTCATGTAGCCATACATGAGTATAAACGATGTACGTTCTTTACCACTGTCGAAACCTTTAATTTGATCGCCTACATTTAACTCGTTTTCGTAGAGTTTAACGGGAATAGGACTTATTTCGCTCTCACTTCCGCGTTCAAATCCGTAATAATGTTGGCCGTTTTGATAACAACACAAAATGTCTTCATTTATTCGGTATACTTCAGCCATGATTAAAAAGTAATAATTGATTTGCGTTAACCGGCACTATTGGAGTTCTGAGTATTTGAGTTAAAGAGAAAGTATCGGCCAGTTTATCAGTTCTTAGCCTTTCCATGTCATTTAATTCTGTTTGAATGTCATTCTCAATACTTTTAATGTGATTGAAATGGCGAATAACATGATCAATCTCTGTCTGGTATTCGTTCCATAACCCCTGATATCCATCTTCCTTTAACTCAATATGACCGCCGATTTCTTTAATAAAAACCAATCTGTTCATGGCGTTTATCTTTGGCGATATTACCTTGAACGCCTTAACAAAATGACCTAAAAAAGAATCAATCTCCTGTTTTTTATTGTTTCTCATTAAATTGATTGTCAGCAAACGTTTATCGCTGGAGGTGCAAACTGAATAATCGTTGCTCTTCTTTATCAATTCATTATAAAGTTTGAATATCTCGTCCATGTTTTAAGTGAATTTAAATCGTTCGTTTTCTTCTACTATTGTGGTTGTGAATGGAAACCCGTCTTCAGGAACCTGCTGTATCATTTCAATCAATCCGCTGGATGATGTGAAAATGATGTGGTTTTCTTCCTTAACTGATATTTGAAGCTTCAGGCATTTTGCCGATCCGCCTTTAAAACACTTTGAATCATCAATTTTAAAATGATGAACTACAATTTCACGGTTAAGTATTTTCGACATTTTTATTTTGTCGCCAACAAATGATTGTGATGTGATTTTTATATTGAATTGATTAAAGCTTTTCATGCAAGCAATTTCTTTAAGAGGTTTTTACTATTGCAATGCGCCGCCCAGCCGTTATAGCTGGCTATCGACTTTACATTTCTATTTTTCTTCAGCATTCGTGCAAAATTCTGTTTAATGGTTTTTCGTAAAAGTGTGTGCGTATGAAAAAAGACATAGCCAACGAAGTCAATACCTCTTTTTTCGACCGGAAATACCTGGTAGTTTCCTTTAACTGTCAATTTCAGATTATCCAGAAGATATGCGCTGATTTCAGCAAGCAACCCGTGTAGATAAGACTTACTATCGGACAGGATCACCAGATCATCAGCATATCGGAAGTAATATTTTACCCGCTTTTCTTCCTTCATCCAGTGATCAAAGTAGGCAAGGTAGAAGTTTGCAAAGTATTGGCTGAGATAGTTGCCAATTGGCAACCCTTCGGTGCTATCAATAATTTCGTCGAGCAGCCAAAGCAAATCGGCATCTTTAAATTTCTTCCGGAGTAAACTTTTCAGGGTAGCGCGATCGACCGATGGATAAAACTTTTTAATATCCAGTTTCAGGCAGTAGCGGGTGTTTTCAACGTCATTTAAAGCCCGTTTAACCGATTTTGCGGCGGCATGGATGCCTTTCCCTTTGATGCAACTGTAAGTGTCAGCCGTAAATGTTGAGACAAATATAGGCTCCAAAACATTCATGACAGCGTGATGCAAAATACGGTCTGGAAAATAGGGCAGCCGGAAGATAATCCGTTCTTTTGGCTCAAAAATCGTGAATGTGGTATACTGAGACGTTTTATAAGTTTTATTCATCAACATCTCGTGCAACTGTTGAATATTTACTTCGCGGTTTTTGTCGTGCCCAATTACTCCCGGTTGCTTTGCCTTTCCTTTTCGGGCAATTGAGTCTGCCAGTTGGAGGTTTTCAATGCTTATTATTTTACCGTACAAATTATTGATCCGTTTCATGCCTTTGCTTTTATGAGATCGTTTTCGCTACCAGTTGGCGGCTACCAACGCTCTCGAAAAATGATTTGTTTTTTGCCATGCGGGCAGGGTTTATGCTGCGAACTATGCAATTGCGCGAACTGACGTTCGTATTCGTGTAGTTGTAATTCGAATTCGAATTCGAGAAACTGGAACCTGAAGACAAAACTGACAGCACTTGCAGCATACAACCTTATTTTATTTATTCGGAATACAAAAAGTAATCGACGTATTCAGCCTCAAATTGCTCTGCGATATATTCGGCCTTTTCCGACGAATCGGTGCAAAGGCGCGAACCGACGTACGAATGCGTGCAGTAGTAATGCGAAAACGAATGCGAGAAACCGGAACCCGAAGACAAAACCCCAAACCAAGGGAACCACTTATACTGATCATCATCGCTCCAATCAGGCTTCCACCCATTATTGATCGCTTGGTAGATAATCATGAGTTTGTAAGCCGCAATCAATGGCTTTCTGAACTCTTCCGGGATCATTGACAGATCAGGAACGTTTGCCGGATCGATGTTCAGTTGTGCGCAAGCATTTTCGAAAGTTTTGATAGTTCTGAAGTCAAACTTTATGGCTTCTTTCTTTTCATTCTTATTTTTTGCAGTCATGTTTTTATTCTTAAATGGTTAAAAATTGTTTGTATAATTCGCTGAATTGCTTTGCTGCATAGTTGCTCTTTGCCTCAGACTCGAAGCAAAGGCGCGAACCGACGCGCGAATACGAGAAGTCGTAACCCGAACCCGAACCCGAGAAACCGGAACCCGAAGACAAATTAAAATAAGGCCACCATTTGTACTGATCGGAGTTGCTCCAGTCTGGAGTCCAGCCCTGATTAATTGCTTTAATTACCATTTTTAACATCCGATAAGCCCATTCGTCGGTTGACTCCGGATCTTGCATTTTCAAATATACTTTGCTGTGGCCAGTCTCATCGGCTGCATCTTCAAGCGTTTTAATGTCCTCAAAGCTTCGTTTCTTGAATAACTCTTTACCGAAATTTTCTTCAAGTACCTGCTTAAACCATTCTGGAGAATCAGGATAGATTTTTTTTGCTGTTGATTTTTGAAGTGTTAGTCCCATAGTTTTGATTGAATGATTATTGATAATTAATATTTAAAATAGCTTGAGATTGCGGCTACTCATCGCCTTCAGTTTCTTCGGGTTCGTCATCTTCATCCTGATAAGTTCCCTTTACCAGTGGTTTAAGGTTGGAAGGAATCTGTTTATTTACTTCATCTTCGAAGTATGGAAAGACATCAAGGATGTTGCTCAGCGTAATGCTGGTGGCTTTGTAAGGCACCAAGATGTAGGATAGCCCTTCCTCAAGACGTTGGAGTGCCTGTTTAATATCATCGGCGGCCACTAAGAAATATTGATTGATTTTCTTCTCTTTACCCGCTTTTTCGTCGATGGTAACAATGGCGATCCGGGCTTTAAACCAGAACTCTCCACTTTCGTGTGGGAAGATTTCAATAATATTTGATGGCGTGATTTTCTTTACTACAAATTCACCCCTTACCATTGTTCGTACTTGCTGTATGGCTCGCGTTTCTGCATCAGTATAGCTCACTGCATCCAACAAATAAACTTCACTCACTTTTCGTTCGCGGCCATCATCATCAATCTTGAGATAGCCAACTCTACATTCAAACCAGTTTTGCATTTTTCTAAATTTTTATTGGTTACTGACATCGTTGTCATTGAGCCGAATAGGAGAATCGAACTCCTGTCTCTCAGCCACTCCGGGAAAACACTCCGGCGGCCTACCGATCTGCCACTGATCTAATCCAGCGTTTTAACCCCGGGCAATCACCCCCAGGGTTTAAAAATGAATTACATTCAAGAAATTATTTACTCGCTTCGCGTTATACCCCACGAAATGGGTTGTTGCAGTTAAATAAGTTTTTCGATTGTCGATCCAAAGGGGAACGGTGCACTGGTAATTGAAAGCGGCACACTGAATTTAACTCCCGTCTCGGGGTCTTTTTCTGTTACTTCAATAAAATAGCTGGTTTCAATTGGCTTGTAAGCTTCGCGGATAATTTTAACACCCTCAATCAACTCAATGTCACCAATCCGATCGGCATGGTTATGCAGTTCCAGCACACGGTTTGCCTTCAGGTTTCCTTTGGCATCTTTCTTCAGGAGCCCATTAATGATCTCTACCAGGTTAGCCGCATTGTCATCGCTTGCCTGTTTTTTGATCCAGTTTTTTACCCTTTCAATTCCGGCATTTACGGTATCATCGTAACTATCGACCACGCGATATCCTAACGTAATGCTCTTTAATCCGTCAGTGCTGGTAAACGTGTGGCTCTGCTGTCCATCTTTAACACCATACAACGATTTTTTAAGGTCGAGCAAATGAGCGAAGTTGTTAAATACATTCATTTTAACATCACTCAATTGCTGCGATATTCCTTGCAGAAATTCAAAGGTTTCGTCAACGCTTTCACAAACCATCACTTTGTAAGTTTCACGCTCTTCCTGTTCCTTTTTCTTTTGCTCTTTTTCCTCTTCGGCCAACTGTTTTTTTAATTCGTCACGCTGTTCTTTACTAAGGTTCTTAATGTCCATTTTTGTTGTTTTTAATAATGTTTATAATTGATTCATCTATCAACTTTTCAAAAAACTCTTTAGCTGGTTTTTTCGAGCCGTCGGAGAGAGCAACATGAAGGCGGTTAACTGTTACCGGTTCGCAACGATTGTGGTATTCGCTTCGCCATTCGGTAACGTCAACCATTTCAGTTTCATAGCCGGTCATTTTCAGGAAGCTGGCTAATTGCTCATCAGTAAGGTGTATTTGAACGATCATATTGGTTGTAATTTGTGGTGGTACATTCGGTCTCACAGCGGCACATATCGCCAAACTTTCCGTTCATCCGGTTTTCAAGTACTTCAATGTGGTAGCGTAGCGTATTTATTTTCCTTGCCAATTCTGCCGAATAGTCACCACCAATTTGTTTTTTTTCGAGGTCTTTAAGCTTTTCAGCACACTTGGTGTGTTCGGTGCTTAAATCCAAATGGCATTCCCTTTTGCTTTGTTTTGTTCGTTTGTCGCGGCTCATTTTCAAATATTTTTTCGAGTGTGCTTTGTGGTATAAGACTTGTGTTAAACATTAACCTGATGTGTATTTCGTCGCGGCTTTCTCCGCCGTGGTTGTAACATACCCGCCATAGTTGGGTACTCCACCAATTCCAGAAATGCGGTGATGCCATTATATTTCTGAAGGTTTCATTTGGTGTTCGTTTCAGGCTGATGCCGCTCATAAGCTCGCCAAATTGAGCCTTAAACACGGAATACTGCGCAATGCGATGTTGCAGCTGGTCGAGGTAGTCGAGACCAGAGTCAAAAAACAGCGACCAAATGTCCTGATCCTTCAGGCGCGAACCTTTGGCCACACCTTGCACCGCTTTCGAGTTAATTGATTTGTTAATTATATTTTCCATTTTTTGCATTTAATTATAAATCTTCGTTGTAATAAGCTTCAGAGCCTTCTTTCCAAATCGTATATGGTTTCCCACCGCCGTAGCGACTAAGGGCAAAAGCGCGGTATCCTTCAATTCTGATCTTTACAAAGGCATCGTAGCGGATGCTTTTTGCTGTGCGCCCTGCGGGGTTTTTCCCATCGGCATGGCTAATCAGGATAAACAGCTTGTTTTTAAACTCAGCCCTGAGGGCAACATAGTCGCGGTAGTTCAATCCGCTGTACTGAATACTGTCAATCACTACTACATCTGGAGACCGGCGGCGGCGTAAGCGTACTTTCAGTTCGTCAATGGGTTCATTATCCAGCAGTATCACAGCGCACTTCACTTCGTTCATCCCAACTTCGCGGAATGCCTTTTTCATCGATTTCGAAGCGCCTTCCTCCATGCTGTTGTAAGCCACACGGCAAAATTTAGCCAGGTACTTGCAGAGTTGGAGTGCGAAGCGGGTTTTTCCGTTGCCGGAATCGCCCCAAATCAACCACGATCCGCTTAATTCAGGGTTTCCAATCAATTCGTGCCAGTCGCCTTCGAAGGGTAACTCGTTAAACGTCATCGCTTCGAGCTGGCTAACCGATATCGCCCTGTTTAGCTTCTTTTCTGTCATTATTCAGCGGTTTGTCTACTTTGTTTGTGGGCGTGAATCAACCGCTTAACACGTCTTAAGTCGCCCTCACTATTCTGGTAAATCTCTTTAATTACAGTATTTTCAACAATGCCGTTTGTGGTGCAAATGGCTTTCACGTCCATGCTTCCAACGCCTTTTAGTTCTATGAATTTGCGCCCTATGCGGCTAAAAATTTCAGTGTATCCCTTTTTATTAAGCTTAATGCCGCGTTTGATGCGTTTTTCGAGGTGAGAGGTTGCTACCAGCATGATTCCGCAGTGATCTTCCAGCTGGTTGTATAGGGTAATGAAGAAATAAAGTACCTGGTCGCTCAGTTTATCTGCCTCGTCAAGAATGATCAGTGGAGAATCCTGTATTTTCAGGCCGCGTACCACTTCAAACATCATTTCGCCAACGGTGTAGCCACTATAATCTTTACCCATAGCCGCGAGTAATTCCTGAAGAAACATTTTCCGATTCCAGAATTCGTTACACGATAGCAAATACACCCGCTTGTTTTCCGTTGCATATTGGCGAAGTGCGAAACTTTTACCCGTTCCGGCATCACCGGTCACTGCAAACACATTGCTATTGTCGCGTGCATCAGCCAACAGCTTGTTTAAAATTCGGAAGTCGCGGGTTTCGACTACTGTCCACTGGCTGGTTGAGTAACCAATCTGCGTAGCCACATTGCGCCACATTTCTTCTTTAATCAACTCCCAGTTGTGGTTTAACATTTGGGAAATAGTGGCCGCGCTCGCACCTTTCAGGCTGTTAGCCGCTTTGTTCTGACTGTCGTACCGTGCGCAATATTCTGCCAAACGGTCTGCGATTTGTTGTTTTTCAGTATTATTCATATCTTTGTTTTGCTTTACTGCCCCGCGAGGGGCTTTTTTGTTTATTATAATTACATCATTCTGTATAGGTCGTTTTCATCAAAATCCTCGTCATCACCTCCAGCCATCACTGCGTTACTCATTGCTTTCTGTATTCTTCCGAAATTGTCAGCCGGTTGCTTTGCTTTTTTTGTGGTATTTTTCGAGTTGATGCCTTTTAGTTTTGGAGTTACAAAACCATGTTGTTCGGGTAGATCGTTATGTTTCTCCTGAATTTGGCGAACAAAATTTTGTGTTTCAACCCTGAGGTTTTTAGTTTCTGCTTCAATGTCTTTAAAGAACTGAGCCTCCCAATCTTCCTGTTCTTGTTTGCCACGGTGTACTTCAATTTTCTGATCGGCGGCGGTTATAAAGCGTAAGCCTTGGGGAGTATCTTCGTACAGGTAAATCATGCTGAAGTCCTGAGGATCGAACTTGATCCTGAATTTTCGGTCGATGTTGCTGGCCAACCATTTTACGTCCGGAAGGCCGTTTGCCTTGTTTACCATGAAGTCGTATTGTTCCTTCTTTTCTTCGAAGCTGATGCCATACGCGCTGCACGTTACCGATTTTTCTCTGAGCACCCAGAACAAATCAACCATATCCATCAATTCAAGTTTATCGGCTTTTGGGTTTTGGCTTTCGTTGTACATTTTTATTTTAGCAATGCCCGTTTTGAAGTGTGGCGCATAGTTCCATTCATTCCGGCGTTTCAAATAGGTTGCTTTCACCTCCTCAAGGGTTGGGAGATTGTGTTTATTAGCCATGATGTACTCCATATTGGCCTTGCTTTCGTTGGCTTTACTCTGGATATTTTGTCCGGTGAAAAACCAGTCCTTTTTCAGGATTTGAGATTGAAACCGGCCAAATGCTGACTCTATCGTTTTTGATTTACCATTGTAGGGCTTTGTGCGGATTGATAGGTGAGATAGTTTTGTAAGGAAGTTCCCACTCTCAAGCTTTTTATGTCCGCCCTGGTTGTCGTAAGTAACTTGGTATGGTTTGCAGCCGCTTGTTTGCAAGGCCATGCGGTAAGCGTTGTACTGAGCCACATAATCTTCAGTATCAGAAATAAAATAGCCAATAAACGCCTCGCTATACACATCCATTACTTCGTACACGCTGGTAGTTCCAATCTTAAATTCACCTTTTGCGGTGCGGTACTGGTAGAAATAATTTAGTTTCGTACCGTCGGAGTACCACAAGCTGTCGCGCATGGTTGGAAGTATGGTCTTCTGCTGGTAAACAAATTTTTCATTAAATTTCAGCTCACCATAGCGGTGACCCCACCATATTGGTTTAATTTCAGGCAGGTAAAGAAAGTTGTGAATCGTTTCAACGCTCTTTATTTGCTTCCATTCCTGGCTTTCGGCCAATTCGTTGTATTCAGCAAGTAGCTGCTGTTCATTGGCAATCTTATTTACCATGCTTGTCCACCGGCTAAGCATCCAGCTTTTGGCCTCGTCGTTCACTTTCTCGCTGTTGCTGTTACACCAGTTTCCGTGTATCAGGCTCTCGTATCCAAACCGTTCGTAAGTTGAATTATCAGTGGCTTTATATCGGTTATACTTTTCCTGTAATTTCCGGTATGCTGATGTTGATAGAGGAAGTTGTTCGCCATTCTCATCGAATTTTGGGTAAGGTGGCAATGAGTGTTTAAACACTGTTTTATCAAGCTTTAAAACCGCATCGGCCAGTTTTGTCCAGGCACCTTTCATTTTGCCATTAATGGCTTTCGCTTTTGGTGCGCGTTCTGCAATTATGCAGTGAATAGCGTTAAGAATTTCAGCGTTGGCGCGGTATTCTATCTGCACATCGGCGGGTAAGTGTTCGTCACTGTCAAGGATATAGTCTTCAAAAAATCTTTTGGCTTCATCATCGGGAGTAATCGTATCAGCCAGTACGCTTTTGGTGGCTACCTCATAAGGATCGCCAATCTTTTTCTTAATTTCACTTTTGAAACGCTCCGGAATACTATCATAAGAAACCAGGGCAGGAGAGGTTAGGCAACCACGGCGAACCACTTTTATAACGCTTTCTTTTTTGCCTTTAGGGATTCGGGTAAGTTTATCGTAATTTGGTTTTGATAATATACCTTCCTCAATAAGCCAACCGGCCTCAATACATAGCGTGTTATTGTAGTATTCCATTATTCCTAGTGTGTTTTGCCATTGGCTGCATTACGTGCAGCAATCACATGAGCGGCTTCAATAATTTTTTTCCCAATTCCCGAATTTCCGGTTATCCGACCGGACATAACTTTGTAGACATACTTTCGGCCATCGGTCAGATCAGACTCTGCATAACCGGCTAAACGAGCTATTTTCACGTAGTCCCCTCTGTCCAATAATCTTTTTAGTTCGTCGTTTGTCATTTTATTTAAAATTTTGTCGTACTTTAGTATGACAAACATATAAACAATTGTCGATATACCAAAAATATTAGTCGACTATTTTCGATATTTTTTATGAAGGCCATTGGAAGACTGTATCAATATTTTGAATATAAAAGCATTAAACCGACACGATTTGAAAAAGATTTTGGTCTAAGTAATGGCTATTTGGGCATCCAGCTCAAGAGAGATGCCGATATTGGGAGCTCAATACTTGAGTTGATTATAAACAATTGTCGAGATTTAGACATAAAGTGGCTATTGACCGGAGATGGTTCGATGCTTATTGATTCTGAGCAGAAAAATATGCCTATTTTAGATTATTCCGGGTGCCCCATTTGTGCGGAGAAAGAAAAGGTTATTATTAACCAGGCTGAAAGAATCGAAGAATTGAAAGAAACTATTGCATTACTCCGCTTGCAGAATAGCCCCGTTACTGAAGATAAACCCAAACGCAATACGGCATAAATGGACGCGTATTTCCCCCGTTTACAGGTAAAATATCCCCCACAAACCACACGCACACACACTTCTTTGCCACACTCACGGTCAAAAAACACAACAAATAATTATAATTCAATCACTTACATCGCTAATCCGTTTAGTTGTTTTTGGTTTAAGGGTTGGTTTAAACCCCTGTTTTCGTTTGATAAATGCCTTTTTTACTTCGTTTTTTAATATTATCCGTTAAGTTTCGACAAATTTTAAACCATGTATAGTATGCCCATTAGTATGCCCATTAGTATGCCCAACCTATTTTTTTTCGTATTGGCATGGTAAAAAATGGCACAAAAAAAGAGGCCGCTATGGCCTCGGTTTTATTGGTGGTACGTTGGTGTTTAATAGCAATTTACTTGCCGTTTAAAGCTTTGTTTTCAACCTTTTGCGCTATATTTACTGGCACAATTAACCTTTGCCGTTTAAATGCCACATTTATGCGGCCACAAATTAACCATCGATGTACCACAAATTAACCTTTCTGTACTATTCGTTTTTTGTTCCTTTTACGTAATGTTCACATTTTCAATAAGTTTAATAATAATCCTTTGTACAATTCGTTTTTACCCCCTTAAATGCCACAAAGGATAAGTTTTTCTCCATCATTGCCCATGACCTGAAAAGTCCATTCAACAGTATTATTGGGTTCAGTAATCTATTGACAAGACAAATTGAGGAAAAGGATTATGAAGGACTTGAGAAATATGCAGGAATTATACAAAATTCTTCTCAACAGGCTATGGATTTGCTTATGAACCTGTTGGAATGGTCGCGATCGCAAACCGGCCGAATGGATTTTTCACCTGTATCTGTCAGGATTAGTTTGCTTATTGAACAGGCAACAGAACTATTTACTACCACAGCTTATGAAAAGTCGATTACAATTTATACCGAAGTACCGGCCAGCCTGACTGTAAAAGCAGATAAGGCGATGATAAACACCATCTTAAGAAATCTGTTATCGAATGCGATTAAATATACCAACACCGGTGGTGAAGTTGTGATTTCAGCTTCACAAAAATCGAATGAATCGCTGATTAGTGTAAGTGATAACGGGATCGGAATTAAACAAAATGTAATTGATAAATTGTTTCGCATAGACGAAAACCATTCGACTATGGGCACAAATAATGAATTGGGTACCGGATTAGGTCTTATTTTATGCAAGGAATTTGTTGAAAAACACGGCGGCAAAATATGGGTTGAAAGTGAACTCGGCAAAGGCAGTTGTTTTAGTTTTACAATTCCGAAAAACTAAATTCATAAACGGACGAAACACTATAAGACAAAAAAATCCCCAATACTCATGGAGTACTGGGGATTTTATATACAACAGAGTATTCTTTATTTGTTGAACAAATTGCTCCAGTTTTTAGGCTGGCGATTTTTCCAGGTTCCTTTGTGATACACGTAACTAACCATTAAAGGTAAAACCGAAGTAGCCTCGGCATAAACCATTTGTTCGTCGGTTACCTGAACTTTTCCCCATGAACTTGCTTCTTTTAATGTGGAAGAAGAACAAGCTCCGTCGCGAACGTCAGCAACAGTAATCTGAACTGCATATTGGTGCATCGGAACTTCTTTTCCAAGAATTTCGGCACAAACAACGGTATCCTGAGCAAAGTTTTTTGGAACACCACCACCAATCATAAACAAACCGGTGACGCCGGCCGCCATCTTGATTTTGGTTAATTCCAGAAAATCGGCAACTGAGTCAATAGAAACATGTTTTTCAGGATTTTCCCATTGGTGTTTAGCCAAACCAAATCCGGCACTTGAGTCCGAAAAAGCAGGGCAGAAAATCGGAACATTATTTTCGTAACAAACCTGAATGAGGTTATCTTTTTTCACTGAATTAACCGTCAGCCATTTTCCCATCTCCCTGATGAACTCCCGTGATGAATATGGTCTTTTCTCCAGCGAATCTGTAATTTCCTTAATTGTACTGTCACAATTCTGCAATTCTTCTTCATCGATAAAGGTGTCATAAATACGGTCGATGTAAAGGTCACGCAAAATTCCGTCGTTAATTTCGGTTGTACCACGGTAATGTTTGTGGCCAAGAGCTTCGAAAAAATCCATATCAATAATCGATGCACCTGTAGCAACAATTGCATCAATCATATTATTCTTCACCATTTCAACATAAATCTGCATACAACCTGCAGCGCTGGTACTTCCGGCGAGTGTAAGAATATTGGTACATTCTGTATTGTTCACCATTTTCAGCAGAATGTCGGTTGCACTGGCTGTATCTCTCGAGGTGAAAGACATCTTACGCATTGAATCAATAATTGGAGTTGAATCAAACGATTTGATGTCGATGTGTTGGATGGTTTCTTTTAATAAATCTGATTTTTTCATCTTAATATTTCTCTTTTTAATATACTTTCAAAAAATTGTATTTGTTTAGATATAAGCCAGATACACCAGCTTCCTTTTTTTAAAAAAGTGTGCGAATATAGTATAAAATATTTGCTTCTGCCATCATTCCCGCCTAAAAATATCAGTTCCGTTTCTCCTCTTAACGATATGGAAATGAAAACAGTTACATGTTTAATTTTCGTTCCGTTAAATTGGGCCAAATTTCAATAACTCATTTCCGGGAAGGTAACACCATGTCTTTCAGGAAGATTTCAGCAATATCTGCAATCGACGAATCAAGGCTTCTGTATTCAAATCCTGTTGTACGGGTTATCTTTTCTCCGGAATAATGATTCTTTTGGTTTGTACCTGATATGGCTTCGCGTGTAATTACCGGACGTTTTCCGGTGAAGAAACTACCAGCTTTTGCCATTCGCCAGGCAATGTGCAGTTTTATGTCGGAAGCAAAACTTCTGGGACGTGGTCTGTTTAAACCGTCAGCTATTTTATTGAAAAAATCCTGATAACTTAAATTTCCTGCATTCAGGATAAAACGCTGGTTTTTAATCCGGGCAAAGTGCTGTTCATCCATCAGCAGTATCATGGCTTTTACCACATCACGTACATCAACAAAACCCGAAATACCTTTGGTATAATATTTCAGCCCTTTCCAAATGGATTGAAAGAGTTTTGGACTGCCAATTTCCCAGTTTCCCGGACCCATAATAATCGAAGGATTTACAATAACTGCATCAAGCCCTTCTTCTATTCCTCTCCAGACTTCCATCTCAGAAAAAAACTTGCTGAGCGAATATCCCGATTTTCGTTTCGAAGGGGTCCAGTAAGTTTCTTCGTTTATAACACTTCCATCCTGCGTTTTACCCAATGCAGCAATTGAGCTTACGTGGCAAAACCGGCCAACTCCGTTATGAATAGCGGCATCAATCAGATTTCCGGTTCCTTTAACATTGTTATTTAGCATGATGTCGAGGTCGTCGCCATGAAACGAAACGATTGCAGCACAGTGATAAATGCTGGTTATGCCTTTCAGGGCTTCTTCCAAACTCAGATAATCCAGAATATCACCTTCCACCCACTCTATTTGCGAAAACAGACGATCAGCCTGAGCGGTGTAATAAGAAAAAATTGTCTTCACCCAATCGATGTTGCTTTGCTGTCTTCTCAACGCTTTTACCTGATGACCTGCCTTTGTCAGTTCATAAAGTAAATGAGATCCAACCAGTCCGGTTCCACCTGTTACTAAAATCATATCTCAGAATTTACAATTTGACGATTTACCATTTACAAACCTGATGTTGAAAAAAGCAATAAATGGTAGATTATCAATTAGTTTAGACTTGCTTATTCCATGGCATTTCTGCCTTAACTCCAAATTCTTTTGCTGCCAGTTTACTGATTGGCACGATAAGAACACCAACATTCCGAATAGCCGGAGCATTAAATTTAAACGGAAGATCGCTGTACTGAGTCATAAATTGTTTAATGAGCCGTTCCTTCTCGTCCATATCTTCAACAATCTCAGCGGTTCCTTCAATGATCACCGATTTCGATTTTACCCGGTAACTGCATCCCACTTCTTCGTCCTGCCAGGCCAGTTCTTCGCCTAAAGTCCAGTTAATACAAACCTTTGGATTTTTTTTTATCATTTCCCACATCCGTCCATATTGGGCAGAATGAAGAATGACCCGATCACCATCCATTGCGAAATTTAAAGGCAATACATATGGCACATCATCAACAGACATGGCCACATAACAGGTTTTGCACTGTTTTAGGATAGCGTCAATTTCTGTTCGGTCGTGAATAAAATGTGTTCTCATAGCTGTATATTATTTGTCTTTTATCTTTCAGCTGATTGTTCTGAACCCGAGCAATTCCGAAAGTTCCTTCATGATCTTTTTTAAATTCTGGTACTGATTGAGGCACTCCATCATTGTTTCAGTCTCATTGTTTTTGTTGGCTTCGTTAATCTGATGTTCAAGTTTTTTCAGCAAAGCTTTCACATTTTTCAATTTATATTCCTGAATCAGTTTGGGCACCAGCAAATAGAGTAATTCACTCTCCGATTCTATAAAAGCCCCACCCTTACTCCAGCGTTTGCTCTCAACGTATTTCTCTGCCAAAAGATTACTTGCATACTGACTGATTTCCGAATCAGGATGCTGAGTGAAATACCGGATTGGATCAAAATCTTTGTTATCCAGATTTTCTTCCATCGCCAGTAAAATATTCCTGACTTTTGGACTTACAGAAATCAACCCATCGTTGCGTAATTCAGACAGCACATAAACTCCAACGGTATATATTTTTACCTCATGTGTTTCTTCGTCCTGAATCTCAAATACTTCCTGATGGAAAAATTTCAGCAGTACACGGATTATTTCGCGCTCTTCAGTTTCAAACGGATTCACTATTTTCTTTTCAGAAGATGGTACTACCGGCCTGGCAGCCTGTATCTGAATTTCCTGCAGCTCCTTCCTGGTATGATCTTCCGATTGCTTATTCTGCATTTTCCGGATCTCGGAATATAAAACAGCTTCCTGAACATCCATCAAACGGCTGCATTCCTTGATGTAAATGGTTCGGGTAATGGTATCCGGAATTATAGATATCGAATGCACAATTTCAGTTATCAGACGAGCTTTCGAAACCGGATCGTTTTCAACAGTTCCCATCAAAAGCTGCGTCTTGAATTTAATAAAATCGGTTTCCTTTTCCTTGATGTATTCAGTCAACTGACTCGCACCCATCGAACGGGCAAACGAATCGGGATCTTCACCCCGGGGCAATGGCAACACTTTGACGTTGATGCCTTCTTCAAGAACCATATCAATTCCGCGAAGTGATGCTTTAATACCGGCATCATCGCCATCATATACAATGGTAATATTTGGTGTAAATCGGCGGATCAGCCTGATTTGCTCGATTGTAAGCGATGTTCCTGACGAGGCGACCACATTTTCGATTCCTGCCTGATGAAACGAAAGTACATCGGTATAACCCTCCACAAGGTAACATTTATCCAACCGGGTAATGTCGCGCTTGGCCTGATAAATTCCATAAAGTGTCCGGCTTTTATGGTAAATTTCCGATTCCGGGGAATTGAGGTATTTAGCCACTTTTTTGTCGTTGGTCAGCGTACGGCCGCCAAAGGCAATCACGCGGCCAGCCACATTGTGAACCGGAAAAATGACACGCCCTCCAAACCGGTCGCGCACCCAGTCATCACGTTTAATGGTTAATCCGGTTTTTTCCAGAAATTCCATTCGATAGCCTTCGCGCTGTGCCGCCTGGGTAAAAAGGTCTTTCCCGTCGGGGCAATAACCCAGCTCAAATTTGGTAATTATGTCGTCGCGGATACCTCGTTCGCGCAGATAGCTTAATCCGATTGTGCGGCCTTCGTTTTCCTTCAGCAAAAACCGGCTGAAATATTTTTGTGCAAAAGCCGATGCAATCATCATACTTTCGCGTTCGTCTTTCAGAGCCTTTTCTTCCTGCGATTCTTCCTTTTCCTCAATTTCGATGTGGAATTTTTTAGCCAGCCAGCGCAATGCATCCGGGTAACTGAGCTGCTCGAGCTCCATGACGAAGTTCACCGAATTGCCACCTTTTCCGCAACCAAAACATTTAAAAATTCCCTTGGCCGGCGAAACCGTAAACGATGGTGTTTTTTCGTTATGAAAAGGACATAATCCCAACTGGTTGACACCCCGTTTTTTGAGTGTAACAAATTCAGAAACAACATCCGAAATGTGTGCTGCATCAACAATTCGCTCGATAGTAGCTTGATCAATCATTGTTGCAAATGTAAAAATTTAAACCGTGAAACGTGCAGGAAAGCTTGTCCCCGTATGTTTGAAAATTACGCCAAAGAGACATAGCCCACCGTTTTATTTTGTACGATGTGGTTATACCTCGGGGGTTGCCTCACGAATTGCATTGATTAAACATTTATTGCAATTTAATCCATAGCCCTCCATTCCATTTCGGACTATGCTGTAACATTGCGGGGCTTTGCCCCTCATGGGATAATTTCCATGTTGCTGCTTAGTCCTGAAAGGACGACCTGTAACAACACAGGGCGAAACCCTGTGGTTTTTAATGTTGCAACACAGGATGAAATACGGTCAATATATAATTTGTATATTATGTTGATCTCATAGCCCTCCATTTCATTTCGGACCATGCTGTAACATTACGGGGCTTTGCACCTTTGGAATTATTTGCATGTTTTTTCAGAGTCCTGAAAGGACGACCTGTAACAGCACAGGGCGAAACCCTGTGATTTTTAATGTTGC
>JBGSUC010000047.1:0-27046 GCA_041736275.1 Prolixibacteraceae bacterium
TGTTAGATAAATTTTTTTTATCTGCTCGTTTTGGCTTCATTGTCAAAACAATCAGAATGGATTAATAACTACTGTAAGATATTAATTATTAGCAATATAACAAAACAAAATATCTCTATTTTTCAATCTGGTAAAGTAGAAGTAATAACAAGCCAAACAACTGTGGTTAAGAAAATTATAAAGAATTAGCTATAAAGTTCTTCGACCCACCTCATCGTAAATTGATTATCATACTATTCTGTCCACACTTTTGAGGTGGAAGATCCATGACATGAATTACATGCACCGGTTGTAATTGCTGAACTCATATGATTTACATTTCCTGAAGTTCCGGTTACGCTCACATAAACTCCCGATCCGTAATTTATTAAAGTGTTGGTATAAAAGCTGCCACTTTTGTTAACCGTGAATGTACCCAAAACTGTACCCTCTCCATTTACCTGCGATGTCAGTTTAACTGTAGCCCCGGGAAAAACATCAGTTAGCGCTTTGGTGTAAACCGAACCGGCAGCAGAAAAATTATGACAACCTATGCAGTTTTTACCCGTGTTGTGGCTGGTTCCTGAAATACTTGACTGTCCGCCGTCTGCATCCTCACCTTCTTCATTCTCGCAGGCAAAAAATACAATTGCCATACTCATCACCAATAATGCAAATACTCTTCTCATCTGTTTCTGAATTGATATTAACTTAAAACGATGTTTCAAAATATTTAGTATTTGATGATAATTTTAGTGAACGAATAAAATGACAGTATTGGAATGTATTTTAACCCGTCGCTAAAAAAACCATGTTTTGTTTCCTGGACGGTATCTTCTGGTATTTTAAAGAATGGGTTGCTGTTGATTAAAAATATCTTTTATAGCATTGGACTTAATATTCGCGCAAAAGATTCTTTAATTTTATTTAGGCGAGGACGCTTAATCCATTCTTCCAGAATAATCAGTTCACTTTTTTCCTGATCTTCCAGAAATTGATTAGTCAGGATATTTGCTATTTCTTCATCGTAAATCATAGCATTTACTTCAAAATTAGTTTCCAGGCTTCTGAAATCAAGATTGGCAGTGCCAACAGTTGAAAACAAACCATCGACTACAATGACCTTGCTATGGATAAATCCAGCTCTGTAAAAATATATCTTTACGCCGGCTTCCAGTAATTCTTCGATATACGAATTCGTTCCCCATTTGGGAGTAATTGCATCGGATAATCCGGGCACAATAATCCTGACATCAATACCACCCAAAGCTGAAGTTTTAAGGGCTGTTATAATATCTGAAGTTGGCATCAGGTATGGAGTTGAAATATATACATAGTCGGTTGCTGATGCAATAGCTGTAAAATAGGCCTGACTGATGCTTTCCCAATCCGAATCGGGTCCACTGGCAGTCATCTGTATCAATTTACCATTTCCAGATTCAAACGGTTTGAAATACTTTTCTCCTTTCAGTATTTCTTTCGAAACAAAATACCAGTCAGCCATAAAAATAATATGCAGGGCAGTTGCGCCACCTCCAGTAACTTTGAGGTGGGTATCCCGCCACGAACCAATACCGGGAACACCATCCAGGTAGCGATCAGCAAAATTCAGTCCGCCAACAAATGCAGTTGCGCCATCAATTACCAGAATTTTCCGGTGGTTGCGGTAATTTACCCTTGAGGTAAGCATTGGAAACCGAACTTTCATGAAACAATCTACCATAACACCAGCATCCGACATGGAGCGAATAAATTTTCGTTTCAATTGCCAGCTACCAACATCGTCGAATATTAGCCTAACCTCAACTCCTTCTTTTGCTTTTCTGATGAGCAACTCCCGGAGATAGTTGCCTATCTTATCATTTTCGATAATGTAATACTCCAGGTGAATATGATGTTTTGCGTCTTCAATAGCATTGAAAATCTCAGGGAAAGTTTCTTCACCATTTTTCAGAATTTGTATTTCGTTATTATTGGTTAGTATGGCATTTGAATTCGAAAGTAACAGATTCATCAGCCGTTTTTTGGAATAAAGCTTGTCGCTAATCCGAAACTGATTTTTCGGTAAGTTGTCCAATTGTTCAAGCGTCAGATTTCGAAGTTTTTCAAGATCCTTTAATCCTTTGCGCGAATACATTTTTGTTTTACGGTATTCCTGACCGAAGAAAAGGTAAATGATGATTCCAACGAAAGGAAGCAGAACCAGAACCAGAATCCAACTGATAGTTTTAACAGGATTACGATTTTCGAGAATGATAAGAAAAGCGATAAAAACAACTGTCAGTAAATAAAGAATTGAAACCAGATTTGGTATCGATTTCCATATGTCAAATATAAATCCCATGTTTTATTAAGATTGAATTGGCGAGACTAAATTTCACCAAAAAACAACAGATAACCAAATGGAAATCGAGATCTTACTATAAAATAATACTTTTCGAAATCGAGATAGTTAATATAAGTTTTAGTTGATGTGATTCTGGGGTAAAATGAACTTTTATTTTTCCTGATTGTTTCATTTTCAATGAAAACCAAAATCAATTCGATATTTTTCCTTTCGATAATAATCCTGTATATACTTAGGCCGGTTATGCCTTTTATCGAATATGCTGTCAATAAGGAATATATTGTTAAAAATTTATGTATAAACCGTGATAAGCCAAAAAGTTGCTGTCAAGGAAAATGTCATCTCAATAAAGAACTCTCCAAAAGCGATACAACTACTGAGAACGAGGGAAACGAGAATAACAAAAAACCTCAGCAAAATCAAATAAGCGAATTTGTAACTACGGAAATAAACAGGATTCAGGTGTATGAATTGGTTCTCAATGATCGTGTTGTTTGCGAACCCACATTAGAAACAAGATTAGGTTCTTCAATTTTTGTTCCTCCCAAAGATAAATTCAAAATTTAGAAACTGTTTCGATTAAGTTATTGGCATCGTTGGGTGCTAAAGAAAACTCAGCAATTGCTGTTATTCCGGCAAATCAGGAAATTCCTGAAGTACTGGAAATGCACGTTATATAAGGATCCCAACAGTTTTAATCTACTTAAATTTTTAATAGTTATCCGAATTTATATTGCGGCAATGCAATTATGCTGCTTTGATTTTTGTCAGGATACAATTTACATGAAAAACTCATTTCATCATGAAAAACAGCGTTTCAAAAATAATATCAATGTTAATATTGTCAGTTATCCTTTTCTCCTGCAGTAACGATAATACTGACGATCAGATTGATCCATTGGATGGTTACACCAAACTGCAGGAGGCATATGCAATAGGAGCTTCTGCCAAAGTAGAAATATGGGGTCATAAAAATTTTTACATGGGTTACAATAAACTGGTTGTTGTACTTTACGATTCTTTACAGCCAAAGGTAAAACTCACTGATGCCTATATCCAATTTTCACCTCTTATGACCATGAATATGAATGGAATGATTACCCAACATGCAGCACCGGTTGAGAATCCTGATGAAACAGCAATTGATGATGTGTTTCCGGGAGCTGTAGCTTTTGTAATGCCCACCGCAACTGATGGTTCGTGGAAACTGGGTGTTTCGGTTCATAACCAGAAGTACGACAAAGAAGGAGAAGCAGAGTTCGATATTACTGTCGATAATCCCTCAATTTCGGTAATGACCGTATTTACAGCCCTGGCACCAGATAACAGCAAACTGGTATTATCCATACTTGAACCTTCAAAGCCTAAAGTTGGGATAAACGACATTGAATTTACAATACACCGCAAAGTCAGCATGATGGAATGGCCCGCTGATGATACTTATTCAATTGAAATTACTCCGGAAATGCCAAGTATGGGGCATGGCTCGCCAAACAATGTGAATCCGGTCAGTTCTGGAAACGGACATTACAAAGGGAAAGTAAATTTCACGATGACGGGTGAATGGCGAATTAATGTTCTGATAAAAAAAGGTGATCAGGCTGTATCTCAGGATCTGTATTTCAACATTACATTTTAATTCACACAGATGCTGTCTCAAAAATCGATCTTAGGGAAAACCTAATCAAGGTTATTGAGACAGCATATTTATCTTTTGCCAAATATGCTTAGGCTTATAAAAAATATGCTTTGGTTCGTGTTTATACCATTTGTTTCCGAAGCACAACAAAACAATCGTACTGATTTACTGGCTGATACTGTTCTGCTAAGTGAAGTTACCGTGTCTGTCAATTTGCCTCTTGGGAACAAAGAGGTAATCGATTATTACCGCACCAATCATTTTGCAACCATCGATAACATCAGCGCCAGGCTCAATGGAATGTCGCTGATAAAACGTGGTGCTTATGCGCAGGAGCCTCAACTTCACGGCTTTTCAGGTGGACAATTAAATGTCACCATAGATGGAATGAAAATGTTCGGTGCCTGCACCGACAAAATGGACCCGATTACATCGTACATTGAACCCACAAACCTGAAAAATATATCGATCAGTCATGGAACCAACGGAAATCTGACCGGCTGCAACATTGGTGGCTCTGTTGATATGACACTTCAGGAGCCCGATGTAAAAAATTATCGTCCATTCTATTCGTCCATTGGCTTTGGTTACGAATCTGTTTCTCAGGGTCGAAATGTACTATTTTCGTCGGGTTACAGCCAAAAAAAATGGGCTTGGGGAATCGATGGTGTTTACCGGAAAAATGAAAATTACCGGGATGGTCAAAATAAAATCATTCCTTTTTCGCAGTTCGAAAAGACTAATATTCATTCGGTATTTAAGTACGATCTCAATACTGTAAACAGCTTTAAGGCTGATGTTTTGTACGATATAGCCCGCGATGTAGGTTATCCGGCATTGCCAATGGATGTGTCAAAAGCAAAAGCAAGTATCGTTGCCCTTGAATACCGGCATACCGGCAAAACTGTGCTGAAAGCAAAGATTTATTTCAACACAGTGCTTCATATTATGGATGACTCAAAGCGAGACAGTACTTTTTTTCTGAAAAACAAACTAACAGGGGCGAATGACACTGTTTACATGCGTATGGACATGCCCGGCAGGAGTACAACTTATGGAACGTACCTGCAAACCGAGACAATCTGGAAAAGAAAAAACAAGCTCCTGATGAAATTTGACAATTACACCAACCATTCAATCGCTGAAATGACCATGCATATGAATCGCCCCGGAACAGATCCGGAACCGCCAATGTATATGCAAACATGGCCGGAAATGCTTCGGAATGTCACCGGTATTTTTGTTCAGAATACCACTTTTATTTCGCCAGCATTAAGCTTCACCTTAAATGGCCGGATGGAATATAACTTCGATGTTTTGCAATCAAAATACGGAAAGCAGCAATTTTCGGTATTTGGCTATTCGCTCGGTAAAAAACAAGACAGACTGGTTAAAAGTCTTAACTTTTCTGCTGAGTATAAATTTGGACGCGACTTTTCGGTAAGTTCAACCATGGGATATTCGGAGCGGCTGCCCACGATTGGTGAGCGAATTGGCTTTTACCTGTATAATGCATATGACGGATATGATTACATCGGAAACCCATATATAAAAACTGAAAAATCTGATTTCGTCAACATTTCCATGCAGTTTTCGAGACCAAAACTGAAAGTGAATTTAAGTCAATCGTTCAGCTATATAAACGATTACATCATGGGAATAACTGATCCGGAAATACCTGCAATGAATTTTTACACCAACGGAACACGTATATATTCCAATGTTCCTTCGGCAAAATTATACAGTACCGATTTACAATTACTTTATCATCCGGTACGAAGTATTTCACTATTTATGCTCAGTAAATTTACCGTTGGTGAGTTAAATTCGGGAGTCCCACTACCTTTAATTCCACCATTAAAAAACATCATTTCAGTGAAATACCAACGTAATAAGTTTTCGCTGCAGCTCGAAAATGAATTGTCGCTGGCACAAAACAGAATCAACAAAAGTTATGGCGAATATCCATCACCAGCTTATTCTGTATTCAATTTGAAAAGCAATTATTCTGTTTCTATAGCGAAAACTACGTTCGATATTGGGTGCGGAATAACCAATCTTTTCAATACTACTTATTACGACCATCTCGATTGGGGCCGAATTAACAGACCGGGCAGGAATTTGGATTTATTCCTGAAATTTTCATTCTGATTTAAACAAGAAGATATTATTTATTTCTCATTACATGCAGCTTACAGTCATCCAGTTTCCTGAAGGCAAGTACTTCACCTGAAATGTTTGGAGCTGCAACACCTTTCCCGAAGAACTGGTTCCCGGTGTAAACAAACGCTTCGTCCCACAGATTCAGTGATAGAAAACTATTCAGCAGTTCGCCGCCACCTTCAACGATAACAGAAAGAATATCGCGCTGATATAGTTCACCGAGAATTTGCGGGATAATGTTTTGATCAAAATCGAGGGTAATAAATTTTAGGTTTTCTGAATCCGATTTTTCAATTCCGGTAAAGACCCAGGTTGGAGCTTTCCCGTCAAAAATATGTAAGTTGGGATCAAGCCGTCCAATTCGGTCAATCACCATTCGGATGGGTTGGCTACCTGTCCATTCCCGCACTGTGAGCGCAGGATTATCGTATTCAGCTGTATTTGTGCCAATCAAAATGGCCGATTCTTCGGAGCGTTGTTTATGCACCAGACGTTTCGACAAAGCATTGGTAATCCAGGTCGGATGCTGCGTTTCGGTGCGGTCGGTATCAATAAAGCCATCGAGTGTTTGAGCCCATTTCAGGATAATATACGGGCGTTTTTTTTCATGAAAGGTAAAAAACCGGCGATTCAGATTTCTGCATTTTTTCTCGAGCACGCCAACTTCAACTTCAATGCCAACTTTTCTCATGCGATCGATGCCTTTACCTGCAACTTTGGCAAAAGGGTCGATGGTTCCAATCACCACTTTTGGAATCTGACTTTCGATAATGAGATCGGAACACGGAGGTGTTTTTCCAAAGTGCGCACAAGGTTCGAGCGAAACATATAAAGTTGAATGTACCAACAATTCCGGATTTTTCACCGAACGAATAGCATTTACTTCGGCATGTGGTCCGCCATATTTTTGATGGTATCCTTCGCCAATAATCTTTCCATCGTGCACTATTACACAACCAACCATCGGATTGGGAGCCACATCGCCCATTCCGAGAAGAGCAAGGTCGAGACAGCGTTGCATAAAAATAGAAGGAGTACTCATCAGCTAAAAAATTAACTTTGTCAAAAATAGTAATAAATGAAGGCAGCAATTGCATCTATCCGAAAAGAATTGGCAGGAGTCTATTCAAAAGAAGAAATGGAAAGCCTTATTTTCCTGATATTCGAAAAGTTGAAAGGCTATTCGCGCACTCAGTTTTTACTGGCAAAGGAAGAAATTCTTAATCAGGCAGAACTGGATGAGATCGGAGAAATTGTTGTCAGATTGAGAAATCACGAACCAATCCAATATATTTTGGGTGTGACCGAATTTTATGGATTGCCTTTTTATGCTGTATCAGGAGTGTTAATTCCCAGACCAGAAACGGAAGAACTTGTACAATGGATTATTCAGGAAAATAAACTGGCAGAACCTGTTATTCTGGATATTGGAACCGGAACAGGCTGTATTGCAGTTTCGCTCCGGAAAAACATACCTCAATCGATCGTGCTGGCATGTGACATTTCACCCATTTGTATCGAGACCGCCAACCGAAATGCGAAGTTAAATGAAGCCGATGTTTCAGTATTTGAATTCGATATTCTGAATCAAAGTTCAGGATATAATTTTCAGGAACTTGACATTATTGTGAGCAACCCACCATACATTCGCGAAACAGAAAAAACCTTGATGGAGAAGAATGTACTGGATCATGAACCTGAACTGGCACTTTTTGTTCCGGATGCGAAACCTTTGATATTTTATGAGAGAATTGCAGATTTTGCCACTGTTCACCTCAAAAATCAAGGACAACTGTATTTCGAAATTAATGAGGCTTTTGGCCTTGAATGTTCAGCAATGCTTTTGGAAAAAGGTTTCTCCGATATTATTCTGAAGAAAGATATTCACGGAAAAGATCGAATGATTGGTTGTCAACTCAAATTACCGAAAAAGGAATATGAAAATTAATGAATGATATAATCGTTGAGTATTGAAAATCCTTCCGGTTGTCTTTGTTTTTCTGCTCTTTACCTCTGCCTGAAAGTAGCACATTGAATGTTTGTCCGGTAAATCCGGACTTCCGTTTTTGCACTCATTAAATTCATATATTTGTAATAGACACAGGCGAATCAATGTGAAGTTGGAACTTAAACCACAAACCATTTGAAACAATTTTTTGTATATACACTTTTGCTTCTAAATCTTGTAGCTGCATTTGCACTGGCATTCGCAACAATTTCAGTTTACATCAGTCCCGAAAAACTTTGGTTTGCTGCTTTATTCGGAATGGCTTACCCTTACCTCATCTTAATTAACATTATTTTTATTGTACTTTGGATTATTACAAAACCCAAATTTACGCTGCTTTCGCTTTTTGTAATTCTTGCCGGTTACAATCAAATTGGCAACTATCTGCAGTTTTCAGGTCGGGAAACTCAGGAAAAGGGAATCAGGATTATTAGTTATAATGTGAAATACTTTATGGGAAGCAGCGAGTTCCCAAACAAGGAAAATGCTGATCATATTTTAAATTTTCTAAGAGAAAATAATGCTGATATTATTTGTTTACAGGAAGTCAGATTAAATAAGCGACAGATTTTTGACATTCAAAACAATACTCTGAAAGATATCAATCACATGCAACTGGCCCATAACAGCAATGCAGGCGGACAACTCACCATGACACGCTATCCGATTTTGTATATGGGTGAAATCAGATTTAAAAATTCGGGGAACATGATTATTTATACTGACCTCCTGATTAATTCCGATACGGTTAGGGTTTACAATTGCCATTTGCAATCATACAGACTCCGTCCCACCGAAATAAATTCAATCGATTCAATGGATTTTGAAAACAAAAAGATAACGAAACAGGAACTGAAGGGGCTAGGCAGAAAATTCAAAGATGCTGTTATTAAAAGAGCTGAGCAGGCTGCCACACTTCGGGAACATCTGGATCAATGTCCTTATCCGGTGATTGTTTGCGGAGATTTTAACGATACTCCGGTTTCGTATACTTACCATACGGTAAGAGGTGATCTGGAAGATTCGTTTATCCAATCAGGGCAAGGAACAGCAAATACCTATAATGGGAAATTACCATCTTTTCGTATCGACTATATTTTACATTCTTCAAAATTTGCCAGCTATAATTTTGCAGTTTCAACTCTTAATCACTCCGATCATTACCCGATAAGTTGTGATTTATTGCCCGCTGACAAAAAAGAGTAATTGGCTGTATAAGCCTTAAGGCTAGCTATTCAACTACAAGCTAAAACAGTCGTTTCCTTTTCAGTAAATAGGTATAAAGTACGTGTTTGAAATCTTCATTAATATCAGCCTCTGTTAGATCTATGTGATATTGACCGCAACGAATACGCATTTCTTCGAAGTAGTCAGACATGGCCTTTTGATAATTATTTTTTAAATCCTGAGGTAATATTTTGAGGTGTTCTCCGGTTTCCAAATCCACAAAACGGGAGGGTTGATTCCTGAAATCAAACTGACGTTCCTGACTGTGATCGGCTACATGGAAAAGCAGCACTTCATGCTTGTTGTATTTCAGATGTTGCAGCGCCTCAAAAAATTCATCGGTATTATCCTGTTCAATCATATCGCTGAAAAGAATCACAAGAGAGCGTTTATGAATGTTTTCGGCAATCATGTGCAAGGCATCAACAGTGTTGGTTTTTTTGTGCAGTTGAGCCTCATCGGGTTTTAGTAACGATGCCAATTGATTGTATAACAAATCGATGTGAACAGATGACAAGCGCGCTTCGGAATGAAATTCGACTTTGTTTGAGAAAAGCGAAAGACCGACTGCATCGCGCTGTTTACGGAGCAGATAAATAATTGCTGCAGCCGAATAAACTGAAAAAGCCAGTTTATTGATTTTAGATGGTTTCCCTTTTTCGTAAGGGAAAAGCATCGACGAGGAAGTGTCGATTACAATCTGGCAACGAAGATTGGTTTCTTCTTCGTACTGCTTCACAAACAAACGATCGGTTCGGGCAAACAGTTTCCAGTCGATGTGTTTAGTTGATTCACCGGTATTGTAAAGCCGGTGTTCAGCAAATTCGACCGAAAAACCATGAAACGGACTTCGGTGAAGGCCAGTGATAAAACCTTCGACTACCTCGCGCGAAATGAATTCGAGGTTATCAAACTGTTGAAACTGCAAGATATCGAGTAGGTTGTTCAAGAATCAAAAATTAGTATTTGAGAATCAAAAATAGTCATTTGTAAAAACAAAAAAGGCATAAGAACCAATGTTTCCTATGCCTTTTTAATCTGTAAATATTTTCTTTAAAGAATACCGTCAACTTTTGAAGCCAGTGTTGTTTTTGGAGCTGCACCAACATGTTTGTCAACCACAACACCATCTTTAAAAAACAAAATGGTTGGGATATTACGGATTCCGAATTTTGAAGCTATTCCGGGATTACTGTCAACATCAACTTTTCCAACAATCAATCTTCCGGCGTAATCTTCTGAGAGTTCCTGAACAACAGGAGCAACCATACGACATGGTCCACACCATTCAGCCCAAAAGTCAACCAAAACCGGCTTATCCGATTGAAGAACTAATTCTTCAAAGTTTGCGTCATTAATTTCTAAAGCCATTGTATAATATTTTATATGTGAATATTGTAACAAAACTCAAAGCGATCACAAAATTAGCCTAATTAATTTTAAAAACAAGGTCGTCCTGTGTTTCAAAATAAGCCAGCAATTCATCTGTAATTTCAATGCGTGTATTTCTTGAGAACAGATTAACTACCATTTTTGTTTCCGGATCCCAAATATCAAATCGAAGCAACGATTTACCTTTACTGTTTAAAGTCAGCCTTTCAAGATCTGAAACAATTTCAGGAGTAAGAACAGGCAGGGGAATTTTCACAGTGATACTTTTAAAATATTTTTCCCTGATTTCTTCCATTAGTTCAACCCGGCTAAGTTTGAATTCAAGCTGTTCCCCACCAAAACGGTTTTGCACCTGTCCCTTCACCATCAGGAAAAGACCCGGCTTGCAGTATTTGCCAAATTCAACGTAATCTTTGGCGAAGAAGAACATTTTGTACGAATCAGTATAGTCGGTTAATACCATATAACAAAACGGTTTCCCGTTTTTACTGAATGACTCCCGTGCTTCGGTCACCATTCCAACAAATGTCATTTCGCGTCCTTTCAGCGCGTCAATATTGCTATTCAGGTCTTTAAACGAAATATCTTTGGTAACAAGAGTTTTAATCTCAACTTTATATTTATCGAGCGGGTGAGATGTCAGATAAACACCAACCAAACTTCTTTCTTTTTCGAGCAAAACCAGATCGGCCCATTCAGGAACAACAGGAGGTTCGGGTTTTTGAACCGATTGAGAAGACATTATTTCACCAAAAAGCGAGGGCTGCATGTTGTTGCTTTCGTATTGTATTTTATTCCCATAGCGAATCAGCTTTTCAATAAAAGTCTGATCGTTTTCATCGGGTGCGAAATACTGACTTCGGGTATGTGTCTTAAACGAGTCGAAAGCACCAGCCATGGTTAAAGCTTCAATATTTTTTTTATTAACAGACTGTAAATTAACTCTTTCAACAAAATCATAAATATCTTTGAATTCGCCTCCCTGCCTGGCTTTTATAATATCCTGAACAGCTCCTTCGCCAACCCCTTTCACTGCGGCCATTCCAAAACGTACGTTTCCTGATTTATTCACTGTAAATTTGGCATAGCTTTCACTAACATCCGGCCCCAGAACATTCATTCCCATACGCTTGCATTCTTCCATCAATTTTGTGATTTCAGTAATGTTGCTGAGGTTACGGCTCATGTTGGCAGCCATAAATTCTGCAGGATAGTGAGCTTTTAAATACCCGGTTTGGTAGGCGACTGCTGCGTAACACACCGAATGCGATTTATTGAAAGCATAACTGGCAAAGGCTTCCCAGTCTTTCCATATTTTATCAATCAGCTTGCCCGGTTCTTTATTTCCTTCCGTGCAACCTTCAATAAATTTGGGATTTGCCATACAACCATCATGGAATTTTACTTTGAGTTTATCCATCATGTATATCAGCTTCTTACCCATTGCCTTACGAAGCGAATCGGAGTCGCCACGGGTAAAACCTCCGAGTGCTCTTGACTGGAGCATAACCTGTTCCTGATAAACGGTAATTCCGTATGTATCATTCAGGTAAGGCTCCATGAGCGGTGAATCGTATTCAATTTTTTCCTGACCGTGTTTACGCTTAATAAACGAAGGAATATACTCCATTGGTCCTGGTCGGTAAAGAGCATTCATGGCTACCAAATCTTCGAAACGGTTTGGTTTCAGATTGCGGAGATGTTTCTTCATTCCGGGTGACTCAAACTGGAAAATACCGGTAGTATCGCCATTTGCAAAAAGTTCAAAAGTCAGCGGATCGTTCTCCGGAAGTGTGTCCATATCTATGGTAATTCCGCGGGAAAGTTTTACATTTTCGATGGTTTCTTTTATAACTGAAAGGGTTTTTAGTCCCAGAAAGTCCATCTTCAGCAAACCAATGTCTTCCACATATTTCCCGTCGTATTGTGTGGTGAGCAGCTTATCACCATCTTTGGTCGGCATTACCGGAATATGGTCGGTAAGCGTATCGCGGCTAATCAGGATTCCACATGCATGTATACCGGTTTGCCGAACCGAACCTTCGAGTGTCTGGGCAAATTTAAGTGTTGCCCTAATGAGCTCGTTAGGCGACGACAATTCCTGTTTTAACTCCGGGCTGTCTTTGTAGGCAGTTGTGAAGTTCATTTTCGGAGCCTCAGGTACCAGTTTCGACAAACGGTCGGACTCGAAAAGCGGAAGTTTCAAAACCCGGGCAACATCTTTGATGGCCGATTTTGTAGCCATTGTACCGAAGGTACAGATATGTGCTACTTTATCTACTCCGTATTTATTGGTAACGTAATCGAGTACTTTTTGGCGGCCATCATCATCAAAATCGATATCCACATCGGGCATTGATATACGGTCGGGATTCAGGAATCGTTCGAACAGCAAATCGTATTTCATCGGTTCAATGTTGGTTATCCCAACACAATACGAAACCACGGAACCGGCAGCCGATCCACGGCCCGGTCCAACCAAAACGCCCATACGGCGTGCCTCGTTGATGAAATCCTGGGTAATAAGGAAATAACCCGGGAAACCCATCGTTTTAATCGTGTTCAGCTCAAATTCGATGCGTTCTCTTACTTCATCCGTAAATGGTTCTCCATAACGTGGTCTGGCGCCTTCCCATGCCAGATGCTCCAGATAATCCGATTCGAGTTTCACCCTGAGAACCTTATCGTATCCGCCTAAACGTTTAAAATTGTCAGCCCCGAATTCTTCAAGTAACATTTCTTCGGTATAACGGACACGATAATCATCCTCTTTCCCGAAATCTTCAGGAATAGGAAAAACCGGCATAATAGGCGCTGAATTCAATTCGTAGGCCTCAATTTTATCGGTAATTTCCTGTGTATTTGACAGAGCTTCGGGTACATCAGCAAAAAGCTGGTTCATTTCTGCGGTAGTTTTAAACCACTCCTGCTTGGTGTAACGCATTCGGGTTGGATCATCCAGATCCCTCCCGGTATTAAGACAAATTAATAAATCGTGCGCATCGGCATCTTCTTCGTTGATAAAATGGATGTCGTTTGTACATATTAATTTCACCTCGTGCTTTTTGGCCAGCTCGAGCATTACTTTATTCACGAGTACCTGATTCTCGTATACATTTTGGCGCATTTCGGCTAATTCTGAAGGATGCCTTTGTAATTCGAGGTAAAAGTCTTCGCCAAAAACCGACTTAAACCATTGGATGGTTTCGTCTGCATCTTCAATATGCCCTGCCATAATGTGCTGCGGAACTTCTCCGCCCAAACAGGCAGACGAAACAATCAATCCTTCGCTGTATTTTTCGAGTATTTCCTTATCGATACGTGGTTTGTAATAAAAACCCTCGGTATAAGCAGCCGAAACTAATTTGAGCAGGTTGCGATAACCCACCAGGTTTTTGGCAAGCAAAATAAGGTGAAATCCGGACCGGTCAACTTTCGCGTCTTTTTTATCGTGACGTGAGTTTTCTGCCACGTATGTTTCGCAACCAATTATGGGTTTAATTCCTTCTTTTTTACATACATCGTAAAACTCCTTCGATCCAAACATATTACCATGATCGGTCAGCGCCAGCGCAGTCATACCGTCTTTCTTGGCTTTGGATATCAGCCCGCGAACGCTGGCCGCACCATCAAGAATTGAGTACTGTGAGTGAACATGTAAATGAGTAAAAGGAATCATAATCAGTAAATTAAAACAAGTAAATAGAAATTCGGTGACAGAATTATCCGGAGTGTAAAGTTACCAAATTCGATGCCTGAAAGAAGGATTGTTGATAAAATGTGGGAAAGAAGTTTTAATCCTTCAGGGAAAAGAAATAATTGATTTATGATTATTTACAGTTGAGAACTATTTATATTTAACAATTGATTCAGGCTATTCTTTGATTTTTTATATTGGTATTTTCCTTTTTCCAAACAGTTGATTGGATTCTGCGATATGGGGAAAATTAAATAAAAAAGACTAGATAAACTGAAATTCCTTATAGTAATCTAAAACCTAACGATGAGAGTCGGAATATCATCATTTCTTTTCATATCCACTTTCTATTTTATTACATCATGTGATAAAATTCATGAAACTCCAATTGCAGGATTTAATTATTTACCAATAAAAGAAATCCAAATTAACGATAACGTTTCATTTGAAAATCAATCGATATACGCTACTGACTTTTTTTGGTTTTTTGGCGATAGCACAACTTCGAACGAGAAAAATCCAATTCATACTTACAGGAAGGTTGGCACCTATAAAATTACATTAGTCGCACAAAATAAACCTCTTACAGACACCAACAAAGATAGTCGACTAACAATTAATGACATAGATATAAGTTCAGATACAATTTCGAAAACAATAACAATTAATGATAAATATTTGACAGAGTTTAATCTTCAGCTAAATGCTAAGGATTATGATGGCGTTAACGGAGAAAGAAGCTATCAATTAGATCTTGATAAAGATAGTATCAATGATATTCTGATTCATTTATTTACTCACTATTCCAGTTATACCGGATCAGGGAGTTTCATTAATATTATTGCTCAAAATGGGTTTGAAATGAGCTATACTGATTATGATTTCATTAGCTGGGCATGGAATCCTGTAACAGATACAGTATATACCCAAAATAGTGTTCTATTGCCTAAAGTATTTCATTCAGGAGATCGAATTAAAACAAATGGAGATTTTACAAATAAAACGATAGTGATTGAATATAAAGATTATCCTGGAGGTTTTAGTTTAGGTCGTTTTAGTTACGATGATTATGGCATACCGATGTATAAAGAATATTATTTAGCCTTGCGTAAAATTAATGGTGAAAGTAAAAAGTTGGTTTGGCTGAAAGTTAAAGTTACCGGTTCATCGGGGATATATCTTTATAGTTGTAAATATGTCAGTAATGTTGATGAATTAATTATTCCATAATTGATTTGAATGATTCGTTAATTTGGTAAAAATCGTACAACGATTTGCTCCTGAACTTTGTTTCAAAAGTTCGTGTTCTATATAAGGCCATAATAATTGTCGAAATAAAATATTTAAATAAAGTGGAAATAATCGCAAAGACATTAACCGGAATAATCGCCATGGAACACCTCTACATTTTGTGGATTGAAATGTTTGCATGGGAAACCAAGGGAAAAGAAACATTCAAAGATTCAATGCCTGACGGGTTGTTTAAACCAACAAAAGTATTGGCTGCCAATCAGGGTTTATACAATGGTTTTTTAGCCGCTGGCCTTATCTGGACATTTTTTATTTCCGACAACATCTGGCAAACAAATATTTCTGTTTTCTTTTTAAGTTGTGTTGCAATAGCAGGAATTTATGGTTCATTTACAGCAAGCAAAAAAATATTTTTCGTGCAGGCACTTCCGGCATTGATTACACTTCTGTTTGTATTATTGAGTTAAAATAATTGGATACCTGACTAAAATTCGCAATCATGAATACATCAATTTTCCGCCTGCTTATTCTCCTGATTTTACCGGTTTTCGCATTGGCACAAACTCAACCAGAAGTTATTCCACTTTGGAAGAATGGTGCACCGGGATTCGAAAATCGAAAAGATATTCCGGAGCAGGCGAAGGATTATTGGGTTAGAAATATCAACAATCCGTCAATCACGGTTTTCAGGCCTGAAAAAGAAAAAGCGAATGGCTGTGCGGTGGTTGTTGCCCCCGGCGGTGGATTTCGTGAATTGGTTTATAATGCAGAGGGTAAACAGGCTGCTGAATTTCTTAATTCAATCGGAATTACAGCGTTTGTATTAAAATACAGGCTTCCGGAAGAAGAGAATTCTCCATATTCCATTGAGAATGTTCGTCAGGATGCCTTTCGGGCTATTCGGTTGGTGCGAAGCCGGGCCAGCGAATTTAACATCGATCCGAACCGGATTGGGATGCTTGGATTTTCAGCGGGTGGTGCAGTAATTATGATGGTTGCTTTCGATAAAGGTGATGGCGATCCGAATGCTGCAGATGCTATTGACCGCATAAATGGCCGACCTAATTTCCAGATGATGGTTTATCCGGGCGGCAAAGCACCCGAAAAAATTTCGTCTGATGCTCCTCCGGCATTTTTGATTTGTGCCAACGACGATGAATACGGTTGCGACGAAGTTACGCTGGACTTGCTTCAGAAATTCCGGGCAGCTAACGTTCCAGTTGAGGCGATATTTCTGGCAAAAGGAAAACATGCGTTTAACATGGGCGACCGTTCATCCTTAATAACTGTAAATACCTGGCCTCAGCGCATGGCCGACTGGCTCAAAGACAGCGGATTTTTAAATCAAATAAAATAAAATTGAGTTATTCTTTCCGGCTGGGTTCTATCATGTCCCAGAGGTTGCCATAAAGGTCGGCAAAAACAGCAACTGTTCCATAAGATTCAGTTGAAGGTTCACGAATAACCTGAATGTTGTGATCGAGTAAATTCTGATAATCGCGCTTCAAATTGTCGGTGTGGAGGAATAAAAAGACGCGTCCTCCGGTTTGATTTCCAACTCTGGTTTGTTGTTCTTCGTTTGCCGCTTTTGCCAGCAAAAGGCAACATCCGGTCGAACCTGGAGGGGCAATTCGTACCCACCGTTTAGTTTCACTTAGAACAGTGTCTTCAATCAGGCTGAAATTCAACTTTTGAGTATAGAATTCGATGGCTTCGTCGTAATCGTCAACGATCAAAGCTATTTGGGCAATATACTGTTTCATGTATTAAGTCAGTTGTTGTTGAGCAAATGTAAAAGAAATTTGAAGAACTTATTTTTTCATCTTCCGGATTACTATTTCATACTACAAAATACTTACACGCAACCTTTTAAACCAATGTTCCGTCTAGTACATATCCATGTTCAAAAAACGACCTATATGAAAAAAATTTTACTTTTTTTACTGATGTTATCGGGTCTGATGACCAGTGCTCAAACCAGCATTTCCGATGATAATTGCAAAGCTCAATTCAAATATGCGGTGAACGATAAAATTATGACACTGGTTCCTGCCACTGCCATTGATTTTCACGACAGGTCGGAAGGCGATGTAACTGCATGGTTTTGGGATTTTGGTGAAGGAGTTACCAGTCAGGAACAGAATCCAACCTGTATTTTTAACCATCCGCTCCCTGGCACAATGGTGAAAATTAATCCTTACAGAACAGTTAGCCTAACCATTTTAACTTCGGATAGCTGTAAAAGCTTTTATTCCGAAGTGATTAATATCATGGATGGAACTCCATACCAACCTTCGGTGTGTATGGCAAGATTTAAATATTATCAGATGGCTTACGATTCAATTGGCGGAACTGCTTCTTTCCAGTTAACCAACCTGTCGGAAGGCGATTCGCTGACTTACCTCTGGCAGTTCGATAATGGTAAAACAAGTACCGAATATGAACCCACAGTAACCTTCGACACTACACAAGCAGAGAACAAAGTTTGTCTGACAGTTACAGGGAAAAACAATATCACGGATACTTTTTGTGATGCCGTTTATATTGACAATCCGGATAAACCAATAATTTATCCTGCAGAATGTAAAACGCAGTTCAAATATTCAGTTAATTACGACATCAAAACTTTTGCTCCTGCTTTGGTTTTAGATTTTCATTCCGATACATATCCTGAAGCGGTTGAATGGAAATGGGATTTTGATGATGGAACATTCAGCGAAGAAGCCAATCCAACTCATATTTTTAATTTTCCTCTGGCAACAGACAATGTTCTGGCCGATCCAAATCCATTCAGAAAAGTTTGTCTTTCAGTTAAAACAGTTTCAGGATGTATGGCTACATGGTGCGAAACCATCAACATTTATCTTGAAAATTTGGATACGATAGTTCAACCCGAACCAAGTTGTCATGCATGGTTTAAATACTACAAACCTCTTGATGTAATTTCTGTTCCGGAAGTAGTTCCTTATAAGTTGGTTGATGTTTCGGAAGGAAAGGTAATCAGGCGTTTATGGCAACTCGAAGACGGTACAACAAGTACTGACCAGGAACCGCTGGTAAGTTTCGATTTCCAGAAACCTACCCAAAAAGTTTGTCTGACTATTTATACAGCCGATAGTTGCATGAGCACCTGGTGTGAAACTATCTATGTTGCAGATGAGTTCCCTGATACAATTAAAACTTCAGAATGGAATTATACCATGAAATATACCTCAAGTTTCCCTATGCAAATGTCCTCTTGTGCCGGATATGCAAAAGCACAGGTTTACCTGAAAGATTCATTGATAAATGCCACCGATTATTCGTGGTCAAACGGGGCAATTGGTCAGGAAGTTAAAGGTCTTTGCCCTACTCAAACCTATTCGGTAAAAGCCTTAACACCTGATGGAAACATCGTTTCAGGAACATTTATTTTCAACTCTGATGGTACGGTTACCGAAACACCTGTGAACTGGTGGGTTTCCGGAGTACGCGATAATCCGCTTATACAATACCGTGTTAGTGATATGAACTACACTGTAGAATGGCGGCTGTGTGATGGCACTATAGTTAAAGGCGACAGCATCCCGCTTAACTCTATTAACTGCGGATCAAACGAGTCGAATTTAATTCTGAAAGATGCTGCAGGGAATGTAATTTACACCGAAAATATTTCGATGAAAACCATTGCGACATATTTTAATCCTGAATTGACTTTGCCTTCGGTTAAATTTTACCCAAATCCGGTAACTGACGTGCTTAATATAAATTACTCCGGAAATGCAGTGGATGAAATGAATGTTGAAATTGGCGATATTTCCGGAAAAATAATCCTGATTCAAAAGTTTAACCAAGTTGAATCGGGACAGACACTGAGCCTGAATTTGAATTCGCTTCGGAAGGGAATGTATGTTTGCAGAATGATTTCAGGAAAGAAGATTCTGGGCACTGAGAAGTTCATTAAATAGAAAAGTGATTAATAAGTCAGAAAAAATACCCGGATGAAGCAGTTGCATCATCCGGGTATTTTCGTTCCGGGAATTGATGTCTTTATTTTTTGAATTCAACTTTAAAAGTAACTACTTGCCATTCAGGTAATTTTGCCGGTTTATTAATTACCAATGCATCGCCTTCCTGTTTCCAGATCAGTTTTTCGTTACTGCCCAATATTTTAATCGAAGCAATTGTTTTGCTGTTCGCCCTGGAGTCTTTCCCGAGCGAATTTATTTTTATATCGCCAGATGGTTTACTCATGCAAAATGCATATAAAGTTTCTCCTTTGGTGGTGAAACGAATATCGGCCGATCCATATGCTCTGACATCTTTAACGCCACCAAATTGTCCTTTTTCCTGGTTCTTTTCAGTTGTTGGTCCTTCTCCATATATTTTCCACGGGCGGGTGCCATAAATTGCTTCGCCGTTAACCGGAGTCCATTTGGCAATCTCATCCAGAATATTCAATACATCAGGCTCCAAATCGCCTTCAGGAGTTTGAACCACATTGAGAAGCAGATTCCCGTTTTTGCTGACAATATCAATCAACATTTGAATTACTTCGGTTCCAGTCATGTATTTTTGGCCGGTACGGTAAAACCAGTCGCCAATAGAGGTGTCGGTTTGCCAGGGAAACGGGCTGATTGAATCCAGCGCGCCGCGTTCAACATCCTGCACCCAGCGACCTTCCGAGGGACGTAATTTGGCAGTGTAAACCGCATCAAGTTTTCCACCGTTTTTGGCAATATCCTGATTGTAATAATGAGCCAGCATCGTACGTCCAACTTCTCCAAAAGGAAGTTCGCTATCAGAATAAAGCAAGTCTGGATGGTACATATCAATTAATTCGGTGATTTTGGCCAGCCAGTCTTTTTGGTTTTCAGGATCGTTGGTTAACCAGTCCTTATCATCAGGAGCAGTCTTTTTATGATACAAATTGGCATATTGCTCATCATTCCCATCGTAGGGAATTCCTGCCATAGGTCCGGTCTTGTCGGCGCCACGGGCGGTTTGAAACCAGGTGTAGCTGGCCCCCAGGTGTTCCGAAACTCCAAAACGCAAACCCTCTTTTTTAGCAGCTTTTTGCCACAAGCCAACTACATCTTTCTTTGGGCCCATATTCACCGAATTCCATTTGTGAAGTTTTGAGTTCCACAGGAAAAAGTTGTCGTGGTGTGTTCCCATGCTGACAAAGTATTTGGCACCTACTTTTTTATACAAAGCCATCAGCTTTTCCGGATCCCAGCGTTCGGCTTTCCATAGAGGAATGATGTCCTTATATCCGAATTTGGATGGATGTCCGTATTTTTTTAAATGATCCTCATATTGCCGCGTTTCCCATTCTTTCCCGGATTGAATGTACATGTTTCTGGCGTACCAGTCGCCCTCGCGCGGAACAGCCTGTGGACCCCAATGCGCCCAGATACCGAATTTGGCATCGCGAAACCATTCAGGGTATTTGTACTCTTTGAACGATTCCTCGGTTGGCTTAAATGGTCCTTCCTGACTTTTAGCCGACTGTGCCGAAACTGAAATGGATAACACGGCAAATAACATGCACACGAATCCAAAGTGTTTGATTTGTTTGGTTTTCATTGATTTAGAGTTATTAATTTCTAATGCAAATTTATAGAGATGCTGAAACACGTTCAGTAGGTCATTCCAAACACAAACACATTTTCCGGTTAATTTCACCCAGAATTCGTTTCAAGGTATATCAAAGGAAAGTGAATAATCGGTTTAGAGATACTGATCGAGTTTGCGTTTGGTAATTTCACCCACAACTGCTTTGATATCTTCGGCACGATCGCGTTTACACACTAAAATGGTATCACCTTCCTGCACAACAATTACATCATCCAGACCAACCACAGCAACCAGGCTGTTTGGTGCATAAATGTATGAGTTATTAGTATCAAGAAGAATAGATTCTCCGGTTACAGCATTTCCATTTTCGTCTTTCTGATCGTATTTATATACTTCTTCCCAGCTTCCCAGGTCGTTCCAAACAAAATCGCCTTGTACCAAAAATACATTTTCCGCTTTTTCCAGAATTCCGTAATCGACTGAAATGGACTGAACTTCTCTGTAAATACGGTCAAGTGCTTCGTCATAACCTGCAGTTCCGATGTGTTCTTTAATTCGCATCAGGTCGGTAAATAATGCAGCTGAATATTTTTGAACAGCATCAAGGAAAACAGATACTTTAAAAATGAAGATTCCACTGTTCCAGAAAAACCCGCCAGTTTGCAAATAACCGGTTGCCACTTCCAGATTAGGCTTTTCGACAAACTTATTGACCGCGAAAGATCTTATCGACTGGCCAATTTTTACTTCTTCTGCAGTTTTCACATAGCCATAACCGGTTGCCGGATGTTTAGGCGTAATTCCGATTGTGACAATTCCATTTTTTTCTTCTGCTATCTGAGCTGCCGATTCGATGGTCTGTTTGAAAAGTTCATCATTCTGAATCAAATGATCAGAAGGTGATACAATCATGATTCCATCCGGATCTTTTTCAGCAATAAATAAAGCTGCCAGACCAATTGCCGGAAGCGTATTTTTACCGACTGGTTCAAAAATCAGATTCTCTTTGGGAAGATTAGTTGTTTGTTCTTCCAGAACGTCCTGCTGGCTTTTTGCTGAAACCACATAAATACTCTCTTCAGGAATAAAATTGGCAAACCTCTGTACCGTTTCCTGAATAAGTGATTGATCACCAAAAAGGCTTAAATACTGTTTTGGTTTTTTAACCAGGCTTCGTGGCCAGAAACGTGTTCCGGATCCACCGGCCATTATCAGACAATAATTTTTACTCATGCTATATCGGTTTTACAAAAGATGCACATTTTTTTTTGAATAGATAGAACAAATAAAAAGGAATTATTCCTGAATAAATTTTCCTTCTTCAAAAATAAGAACATCTCTCTTAACTATAACGCACTAAAGCGAACCAATATTTTTAAAATTTCACCCGTATTCTCCGACCATTGTTTCATGGCTTCAGGAGCTTCTTCCGGGCTAACTACTTTCGAAATCAATAATTTTTCATCCAGATCGCTGTTTTTGAGATACTTAATGACAGCCACAAAATCTGAAGGATTTGCATTTCTTGAGCCCATAATTTCCAATTCCTTTTGAACCCAAAGTTTGGTTGGAAAAGCAATTTCGTCTTTAGCATATCCGATACAAACCACACGACCAGCAAAAGCCACTTCATCGATCGCAGCTTTGTAAGTAATTGGATTTCCGGCAGCCTCAACAATTACAGTTGGGCCATCGCCATTGGTAATTTTATCCAGCTCTTCGTGCAGGTTTTGTTTCTTCGAATTGATCGTAAATTGAGCGCCAAGAGTTTTGGCAACTTCAAGTTTCGAATCATCAATATCAACAGCAATGACAGTTGCACCGCGAAGGTTCGCCCGAACAATTGCTCCGCTCCCGATCATTCCGCAGCCAAACACAACTACTGTATCCAGATCGGTAACTTTCCCATTGTCGATCGCGTGAAATCCAACCGTCATGGGTTCCACCAGCGCCAGTTTAACCGCAGATAATTCGTTGTCGGCAAGTACTTTTTGCCAGGGAATACTGATGTATTCGGCCATCGCACCATCACGTTGGACCCCCAGCGTTTGGTTATAGCGACAGGCATTGAACCTTTTCTGCCGGCACGAAGTACATTGTCCGCAATTGGTATATGGAACAACAGTTGCACTCTGCCCTACCTGAAACTCTTTTGGAACCAGCGCTCCAAGTTCCTGAATGATAGCAGAAATTTCGTGTCCCGGAATTCTTGGATATTGCACCATCGGATTTTTACCTAAATAAGTGCTTAAATCTGAACCACAGAACCCGATGTAATTGATCTTTAAAAGAATATCACTTTCTCCAACAACCGGCATTTCGCGTTCCACCAATTTCATTTCGCCGGGTTTTATTATTTCGATTGCTTTCATTTTCCTGAATTTCTAGATTTGATAAATTGAAATCGCATTTTTAAAATAAATCTGTTCCTGTTCTTGAATGCTATATTTTGCCACCACTTTTTTTACCAGATTCAACCAATTTTGGTATTCAGTTGCCACCAGGCAAACCGGCCAGTCAGAACCAAAAAGTAATCTCGATGGGCCAAATGCATCAAGAACGACATCAAAATAAGGTTGCAACTGCTCTTCAGTCCAGTTTTTAAAATCGGCTTCGGTAACCATCCCGCTTATCTTACATGAAACATTTTCGCGTCGCGCAAGTTCCTTCAGGTTTTGGCCCCAGGTTTTAATTTCATTGGTTTTAATTTTTGGTTTTGCAATATGATCCAATACAAATTGCTGATCTGGATGCTGATCGACAAATCGGATTGTATTCGGGATTTGATGTTCTGTTATCAGAATATCGTAAACCAAATCATACTTTTTCAGAAGCGAAATTCCACGATTAAAGTCTTTTCGGAGAATAAATTCCGGATCTGATTCGCCCTGAATAACATGACGAACCCCCTTGAGCCATTTGTTCGCTGCATATTTTTCCATAATTTCGTCGATGTTATTTGAAAATAAAGGAACCCAACCCACTATTCCTTTTATAAAATCATTTTCGGCAGCCATCTTCAACAGCCAATCTGTTTCTTCCAGAAATTGGCGGGCCTGAACCGAAATTACTCCTGAAACATCCGTTTGAGCAAGTGTAGATTTCAGCTGTTCAGGTAAAAAACTTTTTCGGATAACAGCCATTTCATCGTCAATCCAATCGTATTCAACCGGATTGTAATTCCAAAAATGATGATGTGTATCAATAATCATAGTTCGAAATTTTAGAGGTACGGATAATTCAGATCAATAACTCCTTCAGTTTTCAATTCGCTCCAGAAACTCTCCGAAAATTCACTTTCCAAAACGATTTTATTGTGAGCCATTCGGTGAGGTTTGCTTGGATTCAAAGCCACCGCATTTACCTGCGGAGCCGAAAGGGCAAATTTCAAACAGGCATCTCCGGGTTCAACCTGGTGTTTACGGCATACCTGAAAAAATTTCTCGCGCCAGGCAAATAATGGTTGGTCCGACGCATTTCCAGGATTGGTCATCCGGTAATCAAAGAATTCACCGCCAGTTAAAAATCCGGCGTTAAAAATGGCAGAATTAATAATTCCTACCCCATTACTTTGAAGTTGTACAAAAAAGTCTCGAATTTCCTGTGGATGATGATAAATGGTGAATTTATTGGCAAACATCACCCAATCGAATTTCACTTGCCCGTATAATTCTTTGATCACAAACCAGTCTTTCGAACCGATTCCAACAGCTTTAACTTCTCCCTTTTCTTTCAGCTCAAATAAAGCTTTGTAGGCGGCACGAATATCAGCCAGCCGCTTTTCACGATCCTCCGGGCTGCTTGCAGCCATTAAATATTCATCGGGATCGTGTACTGAAACAACTTCCGGTTTGTATTTTCCACCAAGTAATTCACAACCCTGCTGCCAACATTCCAGAATGCCATCATAACTGATTTTCTGAACGGCATCATATTTTAAATTGGCCCAGGCGCCGGGTTCAAAAGTTGGTTCGTCAGTGGCCAGTGGTACACGATACCAGCCTAATTTATTGCTTATTGTAATCTGATCATTTGCTATTCCAAGTTTTTCCAATCCCCAGCCAATCACTTCGAGCGCTAATCCGGCGCCATATTTCCCTGCCGTATCAATCATTACCTTTCCGGAGTTAACACGAAACCATTCCTGCATCAGAGCCAGTTTTTCATCTTCTGAAAGTTCTCGGTAAAGGTTGCCCAGATAACTTGTTCCATAAATTATCCGGGGATATTCAATTCCTTTATACTCAACTGTTTTATTCATATACCTTTTTCAGTTTAATGCGACCTTGGTCTAACAAAAATCCATTAAATCAATCAATTATACAAGTGCTCATCTTCAATATAACTCATGCAAAGGTTTGCGCAAAGGTTTGCAAGGAGAAAAGAATGTTGTCAAACACACACTCGTGTTTTCTTGTGTGAGATTGAAAATTAAAAAACATAAATTTGCAAAAGACACTTTATCTATGGGCAACCGGCATATTTCATTAAAAGATCTGGCGCGTGAAATCGGGGTTTCTATCTCTACGGTTTCAAGAGCGTTAAACAACCATCCCGACATTAGTCCGGAGATGAAAAAAAAAGTTAAGAAGCTGGCTGCAGAACTGAATTATACTCCAAATCCGTTGGCCATGGGATTACTGAAACAAGCTACACGGATGATAGGCGTAATTGTTCCCGATCTGGTGACCCATTTTTATTCTTCAATTATTTCGGGAATAGAGCAGATTGCCGAGGAAAAAGGATATTACATCCTGATTGCTTCTTCGAACGAAACACTTCAGAAAGAAATTAAAGCCGTTGAAAATTTAATGAAAACCCGCGTAGAAGGGCTGATTGTTTGCCTGAGTCAGGAGACAAAAAATTACGATCATTTCGACAGACTGATTAACAACAATGTTCCTCTCGTATTTTTCGATCGTGTTTGCCGAACCGATAAAGTTCCTTCGATAGTGGTTGATAATGTGGATGCTGCCCGAAAAATAACCAGACATTTTTATAAAAACGGATTTCGCCGTATCGCTTACATAGCCGGACCCGATCACCTTAATATTTCGCAGCAGCGAACCCAGGGATATCTTTCTGGCTTAAAAAAATGCGGATTGGAATTTCAGGCAGAATTGCTTGAAAAATGCAATCTAAGTTCGAAAGATGCCATGAAAGCAACGGCACGGCTTCTGGATTTACCCAACAGGCCAGATGCCATTTTCGGAATAAACGACACCATCGCATTTGCAGCGATGAAGGAGATAAAACGCCGTGGACTCCGTATTCCGGACGATGTGGCGTTGGTGGGGTTTACCGACGAATTCCATTCAACAGTTGTTGACCCGGCTCTTACATCAATTACACACCCAACCTTCGAAATGGGGCAGGAAGCTGCCCGATTATTTTTTAACCTAATTGATAGTACTGAAGCAGAACCAGAACAAGTTATTCTTAATACTAAGCTTGTAATCAGGAAATCGTCGGTGAAATAATCAGGAAGAAAGATCATCAACAAAAACCAACTGCATTTAAATTCTTCTTAAAATTAGGAATAGACAATAGCGCATTAATATCAGCTTAGTGATAACTCGGTCAACATATTGGGTGCTCAAATGTTTCAATCAAACGTACATTGATAATTTTCAAATATTAAAAATATCACTAGTGTCCGGTTAAGGACTTTATTAAACTTCTGAATAGCCCACCATTAAAAGGTTTTGGGCACGTTCATTGATTTTTTGATTTGAAATTTCATTGATTTGAGAATAAAAGTCTCAAATCATGAATACTGGAAAA
>JBGSUC010000048.1:0-18997 GCA_041736275.1 Prolixibacteraceae bacterium
TTTTCCAGTATTCATGATTTGAGACTTTTATTCTCAAATCAATGAAATTTCAAATCAAAAAATCAATGAACGTGCCCAAAACCTTTTAATGGTGGGCTATTCAGAAGTTTAATAAAGTCCTTAACCGGACACTAGTGATATCGGATAAATAAACCGGCTGAGAGCACTCAATCGCAGAATTTAAAAACTCAGCAGCCTTTTCGTAATCAGCAAGCTTTTTATAACACAAGCCAATATAAAAATTTACATACTGATCATTCGGCACCTTGTAAAAACAGTTTTCCAAAATTGACAGGGCTTTTTCTTCCTGCTTGCATAAATAGAGAGAAATACCATAATTTTTCAAGACTTCATAAGCCGAATCATTTTCAGCAAGAAACTTCTCGTATGGGAATACCGCTTTCTCATAATCTTTCAACTCAAACAAGGCATCAGCCTGACGGAGTAAAATAGTTGCATTTGATGGAAAAACAGATAATGCCCGATTTCCCGTTTCATAAACTTTATCAACCTCTTTTTTTCGTTTGTAAATAGCAAGAAGATTCAGGTGTGAGCTAAAATCACCAGGATTTTCCGAAACAACCTGTTCATAAATACGAGTAGCTATATCCGTTTTTCCGATCTTAAATGCGGCAAATGCAAATTGTTTATTAAAAAAAACATTGGTGGAATCTGTCTGCCATATTTCTTCAAAGGTTCGAAATGCCTTTGGAAAATCGTCTATACTTATATAAGTACGGCCTAATTTGCCTTTCAAACTAAAATCATTTGGAGCAAACGCTACAGCTCGACGATAACACTCAACTGCCTGATATAAATTTCCCAGGGAGGAATAATTATCGCCCAATTCTGAAATAATCAAACTATTTCCGGGCTCATAAAACAAGGCATTCTCCAGCGATTTTACTGCCTGAAGTGGCTTTGATTGCTCGCTGTAAATGAGTGCCTGTTTGAAAAACAAATCAGCATCCGGCTTTTCCTGTATCTTTTCTGAAAGTTTATCCAAAGCCTTTTCGTAGCTGCGGTTCAGGATAAGCTCATCAACCGATTGAGCCAAAAGCTGAAGGGGAAAAATGAGCAGGATTAGGATGATTGTTTTCTGAATCATGGCAGTTAATTTTGGGTTGTCGTATGGTTGTTTAGAATACCTGTCAGGCTTTCAGACCCAACAGGTAAGTATAAAAAATAATATGAATATCCGTTATTTTATCAACGTCATTAAATTGTCATTTGGTAGTCATTAAGTTGTCTTGAAATGACAACCGAATGACTATGAATAACAATAATTGACTGCCACAAAAGACCAAATTAAGCAAATAAACGGACAATCATTAAAAGTAAATTATTGCAACGCAAAGTTGATTGGAATGGTGTAAGAAACCCTCACAGCTTCCCCTTTTTGTTTTCCCGGAGTCCATTTGGGTAATGAACCAATAACACGGAGAGCTTCCTTATCCAGTGAAGGAGCAACTCCCCGGGAAATCTTCATTGCTCCTACACTTCCGTCCTTTTCAACTATAAAATTCACAAATACTTTGCCCTGAATTCCATTACCGGAGGCTTCCTTGGGATATTTTACCGATTTGGCTATAAACTTACGCAAAGCCAACTCACCTCCAGGGAATACAGGCATTTCATCAACTATGAAGAAAACATCGTTTTCAACCTGTGCTGATTTTTCCTGACCATTATAAGAAACAGCAACAATTTCGCCTACTTTGTTGGTTTTGCCTGAAAGCTTCAGTTGCCCGGTAACTGAATCTGCCAATAATTCATAATCACCTGATTCAGCAATTATACTTTTCAATTTGTCAATTCCGGCAGCATCGCCATTAATTTGTAAGGCATGACCATCAGCCACTATAGTCACCGTATTTTCGGTAGTGGCTGGTTCTGTTTTTATCGACTCTTTTTGTTCACAGGCAAAGACAGCAACTAAACTGGCGGCCAGCACAAATCCAATTAGGACTTTAACACTGGCTATTTTTCTGGATTTTATTTTTGACATCATTTTGATTCTGGTTTTAATTAATGAATAGTTAAAGTTGTTGGCCAGTACTATCTGGTCTCCAACATACTGATTGATTAGGATTTGTTTGTACCATGAAGGTGAAGTTCCTTTCGAAATCACAGCCTGATCGGCTAAAAATTCATGATTTTCACGCAAAGCGCGTCTGAATAACCAAAAGAAAGGATTAAACCATTGAAATACAGCAACAACTTCAAGAACTAACACATCGAATGTGTGACCTTGTTTAACATGCTGTTTTTCGTGTTCGAGCATTTTTTCCCATCCATTGGTACTTTGCAGGTTCTTGCTTACGAAAATGTAGTTCAGAAAAGAAAACGGACTAATCTCACGATCAAGAATTACTAATTTGATTTTACCTTCAACGATTACCTTATTTCGAGAAATTAACCGCAAAATCTGAAAAATCTGTATGAATAATTTTATCGCTAAAAACAACACTCCAATCAAATAAACATAACCCAGCATACTGTATGTGAGAACAAAACGTTCAGCTCCATGCGAAAATGTTGCGCCATATATAGTAACTGCATTAAGCAAGTTCACATACGGAGTAACAGTAACTTCAGCTAAAACAGTAGATTGAGGTGTGTAAATTGGAATGTGCAGCAAAGGCAAAACCGCAGAGAAACAAATTGCGACCAGCAAAAACCACCGGTTCACATTGAAAAAAGTGTCTCTCCGTAAAAACAGTAAATAAACCAGAGCAAAAAGGCTCAAACTTGTTCCTGACTCCAGCAGGTAATTTACAAAACTAGTCATTTGATTGAGGATTTTCTGTTTCCAAATCTTTTCCTACTTCCTTAAGGATTTCTTCAAGGTCTGAGAGGCTCATTTTGTCTTCTTTGGCAAAAAAAGATACCATTTCCTGAAATGAATTACTAAAATATCCATTCAGGAAATTCTTAAAATACAATTTTGTATAAACAGTTTTGCTGATTAAAGGAAAGTACTGATGTGTTTTTCCATACGCGTAATGGTCAACAAATCCCTTCTTTTCCAAAATCCGAATAATGGTAGAAACCGTGTTGTATGCAGGTTTTGGTTCCGGAAGCTTGTCCACAATTTCTTTTACAAAGGCTTTTTCCAGAATCCATAATTCCTGCATAATTTGCTCTTCAGCTTTGGTTAATTCTTTCATTGCATAAACAGTTTAATTTCAATTTCGAACATCAAATTTCAAGCCAAAAACTAAGCAATTAGTTCGTCAACTAATTATTTAGTTATAAAAGACAAAAAAAAAGAATAATTACATTTCACCTAAATCTGAATAATCGTTGCTTAAGTTCAACATGTAATCAGAGAGGTGATTGGATATCCAAAACAAACATACAACTACTTTATTAGTTTTACAACTAAATAATTAGTTTAACGAATATTTTTTATAAAAGTTCGATTTTTTATCTTACGGAGAATTTCTTCACATGACAAATACGTCGTCAAAAAAGAATGACGTACAAGTTTCTCTTCCTCGTAATACAATTAAGTGTTGCGATTTAATTTCCTCAATTCAGATTTATTTCTGACACAAAAACCGGAAAGTTAAAAAGGCCACCCGATTTTACTCAGATGACCTTTTTTTGATTTAGTGATTCAGGTGGTTTAGGTAAAAACTAGAACTAAATCGAGTATTAAATTTAATTGGTATAGATTATGGTTTCCGATCCACAATGTAAAGACAATTACAATAAAGGAAACCCTTACTGTAATTGGTATTTTTAATTAATTTTTTTTACAAATTGCTGCCCAGCCTCCGCCTTTTGCAAGTTCAATTTGCAACTTATCGGCTTTAGTTATCTGTTTCACAATTCTTTTATAATCGTTGCAACTTTTTTCAGCATTAATGCCATCCTGCATAATTTCAATTTCATAATTTCCTTCACCAAGAAAAGAAAAATCGAGATTCAACGAACGAGCTGTCCAATCAGTCATGGCTCCCAAATACCAGTTGTTGTCTTTATGACGAGCCATCAGAATATAATCGCCAACTTTGGCGTCCAATACTTTCGTATCGTCCCAAACAGTCGGCATTTTACTGATAAAAGTAGCGCTTTCCTGTTCTTTGTAGTAATTTGTCGGACTATCGCACATCATCTGTAACGGCGCATCATAGCATACATACATTGCAATCTGGTGACAACGGGTTCCCTGACTCATCGGATTAGAAAAACTTACAGCATAATCCAATGCATTTTTATTTGTCATCGAACCGGGAGTAAAATCAAGAGGACCTGCCAACATCCGTGTAAAACACAACGTTACATCATGTTCAGGAGTAATATCTTTGCCCCATTTGCAGTTTTCCATTCCTTTTACACCTTCATGGTTAATAATATTCGGATAGGCTCTTGCCATTCCGGAAGGTTTAAAAGCACCGTGAAAATCGACTAGAAGTTTTCTGTCGGCACAGGCTTTAGCTGTACGCTCGTAAAAATTCACCATGTATTGTTCCGAACGGGCCATAAAATCAGTTTTTATTCCAGCTACTCCCCATTTGGCATATATGTCCAGAATAGCATCCATATCTGCATCCAGTGGATTCCAAAGGCACCATAAAATGATATCCACATTTTTTGATTTTCCGTAGGCAATTAATTCTTTAATGTTTAAGTCAGAATTCGCCTCTTTAATATTGGTTGTTGATTTGGTCCAGCCTTCATCCAAAATAATGTATGGGATATTGTTTTTCGAAGCAAAGTCGATATAATATTTATAGGTCTTGGTTCCTAAATCTGCTTTAAAATCAACACCATAAATATTGTTTTCATTCCACCAGTCCCACGCAACCAAACCGGGTTTAATCCAGCTTGTTTCCTTTAATTTATTTTCTCTTGAAAGGAGAAATACCATTTGATTTTCGACCAACCTGGCATCTTCGGTACTGATCATGAAAACGCGCCATGGGAATGCACGGCTTCCTGATGTTTTTGCTATGTAATCTGCTTCCTCTATATTCTGAATTTCACGGTCACCTTTAGGGTCTGATTTAAGGATAACTTTAGGATATTTACTTGTGAATGCAGCTTTTCCGGTAGCTTCCATAAATAAGCAGGGATAATCGAACAGATCGGCTTCCGTAATACCTATTTTAATGTTATTATCGGCTTTAACCAAAGTTGGCAAAGAACAAAACCTTCCGGCATTTAAAGAACTGATTTTCTGATCGAGGTACAAGCGCTCGTAATGGGAATACACGGTTTCCTCTTCAGGAAAAAGCACTCCATAATCACCGGCAAAATTCAGATTTACTTCTTCATTTTTAACAGTAATTTCGTCTTTCATACTGGTTTCAAAACGGTAGGCAATACCATTGTCGAACACCCGAAAACTAACTGCATAATTTGGTTTAAATACCAGGTTTAGTTGGTTATAGGAATTGTTTATGGTTTTCGATTTTACTGCAACAACCGTTTGAACGACTTCTGACACTGACAAAGTTTTAGCAGAAATCAATTTAGGATTTACACCCAACACAGAAGAACCCAAATCGAGACTTAATGTATTATTGGTAAAAATGGATTGATTACCGACAGCAGCCGACCATTTAATTTGATTATCAATAGTAATAGTAACAGCAATCTTGCCATCAGGGGAAGTAACTTTGTAATCGTTAGCAAAAGCACTTATTCCTATAAACAGCAAAATAATTAACAGACCTGATTTCATATTTGAGATATATTTATGAGATTAACAATTGTTGATTTTATCCGTTTAAACTTAAACCTGTTACTTTTTCATAAAACGATATACCTTTACACTATGTGGGGCAAGTTTCACAAAAACAGTTGGCTGATCAACAGAAAAAGCTTTGTGTTCCCAAAGATCGCGCACCTTATAATCGGTCAATTTGTATGGTTCTGATACCCAGTAATTATCATTGGCTCTCAGAAGTAAACTAAAATCAACCTGAACGATTTTCTCTTCATCGCCTCTATTCAATAAACATGCTGCCTTTTCGTTCCCTGCAAGTTTTTTGATCCATATTTCATAGTCACCATTGTCACGATAACAAAAACCTTGTTTACCCAAAACATCCTGATCTATTGCAATTAATTCTCCATTTTTTAGAATTTCACCCGTTTCTGCTGACATATTTCCCAGGTCATTTCCTGCCATCAAGGGAGCAGCCAGCATGCACCACAAAGAAAAATGAGTCCGGTATTCATCAGTAGTCATTCCGCCATTCCCAACTTCCAGCATGTCCGGGTCATTCCAATGTCCGGGTCCTGCATATTTCGCCAAATCCCGTTCTTTATCTAAAATATCAATCATGGCATCCCAACGGTCAACAATATCACCAGTTGACCGCCACAAATGGCCAACTTCCTTTGCCCATTCCCATGGTTTAGTACTGCCCCATTCACAAAGACTGAAAACAATTGGACGTCCGGCAGCAAAGAGGCCATCACGCATGGTTGAGTATGATGCTTTTGAATCTTGTGTTGCTGTATTACACCAATCATATTTCAGATAATCAACACCCCACCTTGCATAAGTACGTGCATCCTGATATTCATGCCCACGCCCACCCGGACGACCGGCACAAGTTTTGGTGCCAGCACAGGAATAAATCCCAAATTTTAATCCTTTTGAATGAATATAGTCAGCTAAATATTTAATCCCGTTAGGAAAACGATCTTTATCAATCACGATCTCGCCGTTTGCATCCCGATCAATCTGCCAGCAGTCATCAATAACAATGTATTCATAACCTGCATCCTGCATTCCGCTGCTTACCATTTGGTCGGCCATTTGCATGATAAGTTTTTCACTCACATTACAACCAAATTTGTTCCAGCTGTTCCATCCCATAGGTGGAGTTTGTGCAAGGTTTTCAAATTTTTGACCTGAAGAAGCAGTAAATGCAAAAATTAATGCAAAAAAGAATATTAGTTTTTTCATGCTAAGAAATTAGTTCCGGTTAATGTTTTACATTCCAAAATTTAGGAATCGCAAGTTTGCTAATTTCAATGTCCTTATTATGGACAAATGGCCAGTAATGATGGAAAAATAGTCTGAAAAACAAGAAACAGAGTAAAAAAATATCAATCAACAAATTGAAAGTTATCTGCATCATCCAGCACCGGAAATGATTCCCTGAATTTCATCAATTCACTGTAGGAAAATTCAGCAGTAATTATATTTCCAAAATAATCTTCCGTTGATGCGAGGATGTTTCCTTTTGGATCAATTAATTGGGAATTTCCTGAATATGAAATTGTATTTCCATCCACTCCAACTCTGTTTGCTCCTACCACGTATGATTGATTTTCGATTGCCCGCGCCTTTAATAGAGTATTCCAAACTTCTATTCTGTTGTAAGGCCAGTTTGCTGAATAAAACAACAAATCGTATTCATTGCGATTTCTCGCCCATACGGGGAAGCGCAGATCGTAACAAATCAGCGGGCAAATCCGCCAGCCCTTGTAGTTAATTATTAGTCGTTCTGTTCCCTTCCGGAAATGGCTTTCCTCACCACTCATTGTAAAAAGGTGGTGTTTGTTGTAGAAATTAACTTCACCGGATGGTGCAACAAAAATTAATCGGTTATAATATTCTCCATTTTCATTAATTATTATGCTTCCGCAAATGGCAACCTGATATTCGGCAGTTAGTTTCTTTAACCATTGCATGGTAGGTCCATCCATTGGTTCTGCCATGGCGGCAACATTCATTGTAAACCCAGTAGTAAACATTTCGGGAAGAAAAACCACATCAATAATTTCATCAGTTTTTTTTAGCCATCTTTCAATTTTTGCTTTGTTGGCCTCCGGATCTTCCCACAACAAATCAAATTGATATACAGCAATATGCAAGTTTTTTTGAGTCATATCATGAAATTTAAACCTGATTAATTCAATTATTAACTTCCACTCTTTATACGATATTATACCCGATTAGACTCGTTGCTGAGCAATATTTAGTCAAAAGCTCTATCGACAATTCCTTTGCTTTTTCCAATTCACCATTTCCATCAAAATCAATCAGAATCATTAAAAAACGTTTTGTTTTCCCGGTTACCTGGGTTCGTTCCGAATCACTGGTTGGAGTTCCAAATGCGCCCAATTCATCTCTGAATACAGGTAAATTTTCAATATTCAACTCTCCCCTTCCTATTCCTGAATAAGGTTCGTTTTCGTTGCCAACACCAAATGTAATATCACCTTGGATTTTTTCTGCATCGTAACCCCCAATAGAAAAACCGCGTGTTATTGAAACCAGATTTAACTGGTCAACTACATTGCATATCTGGTACAGATCTTTTCCTGAAACAACTCTTCTCAATAAAGCTTCGGCAGATAACCGGTATCGTGCCGGATCCTTTCCACAACTCTTATATGCTTTTCGCGAAGCCTTAATCGCCGGAATTTTACTGATGTCTTCGATCACAAACGACTGTCTGATTCCAGCGATCCCGGAACTGATTTCGGACAACAACTCCTTATTTGATTCGCCAACAGAAACATAAGCTTCAATGCAACTCAGAACCAAATCAGGACAATAACTTTTCAGTTCGGGACTAATGGAAACATTTTTCATTGCATAAAAAAGAAATGAATGTGGAAAATCGATGTCAACAAAATTAAGGTTTTTGAACGTCAAATATTAAAAACCCAACCGTTGAAAATTTAAATTTGAGTTAACATTTCGTTTACTAAAAGAACACCTCTGTCCGTATCTGTTCAGGCTGAAGTCCGTAATTCTCCAATATCGATGTTACTTCTTCAATCATGTATGAATTACCACACAGGTAACAAATTAAATTTTTGTCAACCGGATTCTCTTTCAAATAATAACTTACCCGTCCAAAATAATCGCCCTTATCGTGACGTGAAGTACACAGCAGAAATTGTTTCTGATTAAATGATTCGCGACCGTATGCTTCATCCGCAAAATGAACTCCATGTATAACCCGGTAATTTAAGTCAGGATATGATTTTACATATGAATGAAAGGGCGAAATACCGGTTCCAGTAGCTATCATCAAAATTGGCTGACCTTGTTTGGCTTTCTCATCCAAAATAAAAAAACCTTTTGGTCCTTCAATGTCAAGTTCAGATCCCGGAATCAGGTGTCGCAGATATCTTGAAAATTCACCTTCAGGAATTTCACGAACCAGAAAATCGAGGTAATCATCGTTTGTTCCACTATATATTGAATATTCCCGGCCTTTATTCTGATCGGGAATTCGTATAACTACATACTGACCAGGTTCAAATTGAAAATTATTTCGGTCAAGTCTGATGATGAAGGATTCAGGAGTTAAGTTAATTACCTTCAATACCGTATGTTTTTGTCGTTTCATAAAATAAAATTCAAGTTCCAAATTTCAGGATTCACACAGATTGTGAAATCGAAAATTGGTTATTCTAAAATTGATTATTGGCTTTTAAACTGACTATGATGCAAAGGTATTGCTTTTAGCCTTGTACATGTCGTTCCGCATGATAAGATGATCTCACTAACGGACTACTTTCAACATATGAAAACCCCCGGTTCATACCTTCAATTTTGTATTTTTCAAAAATTTCAGGCTTTATGTACTCTTCAACCGGCAGTAAATTCGAATCGGGCTGAAGATATTGTCCGATCGTTAACACCTTGCACCCTGCAGCACGAAGATCGTCCATTGTTTGCAAAACCTCCTCTTCCGTTTCTCCCAAACCAACCATAATGCCAGACTTGGATACAACTCCGGCTTCTGCAATGATTGAAATAACCTTTAAACTGCGATCATACCGGGCAGTGCTGCGTACTTTAGTCGTCAACCGCCGCACTGTCTCCATATTGTGCGAAATCACATCGGGTTTGGCATCAATAATTTTCTGTAAATATTCAGGATTGGCATTTAAATCAGGAATGAGCGTTTCAATAGTTGTCTCCGGATTTAGCTCTTTAATTTTGCGGATGGTGGCTGCCCAAAATTCTGCACCTCCGTCCTGTAAATCATCACGGGTAACTGATGTAATTACACAATGTTTCAATCCAAGTGTTTGAATCGTTTTAGCCAGACGAAGTGGTTCAAACCAGTCAACAGGCTCCGGCACATCGTTCTGGACATAGCAAAAACGGCAATTCCGGGTACATTTATCTCCCAGTATCATAAAACTTGCAGTGCCTGCATTCCAGCATTCTCCTTTGTTGGGGCAGTTTCCACTGGTACAAATGGTATTTAGGTGGTGTTCGGTTATTAATCGTTTTACTTTTGAATAATTTTCACCCTTTGGCAAATTCGATTTCATCCACCGCGGCAATCGTTCTCTTTCAATCTTAAATTCTGTCATTATTGCAAATTGAGTTCTGCCATACAAACAGAATTTAGGGAACGAAGTTCATGTAACAGCGACAAATAAACATCAATTTTGAAGAGATTGAAACTTTTGCAATGTCAATCTGTCCTGGTCATATCAAAGTCAGTAGTATTAGTTAACAACATTTATGTTCATAAACATGCATTACACGAGGCAACCTTTTTGCGGTTTTAAGAATCAATAATATATGTTTATTTAACTTCAATCTTCATAAAACCCAAAAAACATAGAACAAAAACCGCCATTCAGCGATAGAGGATGATCATTATCTTACACGTTAATTTCTGATTAGCTCATTTTAATTTTCAAGAGACATGAAAAAAATATACCTGATATTGTTATGTATTTTCATTTTTTACGGTGGAACTGTAGCAGGGCAAACCAATATAGATAAGCGAACAAGAAAATTAAACCCCTTCATGGTTCAGTTCGGAGTTTTTGCCCAACACTCTTTTCCTCTCTCAACACCAGATAACCAGATAGGACTACCGAAATACATCACAACTAAGTCAAGAAGCAACGTTATTGACAATGGCTTCGAAATTTATATTGGTTATAAAATAAATGAAAAATTTGACCTTTTTACCGGAACCAGATTAAGCTTTAATCTGCTGGAAGATTCAAAAAGTCCTGATCGCAGAGATTACGATCTACATTATAAAAGGATTTATATCCCAATAAAAGCCAGGTATCATCTCGTTGAATCTTATCTTCTGTTCGATTGCGTTGAGCTAGAATTGGCCTGGAGCCGGATATTATCTCCCGTATTTGGATGGGATAGTAACTCCCAGGTTGATGCTGGTTGGCATAAAACTAAACTCGATTATTTAAACAACAAAAATCCATTTAGTATTTCTGCGGGAGTCAGCAAGTCGTTTATATTTAATAAAGTCACCTTGTTTCTAAACCCATATTTTCAATATCACCTAAATCGTAACCAAATATTGGAAGGCTTTTATAATAATCCTTCAACTTTTGGACTGAAAATTATAAGCGAATTTAAACTTTAGGATATTTCAGTGACAAAAAACATTACTCTAAGTAGCGGGTCAACATTGTCATTATTGCAAATTGAGTTCTGCATAATAAATAGAATTTCAGGAATGAAATTCATCTGGGTTCTGTTTAATTTAGCTGTTTTCTATCCGATGTAAATGACAGAACAGAAGTTCACCGGTTTTTTCGTCCCGAAGGTGCATTCCACTCCCTTCGCAATAGTTATAAAATTCGCATCCGGCACACAAACCAGTCTTTGTCCAGCTTCTGTCGCGGTACTTCTCAAACCGGTTAAGCCAAACCTCTGCAAAATTATCCTGATAAATATTCCCCTGGATAAAGTTGTCCCGCAAACTCGGGCATGCAGAGATTGAACCATCGGCCAATATCGAACCAATGTTGATTCCTGCACGGCAAAAGAAAAAATTGTCTCTTACTTCGCCCTCATAGGCGCCCAGAAAGCCTTCACATCCATAGTTTAATTTTATTTTTCCGGCCTTTCGGGTTTCTTTTATGAATTCGAACAGGCCTTTAAACTCCGAAGCAAACAACTGTAACATTTCATTATCTTTTGCTCTTCCTATCGGGAAAATCGTAAAAACCCTCCATTCGGCAATGCCCCAACTGATCAGTAAATCCCTGAGTTCAATAAGTTCGCCGTAATTCATACGGTTTACACAAGTAACAACATCGTATTTTAAATCAGGAATTCCGGGAAGTAACCTGATTGCAGAAATGGCTTTCTGATAGCTCGTTTTATTACCTCTTAACCAATTATGGGCATTTTCAAATCCATCGAGACTAACAGTTACCGCACGTAACCCGGAGTCAAGCAACGACATCAGTTTCTGTTCGGTCAACAACATGCCATTGGTTACAATACCCCACGGGAAACCTCGCTTATACAGGCTGGCACCAACTTCTTCCAGGTCGTTTCGCAGAAGCACTTCGCCACCCGTCAGCACAATCATCGTTTTATTGGGAATAACCAATCCTTCAAGCTGATCGATTGCACCCAGAAAATCTGCCAAAGGCATATCTTTAGTGGAAGTTTCCTTTTTACAATCACTTCCGCAGTGCTGGCAACTCAGGTTACACCTTAAGGTACATTCCCAAAAAAAGTAAGAAAGAGAATGAATCTGGCTTTCATTCTCTTTATATTTCCGGAACAGGTTCAATGCAATTTTTTTCCTGAAAGAAATCCGTATTGAAGTCATTTCTTTGGTTTCAATTTTACATCAACTTCTTTTTCTGTTTGACCCTGATACCATGCATCTGTACCGTTGGTAAATTTCGGATTTTGAAATACAACGGTAGTATCCAATGATTCATATTCACCATTCAATAAACCATCAACATCAGTAAATTTAACATTAAAAATCTGCTCCTTAGGAAACTGATCACTGGCAGTCACTTCGTAAATTCCGGTAGATACAACAGACAAAATCGAATCAAGCGGAACAGATAACTCTTCAGCACCGGTATCCACCATCTTACTCATTTCTACTTTAATACCGGCAATAGGCTTGTTTAAAGTGTTTTCAACCTTTCCTTTTACAATAAAGTCAGCCGAAGGAGTCCCATACATGGCTTTTCCTCCCTGAATATCGCACGATGAAGCAAAACCAAGAAGAGATAGTAGAAAAACGATCAGGGCATTATACGTTTTCAAACATTTACTTTTAATGATTTTCATCAGTATGATTTTTGGTTGTACTTTTAGTCAAAGACAAGACGCATCTCTTAGCATAAAGGTTGCTTCGGTAAACTTCAATAAAGATTACCAAATATAGCCATTCGAAAAATTATTTGAGTTAAAATCCGTAAAAGATACTTATTTTGCAATAAACCAAATAAGACCAAATTCATGAGCAAAACATACAACTGGGCCATTTTAGGTTGCGGCCACATCGCCCGGAAATTCGCCGGAGATCTGAAACTTTTACCAAACGCACGTCTTTATGCCGCGGCCTCCAGATCACTGGAAAACGCCCAATCATTTGCTATTGATTTAGGTTTCGAAAAAGCATATGGCAGCTACGACGAAATGGTAAATGATCCGGTCGTTGATGTCGTTTACATAGCCACGCCACATTCGCATCATTTTGAACATGCCAAGCTCTGCCTGAACCACAAAAAAGCTGTGTTGTGCGAAAAAGCTTTCGCTATTAATTCCAAAGAAGTCAGGATAATGATTGAAACTGCAAGAAGAAATAAAACCTTCCTGATGGAAGCGTTTTGGACAAGTTTTCAGCCCAGCTTTAAAAAAGTAATGGAAATTATTCATTCAGGAGAATTAGGAGCACTAAAAATGGTCCGGTCCGATTTCGCTTTCAATGCTGAATATAATCCGGATAAGAGATTATACAATGTGAATTTAGGTGGCGGATCATTGCTTGATATTGGAATCTATCCAATTTTCATGTCGTTAATGACTTTAGGCAAACCTTCAGAAATAAAAACGATGGCATCATTTTGCCCAACAGGAGCCGAAGAATCGATTATGATGTCATTTAAATATTCCGGAGGTGAAATTGCCTCCCTGATTTCCAGTTTTGCAAGCTTTTCCTCCACCCAAACAGAGTTCTCATTCGAAAATGGGTTCATCAGGCTGAACAGACGCTTTTTTACACCTACATCGCTCACATACTGGAAGAATTGGGAAGACGAAAAAATAATCACATTTGAAAAAGGTATTGGAAACGGATATGAACTTGAAGCAGCCCATGTAATGGAATGCCTTGATTCGGGCAAGACAGAAAGTGATGTGATGCCTTTATCTGTTTCTGCTGATTTAATGGAAATAATTGATCGGGTCAGAAAAGATGCCGGTATTGTGTTTCCAATGCACGATTAATTTTAGCAGTTGATATCCGGAATTATACCATTCGTACTTCAAATCCACTCGTTCACAGACAAAACTGTTCCGGTCGTCAATAAATCAGACAGATTCCGATTGAAATGGCGTAATTTTAGATTGTTAAAAAAAACATGACCAATGAAACTATTTCTTTTTAGCGCATCCGTATTCTTTTTTTTGGGTTTAAAGCTTACTTCAAAATTAGATATCCTGCCTGGATTTCAGAATAAGACAACACACATAGAAAAGACCACTGCACCTTCAATGGAAAAGAATTCACCGACTGTAAAAAAGACTGAACCGATCAAAAAAGACACCATAAATTCGATCAGTTTACATAGTGGTCAGCTTACTGCTCCGAAGATAAAAAATACAACAAAATAAAAGTGCTGTTGCTGTATTCAAGTGATTTGCACTTAAGAAATAATACTTTGAACCCGCTTCGATTTAAAAATTGAATCATTTATATTTACCTAAGATAAAATACAACAAATGATTCAGCAAAACGATATTACAATTCAATGTTGGGAGCAACTCTGCGAAGAGGTTTACCGCGACTCATGGAAACCTCAAATGGGCAGATACCGCTCTGATTATGCTTTCAGAGGTTTATCTGACATGAATTATGAACTCAAAAACAGTTTCCTCCGGAATTGCGGAGAGAAACCCGAGTTGGAATATCACCTGCTCCGAAATTTTAGAAAATATTCGATTAACAGCGATCCTCAGCTAACGAGCACTTTCTGGAGGGCACTGGTTTTGGCGCAGCATCACGGATTGCCAACCCGACTCATCGACTGGACTTATTCGCCCTTCATCGCGATGCATTTTGCTACTGCCAACACCGAAAAATACGATACCGATGGCGTAATCTGGAAGGTTGATTTTGTAAAAGTAAATCAACTCGTCCCTATTCCATTTAGCAGTGGGCTGAAAGAAGAAAAATGCAATGCCTTTACCGTTGAGATGCTTGAAAAAATTGTTTCTCTGGCAGATTTCGACAGGCAATTCACTGACAATCAGGTTCTGTTTTTCGAACCACCTTCATTAGATGAACGTATCGTTAATCAGTTTGCATTATTCTCTGTTATGACAAGTCCAACAGAAATCATGGATGAATGGTTAATTAAGCATCCGGATGTCTACCGACGAATTATTATTCCAAAAGAATTGAAATTGGAAATCAGAGATAAACTCGATCAGGCTAACATTACTGAAAGGGTACTTTTCCCGGGACTGGATGGACTTGCAAAATGGTTAAAACGCCACTACAAGCCTGTTGATTAAAAATCAGTTAAAGGAAGTTATCCTGATAAATCCTGCCGATGGCACCGTAAAATCGATTGTATTTTTATTTTTACCTTTTATCACTCCTTTTTCAGTACTTACGCCTTTACAATTGAAAATTTCATAATTATACTGAACACCTGGCCTACTAAGCATAAAATTAACATTCTCAGTGACTTTCGAATTTATTACATCCAGGGTTTTATCAAGAACAATAGGTAAATTAATCGTGTAGTCCTCATACAGCATATAAATTGTTTTTTGACTATCAGTAACTCTAATTACCGGATAAAATCGGGAAACCTGCATTGGCTCAAAGCTTCCTTCAAAAATCACTTTATAATTTTTTCTCCAGTAATCGAGCCAGAAACGAATCGTTTGTTTTGAATCCTGCGGCAAAGTTGTAATAAAGAAAGACAAGTATGGATTTCCAAACAATACTGATTGCAATTTACGGGCAATATCTTCAGGTTTTTCACGTGGATTGATGGCAACTACTTCCATAAAAGGAGTAAACTTACCATAAAGCAACCGGTTATTTACCATTTTTTCTCTTACAACCTGAGTGCTCTCGACACCAACAAAACCGGTAAGGAAGTTTTGGTAACTAACCAAATTTGGGCCAACAACCGGAAACTTCTGACCCATAAAAATATTAGGCTTTATTGATCTCAGGCGTGCTTCCATGTCAGCGTATAACGTATCAACAGCTAAGTCAATGGAAACAAAATCCCGGCCTTTATCCTGTTCGATTACAGCACCCTCCTTGGGGTAAAAACCCTTAAGAAAATCGAACCAATAACCGTCAAATTGCCATTCGGATAAAAAATTTGCATAAGTACTAACCAAATGTTTTCTTACCTCAGGATAACGCGGATCAAGCACATACATCTGCCGTGGAGCACGGTAACGAATGTATTTACCTTCAAACTTCTTTAAAATAACCGGATTACCACCCATAAATGGAATGGAGTACCACAAATACAATGGAAGCCCCATTTTATCACATTTTTGTTTAAACAGGTTCATTGTTTTGAAGCTATTTTCTTCGTATGTGTATGAGGTGTCGATTTTCATTTTCACTAACGCCTGCCAACCATCGTCAACCAAAACTGATTTGAAATTAAATGTTCGCAACGAATCAAGTTCATTGGTGATGTTTTCCAGTGGAATATTACGATGCATGGGATACCAGGTTGAAAAAACGGGAACATTAGTGGTATCCACACTGGTAACTCCCTGCTTAAACTCGTCATTCAAAAACCAGGAAGAAGCATCGTAAATTGCTTTTGAGAAATGAATATTTCGAAAATCAATAAGCACTTCTGCCTGATAGTCCTGCAAATTGGAAAGAGGGGGATTATCTTCAAAAAATCCAAGACTAAAAACAATGGAATCATTATCTTCACGTATGTTTGAGCTTACAAACCTTGCCTTATACGCATCTTTACAGGTAAATGTAATTTGATTCTGGTCGTTAATCGTTAGTCCAGAAATAATTGAAAACCCTGCGGCAGCCCTGTCGTAAGAAGGAAGCGTAAAGAATGATTTATTGGACCATGTTTGGGAATTCCAGATCTGATTAATTTTATCTTTTGGAAATTTCACAGAAACATTGAACGAAGGCGGTGCGGCTGCATAAGTTGAATGCAAATAAATATTCAGGATGTATTTCTGATGTCCCTGTTCTTTAATCTCGATAGTCGATTCAAAAGGTGCCAGAACTCCTTCCAATCGAATCTTGCTACGATTAAATACATACAAATCATCAGGTTCAGCTCCTGATAACCCCAGATTACAAATGAGAATCATCATAAAAACCATCAACCCGATATACTTCATCCCTAATCCATAATTCACTTTCATACCACGAAGCATAAATTGTATGGTAAAGATAAAAAAACTAGCTTATCAAAATCAAATCTCTTCGTTATAAGGCTGCCGAACATTAAAAAAGCCAATGAAATATCAGGAGAAACAAGCCGGATAAGAATATTTGCATCAACGATAACCAATTAGAATAACATAAAATGCATTAAGCAATTATAATGGATATCGAACGGATATCGGTTAATTTAAGTGATTCTACCTCCCGCAATTAATCGATTAATTTTTATCACAAAACAGAGAATTAAGTATTAAGTCATTATTTTGTTTGTAATTTAGCCCAAGGCAGCTAATGGTTCAAAAAAAACTAAGATTCACTAATGTCCGGTTAAGGACTTTAATAAACCTCTGAATAGCCCACCACTAAGGGTTTTTAGGCACGTTCATTGATTTTTTGATTTGAAATTTCTTTGATTTGGGGACAAAAGCCTCAAATCATGAATACTGGGAAAACTGTTTTTGCACAGATAATGTCATTTTTATCCGATTACGAATTCAACAAATGTGTTGACAAGTATAAGGGCAATCATCGCGTAAGAAGCTTTACCTGCAAAGAACATTTCTATGTGATGGGCTTTGCCCAACTTACTTACAGAGAAAGCTTACGTGACATCGAATCTTGCTTGACTGCATTTTCCAGTAAGTTGTATCACTCCGGTATAAAACAGCCAGTTTCTCGTTCTACATTGGCCGAAGCCAATGAAAACAGGGATTGGCGGATTTATGCTGACTTTGCACAAGTCCTGATCAGGGAAGCTCGCCGGCTTTATAAACAAGACAACGAGTTTGCCCTTGATATTGACAATATGGTGTATGCTTTGGACAGCTCCACCATTGACCTGTGTTTGAGCCTTTTTCCGTGGGCAAAGTTCCGTAAAGCAAAAGGTGCAGTAAAAATGCACACCTTATTGGACTTACGGGGTTCAATACCCACTTTTATACATCTGACAGATGGTTTATGCCACGATGTCAATGTTTTGGATCATATCGTTATCGAACCCGGAGCCATCTATGTGATGGACAAAGGCTATGTCGATTACTTCCGTTTTTATTCACTGATCCACCAGCAGCGTGGATTCTTCGTCACAAGAGCGAAGGATAATATGGCTGCACGAAGGGTTTATAGCAGGAAGGTTGACAAAACCACTGGACTCATTTACGATCAATCTGTAAAACTTACAGGATTCTACATCAAAAAAGATTATCCGGATTATTTACGAAGGATAAAATATCGGGATGAAGAAACAGGTAAGATTTACGTGTTCCTGACCAATAACTTTGAGTTATCGGCTTTGCTAATTGCTCAGTTATACAAAGAACGCTGGAAGATTGAGTTGTTTTTCAAATGGATAAAACAACATCTTCGTATCAAATCATTTTATGGTACCAGCCGAAATGCAGTTTACTGCCAGATATGGATAGCAATTTGCATGTATCTGCTGGTAGCTATTCTAAAGAAAAGACTGAAACTGGAGCATTCGCTCTACACTTTATTACAAGTTTTCAGTCTAACCCTATTTGAAAAAGTAACTATAAATGAACTATTTATAAACGCCATCTACAAACCAATCAGTTCGGATAATACTAACCAGCTATCAATCTGGGACTTTTAACCGGACATTAGTG
>JBGSUC010000053.1:0-7603 GCA_041736275.1 Prolixibacteraceae bacterium
AATAAGTTGACTGGTTTAAAAACTTCCATTCTATTTTGTTTTTAATACAGTTATAAAGCCACCGTATTCAAGCATTTTCACCGGAATTGTTTCTCCGGCTTTAAAAGTTCTTGTTTCATGCTTAAAAGTGCGCGAAGTTTCGCCATCTACAATAAGGCTGAGATCAAATTCGCCGGATGAAATGAACGGCAACTCCACCGAAATTTCCTTCACCGATTTTTCTCCGTTGATTCCGGCCACGTACCAATCGGTTCCTTTACGGCTGGCCATAACGATGGATTTTCCGGGTTCTCCTGAAATGAAATGAGTTTCATCGAACGCTACCGGAACCGTTTTCAGGAACTCTTTGATGAATTCAGGTTGCAATCGATAGGTTTTCCCGTTATCGGCAAAATGAAGGATTCCAACATTGAATACCAGTGACAAGGCCAGTTCGTGAGCATTGGTAGTGATGTGCTGAAATTTAAGATCGCTGAACCCAACCGGCGTATAATCCATTGGCCCAATCACGTTGCGGGTAAAAGGCAGGATGGTATTTTGAATTGGGGCTGCTTCGGTGTAAGGTTGATCAAACAGATAACATTCTTCACCTTTTACCGATTCGAGCCCGATCAGGTTAGGATACGTCCTCGACCAGCCACGCGGAATGGTGCAACCGTGAAAATTCACCATGATCTGGTTTTCGGCAGCATCTTTCATTACGTCGTGGTAAAGCGCAATCAGGTTTTGCTTGTCGCTGTGCCAGAAATCAATCTTTACACCTTTCACACCCCATTCTTTCAATTTTTTGAACTCGGCCTTGCGCAACTGCGGATCGAACATGATGTCGCGCGGACCTTCAGTTACCACATTTTGAGGGCCTCCTGAATTGTACCACATCAAAATTCCAACGCCTTTCGAATTGGCATACTGAACCAGTTGCTCAATGTTTCCGCCTGTCATCAAGTCCCAGTTGGCATCAACCAGCGAGTATTCCCAATTCATTTCGGCAGACAGGTCAACAAACTCTTTCAGGGACTGAAATTTCTTCGGGCTATCATTCTCCGACAACCAACTCCACGAAGATCGACCAGGTTTCACCCACGAAAAATCTCCTGCAACTGTTGGGTCAGATAAATTGTTGATCAGGTTGGTTTCGAAAATGGTTCCAAGCGTTTCACCCACCACAATGGTTCTCCATGGCATCACCCACGGAGTAACCGATATTGGTTCAACAGCTCCATAACCTTCAGCATCTTTGGCTTCAGGAAAACGAACACGGTACATGCCGTTTGTGACATTTTGCTCCATGCGGATTCCGCAGTAATTCGGAGCGAGGTTGGCTTCGGTGATCAACAGCCAATTGTTGTTGGAATTGAACAAAGCGGGAAAAGCCCATCCCTCTGCATTGGGCGAGGTTGTTCCGATAGGCATTCCGTCTTCGTAGAATTTTTCGTAAGCCGGTGTCCATTGTGAAGGAACATCGTACCGCTGAATCCATGCTTTTCCGGTTTCAGGAACCTTGAAGCCGGTTAGCTCACGCACAACGGTGAAGGTGCTGTCGGATTTTTCGGGGAATACATAGCGGAACGCTACCCCGTCATTGTATGCTCTCAACACCAACTGAATCAGCGAGCCCTGCTGATTTTCAAAGCTCAGCTCCAGTTCGTTTGCGTGATTGCGCATCTCAGTCTGGCGACCAATATGCATGGTGTAGGTTTCGTCAATGGTCTTCACTTCGCCTTTCGAAACGAATTTCAGACCTGAACTGAACTGCTGATCTTTGCGATCAATACCCAGCGGCGAGTTTTCAATCACGGCGATGGTCTGACCATCTTTAATACGATCAACTTTATAAACGAAGGCGGTTTCGCCTTTGTCGGTTGCTGCTACGGTTATTCGCAGGTTATTTTCCGGGGAATTCAGTTCCCACATTTTTTCGGCAGGTTGGCACGAAGTGAAAAGTCCCGCAACAGCTAGCAGGATCAGGCTTTTAAAGGTACGTTTTTTCATCAGTAAATAATTTGTTTTCTAATGGTTAGATTATTAATTATCAATTAATAATGTTTTAGATTAATCAAGATAGAATGATTTTTCTTTTATGCATTTGCCAAACCAGTACCCGCTATTTTTAATAATTCGTTCCTGAGTTTGAAAATTCACATATACCATTCCCATCCGGCCAAAACCTCCCCATTCGTAATCGTCAAGAAAGCTCCAGTTTATATAACCAATCAGGTTTACACCATCATCCATTGCCTTACGGCACACTTGAAGATGTTTAAAAATGTACTCTTCACGATATTCATCATTTATCTGCCCCTTGTGGTTGATGAAAACATTGTCTGATGTCCCGTTTTCGGTAATTAAAATTTTAGTGTGATTGTATTTGGCATCAAGGTATTTCAGCAGTGTATATAATCCTGAAGCATCTATTGATCTTTCCATGTTTGATCTTCTTTCGCCTTGCACCCTGTCTGCTTTATAAGGCCACCAGCCTTTATCTTTGGCCATTTTATATTTCATGCTATTGTAATAGTTCAGACCTAAATAATCAATTGGCTGATTGATTATTTCCATATCACCCGGTAAAATTACAGGTACTTCAACTTTTTCGTTTTTGTACAAATCGACAATATTTTGAGGATATTTGCCAAAGAAAATCGGGTCGGCAAACCAGGCATGATGCGAGTCGTTTATAACCTGCGCAGCCTTAACATCTTCAGAATTTGAAGGATCATTGGGTATAGCCATCTGCAAATCAAGGGTAATGCCAATCTTTGCCTTTGGGTTTATTCCCCGAAGAGCTTTCACTGCTTTACCATGTGCCAGCAAAATGTTATGGGTGCATCGTAAGGCAGTTGGCAGATCTGTAATGCCAGGAGCGTAACTTCCAAGCCAGTAACCCATAAAACAGGTAACCCAGGGTTCGTTAAAAGTTGTCCAATAGGTTACATCGCTTCCCAATTCCTTATACATTGTAGCGGCATAGTTTTCGAAAGCATCGGCAGTTTCGCGATTTGCCCAGCCACCTTTGTCTTCTAATTTCTGAGGTAAATCCCAGTGGAAAAGTGTTACAATGGGCTCAATGCCACTTTCTTTCAATAATCGGACGATGTCTTTGTAGAAGTCAACACCTTTCTGATTTATTTTTCCTGTACCATCCGGATAAATACGTGTCCAGGCTATGGAAAACCGATAGGATTTCACGCCCATTTTTTTTAACAGCGCCATATCTTCTTTATAACGATGATAATGGTCAACTGCGACATTCCCATTCATTCTCACTTTCCCGGGGGTATTTGCAAAACGATCCCAGTTTGATTCTCCTTTACCATCCTCATTATAAGCACCTTCTATTTGATAGGCCGAAGACGAAACGCCTAATAAGAAATCATCGGGGAAAGAAATCTTTTCAACCCCGGCAGGTTGTACAGGACTGGCCTTTTTGTCCGAATTGCATGAAACTAATGCCAGAGCAATTATGACACAAAAAAAAGTGTAAAACGCTGGCTTAATGATACTTTTCTTGAATTGATTATTTTTCATACTTTAAATTATTACATAAATATTTATTTTTGAACAGGGATTTGTCCTGACAATACGTAAAAAATAATTCAAATGCGACATAATTAGTTTAGCTCAGCGACCACAACTCTCTGCATATCATTACCATTGTGGATATTATCCCCTTATTTACCGTTTATTAAACTAAGGCGGCACATTTTCCACATAGACATTCAGTTGGTTCTCATATTTTCCTCCTTTCTTTGTTTTTTGTTTTCTATATCGCTTCGGCAAGCCTGTCCGGCTCTTCCAAAATGACTTTTTATAAAATGGCTTATGCTACCAGTACATTATTTTTTTTATCGCAGGAATTAATTCATCTGCCATTCTAGTGTGTTCTGCAACATTGGGATGCCAATCGCTGCCATTCATCTGGAACGGACTAAAAGCAAAATAGAAAACAGATTTATCTTCTTTACCGAACTGATCAACAACAGCTCTGATGCACGATTGTAGGGTGATCCATTTTTCGCCTTCGCCCGAAGGTCCGGCTACGCATAATATTTTTGCAAAAGGATAGTTTTTTCGTATTGTAGTTAAGGGGACTTCTAAAAACACCAAATTTTCTTAACTGAGTTTTTCTTGTCTTTTTTTGAGGATACGAGTTCTTGGGCTGTACCCTAATTTTATCTTTCCTTTTATTTAAATATCACATATATAGGCATTTAATATTTTGAATTTTCACAAAAGACGTAACTATCCCAATTAAAGCGGTTGCAATTGCAATTTCCTGAACATATTGTAGGTCAAATTCATCAACCCAACAACGGCGGTGATCCGTTTGATGCCAATATTGTATAGGTACATTCCATCCATGCTGTTTTCCATGAACCCAAAAATATGCTCTACTCTTGAGCGAGTTCGTGATTTTTCAGTGTTTTCATCTTTCTGCTCCTGTGTCAATGGCTTGTTGCGGTAACCTTTTGCACAAACCTTGTTGGTCATTTGGTTGCCTGCAATGATTTTCTCCTGGTTCTCGCCCGTGTAGGCACTGTCTGCATAGAAAGGTTCCCCTTTATCCTTTTCATCAAGTAGCCCATCGGTGGCCTGCGAATCGTGGATGGAAGCATCGGTAACCATGTACTTGGTGATCAATTTGCTCTTGGCATCGGACTTGACGTGGTTCTTGTACCCAAAATAGTTGGCCTTGTTCTTTTGTGTCCAACGGGCATCGGTGTCTTTTTGGGCTTTGCGGTGCGGATTCTCCTGGATCGAAGCTGGTATCTCACCCTTCTTTATGGTCTGGTTCTCTTCCTTCTTGTTACGCTGCTTGGGTACTTCGATAAAACTTGCATCGATGATCTTCCCTTCATTCACGATCAGGTTGAGTCTTTCAAGTTCGCCAAGGAACACCCCAAAAAGCTGTTCGACCAGCCCCATATCAACCAACTGTTCCCGAAATGCCCATACAGTGCGGCTGTCGGGGATATCGTCGGCAATGGTCAGGTCAAGAAAGCGCATGAAACTCATCCGGTCATTGATCTGGTATTCAACCTGTTCATCGGAAAGATTATAGTACCTTTGAAGGATTAATACCTTGAACATTAGTACGTAATCATAGGGAGGACGGCCACCTGGCCCTTTGGACAGCTTACACAGATTGCTTTCGAGCATTGTGCGAAATATCTCGAAATCAATACCTGCATTAAGTTTTTCCAACGGGTCGCCTAACTGGCTTAATTTGCTTAACCGAAAATCCTGGTCAAAAAAACCGTAATCTTTATGTCGCTTAAAGTGTTTCATTTCTGCTATTTTACGACATCAATATACTAAATATCAGCGATTTGTTCAATATTTTTTGACTTATTTTATAATCAAAGAGTTTTTAGAAGTCCCCTTAAGAAATTCAGGTAAGATGTAACGTATGTCAATGAGTCAAACCTTCGGGACATATCATTTGCCCCAAGTACAATTGCCACAAGCTGAGGCTGAAACTTTGAATAATCCCACGTAGCTTTACTTCCGATGGCCAATGAGTCGTATAAAACCGGCATTGCAAATGCGGTCCTTCTGCCATTTCCATAGGACATACGAATACCTGAACGACAGACTGTAACATATTCAGCATTCAACGCCCGCGAAGTAATTGCACCATATGTTAGGTAATTGTTTTCTGTGTCATAAATAAAATGTTCGTCGTGACTTTTACCTTCGCTACCATAACCACAAGTGTAAGAATCGCCAATAAATTCAATCTTTTTTTCCTTTATTTCGGGCGTTATAACTTTTTCCCCTTTATCAATATAAAGTCCCAGAAAAGTTGTATTTCCGCCATGCCATTCGGTACGTCTAATAATTTGTAACGTATGTTTTCCTTTTTTAAGATTCTTTGCAAGTGGGTAAATATTATCCTTTTTATCTGATTTTAAAATAAATAAACTATCGTCAATAATTACTGCAAACCAGTTTCTGAGACTATCGTCTTTCAGAACCACATCAACTGAAGTACCTTTAAATATGGTTCGGACAGCACAGCCTGAATACATAAAAACCGGTTTTTGAATATCCGTAAAATCAAATCTTCCGATGTAAGCAATATTCTTGTTGTCGGGTGAGATAAACGATTTGTCTTCTACCTGTCCCCATGAGTTGAGGCCAGAAAAAATCAACAATAAAAAAAGCTGAATTTGTGTTTTCATTTTATTCGGTTTATTTTAAAATATCTGCAAAAGTAAAATTAATTAACATTTCGTGCTTTCCGGTAAAAATGGTTATTCTGATATTATTTGATTCTTTCACAAGACTGATTAATATTACCGGCTCATTGTAGTACAAGTATCTTTTTCTGATATGGTGCAGGATAGGCTGTTACGTAAATTTCAGGCTTTAAATCAAGCTGAGTTTTATTGAAACCAAATACAAAAGTTTCGATCTCTTTTCCGACCATATCTTTGTTTAGCGGAAGATAATAGGTGTAATTTTTTCCTACTTCCCGAACATTAACTTCCCATGTATTACTTTTAAACGATGGTGCCCTGTCAGGGCAACCTACATATTTACCGTCGATTTTTGCTCCTGCATATGCGCCTTCAATGCCGTGTTCTCCATTAATTGCGATGCATAAATAACTTCCTTCCGGAATTTCGTCGAGCTTAAATTTTAACGACCATGCTTTTTGAGCAGAATAGATCAATTCTCTTTTCCAATAGTTTTTTAGGTATGGTCTGAAAAGATTGGAAGCCCTCCAGGCTGAACGGTCAACCTGTTTTCCGTTTTTATAGCCAGCCATTTCGGTAATCCGTAACGGGGCAGGCTGCAACTTGATGTAATGAACTTGTCCTGATGCAGATAAATCAATTTTCATCGATTTTCCGACATGAAACAGTATCTCTTTCCAATTAACCAGGTCGTTTGAAACCAAAGCATATTCGCCTTCTTCCGATTTAAGTGGCTGCAACGAAAACTCATCGACGGTTTGAATGACCAGCGAGTCGAGTTCCTGCGATTGTCCAAGATCGAGGCGGAAAGCCGCCTTTTCGGGTTCGAACCCGCCCCAGCGCATACTTACCGAGAAAGCTGTTCCCGGATCGCCATCGAACAGGTTTTTGTCCCATAGTTCGCGATCAACAAACATCTTTTGTTCAAAAAACGCTTTACGGGCGGCCTGCACCTGCGGAATTTTACTTTCACCCGACCTTTTCAGTTCCCGCACTTCCAGCGCATTGTTATCGGCTGCAAAACAGGTTGCTTCGTAAATGGCTTCTGCATCGGCAGGAACCTCGCACGAACTCAGGTCGCCTAACTTTCGATGGTAATTTTGCGCAACCTTTTCACCGGCGAACCCTACTTTGACCGTTTTGCCTTTCAAAAGATCCGGTACAGATTTCCCATCGATAGTGGCAGACTTAAAACCAGTTAATTTCCCGGTCAGGCGAATATTTTTTTCGGTTCCTGAAAAACCCAAAAGTTTCACTTTCAATGGCTTTCCGGGAACATCAGTCACCACTTGGTAGTCGGTTCCTTCAATGCCAAATTCCTTTTCAACCGCATTGTCCGAAAGCTTGACCAGACAGGAACGAAAAGGCAAAACCTCTATATCGACAGTAGTTCCATAAGG
>JBGSUC010000076.1:0-51562 GCA_041736275.1 Prolixibacteraceae bacterium
CACTTTATTACAAGTTTTCAGTCTAACCCTATTTGAAAAAGTAACTATAAATGAACTATTTATAAACGCCATCTACAAACCAATCAGTTCGGATAATACTAACCAGCTATCAATCTGGGACTTTTAACCGGACATTAGTGATTTTCCCTTTAAAATTTTTATCAATCTTTTCTTTCTTTTCATTTATTGCATGAATTGAATTACTTATGACTTCAAAAAGTGCGTGTAAAGGTTTTGTTTTCGGCAAATAGAGTTTATTAACTCTATTTTTAAGATTGGTTGAACTGAGAGGTATCATTTTTCAAATCTTTATTTATTGAACTTTAGTCAATTTACATTGGCTATAACGCATGTATATTCATCTGTTTTATTCTGCTTTATCCGAAGCAAAATATAAACAGGCCTTTCTAAAAATTGGACTCAAAGCACTGCCAGATGGATTTGTCACCATCGAAAATCATCAATCGGCTTGCACTCCCCTGATTGTTTCGGAATGGAATGATTTCAATACAAGGATTTTAATTCTGGCAGGGCTAAGTTATAACATAATCTCATACAAATAGTACTGTAACGAAGTTTTCTTAGCTGTTTCCAGGTTCAGAATCTGTAGCTGGAATTAGAAACTCGTGTAAAAAACAAAAATCCCCATTCAGGGGATTTCGGAGTAAAGAAAAAATAAAGATGGACGTTATTTTATTGTTTTTACTTACGACAGATCGAAGCTGTTTTTAATAAATGGCTGATGATAATATCGCTTCCCGGTTGCTTTGTACAACGCACTGGCGAGCGCTCCCATAACCGGAGGGAAAGGCGGCTCTCCGAGACCGGTTGGGTCAATGTTATTTTCAACAAAATGTACTTCAATCGATTTTGGCGCTTCGGTTTGCCGGATAAGCCGGTACGAATCGAAATTATCCTGATCAGGTTGACCATTTTTCATGGTTAGCTCACTATACATCGCATGGCCAATTCCGTCCACAATAGCACCTTCCGTCATATTTATGGCAGCATCGGGATTCACAACAATACCACAGTCGAGTACCGCATACACCTTTTGAATCACAGGCATGTCAGCTTCAAGGGTGATATCCACCACATTGGCCACATACGAATTATGACAAAAATAAGCTGCTACTCCGCGGTTTTTCCCGGTTGATTCCGTTTCCCATCCAGATTTGTCGCGCACCTGCTCAATTACGCCGGCATAACGGGCAGCATCGTAATCGTTTTTTTCGCCCACAGGATTTTCTTTGGCGCGTTGCAACAGATCGAGGCGAAATTGGATCGGATCTTTTCCGGCAGCTTCAGCAACTTCGTCCAGAAAAGATTGTTCGGCCACAGCATTGAAGTTGGAACCGGGTGCCCTGAATGCCCCGACACTGACGTTGGAGTCAACCGTCCAGCTTTCGGCGAGGTAATTATCCACTGCACCGGCCGGGAAACGGTTGGCATGCAGGGGACTATCCGACATGCCACCCATGCGAACATGGAACGCAATAAGATTATTGTCCGCATCCAGCGCTGCCCGATATAAAGCATGGTATGCAGGGCGGTAAATTCCGTAGGTCATGTCATCCTCCCGTGAATAGATCAATTTAACCGGCGCTTTTACTTTTTGCGAAATGACCGCAGCTTCCACCATAAAATGACCATACAAACGACGGCCAAAACCACCACCCATACGAGTCATCTGGATGTCGATTTTTTCGAGTGGCAAACCAAGCCTTGCCGATATCGTTTTTTCCATGAATTCAGGAGTTTGAATCGGTCCGGCCAAAACGGCATTATCCTCCGTTACATCAGCAAAAAAGTTCATTGGCTCCATGGTGTTGTGTGCCAGGTAAGGTGCTGTGTAGATCTGCTCAATCACTTTGGCTGCCTTTTTAAACGCTTCTTCCGGATTGCCGTCCTTACGAACCACTTTCCCCGGTTTAGCAGAAGCCGCAGCCATTTTTGCACGATGATCAGAAGTGCTTTCAAGCCCTGAATCCGGCTCCCATTCAACATTCAGCATTGCTTTGGCGCTCATTACTTCCCAGGTTGAATTACCGACTACCACAACCAATTCAGGAAAAGAAGTGATATCCGACCACTGCAATTTGTAGTCGTCGTTATAGATTTTAATGCTGAAAATATCTTTAATTCCCGGCAGCGCTTTCGCTTCCGCAGCATCGAATGATTTCAGTTTCATCCCGAAAGCCGGAGCATGCACAATCATGGCAATCAGCATTCCGTCCTTTTTGTAATCGAGACCAAACAAAGGCTGACCTGTCACGATTTTATGTCCATCCACGTTCTTTTTGGATGTTCCGATAATTTTAAAATCTTTTAAATCTTTCAGCTTTACCTCTTCAGGAACAGGGATATTAGCTGCTGCTGAAGCCACTTCGCCGTAACCGGTTTCCTTGCCACTGTTTTTATGGTAGAGTATTCCGGCGTCCGTGGTAATTTCGTCGACAGGTACATCCCATTTTTTCGCAGCAGCCTCCATTAACATCATGCGTGCTGTGGCACCAGCCATCCGAAGTCCGGGCCAGCTTTGCCTTATAGCCTGACTTCCACCGGCAATTTGCCTGGAGAAAATAGTGGTATTTAGCGGAGCTTGCTCCACAATTACATTTGCCCAATCAACATCAAGTTCCTCTGCCACAATCATGGGCATCGACGTTTTTACGTTCTGACCGATTTCGGGGTTAGGCGACATGATTGTAACCACACCATTTTCACCTATTTTCAAAAAACCATTGATTTCAAACCATTCATCCGGCATGGTTAGCCCTTTGGGTGCATCCGTAGCACATGCCGATGCCAGCCAGCTAAAACCGATCAGCAAACCGCCACCGGCTAAAACTGAACTTTTTATAAAAGAACGTCTGTCTATTTTTGTTTTTACAATTGCCATGTCACGTGATTTTAATTAACTATTCATCTGTCAACAAGGAAAATTTGTAATTTCCTTAAGAATTAGCCGCGGTTTTAATGGCAGCCTTAATTCGGGTATAGGTTCCACACCGGCAAATATTGCCACTCATGGCTCTTTCAATTTCTTCATCGCTCGGATCAGAATTCGATTTTAAGAATGCCGAAGCATTCATTATTTGTCCTGCCTGGCAATAGCCACATTGGGGTACGTCATGTTCGATCCATGCCTTTTGAACAGGATGATCGCCATTTTCAGAAAGTCCTTCAATGGTTGTTATTTCCTGAGTTCCAACGTCAGAAATAAACGTAATACACGAACGAACCGCAGAACCATCCAGATGAATGGTACAGGCTCCGCATTGAGCAATGCCACAGCCATATTTGGTTCCTACCAGATTCAGATGATCTCTGAGTACCCAAAGCATTGGCGTCGATGGATCCACGTCAACCTTGTACTCCTTTTTATTGATCTTCAGGTTAAAAACTGCCATAACGTTTCAAATTTATAATCTATTATTTTAGGCGAATCAATCTAAATAAAATTAAGAAAATCGAACAGATAGATTCGAATAAAATAAGACATAACTGTCTTAAATATATAGCATAACAGAGAACAATTCCTGAAAGTTCATTCAACTTTCATCTTTTAACAATTCAGATAAATACAGAAATGTTTCCTGAATAATACCGGATTTACCAATCGCACAGAACAAAAGGATTTCGTCGGACAATTGCCTGATTAATGTATTTAAATGATTATCCGTTTATATGCCTGATGATTCAGCTAAATGGGGCTTTGCACGAAAGACCTACGTTTGACTGCTCACCGGCCAAGGCCAGTCCCGAAGAAATTAACTGCTTCCATTTTAGGTAAAAAACGGATATTCACATTTTTCATTCAATAAAGAATCGCTGAAATGAAGCACAGCAGAGACTAAAAGGGCTGAACAAATCACCGCATAAATGGTTAAATTAACCATGATAAAGATTGAAGACAATCTGGGAAGGCGATTCGAAAAACTGAGGATAAGTTTACTGAATACGTGTAACTTTTCGTGTGTCTATTGTGTGAGCGACGATATGTCGTCGGCGCACGGGAAGGTTGTGCCTGCGCCAAAAGAAGAACAGCTTGGCACTGATGAGTTTGTTTCGCTGATTGAATCGGTACACAAACTAACCGGACTAAAAAGTATCCGCCTTACCGGAGGCGAACCACTTTTATATATGCAACTGATTCCGCTTATTGAAAAGATTAAATCCATCGGCATTGACGATATCCGCTTAACCACAAACGGTTATTATCTGAAGCAGTGTGCTCATGAGCTCAGGGAGGCCGGCATTAAATCGGTAAATGTATCCATTGATGCCATTGATCTGGATCTGTTCAGAAAAATAGCGCGGCACAATCAACCTCAGCGTGTTTTCGAAGGCATTGAGGCAGCACTAAATGCAGGGTTAAAACTGAAGCTGAATGCGGTAATCATGCGGAGCAAAAACGAATCGCAAATTATTCCGCTGCTTGATTATGCCTCGAAATTGGGTGTAGCAATCCGCTACCTCGAATTGATGAAAATGGGACATTTGTACCATTCAGAGAACAAACTCTTCTTTTCGGAAAAGGAAATGCTGTCCATCATTCAGGAAAATTACACCATTGAAAATATACCGCGTGAACATGCTGAAACGGCGAATTACTGGAGAGCTTCCAACGGAGGAACATTTGGAATCATTGCCAACGAATCAACTCCGTTTTGTCATGATTGTAACCGCCTGCGGATGGACAGCAACGGCTATTTTTACGGCTGCCTGAGTAACTCGCACGGCGAAAAGCTATCAACTTATATTCACGATGATGCGCTGCTGACCGAAAAAATGAGAGGATTACTGCGCCTGAAACAGCCCGTCAAATTTCATGGAAGTGAGTTATCAATGAGAAACATAGGAGGATAAAATGGATAAGAGAACAATTAAAATAATCTGCTTTGCAGGACTTCGGAAATATTTTGGGAGCGAAGCAACCGTTCATGTTGAATCCGGGGCAAGCTATTCCGCAGTCATAGACGAATTGAAAGCCATTAACCCCGATGCGACCGAAGTTTTATCGAGTTGCAGAATTGCGGTAAATGAAGAATTTGTTTCGCTAAACGAGCCGTTAAAACCTGAAAACATATTGTTTCTGATTCCTCCTTCAAGCGGAGGTTAACAAATTTAAACGATGAAAAATTTACAGTTTACCGACCTGAATTACAGCGAACTTTTCGATGAATTCAGGAATCCAAACAGCGGAGCAGTTGTTCTCTTTAGCGGCGAGGTCAGGGACAATAACAAAGGCAGGGAAGTTACTCATCTGGAATATGAAGCGTATGAACCTATGGCAACCAAAATGATTGATGAAATTCTGGAAGAAGCCATTACCCGGTTTAAACTAAACCAGGCTGTTTGCGTTCACCGTTTGGGACGGGTTGAGATTAGCGGTTGTGCGGTTGTTGTCATTACCGGAGCCGGACACCGAAAAGAGGCCTACGACGCGAACCGGTATATCATCGACAAGGTAAAAAATGAAGTACCGATTTGGAAACACGAGTTCTTTGCCGATGGAACCAGTGAGTGGGGACAAAATTGCGATTGTGTCACAGAGGCGGACGAACATGAACATGATCACCACCATGAGAAAGCTGAGTAAAGACGACTTATCCAGATTTACCCGTCATTTTTCACTGGCCGAAATCGGAAATGACGGTCAGGAGAAATTAAAAAATGCCCGGGTTTTAGTTGTTGGAGCCGGTGGTTTGGGGAGTCCGTTGCTGATTTACCTGGCAGCTGCCGGAATTGGTACCATCGGAATTGTAGATGATGATAGTGTAAGCCTGTCAAATCTGCAGCGACAGATTTTATACACAACTGCCGAAGTGGGTTTCAAAAAGGTGGAAATTGCGTCTCAAAAACTGAAGGCACTTTATCCTGAAATAGAAATTCAGACATTTGACTGGAGACTCAACGAAGAAAACGCTGAAATGCTATTTCAGGATTATGATGTAATTGCTGATTGTACCGATAATTACAAAACCAGGGCCTTGATTGGACAAGTTTCAGCGAAATTAGAAAAACCACTGGCTTTTGCATCGGTGTTAAATTACGAAGGACAAGTAACTGTTTTTAACTACCAAGGGGGATCTGCTTATTCTGATTTATACCCTAATATTCCCAAAGATGGAATTTACAAAGAAAATGAAATTGGTTTATTAGGCGTTTTGCCCGGAATCGCCGGAACACTTCAGGCCAACGAAATCATCAAAATCATTACCGGATACGGTGACGTAATCAGCGGCAAACTCCTGGTTTTTAATATTCAGGAAAACAGATTTAATATTTTCAGCTTGTAGGTGCAAGTATTCTTGATTTTATATGCTAATCTCATTATTTCTAAAAAAGCAGTACTTCAGGCAAATTACGGAAACGTCTGTTTTCAATTCTGAAGCAGCAGAGAATCTTTTTAGGGTATCCGCCGGTATAACCGTCATTATCTAAATAATGAAACGGTTAAAAGCTTTACCATGAAATTAACAATTCTCATCCTGGCATTCATTTTCATTACCTATCCAATATTTGGTCAGAATAAGCACTATACCAATCCTGTCAGCAATAGTATTATTGTCGCAGATCCTTTCGTATTGAATTTTGAAGGGACTTATTACCTGTACGGGACATCTGCCGGAGATGGTTTTAAATACTGGACATCGGAGAATCTGGTCAATTGGAAGCCGGGAGGATACGCCTATCAGAAAGTTGCAAATTCATGGGGGAAAAACAGTTTCTGGGCGCCCGAAGTCATTCATTATAAAAATAAGTTTTATCTGATCTTTAGTTGTAAAGGTAAAACCATGTTTGGCAACGGATTAAGACTATGTATCGCTGAAAGTGATAATCCCGCCGGACCATTCAAAGATCTGTATGCCCCATTGTTTGATTTTGGATTTTCATGTATCGACGGACATGTTTTTATCGATGATGACCAAAAACCTTATCTCTTTTATGAAAAAGTAGGTGCTGTGGGTGAATTTTGGAACAACAATGGATATTTGTGGGGAGCAATTTTCGGAGTTGAACTTTCCGAAGATTTATCTAAACCTTTGGCAGAACCTATTTTATGCATATACCCAAGTCAGGAATGGGAAGGCCTTACGAGCATGATCGCCAGATCAACCGAAGGGATGACTGTTTTTAAAAATAACAACACCTATTACATGACCTATTCAGGAAATAAATATACAGATCCCAGTTACGGTGTTGGATATGCAACGGCATCGAAACCGCTTGGAATGTGGACCAAATATCTCAATAATCCAATTTTAAAAAATGATATTCCAAATAAGGTTTCCGGTCCCGGCCACAATTGTATTGTAAAATCGCCGGATAATACCGAATGGTTTATGGTATATCACTCGCATGCAAATGTTTCGAAACCTTCAGGGGAAAGAATTTTAAATATTGACCGAATGTTGTTTCAGCCTGATGGCTCTATTGTTATCAATGGTCCAACCCGAACGCCACAGTTATACCCCTCCGGATCAGAATAATAAAACACGATTTTGCGCATCGGATTTAATCCAAAAAATATCTTCCTCATGAATAATAGGGTAAAAATAGTTGAAGTACAAGACTTCTATTTTTCAGAAATTAGGAGGATAAACAAAATCAACGTTCAATACTAAATGGGTTTAAATTCAGGCTTGTTTTTTCTCCTGAAATAAGTTCGCTAAGCAACAGCCCGGTTGCTGGTGCCAGCGTGACGCCCATCATGGAATGGCCGGTTCCTACATACACATTGGGATAAGACTGAACGCTTCCAATGAAAGGTAATCCGTCGAATGAACATGGCCGGTGCCCCAGCCAGATTTTATCAGTCGTAATATTTAACCCTTTTTCTGACGGATAAAATTCGCCAACTGCTTTTACTATTTGGGAAATCCGGGCCTGCCTGATCTTCAGGTCTCCAAAGCCCAGTTCCATCCCTCCTCCGAACTGCGTTATGGATCCTCCCATCGGAGTGACCGCCACATTGGCATCAGCCAACAATGCTGGAAAATATATCGGACGAACCGTATTTACCTTAAAACTGTATCCTTTACCTGGCTGAACTGCCAGATTTATTTTCAGTTGTTTCAGGATTTCACCACTCCAGAATCCGGCAGTAATCACCAAGTGATCAAAGTCAAAAGTTCCTTGCTCTGTTTCCAGCGAAATGGCTTTTTGCCCCGATTTATGAATTTTTGTGACCTCACAATTACGAACTAAAGTCACACCCGATTTTTCCAGACCGGTAATCAGCGATTTCATCAAGACTGAAGGATCCAGATGATCGTCGGATTTGTAATGAAATCCTCCTGAAACAGATGGTTTTGCATCGAATTCCAGATTCTGAATTTCAGTAGTTGTCAATTCGTTGACTTCCAGTCCTGCGTGACGGGCCATTTCAGCTTCCTCAAATAATTCATCGCCAACTTGCTGCGATTGGTAGAGCAATAACAAACCTTTGTGCCATAGCGGGAAATCCAAATGACCAGCATCTTTCAGTTCAGTATACAAACTTTTACTAAAAAGGCTCAGCTCTTTTAATACCGGAACAGATTCGTTGACATGTTTAGCTGTTGATGCTCCGGTAAAACGAAGATACCAGCGGATTAAATCCGGATCAGGAAACATTCGGGCAGCAACCGGAGATTTTGGATTAAACAGGTTTTTCATCCCTTTTCGCAACATACCCGGTGAAGCAAATGGGATCACATGACTTGGAACCAGGAGACCGGCATTTCCAAAGGAGCATCCATCTGTCAGGTTTCCACGGTCAAGAACGGTAACTTCAGCTCCTTTTTTCCGGAGATACCAGGCAGTAAACAAACCAACTACTCCTCCCCCTATAATCACTATTTTACTCATTTCACTCAGACTTTAAATTTTACACCCAACGCTAAATCACCTGAAAACCAAAAGCATATGGATCATCTTCGTCGTCGATGAAAATATTATTGAATCCTGTAATCTTGGCCCAGCCTTCAATGCTGGGAATAATCGCTTCCTGATCGCCAATTTGGGTTATTTCCTCCACCCGACCCATAAACTGGCTGCCAATAATACTCTCGTGTAGAAACTGATCACCTTTTTTCAGTTTACCACGGGCAGCCAATTGCGCCATCCGGGCTGAAGTTCCGGTTCCGCAGGGTGAGCGGTCGATGGCTTTGTCGCCATAAAACACAGCGTTTCGTCCATCCGCCTCCGGAGAAATCGTTGCTCCAGTCCATTCAATATGACTAACTCCTGAAATCTGCGGATTTTCAGGATGCTGAAACTTATATTTGTCATTGATTAAGGTTCTCAGTGGCCTGCTGAATGCTATCAACTCATCAGCGGTATACTTTTCAAGTCCTATGAAATTTTCCTGTGGATCGATAATCGCATAAAAGTTTCCACCATAAGCCACATCAAACGTCAGTTTTCCCAAATGAGGCGATTCAATTTCCAGATCTTTTCCGGCCAGATACGATGCCACATTGGTCAGTTTTACCGAAGATACTTTCTTGCCGTTCATCTGATATTCCACTTTTATCAATCCTGCCGGAGCTTCAACCAGCAATTCACCTGGCTTTTTAGGAGTAACCAGGCCTTGTTCAATGGCAACAGTAACAGTTCCAATGGTTCCGTGGCCGCACATGGGCAGGCAACCGCTGGTTTCAATAAACAGAATACCCATATCGTTGGCCGGATCGGAAGGCGGAAAGATGATACTTCCCGACATCATATCGTGACCACGCGGCTCAAACATCAACCCTTTCCTGATCCAGTCGAACTCTTTCATAAAATGAAGGCGTCGTTCAAACATGTTCTTTCCTTCGAGAACCGGAGCCCCGCCGGCAATTACCCGCACCGGATTTCCGCAGGTATGGGCATCAACACAAAAAAATGTTTTTGAAGCCATGATTGTTATTTTTTAATGGGTTCGTTTGATAACCGGCCGTCAACCCGTCTCCAGATCTTCAATGGATTGGCATCTTTTAATTCGTCCGGCAGATACTCTTCCGGAGCATCCTGAAAAGCCACCGGCCGCGCAAAACGTTTAATCGCATCCACACCAACTGAAGTAAAACGTCCATCAGTTGTTGCCGGGAACGGACCACCATGCTGCATCGAATAACCAACTTCAACACCAGTTGGCATTCCGTTGAAAATCAATCGTCCAACAACTTCCTGCAGAATTTCAATTTGTTTCCTGAACGAGGTGATGTCGTTTGAAGTCCCCAGCACCGAAGCTGTTAATTGACCCCTAAATGTTTTTAAAACATCGGATAGTTCTTCCGTTCCCTCACATTCAATCAGGAGCGAAAACGGTCCGAATATTTCTTCTGCCAGATTCGGATTTGCAATAAAATCCTTTCCTGAAACATTAGCGATTACAGGTCGCCCGTGCAATTCAACTGAAAGCTGTTCCAATTCTGCCAGTTTCACAAGCTCCTTGTTTTCGAAAATAAGTTTGGTTTTTCGCTCAAAATTTTTGCTGATGTTTTGATGCAGCATTTTTTCAGGTAAAAGCTGATTGATCTGTTTAGCCAATTCCGTTTTAAAAACTTCCGTTTCTGCTGATTTCAAAGCGATTAAAACTCCCGGATTGGTGCAAAATTGTCCGGCTCCAAGATTGATTGATCCGGCAACAGTAACAGCCAGTCTTGTTGTGTCTTCTTTTACCTTTTCCGGAAGCAATAAAACAGGATTCACACTGCCCATTTCAGCAAAAACAGGAATTGGTTCATCACGCTTTCTTGCCAGATCAAATAAGCTTTTCCCTCCTGAAAACGAACCAGTGAAAGCTACAGATTTCACTTCAGGATGAAGCACAAGCGACTCTCCAACTGAAAAATCGAACGCATTCAGCGACGAGAAAACTCCATCAGGCATACCTGTTTTTTGTGCAGCCCGAATGATGGCTCCTGCAACCAATTCGTTTGTTCCGGCGTGATACGGATGAACTTTAACTATCACCGGATTTCCGGCAGCCAAAGCCGAAACAGTATCGCCACCTGCCGTTGAAAAAGCCAGCGGGAAATTACTTGCCGTGAAAACTACCACCGGCCCAACCGGCTGCAGTATTTTTCGGATATCCGGACGAGCCATTGGTTTGCGCTCTGGCATTGCCGGATCGATTGATGCTTCAACCCACGAACCATCCTCAAGAACAGATGCAAACAAGCGAAGCTGATTTACTGTTCGTCCACGTTCTCCCAGAATACGTCCTTCAGGCAAACCCGACTCGGCACAGGCACGCTCAATCAGTTGAGCTCCCAGAAGTTCAATTTCGTCAGCAATAGCCCTGATAAAAGCAGCACGTTCTTTCCCGCTTTTGCGTTTATAATGGTGATAGGCTGTAACCGCCTTTTTAACGGCAAGTTCCATTTCCACCTTGCTTGCCTGAACAAAGAGTTCAGGAAGCTCCTGAAGTGTTGCAGGACTGAACGTTTTAAAAGTTATTGAACCTTCAGCAGATAAGTCAAATCCGATAAAGTTTTTTCCGTGTATCATATCGTTCGATTTACAGATTCAAATAATCAGGTAACTGAGGACGATTTACCAAAGCGGAATTCAATATATTCAGAACACGCTCGCGTTCAGCACCAACCAATGGAAGTCGCGGAGCACGTACATTTTCATTACCAAGTCCGGTCAAAGTTTCAGCCAGCTTAATGTTCTGCACCAGTTTGGTTGAAACGTCGAGTTCGAGAACCGGCAAAAACCAGCGGTAAATTGCAAGTGCTTCCTGAATTTTTCCGGCTTTAATCAGGCGATAGATCGCGACCGTTTCGCGAGGAAAAGCACATACCAAACCAGCCACCCATCCATCTGCGCCCATCAGCAGACTTTCCATTCCGAGTGTATCCACACCGGTCAAAACAGCGATGCGGTCGCCAAATTCATTTTTCATCCGAGTGATATTCGAAATGTCGCGGGTTGATTCTTTTACGGCCTGAATGGTTGGCAAATCGGCCAACTGATGAAACATTTCAGGTGAAATCCAGATTTTATAATCGGATGGGTTGTTGTACAAAATAATTGGCAATTCGGTAGCCTGAGCAACCGCACGCAGAAAAGTTACCGTTTCGCGATCGTCAGAAGTATAGCGCATTGGCGGTAAAAGCATTAAACCGTCGGCACCATTATCGCGGGCACTGATAGCTGCCGCAACAGCCGCTTTTGTTGACTGCTCGGCAACGTTCATTAATACCGGTACTTTACCGGCAACAGCCTTAACCGTATGAACCAGCAATGCATCTTTTTCCTCCGTAAGCAAAGTACTTGCCTCACCAAGGGAACCTCCAAGAATAATTCCATCAACACCGGCATCAAGCTGAGCTTTCAGGTTCAGGTCAAAAGCTGCAAAATCCAGTTGATCATCAGCCGTAAATTTTGTTGTAACTGCGGGAAAAACCCCTTTCCATTCGAACTTCATTTTCTCAGGTATTAAGTGTTTAATAATTTCAAATTCTAAATAAAAGATAAATACGTCTTTTTCTACAAAGTTATTTAGAATGAATCCAGATAATACATTAATCTTATCCTGAACTAATATGATCTTACCATTGTTTGATTATTGAATGATATTGAATGGAATATTTAATATCATATTAAATTAAAATGGATAAATAAACTGAATCAAATGAAGATACTGCCTTTTAAAATAGCAAAGCCGGTAAATGAATCGTTTTGGATTCAAAACGACCATCTGCCACACCTTTATGATATTCTTCATCAGCACGATGAATTTCAAATCACCCTAATTCAGGAAAGTACGGGGAATGTAATCGCAGGAAACCGAATCTGTGAATTTAAGTCCGGCGATATCTTTGTATTCGGAGCCAAATTGCCACATGCCTTCCGAAATGATGCGGCTTATTATCAATTGGAAAATCAGCTACAGGCCCGGGCACTTTCAGTTTATTTTGATTGGAATGTATTCGGAACTTCATTTTGGGCACTTCCGGAAACCAAATTATTGGTGGATTTCAGAAACAGAGCTGAGCGCGGAATTTATTATCCGGAGAACCATCACGCACAACTTGCTGAAAGCATAAAGAAGCTGGCCAATGTGAACGAAACTGAAAGGCTGATCATGTTGCTTACGGTTTTGAAGCAGCTGGCCACTTCAGATAAATGCGAAGTTTTGTCGATCGAAGGAACCTACAACAAACTGAATGAAAATGATGAAAAACGTCTGGATGCAGTATACCGGTTTACACTAAATGAATTTCACCGACCAATCAGTTTGACTGAAATTTCGGGCATAGCTAATATGACAGTCAATTCGTTTTGCCGCTATTTTAAAACCCGAACCCACAAATCGTATCTCGATTTTCTGACCGAATTCCGCATCGGACAGGCCTGCAAATTGCTTCAGCAAAAAGATTATAGTATTTCAGACATAGCTTATCGCGTTGGCTTTGGCAACTTGTCGAACTTCAATCGTAAATTCAGGGAAATAAATAACTGTACCCCAAAGGAATACATTAAGAAACAGAAACTTTCCGGAACAAATCCGATGTTATAAGCAAGGTTGAAGCACTTCAGTACTGATTCTAAAATAAATCTGCCGCTCTCTAAAACAGAAAGCGGCAGATTTCTCTATAGATTATCGCCCAAGATATATTCGTACAATCAGATTGAATTCCTGATTGCCTCCACCTCTTCGATAGTCTTGGGTTTTACTTTTCCAAGTCTCCGGAAACCGGTTTCAGTAACTAAAAAATCTTCCTCATTGCGGATTCCTCCAAAATTTCTGAATTTTTCGATTTCGTTCCAGTTGAGGAAATCGCTGAATTTCCCTTCTGATCTCCATTTATCAATTAATTCAGGAATAAAATAGATACCAGGTTCGATCGTAAAAACATGACCCGGAAGAAGTTCTTTGGCCAGCCGCAATGATTTTAGTCCAAACTGTGTGCTTTTGGGTTCGCCATTGTAACCCACCCAAACTTCGCCCAGATCTTCCATGTCGTGTACATCCAATCCCATCATATGACCGGTTCCGCATGGGAAAAACAAGGCATGAGCACCAGCGGCAACCGCTTTGGAAGCATCACCTTTCATCAGGCCAAGTTCTTTCATCGAATTGACGATTGAAAGACAGGCAGCCAGATGAACGTCCTTAAACCGAACTCCCGGAGCGATGGTTTGTATTGCTGCCTAATGAGCCAACAAACTTGCCTGATAGATTTGCTTCTGAATATCCGTAAACCGATTGCTGACCGGGAAAGTACTTGAAAGATCACCGGCATAATGCATTTGTGTCTCAGCGCCAGCATCAACAAGAAACAAATCGCCTTCCTTCAACAAGTTCTGGTGCGAATGATTGTGAAGCGTTTGTCCGTTAATCGTCGCGATAATTGGAAAGGCAATCGTAGAATCCTGTTCCTGAGCAATTTCATTCACTCTGGCGGCAATTTGAGATTCACGCATTCCGGCACGTGCTATTTTCATGGCCGCAATATGCATATCGACAGATAAATCTACAGCCTTTTCAATTTCTGTTATTTCTTCGGCTGATTTGATTTCACGCTGACTAATCACAGCTTTTGCCAGCGAGACTGATGCACTTTCATCAATCTTTTCCAGAGAAATTTGAAGTAAATACTGAAGCTTAATCCTGTTTTCGGAACGGTAAGGGGGTAGAAAATGGATCCCGCGACCCAAGCGCTGAGCTTCTTTCAGGACTGAAACCAGATTTTGGGTTGATTGTGTTTCAACAATTCCTGAACGAATAGCCCGATCAGCAATGGTTGGTTGCGGCCCCATCCAGACGATATCATCAATGGTATAATCATTTCCGAAAATGATTTGTTGCTGATTATCAACATCAATAACTGCAGCGAGAGATGGAAAATCGATGCCAAAATAATACAAAAACGTACTGTCTTGTCGGAAATGATAGGTATTGTCGAGATAATTCATCGGCGATTCCTCGTTTCCCAGCAAGAGAATTATTCCTGAACCTATCTTTTCGCAAAGGATCTTTCTTCTTTGAATATAAACTTCAGCTCTAAACATATATTTTCCCCTCCTATTTTAATTTCAACTATTTACCTTTTTCTATTGAACGGCAGTCATATGTTGTCATTCATGGTCATTCCAACTAAATGACCATTGAATGACTCTAATGAAATTCGGTTATCTCCAGAATCGATCTAAATTTCACAATTTGATTATTCTTCCGGCAGAAAATTCGGATACATGTAATTTTTTGGTGAAACAAAAGTTTCCTTAATCGTCCGGATCGAAGTCCAGCGGAGAAAATTAAACACTGACCCCGCTTTATCGTTAGTTCCCGAACCACGAGCTCCGCCGAATGGCTGCTGACCAACAGTTGCTCCGGTTGGTTTATCATTAATATAGAAATTACCCGCCGCATTTTCAAGTCGTTTAGTCAATCGTTCAATGTTGTAACGATCCTGAGAGAAAATAGCACCTGTTAAGGCATATGCAGAAGTTTTATCCAGAATGTCGAGTGTGATATCCAAATCCTCGTCTTCATAAACAAAAATGGTCAGGACAGGACCAAACAACTCTTCAACCATGGTAACGTAATCCGCTTTTTTGGCGAGAATTACTGTAGGTTCAATAAAATATCCAATTGATTTATCGCATTTCCCTCCGAAGATTACTTCTGCATCAGCATCATTTCGGGCAGCCTCAATAAAACCTGCCAGTTTATCAAACGATGATTCATCGATAACGGCATTCACAAAATTGGTAAAATCTTCTGGTGGCCCCATTTTTACAGTTGCCAGTTCTTTTCCAAATCGTTCGCGTACCTCACTCCACATGCTACGTGGAATATATGCCCTGGAGGCTGCGGAACATTTTTGTCCCTGATACTCAAAAGCACCGCGAACCATAGAAATGGTCACTGCCTGCGGGTCAGCAGTCGGGTCGGCAAAGATAAAATCCTTACCTCCGGTCTCTCCAACGATTCGTGGATACGATTTGTATTTATAAATATTTTCTCCAATGGTTTTCCAGATACTTTGGAAAACTCCGGTTGAGCCGGTAAAGTGAATTCCGGCAAAATCCGGCGATTTCAGAACAACGTCAGCGGTAGCCGGGCCACTGGCAAATACCAGATTGATAACTCCATCTGGCAAACCTGCTTCACGAAAAACTTCCATGATGACAGCTGCCGAATAAACCGCAGTTTTCGAGGGTTTCCAAACAACTACATTCCCCATCATGGCTGGTGCTGCAGGTAAATTTCCGGCAATCGAAGTAAAGTTGAATGGAGTGAGCGCAAAAACAAATCCTTCGAGCGACCGGAATTCATTGTAATTCCAGATTCCGGAAGCCGATTCGGGTTGCATCTTATAAATATCGGTCATGCATCGAACTCCAAACCGGAAGAAATCAGCCATTTCGCAGGCTGCATCGATTTCTGCCTGGAAAGCATTTTTCGACTGCCCCAGCATGGTAGCTGCATTTATTTTTGAACGGTAAGGACCAGCAAGCAGATCAGCAGCTTTCAAAAATATAGCTGCCCGGTGTTGCCATCCCATGGAATTCCATTTTTCGCGTGCATTCAGGGCCGCATCAATAGCCATTTGAACATGCGAAGCATCACCCTGATAATAATATCCTAAGGTATGTTTGATATCGTGAGGTGGGAAGATTCGGATTCTTGTGTCAGTCACAATTTCCTTACCGTCAATAATCATTGGAAATTCGAGTTCAACCGATCTCAATTCACTAATCATTTTCTTTAACTCTTTCCTTTCCGGTGAACCAGGTGCATAACTTTTAATTGGTTCATTCTTTACTTCCGGAATATTAAAAAATCCTTTTGTCATTGCTTAAAGTATTATACTGATTATGGTTATTTTATAGTGTACAAATTCTGGGAAACATGCTTCGACGGACTCACTTTGAATTCAGAAAAATAGTGGCTAATCAGTTCGTATAAATCAGGATCATACTTTTTCAACTCTTCCCGCGTGTTTAACTGATTGTGTTTCCCATCGGCTTTTGGAGCTTCGGCATTCACATTAAACCAATCCTGAACTCCTTCCGCCCAATATTCAGCAATATCAGTTTTCGCATAGGTATTGGCATACTTCCCTTTTACCACCGCCTGATTAAGTAATTTCTCCAATTTAGTATTGAAGGTTGTATCAACCTGTATAATTCCAATCAAATGAATGGAATGCGCAAACTCATGAATCAGAATATCTTCAGCATGGTATTTATCGATTTGGTAAGCCAGCAGGTTTTCTTCGGCACACGATGTCAATGGCAGTTCCAGATCGCCACCCAACCCACGCGCACGTAAATCCCAGTTCAGGGTAGTATCGGCAGCCAAATGGGCATGTTCAGGAACGTCAGTGGTTCCTTCGTAGCGTGCCATTACTGTAACCCGAGTATGCTTTTTGACCATTGCATCGAGTACCGGTTTTGGAAGATCGCCAGTCATAAACTTAAGTATGCGCCAGGCCTGAACCATTGCAGAATCGGGAACTCGCCATGATGCGGTAATGGTAATCCCATTGGCATCCATGTATTTTTTGTAAAACTTGTCGAGGTGCATCGACTCAGGAACACGTGTAATTACCGGAGGTTTTTCAACCGGACTTGTTTGTGCCTGAGTTGAAGGTACTGCCATACCTAAAACCATTAAGGCACTTGTTGCAAAAGCAAGTAATTTTTTCATTTTATTTATTTTTTACCACATAGACACATCGGTCACAGAGTTTTTACATTCTATTTCTATTGTGTCCTATGTGGTTCTTTTTATTATTTCACTGTTTTGTTCCAATCGGGAGTTGCCTGATTGTAAAAAGTTTTCACAAAGAAATCGCGGCGTTTCTGCTCGCCATAAGTACCACCAAGCGTATGGTTTGTTCCCGGAAGCACAACCAGCTCGAAATCTTTTTTGGCATTGATTAGCGCATTAACAACCTGCATGGTCGAAGCCGGATCAACATTGTCGTCCATCTCGCCTACAATCAGCAATAATTTGCCCTGAAGTTTCGAAGCATTATCCACATTAGAGCATTCAGCATATTCTGGCCCTATCGGGAAACCCATCCACTGTTCGTTCCACCAGATTTTGTCCATGCGGTTGTCGTGGCATCCGCACGATGATGAACCGGCTTTGTAGAATTCAGGATGAAACAGCAGTCCGGCCAGCGTACTTTGTCCTCCGGCAGATCCGCCAAACAAGCCAACCCTTGTGGTGTCCATGTAGCTGTATTTTTCGGCAGCGGCTTTCATCCACAATATTCGGTCCGGAAACCCGGCATCTTTCAGGTTTTTGTAGCACACATCCTGAAATGCTTTTCCACGATTCGAAGTTCCCATTCCGTCCATCTGAACAATGATAAAGCCCAGCTCGGCCAGGCCCGACCACGCATAACTGCACGGACGGAAGTTCTTCTGCGTGAACGAACTGTGTGGCCCGGCATAGATGTATTCGATGATCGGGTATTTCTTTTTCGGATCGAAATTCGTTGGACGGTAAATGTTGCCCCAAATGTCGGTTTTTCCGTCGCGGGCTTTGGCGACAAACGGTTCAGGAGCAATCCAGTCTTTTGCCAGAACATCCGAAATATCGGCTTTCTCCAGTTCCATGATCACCTTCCCATCTGAAGTTCGCCGTAAAACAGTTGCCGGCGGCGTTTGCACGGTTGAATAGGTATCGGCGAAATAAGCGTAGTCAGCCGAGAAAATAGCCTGGTGTTCCATTTTCTCAGGAGTAAGATCGACCAAACCACTTCCATCGAAATTAATTTTGCAATAGTGAATGTAATAGGGATCTTCGTCAGCATTTCTACCAGAAGCCTTGAAAATAATGGTGTTTGTCTTTTCGTCAACCTTCACCACTTCACGAACCACCCAGTTTCCGGAGGTAATCTGGCTCTTCACTTTCCCTGTTTTGGCATCGTACAAATAAAGGTGGTTCCAGCCATTGCGCTCCGATGCCCAAATGATTTCCCCGCGTTTATCCATGTCGTGACGGAAATATTTTCCGCTGTAATCGATGAAGGTTTTGCTGCGCTCATCAATAATAACCCGCACAGTTCCTGAAGTTCCATCAACCTCAGCCACCTGAAAAACCTGGTGGCCGCGCTGATTGAAATCGAACGTAAAAGCTGAGCTGTTTTCATTCCATTTCGGAATTGAAAGTTCGTACTGGTTTTCGAACGCCTGCGCGTCAACCGGAATTTGCTTCAGAGTTTCGATATTGAAAAGCGACGGACGCTTGATGGGCAGTGCATCGCCCGGTTTCAGGTAATTACGCTTTTGCAGAATTGGCTGCAACTGCGTTTTGGGCGACGACTCGACGAAATAAATAAAATGATCTTCGTTTTTCCGCACCTTATTCACAGCCAACTTTTTCGAGTCGGGTGACCAACTGAGATAAGACGAATAAAAGTCGCCAGAAGATCCGTCGAAGCTCAACTGAACCTCTTTGCCGTCCTTTTTATTCCGGATGTAAACATTGTAATTTTTGATGAAAGCCACCCATGTACTGTCGGGCGAAGTAACCGGTTTGTTGCTCAGTTCATCAAAGCCTTCGTTCCAATATGGATTGGGTCCAGTTGGTTTTGCTACCGAATCCTTCACCAAAGCATAATTTTTCAGGTTGCAGGTGAAATACTTTTTGTCGAACAGAAATTGAAATTTGTTCGCTTTCAGATCAAACTTCAGTTTCTGAAACTGAGCTGACTTTGTAGTTGTTTTTACTCCCGGCTGTTTATTCAGTTGTTCAACCAGTTTTGCAACATCGAACGCAGGTTTGCGGGTCAATTTCGCGGCATCAACCATCGTAAAAGAAACACCTTCACGCGTTTTTACCTGATACCAAAATGTCGATGTTGAATCAATCCAATTCACCGAATTAATTTGATGATAAACGAGGTCATTCAATTTGATAATCGAATCGGCCCGTTGGTAATCGGGAGGAGTAACCTGTGCCGGAGCTTTGATTACTGCGCCCAGCGCAAAAACTGACGCAATCAGAAAAAATGTAATTCGTTTAAACATGGTTTATTATTTGGTTTCTTGTTTCAACATTCAATATCGCATTGCCGAATTAAGGCTTTCAGCCTTAATTCTAATAACACAGGGTAAAGTCCTGCGGTGAAAAAGCTGAACAATCGAAGCCCTGAAAGGGCAAGATATAACGCCCTTTCAGGGCTTCGGCTAAATCGGTTCTCCGCGGACACAGGGCTACACCCTGTGTTAACATATCAAGCCCCTTCAGGGCTAAATTAATTAACGTTATTCAACCTTATTATTTCAAAGTAACATCCAGGTAAACCGAATAACGCCCGTACGATTCGTAGAACGGCTTATAAACAACACCATCGATGTTGAATTGCAATTTCTCCGGATCACCTGTTATCGATTTACTAATGTCGTTCACATTTAAAGTTACTTTCCGCCATTCTTTGAGTGGCTCCGACTCCTGCGCTGCCAGCAAAATTGGGCCATAAAACAAGCTGGCCACATTTTGCTGATCCATAACAGGCTCCAAATAAAAATGGAATGGCATGCGTAACTCAATTTTATCCCCGTCTTTCCATTTTCGGCTAATCGTCAGGTAATTTCCAGGTTCAGCATTAACTATTTCATTCTTCCCATTGATCTTCACAAAGAATCCTTTAGTCGCCCAATGAGGTACACGTACATTAAGGCCAAACGCCCCATTTCCTTTAATGGTTAACACGGTGTGATCTTCTTTTGGAAAAGCAGTTGTTTGCGTTACAGTTATCTTCTTTTCTGTCCATTTTAATGTTGAAGGCACGAACAGATTCACGTACAAAGCCTTGTTGTCGGCACTTTTAAAATAAATCGAGTTCTGAAGTTTTGTACTACTTTCAAGAGCCGTCCCATTACAGCAGGTAAAACCGCTCATATCTTCGTTGCTAAACTGTTTTGCCGAACCGGCGTTCAGTGGAACATGATAGGTATTTGCAGGACTATCTTCTGCAACAGACGCGAGGATGTGGTTGTAAAGGCCGCGCTCGTAATAATCCATCAACTCTCCACGCTGTTCGAAAAGAAAAAGGTCTCCGGTTAATTTGAGCATATTATAAGTTGCACAGGTCTCATTCTGTCCCCCAACCGAGAAGCCATTCTCGTAAAGAGTTGCCGGCTGACTGATGAAACATTCGGCATTATTCGGATTGCGGGCTCCGGCAACACCACCGATACTGTACATGTAATCGTTGGTGACCATATTCCAGAAATTATCGGCGATATGAAAATATTCAGGAGCGTCCGAGTCGCGATAAATTTCGAGTGCACCAACAATCTGAGGGATGTGCTGGTTGGCATGCAATCCGCGGAACAAATCTACATTTTTAGCCAGTCCGCTTGAATGTTCAGTATCACCATAAAACACTTTAATGTTATCGAATAAACGTGCAACTTCCATGTAGCGTGGCTCGTTGGTCAGGCGCGACAAACGTGCCATCGCTTCGTTCATTCCACCAAACTCACCGGCAATGTATTTGTTCCACATGCTGATTAATGTTGGGGTTGGTACCATACTCAATCGCGCATATACCCAGTCGCCCATGCCTTTCACTATTTCAAGCGCCTTTTCATTGCCACTAACTTCATAAATATCCATCAAGCCGGCAAGAATTTTATGCAACGTATAATAGGGCGCCCAAATTTTTGTTTTATCGCCTCCATAGCTCGCACCTTTTTCCAACATGATAAACTGATCGGGCGGATAAGCGCTAATAAACCCTTTGCCCCAGTTCCAGTAATCGGTACGAATACCTCCTTCACTTAAATCTGAATCATAGGTTGATTTACCTGAACCTGTTGGTACAGCTGTTGGATCTGACACATATTCTCCCCCCTGAGTTTTTGGTTGACCGGACATTTGGGCCAATTTATACAGTGTATTCACTATATAATCCATTTTGGCAGCAAAATTAGCCTGAAGTGATGCATCATAACCTGTGCTGGCATATGCCTGAGCAATACCGCTAAGATAATGCCCTGTTGCATGACCACGCAATTTCGTTTCCTGACTATCCCATACCCCCAGTGGTTTGGCTCCTTTGGGCTGTTCCTGCCCAAAGGCATTTCGAAACATATACAGGAAATTGTCAGGGTTTGTTTTGGCTAAACCTGTAATGAATTTATCACGATTTTCGATGAATTTCGTATTATGGTTATGATCGTCAAGATCTAATGAGACCTGATCGAGTTTAAAGAATTCGAGTGTTCGATTGGGAGTTGCTGCCGCTTTTGCTGCTTTAACTACGACAATTGCTTTAGGCTGCAGGTCTGTTCCGGCAACTTTTCCGGTCAACGTGTATGTTCCGGCAGAAAGCACCTGGCTGTTATCCTTGGGAGCTGGCCAAATTACTCTTACTTCAGGACCTTCAACGCCATTGTTGTAAACACCCGTTACAAAACGTGGTAATCTCGGAAGATTCCCCACTTCGGTTTCAACCTGAATATCCGGTACACTTTTTAAGTAGGCATTATATAACTGTGGCGTTGTTGCCGGAAACTTTTCAAGCTCACCTTCCGATTCTTCGTTGGTTCTGACTATCGATTCACCTTCGCTCAGTGCATTGCCATAAATCCGGGCAATTTGTTTGGCATTCAGAGCTACACGATAGATACGAAAATCGTGCAACTTAGCATTTAATCCAGTATATTCCTGGTTCAGCGACCTTCCGATGTAAAGTTTATTGCTTTCGCCGGAATTACTTTTGAAAAGTTGTCGCAATTCAATGTCAACATTTTTTGTTTCACAAACAAGCGCGCCGTTTACAAACGTACTGAGCGTTTTATACGGAACATTGATTACCACAGCCACATGCACCCATTTGTAAACAGGCAATACTTCAGAAGCAGCTATGTAACTTTTTGCATTCGTCAGGATTTGAGCCTGAAATTCTTCTTTGTCGTTCAGCCCTACCGGAGCGGCAAAGAAATGCGACTTGCTGTCTTTTCCGAGATCGAAAAACAACTGACCACTTTTTGCAGACCGAAGGTAAATCCATCCGGTAATACTGATCGTTTCTTCATCTTTCACCGATTCTGCCGGGAGTGAGATGAATGTGTCACTATTTCCACCTAACGAAAGTACGTTTCCAAAAAGTTCGTCTTTCACGAACTTGAAATCGGTTCCCTGAATGCTGCCATGAAGGTTATTTCGGGACCAATCTTTTGCATCGTCCTTAAATGTATAGCGAGCAATTAAACCCGTTTCGCCAATTCCATCTAAGATTTGATCGCCGCTTTGGGCAATTGTGTTGGTAGTTCCCAAAGCAAAAAAACTTAGTAAAAGTCCAATGATCAGTTTATATAATTTCATAGTATATCTATTATTTTTCAATAGCATGATTTAGAGTTTCATTTACTTGGCCACAGACAAACGCTTGGTGAATTTGCGACTTTCTGTTTGACTGTGTATGCCTTTAAGTCAGAGCAATTTCATATTTACAGCGTTCGTTTCCACGGTGAATGGAAGAAATCACCCTGGCTTTCACCGGATGCCCGGCAACCGTCGAGAACATTTTTTCAGCAAACCCTTCGGAACAAAAGCAAAGAATTGATGAGCGAACACCCTTCTCTTTGTTCACCATCGGGCAAACGCAATACGACTTGTTTTCGTCTGCCACGATTACGCCAGTTTTAGTATCGTAATCAATCTTCCAATCCCACTCGTCAGCAATAAAATGAGTAAATTTCGACATATCTCCAATATATGGAGCAAGAATTTTATCCATTTCGAGGAAATTGTAGTGTGCCATCGCACAGGGTTTCATGATCTTGCGACACTCTTCATCGCTGGCATTTTCATCAATATTCAGGAGTAAAGTCGAAATCCAGTCCTGCATAAACTTCTGGTTTTTATCATCCGGTTCATCAGCATCTGATGTTCCTGTTAGATTCGAACCCTGAACTACCAATGAAGTAAATCCACAAAAACAAGCGCCCGTCAGACATGCTTTTTTGAAAAATTCTTTTCGGGTAATAGCCATTTTATTTACAATTAAAGAATTTATTATTTACAATTCCCATTTTTTCCATGAACCTGAAATCCCTCTGTTTTCTCTGTGTTTATAATAACTTAAACAACCAACCCGGCAAATACACTTACTTTCCACTCCGGAATACCGCTGCTATTATTCTTCTGTAAGCTGGCTTTGATTCTCAGGACCGATATTTTCACCGAGTCGTAATAATCGGCTTTTACACCTTACGCATCGGTTGTTTCAACTGAACAGCATTACAGGAGGTAATGAAAGTTTTATCATCAGATAATGTTCCTCAAATTAGTTGTGCGAAAGCATTACGGTTACTGACTGATTGCCCAGCGGAATTTCAAAAGCCCCGCGGTCATTTGGGGTTAAACCTTCGGAAGTGTATTTATTCCCTGCAGAAGATTCAATCCGGAGATATGCTTTCGGTGTAAATTCGTTCGATTTATCGAGTTCAAGCCTGACTTCTTTTGATTTTGGATTGAATGAAACGGTTCTAAATGTTCCCGCATCAAGAGTAAGCCACAAACCAACCGGAGCAAGGTAAACACGCGATTTGGATGCGGTCGTCAATTCAACTTTTACCCAACTCTTTATAGTAGACAAATTTCCGCCAAAAGCCAGCCAGCCAAACTCGTCATCGTGTGTGATGTAAGTTGCTGTATTGATTGCATATCCAAAATAACCAGAGCCATAGTCACCTGAAATTCCGTCATTTTTCAGTTCTGTAGGAAACGAATGAAACGCGCATGGAGCAAAACCTTCTTCGGTAATGTTTGAAAGGGTTCCCAGTACACCGCCATATCCAACGCGAAGCAAATACAAATCGTCAGGAGTTTGCCTGTACTGAGTCAAAACCGGAATGGCATTCAGGCCCGAACCATAATGATGGATCATACGTTCGATGCGCGATAATTTTCCACCATACAGGAAATCCCAGTAACGGCGTGCGTTTCCGTTATAGGCCCAATGCGGAATGGTTGGCATATAAGCCAGTATCGCGTTTAAAGTTACCATCGCTTTTTCGTCGAACCCGAAATATTTCGACCACATGTAAACTTCTTCCTGGCCGGTTGAATCCCACGACATTTCGCTGCCAAACGGATAACTGAGCGTTGCCCAATGCTCGGCACGACCTTTCATCGTTTTTTCCAGGTCAGCAGCCAAATCGGTGTATCCTTCCCGTTTTAAATCTTCCAGAATCAGGATAAAAACAGTTCCTTCCATTTGTCCAAACTGAGCGTAATACGGAGCCTGATCCATCATGGTCATTGCCGTATGATAAGCTTTTTCGAGGTACCACTGCCATGTTTGTTTGGTTACCAAACCGCTGTAATTACGGGCAAGGCGGTACATCACCCAATGCGCAGCAGCTACATGCGGATAATTGTAGGACCGGTCGGTAATTTCAGCGCCTTGTCGATTCCATGCTGCCCAGGTTTTGAAGTTAATATCGGGGCTGTAAGTTCCGTCAGGCATACTGTCGGGCGAATAAAAGAACATGCTTTTGCGAACACCATATTTCAGCTTTCCTGAGTTGTATTGAATTCCTCCCCAGATGGTCTGATTCACAAATGTCTCCATCTTTTTGATTTCCTCAGGATTGGGTTCAACCAATTGTTTCATGATGGCATTGAGCCAGCTTCCTGCCCCACCCTCGTCACTCAATCCACAAATCCAGGCACGACGATCCTGGGTAACCTGCTCTTTTTTCTCGTTGTCGTAAGTAATTACCGATGGACTTCGGCGAAACAAATCATTCGGGTTTTCATACCATTGTTTGGTGGTCAGAAATTTACCATTATCAGCCACTACCTGCGATTCAGGCTTTATTACTTTATAATTGATTGTTTGTTGAATGCCGTCAGTATACGTAATTGTCAAACGGGCACGACCCCATGTTTCACCTTTTACGGCATATTCAGTCCAACCGTTTTTTGTTTTTCCTGATTCAGAAAGTTCCAGAGCACCTTTGGGTTCAACACCCAGCGATTTTACTTTCCGACCGTATTTCAGGAATAATTTTGCATTTACATCCTGCGGAACCACATATCCGGGAATACCAACAGCCACCGGACGATTGTATTCGATCAATGTTTTTTCAATGTTTCCGACCTTGTCTGTCAGTATAAATTTCACACCAAAACTGTGTGTCTCTCCCGGATTGAGTGTAATCGAAGTTGGAGTGTTCCATTGTTCCGCATCTTTCCACTCGTTTTCTGCATAAGCTTTACTTGTCACCATCCATTCGTGGAAGCCTTCGAATGTTGTTCCTATTGGTGTGGGGTCGTCAGTCAGCGGACGATAAGCTTCAAATGGCGTTTTTCCATAAGGCACAACCAGTAAAACAGGAGCATGACCGTTCAGGCGAACAACCTGCAAATAGCCGGCATCCATACCAATATACGGATCGAAAAATACTGATTCGTTATGAGCCTGATCAAGTTCTTTGCCATCAAAGTTATTGTTGAAAATCATCGGAATGCCCAACGCACCGATTTCGACAGGTTGATTGGATTTATTTTTTAATTCGAATCGCAAAACAAGGCCATTGCCTTCTTTTTCCCAATAGCGTAATACCTGCAGCGGAAGCGTTTCTGGTAAGGTACTGACCAAATCGGCAACAGCCAGGATATTGACATTTTCAGATGCAAGTGATTTTACCGAAGCACGTTTAGTTGCTGTTGAAAAAGATTGCCACTGCCCGTTAGTTCCTGTTTTTATCCTGAAGTTTAAATCGCCAAGATGGTAGTAGCCATCTTTATCGCGTTTTTCCAATAAATCATGCGGGGTAAAGTCAAACCTTTCGGCATCGGTTGTCTGAAGGGAAGAAACTGTTTGTGATGATTTGAGTAATTCAAGGTGAAATGTTGAAGTATTGAATTGAACTACACCTTGTTCTAATCCCAATGTTGGTATCTTGTTACCGGATTGCTGAGGCTGGGCAACGGTGAAATTCGAAGAAAAAATCAGGATTGAAAACAGACACAAAATTATTCGAAGTCTTTGTAAAATCTGCGGAAAAGGTAAATAAAGAAAATGGGGGTAATGGTGTTTTTCAAAAGGCAACGATGCTGTTTCTTCGAAGAATAAATGAGTCTGCTTCATCCTGAAAATATTTAAATAAGTATAATACAATTCTAAACAAACTATCAGAATAAGTTTGTCCCAGGTAAAAATGTCCTCCGGAAAACTGTTCCGGAGGAATATTCATTCTTGTTTATGCAGAATAACTGTTATGTTCTGATAAATTGAGCAAGGATTAATTATAACCCGGATTTTGTTTCAGATTCGGATTAGTACCTAACTCATCAAAACCAATTGGGAACAATGTTGTATAATCTCCTTTAGGAGTATGGTTATACCAGCTCTTTTTCTGATAAACGCCAAATCGGATCATATCTGTACGACGGCGGAATTCAGCTGCAAATTCCCAACCCAACTCATCAAGGAAACGGCCATACTGAACCGGAGTTTGGTCTCCAGGATTGTCAATGTTCCCATTGGTATCAAGTGTTCCGTATTTTATGGTTGTATTTCCATCCAGTTCGAAGCCGGTAACTTTCGCTTTTTCAGGATCATCGAATGCTCTTTGGCGAACTTCAGTTACAAGGGTTGCAGCTTCATCACCTTTACCTGTGCGAAGCAAACATTCAGCCTTCATCATCAATACATCGGTGTAACGGAAATATGGTAAGTCGTTACTCATGCTGCTTTTACAACCTACAGCTATTTCGTATTTTTTAACCCGATAACCTTCTTCGAATTCACAACCATAAATACTTGGCATTTTATTAACCAGGGTCATCACAACACTTCCGTCAATCGCACTAATTTGATCTCCATGCAACCAGGTAGCATCAAAACGTTTGTCATCCGGATCATAACTGTCTATGAATTGGGGATTGGCACTTGACCCACCCCAAGGTTGTGCACTCATGTTAAACACATACCTGTGATCTGGCAACAATTGCTTCATATGAGCGTTCCAGCCTGGTCCGTATATGTCATCATAAGGCACAGCAAATACGATTTCCTTTGAACCTTCGTTTTTTGCTTTGAACGGATTTCGGTAATCCGGTTCGAGGATAAAGTTTCCTGAAGCAATTATTTCGTCACAAGCTTCAATACATTTTGCCCATTCAGGTGATCCTTTATAAACTTCAGCATTCAGATACATGCGGGCCAGTAATTGCCAGGCAGCCCACTGGGTCATGCGTCCGTAAGTACTTTTATCAACATTTGATGGCAAATCGGGTAATACTTCGGTTAACTCAGAAATAATAAAATTATAAACTTCTGTGCGTGTCTTTTGTGTAGGTATTTCATCACTATATGAAATTACCAAAGGGATATTGCCATGCGTATCGCAAAGAATAGAATACCACAAAGCCCTCAGAGCTCTCAATTCCGATCGAAGTGCTACTTCCAGTTCTTCAGATAAAGGAAGTGAACCTTCATCAACCTGTAGCAATACCCTGTTAATGTTGTTAATGGCTTCATAGGAAGTCAGCCAGGTATTTTCAGGTTGCCATGACAGATTATTCCATGTATGAAAGTGCATTTGTTTATAGGTTCCTCCATCGTCCCATCCGTTAGGACGGGTTGGGGTAACAATTATATCTCCAGGTTCTTCCTGAACATCAAACAATCCCTGCCACCCCATAATGTAACGTAACGGAGTATAACCAGAGGCCATCAATGCGACAACATCATCTTCTGTTGGCACAAACGATGCTTTTGTAACTTCAGAAAAAACTTCCTCTTTCAGATCGGTACAACCTCCAACTGCTAAAATCAAACCCAAAGAGATAATAGCAATACTTGATTTTACAAATGATTTTGTATTTATATATATCTTTTTCATGTGTCTATTATTTTTTTTAATTACCACATGGAACTCGCCATCTGAATGAAAGATTTTCGCGAATGGCTCGTTTCATGATAACTGAATTAGAAAGTAACGTTAACACCAAATGTAAATGTTCTGGTTGTTGGATATTTATCCCGGTCATCATTGCCCGGTGATAATCCTGTTTGTTTGACTTCAGGATCAATTCCTTTGTATCCGGTAATGGTGACTAAATTAATACCAGAGGCATAGAAACGCAGGTTCTTAATGGTGTTTTTGTTGTTTAATTTAACAGTGTATCCCAATGTGGCATTGTCGATTTTCCAATAATCACCATCTTCAACGTAATAACTAACAAAGCGTTGAACATCTTTCAAAACAGCTTTATCATAAACTTTGTCGAACGCAGAGTTCAGAGTGTTATATCCAATAGTCGGATTTTCGTAAAACATTCGGGAAAAGTTAAGGATTTGATATCCGAAAGCACCTCTCATATTAACACTCAGATCAAAATTCTTGTATCTGAAGTTGTTGTTCCAACTCAGGTAATATTTAGGAATCCCGTTGCCTAACACCTGACGATCGTCGGTTGATGATTCGGTTGCCGGAATACGGGTCCCATCAGGTTTCTCAATAATCCAGATTCCGTCATCGGTAATATCAACACTTCTCAAACCATAAAAATCGCCGATTGGTCCACCAATTTTTATACGATGTGTTTCTATCTGGATGGGTTCTCCGGTATAACCGTCGTAAAAATAGTCGTTGGTTGTTTGAAATTTGTCGTTCGATAAGGATACCAGTTTATTCTTATTGGTTGAAAATGTAAAACCGGCATTCCAGGTAAAATCGGTTGTCTTTACCGGAACAACATTAATCATCGCTTCAAAACCCTGATTTTTAATCTCACCAACATTAGCCAGGATTGTACCATATAAATATGGAGGAGTTGGGACGTCATAATTCCATAAAGCATCTTTAGTTAATCGATTATAAAAATCCAGAGCTCCACTTACTCTATCATTAAACAAACTGAAGTCGAGACCAATGTTTATTTCTTCTTTTTTCTCCCATCTCAGGTCCGGATTATCATTTCTAACAGGGACCAGTTTGCGCACCCATTGTCCATCGTAAAAAAAGTAATCGCTATAATCCAGGCTACTCAATGACTGATAGGAATTCTCCACATTAATACCGGTAATACCAAAACCAGCTCTCAGTTTCAGGTTCTCAACCCAACCAATACCTTGCATGAAGGGTTCTTCCTTAATGCGCCATCCGGCAGAAAGCCCGGGGAAATTTCCCCATTTGTGATCTTCTCCGAATTTAGAAGAGCCTTCGTGACGAATACTTGCCATTAACAAGTACTTATCTTTATAACTATAACTGATACGTGAGAAGAACGCAACTAATTTATCTGTGTTTTTATAGCTACCCATGCCTGCCTCACCCTTAGGCAATCCACTACCTATTTCCAGATTGTTATAGGTGTAGCCATCAGTAGGAAAATACTTATTGTTCGCCCAAAAGCCTTCGTTCATGTTATCCTCATAGTTGTAACCAGCCAATACCGAGAAATTATGGTTTTCAATTGTCTTTTTATAGTTGGCCGTTAATTCGGTATAGTTTCCAACATAATCATCAGTTCCGCGCGAAGCAAAACCACCAGCCGAATATTTGGTATTGGAAACATGATTTTTTGTCTGATAAAATCCGCGAATGTTCGAATTACCTTTGCGCGTAACCAATCCTTTAATAGTCAAATCCTTCATTGGAGTAAAAGTAAGACTGGCATTAAACCGAACATTCCGGTAACGATTTTCCCCTACCGATTCTTGAATGTAACCAACCGGGTTGTCGTAAAAATACACATCGCGTTCGTACCATTTACCTTCAGCAGTTTTAACTGGTTCCGTAGGGTTTCGAATGATGGCCTGGCGATAAACGTAATTATTAAAGCTATATCCGTCGCCACCCGTCCAGTAGGTTTGTTCACTGATAATTGTTCCGATGTTGGCAACTAACTTCCCATTAAACATGGAATGGTTTACATCTATACGACCAGTATATTTTTTATTGTCAGATTTAATAAAAATCCCTTCATTATCTTTATAATTTAACGATGCTGTCAGGTTAGTATTTTTACTTCCGCCACGAAAAATCACATTGTGAACCTGGCTGATTGCATTGCGTGTAATTTGATCGAGCCAATCGGTATCTGAACCAAAATCTTTTAAGTTAGCACCAGTAAATTTATATCCCTGATCCCATTTTTCACGTAGCTGACTTGCATTCATAAAATCAAGTTTCCGGCTTACTGTTGCACTTGATGCATAGGCCGAATACTCAATAGTTGGTACCATATCATTACTGCTTGTTTTGGTTGTAATAATGATAACCCCGTTTGTCCCCCGGGTTCCGTAAATGGCCGAAGCCGAACCATCTTTCAATACATCAATTGTTTCAATATCTTCAGGAGCAACCGATTCCAGACTTCCTGGAACTCCATCAACCAAAACCAAAGGATCAGAAGTACCTAACAATGAAGCATTACCACGAAGCATAATGACTGCACCTTGGGTAGGATCACCGGAGGGTGTTGAAATAGTCAAACCGGCAACTTTACCCTGTATAAGCTGGGCGGCATCATTTACAGCTCCTTTTACAAAATTTTCTGACTTTACCGAAGCGATTGAACTGGTTACATCACCTCTTTTAACGCTTCCATAACCAATAGCTACAACTTCGTCGAGACCAATGGTTTCTTCTTCCAAAACCACCTGCAGGATAGTTTTTCCTTTGGGAACAATTTCCTGTGTTTTCATTCCCACAAATGAAAATACCAGAATAGCATCCGAAGATATATCGGCTAATTGAAACTTGCCATCGACGTCGGTTATTGCACCCGTCGTTGTACCTTTTATGACCACAGAAACACCCGGGATCGGCTCATTTGACTGATTAACAACCTTTCCTGTCACCTTATTCTGACCAAACAGGAATGTTTCTTTCGATGATTTTTCCGACAATGCAATCAATCGGTTGTTTATCTCATAATTTATTCCGGTAGAATTAAACAATCGATCTAAAATATCAGTAATCAGAGCGTTATCAACAGAAAGACTAACTTTTTGATTAAGGTTAACTTTCGTTGCATCGTACATAAAATAGAACTCCGATTTTTCTTCTATTTGAAGCAAAGCATCTTTGATGCCTACATTCTCAAACTTCAAACTAAGCCTTGCATTTTGCGAATATGTATTCCCCGCAAAAATCTGAGTTACAGCCACAAAAAAGATAAATAATATTATTCTCATCGTCATAAAGAATTTAGATTTCCATATTTTAGAAAAACCGGAAATCTTAGAAAAATGATTTTTTTTCATAGATTTGTCTTATTGATTATTGACTTTTCAATTTGTTGTGCTTTAGCGAGCCAGGTCAATGCGAAAAGAAAACGAAAGGGGATGTTACCAGCATCTCCTTTTTTTATTTCACATCCGACAATTCAGTTTCTCATAGGCAAAATTTATTTTAGAGGTTAAAATTATCATTGTCTTGAAAGTATCACTTTTGCTCTGGATTCCACATTTTTAGCATCACGGATCAACGTTGCTTTTACAGAGCACGAAAACTCCATCGATTTTAATATCTTATCCAATGGCTCGTCGCTAATTCTGGCAGTGAACACTGAATTATAAATATCTGCGTCTTTAACTTCAATATCAATATTATATCTCCGCTGCAATTCATCAAGAACTTCTGCCATTGGCTTATCACGAAAAATCAAAACACCCTCTTTCCATGATGAGAACAACTCCGGTTTAACCTTATCAATTGTCAGGCTGTTATTCTTAGGATTAAATGTGGCCATCTCCCCCGGGGAAAGTGTATACTTAAAATCGTGATCCGATGCCCGATTTAATTCCACCCTGCCCGATTCCAGAACAACCCGAATATTTTTTTCTGCTGAATAGGCATTGACATCGAATTTCGTCCCTAAAACCTTCACTAAAAATCCATTTACATTAACTACAAATGGAATTTTCCTGTTATGAGCAGCATTAAAAAAAGCCTGACCAACCAGTTCAATTTTTCTGTTATTTCCTCCGAACTTACTATTGTAAGTAATCTTGCTTCCCGAATTTATCCAGACAACCGAACTATCCGGCAAAATAACCTTTGAGATTTGTCCCTTATCGGCAACCACTGTTTGTACAAATTCCTTATTGAAACTCAGCCACCCTCTGCTTTCACTCCAATACACCGATAGTGACGCGATCATCACCCCCATGACAAATATCGCCGCGTATTTCAACATGTTATTCAGCCCCATACGATATTTGGGTACATACGGAAGGTGCCCTTTAAACCTTAAATACATATCATTAGCATCTGCATCTGCCATTTTTTTTGTCGATGACAATAGTGCCCAGGTATTTTTAATCTCATTATATTCGACCTTTGCTTCCTTATCAATTTCTATTTCCGACAAAATCGCACGCTTCTCATCACCGGAAATGTTTCCGGTAACTAATTTCCATATTTCTTCTTTTCTATTCATATTCTTCTTTCCTGATTAATAAAGCACGAAATGGCTTTTACCCTAGTTCGATACTGAACTTTTTTTTTACAAGGCGAATGATTGGAGAAATCAACTATATCCTAAATTCATCAAACAAATAGAAAAGCGATAAATGGCAAATAATCTTTGAGCGTAATTCGAAATAATTTGAGTGCTTTAGTTATGTGGCCTTCAACTGCTTTTACCGAGATATTAAGTTCTTCGGCAATTTCTTTGTTCTTCTTCCCTACGAACCTGCTAAGATTAAAAACCACCCGACATTGAGGTGGAAGTTGATCAAGTGTATTTTTAATAATTTGCTCTATTTCCAACTCATTAAATCTTGATGTTTCCAAATTTTCCAAAGCATAATAATTTGCTTCCAGCTCAGATTCATTGATTTCAGTGTTATCAAATATCCGCTGCCTGTATTTTATTTCACGAAGTTTATACAAGCAGTTATTTTTGGCAACAGTAAACAGGTAAGCGCCAAGATTTGTATCACCAGTTAATTCACCTTTTTTATTCCATAAAACCATCAGGGTTTCCTGAACGATATTCTCAGAAATATCTTTTTGAGGGATATACTCATAAACGAAATAGTACAAACGGGGAGCATACATTTTATAGATGACTTCAAAAGTAGAATCATCTCCTTTTTGGAGCATCTCAAACAAATATTTGTTTTCTACCGTCATTCATAAATAATTTATGCCAAACAAAACTATTAAAAAATGAACAAAACCTTCATTTGTATATAATTTAAACACAAAACAGACATGAATCATGTCGAATTCTTCTTTAAGATGTTTAACGAAATTCTCTTTAATTAAAGTGAATAATCTAATATTTGCACTTCGGCCAATGATTTTGAGACGAAAACATTCAGTTTAAGAACAAAATCGACATAAATAGCAACATTCTTTCATTTAAATAGAAAACAAGAAAAATTTCAAAGAATGATTCGATTTGTTAGCAAATTGTTACGAAAATTTCAAGATAAACGAATATCAGCAATTATAGATCCGCACCAGTGGGCACTTAAAGCCCACTTATTGTATTTAGTTAAAGTTTAACTTTTCCGACTGGAAATATTTATTTCAAAGCAAACTATTCTCCTGTAATTGCTGTAAATGCACTCTTTACCCGTGAACTATTACACGAAATGTTTAAAATATTCCTAAAGTTCATGGATGAGTTTGAAATAAAAAAACTGGATAAGTTTGAGGATAACAAACAAAAAGTAATTCAATACAATCAAGAAATTGCAAAGTACAATGAATCTATTGAAGACCCAGCCGAACGAAAAACAAAAAAAAGCCCACACACATTGCAGCACATTTTCAATCCGCTTAACCCGACGATAAAACCACTGGCTTGCAAAAGAGCTGCAATTTTTCCACCGCACCCGCTTCGTAGATAGTGACTGCAACTTGATAAGTTTTGTTTTCCTAAGACTGTAATTCAGATTTAATAGTTTATATATTTGCAAACTATTAAACATACAAACAATGAAAGACAAGACGATTTATACTTTACATTCCAACATCTGTAAAGCCCTTGCTAACCCTATCCGTATTGAGGTTATTGATATTTTGAACGACAGAGAAATGAGCTTCGGTGAAATTCAGGAGATTACCGGAGTCCTCAAATCGAACCTTTCGCAACACCTGTCGATGATGGTTTCGAATGGCATTCTTTCGCAGCGCAAAGAAGGATTGAACATGTATTTCAGGCTAACAACCGAAAAGATTGCCATTGCCTGCCGAATGATGCGCGAGGTGCTGATCGAGAATCTGAAAAAACATCAGGAACTGATTAAAGACCTATAACCAGATATTTACACTCATGAAAGTCCGAGATAGCGGAATGCCTGAAGAATCCATGTGGACCGATTTTTTTGATCCTCAGTTGATTTTGCAGCTAATCGATATTACCTCCGAAATATATACGATTGCCGATCTGGGCTGTGGTTTTGGCACTATTTCGATTCCGGCAGCAACATTGTCAAAGGAAAGGTTTTGGCCTATGACATTGACGAAGAGATGATTGAACTCATGAGAACTAAAATCAATAAACTCGGGATCAACAATATAAAATTGCATCAGGCCGATTTTATAGCTAATGGAACAGGACTTCCAGCCAATTCAATAGATTATGTGATGATTTTCAATATTTTGCACCACGACCATCCGGAACAAATCCTAAGCGAAGTTTTCCGGATTCTAAAAAAAAAACGCAAAGGCTGGAATCATTCACTGGCGCAGCGATATTGAAACGCCACGTGGTCCTTCACTGGCAATACGCCCACAACCGAAAACATGCGCCAATTGGGCAAAAGAAGCAGGTTTTCTGATTTTTAAGAACTCATTTTTTATCGAGCCATTCCATTTTGGGCTCATCATTCAAAAACCATAAACCCATAACCTATGAAATTCAAGTTAATTTTTATCCTTCTTCTTTTTTGTTCTTCAAGTTTATTCAGTCAAAATTCGGCTGAGAAAAAGCAAACTTCCATCGGAATGGTTATTTATTCAAACGACACTGAAACAGTTTGGAATGCCTTGCGTCTGGCAAACTATTCCAAAAATCAGGGCGATACAGTGATGATATTTTTACTGGGTAAAGGGGTCGAATTGGATAGCATGGTAAAAACAAATACCGATCTGAAGGAACAAGCCAACAAGTTTTTGGATAACGGTGGTAGTATTTTGGGTTGCGGAACTTGCCTGCGAAGTCGTAATAATAAAGAACCACAGGTTTGCACGTTTTCTTCGCTGGCCGACCTGTACGTACTGATCCGTAAAAACAAAATTGTATTAACATTTTAAAAGTATAGAAATGAAAATTGGAATTATTCTTGAAACCAAAGAGTTTGAAAAAGCATGGAATGCTTTCCGTTTTGCCGTAACAGCAAAAAAAACGGGACATGAAGTGAAATTATTTCTGATGGGCGAAGCCGTTGAATGCGAAGGTTTGACCCACGAAAAATACAATGTTGACGAACAATTGAAAAAATTCGTTGAAATCGGCGGTGAAATACTTGCTTGCGGAACTTGCTTAAAGTCGAGACATCTTGAAAGCACTGAAGCCTGCCCCATTTCAACAATGGTCGATTGTGTTGAATTGGTGATTTGGGCCGATAAAACAGTAACCTTCTAAATACAACAAATCATGCAAAACGAAAAAATGATAGAAATGGTCATGCACCAAACAGAAAGTAAATTGCCGGTAGAACAAGTTGCACTTCAAGTTGAAGCAGCATGTGCTAAAAATAGCCTGGCTTTGCTACAAACCTATATTTACCACGATATCGTTGAATCAAAAGGTTTTCCCATTCAACGGAAAGTATTTGTATACAATATTTGTCAGGCAAAGACAGCAGCGATGATGCTCACAACAAATCCTGAGTTTTCAACATTTATGCCCTGTACCTTATCTGTTTATGAAGCAGACGGCCAAACAGTTCTCTCTACCATGAATATGGGGATGATGCTTGAAGCTATTCAATCAAACAAAGAATTATACGATCAGGCATCAAATCTATATAAGACATTCACACAAATGATGGACGATCTGGCCGCCGAAGAATAAGCTGATGAACTATAATAACTGAAAGCCGCTTCAACGTAAAAATGAAGCGGCTTTTTGCTGGAATTTTAAATAATATTTACAATCGAATCTTAATTCCTCCATTCACAACAAATCCATCCATAGGAGCATAAATATCCCTGAAAACCGGATTGGAAATAGTTCCTGTATAAACATTTTCAAATCGGGTTTGTCGCGTATCCAACAAGTTTTCGAAATTGATGAAAACTGAAAAATGTTCCCACAGTTTCTCTACCATAAGCCCGCAAAGCCAGTACGACTGGCCCGTACTTCCATCATTTCGTTTTTGTTTGCTGTAATAATATGCTTCTAAACCTACTTTTAGTTTTTCATCTTTTTCATACATTAAAACGTTGTTTAGTCGGTGTTTTGCAACCAAAGGGTACGCAGTTGAATTCCCGTTATAGCGCTGATTCACATCTGCCAGCGTATATCCCACAAACAATTTGAAATCATGGAAAGTCAGTTTTACATTGGTTTCCAGTCCTTTGGTGTCAATTGCTCCCTCTGGCTGTAAAAACTCAAAGCTTCCATTATTTGCCTCTGTCAGCACCAACGGATTTATGATTTTGGTGTAAAAGAAAAGTGTATTCATACTGAAGGTTAATTCCGGAGTAATTGAAGTCCGGTAATTCACATCAAAATTTCCGCCGACAGATTGTTCGGCCTTTGTATTTGCAACATCAATTGGCCGAACATTTCTGAATTGAAGCCGTTCAGCATCTTCAGTAAAAACAGTTGGTGTTTTATAGCCCAAACCACCTCCAATTCTGGAAGAAAATTTTGAATTTATCTTGAAAAGCGCGGATATTCTGGGAAGTAAAAATAATCCGTATTCATTTTGGTAATCACCTCGTAAACCGGTTTCCAAAGCTATCATATCCGTCACGTTCCAAATGTTTTGAGCAAATAAACCAAATGTAGCGTGATTATAGTCAACTATTTTCGAAGTGTCTTTTCTTTCCTGACTGAATTTTTCTGTTGAAAAGTTTAGCCCTAGTACCCATTCATGATTCTTTCTTTTTAAGGAATAAGTTGCTTCTGTAAACGATGACAGCTGTACTCCGGAAAAAGTAAAATCCGGAATTTCAATGTTCCGGTCGTAGTAGCTAAGGCTGTTTTTGATTTTCAATACAGAGCTGTCGTTTACCTGATGAGTAATGCCGAACTGAGTGCTAAACCGGTTGGTTTTATTCTTTTCAAAATAGCTGTGAATATCATCACCTTTCCCTTTTATATACTGAATATCGCCACCGGTGCGGTCTTCAATGGTGCTGTTTCCTCCAAAATCAATGGTAGTTTTTGGGCTGGCGTAAAAATACAATTTTGGATTTAGGGTCACCCTTCTGAATTTTGGGATAGCAGTTAAACCAATATCTGCCGGATCGTATGGTGAACCTAAATTGTACGAGGCAAAGACTGTTGCCCCAGTCTTTCTAAATTTCCGAGAATAGAAACCGCTCATATCCAGACCGGCAGCTGAGGTGCCATTTATTAAAAAGTTCAGTTGCCTTTCTTCTTCCGGCATTCTCGAAACAAGATTCACCAATCCGGCAATTGCACCTCCACCATAAAGAGTAGATGAGGCACCTTTGATAACTTCCACCTGTTTCAGGTCGAGTGGTGCAATCTGCAAAAGGCCTAAGCCTCCTGAAAAACCAGAATACAATGGATAACCATCCCGAATGATCTGAGTGTATTTACCATCCAGACCTTGGATCCGGATACTTGAGTTATAGGAAGTTGCTGAAGTCTGCTGAGTCTGAATACCGGTACTTTCGTTCAACATCATTCGAATATCACCAGGCTTCATGTTCCCTTTTTCTTCCAGTTCCTCTCCTGAAATGGCCTCCATCCGGGTTGGATTATCGTCAATGGTACGACTGGAACGGGTTGCGGTAACAATCACTTCATCCATTTCTTCATCGCTGGGCGAGAGAAAGATTTCAACAGGCATTGATTGGGTAATTGGAAAAATATAATTAATAACTTTTTCTCCATAACCTAATAATCGAAACACGATCACATTTTTGCCTGTTGAGATATTATTGATTTGAGCAAATCCTTTCTGATCAGTAACACTTCCATTGTGACTCCCACGAACCGAAACAGTGACTCCTGTCAGTGGATCCTTTGTTTCACTATCCCGGACTATGGTTGTAAACGTATTTTGTGCCAGACTTTGAACTGCAAAAAATAATGCAATTACTGGCAGTATGAATGATTTCATTTTTAAGAATTTAATTAATGAATTGGAAATTATGCTTTCGGATACCAAGCATAATGAATACTAAAAAAGATCCAGGTTCATTAACTAATCTTTGGCGGTTGCCAAAATTTTAGATAATAATAATCGAAGTACTTCTGACTGAATGATGTCTTTAAATCTGCAGTTCTTCCGGTTTCATTATTTACATCAGGTTGAACCGCAATAACAACGAAACCAGTACATGAGCCGCAAACCATAAACGGGGAGCAACTATTTGAGGATTCTTCGGAATGATGATTGTATGTAGAGTCTGCAGAACATTCTTTGCCAGTTTCATTGCAACATTTCTCACCTGCACAGCATGGTAAAGAGGAAAGCAGCAGAGTAAGTATAATTAATGAAAAACAGCGAAATCTCATAACCTTTTCTAAATTAGAACAATCTTGGCAATTCTGATAAATAGAACAGTTGATTCTGATTTTGGTTTATGCCACAAAGATGAAAAAATATTCATGTAGGTTACAAATGCAATATAGCCTGTTAACAAAATATAACAGGAAACAGATCAACGGATTTTCTATTATCTTAGCAGCAATATTTTTGTAATGATCAGGAAAAGAACAGCCATATTTTTTATACTTCTTGCCAATATCGTATTGTTGGTTCATGCTGTTGTACCCCATCATCACCATCAGGAGCAAGTTTGTATTGAAAACGAACATTGCCAAAATGATAGCTTGGCACATAATCACAATACTCCGGAACATAACCACGAACATGATGGTGAGAATAGTTCAGAATCATGTGCTTTAAAACAAGCTGTTGTAATTCCTGCAAATTCGGTAAGACAAGAATTTAAGTGTTTGGGGTATGATGATAATCATTCCACATTTGTTAATTTTCATGCTATTCTGTTTAGCATTGAATTCATACCATTTGTGCAAAAAGTTGTTTCAAATAAACAAATACCATTAATTACTTATTCTCACTCCAATTTTGTTTCTGCTTCTTTAGGTTTACGGGCTCCCCCTGTGGTTTAAATTTTATTTTATCAATGAATGCTTGCGGTAGGTGACTTATCGCCCATGTATTTTCATGGATTCATTTATCGATTATTTTCAAAATTTAAACCTGATATTAATGAAAAACAAGATGTTTTTTGGAGCATTGCTTGTCATTGTTTTTGCAAGCTGCCAAAATGGAAAAGAGGCCACTGATTCTCATGATACCCATGAAAAAGTAAAATTCCAATACACCGCATACAGTAACGATTTCGAAGTGTTTGCCGAAGCCGATGCCTTTGTGGTTGGAGAAAAAGCCAATGTGCTGTCGCATTTTTCTAAATTACCCGATTTTAAAGCACTGGAAAGTGGGAGCATGACTATTCGCCTGATGGTGAACGGCAAAGAAGTAAACCAGACACTCGATATGCCAACCCGGAAAGGCATTTATAGTTTCGACATTCAGCCTGAAACTGCTGGGACAGGAACACTGAAATTTGAGATCACCAATGAAACAGGCAGTTTCGAAGTATTGGTATCCGAAGTAAATGTTTTTGCATCAGACAAAGAAGCACTTGAAGCTTCTGGGAAAGTGGTTATTCCCAGAACAAATACTACCGTTTTCACCAAAGAACAGTCGTGGAAAGTTGATTTCGCCACAGATTTTCCACGCAACGAGCCATTCGGTCAAATTATCAAAACCACCGCTCGGGTTCAATCGTCACCGGGTGACGAGATCATTGTTTCAGCAAAAACGAATGGTATCGTGATGATCACCGGTAACGCTGTATTGGAAGGAATAGATGTTTCAAAAGGTCAGGTTTTGTTCTCCATTTCCGGGAGCGAATTGGCCGACAACAACATTTCGGTGCGATATGCTGAGGCGAAAAACAATCTGGAAAAAGCAAAAGCTGATTACGAACGTTCAACTGAGCTGGCAAAAGATAAAATTGTTTCTGCAAAAGACCTGCTCAGTGCAAAGAATCAATACGATAATGCCAAAGCAATCTTTGATAACCTGAATAATAATTTCAGTGCTTCCGGACAGAGTGTAAAAAGTCCGATGAGAGGCTTTGTTAAACAGGTACTGGTCAAAAACGGCACATACGTTGTGGCAGGGCAGCCTGTTGTTATAATTGCACAAAACAAAACACTCCTGCTGAATGCCGAAATTCAACAAAAATACGCTTCGATACTGGGCTTGATTGCTTCAGCTAATATCCGAAGGGTACAAGACGACCAAACCTGGTCGCTCGAACAATTAAATGGCAAAGTGCTGTCATTTGGCAAGTCAACCAATTCTGACAATTACCTAATTCCGGTAACATTACAAATTGACAACTTAGGCAGTTTTACCGCAGGTGGATTTGTGGAAGTTTATTTAAAAACAATAACCAACACACTGGCCTTGACAATACCAACAAGCGCGCTGCTCGAAGATCAGGGCACATACTTTGTTTATGTGCAGGTTACACCAGAGCTCTTCGAGAAAAGGGAAGTCAGGATTGGGTCTACCGATGGGGTTCGCACTGAAATTCAGAAAGGGCTTATCAGCAGTGAGCGGGTTGTAACAATTGGCGCAATTCTTATCAAACTGGCTCAGGCTACAGGTACTTTAGATGCTCATTCTGGTCACGTACATTGAGAAAATGTTGAATTATGAATGTTAAGTGTTGAATTTTAAAAGATAAATGAAATGAAAAAAGAAAATATAATTCTTGAAAGAAGTTTTGAGTTTGCACTGAAAATAGTTGAATTATATAGGCAAATGAGCGAACAAAAGGAATTTGTATTGTCGAAACAAATTCTTCGAAGTGGAACTAGCATCGGTGCGAATGTAGAAGAGGCATCTGCTGGATATTCTAAAAAAGATTTTACAGCAAAAATGTCAATTGCATCCAAAGAAGCTCGGGAAACACGCTACTGGCTCCGATTAATAGATAAGAGCCAAATCGCAAAGGTCGAAGTTAAAGAATACCTTGATGAGATTGAGCATATTGTAAATATTCTAACAGCAATTGTAAAAACTTCGCAAGAAAATAAGGAATGTTGAATGTTGAATGCTGAATTAAACGCAATCACAATTCACATTTTTTTGATTCACAATTTATAATTCAAAATTTAAAATTTACGAAGTGCTAAATAATATTATCAAATTCTCACTGAACAACAAGTATCTCATTTTACTAAGTTCAGTGCTGTTGGTGGTTTTCGGAATGAGAACTGCCTCGAATATGGATGTGGATGTATTTCCGGATCTGACTGCCCCTACTGTTGTAGTTATGACCGATGCCCACGGAATGGCTTCGGAAGAAGTTGAACGGTTGGTTACTTTTCCCATAGAAACCTCAGTGAACGGAGCGACCGATGTTCGAAGGGTGCGTTCTGCGTCTATGCAAGGTTTTTCGTTCGTATGGGTCGAATTTGACTGGGGAACCGACATTTTTAAAGCCCGGCAAATTGTCAGTGAAAAGCTGATCAGTGTTTCATCCCAAATGCCTTTGGGTGTTGGTCAGCCCGCTTTAGCTCCTCAGTCAAGCGTAATGGGAGAAATATTTTTCATTGGTATGCAAGCCGATAGTACCAGCATGATGGAACTTCGGACCTTTGCCGAATGGAATGTTAAACCTTTGATCCTTGCTACCGGTGGCGTTTCGCAAGTTACCATTATTGGTGGCGACTACAAGCAATACCAGGTTCTGGCGAATGCACAGAAAATGAAATATTACCAGGTTTCGATGAATGAGTTGGCCAACGTTTGTAAAGGCGCAAGCATGAATTCAACTGGTGGGGTTGTCCGTCAGTACGGAAACGAGTATGTTGTACGTGGAATAGCCCGAACTTCGGATATCGACATTCTGGGCAATTCATACATTAAATCGAACAACGGTAAACCTGTCCGGATTAATGATGTGGCCGAAGTTGTGATTGGGAGTGCACCCAAAATGGGTTATGCTTCTGAAAATGCGAAACCGGCCATTATCATATCCATTTCTAAACAACCCAATGCCAATACCTTAGCGGTTACACAACGGATAGAAGAAAACCTCGCGGTATTGCAAAAGACTTTACCAAAAGATGTGAAGTTGGATACCAAAATTTTTCGCCAGGCCGATTTTATCGAAACATCAGTCAGTAATGTGCAAAATGCATTAATGGAGGGCGGGATTTTCGTTATTATCGTTCTGTTTGTTTTTCTTGGCAGTTTCCGCACAACAATTATCTCGCTGCTGGCCATTCCAATTTCGTTGCTAGGTGCGATTTTAGTCATGAAGATGTTAGGAATGACAATCAATACCATGAGTTTGGGAGGTATGGCCATCGCTATTGGTTCGCTGGTTGACGATGCCGTTATTGATGTGGAAAATGTTTACAAGCGACTTCGGCAGAACCGAATGAACCCTGAACATGAGCGACAATCGTCGTTTATTGTTGTTTTCGAAGCTTCAAAAGAAATCAGGGCATCCATACTAAATGCAACGCTAATTATTATGGTGGCTTTCCTTCCTTTATTTTTCCTTTCAGGAATGGAAGGACGTATGTTACAACCACTTGGGATTGCATTTATTGTATCCTTATTCGTTTCGCTTGTTGTGGCCATGACCTTAACTCCTTTGTTGTCGAAAATGTTACTTTCTGACGAAAAGTATCTGGCAAAAAACGAAAAAGAAAAATGGCTGGTCCGCAAACTGACCTTTTACTACGAGCAATCCCTTTCCTGGACATTACGGCACAAAAAAGCGGTTATCTTTTCAACGCTTGGCATGTTTGTAATTGCCCTTTTCGCTTTTTCAACCTTTGGACGGAGTTTCCTGCCTGAGTTTAACGAAGGCGCACTAACATTATCTGTGGTTACAAAACCGGGGACTTCGCTCGAAGAAAGCAACCGTTTGGGAAATCTGGTCGAAACTGAACTTTTAGCGATTCCTGAAATTTCGAGTACGGCGCGCAGAACCGGCCGTGGCGAACTGGACGAACATTCGCAAACTACGAACAGTGCCGAGATCGATGTGAATTTTTTGCTTAAAGAACGTAGTCAGCAAGAATTCATGGCAGAGGTAAGAACTACCTTAGCCCGAATACCCGGTATTGCTTATACAGTCGGACAACCTCTTGGTCACCGGATCGACCATATGCTTTCAGGAACGCGGGCAAACATTGCCATCAAACTTTTCGGGAATGACCTGAACAAGATGTTCTCCCTTGGCAATCAGGTTAAAAGTTCGATTGTGGATATTGAAGGTTTGGTTGATGTAAATGTGGATCAGCAGGTTGAAATCCCCCAGATTCAGATTCGTGCCAACCGCGATATGCTGGCGCAATACGGAATAACAACCGCGCAGTTTAATGAGTTTGTTGATATTTCTTTTGGTGGAGAAAAACTTGCCGATATTTATGAAGGACAACGCAGTTTTGATTTGGTGTTGCGGTTGAACAAAGATTACACCGAATCCATCGAAGGCATTCGTTCGGCATTAATCGACACGCACGACGGCAAAAAAGTTCCGTTGGAGCAGGTTGCTGGTATCGTTTCTGTTTCAGGCCCAAGTTCCATAAGCAGAGAAAATGTGCAGCGGAAGATTGTTATCTCGGCCAATGTTGCCGAACGCGATTTGCGAAGCGTTGTTCAGGATATTCAGAAGAATATTAACGAGAAGATTGATTTACCCGAAGGATACAGAATCGAATATGGCGGACAGTTCGAAAGCGAAGCAAAAGCATCGCAAACGCTTATGCTGACCTCAATTCTTGCCATCATCATCATCTTCCTATTGCTGTTTCAGGAGTTTAAAAATTTCAAACTGGCTGGAATCATTTTGCTTAATCTTCCGCTTGCATTGATTGGTGGGGTATTTTCCATCTGGGTGACATCGGGCATTTTAAGTATTCCAGCTATCATTGGGTTCATCACACTTTTCGGTATTGCCACCCGAAACGGGATATTGCTGATTTCGAATTACCAGAAACTGCAAAATCAAGGTGTTTCGCTTTATGAAACGGTAACAAAAGGTTCGTCCGACCGGTTGAATGCCATATTAATGACTGCATTAACAGCAGCTTTAGCCTTAATTCCATTGGCATTTAAGGGTGATTTGGCAGGTAATGAAATTCAAAGCCCCATGGCAAAAGTGATATTGGGCGGGTTGTTGACTTCAACCCTACTAAATATCTACATCGTGCCAATAGTTTACAGCATTTTCAGCAGTCGCAAAACCATTAAAACAGAAAAGGCATGAAACGCATCATTTTAATCATCAGCATATCGGCATTCAGTTTTCCTCTTTTCGCACAGAATACCGTCGATCAGGTTTTAACCGAGGTTGTAAAGAACAACACCACGCTGGGTGCATTGCGGAAAAGCGTGGACGCGGAGAAAATCGGAAACAAAACCGGAATCTACCTGCAAAATCCTGAAGTAGCATTTAACTATCTGTGGGGAAGCCCTTCTGCAATTGGAAACCGCACTGATTTCAGCATTTCCCAAACGTTCGATTTTCCAACTGCATACGGTTTTAAAAATCAAATTTCAGATTTAAAAAACGAACAAACGGAGTTGGAATATCAAAAACAATTGATGGATATTCAACTGAAAACCAGCTTGATTTGTTTTGATTTGATTTATACAAACGCTTTGCATGGAGAATTGACCAAAAGGGTTGAATACGCCCAAAGTATTGCAAAATCGTACCAGATAAAATTTGAAGCTGGTGAAACCAATATTCTGGAATACAACAAATCGCAATTGAACCTGCTGAATGTCAGTAAGGCGTTGGAATCAAACGGGATTGAGCGAAATGCCCTTTTGGCTGAACTTGCCGGTTTGAATGGTGGACAAGCAGTTGATTTCACAGGGAGCGTATTTCAAATTATGGAGCTTCCTGCTGATTTTGAACAATGGTACATGTTGGCGGAACAAAAAAATCCAACGTTTAGCTGGTTGAAGAAGGAGATTGAGATCAGTCAAAAGCAAACCGGATTAATCAAGGCAATGAGTTTACCAAAATTACAAACCGGATACATGAGCGAATCGGTGATTGGCCAGCAATTTCAGGGAGTAGCAGTCGGTTTGACCATTCCTTTGTGGGAGAATAAAAACAAGGTGAAATATGCTGTAGCAAACTCCCAGGCATTGGAAAGTATAGTTGCCGATAACAAAATTCAATTTTACAATCAGCTCAAAGCCTTGCATACCAAAACGATTGCTTTACAGAAGAATGTGAACGAATACCGATCTGGTTTGTTCTCATTTGACAGCTCAGAACTATCAAAAAAAGCCCTGGATCAAGGCGAAATATCATTGATCAACTACCTGATGGAATTTTCACTTTATTATGAGAGCGTCAATAAATTACTTGAATTAGAGCGGGATATGAATAAAGCAATGTCCGAATTGAACCGGTACATGTAAATTATAAAAACTGAAAGCTGTTTGGTTAGATAAAATCGTGCAGCATAAATGAAAAAAAAACAATCAGATGGTTTGCATGTTGTAGTTTATAGCGAAGAATAAAATATCCAACAGAATATTTAAATAAGTAACTAATATACCATGAGAAACTCACAAAATCTATTTACAATGAAAAAATATATTTTATTATTTGTGGCGGTTGGCTTGATCACAATGACTTCATGCACGCCAGCGAAAAAGGAGTCAAAACCGGCACAAGTTCAACAGCAAACCAAAGAGCCACAATCAGTTGTAAAACCAGATACTTCTGCAACAATTCCATCGGTTCCTGAAACGACTAAATCAGCAGAACCATCAACAGTAAATGCAACGGCAACTCCACCAGAACTGAATCCCGCACACGGACAACCTTATCATCGTTGTGATATTGCAGTTGGTAGTCCTTTAAATACTGCCGTACCAGCCAAGCCAGCTGCAACAGCTATCAGAACAGGAGGAGCACCAACTTTGGAAAATGCAGCGCGCCTGAACAATCCACAGGCAAATAATCCTTCTAGTCCAACCGCTCCAACAGCAAGTGGAACTCCGCCAAAACTAAACCCACCGCACGGGCAACCATTTCACAAATGCGAGATTCCGGTTGGTAGTCCGCTGAATTGATTTAGTGCTTCTTTTGAATACAAATGGAAGTTTTAAAATCAATTTCAATATTTATCCTTGCCGGTTTCTGTGAAATTGGAGGTGGCTATCTGGTCTGGCTTTGGCTTAAAGAAGGTAAACCCATCTGGTTTGGACTGCTGGGTGGATTAATACTTGCCCTTTATGGCGTTGTAGCCACTTTGCAGACTTCGAATTTTGCGAGAGTATATGCAACTTATGGAGGATTCTTTATAGTCATGTCATTGCTATGGGCTTATAAAATGGATAATTTCATCCCCGACAGATATGACATATTGGGCGCAATAGTTGCATTAGCCGGAGTTGGTATTATTTATTACGCACCCAGATGATAAAAAGAATTGATTCATTTTGCAGCTATTTTTTCAATATCAAAATCGCTTATTCACAGGTACATAAATGAATGAATATATTTTAATAATTCATTAACATTCAATTAAAAAAAGTTTCTGGTGAAATATTACTTTTGTCAACAATGAATGAGTCAAAAAACATATTATTCCGATTGCTTTTTATGACAGCAATACTTTTTTGTTTAGGACTGGAAGTTTATACCTATTACAGTGCTCCCATTTGTAATACAGAACTTTCTTCCGAACAAAACTCCGAGGAGGATATTGTTTGTTCCAGTGATGATTCATTTGAAGATGACCACAGCAATCAAATTTCGAAACCTTTTTATTCGCTTGAACAAAAGGTGCTTATGATATTTCCAGGCGACTCATCTTTATTAAATGAGTTTTCCGTTTCATGTTGGCAGCCGCCAAAATCTTCTTAACTGTCATTTCCTTTTTATTCGTAAAGTAATAGTGCTACGATCTATTTGAAAGAGACAAGTAATACATGAAATTGTTATTTCAAAAAATTCACTCCTATTTTTATTGATTTTCAAGGGTTTGTAAAAATCACTTGAACGATTTTATAATAATCAAAAATGATTTGGTTATGGATCAACCTGGCACCAATTATAAAATGAAAACTGACAAATCAGTTATTGACAAACATTTTCTTCTAAATATTAAATACAAATCACATAAAATGAACATATTGGATTCTCACACTGACGCAGTAGTTAAGGAAAATACATTGTATTTCATTCATCTCATTCGGATTGCATTGGCCGATGATATTATCACCACAAAGGAATTGGAGTTACTTCACCGGGTAAGCAAAAAGCTAGGATTTACAGTCGAAGAAACCGATCACTTAATAATGACCACCGGAAAGTCAGATTACACTCCTCCTACCGGGTTACGAGCACGCTTCGATCAGGTTTATGAGATTGTAAACATGACCCTTGCGGATGGATCAATCAATAAAAATGAAATGTATTTAGCAAGTGGGTTCGCCGCGAAATCCGGATTTAATGAAAAAGAAATCCCGATTATGCTGGTTTTGTTATTAAATGGTATTCGGCAAGAGAAAAATAAAGATGAACTTTTTAACGAGTACCAAAATAAAATTATGAAACATGCCTGATCGTTACACCAATTTAATCAAAATCAGAAATGAAGAACTGGTTTAAATCGCTACATGACCGGGGAATGGAATGGGCAAATACCAAATGGGGTGCATGGGCATTGTTTATTTGTGCTTTTGCTGATGCATCATTTTTACCGTTGCCAACGCCAATGTTTTTTATGGCTTTAACATTACTCAATATCACGAAAGCTTACAAATATGCATTATTTGTTACTCTGGGTACATTAACAGGTGCAATAGCCGGATATGCCATTGGTCATTTTGCATGGTTTGATGCACATGGTGAATTTACAGGCCTTGCAAGATTTGTGTTTGAAAATATCCCGGGATTTACCGAGACTGTATACCAGTCCATTCATATTCATTTCACCAAATGGGGTTTGGGCATTTTGTTTTTAGCCCCATTAATACCTGTTCCATATAAGTTATTCTCAATTTCGGCTGGAGCATTTGACATGAATATAGTCCTCTTTTCACTCGGAACTCTTTTCGGTCAAGGCTTAAGGTTTTATTTTTTGGCATTCCTGATCATAAAACTGGGTCCGGGGATAAAAAAGCTGTTTGAGTTTAATAAGAAACCTATAGCTATTCTGGCAACTGTAAGTATTGCAGTTGCTATTATCGCTATTAAAGTATTTTAGTTCTTTAAGTAGTTTAAAAAGTTGATAATTTAAAATTCAAACTATGGTTATTGATATATATGTGTGGGTCGGATTTATTGCTTTTGTGTTGCTATTATTAACCATCGACTTGGGTGTTTTTCACCGCAAATCGCATGAAGTTAAAATCAAGGAAGCCCTGATTTGGAGTGCTATATGGATTTCGCTGTCACTAATATTCAATTATGGCGTTTATGTTTTCTTAGGGAAAGTTAAGGCCTTGGAATTTCTGACCGGATATTTGATTGAAAAATCGTTAAGCGTAGATAATTTGTTTGTTTTTATTATGCTTTTTTCATTTTTCAATGTTCCGCCAAAATACCAACACAATGTTCTGTTTTGGGGCATCCTGGGTGCCTTAATTATGCGTGCTATTTTTATTTTTACCGGTGTTGCACTCATCAGCAAATTTCATTGGATCATCTATATTTTCGGGGCATTCCTGGTTTTTACCGGTATCAAAATGCTTTTTCATAAAGACGAAAAAATAGTTCCGGACAAAAATCCACTGGTCAGATTATTCAAAAAGTTCTTTCCGGTTTCGGAGCAAATGCATGGAAGTAAATTTTTCGTAAAACTAAATTCAAAAACCGTTGCCACCCCTTTGTTTATTGTGTTGCTGGTTGTGGAATTTACTGATTTAATCTTTGCTGTTGATTCCATTCCTGCAATTCTTGCAATTTCAAATGACACATTTATTATTTTCACCTCAAATGTATTCGCCATTTTAGGCTTAAGGGCTTTATACTTTGCTCTTGCCGGAATAACCAAATATTTCTATTACCTCAAATATGGCTTATCTGCAATTCTTGTTTTTGTTGGTGTAAAAATGGTTATTGTTGGGTTTTATAAAATCCCAATTGTTTACTCGCTTTTAACCATCCTTGGAATACTACTGATATCAATATTGGCATCAGTAATCGTTAAGAAAAATATTCCTAACCTTGAAAAACAAGCCATTCAGTAATATTTTCAATAACTATTTATTACAATTTAAATTGGGTTAAAATAAATTTAGAATAGAAAAAAATGAGCAATAAAATTGAAATCGTATTTGAGAAATTAATTTTTTCAAGCCGCTGGTTACAGGCGCCTTTGTATGCAGGTCTTATCTTAGGTGGAATGCTTTACACCTACAAATTTATGGTTGAATTGATTCATTTAACGACAAGTATTAATGAAATTAGTGAGACCGCTTTAATGCTTGGTGTACTTACTTTAGTCGATATAACTATGGTGGCAAATCTTCTGATCATGGTTATCATTGGTGGTTATTCAACATTTATTAGTCGGCTTAATATCGATCAGCACGAAGATAAACCGGAATGGCTTCAAAAAATTGATGCAGGTTCGTTAAAAGTAAAATTAGCCGGTTCGTTAGTTGGGGTATCAGGTATTCATCTGCTGCAAACATTTATAAATATTAAAAATCAGGAATCAGAACACGTCATGTGGCAAGTGATAATTCATGTAGTATTTTTATTTTCGGCGCTTATGCTTGCCTACACAGAAAAAATTTTACATCAAAAACATTAACCATTTTACCAATTGAATATTTGGAATTTAATTTGCAAAAAACAATAACTCAATATGAACATTTAGATTGCAGATTATTAATTCATGGCAAAGATACGTTGAACCTTGTAAAAGAGATAGCAAAGAAATTAGGTCTCGTTAAAAATAATGTTGAAGCAATTTTTTGGATGAGTTTTGAGAAGAAGGATTATGAAAAATTTAAAAATCTAAAATCTGTAATTGATTTACTAAAAAACTAATACACTAATTACAGTTTAAGAATAAGGCATATTTGAAGAGGTTTACAAACTCTTATACTTCATGCAAGTTTTGTCAATATATAATTTTCCATTCTAATTAAAATAAACTCAGCTATTATAAGAAAACAAAAGCTATAACGTCCCCCTCACTGTACCCCAACACAAACAAAAACGCTGCAATCATTTCGATTACAGCGTTTTATAGTTTTCTAAAGTGACCCAGCTGGGGATTTAACCACCAAGGGTACTTATTCCAATATCAATATATTACAATTTTTATTCCCTAAAAGGGGTACGATCTGGACACTGTGCTATTCTGATTCTGTCTGCCTTTGACAAACGCGTGTCTGCATCA
>JBGSUC010000011.1:0-102136 GCA_041736275.1 Prolixibacteraceae bacterium
GCTTACTTTTTCACCTGTTTTTGCAGTATAGCTTTCAGTTGTTGCCAACGAAAAATTTGATACTGCAACATCTTTGTCTAAATGCCTGGTTTCAGGGTCACGTCCTACGTAACCTACCAAAATTACTTTGTTTACGGACATATTGATTAAGTTTTTAAAGTTAAACTGAAATAAATTTACAATAAAAAAATTTAAATTTTGGTTTCTGGAATCAACAAAATCCATAATTGTCAAAAAATTATTTTAAATGCACCTCTAAACCATAAGAACTATCCATTTTCATTCTTATCAAATACGTCTCAAGCAATTTTGGAACAGCAAAGTTAAAAATATCTTTTTTATTCACTCTAATCAATTCAACCGGCATTTCTTTTTCCTGAAGTAAACTCACCTTAATAATACGATAGTTTATTTTCTGGTGGGTAAGCAGGTGGATTTTCCAGTCTTCAATTTTCTCCACAACCGATTTATCAATATCTATTAACCGATTTACTTCCAACAAAGCCATAAGCTCTTCGAAACCTGTCGCCACGGAAGTCTCAATCATGGGAAATTCAAACAGGTTCTTCCAAATATCTTTTCCGACGCGCTTTTTAAGCCAGACAGAATCGCCGTGAGAAATATCAAAATAGTTAAAATACCGATGGCGCTGAGTCGTCTTTTTCAGTTTCACCGGCAGATTCGCTACTTTTTTATTTGCAAATGCGTAACATCTCTCGTGCAACGGACATCTTAAACAATCCGGTTTTTGCGGCGTACATTGCAATGCGCCAAATTCCATCAAAGCCTGATTGTGCATTCCCGGATCGGTTCCTTTTATCAGTTCAGCAGCAAGTTTCACGAAGATCTTTTTTCCTGCTGAAGTGTCAATCGGATCAGATATTCCGTAAAAGCGCGAAAGCACCCGGTAAACATTTCCATCCACTGCCGGATATTCCTGATTGAATGAAATCGATGCAATTGCAGCTGCAGTATATTCTCCTATACCTTTCAATGACAATATCAAACCGTATTCATCCGGAAATTTTCCATTGAAATGCGCCACTATATATTTGGCTGTATAATGGAGGTTTCTTGCTCTTGAATAGTAGCCCAATCCCTGCCAAAGTTTCAAAACTTTGTCCTCAGATGCGCTTGCAAGGTCGGAAATAGTTGGGAATTCTTCAGTAAATGACATGTAATATGCCATTCCCTGGTCAATACGTGTCTGTTGAAGTATGATTTCCGATAGCCAAATGAAGTATGGATTACGGGTGTCCCGCCACGGCAAATCACGCTTGTATAAAGAATACCAATGGTGTATTAATGAGTTGAAAATATCCATCTTTTACCTAACTACTTTAAAATCTTAAAGAATTGTAAAAATAATCGAATTTAAATGTTCCTAATTTTTAAATAATTTTTATTTTTGCACTCCAATTGTTCCAAAAATATAAATTGTTGATAATTAAATATTTTAAGAGATGACAAAAGCAGATATCGTAAACGAGGTTAGTAAGAATACCGGTATTGAAAAAGTGACGGTACAGAAAGCAGTAGAAGCTTTCATGGAAACAGTAAAGGATTCCTTAACTGAAGGAAGAAATGCTCAGGAATAATAATTGTAGTGTTTCTCGAAATATTACGTGCAGTTTTCTCTGCCCTTCTTTTTACAATAAAACTACCGAAACCGCGAAGATACACATTTCTTCCTTCAGTTAAGGAATCCTTTACTGTTTCCATGAAAGCTTCTACTGCTTTCTGTACCGTCACTTTTTCAATACCGGTATTCTTACTAACCTTGTTTACGATATCTGCTTTTGTCATCTCTTAAAATATTTAATTATCAACAATTTATATTTTTGGAACAATTGGAGTGCAAAAATAAAAATTATTTAAAAATTAGAAACATTAAATTCCGATTATTTTTACAATTTATAAAGATTTTAAAGTAGTTAGGTAAAATATGGACATTTTCAACACTCGTATACACATCTGGTTTTCTTTATATAAGCGCGATCTACCATGGAGAAGCACATGCAATCCATACAACGTTTGGCTCTCGGAAATAATACTCCAACAGACCCGAATAGACCAGGGAACTGCCTATTATTTGCGCTTTATTGATGAATTTCCTACTATTTCTGATCTGGCCAATGCCTCTGAAGATCAGATTTTAAAGCTTTGGCAAGGATTAGGATATTATTCAAGGGCCAGAAACCTTCATTTTACAGCAAAATATATCCTAACTAACTTCGGTGGCATTTTTCCTGAAAATTACGCCACAATTTTATCTTTGAAAGGCATTGGAGAATACACCGCGGCTGCTATTTCATCCATTGCATTTAACCTGGAATACCCCGCTGTAGATGGGAACGTGTACCGAGTGCTATCGCGGTTTTTCGGAATTTATGAACCAATAGATTCCTCTGCCGGGAAGAAAACATTCAGTAATCTTGCGAAAGAACTGATAAAAGGGACTGATCCCGGAATGCATAATCAAGCCATCATGGAATTCGGCGCTCTTCAATGCACTCCCAAAAATCCGGACTGCCTTTCCTGTCCTTTAATCGAAAATTGTTTTGCTTTTTCAGAAAAAAAAATCGATGAATTACCTGTTAAACAAAACAAAACAAAACAACGCGACCGGTATTTTAATTATTTAGTATTTATATTGAACAATTCGGTCTGGATGAGAAAAAGAACTAAAAATGATATTTGGAAAAATCTTTTTGAATTCCCATATATTGAAATGGAAGAAGAAACAAATGCAGAATCATTGGTAAAAACACCTGAATTTTCAGACTTAGTCAACAAAGATCATTCTACAATAGAAAATATAAGTCCATGGAAAATCCATATTCTGAGCCACCAGAGAATTCATTATAGACTTATCAGGATTCGTTTAACTGATAAAATCGAACTGCCAGTTGATTTAATCAGGGTGAATAAGGAAGATATTTTTAACTTTGCAGTACCGAAGTTACTTGAAACTTATCTGGATGAAAATGCAAAAGACGTTATATTCATTTAGAAAATGCCTATGTTCATAAGGAATTTTGGATATTTCATGAATATATTGTGCCGAAACAAAAAATCTGGCAGATTTTATTGTAAATTTATTTACACTAACTATTAAATTTTAATTCATATGTCAGTAAACAAAGTTATTCTGGTTGGTAATGTGGGAAGAGATCCTGAAACCAGACATCTAGACAAAGGAGTTGCAGTTACAAGGTTTTCTCTGGCAACAACTGAGAACTACACCTCAAAAACAGGTGAAAAAGTAAGTAATACAGAGTGGCATAACGTTGTTGCCTGGAGAGGGTTGGCAGAAATAGTTGAAAAGTATGTAAAAAAAGGGAGCCAACTTTACATCGAAGGACGACTAAGAACCAATATGTACGAAAAAGATGGAGTTAAGCACTACGCAACTGAAATTAATGCGGATACAATTCATATGCTTGGCAAACGTGAAGGACAAGCTGAAAATAACGGTCAGCCAGATCAAAACGAATCAGTTCAAAACGTAAATGAACCGGATTTAAGCCAACCGGAAGAAGATGACTTGCCATTTTAATAACTTAAATATTAACTAATTGGAAACAGAACCATTACCGTTTCTGAACGCAATTTTTTGGAACATTCAATTTCACCCATTCACCGCAGGTATTGCGATCAGCTTGCTGGCTATAATGATTTTGTTAGTCTTTTCAGCACTAATTTCAGGCTCAGAAGTTGCCTATTTCTCTCTGAGTCCTGAAGAAAAACATAAAATTTCAGGGAGATCGACCAAAAGAAACTCCTATGCCCTTAAAAATCTTGAATCGCCTGAACAATTGTTGGCTACTATACTGGTAGCCAACAATTTTGTTAATGTAGGTATCGTAATTCTTTCCAGCTTTACTGTTGATTCTATTGTCGACTTTACAAACGAACCGATTCTGGGTTTTATCGTTCAGGTTTTTGTTATCTCATTTGTAATTCTTCTTTTCGGAGAAATTGTACCTAAAGTATATACCACACACCATGCATTAAAATTTGCACGATTTGTGGCTATTCCAATCTATTACTTAATTAAAATTTTCAAACCCATCAATTCGCTGCTTATCCTTTCAACATCCTTTATAAACAACCGGGTGCACGCCTACAACAAGCAAATTTCTGTTGACGAACTATCGCAGGCATTGGAACTTACTTCGCGAACCGAACTTAAAGAAGAAAATGAAATATTAAAGGGTATTGTGAAATTTGGAAATAAAAGTGTAGCTGAAATTATGCATTCGAGGGTTGATGTTATATCTGCGGACATAAATTCCAGTTACGAAAAAATTATGACCCTAATCACTCAGACTGGGTTTTCCAGAATTCCTGTATTTTCAGAGTCATTCGACAACATCAAAGGGATACTTTATATCAAAGATTTATTACCGCATGCTCATAAAGGAGCAACATTCCGCTGGCAAAGCATTATCAGACCGCCATTTTATGTGCCTGAAACAAAAAAGATTGATGATTTACTTGAAGAATTTCAGAAAAACAAAGTACATATGGCAATTGTAGTCGACGAATATGGTGGATCTTCAGGAATTGTTACTCTTGAAGATATTTTGGAGGAAATCGTTGGTGAAATAACAGACGAATTTGATGAAGAAGAAAAATTTTATTCCAAGATCAGCGAAAACAAATACCTTTTCGATGGGAAAACCATGCTCAACGATTTCTATAAAGTGACAGGTGCAGAAGACACCGTTTTTGATGAAATTAAAGGAGATGCAGATAGTTTGGCCGGACTTATTCTCGAATTAAAAGGAGAGATTCCGCTGAAGAATGATACCATAATCTTTAAAAATTACGTTTTCTCAATTGAAGCTGTTGATAACCGACGCATCAAACAAATAAAAGTCGAAATAAAAAATACGGAGCAATAAATCCAATGCCAAAATATATTCACTTATTATTTGTGATATTCCTTTTACTGAATCTTTCGTGTAAAAAGGAATATACTCCAAAACCCCGAGGATACTTTCGTATAAGTTTTCAGGAAAAAACATATCGAAAACTTGATTCTGCAGCTCTTCCATACCGATTCGATATACCTGGATACAGCAAAGTCGTACCTGATAAGGACCGCCTGGCTGAGCCCTATTGGATAAATCTGGAAATACCTCAGCATAAAGCAGAGGTACATATCAGCTATAAAAAAATAGATCATAATCTTGCCAATCTCACCGAAGATTCGCGAACCCTGGCCTATAAACACTCGATAAAAGCCGATGCGATTAACGAACGGGTTTTCGTTAATTCGGGAAAAAAAGTATTTGGAACGATCTATCTGATTGATGGAAACGCAGCATCGCCTCTACAGTTTTATTTGACTGACAGTACTCACAACTTTCTGCGCGGAGCATTATATATTCGTGAAGTACCCAATATCGATTCGCTTCGTCCGGTAATTGAATATCTTACCCCTGATATTATCCGTTTAATTGAAACCACTGAATGGAAAAAATAAATGCCTTTAATTAAAACAATATCACCTCCTGATGGCTTAATTGGAATTTGGCAAATCACAGAAAATTCTACTGATTTGTTTCCGCTTTTCTCTCAGGAAGAATTTGACGATCCTGGTTTCCTTAAATATACATTCGAAAAAAGAAAAGTGGAATGGTTGGTAACCCGCCTATTAATCAAACAATTAATTGATTCTGATTTCACTGTTTCATATTCTGATTCTGGGAAACCAATTATTGAACACTATAAATACAAACATTTATCAATCAGTCATTCCCGTCATTTTGTTGCTGTATTTCTCCATGAAAATCTAAATGTCGGACTTGATATTGAAGAGACAAACAGAAACTATAACGCGGTGGAAGAACGATATCTTTCTAAAGCTGAAATGGTTTTTGTTAATAAAAACGCTACACTGCAATGTCTCTGCTGGTGTGCCAAAGAAGCCATTTTCAAACTAGTCCCCGAAGATGGGATCGAATTTAAAGATCAGATTCTGATTGACCCATTCAACCCGGAAACGGAAAACGATTTTACTGCCCGATTTATTACCGAAAACAGGCAAATCAGCATTCAGCTTCATTTCCAATCCTTCGCCAGCCATTGTATTGTTTGGGTTACCGGATAAGACAACTCTGAATTAAAAATACTTTACAAAGTAAAATCATTGTGAAGTTTTAATTTCAAATGATCAAAATCTATCTTCAACTGTTCAATTAGATTCAACTGACAGAAAAAAAAGTCTAAAATGAAATATTCTGAATCACATATTCTGGTCATTTTTGGGGCGTCCGGCGACTTGACCAAAAGAAAACTTATACCTGCATTGTACGAGTTACATACACAAGATCTTCTTCCTGAAAAATTTGCGGTTCTTGGAGCTTCGAGAACAGAACTTTCTGACGAGGCCTTCAGGGAGAAAATGGTAGAATTTTTACCAAAGCAGTCGCATAACGAGAAAGACATCGAGGCTTTTCTCGAACATCTGTATTACCAGCCACTATCAACAGTAGATTCTTCTGATTACCCAAAACTGAAATCAAGACTTGAATTGCTTTGTAACGAATTATCAATTCCTGAAAATTATATTTATTACCTTTCTACCCCACCTAATTTATATCAGATCATTCCCCAAAGTCTTGCTGAAGTTGGATTAAATGATGCAACAAACGGATTTAAGCGCCTGATTATCGAAAAGCCATTTGGAACTGATTTGGAAAGTGCAATTGAGCTCAATAAAAATTTGCTCAATTATTTCAACGAAGATCAGATGTACCGCATAGATCATTATTTGGGAAAAGAAACCGTACAAAATATGTTGGTGACCCGTTTTTCGAATGGTATTTTCGAACCTATTTGGAATCACAATTTCATTCATCACATCGAAATTACTTCGGCAGAAACTCTTGGCGTTGAAGATCGCGGCGGCTATTATGATCATTCCGGTGCTATGCGCGACATGATTCAAAATCATCTAATGCAACTGCTTGGAATGGTCGCCATGGAGCCACCTGTTGTAATTGAAGCCGATGCCATTCGTAATGAAATGCTTAAGGTCTTTCAGTCGCTTAGACCTATTGGAGAGAATGACGTTGCCACTCATGTCATTCGTGGACAATATACCCAATCTCACATCGGCAAGGACGAGATTAAGGGTTACCGTGAGGAACATGGTGTTGATCCAACATCAAGAACTGAGACTTTTTTGGCAATGAAATTCTACATCGATAATTTCAGGTGGGCCGGAGTTCCGTTTTATTTTCGAACAGGTAAAAAATTACCAGCAAGGGTTACTGAAGTTGTTATTCATTTTAAGAAAACGCCTCATCTTCTATTCGGGAATCAGGCAAGTTCCGAGCCCGTCAGCAACCAACTGGTGCTTCGGATACAGCCCGACGAAGGGATTCTTCTTAAGATAGGTATGAAGGTTCCAGGTGCAGGATTTCGTGTTCAAACGGTAAACATGGACTTTCATTACAATGAATTATCAGACGTTTACCTTCCGTCAGCCTATGGAAGATTGTTACTTGATTGCATACAGGGTGATGCAACCCTTTACGCTCGTGGCGATGCTGTAGAAAAGGCCTGGCAGTTTGTACAACCAATTCTGGATGCATGGAAAAACAATCAGGATATCCCGATTTATGGGTATCCGGCAGGAACCTGGGGCCCGGAAGTGGTTGACGATTTGATGGAAGATGGTATGTGGCGCTATCCGTGTAAAAATCTGGCTCACGACGGTGAATATTGCGAGCTTTGAAATTATAAAACTGATGAAAGAAGATCTGCATATTTATAAAAACCCGAAAGAACTGGCAATCGAATTTGCCAATCTGTTGATGAGTTTAGTTGAAGCTCATCCAGGAGATAATTTTCATTTGGCTATCTCAGGAGGAAAAACACCCAATTCGTTATTTTCAGTACTTGCTGCAAAATTTGCCAACTCCCAACTTTGGAATAAACTACATTTTTGGTGGGTTGACGAACGAATGGTAAATCCCGAAAATCCGGAGAGTAATTTTGGAGTGGTTCAAAAATTACTTTTTTCTCAAATTTCTATACCAGAAGAAAATATACATCGGATTAAAGGTGAAAATGATCATGAAAAAGAGGCACTCTCCTATTCAGAACAAATCAAAAGCAACATTAAACAAGTAAATAACTGGCCTGTGTTTGATTTAATTCTTTTAGGAATGGGAGATGATGGACATACAGCTTCAATCTTCCCAAATCAACTGGAATTGCTCAATTCAGATCAGATTTGTGCTGTAGCAACGCAACCGCAAACCGGGCAAAAACGGATTACACTAACCGGTGAGGCAATTAATCAGGCCAAGCAAGTGGCTTTTCTAGTTACCGGCAAAAGCAAAGCAGACCGGATATCGGAAATATTGAATAAAACAAAAGACGCCGGGAATCTACCGGCTTATTCCATCGCTCCGATAAGTGGTAATCTTAATTGGTACCTCGATGAAGATGCTGCTTCAGGAATCAGGTAAAAAGGGTTAATTAATTTCGTCAAGCAACTCCAAAGCGTCCCCATTCATTGCTTTTTTCGCGGTCGAAACTTGTGTATAGATGCAGCGAATTGTAAACACCTGATTTTGTCCAGCTTCTAATGTAATCTATTTCGAGTTCGCTGAAGGTTAACGGCACTCCATATTCGAACCGCAGATCATAATTTTATCCGAAATACCTGCAAAGACACTCGATAAGTTAAATTCGGGTAAACAACACCATTCAATATTCCCCTCCTGTGAAACCAAAGCTCCACTCTTGCAATTCCCAATTACACCGTAATTTAAATTATTCATATATTATCTTTTTAAAACGTTTTCAAGATAAATTTGATTACCACACAAAATCTAAGTAAATTGTGTGAAATCATAATTCCATGATAAGATGCAAAGATTTCTGATAGTTTCCAACAGATTACCAATTAGTATACAAGCTGATAATGAAAATATAATCATTACTCCCAGCGTAGGAGGACTTGCTACAGGTCTACGTCCAATTCATGAGAAATACGACAGCCGATGGATAGGTTGGCCGGGTATTAATCCTGAAGACTATCCGGAGGACGTACAGGTGAAAATAAATACTCAGCTAGACAACAACAATTACATTCCGGTAAATATTGACACGGCTTTGTTCGACGATTATTATTATGGATTCAGTAACAAAACGGTATGGCCTCTTTTCCATTATTTCATGCAGTATACCGAATACGACGAATCGCATTGGGAAGCATACAAAAAAGTGAATGAACAGTTTGCAGACGTGATTTCAGAACACATTAATGAAGACGATATATTGTGGATACACGATTACCAATTGCTGCTCCTGCCACAATTAATCAGGAAACGGTTTCCAAAAATAACCATCGGGTTCTTTCTGCATATTCCATTCCCATCGTATGAAGTATTCAGGCTTTTACCCTGGCGACGCGAAATTATTGAAGGTATGCTCGGGGCCGACCTTGTTGGTTTTCACACGTATGATTACCAGCGACATTTCAACAGTTGCGTGCGACGGATTTTAGGACATGAAACATCTTTTAATCAGATAAAATTAAACAAACGCAATGTTGTTGCGGATAATTTTCCGATGGGGATTGACTTTGATTGGTTTCAGAAAAAAGCAAAGGAAAATCTGGCAATGTTGAACAAAGACAAAACCGATATCCAAAAAGAAATTGACAAATATTTTCTGATGTCACCCGACAGAAAGCTGATTGTTTCCATTGATCGGCTCGACTATACCAAAGGAATTCCAAACCGTCTCGAAGCGTTTGAATATTTTCTGGATACCTATCCGGAATATATCGGCAAATGTACTTTGATTATGGTTGCCACACCTTCTCGTGATAGTGTTGAATATTACCAGTTACTAAAAAAAGAAGTAGATGAATTGGTTGGTAAAATCAACGGAAAACACGCAACGATAAACTGGACTCCAATCTGGTATTTCTACAGATCTTTTCCCATTGAGTCGGTAATTGAACTGTATGGCGCAAGCGAAGTAGCGCTTATAACTCCTGTACGCGACGGAATGAATCTTGTTGCCAAAGAATACATTGCATCCAAAATAGATCAGAAAGGTGTTTTGATATTAAGTGAAATGGCTGGTGCTGCCAAAGAAATGAACGAAGCACTCATCATTAATCCGAACAACAAGCGCGAGATGGCAGATGCTATAAAACAGGCTCTTGAAATGCCTGTCGAAGAACAGGTTCAGCGCAATAAATTCCTGCAGAAACGACTGAAAAGATATGATGTTAATAAATGGGCAAATAATTTTGTTGATAGTCTGATTGAGGCCCGTAAAAACCGAAAAATATCTTTTGGAATCGATCTGACTGAAGAAATCGAAAATACCATTATATCAACCTATAAATCAAGTAAAAAAGCCCTCTTTTTTCTTGATTATGATGGAACTTTGACTGGATTTAAAGACGATCCGCAAAAAGCCATGCCAGATAAACAATTGTATGACTTATTGGATAAACTTTCAGGCAAAGAAAACACAGAAGTGGTTATTATCAGTGGTCGCGACCGGGATACATTTGATAAATGGTTTCTGAATAAAAACTTTCACTTAATTACTGAACATGGTGTTTGGCTGAAGAAGATCGAAGGTCAGTGGGAATTTCTGATTCAGAACAGTAACGATTGGAAATCGAAAATCATCCACACTCTGGAATATTATGTCGATCGTACTCCCGGTAGTTTTATCGAAGAAAAGAACTACTCATTGGTTTGGCATTACCGTAAAACAGATTTAGAACTGGGGCAAATGCGTGCCATTGAGCTCAAAGATGAATTATCGGATCTGACAACCAACGATGATCTGGAAATTATGGAAGGTAACAAAGTGATTGAAATAAAATCGCGCGGTGTAAATAAAGGTCAGGCAGCCCTTCAGTTTATGCAAGGCAATCAATACGATTTCGTTGTCGGCATTGGTGACGACTGGACAGATGAATATCTATTTAATGTGATTCCAGATGAAGGCATTTCAATTAAGGTAGGCACCGGGAAGACAGGCGCAAGATTTCATTTAGCCGATCATACAGAAGTAAGACAATTTTTAAAACAACTTACAGACTAATTTACGGACTGTTAAATCTTAATTAAAAAGGAAGAACCGATTGCGTAAAAACAATCGGTTCTTCCTTTTTACAAATATTTTTAATTTGCCTGATTCAATTTCAAAGTATCAAAAACCGATTGACTTACTTTAAATGTCGCTCCATGCCTTGCTCCTTCCGGAAATGAAACCTGATCAGAAACATCTTCCCAATCTGTCATGTTTTCCGAACGAACAGCCCCGTACTGATGCGAAGTATATTTGTCGAAATACACATAAACATATTTGCCGACTTCAATTGCAGTTGGACCTTCAGCCCAGTATTTTCCTGTAATTGGAGCCGAAACTTTTGCAGGATATGGCCCGGAAGCTTTATCTGCAATCGTAATCCGGATATTTTTCTCCGGAGGATTCGGATTTTCATTCTTCAGGAACATGTAAAATTGATTATTCTTTGGAAGTATGGTTGCATCGATAGTACTGAAATCAGGATTAAAAAATAGTTCAGTTGGGCTGAAAGTTTCGAAGTCGGAAGTTTTGGTGCAATACATCCGGTGATTCAATCCTTTTTCACGTTCCGAAGAAGCCACGTCAGAATGGCGGCCGGGAATTGTTGTTGCCCAGAAAATAATATAATTTTTATTAGCCGGATCATATACCATTTCAGGAGCCCAGCTGTTTTTAGCCGTTGGTTCGTGTTCCATTACAGGTATTCCTTTTTGGTCAGACCAGTGTATTAAATCGGGAGATGAAGCGTACCCAATTTGTTTGTCCCACCAACCACTTGTCCAAACCATGTGAAAAGCACAATCATTTCCCTGAAGAATAAACGGATCGCGCATCAGTTTATCAGGTCCAACTGTTGGTGCTACATATGATTTTCCATCATTGAGAGGAGACCATTTTAACCCATCATTGCTATAAGCCAAATGCAAACCATCCTCGCCGTTTCCGACAAAATAGGAAAACATATAAACTTCTTGCTGAGCAAACGAAGACAGCTTTAGAAGACACAAAATTAAAGTCAGTAATTTTGGCATATCTTAAATTTTAATCTTTTTTTAATTACCCAATCGAATTAGCAAAGATGTTTGAGCAAAGGAATACAATCCAATATTAGCTGTTTTTCTGGACAATTTTCTTTAATGTTCATGCTTACGATTTTGATGCAAAAAAAAGATTATACGTTCCACTTCAACACTTATTCAAAGATTGGCAAAACTAGGAATAAAATTGGGCTAAGCCATAAAAAATGAATATCATAAAATAGAACAACTTCCGTCTATTTCAACTCATACTCTTTCACCATGTTAATTTTCACCGGTCCCATCAAACCAGAAATGCGTAAGTACTGATCGGCATCCTGTCCGTTAAATTTATTGATGTTGGTTTTGGTCAGCCGCTGATCTATTGGCAATTTACCATCACCGATCAAACGATTAGGCCACATGTTTACCACTTCAATTTCCAATTCGTTGGGTCCGGACTTTACGAATGGTCTAATATCGAAGCGAAAAGGTGCACACCACAAAACCTGAAACTGATGGCCATTTATCTTTACCGAAGCCATTTCCTTCACGTTCCCCAAATCTAAAATCAGCCGGTGATCTTTCAAATCCTGATCACTCAAGCTGAACGTTTTTGTGTAAGTTGCCGTTCCTGAATAATATTTCACATTGGGATTTTCAAATTCAGTCCACGATTTTAACTGATTGGCCTGAATGTTTTCCGGTCCGCTCCATTTCGGGTCAAAATGAATGGACCAATCGGTTGAAAGATCAATTATTTCGTTCCCACTTTTCAATTTAAACTGATCTTTTCTGCCATCCGACCAAAGCACATTGTAAACTCCCGGTTCCTGAATTTCTGCAGTCACATTCTCGCTGTTTCTATTGAAATCTATATACCTATGGGTTTTGGATTCAAAGCTGAATTTCGGGAACAGCGACTTCCCGTCTTTCGTGATTTCGATGACATGCGGCATCTGTTTTGCCGTTCTGAAAACAATGTATTTCGATCCTTCAGGTTCAAAAAGCAGAGGTATTATAGTACGGCCGTTTTGTTCGATATAAGTCAGAATCTCCTTTCGTTCCCCGGTTATCGGATTCCAGAATTCAGGAATTTTACCTGTCACCCGGAAACTACATTCCACCTGTTCCCATCGATCAGGAAGTGTTTCGATGTAGCGATATTCAAAATCATTGAATTTCATCTGCGCAAACCGGTTACTCACAAAATAGATTTCCTGATCGTTGGTAGTACGGTGAATGTAGTCGAGGTCTGTTTCAGGATGAGTTCCTTTAAATTGAAAATCAGAATGAACTTTCATTTCAGCCAAAACCTGATTTACTTCTTTGCCCCAAACGACACGACCCTTTCCATACTGGTTTTCAACTATAGTTGTATCAGTATAATTTCCCCACATCCGGCTGGTGATTTCTTTCAATTCCTGATCGCTTTGGGGGAAGCCAGTTAAACCAGTCGCTTCTGCAGGACGAGAGCCAATTAGCGTCATACCTTGTTTCACCAATTGTTCCAGCTTACGCAAAACTTCCAGGTCTATCGCCTTTTCATTGGGAATCATCATCACCCGATAGCTCATTCCATCAGGCAAAACAATTTTTTCTCCTTCAAAAGAAACGCACTTCAGAATGACGTCTTTGGAACATTTATCCCAATCGTAGCTTAAATCCAACTCAGGAAGATCTTCTTTCAGAAAAACAAAATTTGGCACATCATCGCCATAATAATAAAGTACATCGGCCACAAACAATCCCTGCTGAAGCATGTACATGTTGCGATCCAGATAGCTGATAAAATCTTTGGATTGCTCCCACCATGTCACGTTTGGATTGAGATGGGTACCTGCAAAATATTCGTTTCCTGGCAAACCAAACTCTTTAGGCGACGAAGTAAAAGTATGCCACACAATGCGGTTCACCCCCGAACAAAACACACGATCAATATTGCCTTTCAGATCCATGGGAGAACGCTCCCACTGGGGGCCAATGCTGGTTGGGCCTTCGGCTGCAACAAATCGTTTCCCATTGGTATGAGCCACACATGCACTTTGCCGAACAGAAAGACGCTCGTCGTCTTTAATGCGATGAGTGTTGGCCATCGCCCAGAATTCGCCCTGCGGAAAATCACTGATTCCCATGACACGCAATGCATCAACCGGAGCCGAGTGCGGCCCACCTGATTCAGGATGAATGCCCAAGCCGTATTGATGTGCCAGATTATAAAAAAGCTTGTAATGATTATCGGCAACGCAATCTCCAATGGTTTTCCGGAAATCGTGTAAAAAACGGTTTGTTTCATTGCGGTTTTCAACAATTCTTCCGGCCAAAGCAGGCATATATTTTTGAATGTCGTACCCGCGGTATTTTTTGAATTCAGCTGGAAAATTTTTAGTCCAGCTTACCAAATCCATTTCCCAACTGTCGGTTTGAAGATACTTAACACTAGTCCCAACTTCCTGAGCCGCTTTTATCAGAGGAGTGATAACGGTTTTACTAAACAGTTCAAAAGCCTCAGGACTAAGGTGATCGACAGACAATCCTTCCCAGCCGTCGCTGCTGGTTGATGTGCGTGCACCGGTACAGGTGTATCCGTATCTGATTATTGTCCAGTCACCAACAGGAGCATTCCACTCGAGCTTTCCATTTTTGTAATTTGAAGTAAGATCCACAATCTCGTTTTTCTTAACAGCCATTCTTTTGCCATCTCCGTCGTAATCATGCCGTAATTCATAAAGCGGATAAACACCTTTCCATCCAATCTTTTCATTAAACGATTTTTTCTTCCAGTTTTCTATGGCTTCATTCTGTACCGGTACACCTTCCAATTTCGGAATGGCCTGCACCAAAATATCCTGATATAACAAGTTATTTTCAGGTTCCGGCAGTTCTATGCTAATCATTTTTCCACCTGATACATCAACTTCCGTCCAAACGATTTTTTTCAGAGCCATTTCCGGAGTAATCGACGGTGCACCAGGATTCCAGCCACTTTGGGTATTCACACTCAATTCTATTCCAATACGATCAGCTTCTTTGACAGCATGTTGATATAGTTCCATCCATTCGGGACTCATAAAAACAGGGCCTGCTGAAGTTTTTCTGGCAACCTGATAATTTGAACTACCTGCATCGACCAAAGAAGCGCCGCCATAACCTTTATCTTTCATTTCTTCCAGATCGCAGGTGATGGATTCTTTGGTAGCCATGCTGTTGAGCCACCACCAGTAGCATCGTAATCTGGCTTCGCCCGGCGGTTCATTAAACCCATCTTTAAGTTGATCGTATTTTACTGTCCGGTCGGTTACTATTGAATAATTTGGTTGTGCCTGAAGGAATTGCCCAAGGAACAAGCTTAGGATTAAAAATAGTTTGGTTTTCATAGTCGGTTGGTTTAAAATCTATTTATCACAATGCCTTTTCACATGATGAAGTTAAACAGAATCCTATGTTTTAAATAAAAAAATAAGTTCCATTCCTTTGGACTTCGACGTGAGTCAGTTGAACACTGAAGCCAGAGAAAAAGGATAGTGCATTGACAAAGGCTATAGAATCACTTCAAATACTGAACTCCCCGACCCCACTCCTTCAATTTTTGCATATTTTCCTTCCTGACGATATTTTACAGGAATTCCATTCATCGTCACTTTTTGCGACTTCGACCAAAACGGCAGATAAACTTCAGCAGTTGTATTGGCCGGAATTGTCACATTCAGGAGAAAAGATTGCTGCGGTTTATTCTGAAACGAAACCAATACATCACCGCGAATGGTCGGACATTTGATTTCGGCATGTTCGAGCGATGCTGGCTGCGGTTTAATTTGTATTTTACTGAACCCGGGTTCAAGCGGTTCGATTCCCATCAGTTTTCTGGGAATGATATTCGCCGGAGCTGCTCCCCAGGCATGATTCCAATCCTGATTGGGTTTGTACTTGTTGTCCCAGGCCTCGAGCGAAATGGTTGAGCCAACCCGGATCATGTTGTACCAGCTACGATCAGAGGTCGAGGTCAGCAACTCAAGTCCGTAATCTGCATTATTTCCATCGTAAACTGCATCGAGTAAGAATTGAGAACCATATACACTGCAGGCCATTCCGCGCGATTGGATGAAATTGTTTATCGCTGCGACAGACTTTTCAGGAGCAAGCCCAAAAGTTAAAGGAAACATATTTCCGTGAAGAGAAGCATGATCTGCCCCAACTCCATCACGGTAAATCCCACGTTTTTTATCCAGTAGTTTCTCATTAAACGCTTTTTTAATTTTCAGTACCTGATCAGAAAATAACTTTTCATCCGACGTATTGCCGAGCTGCGAAGCGATTTGTGCCAACACTATAACAGCCTGATAATGGTAGGCATTGACCACCGTATTGACATTCTCAAACACAAATCCATCGGTTTCGCCCGGTTCGTTTTTCCCAAGACCCAAAATTCCGGTATGTGGCCAGTCGACGATATCTTTCAGGGTTCCATCGAAATGAATTGACGATAGGACTTCCGGAGTAACTTTACCGGTTGTAGTGCTGATCAGACCTGATTCGTCAGCTAAAGTCAAGAGCGCTTTGGCTTTCAGATCAGTATAAAAATGTTTGAGTGATTCTTTATTTCCGGTATACAAATAATCATTCCAGGCCATAAGTACCGACTGTAAAATCCACTCAGTTGGCCATGTCGGATGATGAATCAGATATTCTTCGGAATAACGAGCCATGCTGTATTCGCGTGCCACGCCGTAATGGCCAAGCTGATTGATATACGCATCTGCTTCATATGGAATCCGCTCGCGGTCTCCATCGACATAAACACCTGAAAATGAAGTAGATTTAATCGAATATTTGCATAAATCCCAAACTTTATTCAGGACTGTATCGGAACTGATAAATTCAGAGTCAGTTTCATCGAACGGATAAAAAACAGTTTCCTGAACAATTTGACTGACCTCGATTGGCAAATCGTAACCTTCAATTTCGCAATACCGAAAAGGAGTAACTTCTCCGGTATATTCGGGCATCAGAATAGCATGTGGACCCGTATTTCGTTTATCCGGTGAAATAGTAACGATGTAGGTATTCCATCCGTGTCGCAAAGCAAGTTTGTAGGCTGAATAGCGAATTGTCCCGCCTGGAGTCCGGTTGATCCTTCCTTCTTGTTGTGCCTCGCCCAAATGGATTGTAATCGTATCGATTCCGGCATTTCCGAAAAGCGAAACCCGAATACGGCCAAAAGCTGCTTTCCCGAAATCGATGAAAGATATTGAAGGTGAAATCGCTTGTATGGAAACCGGAGAAACATCCTGTTTTTGCAATGGATACCGTGCAGTTGAATAATCAGCCAGAGTCGCCGCAGTTTTAAATTGTGAAACACCTGAAAAAACAGATTCAATACCATGATTGTCCCAGGTTTTTACTTTCCAGAAATATACTTTATTGGGCTCAGGTTCTCTTCCTGAATAAGTAATATTAAGCGATTGATTGCTTTCAACTTTACCTGAATCCCAGAAATCGCCCAGGTTTTTATGAATATTTTCGAGACTGGAAGAAACCAGAATCTGATAAGCAGTTTGAATGGTATTGTTTTGATCGGAATTGACAATCCAGCCAAAGAATGGTTTCTTTTGGGCAATTTCGGTAAACTGAAAATTCTCTCTCCGGCCAACTGCCTGATCAAGCGAGGTATTTGTTGGGTAACCATTCAGTAAAACCTGACCGGCATGAGTCAGGAAATTTACCGAAAGTCCGGAAGGCTGGTTTTTTTCAGGAATAGCACTTTGTACCTGAGAACAAAATCCGGAGATCAAAAAAATGAAAATTATTCGAATGTTGAGATTATGAGCTATTTTAATAGTTTGGTTCATGTTAGTTAAGTTTTCAGGATTGAGCGATTTAATAAATCAGTAAAAAGCAAAAGCTAAATTACATTTTTGCATTGACAGAACCTTATAATGACGGCAATTCGATTTTGTCAGGAAAGAAAACGGGGACAGTCTTAAGTTGCCCCCGTTTTGAAATACTGTATTTAAACTCTTTAAAATGAATTAATTATCTATCAGTCCAACCCGGATTTTGTTCTAAAGTGACATCGGTATTCGAATCAATTACATTCTGCGGAATTGGCCACAAATTGTAATTAAAGGTCAATGTAGCTTTAGTTTCAGGCCAGTAAGCATATTCCTTGATGCGGTCTGTTGCGATAGTCCCTCCCATACGCAGCAAGGTATTCCAGCGACATTCTTCGTAAATCAACTCGCGCGAGCGTTCATCAAGAATGGTATTGAAACTATCATCCATATCGGCAGCTGTAACCAGATAACTGCAATTAGCTCGGCTTCTCAGTTTATTAACATCAGCAGCCGCTCCTGCTTTGTCGCCACTGCGTTGTTTGGCTTCGGCGCGTAAGAGGATTGTTTCAGGAAGACGGATAAAATAATCGTCGCGGAAAAGGTTACTCATGTTTTCACCATCGGCTAGCCCAGTATATTTATCGGTTGCAATTTTACACGACACCGGAAAAATTTCGCTTCGGTTATTGAAATTGGTTGCTTCACTTGCATTTCCGTTATACATGATGTCCCAAGGCACATCCAACTTAAAATATGGCGAACCTTCTACATTACCTTTAAATCTTCTGCGTAAAACAACATCTGAATTACGCATATCACCAGCCCATTTGCCTTCATAAACCAGATCACGGGAATACATCGTAAGATTTGTCTGCGAAATTCCACGTCCACCAACATCTTCCAAGGTTCCCGTCAGCCAGGTTTTAGCTACATCACGAAAAACCGGTCCGTAAGTACGCGAATAAGGAAGTTTTGATTTGCCATCTTCAGCTTTGTAGGCAGCATAATCAATTTGCATCGCCCAGATACATTCGGTATTTCCGTCCTGATAATTCACGTTTCCTTCCTGAAATAAATCCCAATACAGATTGGTCATTTGTTTCATGGTGTCTACCGGTGCTGAAGAATTTCCGCCCTGATAAATATTAATTGTTATTGACTGTTCAGCTTTACGTTTTCCAAATCTGGAAGTAATCAGCGAATAAGTTCCGCCATCAATCACCTTATTCCCAAAGGCAATTGATTTTGCAAAGGCAGCCTGAGCTTCGCTGCTGTTGCCATCAGCTGCCAGCTGGGTTCCTAAAGCCAAATACAATTCGCAAAGGTTATGTTGGGCAACTCCTTTGACAATGCGACCTCCAATAGCCGTCGTTTCAGGTAAATCATCTTCAATCGCTTCCATTTCAGTTATGGCAAAATTATATGTTTCAACGCGGGATGAACGTTCGAAATCGTATCTCGGAATCGTTGAAATTTCGGTAACGATTGGCACTCCACCAAACAATTCGCCTAAATTGCGGTAAGCAAAAGCACGGAAAAAACGAGCCTGAGCCACAACATAGGCTTTTTCAGCAGGCGACGACCATGTTATTTGTGGAAGTTCAGACGCATAAATGGCCAGATTTGCACGGGCAATTACATAATACCAGGTGGTATAGTTTTCGTAAAAAGTACTGTTGTCCGGATTAATCGTGCTGTAATCGGCAAATGTATTTCCTCTCCGGATTATTGGCACGTCATACATATCAGTTCCTTTTCCACGGAAGTTAAAAATCCATCCCTGTTCTGTTGGATTTGCCCATAAATCCCTCAGGTGCGAATAAATTGAAACAACAACCTGATCGACCTGCGCAGACGTTGAAAAAGCATTGTCAACCGTATAAAATGTTGATGGAACTTCTTTCAGGAATTCTGCATCTTTTTGACAGCTTATTAATCCGAATACAAGGATTAAAGCCAATATGCTTGTTTTAAATATTATTTTTTTCATAATCTGATACCTTTTTTAATGATTAAAAACTGATGTTCGCACCGATGGAATAAGTTGAAGGAACCGGGAAGGTATTCTCTCTGACAGAGGTTCCAACTTCTGGATCCCCACCTACCCAGTTGGTAATCGTTGCCACATTTTTTGCCGAAACAAATAATTTTAACGAGTTAATACCAGTCATTTTCAACCATTGTTTATCAACACTGTAGGATACAGAAACATCCTGAAGACGAACAAATCCACGCGACTGCAATCCGAGGAAACGGCTGTCGCCCGAAAAAGTAGCAGATGGGTATACGTTTGATGGATTATCAGCAGTCCAATAGGATTTCGAAGTCATATTGTCATTGAATCGCCCTGTTCCTGAAGTCATATAAGCAGCTGAATTATTTTTCAGGTAATAATCATTTCCTCCAAAAATACCGGATAACATCACATACAATTCGAAGTTTTTATACCCAACACTATTGCTCATATTCAGACTGAAACTTGGAGAATCGTAACCCAGAATTGTACGATCGTCAGCAGTGATACCGGCAACACCATCCAAATCCTTATATTTTGGTGCACCTGCAGCAGCTCCTGTCAGAGCCATATATTCAGTATTGCTGGTCTGAACGATTCCATCCTGCTGGTAACCGTAAATAGCACCCAGAGGTTTCCCAATAAACCAGTTATTCAGAATATCATCATCTTCTTTACCATCACCATTAGCATCTCTTCCATCCAGATGCATCAGTTTATTCCGGTTTCTCCAGTAGGTTAATTCAGTATTCCAGTAAAGATCTTTGGTCTGAATATTTACAGAGCGAATCGAAAGTTCGACCCCATTGTTGTTCACTTGTCCAAGCGAAGTTAAAATGGTTTTAAATCCGGTCATTACAGGAATTCCGCGAACAATAATCTGATCGGTAGTTTTTGAAAAATAGGCATCAAGGCTAACTGACAAACGGTTTTTCAACCAGGATGACTCGAAACCTGCATTCCATGAAGAAGTACTTTCCCAACCTAAATCATTATTCCCAATGGTAGTTTGTACCAAACCGTAATTGACTAGTCCCTGTGCATTGGAGAATTCGTAACGGTAACCACCACTCGATCCGTTGGCAATTTGCGACAAGGTTGAATATGGACCAGCACCCTGATTTCCGTTTTGTCCCCACGACAGTTTTAGTTTTAAACTGCTTAATGGTTGATAATCTTTCAGGAAAGATTCATTCGAAATTTTCCATGCAAAACCAAAAGCACCGAAATTTCCCCATTTTTTATTTGCTCCAAAGCGCGAAGCTCCGTCACGACGAAACGATCCTGTAAAATAATATTTGTTATCGTACGAATAACTTGCACGACCCAAATAACCAATATTTGCAAATTCAACTCCACCGATTGTGTTGTTGTTTCTGTTATCATTCACATAGAGGTCAACTTTCTGAACTGTAGCTTTATGAAGTCCCCACATTCCTAATGCAGTATTACCATTTGCTGCAAAATCAGACCCTGTTACGTAGACAATATTGTATTTTGAATCATCACGGGTTGCTACCAAAGTTCCTTCCACACTATGCTTCCCGAATGTATTCTTATAACTTAAAATATTATCCCATACATAACTGTATGTGCTGTTTGTATTCAAAAATCCGTTTGCTTTCGACAAAAATCCCTGAACTGTAGCTGGCGAATAACGTTCAATATTATCGCCTTCAGCAATAAAATTATTTTCGTTATAGAAACTGCCGGATTGATTCTGATCTGAGTTGATCTGGAAATTCACCCGATAATTTAATCCTTTAATCCATGGAATATCAATTGAAGCGTAGGTATTCAGCCGATAATTGTGCCGAATATCTGTATTGTCAGCGGTACCATCTTGCACTCCCCACAATGGATTGATTGCAGATTGAGTGTAAGGATATTTCTCCAGATTTCCCTGGTCATCGCGATACTGAACTCCATAGGGTGACATGGTTTGTGCTTGACCGATATTGGCTGCAAATCCTGAATAATCGCGTTTTGAAAAGCTGCCGTCAACACCGATTTTTAACCAGTCAGTAATTGTCGCATTTATTTTCCCTAGTATCGAAATACGATTAAAATCATCGCCAACAATAATTCCTTTATTGTCGTTATAGGAAGTTGACATGTAATAATTCAGTCCTTTTGCTGCTCCGGAAACAGCAACCTGATAATCCTGAACGACTCCGGTTCTGGTCACCTGGTCGAGCCAGTAGGTTTCTTTTCCGGCAGCCAGATTAGCTAATTCGCCCGCTTTCATCCAGTCGGTAGAACCTTCGGCATATTGATTCCTGGCATTTACAACTTTGATCCATTCAGCACCTTTCATCATTACCGGCTCATTTTGCCAGCTTTGAACTCCGGCTGAAGTATTAAATGTGATTAATGGTTTCATGGAACTACCACGTTTGGTAGTAATTGCGATTACACCGTTTGCTGAACGTGATCCGTAAACCGATGCAGATACAGCATCTTTCAATACATCAACTGTAGCAATATCGTTTGGATTGATATCATTCAGACTACCCATGTAAATTACCCCATCCAGAATAATTAAAGGGGTATTATCTCCATTGATCGAGTTCTGTCCACGAATAACCATGCTTGGTTCGCCTCCGGCAGAATTAGTTGCTCCAATATTCAAACCGGCAACATTTCCCTTTAATGATTCCAGTGCGTTCATGTTCGGCATCAGTGCCAAAGCTGAATTTTCCATATTTACAGAACTGACAGATCCGGTGAAATCCTGACGCTTGGTGGTACCGTAACCGATTACGATTACTTCGTCTAAGGCCAGTTTATCTTCTTCAAGCACTATATCGATAACCTTCTTCCCCTGAGCAGAAACCTCCTGAGTTCTCATTCCAACAAATGAATAAACAAGAGTTGAATTTTCTTCAACTTTTGTCAATTCATAGGTGCCTTCGATACTGGTTATCACTCCAGTTGATGTACCTTTTATTATTATTGAAACACCCGGGAGTGGTTCTCCATCCGCATCAGTTACTTTTCCTGTTACTTTTTTCTGTTGCTGAGTAAAGGATGGTGAAAGTACAATTTGACGTCCCATCATTTTATAATTGATGTTGGAACCTTCGAACAACAGGTCAAGCACTTTATTAACTGATTCACTTTTCACACTGATACTGGTCATTTGCTCAACATCGATCAGATCTTTGTTGTAGAGAAAAACATAATTGCTTTGATTCTCGATTTGAAGCAATACATCCTCCACTTTGGTTTGCTTAACGTTTAATGTTAAGCCAGAAGTTTGAGAGAGTACTGTTCCTGCAAGGGCTTGAAGAACAGTTAACAGTACCAGAAAGGTAGCAATTTTCATAGTCAGTAAAAGTTTTTTTAGGTTTGGACTCAATGCCAAACCTTTAGGTGCAATTTTTTTCATAGTTTTGTAATGATTAATTTGTACGATTAATTAAAATTTAAATTGCAGATGCGGGTAATGTTCGAGCATTACCTGCATTTTTTTTATTCATAGGCGACTTATATTTTAGGTTTTATAATTCTCGTATTATCAGCTGATATTTCAATATTCTCCGATTCCCATGTGCCTTCAGCATTCATAACCCGGGGTGTGTAGGTGTACTTTATTGGTGCTGACAATGATAATAGCTGGAGAATTTGTTCCAGACTTTCGTTGTTAATTGTTGCATTGTAGCGATAATTACCCAGTTTAGGGTCAAGCAGCTTAATATTTACGTTGTGTTGACGCTGCAGAATACGCAGAATAGCAGAAAGAGAGGTGTCTCTGAAAATATATTTTCCCTCACGCCAACTGCTGTAGGTATCCACATCTGTATTTTCTATTGCGATTGTGCTTCCCTTCTTATCGAACAGGGACACCTGACCCGGTGCCAGAAATTCTTCCCGACCATTTACATCCAGCGAAATTTTTCCCTCGGCCAATGCAACAGTCACAAAATCTTCGTCAGTATACGAGTTAACATTAAATTCAGTTCCATACACTTTTATTGCTGGTCCAAGATTGGAAACAAAAAATGGTATTTCACTTTTCTGAACTTTAAAATATGCTTCCCCGGTTAAACGAATACGTTTTTCGCTGGTATTAAAAACCACGGGATAAGTAATCTCGGATCCCGAATTTAACCAGGCTTTAGAACCATCCGGAAGATCAACTGTAATTCGCGCTCCGATTGGTGCAACGACTGTAATTCGTTGTTCATTTTTGTTTTCAATCAGGTTTGAATACTTCTGATTTAGATTGAGTTGATTATAAATTAGCCAGATAGAAATCAACATCACAGGAAGCAATAATACAGCAGCAACTTTTGTTGCCAGAGAGATGAAATAACGGAATCGGGGCAAAGACTTTTCGTGAAAAATTTTCTCCGAAGTTTTATTCCACAAATATTGAATCTCGGCATTTGCAATCTCAGGAGAACGAAACTGAAGCTTTTGCACCATGCTTTTCGCTTCACGGAATTCGTTTATATACAACGGATGAGTTAATTCCCATTTCTGCCAAAATTCAGCATTATTTACTTCTTCACCGTTTACCCAGCTTATAAAACGAGAATTGTCAATTAATTCCTCATAAACTGTTTGATTCCACTCTCCCATTACTCTTCGTTTTTATATAAAGAGTAAATCTTACACTTTTATACTCACTCAGGTGGATTTTTTTACATAAACTTCAATCATACTGAATAAAACTATATTAAAAGATCCATTCAAGCAAGCTAAAACAATCAATATTAATCTATTAAATCCTACCTGGACTAACTTGAGTTTCTATAAAGGACCTCCCTTTATGCAATAGATATACTAACATAAAACAAAAACCACAACAAGCCGCCATCACATAATTTTCAAATCCAGTTTCTTTTAACGATTTCATGTCAACAATATTTGTGAAAAACTGAAAAGCAATATTAACTCCCCAGTGAATTCCCAAAGTCAACCAAAGAGTTCCGGTTGCGGTTAAAGACCACATGAGCAATAAACCCAAAACAAATAAATAAACCAGCACATCGGGTTTGTTTAGCCTGAATATGTGATTAAAGACATAAACTGAGGCTGAGAAAAAAACAAGCCATTTTACATTCCATTTTTCAGGCCAAAATGCTTTCAAGTATGCCCGGGTAAGGATATCTTCTGCCAATGAAGGGAATAAAGTTCCAACAGCAAATAATAAGGTTTGTAAAATAATCTGATGCCATTTAAATTGAATGGCAATTTCGTTCCATTTCAGCCAAAAAGGGATCAGATTTGCAAGTGTTGCAATAAAAATTCCAAGGAATAAACCTTTCGTCAAATTGCTCCAATACTTCCTGAAATCAACTAATCCAAAGGTTTTGAATCCATTTCTAAATTTTTGTTTTCCAACAAAAAATGCAAGTATTGTAAAAAGCAACATACCCAACTCTAAGATCAAAATGGAGTGTTTTTGAAAATTATCCTGTAACAATTCAGGAATGTGGTAAACGAGAAACAGAAACACAAAACCTAAAAGTGGAAGTAGAAATCTTTGCTTCTCCAGGTTAAGCACATTCTTCATGATTGTATTTTTTCATGATACTGAATCAGATAAACGCATACAAGCCAACATGGTTCAAAGCTGATCGTCGCAATAATTCAAGGGGTATATTCAAAAGAATGCTTAAAAACTCCATTTTAATCGTCCGAATGCGATTTGGCCAATATCCCCAAATTCTGTTCCGGCATCGCCAAAAAACAACTGGCCGGTAAGCATTAATTCGAGATTGTCGAGCAATGAATAGCTAAGTGCCGGTCCGAAATAATATGAGCCATCGGATGGATTTACAATTCCGGAGAAACTACCGGTAAAAAGTGGTGTGATTGGTTTAGATATTTGTCCAAAAAGAGAATAACGTGCATACGACAATTGTTTGGCAGACATATCGGGATTAAAAAGAACATCCATTCCGCCGGCTTTACCTGTCTTTCCATTACTTGAATACAAAACGCTGGTATGAATGTACAAACTGTTTTTAAAAGTATAATCAGCAGAAACAGATGCGACCGTTGCCCGAACAGAACTATTAATCCGTGGTTCAAAATGTGTAATTTCTCCGCGAAAGCCTGCTCCATAAATATCACCAGACCAGCCTCCGCCTATTACCCAATCGTTACCGGCCTGTCCGCCCAAAAACTGAAAATCGTAATCCCATCGGGTGAATTTATACATTCCGGCAAAAGCGGTCTTAATGTTGTCATGTCCGGGTTTGTATACCAATTCAGCTGATGAAGTGGTACCGGCGTAATATTGAACACGAACCGCATCAGTTCCCGGACGTTCTTCGTAGTCGAAATCGAAATATGAAAAAGTATTGAAAATATCATTCGGATTCCAAACAAGGTTAACTCCCCAGTTAACACGCTGCCGTCCGGCACGAATCTGCCATTTTCCCGAGGAATAGTCGACATAAGCCCTGTCTATCATTGAATGCACAAACCAACTGTTGCTTTGTGCTGTGATCCATGACATATTCACCAGGCCATTGTCAACGTTCACACTTGCCTGATATCCCGGAAAGTCTTTCACCAGATTCCCAAACATTAGCCGATTACGCATTTCAATTACAGTTGTCAGCTTTTTGCTGGTGTACCATTTGAAATTTAAGCGGTTGTGAATAATATTTGTAGTCAAATAATTCAGATCAGTTCCCGGAATCGGATTCTCGGGAGAATAAAACATGTACAATTCTTTCACATATCCATTCAGGCTGATTTTACTATCCTGAACAAACGCTTTGAATGGCAAAAACAGAAGCGGAACCAAAAGTAGTTTTAGATATGCTTGCTTTTTCATCGTTTATAATGTTTCGGATTTCCGGTCTCCATTATTTTGTTTTATACTCTCCTGCATAATCAATTACGCACATCGATTGATAAGCTGGATGCCCCCCAAAGGAAACACCGACAAAATGGGTACAAGGATTGAGAACGTTTTTTCGATGACCCCTGTCAGGAACTCCATCGTCAATCAGTAAAGCAATCACAATTTGCCGCGCCTCGAAACTGCCATAGGTTATGTCTTCAGCCGAACAAATATTCCAGGTTCCATATCTCTCAATACGATTCTTCGGAGTTGAGCCATTTCTGGAAACATGTCCAATGCCACCATGTTTTTGCTGATCTTCAGCCAGATACATAGCAGCACTTGCCAACCCTTGTGCTGGCTGGAGTATCGCCAATTGATCGGTGCGCTTCAGTATTTGGATACATTCATTTAACGGGTATACTCCCTCCACCGAATTGACAGGTGTATGACCCGGATAGGTATATGTCTTTCCTTCAAATGCTGCTGTCAGTTCTTCCATATATTCCTCGGCAAAACGCTTCGGGTCATTCCTGACTTTATTAAGCTCCAAAATTACCTGCTTTTCCAGATCACTTAAATAGCCAGTAGATTTAGCCGAGTTTAGCTCATCTGGCCAGTTCTCTTTAGTTTGTGCATTTGAAAATAACCCAGAGAAGAGAAGTAAAGTAAGAATGTGAATGAATTTATTTTTCATTAAAATTTGTTTGATTTATCAAGGTCAGGACATGTCCGTTCTATTTTTGATTCACTTATTTCATTCTGTATTATCCGGCAAAATCAATCACACATATCGACTGATAACTTAGGTGATTATTGTATGCATTGTTTTGTGCTTGCTGATGAATAGTTTAAATTGCAAATGAATGTTATTTCGTTTTATATTCACCGGCATAATCAATTACACACATCGATTGATAACTCGGATGACCGCCATAGGAAACACCGACAAAGCGGGTACAGGGATTCAAAATATTTTTACGATGTCCCCTGTCAGGAACTCCATCGTCAATCAGTAAAGCAATCACAATTTGCCGAGCTTCGAAACTGCCATAGGTTATGTCTTCAGCCGAGCAAATATTCCATTCACCATATTTTTCGATTCGTTTTTGGGGTGTATAACCGTCTCTTGCAATGTGCCCTGTTCCGCCATATTGCTGATCCTTAACCAGATACTTCGCGCCTTTTGCCAGACCATTTGCCGGACTAAGGATTGGTAAAGGAGCAGTATTCCTCAGAACCTGAATACACTCGATCAGCGGTTTGATGCCCTCTTGTGATTTTACAGGATCCTGTCCGGGATAAGTATATGTTTTCTCATTATAGGCAGACATAAGTATTTCAATATACTCTTCTGAAAATCGTTCCGGGTTACTCCTCACTTTGTTGAGTTCGTGAATAACCTGCTTTTCCAGATCACTTAAATAACCAGCATATTCAGCTGTATTTAGCTCATCAGGCCAGTTCTGTTTAGTTTGTGCATTTGAAAGAAAAACAGAAAAGAGAAGTAATGTAAGAATGTAAATGAATTTATTTTTCATTGAAATTTGCTTGATTTATCAAGGTCAGGACATATCCTGACCGTACTATGCTGTTTAGTGACAAGAATTTTTATTCTATATTTATTTTCCTTCGCTATCTGCCCCTTGCCCACTATTTCCTTTCATCGCTGATAATCTTCCCGTCCTCCAAAGTTATTACCCTTCTCGCTTTATTTACCACCCTCTGATCGTGGGTGCTAAACACAAAAGTGATATTCTCTTTTCGGTTCAAGTCTTCCATGATGTCCAAAAGATTTTCCGTTGATTTACTATCAAGGTTAGCTGTTGGTTCGTCTGCCAGAACAAATTTTGGTTTCGAGGCCAAAGCACGGGCTACAGCCACTCGTTGCTGTTGTCCGCCGGAAAGTTTCGATGGCCGGCTGTTTACCCGTTCACCAAGACCTACCTTTTTTAGTAATTCTGTTGCACGTTGTATTCGTTCAGGTTTTGAAACTCCCTGCATCTGCATAATGAATTCAACATTTTCGATGGCTGTCAAAACCGGAATCAGGTTGTAGGCCTGAAAAACAAATCCAATATTCCGGAGCCTGAAATCGATTAGTTCTGATGATGAAAGATGCTGAATATCAGTTCCACCGATAGAAATTTCACCTTCGGTGGGCGAATCCAGTCCACCAAGCATATTCAGAAAGGTAGTTTTTCCTGAACCCGATGGACCAACTATGGCCGTAAATTCACCCTCTTCGATGCTCAGATCAATGCCATTCAAGGCGTTGACTTTTACCTCAGAACTGTTGTATATTTTTTTTAGGTCTTTTACTTCAATGACTTTCATATGATGTGCTTTAAATAATTCAAAACTAGATATTTGTTTCGGGATTCGGGTTACGGGTTGTGAAACTCGTAACCCAGCTTACATATCAATTCGTATCGCATCTGCAGGTTTCAACTTCAATGCTTTCAATGCTGGATAAATTGCAGCTAAAATTCCGGTTATAATTACCATTACTGCAATGTCAATGGTAACCGACATGGTAAGTTTGGTGTAAACCAGCGTATCGAATCCCATCGATTTATAAGCGGTTGACCAGGTTCCCAGATCGATTCCCACAACTCCGAAATACAGATTTAGCGCCCATCCGAGCAATATTCCACAAATTCCTCCAAAGAGTGATAGCATTACCGTTTCCAGAAGAATCATATTAAAAACACGCATTTTATTCATCCCGATTGCCATCAGCATACCCAGTTCTTTGGTTCGTTCCAGAACGGCCATCAGCATAGTATTGATGATTCCGAAAAGCAGCGCGAGAAGAATAATCCCAATAAAAATGAACATCGTGATTCCAAAACTGCTTTCAACCATACTCACTTCAGGCATAATTTCTCTCCACGTTTTTATATCCAGTCCGGCAAAATCATTTTTCAACTCCAGATCAATAGTTTCAAGCTGTTCATTATGATCGAGCAAAACCGCTATTTCATGACAGGCATTTTCGTTCATCACCATAATGCGACTGATGTCTGAATTTCGGACGAATACACTCATTTCATCAAAAACGGTGTTTGAGGTTTCGAAGATCCCCTCAACCCGGAACGATGCACCGGTCATATTTCCATCCATATCCTGAAGGGTAATCACCACTTTTGATTTGAGTTTGACCTTCAGCTTTTCTGCCAGTTTTTTCCCTATTATAATCGGATTTCGCTTTCCTTCTTCAAAATACGACCCCTCAATGAGTTTGGAATAAAGATTTGTTACCTGCTTTTCATCTTCAGGATTAATACCTGTTACTTTAACTCCGGAACCTGTTGTTGGCGACTGAATCATTGTATTTAAAATGATCCGGCTACTGGTAGCCTTTACGCCACTAATGTCTCTAATTATTTTTGTAATGGAGTCAACATGTTCAATTACGAATTTTTTATCCGGATTATTCAGGTATTCCTTGTGATGAATCTGAATGTGTGAGGCCTCGGTTTTAATCGCCGTATTGATTCGCTGATCGACCATTCCTTTGTAAAAAGCCATATAGAAAATGCCTGATGCAAGCCCCAGACAAATTGCGATAATGATAACCAAACTGCGGGTTTTACTTCTCCATATATTTCTCCATGCTACTGCTAAAATCATGATTCAATTATTTTAAGGTTATGAATGGAGTGCATTAATCAGTTTAAGCTTATAGGTTTTCACCAATGGATAAATATAAACCGTCATGGTAATGATAAAAACAATAAGCACCTGACGGGCAAACACAAACCATTGTACCGAAAAGTATATAGCTGGTTCAAAACCAAATTGTTCGTAGGCTTTGGCCGCTTCTCCAGTCAGAGGAACAGGATGATAACCCAGATAAACGATTAGCGGCAGACTGATAGCAAATCCGGCCAAAACACCTACTAAACCCAAAAGAGTAGTTTCATAAAAGAGTATTTTACTGAGACGGCTTTTTTGCATTCCGATGGCAATCATAATTCCCATTTCTTTTCGGCGTTCAGCCATCATCATGATGACTGTCCCAAAAATTCCAAATCCAACCAGAACATAAAGAATTCCTTTGGTAATGTATGCACCGGAACGGTCGGCATCGATCATGTTTTTAGTTACCGGATCCATCTCATCCCAGGTCATGATTTCGTATTTTTTGCCCATCTCGGCTTTTAGTTTGTGTTTAATCTGGTTCACCTTGCCGTAGTCATCAACCATCAGGACTAAACATGTATATTTTCCCGTTACTGAAAAAAAGTCCTGAGCCGCATGAATATCAATGTAGCCACCTAAACTGTTCATTGCCGGCGCTGGAAACTTCAGGATTCCACGAACCGGAAACAGAGCTGCTGCACTAATTCCATGATAGCCCTGACTAATTAGCACCAGGGTATCACCGATGTCAACTCCAAGGTTTTTCGCCAGATTGGTTGCCAGAATTATCCCTTTATCGCCCGGTTTCAGGTAGGTTCCTTTTTCAATCCAGTGAGATAGATTCGTCATTTTGTTTTCTTTTTCCGGATCGATTCCAATCAGCGCGGCACCTTTGGTGTTGGTTTTAAACGACATCAGCGTAAATGACTCGAGCCTGGGAACAAAGGATGTGATGGATGGATTATTTACCAGAGCCTGCTCCAGCGTGTCGTTGGAAGCAAATGTATAATCGATGGTTTTGTTTTCCCAGTATTCAGGATGATGAATCTGGATGTATCCGGAGTAGAACCCAACCACATTATCAATCATTTTCGAGTAAGTTCCCTCCTGCATCGAAGTCATAAATGAACTGAGCAGTACCCCGAAGAAAATGGAAGCCACTGTAATCAGCGTCCGGCGCTTGTTTCGCCAGATGTTCCGCCATGCAAGTTTGATATTTGTACGCATAAAAGTTTCAGGTTTCAAGTTCCAAATTGTTTCTCAACATCGGATTTTTTTCGTTTTTCATCTGGTATTGAAGTAAATTCAAGGTGACGTTCTTCCTAGAGATGACCCGATTGATAATGTCATGCTGAACTTGTTTCAGCATCTTAAGATATCTTCTATTTTAATTTTTTCATATTCTGAATGGAAAAAAAGTCTTCTTTCAGCGGAACATCAAATTTGGTGTTTTCAAAAATCATGATGGTTTTCTGCCCTTCCTTGTCGGCCGGAATCATTTCCATTCGGCAAGGAATAACACGGTCATCCATTTTTTTAACATCACTCAGAATTTCGGTACTGACTAAAACACCATCTTCGTCGTAAAACTCGGCCTTCAGCCATAAAAAATCTTTTTTACTCACCCACATCAGCACTTTACCCCAGACGACCGGTGCATCTTCCAGCGGAATAAGTTCAACTTTGTAACAGAGATAATTATCAATGGTTTCTTCACCGAGTAATTTGTGTGTGTAATCTTTCACAATCGACGATTCGCGAACCAGATCGTCGTTCGTAAAATCGGAACCCATCCACGATTGCATCATCATCGAAGGTGGAATCTTAATCATCCGTTCGATGGTTGGCACCCAGTTCCACATTTCATTTTTACGCTTCAGAAATACCTGTCCTTTTTCCTTAGCAGGCGCTGTTACATAAATCAGCGAATAATCGGTTCCGAGTGACCAGCTTTTCATCGAAATTGTGCGCGACCAGGTAGGACGTTGAATAGTCATAGAAAAACTTCCGGTGCTCGAAGAACCACGAAACTTTTCGTCCGATTGACGAATAATTTCCTTAATGTCAATACTCTGCGAAAAGGCAGTAAATGACAGAATTGCCAATAGAAAGGCTGTTAATTTTGTCTTCATAATATTTCATTTTTTCCGGAATTAATAATCCGGAATATTCCATCAATTATTTTTACTTTCATCTGATCGATAGGGAAAATATCCGGAGCAGCAATAGCATAAAGGAATGTACCTTCGAGCATGGCGCTGATAATCATTAAATCTCCTTCAGGATCAACACTCCCTTTGCTTACAATAAAATCGTACATCATCCTGAACATGGGTTCACCGGCAGCTGCATATTTTTCTGAAAGATTTTCGGACACAACCGGCTGAAGCATTAATGCAAAATAAAGTTTCCAATAACGCCGGTTATTTTGTACCATGGTTAAAGATTTTTCCAGAAATGAAACAAATTCTTCATCAGTCAGAACCCCATCTCTGTTGGTGTCGAGCAAATCATGAACCTGATGAAATCCCTGATCGATAATTTCTTCCAGAATATCATTTTTGCTTACGAAATAATTGTAAGCTAAACCTTTTGAGATGGCTGCTTTTTTTGCTATCGCACTGATTGAAGTAGCATGAAAACCATTTTCCGCAAAGAGTTCGAGGGCCGAATCTAAAATAACCTTTCGTTTTTCCTGCCGAATGGCTTCATATTGAGAGGATGTACGTGGCGACATATTGTATTAATATTTTTTTGACTGAACGATTGGTCAAAGATAAAACACAAATAATAAAAATGCAAGATGTTATTAAGCAAATTTTCAGAATTGAGTCAGAAACTGTTCCAATAGAGGGCCATAGGCTCTGGGAGTACCGTTTGAAAATAACTAACAACGATTACTATACAATTCCCATTAACTATCATGGAATTTGATTTACGATTTCAATTTCTTCAATCGTGAAGTTGTTTCCTTCGACCTCCACATATGTTTTTTGCATCTGCATTTATCAAATAACGGAAGGCAAGTGAAACCTGAAAGACTTCATACTTATTCATGGGGCGACATTGAGTCACCCCATGAATAGCTTTGATTATTCGTAAAAATCTTCCCGATCAGTTGTAGCTACTTCAAACAATAAATCACCAATTTTTTCGGTCAAGTGCCTGAAAAAACGCTCTCCTTTATCCGTTGTGGCTTTAGCTGGATTCCCAATACCGGTATCTTTGGTTACGCTGGTCCAACGTCGTTCTGCCCAGCCCCAACCTTCGTTCATAGCGCTAAACTTGTATTTTCTGGCAGCACCGTCTCCAGCCTCAGAAAGCGGCAAAACTAATTTGGGTTTCAGGTACATCATCAGACTGGTTTCAGTTTCTCCGGCATGTTCGCCCTGATCTTCAAAAATGGGTTTGGCACTTTTCATTTTGTACCAGTTGACTTCTGACAAAAACATTTTTGGGTATTTTAGTCCCAGTTCGCGCAGCATTTGTCTGAAGTCGTTTCCTCCGTGGCTGTTCAAGATCACCAGTTTGTAAATTTCCTGCCTGTTGAGGGTTTCAATCACGTCATTCAGAATGGCAAACTGAGTGGAAGGGTTCAGATTCATGTCGAGTGTTACATCAAATTGCCCGGTGTTCACGCCAAACGGAATCACTGGTAAAACGATAACCTTGCTGCCTCTTTCCCAGGCAATACGCGCCGATTCTGACGCAATAGCTTCAGCTTCCATGTTATCGGTTGCATATGGAAGATGGTAATTATGTGCTTCAGTTGCTCCCCAAGGTAGAACAACAAGTTGATACTTTTCTTCTTTAACTGTTTTCCAGTTGTTTTCGGCTAAAATGTACGGTCTCATATTCGGTTTATTGGTTCATAATTGTCTTATTGGTCTTGAAAAGGGTTGAAAAGCAAAATTCATTTCTATCCGGTTGCATAAAATTGCGCAATCGAATGCATAGAATGATTTATTTCAATATTTAATTGACAAATACCAACTTTTGCCTTTTTACTTTTGCCTTGGTTTGATACCTTTAGGGCCAAATTCAAGACTTTAAATTTAGAAATAAACCAACTAAAAACTGATATAATGACAAATGATCGCAGAACTTTTATTAAACAAACAGCAACAGTTGCTGCTGCATTAAGTGTTTTTCCGACTTTGATGAACGCTGGTTGTGTTGGCGCCAACGAACGGGTGACTGTTGGGCTAATCGGATGCAACAACCAGGGATGGGAAGATTTAAAGGCATTCCTGAAACTACCCAACGTAGTTTGTGCCGGCATATGCGATGTTGATCAAAACATAATGAACAAACGCGCTGCTGAAGTTGAAAAGCTAACAGGTAAAAAACCTGCACTTTACACTGATTTCAGAAAGATGCTTGAACAAAAAGACATTGATTCGGTCATTGTTGGAACACCCGATCACTGGCATTGCATTCCAATGATATATGCGATGGAAGCCGGAAAAGATGTGTATTGCGAAAAACCGGTTGGCTATACGATTGAAGAATGCAACCTGATGGTAAAAGCTACCAAAAGATATAATAAAGTGGTTCAGGTGGGTCAATGGCAACGAAGCGATCCGCACTGGCTTGATGCAGTAAAATACATTCAATCCGGAAATCTTGGTCGCGTACGTTCGGTTCGTGCCTGGTCGTATGTGGGTTGGAAAAAGTCGATACCGGTTGTAGCCGATGCTTCAGCTCCGGCTGGAGTTGATTACAACATGTGGTTGGGACCACGACCTGAGCGCGAGTTTAATGCCAACAGGTTTCATGCAACATGGCGCTGGTACTGGGATTATGCCGGTGGAGTAATGACCGACTGGGGTGTTCATCTGCTGGATTATGCTTTGTTCGGAATGAACCAGTATATACCCAATTCGATCAGCTCTTCAGGTGGAAAGTATGCATTTCCAACTGATGCCATGGAAACTCCGGACACGCTGATGGCTGTATACGACTTTGGCGATTTTGGCGTTTTGTGGGATCATACCATCGGAATATATGGATCGCAATATAAACGCAGACCTCACGGAGTTGCTTTTGTGGGTGAATACGGAACCCTGATCGTTGACCGTGGCGGCTGGGAAGTAATGGCTGAAAATAAAAGCACCAGCGCCAAACCGGGATTTGAAGATATTCCGATTCAGAAAGGGACCGGTAAAGGATTGGATTTGCATGTAGCTAATTTTATTGACTGTATGAAAACCGGCAATAAACCGAATTGTGATATTGAAATTGCCGCGCACATTGCCCGCTTCGCTCAAATGGGAAATATTGCCTACCGGTTAGGCCGAAAAGTAAACTGGGATGGTGAAAAGCAGGAATTCATCAATGATCCGGAGGCAAACGCCATGACCAAAGCAGAATACAGAGCTCCGTGGTCATTACCTATTATATAGAATTTAAGTTGCTACTCATAGGGTGACTTAAAGTCGCCCTATGAGTACATTTTACATACAAACAAAACCTAAACCTATGAAACAATTCCTGATTCTTTCATTTTTCCTTATCCCCTTTTTTGCAATTTCTCAACCCGCATTAATTCCTGTTAAAACGGCGAAAACAGATTCAATCTCTCCATGGATTTCATCCAACATTCAGATCTCGGGCTATCTTGGCGAAAAAATTGATTTATGCATCAATCAGCGCATTAAAAAGGAAAACGTTCAGCAACTGATCGAACCATTTAAAACACGCGACGAAACCCGTCTCTGGCAATCTGAATTTTGGGGAAAATGGATTTTATCGACCATCGCTGCCTACGAATACAACCACGATCCGGAAATTCTGAAGATCATTCAAAACGCAGTTTCCGGCTTACTGGCCACCCAAACTGCGGATGGTTACATCGGCAACTATTCACCTGAAGCACAGTTGCAGCACTGGGACATTTGGGGCAGAAAATATACACTTCTCGGATTACTGGCATATTACGATATTTCAAACGATAAAAAAGCACTTGAAGCTTCGCGCAAACTGGCTGACAATTTGTTAACCCAGGTAGGTCCGGGCAAAGCGGATATTGTGAAAACCGGAAATTATCGGGGAATGCCAAGCAGTTCCATTCTGGAGCCAATGGTTTTATTATACAAACATTCTGGAGAAAAACGTTACCTCGATTTTGCTAAATACATTGTTAATCAATGGAAAACTGCAGATGGCCCAAAGTTAATCAGCAAAGCTCTGGATGATGTGGCTGTGGCCGACCGTTTCCCAAAACCTGATTCGTGGTGGTCATGGGAAAACGGACAGAAAGCCTATGAAATGATGTCGTGTTACGAAGGTTTGCTCGAACTTTACCGGATTACGGGTAAAACAGATTATCTGAAATCAGCAGAAAAGGCGGTTCAAAATATCATAGATACCGAAATTAATGTAGCCGGTTCCGGAACAGCTTTCGAATGTTTTTATCATGGTGGTCAAAGGCAAACCGAGCCAACCTACCACACCATGGAAACCTGCGTAACTTTTACGTGGATAAAACTTTGCAATAATTTACTTCGGCTCACCGGAAATCCAATGTATGCAGATCAGATCGAGAAATCGGTTTATAATGCATTGATGGCTTCTATGAAATACGATGGATCGCAGATTGCCAAATACAGTCCGCTCGAAGGAATGCGTCACGAAGGAGAACAGCAGTGCGGGATGCACATCAATTGCTGCAACGCCAATGGGCCAAGGGCATTTACCTTAATTCCAAAACTGGCATTAATGACTTCCGGAAATGAAATTCTGATGAATCTTTATACCCAATCAGAGGCTTCGGTGCAACTCAATCCGAAAAATAAAGTTTCTATTATTCAGGAAACCACATATCCTGAATCGGGCCAAATTGCAATTACCGTTCAGCCTGAAAAAACGGAGACCTTCACGCTTGCTTTACGCATACCTGAATGGAGCCACGAGGCTTCAATTACAGTGAATGGAAATCCTGTTGACAAAATCCATTCAGGAACTTATTTCAAAATTACCCGCGAATGGGAAAAAGGTGATAAAGTTGTTTTAACGCTCGATATGACCGGGCGTTTAATTACTCTGAATGGACATCAGGCAATCCTTCGCGGACCAGTTCTTTTAGCTCGCGACTCACGTTTTGATGATGGATTCGTTGATGAAACAGCGATTATACAAAACAAAGACAATCGGGTTGAATTACTCCCATCGTCTGACAAACCAGATCATATTTGGATGGCCTTTACAGCGCCTTTGGTTCTGGGAACCGACCTGGAAGGTGAATTTCGAAACCCGAGACAGATTCATTTTTGCGATTTTGCTTCAGCAGGAAATACATGGAGCTATGATTCCCGCTATCGGGTTTGGATCAGACAAACCTTGAATGTGATGAATTCGGTTTATAAAACGTACTAATAGTTTCAATGATTAATTCAGTCATTCTTTGTAATTTACCACCCATTTCTAAAAACAAAATCAGCAATGGAAAAGGAAACTGTTTTCAGAAAATTAAAGATTGAAAAAGCAGAACCAAGACTGATTGTAAATGCGCCGGAAGAATATTTAAAGATACTGTCAGGAGTTGAATTTGATATTCTTCCACAAGCGTCTGGCATAGGAAAATACGGTTTTGTTCAAGTATTTGCATCATCGCAGACTGAAATGGAAACGCTTGTGAAAAGTGTTGCCATGGCCGGAAAATACGATTGCCTTTTTTGGGCATGTTACCCGAAGAGCACAACCATACAAAAATACGATCTGAAACGCGAAACGGTTTGGACAGCACTCGCATTAATCGGGTTACGGCCAGTCTCACAAATCGCCATCGACGAAAGATGGAGCGCCCTTCGCGGACGCGATCCGGAGTTAGTTGGCAAATAAATCTACTAAAAATGACATTCCAAAAAATTACAATTATCGATTCATGCGGATTGACAAAACCTGTTCTGGAACAAATTGCACTACTTTCGAAAGAACCAATCATTAGATATGATGATTTTCCGGAATCGGATACCGAAATATTAAAACGAATTGCTGATTCGGATTGTGCGCTGGTGAGTTGGCACACCAAAGTAAATGCTAAAGTTATTCAGGCAGCACCCAATCTAAAATACATAGGAATGTGCTGCAGTTTATACGACGAAAAAGCCGCCAACGTGGACATTGCTCAGGCTCGTAAACGGGGAATCGTTGTAAAAGGTGTGCGCGATTATGGTGACGATGGGACTCTCGAATTTATTTTTGCCGAATTGATTTACCTGATGAAAGGATTGGGCAAACATCGCTGGCAAAACGAAAATCGCGAATTACGCGGAAAATCGATGGGCATCATTGGCATGGGAACTCTGGGAACAATGGTGGCACGGACCGCCAAGCATTTCGGAATGAATGTATTTTACTACAACCGAAGCCGAAAATACAATCTGGAAGCTGAAGGTTTTCAGTTTTTGTCATTAGATGAACTGCTTGCAACTTGCGACGTTATAAGCACCCATCTGCCAAAAAATTCAATAGTTGTGGCTCAATCGGAATTCAAGGCTAAAAAGAAGAATTCTATTCTGGTAAATACTTCCATCGGACTAACTTTCGACAAGGGTGCTTTTGTAAACTGGATTTCAGCCGATCCAACTTCGTTTGCCATTTTCGATGGCCCGGGAATTGGTGAGCACTCTGAAGAATTCTCGAAATACCCTAATGTGATTATTTCCGATCGGTCATCCGGATTTACGCTTGAGGCTCAATCAAGACTTTCGGAAAAAGTGCTCGTAAATATGCAGGATTTTTTAATATGATTGTCCGTTTACTTACCTATTTTGGTCTTTTGTGGCAGTCAATCGTTGTCATTCATAGTCATTCTGTTGTCATTTCAAGGCAACTTAATGACCCCCAAATGACCATTGAATGACATTAGGTAAATTTATGGATATCCATTATTCTAAAATTCAATAAACTTTTAATTTGGCTTTTGACCTGACTCTCCTCTTCCCATTTTCCTGAATTCGCCAGGTGTCATTTGGGTTTGTCGTTTAAATGCAGTCGAAAAATAATCAAACGACTCGAAGCCCAATTCAATGGCAATTTCCTTAATGGTTTTATTCGAAACAGACAGCAATTCTTTGGCCTTTTGAATCTTCAGTTTTGCGATATATTGGGCAGGAGCCAATCCGGTATATTGCCTGAACATGCGGCGAAACCAGGTGTAACTCATGTTTAATGACGATGCGATTTCTTCAGGAGAAACCGAAGTATGAAGTTTTTCGCGAATCATCAAACGTGCTTTTTCAATTTTCTTCAATACTTCTTTATCTTTCCAGTTTTTGTCCTTTTCGCGGTAAAACACATAAGTTAGCAAATGAATAGCCATTCCGGATAATAACTGCTGATATCCGGGACGTTCACCTGAACTTATTTCTAAAATCTTTTTACACAGATTAACAATTTCTTCGTCGTAACCAATATCAATAACCGGATTTTTAACCGAAATACTGTTATTCTCCAGCAAATCATTAGCTATAGTACCGCTAAATCCAACCCAGTAAGATTCCCAACCGGTTGATTCTTTTGGCCGGTAAGTATGCCATTCTCCCGGAAATAGAAAAATTACCGTTCCCTCCTGTATCTCACAAACCGATGTGCTTTTGGATGCAAACTGACCTTTCCCTTTGGTCAGGTATAGCAATTGAAATTCATGAAGAACCCGGCCCCGCTCAAAATTAAAGCTGTACCCCAGAGGGTGACCCATTGTAGGATATTTCGCATAAGCCGAAACAGATTCGAATCCAACCGTATTCACTTTCAAAATCAAATCCTCATCCTTCTCCGTGGAGGTTATGTACTTTATCTCTGTATTTGCTGTATGTTGCATAATAGGTATTAACTGTCAATTTTTAAAGATAAACGGTCATTATTAAAACAAATAATCAGCTAATATATTAATAACTTGCACCATCAACAAATAGCTAAAAATAGGTATGGGTGTCAAATACATCTGAATTTTATCCAACTAACTAAACCAAAATAACCATGAAACGCTTTTCTGTCCTGATTTTCACACTGATATTTCTGTTCTCATCGTGCAAAACGAAACAAAACGCAATACTTTCAGTTGATCAACTAAAAAGTACGACAAAAGAGAATCTTTCCGAAAGAGGAAAAATGAAGTCGTTGTTCAGCTGGCAAATGAAATCCGATCAACGGAATCAATTGCAGTCAGCCTATCATATCATTGTTTCCGATTCTCCGGAAAATTTGACATCAGACAGAAAACTGATTTGGGATTCGGGTAAAATAAGCTCCGATCGTTCATTCCTGGTTTCAGGTGATGGATTTGATCTGAAATCTGCACAAACCTATTATTGGAAAGTTAAAGTTTGGAATCAGGACAATCAGGAATCAGCGTGGAGCGAACCTGCTGTTTTACACACCGGATTATTCACAGAATCAGATTGGGCAAATGCACAATGGATCGGATACTGCGATCTCCCTTCTGAATTAAAAGTTGTTCCCGGAATACATCAGGGTGGAGGTGCAATGGGAAAGTCTGGCATTCAGAGACCCATTGTTCCCTTATTCAGAAAAGAATTTGAAGTTGCTGAAAATCTGAAAACTGCCACCTTATACATCAGTGGCCTTGGTCAGTACGAGGCTTCGATAAACGGACAAAAGGTCGGAGATGCTTTTTTAACACCAGGATGGACCAACTACGATAAAACGGTTTTTTACAATTCGTACAATGTAACCGAAATGCTTCAGCAAGGTAAAAATGCGATTGGTGCTATCGTCGGGAATGGATTCTACAACATCAACCGCGAACGTTACCGCAAACTGGTGATTGCTTATGGTGAGCCCAAACTGATTGCTCAATTACGCCTTACGTATTTGGATGGAACTGAAAAAATACTGGTTTCAGGCGAAGACTGGAAAACAATTCCGTCTCCGATAACTTTCACCAGTATATACGGTGGTGAAGATTACGATGCTCGCATGGAACAAGCGGGATGGAATGAACCCGGATTTGATGATCAGAAATGGCAGAATGCGATTTTTGTAACTACGCCTTCAGGAAAACTTACTGAAGAACAAGATTATCCGGTTGAACTGAAAGAAACTTTTTCAGCAAAAACAATTAAAAAGCTGAGCGATGGAACTTATCTGTATGATTTTGCACAGAATGCTTCCGGAATAGTTGAGATTAAAGTTAAGGGCAAAAAAGGACAGGAAATCCGCCTGACACCTTCGGAACTCATTACGAAGGACGGACAAACCAATCAATCGGCGACAGGTTCACCCAATTATTTTTCATACATCCTGAAGGGCGATGGCGTTGAAACATGGGAACCCTGCTTTACATACACAGGCTTGCGTTACGTAAAAGTGGAAGGTGCCCTACCCGACTCGGTAAAATCGACAACCGAGGTAACCCGTTTGATTGGCATGAAGCTATTACACAACCGGAATTCAACTCCCCAGGTCGGTACTTTTTCGTGCTCCAACGAATTATTTAATCAGACCTTTGATCTGATTAACTGGGGAATTAAAAGCAACCTTCAAAGTGTACTGACTGATTGTCCGCACCGCGAAAAACTGGGCTGGCTCGAACAAACTTTTCTGATGGGCAGTGCAGTTCATTACAATTTCGACCTGTATCAACTTTACAGCAAACAGGTAAACGACATGATTGAAGCACAACTCGACAATGGATTAGTACCTGATATTGCTCCTGAATATGTAGCGTTTAATGGCGGATTCCGCGACTCTCCGGAATGGGGAAGCGCTTCTGTAATTTTACCATGGTTGATTTATCAATGGTATGGAGATGCCTCGGTAATGGAAAAAGCGTGGCCCATGATGGTTCGCTATGTGCAATACCTGAAAAACAAATCGGATAATCATATTTTATCACATGGACTTGGCGACTGGTTCGATCTTGGGCCAAAGCAACCCGGAGAAGCCCAACTCACTCCCAAATCGTTAACAGCAACTGCCATTTATTATTACGACCTAAAATTGCTTACAGAAATGGCAGCTGTTCTGAAAAAAACCGATGATTCCGATCGGTTCTTCGATTGGGCAAACGAAGTAAAAACAGCATTCAACTCTAAATTTTTCAATCCTGAAACAGGTGTTATTTCAACCGGAAGTCAGACAGCGATGTCGATGCCCCTGTGTGTTGGACTGGTTGACGAGCAATACAAAGCCAAAGTTTTACAAAACCTTGAAGATTCAATTCGTGCTCAGGGCAAACCGTTAACTGCCGGCGATGTAGGTTTTCATTATTTGGTTGAGGCGCTGACAAACGGCGACAGATCACAATTGCTTTACGAAATGAATAACCGTGAAGATGTTCCCGGCTATGGATTTCAACTTAAGAAAGGAGCAACAGCTCTAACTGAATCATGGGCAGCATTGGAGAATGTTTCAAACAATCATCTGATGCTTGGGCATTTGATGGACTGGTTTTATGCTGGATTGGGCGGCATTTCGCAAAGCCCGTCATCGGTTGCCTGCAAAGAGATCGTAATTAAACCCGAAATGGTGGGCGACCTCAGTTGGGTGAAAACCAGCTATCAATCACCCTACGGAGAAATTCGTTCGGATTGGGAAAAATCTGGAATATCGGTAAAAATGAACGTCACCATACCAGCCAACTCAACGGCTTTGGTTTACATCCCGTATAGCGCCGGAAATATACTCAAAGAAGGAGGGAAAGAGATTTCATCTGTAAAAGACATTGAGCAAATTGCAGAAGAAAACGGACGAAAAGTCCTGAGGGTTGGTTCGGGGGTATATGAGTTTTCAGTAAACTAAACCTCCAACCTTCCATAAAATAGCGAAGGAAGACTTGCTTTGAAAATTTTGTGGTTAATCAAATAACTAAGAAAACTAATAACTGATCGAAATGAAAAACATACTGCTTATACTAATTGCACTCTATCTATTTCCTGTGTTACTTTCCGGAAAAAATCCTGATTGCTCAAAGTTTACGGTAGCAGCCTACTATTTTCCGAATTATCATACCGATGACCCGCGCAACATTCAGAATAAAGGAGCCGGATGGTCGGAATGGGAATTGGTAAAAGCTGCACAACCCAGATTTTCGGGACACGATCAGCCAAAAGTTCCGCTTTGGGGATATACCGACGAAAAAGATCCAAAGGTGATGGAGCAGAAAATTAAAACAGCATCGAATTACGGCATCGATTGTTTCATTTTCGACTGGTACATGTACGAAGATGGCCCTTTTTTGAACCGCTGTCTGGACGAGGGTTTTCTGAAAGCCAAGAATATAAATCAAATCAAATTTGCATTCATGTGGGCCAACCACGACTGGGTGGAAATTCATCCATATACGCGCGGAACAAAACAGAAATTACTTTATCCGGGAAAGGTTTCTCCTGAACGCTTCGAAGAAATTGGCGACATCCTGATTTCAACGTATTTCAACAAACCAAACTATTGGAAAATTGATGGTAAAGCTTACTTCTCAGTTTACGACATTCAGAATTTCATTGATGGTTTTGGCAGCATCGAAGCCACCAAAGCCGCGATGGAACGTCTGAACCAAAAAGCCATAATTGCCGGACTGAAAGGTATTCACTGGAACATGGTTGCCTGGGGGCGACCGATTTTGCCAGTCGAAAATGTTCCGGCCAATGTACCTGAATTAATGAAATCGCTGGGGTTTAATTCTGCAACCTCGTATGTTTGGATTCATCATGTGGATTTGCCCGATCGCCAAACCGATTACAACCTGGTGCGCGATCAATACATGAAACACTGGGATAAGGCAAAAAAAGAATATCCAATTCCATACTTTCCGAATATTTCTATGGGCTGGGATCCCAGTCCCCGCTGCGATCTGAAATCGGAATGGGGAAATTTTGGTTATCCGTTTATGAATACAATCAGCAACAATACTCCTGAAAATTTCAGGAAAGCGTTGCAAATGACAAAAGACAAATTACTTTCTGACCCAAATGGTCCGCGAATCCTCAACATCAATTGCTGGAACGAATGGACCGAAGGAAGTTATTTGGAACCAGACACGAAAAATAAATTTGGTTATCTGGAAGCGGTAAAAAGCGTATTTAAATAATATCGGCTCACAAAATATAAAATAAATATATGACTAAAGTAGGACTATTTGGAATTGGACTCGACACGTATTGGGCACAGTTTGACGGGTTACTTAACAATCTGAAAGCTTATCAGGAACAGATAAAAAACCGCATTGCCGGATTTGGAGTTGAAGTGGCTGATGCCGGAATGGTTGACAACCCGGTAAAAGCGCGCGAAGCTGCCGATTACCTGAAATCTCAGGATGTCGAAATTGTATTTCTATATGTATCAACTTATGCCTTGTCATCAACCGTGCTGCCGATAGCACAAAAGCTAAAAGTTCCGGTAGTGATTTTAAATCTTCAGCCTGTTGCTGAACTCGATTACGAAGCCTTTAACAAATTAGGCGATCGCGGCAAAATGACCGGCGTATGGCTCGAGCATTGCCAGGCCTGTTCTGTTCCCGAAATTGCCAGCGTTTTTAATCGCTCAGGAATTGAGTACGACTTTGTGACCGGATACCTTCAGGATGAAGAAGCATGGACCGAAATTGAAGCATGGACCGAAGCCGCCCGGGTCGCGGCAGCAGTCAGAAATAATCGGTTGGGGATTTTAGGCCATTACTATGGCGGAATGTTGGATGTTTACACCGACATCACCAAACAATCAGCAGTATTTGGAACCCACATCGAACTGCTCGAAATGTGCGAACTGAAAAAATACAGAGACGAAGCAACAGATGCCGAAATTCAGGCAAAAATTAAAGAATTCAACACTGCCTTTGATGTTGCTCCGGAATGTGAAATTTATGAAATTGAAAGATCTGCAAAAACCGCAGTGGCATTGGATAAAATGGTAAAAAACCGCAATCTGGGTTCGATGGCTTATTATTACGAAGGCGAATCGGGCAACGATTACGAAAATATTGTGACTTCGGTAATTGCCGGAAACACACTGTTGACTGGTAAGAACATCCCGGTAGCAGGCGAATGCGAGGTGAAAAATGCACAGGCCATGAAAATTATGGCCGAATTTGGAGCCGGAGGTTCCTTTTCAGAATTTTACCTGATGGATTTTAAAGACGATGTGGTGATGCTTGGGCACGATGGTCCTGCACATTTTGCCATCGCAGAAGGTCGCGTAAAACTAGTGCCACTTCCAATCTACCACGGAAAACCAGGCAAAGGTTTGTCGATCCAGATGAGTGTAAAACACGGGTCAGTTACTTTGTTGTCGGTAGTGGAAGGTAAAGACGGAATATTCCTTTTGGTCGCCGAAGGCGAATCGGTTGCCGGCCCGGTGCTTGAAATCGGAAATACTAACAGCCGGTACCGCTTTTCTCTTGGAGCCAAACGGTTCATGAACGAATGGTCGAAACAAGGACCAGCCCACCATTGTGCCATTGGTGTTGGTCACATTGCTGATAAGATCGAAAAACTTGGACAAATATTAGGCATTGAGGTTGTAAATATTTGCTGAAAAGCCAATGGGCATAAGACACGCGTTATAGATTCAGGAAACGAAAATGGAAATCATTAAATGGCGAAGTCATTGAATTGAAATTTAATAACTGGCTTCTAAATAGTTTTATTGTGTCTTTCACGCAGGACGACTAACTGAAACTATCACAATCTGTGCTTTCTGTTCTGAAATAGATAATAATTTACTTTACAATAATACTTTTTGGATTTTATATTTTAACTTCGGGGCAATCTTTATTCACTTCACTGAAGCACAAAGTCAGCAGCAACACGATTTGAAAGTATAAAAACCAAAATATAAATGCACATGAAAAAACTAATTATTGCCTTTGCTTTTTTAATAGCAACGAATGCTTTTGCCCAAGATCAATTAAACGAATTGACATTTGAAGATACCCAAAATGCAGATGTATTTCAGGAAATTCAAAACAATACAAGAATTTTAAAATATACCTCTGCAGATGGTTCAGTTCTGGAATTGGGAGATACTCTTGTTCTTGGAAATCCTTCTGGAAGTACAACTTCTACCACAGCAGCTGGTGCTGGTAACACTTTTGGAGTTGCAAAAGCCAGATCAAAAACTCAAAATAGCTTTGCTACGATTATCATGGGTAGACCAGCAGGAGTTGGAAGCGTTTTAAATGCAATGGCTGGAGAAGGTCCTGAAAATGCAGGAGCTAATATGCAAGGTGAAATTGTTGTAATTGCGGAAATGAAAGTTGTTCATAAAGGCAGCAAAAAGAAACCGCTGGAATTAGTAGTATTATTAGGTGAGCCCAATGGAAGGGCTTTTGGTATAAATAAATACATGTCAGTAACTGATTATGAAAAAGCGGTGTTGTCAGGTGAAATCAGAAGTATTAACTCCCCTATGACCCGTGATGAGGCGATTGCTAAATTGAAAGAATCCAAAGATTTACTTGACTTAGGCATATTGTCCCAACCTGAATATGACAAGCTCAAATTGGAACTGACACCAATAATTATGAATAAATAAACACATTTAACCTTTCCTACTTAGGATATTCTGCTAGTAAACAACCCACCACGGACATACAAATTCGTGGTGGGTTATTTTTGATCAGAAATTATTACTCATAATGATCAGAAAAAAGTATCCTATATTAAATTAAACATTGGAAGAACTTCTAAAATGATATAAATTTAGAGGTTCAGCATTGAAACTGAAGAAACTTTTGAACTGGATACCGAACTGAAAATATGGATTTCGAGCAAACCGATGCCCTGTATTACCAAAAAATTCTATAAATCAGTGAATGTTTACGAAGTTCAACAGGTAACTGCACATTATGTGCTGAAATAACATGATCCGATTTAACAGAAAATACTCAGGCAAAATAACTACAAGATAAATACCTGCAATATGCAAGTCGTAGGTTTCTGCATTTTAAAACCTAAATTTGCAGTGAATAATCAGAGACACATTGGCTATGCTTCAGAAAAAGAAAGAACTCCCAAAAGAAAAAAGCAAACTGCATCCCCGTAATAAAAATCGCGAGCGATACGACTTCAAACAACTTATTGATTGTTATCCGGAGCTGGCAAACTTTGTACGACCAAACCTTTACGGCGACGAATCCATCGATTTTGCTGATCCGGAAGCGGTAAAAGCCTTAAACAAAGCGATACTGCAACTGCATTACGGCATTGTCAACTGGAACGTTCCTGAAGGCTATTTGTGTCCGCCCATACCTGGAAGAGCCGATTACATTCATCACATCGCTGATTTTTTATGCCGGAACAACTATGGGAAAATTCCGACCGGTTCCGGAATAAAATGTCTGGATATTGGCGTTGGCGCCAGCTGCATTTATCCGATTATAGGTAACAAAGAATACGATTGGTCATTTATTGGAGTTGATATCGATCCGGTAGCCATTGAGTCGGCAAACAAAATCATTGAAGCGAATCCCCAACTTCAGGAAAATGTGATTTGTAAACTGCAAAAAAATCCAAAAGATTTCTTTTACGGTGTAATCCGGAAAGACGAACCGATCGATCTATCGATCTGTAATCCACCATTTCATGCCTCTGCAGAAGAAGCTCAGGCCGGAACGCTTCGAAAAATTCACAATTTAAAACTGAACATTAAAGCAGAACCTATCCTAAATTTTGGAGGACAGAATAACGAATTGTGGTGCGATGGCGGTGAAGAAAAATTCGTTCGGAATATGATACTTCAAAGCAAAAAATTTGCTGAGTCCTGCTTTTGCTTTTCTACCCTGATTTCAAAGGAATCGAATCTGAGAAGTGTTTACAGAGTTCTCGAACAGGTTGAGGCTTTTGCGGTTGAAACCATTCCAATGGGACAGGGAAATAAAACCAGCCGTGTTGTAGTCTGGACTTTTCTGGACACCGAAGCACAAAAAAAATGGAAGAATACAAGGTGGAAGGCAATATAAAATGACATAATTGATCCGATGAATCGAACCCATCGGATCAATACACATAGAAAATTACATCTTCTTTTTCATCATCATTTTCGAGGAATCCATCTTCATTTCCTTCATATCTTTCTTCATATCCATTTTCATATCTTTGGCATCCTTATTCATTTTATCCATTTTCATTTTGTCGCTATCGCCTTTCATTTTCATTTTTTCGTGCATGGCATCCATTTTTTTCGACGTGTGTTCTTTTCCCATATCTTTTACTTCAAACAGATCCATTCCGCAAACTTCGCATTTGCCCGGTTTATCACTTACTTGATCCGGGTGGTGAGGACAAGCGTATTTTTTTGTCTTTGCCATCTCTGTTTTAACTTTGGCATCCTGTGCGCTTACGGTGTTGTCTACTGAGGTAGCAATTAACAATCCGACTACCAATACTATTGAAACTAAAGTTTTATTTTTCATTTTTTGAAATTTTAAAATTGTAAATGTTTATTTCTGAAATAATCTCATTTTAATCGCAACGGTCAGAGTATCTAAAATTTCTTCTCGTAGCGATGGCAATAGGGTGTTCCGTTCTCTTTCTCGTAATATTGCTGATGATATTCTTCAGCTTTCCAGAATTTCGTGGCTGGTGTAATCAACGTGGCAACATTGTATCCTTTTATTCTTAAAATGTCTACCAGCTTTTCAGCCGTATTTTTCTGTTCCGTATTCAGGTAAAAAACAGCAGAACGGTATTGATCGCCAATATCGGGGCCCTGCCGGTTTACCTGTGTTGGGTCGTGAATCTCGAAGAACAGTTTGGCCACATTTTCATAGTTCGTTTTCTTCGGATCAAAAATGATTCTTACCGCTTCGGCATATCCGGTTTTGTGACTGCAAACCTGCTCATATGTTGGCTTCGAACCATGTCCACCAATATATCCCACTTCAGTAGAGATTACTCCTGGCGCTTTACGCATGTAATATTCAACACCCCAAAAGCAACCACCAGCAAAAATTGCGGTATCTGAAGCAGCTTTAAGCTTGCCTGCAGGAATAAAATTCAACGATATTGAATTGACACAATGCCGTGTACTTTTAGCAGTAAAACCTTCGCCTGCAAATACATGACCCAGATGAGCACCGCAATTGGCACAAACAATTTCGGTTCGCATGCCATCAGGAATACGCTTAACAGCACCGCGAATTTCATCATCAAAACTTGGCCAGCCACAGTCAGACTTAAACTTGTCAGACGACCGGAACAAAGGCGCATTGCACTGTTTACAGACGTATGTTCCTTTTTCTGAGTAATCGGTATACTTCCCGGTAAAAGGCCGCTCCGTTCCTTTATTCAGGATTACCGCAGCTTCTTCCGGAGTAAGCGGATTGTATTTGGTGTTTGAGGTTTTACTTTCGATTTTGGTCCCTTTAGATGCATTTTGTGTGCAACCCTGAAGACCAGAAAAGGCAATTATGACGATTAAAAAAAATGTTTTCATGACTCTATTTATTCATTGTATTAATTAAACAAATCAAAATCAGACAAGTTGATTACTATATAGACTTTCTGATATTGTCCGAATTTTTATGGCTGAACCCAAACAATCGGGCAATTGACAACCACTGCATCCGTAGCCATAATTGGAGCTGAACCTGCAGTCTGAAGATTATATACCGATCCGAAACTGGTATTATTGTAGATCTGGACATCCCACAATGGTGAGTATGCTGCATTTGCAGGTAAGGTTTCAGGAACATTGTGCGTCTGACCTGTTGCAGTACCATCTTCTGTTTTAAATCCTGAAGCAGGACCACCACCGGCCATATCCGAATTGATGTTGAAAGCCACATAAATATCTGATGTTGGTACTTTTCCGTTCACTGTCATCAGTTCTTTTTCCAGAAAATTAAAATAATAAACCACCTTGTCTTTATACCAGCCACAGGTTAAATCTGCACTTTCAGTGCCTAAAAAACGTTTTCGGGCAACCGATCCTTTTGGCACAACAGGGCAATTAACAACTGTTGTAGTAGATGTTACAGAAAAACCTTTTTGCATAATCTCATCATAGCTGGTCACCGTATTTGCTACATAATCAGCCGGAACTGTCACTTTCTGGACAAGCCAAAAATCATTATATCCTGCATCACCGGGCACCACGTTAATAATATTCAACTGGCCTGAAACCGGCTTGGTTTCGCCACTGTGAAACAATACATAAATCGGAGCCGGTGTGGTACTTAACACATCAAAATTGTAATAAATGATTTTTTCACCGTTTGGCCCAAGTCCGTGAGTATTGAAAGCTGGAATATCATCAAAATCAACTGGTTGATTGGCGGCAGGAAAACCGTTGGTTGCATCCCGAAGGAACAGATGGGCAAATGCACTGCCAAACCGGTCAACCGAAACATCGCCTGCAGAGTCTGGATTTAACGGCATTGGAGTCATAACGTTGTCTTTCATACAGGCACTTGTAAATCCTGCGATTACTAAAACTAAAGCAATTAATTTTGTCTTCATTGTGAACTGTTTTAATGTTTATACCGGCGAAGTAAGGGTAACAGTATCACAGAAGTATCACAGGAAATTCACGTTTGTATCATCTTTTTATGCAACGTTTATTGCAGGAAGTTGAAAAGCAAAAGTAGTTCCTTTGCCAAACTGACTGAAAACCTGAATATCTGAATGATGCAGATCGATGATCTTTTTAACAATGGCCAAGCCCAATCCTGTACTTTCGCTGTACTTTTTGCCTTTGTAATACCGTTCGAAAATGTATGGCAATTCATCAGGCTTAATGCCTTCGCCCGAATCGGCAATCCTGATTTCAATTTTTCCTTCGCCTTCCGGACGAATCTCGATATTGATGTAATCGCCTTCTCTACAAAACCGAATCGCATTATCAATAAGATTCTGCAAAACCCTGTCGATGAGCAGAATGTCGGCTTCTACCATGGTATTTTCTTGAGTAATAAATGCGTTAATGCTAATCCCTTTATTCTGCGAAATAATACGGTATTTATTGGCAATATCCAAAATCAGTTCAGCAATAGAAAAACGTTCAGGATTTAGTTTCACTTGATTGGTTTGTAACTTGGAGAGTTCGAAAAGTTCGCTAACCAGTGTTTTCAGCCTCTCGCAACTGGAATAGATAATCTCAAGGTATTTAAGCTGTTCTTCAGGAGCAATTTTATCCTTCTTCAGAATAAGTGTTTCGGCGTAACCCTGAATCGAAGCCACTGGCGTGCGTAAATCGTGCGAAACATTGCTTATCAGTTCTTTCCTGAATTCGTCTATCTCTTTCAGCTCTCCGATGTTTTTTGATATTGTTCCGGCCATATCATTAAATACCAGCCCGATATTATCCAGTTCATCTTTATTTTCCACCGGGATCCGGGCATTAAAATTTCCGGATTGAAACTCGCGGATACCTGAAACAATGACATTTAGTTTTTTTGTAATGACCCAGATAAAAAACAACCCCACAAAAGCGGAAACCAACAAAATGATAACCATGGAGCGGATAGTTAGACCGAGAATGTAACTGCCGATCACCATTTGGGCCGCCGAAACGTATTCCTGACTGGCCAATACAATGTATACATAACCAGTTAAAACACCATTATCGATAACTTTAGCTGCCGAAAATGTTTTCTTCTCTCCAGGATTTCTCGGATCGTCGCCATAAATCAGATTATGCTTTGTGTCGGTAAAAAAACTTTGCATCGGAGCAAGCGAAACAGTTTCGAGTTTCACCACTTTTTCAGGCGCAGCATAACTTAAAATTTTTCCTTCCGGATTAAGCAAATAAATTTCCAGGCTCGGATTAATTACCATCATGGAATGAAGGATATCTTCAACAGCTGCCTTATTAACAGTTCCGTTTTCAAACCTGGGATTAATTAAATCAACCGCATTGCGAGCCAGATCCCAGTTCAGTTTCTGGTTAACCTCAACCGAATAACTACTTGCCGAGCGTATTGAAATGTATAGTGTTATTGCTCCAAAAAACACCAATATCAGGAGAAACAAGACTGATATTTTCCAGTAAAGGCGACTAAAAAGCAACTTTGTTTTTTGTTCCATGGTATTTGTATTTTATTTGTTTTTGCAGCCTATTCTTCCCTGAATTTGTATCCAACTCCCCAGGTTGTGAGAATAAACTCAGGAGTATTGAGGTTGAGTTCGATTTTTGATCGCAACCGGTTAATGTGCGAATTCACCGTATGTTCGTACCCTTCGAACTGATAACCCCAAACCTGTTCGAGCAGATGAACGCGGGTGTATGTTCTTCCCGGATTTGAAGCGAACAATACCAGCAGGTCGAATTCTTTTGGCGATAATTCGATTCGTTTTCCATGCACTTCAACAATGCGAAGAGTCACATTAATATACAATCCTTCGGACCGGACTTCCCGATTTTCATCGGACAGAACGGCCTGTTTTGCAATTTCAGACCGGCGTAAAATCGCCTTTACCCGTGCCATTAATTCGCGAATACTGAATGGTTTGGTAATGTAGTCGTCGGCGCCGAATTCAAGCCCAATTATTTTGTCAATCTCTTCCGATTTGGAAGTCACAATCAGGATTGGTGTTTGAACTTTCTCCGAACGCAACTTTTTGCACACTTCGAACCCATCGAGTCCCGGCAGCCTGATGTCCAGAATAATGATCTTGTACGTGTTGTTTAACGCTTTCAGCAATCCATCCTTACCGTCATAAGCTTTGTCGACTTCAAATTCCATATCGGAAAGGTGTATCGAGATCAGATTGGCTATATCCTGATCATCCTCAATGATTAACGCTTTATCCATTGTTATGATTTCTAAACTTTCAAAAGTAAACAGCAGATGTCACAGAAAGATCACAAAACCTTAAACTATTTGTGTATGAGGTAATATTCAGCATTTTTACAGATTAAGTCAATTAGGCTGAAAGGACAAAATACAAATCACATTTCATCAACTAAATGCAACGATCAATTGTTTGTACTTGAAATACAATCACTTAATGAATTAAAATTAACTTAACCTATCTGACCCACAAATAAGCTTGATAGTTCACAAAGATTCTCATTCCCTTTACATTAAAACAACATATCACCACATGATGTTATTTTTACATTAACTCACAAACAACACTGTCTTTTTGATTGTTATTTATATATATTCGTAACTTTATGAAAGGCAATTGCAATAATATTGAATATATTGTCATACGGAACACCCAAAATTCAGTGCCATGGAAATGAAACAACAAATGGATCCAAAACAGCAAATAAACGGAATCTTAGATTCCTATAAACTGGGAAACTCCCATTTCGATGAGGTTTTTACCGATTTGAAACAACCAAAAGATCATTATAAAACCGTCGTTGAATGTTTTAACAAATACAATCTTTCTGATTTTGAACGGATAAATAATGAGACGAAAACAGCTTTCTTTAATCAGGGAATCACATTTGCAGTGTATGCAGAGGATAAAAAACCTGATGAAAGAATATTCCCGTTCGATTTATTTCCGCGAATTATCCCAAACGACGAATGGATGAAACTTGAGCTGGGAGTAATTCAGCGAAATAAAGCCATTAACTTGTTTCTATCCGATCTGTATCATGATAAAAAAATATTAAAAGATAAAGTAGTTCCTGCTGAGCTAATCTTTTCATCAAAAAATTACCTGAAGGAAATGGTGGGTTTTGTTCCTCAGGGTGGAATTTACACACACATTTCGGGCACCGATCTTATAAAACATACCAATGGAGAGTATTACATTCTGGAAGATAACTTAAGATGTCCTTCAGGAGTTAGTTATGTATTATCGAACCGGGTAGCGCTAAAAAAATCATTATTTGAAGTTTTTGACAAACTAAAAACAAAGACCGTTTATCAGTACCCCGATCAACTACTTGAAATGCTTAAGTCGGTAAAGCCCAAAAATACTGATATTCCAACGATCGTGGTTGTAACGCCCGGAATGTACAATTCGGCCTATTTCGAACATTCTTTTCTTGCTCAAAAAATGGGAGTCCCTCTTGTTGAGGGAAGAGATCTGTTTGTGGAAAAAGACTTTGTATATATGAAGACTATACATGGACCAATTAAAGTTGATGTTATTTACCGCAGGGTGGATGATGACTTTATTGATCCGCTTTGCTTCAGAAAAGATTCGGCTCTCGGCGTACCCGGATTAATGAGTGCCTACCATGCCGGAAACGTAACTCTGGCAAATGCTCCGGGAACAGGAGTTGCCGACGATAAAGCAGTTTATCACTATGTTCCCGACATCATAAAATATTACCTCAAAGAAGAGCCTATTTTAAACAATGTAGAAACCTATCATTGTGAAAAGGAATCGGATATAAAATATGTACTTGAAAATATAGACAAACTGGTTGTAAAACCTGTTGATGAGTCAGGCGGATATGGAATTACAATTGGTAGCTGCCTGACAAAAGCAGAGATTGAAGACGTAAAAACACGAATTAAAGCCAATCCGAGAAAATATATCGCTCAGCCAATCATGAGTCTTTCGGTTCATGCAACATTTATTGAAGAATCGAAGGAATTTGAACCCCGGCATATTGACTTACGAACCTTTTGTTTGATGGGTAAAGATCAGGAATATGTGTTAAAAGGAGGTTTGACCCGGGTGGCCTTGAAAAGAGGAAATTTAATCGTAAACTCTTCTCAGGGCGGAGGTTCCAAAGATACCTGGGTATTGGATTAATTACTATTCATCAGTACAAAAGCAAATCATTTATGTTATCACGAGTAGCGAATAATTTATATTGGATGGGTCGGTATATCGAAAGAGCCGAACATTTCGCCCGGTATAGTAAGGAGATTTATTTTTCATCGTTGGATGCCCCGATTCTGAAAGCTTACGACCGGAATTTTGTTCTGGAATCGATGCTGTACATGACCGGCATTTTTGACATGAAAGAAATAGTCGAAAAAGATGTTTTATTTAAAATTGGACTGGACACCAAAAACCCGAATTCAATCATCAGCAATATAACTCTTGCCCGTGAAAATGCCCGTGGTGCGAGAAGCGCGATATCGACCGACCTGTGGGAAGCAATCAATACTTATTATCATCTCGTAAATAATTATCCGGTTAGTACCTACATTTCTACCGGATTTTATTCATTTACTCAAATTATTCTGGATCAAACATCGATCGTTCGCGGAAAAATCTCCGGAACTTTACTTCACGATGATGAATGGGCAATTATTTTACTTGGAATGTATATAGAAAGAGTTATCCAGGTTATTCGGATTATCAATTCAAAACTGCACGACATCTATAAAATTGAAAAATCCGGACATTCAGTAACAGAAATGAGTTTTGAATGGACGACCATGTTGCGCTGTGCCGAAGCTTTTGACATGAACAGAAAATTTTACAGCTCTGTTCCTAACAAAGAACAAGTGATGGAATTTTTGATGCTGAATCCTCATTGTCCCCGATCAATCAGCCATTCATTAATTGGAATTAAAAAATACCTGGACAAGATTAGTAGTAATGAAGTTTACAATTCGAAAACGATCAATTTTAAAATTGGAAAACTTTGCGCCCAATACAAATATCTTTCATTTGACGAATTTAAAGATGATATTTATGGCTTATTAAACAGCACTCAGGACCAGATTATGGACATTAGTTCCGAACTTGAGAAAAAATACCTTTCTTTCTAATGGAGGAGTTTTACTTACAATATTCAATCGAAAACAAGTACGAGGCTCAAGTCAGAAAAGCTACGTTTCAATTGCTTGTTATTCCTGATTCCAATGCGGAACAGGGCGTACTCGATTTAAAATTTTCTTGTTCAGGTGATCAGAAAATGCATGTTTCAAAAAACATTTTCGGATTCCGGACAATTAATTGCTACATCGATAAACCTTTCGATGAATTTTGGTTCCGGTTATCTTCAAAAATCCAAAAAAAAGAAATTAATCCATTCGTTGTAAGTCCTTTGACCCCTAATGATGAATTTGAGAAACTAAATTCGATGGATTTTTACATCGACAATCATCTGTTTCTTACACCCACAACACTGACAAAATTACCACCTGTAGTTTATTATACTTTTCCCAAATATTCGAATGATACTCAGGTCTTCGATTTTTTGATTGAACTAAACAGCTATATTTTCCAGTTACTGGAATATTCACCGGAAAGCACTGATATCAATACCCCGATCGAAGAGATTCTGCAGATCAGGAAAGGAGTTTGCCAGGACTATGCTCACCTGTTCCTTTCGGTTTGCCGTCAAAACAAAATACCTGCACGGTATGTTAGTGGTTATCTGAATCAGGGAGCCGACTTTATTGGTTCAAGTCAGTTGCATGCGTGGGTCGAAGCGCTGATCCCCGAACTTGGCTGGGTTGGTTTCGATTCGACGAATAAGCTGCTTGTCAATCATCATTACATCAAAATTGCACACGGAACAGATTACCGCGACTGCAGTCCAATTATTGGTGTTTTGGAGTCAACCGGAAAGCAAAGAAGTATTCATTCAGTAACCGTTTCTAATCAATAATTTATGACATTTTGTATTGCGATAAAAAGTAAAACCGGAGTAATTGCTTTGGCAGACACCCGAATTAGCAGCGGACTTGGAGTATCAACTTCAAAAAAATTACACACTTATCAGGATAATGGAAATTCATTTTTTATCATGTCGTCTGGTTTGCGATCAATTCGCGACAAAGTGATTCATATGTTTGAAGATGAAATACAGGATAATCCATTTGACAAACTATACAAAGTAGCAAATGTGCTTGGAAACATTATCAAAAAAGTTCGTTCCGAAGATCTGGAATCGCTGCTTCAAAGTAAATTCATCTTCGATTCTCACTTTATCATCGGTGGTCAATGTTCGAAAGATAAACGCTCAACAATTTTCTTAATTTTTCCTGAAGGGAATTGGGTGGAAGCTTCCGATGAATCACCTTATTCTGTAATAGGAAATACCGGTTTTGGCAAACCAATTTTACGACGTCTTTTGCACGAACAGGTGACCTTCGACCTGGCCATAAAAGTGGCTTTTCTTTCGTTTGACGCCACATTTAAAAATGCCAGTGATGTTGATTTCCCGCTTGACTTTGCTTTGTATAAAAACGACACTTTCGAAATGCAGGAATTCCGGAAATCGGAAGACGATCTAAAAGAAACCGCGAAAAAATGGAATTCCATACTGGTGAATGCAGCCAACGAACTTCCCGATTTTTTACATTTCGATGATTAATGATTGCCATTAGGGATACAAGGCAAAATATAACCCTAAGAAGCTTATCGTATTTCAGATCCTGATATTGCGTAAATGCACTTTTTACGCAGCGTCATGCCGAACTTGTTTCGGCATCTATTTGCAGATGAAACCCTGAAACAAGTTCAGGGTGACTGGAACCTGACACAACACTACTTCTTCAACTTATACTTCCTGATGTCAAAGGTGTGTGGATATTCCGGATCGGGTTCAACCAGTTTTGGTGTAAATACAATTCGTTCCTCTGAACCCGGATCATTTTCAAGAATATAGCGTTTTATTTCGGTACTGACTTCTTCTTTCGGAGTATAAACCCCCTGCGTATGATTTTCGTTGTAGAAACGGGAAACGCGGCGGCCTTCAGCTTCGAAACTATTCACAGGGAATGTATCGTAGGCTCGTCCTCCCGGATGGAAAACATGATAGGTGCAACCCGCAACAGACTTACCCACCCACAAATCAAAGATATCGAAAACCAAAGGCGTATCGACGCCAAGGTTTGGATGCAATGCTGACGGCGGCTGCCAGGCCCGGTATCTGACCGAAGCGACATATTCACCTTTTGTGCCCGTATTGGCCATTGGCATTCGCATTCCGTTGCACAAAACGGCATAACGTTCACCTGTTAAACCGATAGCTTTTACCTCAATCCGCTCGACCGACGAATCGACAAACCTAGCTGTTCCCGAACTCGACATCTCTTCTCCCAATACATTCCAGGGCTCGATTCCTGCACGTAAACTAAGTTCAACATCTTTAAATTTCACCCTTCCGATATGCGGAAAGCGGAATTCGAAAAATGGTTCAAGCCAGTTCACATCAAAAGCATATCCGGCATCATTCAGCTGACTGACCACATCTTTCAGATCTTCGCGCACAAAATGATGAGTCAGGAATTTGTCGTGCAATTCGGTTCCCCAACGCACCAGTTTACCTTTGTATGGCTTTTCCCAGAACCAGGAAACCAGTGTTCGGATCAGAAGTAACTGAACCAGACACATTTGTTTGTTCGGCGGCATATCAAAACCACGCAATTCCAATATTCCCAATCTTCCGGTGGAAGAATCGGGGGAGTATAATTTATCGATACAAAATTCGGCACGATGTGTATTTCCGGTCAGGTCGATCAGCAGATTCCTGAAAAGACGGTCGGTTAACCAAAAAGGCACTTCACCTTCGCCCGGATCGGGTATTTGCGAGAATGCAATTTCAAGCTCATAAAGCATTTCCGGCCGACCTTCGTCAATACGAGGTGCCTGACTGGTTGGACCAACAAACGCGGTCGAAAATAAGTATGACAATCCGGGATGATGTTGCCAGAAAGTCAACATACTTCGCAGCAAATCGGGGCGCCGTAATAAAGGCGAATCTTCAGGAGAAACACCACCAAGTGTGATGTGATTTCCTCCACCAGTTCCGGTATGTTTGCCATCAAGCATAAATTTCTCTGAACCTAAGCGGCTCTCCAATGCCGATTCGAAGAGAATATCGTAATTATTAACTACTTCCTTCCACGATTTTGCCGGATGAATATTCACTTCAATCACACCCGGATCAGGAGTTACCATCAGTTTTTCGATCCGCTTATCTTTGGGTGGCGCATAACCTTCAATAATCACCGGAATCTGCAGTTCTTCGGCAGTTAATTCAATGGCCGCCAAAAGATCCAGATAATGCTCAATCATCTCGGCAGGTGGTAAAAAGAGGTGAATTTTCCCATCCCTTATTTCTGAAACCAGCGCTGTTCGAATGGTAAAAGCATCGTACATGGGTTTGAAATCATCCTTTTCCTCTTTCTGTTCCTGAAAAGGAAGGTGCTTTCCTTTATTCTTTTTATCGTCGGTTTCTTCCTTTAAATTATATTCTTTCGGGAAAAGCATTTCTTCAGGAATTGAATAATCAGGAACTTCATTTGACCTTTTTGCCACACTTCTGTGAAAATCCGCAAGCATTTCTGCTTCTTCAAACTGATCATGTTCTGCAGCTTTTGGACGTTTTGATTCAGGAACATGTGGCAATGAATCGAGTGGCAAGCGATAGCCCATTTGCGAATTTCCGGGAATTAATAACATTTTGCCACCACGGAATTCCCATTTACAACTAATCCATCCTTTTTTCTGATAAGCCCATTGAAGCGGAAGTACAAATCCTGCCGGATCGTTCAGCCCACGTTCGAGCTGTTGCATCAACGTTTTTCGTTCAAGCGAATCTTTTAAATCGACATTTAACGGATCAATATTTACAGGCAGTTTTCGTTCCGTCCACAAATAATAAAAAACATCTTCGTATCCTGAAATGATAGTATCTTCGGAAACTCCAAGATTTTTGGAGAGCGATGCCATAAACTTCGCAGCATCCTGATAGGTGTATCCGTAGTTCTTACTAAAATCGGCTAATAACTCTTTCTTTTTCCAGATAGGCCGTCCGTCTTTTCGCCAGTACAAGGCCATTTGCCAGCGCGGAGTAGGTTCTCCCGGATACCATTTCCCCTGACCGTAGTGAAACAATCCACCCTGGCCAAAACTCTCACTGAGTTTATGAATCAGCTTATTCGACAGTACTTTTTTTGCTTCGCCATCGGCGGCAGTATTCCATTGCTCCGATTCCATATCGTCGATCGACACGAAAGTTGGTTCCCCACCCATAGTCAGACGAACATCGCCAGCTTCCAGATTTTGATCAACCTGAGCTCCCAATGCCATAATTCCAGCCCATTGCTCATCGCTGTAAGGCTTGGTCACCCGCGGATCTTCATGGATACGGATTACTTCATTGCTATGGAAAAACTCAACTCCACATGGATCAATTGCTCCTGAAATAGGTGCCGCACTCGACGGTGCCGGAGTACAACACAGCGGTATATGACCTTCGCCAGCTAATAATCCGGAAGTAGGATCGAGGCCAATCCAACCGGCGCCAGGCACATAAGCCTCGCACCATGCATGTAAATCGGTAAAATCATTTTCTGTTCCTGAAGGTCCGTCGATGGCTTTCTGGTCGGCTTTTAACTGCACCAGATATCCAGAGACAAAACGTGCAGCCAGACCGAGATGCCGCATCGTTTGTACCAGCAACCAGCCAGAATCCCGGCACGAACCAAGCTTTTTTCTCAGCGTTTCTTCACAGGTAAACACACCGGGTTCCATCCTGACAGTATATTCCAGTTCGTTGTAAAGTTCCTGATTCACGGCAACCAGAAAATCAACAATATTGATGTCTTTGAATCGTTCAACTTTTTTTACCCACTCTGTTAAAAGCGGACCATTTTCAACCAGCTCGAAATAAGGTGCCAATTCCTTTTTGTCCTGAATATCATATTCAAAGGGGAACTTCGCCGCATATTCTTCCACAAAGAAATCAAATGGATTGATCACAGTCATTTCTGCAACGACTTCAACCTCAACTTTGAATTCTTTCACTTTTTCGGGCATCACCACGCGGGCAAGGTAATTCCCAAACGAATCCTGTTGCCAGTTGATGAAATGTTCTTTTGGTTCAATATTCAGGGAATAGGAATGAATTTTGGTTCGGCTGTGTGGAGCCGGTTTCAGACGAATAACATGAGCGCCCATGTTTATCAGACGATCATATTTGTAGGATGTATTGTGCTTGATAGCTACGACAATGGCCATAATCTTATTTTACAAATGATTAAACTGAAAGAAAATGAGGGAAGTTTCTTTTCAAACATAGATTAATGATTAGACTAAAGTAAATCTTTGTTTCAAAATTTCAACATTAGTTTCGGTATTAATAACCATTTAGTAGCAGATAGGTTTTTATACATGCAAAAACTTAACAAAGCGAATTATTCCGACAATAAAATTCACATTCAATAAACTTTTACCAAAACCGGCAGATCAGTTTTTTTAGAGAAAAATACAGTCACTATTCTGATGCACAAACACTATTTTTGAAGCCTGAAAAAAATAAATTTATGGTTGAAAATATCCGTATCGTAAATCCGGGAATACAAGGTGAACTTAAAGGATCACACGGAGAAATTCTTCGGCCACCAACCGACTGGACTTTTTTGCCAGCGGGTGATGCCGGTATCACAAGAAAAGTGACGTCGAAAGGAACCTATTGGCGGGTAAAAGTAAAAAAAGGAAGGCGAATTATTTCTTTGGGAATCTGGGCTCCGGAATCAACAATTAAACAGGCACAGCAAGATGTTCTGGTAGTTCGTAAAACGGATGAATACAAGAAAAAGCGAACTTATGCAGCCGAACGTCGGGTAAAAGAACAAATTCAATACGATGCGGAATTTTGCGGGGCAGTTGAAAAATTCCTGAATTTCCACGACGACTTCAAAAATTTGGAGCAAAAACTTGCAAAAACAGTAACCACCCACGCCATTCCGGTTGGAAGCGGAACGGTCGCACGTACAAAGATGATTCCGATTGAAGAGCGTGCGGCCCTTGCCGTAATTGCCTGGATGCGCCACCAAACGACAGCCTATGACAATCTGAAAATTGCCAGAGTAAAAGGAGAGCGTCGTGCTGTTAGAAGATCGCTGGCACAGCAGTCAGTTAATTTACTGGCCAGTTACCGTGAAGGAAGGAAAGCTTCTGAAAATTGTCCTCTTCAAAAAGCATTAAACAAACTTCAATAAACTCATCATGCAAAAACTATGTCCATGTGGTTCTTGCCTGAACATTCAGGATTGCTGCGAACCAATCATCTCAGGAAAAAAAGAAGCTGAAACAGCACTGGAGTTAATGAAATCGAGGTATGTTGCATTCACTTTAGCCAACGGAGATTACCTGGTGCGCAGCCATTCAGCGAAAACCAGACCGGGAAAAGAACGAAAAAGCATCGAAAAATGGGCAAAATCAGTTCAATGGATGGGCCTGACCATTATCTGCACTGAATTAGGAAAAGCCAGTGATAATGCAGGATTTGTTGAATTCAAAGCGGTTTATCTTGAAAATGGAAAACTTCAGCAAATTCATGAAAAATCGTTCTTTCAGAGGGAAAATCAGAAATGGGTTTACGTTTCAGGAGAGCATTTTTAGAAACAAAAATTCACTTCAATATTAGATACATTCACCACGGAAGTTTTCTAATACCAGAGAACCTCTCTGATTTTATAAAATTCCAATTTCTATCCGATAACCTCAAAAACTTCAAAGAAAAACTCCATTTTGAAAAGACACTTCTTATGTTTATATTTAAAGAGATCATAATATAAATTTAAACATCCTACATTTTCTACTTCTTTTGTTATTGATTGGAAAGTTTAGTATTTTGGTTTTCTTTTTATATCTAAAAGTCTTGTTTAATCATGTAAAGTGCCATCTATTCTAACCTTTAAATACCGTGATGTATAAAAAATTACTGACACTGGTTTTTTTCGTTTTATACCTTCAGTCTTTTAGCCAGAATAAACTTCCGGATTCCATTTTGACAAATGACGAACTAAATTGGCTTAAAAAGCACAAAAATGAAGTGACCTATGCTCCCAATCCATCATGGCCTCCCGGCGATTATATCGATGATAGCGGCGAACATAAAGGCATTGTTTCAGATTACATCAAGATTTTCGAAAACGCATTGGATCTGAAATTCAAGAAGGTCTATTTTAGAAACTGGAATGAGATTTATAATGGACTTTTAAACAATCAGGTTGATTTTGTTGGCGGAATGATGACCACCGATGAAAGACAAGATCTGTTCAACTTCACTGACGTTTTTCTCAAAGTTCCCCTCGTAATTCTTGTTCGAAAAGATTATAGTGAAGGTTTTTCAGTCAATCAGATTAAAAACATGAAGCTTGCTTCTGTCAAGGGATATATCAGTCAGGATTATGTATCCAAGACATTAAAGCCTGCAAATATTAAAGAATTCGATAACGATCTCACTGCCCTGCTTCAGACTTCGCTTGGAAATACCGACGGAACAATTGTCGATTTAATGACCGCCAGTTTCCTGGTTGAGAAATATGGAATAAATAATTTAAGTATTGGAACCGAACTTGATTTTGCCTGGGAGCTTCGCTTTGCATTCAGAAAAGAGCAGGCAGTTTTTGCTTCAATTATCAATAAAGTACTTAAAACGATTGATGAAGAACAGAGACAAAATATTTATCACAAATGGGTAAATATAAACGCAATTGTAACGCCAAATTTCTTCGAAAAAAATTCAAAAGCACTGGTTTCCACAGGTATACTTTTACTCCTGATAATTATCTTATTTTTCAATTACACAATAATATTAAAGAAACAAGTTAAAAAGCGCACCCAGCAATTAGACAACGAACTAAATGAAAAAACGAAGGCTATAAATCTTTCGAAAAAGAACGAATCACGGCTGGAAAGTCTGTTTGAGATATCGAAACGCAAAACTGAAACCATAGAACTACTCCTGGATTATGCCGTTGGTGAAGCGGTTACTCTAACCGAAAGTAAAATCGGAGTATTTTATAAATACAACAAACAGGATCAAACATTTTCGGTTAATAATTATTTTCTCTCCGGGGATGAAAAACAAGATCCTCCAAACCAAAATACAAAATATTCACTTAACGACCTGGGGCAATGTATTAATGGAATATTTAACCAATCGGATTATAAAATAGATGTGTGTAACAACTGTAAATTCAAGACAGACAAATGCACACGTTTCGGTCTGGATTTAATCCATTCCATGGTCGTACCATTAATTGAAGACAATGAATTTGAAGCTGTTATTTTATTGGGAAATAAAATGACTGATTACGATGCTTCTGATGCGAAGCAAATCATTTTATTAATGAATTCAGTATGGAAACTCCTCAGCAAACAGAAGTGGCAGGAACAACTAATTATAGCCAAGGAAAAAGCAGAAGAAAGCGACCGGTTAAAATCAGCATTTCTGGCAAACATGAGCCACGAAATACGCACCCCAATGAATGCCATAATAGGCTTTTCGGAATGCCTGACAGACAAAAATATTGCCGAAGATAAAAAACAGCATTTTGCATCCATTATTCAGGAACGAACTTATGATTTGCTGCGGATATTGGAAGATATTCTTGATGTATCAAGAATTGAGGTGGGACAATTAAAAATTCTTGAAAAAGAGTTTGTTATTTCTGTATTAATGAATGATTTATACGAAGAATACGATCAGAAAATTAAAAACTCGCCCGCTAAATCAGTTATTTCATTAAAGCTGACTCTGGCGAGAGATTTGAGAAACAGCTACATAAAAACTGACATACAACGCTTAAAACAAGTACTAACCAATCTCCTGGATAATGCTTTAAAATTTACACATCAAGGAAGTATCGAATTTGGGTGTATTTCAGATTCAGACTTATCCCTTATTTTTTTCGTTAAAGATACCGGCCTTGGTATTCCTGAAGATAAACAGGAAATTATATTCGACCGTTTCAGACAAGCAGATGAGTCATTGTCTGGTCGTTTGTATGGTGGAACCGGCCTTGGTCTTTCAATCGTAAAAGGAATTCTAAACCTTTTAAATGGCAAAATCTGGCTTGAATCCAAGCCCAGCAAAGGCACAACTTTCTATTTTAAAATACCTCTGCAACTGGCTAATAAAATTCAAAAACAAAATATTGATGCTGTTCCACCAAACTTTTCGTTATGGAAAGGTAAACGTGTGCTAATAGTTGAAGACGACCCAAATAGCATAGAATACATGAGCGAAATCCTCTCGACTACCGGCTTGAATTGTTTATATGCCAGCACCGGAGAAGAAGCAATGCAAATAGTTCATAATACGCCTTCAATCGAATTGGTTTTGATGGATATTCAACTTCCTGATACCTCTGGTTTACTTTTGACAAGAATTATAAAAAACGAAAATCCTAAACTGATCGTAATTGCACAAACAGCCTATTCATCACCTTCTGATGTTGAAGAAAGTATTAAGGCCGGATGTAGTGGTCACATCTCAAAACCAATAAATTCAAAAAAACTAATGGATATTTTAGATGAATATCTGATCGAAAAAAAGAAAGATTAAATAAAATGCAAAATATGTTTTTAATAAATTGGTAATATGTTTCTATCTAGCTTATTCTTTTCCTGAACTTAATCACCTTATACATTTCGAACCAAATGATGCTCGAAAATCCAAGGACGATGCAAATCATAGCTTCAGTCAAACTGATTTTTTCGAACTGAAACAGGTTCAGCAGGAAAGGCACATTCAGAATCATTATCAGGAAAATACTTGCACCGCCAACTACCCATTTAACAGTTTTATTTGAGGTGCGAAGAATTTGGAAAATGTTGCGGGTCCATGAACGGTTCGATAAGATGACTGCAATATTGGCTGCAATCAATGTAGTAAAAGCCAAAGCACGGTCTTCCTGTTCGGAGTATCCCATTTTCAGGCCAAAGAAATACACGGCAAAAACAATAGCAAGAATTCCGATTCCCTGCGAGCAACTCAGCCATATCTTTTTTGCACCAAAAAACGGTTCGTTAATGTCTTTTGGTGGTCGGCTCATCACGTTTTTCTCTTCCTCTTCGGCTTCAAAAATAATGGAACAAGCCGGATCGATAATCAGTTCGAGAAATACAATGTGTACCGGCCAGAGCAATAAAGGCCAGTCAGCCACAAATACAGGAATCAGCGATAACCCGGCAATGGGAACATGGATAGCGAAAATGTAACCTAGTGCCTTTTGCAGATTATCAAAAATACGGCGTCCCATTTTAACAGCACCCACAATCGAGGCAAAATTATCGTCCATCAGCACCAGAGAAGAAGCTTCGCGGGCAACATCAGTACCTTTTTCTCCCATTGCAATACCAATGTTTGCAGCTTTAAGGGCTGGAGCATCGTTCACTCCATCGCCTGTCATGGCCACAATTTCGCGATTGCGTTTTAGAGCATTTACAATTTTAAGCTTCTGCTCCGGAACTACACGTGCAAATACATTTACATCTTTTATGCGTTCGCAAAGTTCATCCTCAGACATAGACTGAAGCTCTGTTCCAGTGATGGAAATCTCAGGATTTTTCAATCCTATTTCGCGGGCAATATTCATGGCTGTAACCGGATAATCACCGGTAATCATGATCACCCTGATTCCGGCATGATAACATTCACGAACGGCTTGAGGAACGGTTTCGCGAATCGGATCAGACAAAGCAATCAACCCAATAAAATCAAAATCAAAATCATGCTGAATTTCCGGAAGATTTTCAGTTCCTATCAATGATTTGGCCACTCCTAAAACACGCAATCCGGCTGAAGCCATTTCGGTAACAGCTACTGAATATTTTTCTTTTTCGTTATCTGAAAGATGACACAATTCGAAAATAGCTTCAGGAGCACCTTTGGTAGCAATAGTTTGCTGATGACTTTCGGAATTGGTAAAAACTCTCGACATAGCAAGCAAATCTTTCGACAAAGGATATTCCTTTACCATTTGCCAGTCGGTATGTATGTGTTCGGTATTTTGCAGATAAGCTTCTCCCATGTTGGTGATGGCTCGTTCCATCGGATCAAAAGGATTGGTTTGACTCGATAAAATACCATATTCGATGATTTCGTGAAATTCATCAGGAAAGCCGTTTGTTTTATTGACAGAATGAAAGTTTTCCCCATTATAAAGACGCGTAACCGTCATTTTATTCTGAGTAAGTGTTCCTGTCTTATCTGTACACAAAACTGTTGCCGAGCCTAATGTTTCTACTGCCGAAGGTTTCCGTGTCAGTACATTTTTCCGCGACATTCTCCATGCTCCCAAAGCCATAAAAACAGTTAAAACAACCGGAAATTCTTCGGGTAACATAGCCATGGCCAGCGTTATTCCAGCCAAAAAACCTTTTAATAAATCGCCGCGGGTTAATGTGTATACCAGAATTACCAGCACGCAAAGCGAGATTCCTATAATTGCAAGTTTTTTTACCAACGTGGTCATCTCGGTTTTTAGCTTGGTAGGTTCTTCGACAACCGAAGCAAGCGCTTTTCCTATTTTCCCGATTTCGGTATTCGAGCCAATTGACGTTACTTTCACAATTCCGTTCCCCTGCACGATCATCGATCCGGAATAAACAAAAGGAAGATCATCGCCACCAGGATGAATATTTTGATCTGTTCCGTTCCACTCCGATTTTCGCACCGAAACAGATTCTCCGGTCAGTAAAGATTCGTCAGCCATCAGGTTGACTGAATACAAAACCGTCGCGTCGGCAGGAACACGATCGCCTTCCTGCAATATAATTAAGTCTTCAGTTACCACATCCCGTCCTGCAATCCGCTTTTCCAGACCTTCGCGAATCACCAAAGCACGAGGGCTTGCTAAATCCTTCAGGGCATCGAGTGCTTTCTCCGTTTTTTTCTCCTGATAAAATTCGATTCCCATAATCACAAAAACGAAACCGAGTAACATCAATCCTTCCTGAACATCGCCCAAAACAAGATACAAGGCTCCGCAAGCTACCAGAAGTAAAAACATGGGTTCTTTAACTACACCCCATGCCAAAGCCAGAAAGTTTTTAGGTTTCGAGGAAGGCAATTCATTATAACCCTCTTTTATGATTTTTTCCCTTGCAGTTTCTTCAGTTAATCCCTGGAATTTTTCCGATTTTAAGTCAATTGACATATCGATTTCTCCTATTTATTTTCTAATTTAATTCGTATGTTCTAACTATCTGAATAAATTTTTAAGACTTCCGGAATACCTTTTCAAACAATAATTCCATAAGTCCGACTTCTGCCTCATCCAATTTTCCTGAAATCAGTTCGGCCATTTGTTTGTGCGCAAAATCGTGCATGTGATTGATTACTTTTCCTTTCACCGTAAGGTGTAGATGAGCACTTCTACGATCATCATCCGACTTCACCCGATAAATAAAATCTTTCTCAATCAGCTTATCAATAGCTACTTTTACCGTTGGCTTAGTCAAATTCATTTCAATAGCCAACTCAGTCAAATTAGGATTATGAAGGTTATTGATGGTCTCCAGATAATTCATTTGAGTAAGTGTTAACTCATTAAAATTAAACTGTTCTTTGGCCGACTCTTCCATTCGTCCTATTTCAAGCGAGAGTCTTGCAATTATTTCAACCAGTTTTTCCATGCCTCAAATATAGTTAGATTTTACTAACTATATACAACTAGTAAATCGTTTTATCTGACTTTTAATATTTCTCTGTTCTTGAAAATCTATTATAAACGAAATGCTAAGTGCAATAATTAAGATCCGAATTTCCATCCATACTTCACTCAAATCAAATTTTGTATCTTCGCAGCAATGAAAACATTTCAGGAAATACTACTTCAAACCGACTTTTCAGGAGATGATCTCATAACTCTTTTGACTGCCGAAGGCGAGCAAAGGCAGCAGCTTTTCCAGCAAGCCCAGTCGGTTAAGATTCAATCAGTTGGCAATAAAGTATACTTCCGTGGATTAGTTGAATTTTCAAATATTTGCGCCAAGGACTGCCTTTATTGTGGGATCAGGAAAAGCAATGAAAAAGTCATTCGCTACGAAGCCACCGACGATGAAGTTTTGGAAGCCTGTCGTTTTGCATGGAAGAATAGGTTCGGCTCGGTGGTATTGCAATCGGGAGAAATCTCATCATCTGCCTTTGTTAGTCGCATAGATCTGCTTCTGAAAAAAATCAAGGATTTATCGAATGGAGAGTTGGGAATTACGCTTTCCTGCGGAGAACAAAGTCTTGAAACATACCACAAATGGCGCGAAAGCGGAGCACATCGTTATTTGCTCCGGATCGAAAGTTCTAATCCGGATTTGTATCGTAAAATTCATCCTGACAATGAATTTCATAGTTACGAGCGCAGGATTCAGGCATTAAAGGATTTAAAAACCTCCAAATACCAGGTAGGTACAGGTGTAATGATCGGATTTCCGTTTCAAACGCCGGAAGATCTGGCAAACGATCTGCTTTTCATGAAAAAAATGGATATTGACATGGCTGGCATGGGACCTTACATTGAACATGAAAACACACCATTATATGAATTCAGGAACATGCTCAAAACAAAACAGGAACGTTTTGATCAGGCCTTGAAAATGGTCGCTACTTTGCGATTGCTGATGCCCGATATCAATATTGCAGCAGCTACTGCATTACAGGCAATCGATCCGGCTGGCAGAGAAAAGGCACTAAGTATTGGAGCTAATATTTTGATGCCCAATTTAACTCCTCTAAATTACCGAAAAGAGTATCAGTTGTATGAAAACAAACCATGTCTGGACGAAGATGCTGAACTTTGCAAAACCTGTCTGGAAGCACGAATTGAAATTTCGGGATGCGAAATTGGATACGGAGAATGGGGCGATTCCAAACATTTTCTCAGCCGTACATAAAATTCAACATTCATATTTTAAAATATTAAACAAAATCCATGTCCGTATTTTAAAATTGTTTTTCTACTTTTAGCGTACTAAATACCTAAAAACTAAACCATTTATGAATTCTACCAGAAGAGATTTTCTCAAATCGGCCTCCATACTTTCTGCCGGAGCCATTTTTATTCCAAATCTGATGAGTTGTTCACCCAATAACCGACTGAATATCGCGGTAATAGGAGTTGGAGGACAGGGAATGTCCAATTGGAGCAAAATGATAAACCAGAAAGATCCCAAGTGGAACGAGAATATTGTAGCACTCTGTGATGTTGACGACAACCGTGCTGCTGATGCCTTTCGTGTGATGCCAAACGCAAAACGATTTAAAGATTACAGGGTTATGTTTGACCAGATGCACAAAGAAATTGATGCAGTAATGGTTTGTACTCCTGACCACTCGCATTTTCCGGCTGCAATGGCTGCAATGCAATTAGGGAAACATGTTATTGTTGAAAAACCACTGGCTCACAACATCTGGCAATTACGAACTTTGCAAAAAGCCGCAAAGCATTATGGTGTTATCACCCAAATGGCCAATCAGGGTCATACCACCAATGGCATCCGTCTGGCAAAAGAATGGTACGATGCCGGACTTTTAGGCAATGTTACTGAAGTGATTGCCTGGTTTGACGGACCGGATTTTGGGAAGAACAAATATTTCAATAAACCTGAAAGTTTTCCTCCTGTAGAGCAGCCTGTGCCAGATTATTTAGATTGGAATTTGTGGGTTGGTCCTGCAGCTTTCCGACCATATAATGAAATCTATGTTCCTAAAACATGGCGCAGTTGGTTCGATTTTGGAAATGGAGAAATGGGAGACTGGTGCTGCCACACACTTGACGCACCTTTCTGGTCGCTCGATTTGGGCATGCCTGATGTGGTTGAGGCAGAATTTAAAACACCCGTTCCTGATACCGGATTCATTTCTGATCAGGCTATTATACGTTGGGATTTCCCGACTCGCGGAGAAAAAACACCTGTTACAATGCGTTGGTATGAAGGTGGATTAAAACCTGAAAACCGACCAGAATGGAATCTGGGAAAATTGCCGGGAAGTGGAATGATTATGGTGGGTGATAAACAATGCCTGATGACTGGTGGCAGACCAAATGAACCGCGACTTTTAATGAAAGACGAAGAATGGAATGAATTTCTGAAGAATCCGCCAGCTCAAACTATTCCAAGAACATTTGAGGAAAACCCACAAAGGGAATGGGTTGAAGCCATCAAAAATGGCACTGTATGCGGTTCGAACTTCGACTATGCAACTAAATTAGTTGAGATGTCGCTCACCGGAGTTTTAGCTCAGCGATTTAACACCCGCATTGAATATGATGCTGCGAATATGAAAGTAACAAATCATCCGGAATTGGACGCTTACATCAAAGAACCTATGCGCGATGGATTTGTATATGGTGAAGATCTGTAATATTAGATTTCATCATTACTAAAACTATCTAGTTACTATAAAAGATAAGACCTGTCAGATTAAATATCTAACAGGTCTTTTTTCATCTATTACCTATAAATCCTTATTTATCGAACCTGATTCCAAGGGTAAATCCGATCCATCCTTTTGCAGTATGATTATTTCCAACATGCGAATAAAGATCATAAGGTGCAAAAGTACTTTCGAAAGTATGCCCAAAACTTTCTTTGTTTTCAGCAATATTCAAATTAAGACTCGGGCCGCCAAAAATGCTTACTTTTTCGCCAAGACGTTTGCTGTAATGCAATTTTATCTGTTGGTAATTGTTGTAATTATCTGTCCAGATTTCATTCTCATTTAAATGATAAATCATGTATTCCAGATTCATCGAATGATTTTCATTCTTAATGAGGTGAGTTCCTACTCCCACCCCGAATGCCCATTTATAATTCTCGGTAAGAAACTGGGTTCCTACACCGAATATTCCATAAATTGGCTTAATTCCGAGTTTTGCAGCTGCCTGAAGATTAAGACCTTCACTTACCGACATTTCAAACGCTTTGTAGTTTCCTGAAGTTTCTTTTTCTGATGATTGTGCCCAACTGTAACTTGTCAATAAACAAGCGATGAGCAAGATTGAAAATTGTTTAATTGTGTTCATGACTATTAAAATTGTTTCTGTTTAATTCCTTTTTGAAAATTTGATGCTGCAATTTTAAGTATTTCCAAAAGAACAAAAGCAAAGTTCAATCATATTTTTCGACTTCAGGACTAATATATTCCAATAAATTAACATTAGGTCATAAGTTCACAAAAAAAAGAGATTGAAAAATAAATTCTCAACAATTTTTCTGCAATTTGATTACATCTTTAAGCATGATAAAATCATTGAAATCAAATGATTCAATCATCACCAATTTCAAAAAAAATTAGACGATTCGTTTGCCATGCAATTCCGAAACTCCGGTATATTCGGCAATTTCGCCACGGTTATCCGGAAGAACCTTTCCGGCGGCAATAAGCTTTATTTTTCGACCGGGCAGTTCCTGCATTTTCTTTAAAACTTCGCGGCCATTCCAGGCTGTATCATTTCCTCCGGAAGTTAATACACGTGTAATCCCATCAATTTCATTCAATTGCTGAAATGAGTTAAAAACATCCAAAGAATAATCAATCGCTTTGTGAAAAGTAACTTCGAGCGGTAAAGCCAATTGTGCCAAACGACGGGTATTTTCAATATCAACGCTGTTGTCAGGCATAAGTAAACCAAATACAACTCCGGCAACTCCTGATTGCTTAAAGAAAAGGATTTCCTCCTCCATTTGCTTAATTTCAGCTTCTGAATATACAAAGTCTCCACCTCGGGGCCGAACCATGGCCATAATTGGAATTGACAAATTTTGTATACAAAATTCGGTTAATTCTACCGATGGTGTCAGACCATCCTGATCGAGTGCAGAGCACAACTCAATGCGACTGGCTCCCCGTTTCTCTGCATCCAGAGCGTCTTCGAGCGTTTCAACACAAGATTCAAAGATCAGTTGATTACTTTTAGTTATCATTTTTAAAAAAGTGTTCGTTTGTTTGGGTTGTGTTTCATCTCAAGTTCAAGCAGCAGTTTCTTTCGCCAGATTCCACCGGCATACCCTGTGAGTTTATTTCCTGCACCAATTACACGATGACAAGGAATAATTATGGCAATAGGATTTCGTCCGTTTGCTGTACCAACTGCCCGAACTGCCTTCGGATCTCCAAGCCTGACAGCTAAATCGAGGTAAGTAATGGTTTCTCCATATGGAATCAGCTGTAATTCGCTCCATACTTTCTCCTGAAATTCCGTTCCGGCAGGACTTAGCGGAACATCAAAAACGATGGATTCTCCGGAAAAATAATTCTCCAGCTGTTCTTTACACCTCTCAAGCACTACACACGAATTTTGTTCCTGAATGTCCTTGTCCGCAAAAGTAATTTCAGAAATTGACTTGCCATCAGATTTTAAAACCAGAAATCCTAAAGCACATTCGAATGAGATTTGATTTTCCATTCGTCAAAAATAAGAAAGTCCGGCGAAGACCGGACTTGTTCCTTTTAAAATCTTTCACGTTTAGTGTAATGAGTATGTAAAAGCTGATGAGATTTTTCACTCAAAGGCTTATCCAGAAAGTCCTTGTAAATTTTGATAATTTCAGGATTCTGATGCGATTTTCTTAATGGCATACCAGCATCTTCAGCATAAATGGCTTCTGCCCGTTTTAACCTGATTTCGGGACTGGTAGGAATTGGCTGACCTCCACCCCCCAGACAACCACCCGGACAAGCCATTATCTCCACAAAATGATAATTCGACTCTCCTGTGCGAATAGAATCCATCACTTTTTTGGCGTTTACCAATCCATGAGCCACGGCACATTTTAATTCAACTCCATCCAGAAATGCCCAGGGTTTTAACGGATTTTCAATTTTTACAGTAGCTTCTCGAATCCCTTCCATGCCACGAACGGGAACAATATTGAGGTGTTCAAACGGAACTTCGCGACCAGTCACCAGTTCATAAACTGTACGCAACGCAGCTTCCATCACACCTCCGGTGGCACCAAAAATCACCGCAGCACCTGTCGATTCGCCCATCAAACGATCGAAATGAGCATCTTCAAGTTTCATGAAATCGAGACCAGCCTGCTTAATCATGATTGCCAACTCGCGTGTAGTGAGTACATAATCCACATCCCGGTAGCCGCTATCAAGCATTTCAGGTCTTGCTGCCTCAAACTTCTTGGCTGTGCAAGGCATAATTGAAACTGATACAATCTTTTCCGGATCGAGATTACGGGCTTTGGCATAATAGGTTTTAGCCAATGCACCAAACATTTGCTGAGGCGATTTACAGGTAGAAAGATGATCCAGAAAATCAGGAAATATATGCTCCATGTATTTAATCCATCCGGGTGAACAAGAAGTAGCCATTGGAAGTTTTACATCAGGATTATGATCGACCAAAACACCTTTTAAGCGGGTTAATAATTCGGTTCCTTCTTCCATTATTGTTAGATCAGCAGTAAAGTCTGTATCCATTACAGCATCAAAACCAAGTCGCTTCAGAGCAGCCACCATTTTCCCGGTTACTCGTTCTCCCGGACTAAAACCAAGTTCTTCACCTAAACCAACCCGCACAGCAGGAGCTGTCTGTACAATAACATGCTTGGTTTTATCGGCAATGGCATCCCATACTTTTTCAATGTAATTTTTTTCAACCAAAGCTCCTGTCGGGCAATGATTAATGCATTGTCCGCATGTAGAACAAACCACATCGTTAATCGCCTTTTCAAAAAAGGTCGTTATTTTCATTTGGTCGCCTTTGTAGGCAACTGTCAATGCATTAATACCCTGCAATTCGGCACAGGTGCGCACGCAGCGCTGGCAACGGATACATTTGCTGTCGTCTTTAATAATTGAAGGCGAATACTTGTCGATGCTGTAGTTTTTCGACGGCACCAACCTGATAAAATCCTGTTTCAGAATTTTATAATCCGATGCTAACTTTTGCAACTCACAATTCCCGTTTTTAAAACAACTGGTACAATCTGCATTGTGCTCCGACAACAGAAGTTCTATGATTTGCTTTCTGGAATGGAGTACATTCAGCGAATTGGTAAAGATTTCCATCTCTTCCTCACAAGGAGTTGCACATGCTGCAGATAAGCGCTTTTGTCCGGCAATCTCAACTACACAAACGCGACAATTTCCGGCAATGCAAAGGTCCTTATGATAGCAAAGTGTAGGAATAATAACTCCAGCCTGTCCTGCCGCGTCCAGAATTGTAGTTCCATGTTCAACGTCTACAGGAATTCCGTTGATTTGTATCTTGATTTTTTTAGTCATTGTAACTTTGTATTACCGGTTAATAAATCATTTCTTCCCTGAAATTTTCGACAATGGCAGAAAAGGAATTCGCTACCGACTGTCCCAAGCCGCATTTAGCAGTTAACTTCATAGTTTCCGTCAGGCGAAGTAGTTTATCCAGATATCTTGCATTTTTTTCGCCACGTTTAACGGCTTTGATTCCTTTCAGCAGTTGCTGACAACCAACGCGACAAGGCGTGCACTGTCCGCAGGATTCTTCACGGAAAAATTCCAGATAATTGTCGAGAACGTTAAACATCGATCGTGAACTGTTAAAAAGCATCATAGAACCTCCGGTAGGAAGCGAAATTCCGGTTAATTTCCCCTGAAACCCAATGGCTGTTTCACCAAACCGTTTTCGCGGAACCAAAAAACCCGATGCTCCGCCAACCTGAACAGCCTTGGTATCTCCATCGCCAAACTCGTCAACAAAATCGGATAGACTCATGCCCAATTCAAGTTCATAAATTCCTGGTTTAGGTGTATCTCCGGATACCGAAAACAATTTCGATCCTCGGGAATACTGAACTCCAAGATCGTAAAATCGCTTGGCACCATACTTAAAAATGGTAAAGGTATGTGCGAGGGTTTCAACATTATTGATAACTGTTGGCTTCCCCATGTATCCATAATTCGATGGATAAGGAGGTTTATTACGAGGCTCGCCACGTTTCCCTTCCATCGATTCGAAAAGAGCAGTTTCTTCGCCGCAGATATAGGCACCACTGCCCATAAATACCTGAATCTTAAAATCAAGCTTTATCACATCGCAATAGTATTCAAATTCACGAATCGCCTTATTTAGTTCCGGAAGCAAAAAGAAATATTCGCCACGCAGGTAGATATAACCTTCCTTCGCACCAATCACATGTGCACATACGGCCATTCCGGTAAGTACTTTATATGGAACCATAGAGAGGATTTCCCGATCTTTGAAGGTTCCGGGTTCGCCTTCGTCTGCATTACAAATCACATATTTTGTATCATCTTTAACTTCGGCAGTAAGTTTCCATTTCAAACCGGTAGGAAAACCAGCGCCACCCCTACCCTTTAACTCCGAACTAATCAACTCATTGATTAATTCCTGAGGTGTCCGGCTAATACATTTTCCCAATACTTCTTCCCAGTCGTTTTCATTTTTAAAAATAAAATCGGCTCGTTTAAGTTGATAACTAACTGTCATAACTAACTCCTTCCTTGGTTTTTTTGAGATAAACACCTAAAATTTCGCGTACTTTTTCAGGAGTGAGTTCGGTATACACTTCATTGTTCACCAACATGGCTGGTGCCTTGTGGCAAAAGCCGAGACAGTTGGTTTGAAGCAATGAGAATGTTCCATCGGGAGTGGTTTCGCCGACATTAATTTTTAGCATGTCTTCAATTGCCAAAAGGATCTGATTTTTTCCTTTCATTGAACAGGTTATGGTTTTACAAATACGAATAATGTATTTACCCATTTTCTTATATTCCAGAAAAGAATAAAAGGTTGCCGTACCATATACTTCAGATGCAGGCAAGTCCAGTTCGCGGGCAATTTCAATCATTGAATATTCTGAAAGATATTTCTCCTTCTCAACAACTCCCTGGAGAATTGGCAGCAGATTTTGCCTTTTTCGGCCATGTTGATCAGCCAGATTTTTTATAAGTTCTGAAACAGGATTCATTTAATTATAAGTTTAGTTAATAGTTGATTTTATTTCGGCTTTCACGAATTTAATCGGAAAGATTAGCCTCAAAACAAAAAGAAAACATACTCATTTAATTGAATTGGCAGTTTACAGAAGCGCCGCAGAAGCAGCAAGAGCATCTCGTTCAAAAAAAAATATTCCTAAATCAGGAATGAAGTATAACCAGAATAAGTTCTCCTATAAATTTAGGGAAGTAGTAAGAGATAAACTATGTTTATAACTCTTAATATTATGACTTTTAGCTGTTATTCGACATATCCAGCACACTGAATCACAGAAAGATGAAAAGACATAATACTCTCAACGGAAACTGAGAATAGCTCGACCTGCTTAAGTAAAACAGGTCATTTTATTAAACGGAAAAAGAAAAGCCCGGACTTTAGGATTAGCTAAAGTCCGGGCTTCAAATTGGCAGCAAACAGAAAATTCTATCTATTCAGAATCTTAAGTAGCAGATAAAATGCAGGAGCCGCCATTCCTCCATGATCGAAGCCATCCAACTCATATAAAGTAGTATTCTTACTCCCGGCAATTTTCATCATACGGTTCATATATGCATTTTCTTCATAGCGCCCCAGCATTTCCAATTCGCGGTCACCAGTTATCAAATAAAGCGGCGGAGCATCGCCCCGTACATGATAAAGAGGAGCCATTTCATCAATAACTGGCTGAGTTCCATCAATGCCTCTTTCGCTTCGGATTGTAAAATGTGTAATCATTTGTCCGCTAAAAGGCACAAGTTTATAAATCGAGTTGGCGTCAATACCAAAAGCAGCTAAGTAATGTTTATCGAGGCCAACCATGCTGGTTAAATATCCACCGGCAGAGTGACCAGAAATCACAATTTTCTTCGGATCGCCACCATATTTACTGATATTTTTAAATGCCCATGCAACTGAAGCCGCAGCATCATCAATAAAAGCAGGGCTTTTTGCTTTCGGACTTAACCGGTAATTGACTGCCACAATCGCAATTTTGTGATTCTTTAATTCTTCAGGAATTGATTTTTCGCCACCAGTTAAACCGCCACCATGAAACCAGATAACAGTAGTAAAGCTGTCCACATTTTCAGGATAGTAAATATCAAGTTTACATCTTTCCTTTTGGTATTCATCCAGATTATCTCCGGAACGGTATGAAATATTGGATTCGGTTTTATAAGTAATCGTTTTTTGCTGGGCGCCCGACGAAATTACAAAACCGACAAAAAAGAAAATTGATAACAGAATACGGTTCATATGAAGTTTTTTTGAGTTTGGTTAAAGTTACTCTAAAATTATACAGACTAGTGAGCCGGTGACTTCAGTTTTCCCCTCACTATAAAAAATCAATTCGAACTACTCAAATTCCTGAATAATTGTTCCCGACATTCTTAGCAGAGCGGTGTGTGTATCTATAAAATCATATACAGCTTCAAGTTTTCGAATAGCCGCATTTAAATACAGGATCTGCACATCCCTGAAGTTAAACGAATTAATTGCCCCGCTATCGTACTTTTCGCGTGAAATCTGCAGATTTAATTCAGCAGCAGCCAGATTTTCTCCGGCAACATTTAACAATTCTTTTCGAACCTGGTAAAATTCATAAATGTTGGCAAGCTGGTTATTCAGGTCATGTGTCATTTGATCGATTTCAACCTTACCAATCACCTCATCTATTCGGGCAATTTGCATGGCACGTTTTCTGTTTCCACCGCTAAACAGGTTATAACTCAAGGTAAAATTGCCGTAAAAATTCGCTGAATTATTCCAGCTTTCACCCATGACTTTATAATTAACGCGGTTTTGATTTACTGTTGCGCCTCCGGCAAATGAAATATTAGGTGAAAAATCACTTTTAGCCAGCGCTACCGCATTTTCGAGTAAAGTCTGGTTAATGTACTGATTCTTCAGACTCTTATTGTTTGCTGCCATTTGCATCGCCAGATCAGACAAAAGATAATCTTTTGGAATCGCTTCAAATGCTCCCGTCAAATCATATGTTGAGCCAGTTTCAACAGCCAACAGAAAATTAAGATCGCGCAGTGCATTTTTAAATGTAACCTGCTGAACAAGCCACGAAGCTTTGTCTGATAAATATGCATTCTGAGCCTGTAATACATCGTATGTTACAGAAGTTCCAAAATCTTTTCTTGCTTTGGCTTGTTTATACCTGTCTTCAGAAAGAGTCATCACCTTCTGATAAACATCAAGTTTTTCCTTTTCGAGAAGAACGGAATAATACGCCAAAACCACAGATTGGATAGTTCCTTCAACTATGATAGCTGTATTCTGGTGAGATAGCTCTTCAAGCTGTTCGAATTTTGCCTTGTTTATCCTGACAGAATAACCATCAAAAAGTGTCCAACTGATATTTGCCCCGGCAGAAAAATTATTCTGAACAAAATTCTCGTTGTCATTCAGATTGGCAGAATTTCGGTTGTCGGCGGTTAATCCAATGTAAGGATATCGGCCAACAGTTCCCCAGTTATTTCTGATTTCAGCAATTTTTTCGCTTCTCATTACGATCTGCATACCGTAATTATTTTCTAACGCAGTTCCAACAGCATCAGAAAGACTTAGTGGCTGTTGCGCATTTGCAAAAAACACAGCCAGTATAATTAAATTTAATAGGATTATTCTCTTCATTGCAATTCCTTTTTTTGTGGTTCGTTACCGTCATCTTCCAATTTACGTTGCAAATGCATCCAGGCTATTTCAACTTCCTCACGTTCATATATTCTTCCGGTCCACATCTGCCTGAACCCTCTCCTAAAATCATTCAGAATTAAAATAAGTGCAGGAAAGAACAGCAGAATAAATAAAGTACCAAACGCGACACCATAAACCAGTGAAATTGCCATAGGAATTAAAAATTGGGCCTGAAAGCTCTTTTCCAGAACCAGTGGGAATAATCCAAATGAAGTTGTTAAAGTGGTTAGTAAAATTGGTCTTAACCTCGACTTACCTGCCAAAATAATCGCATCAGCCACCTTGTGACCTTCTTCAATCAAAAGATTAAATTTGGCAAGGTAAACTACTGCATCATTCACAATTACACCGGTTAGGGCAACGATTCCCCAAAGACTTAATATCGATAATGGTTTGCCATGTATACCATGCCCCCAAATAGCTCCAAGAATTGAAATCGGGATCATGATTAAAATAATAACCGGTTGTTCAAACGATTTAAAATTAATCATCAGGATAAAAACAATTGCGAGGAATGCCAATGGAAACAAGTACATCAGATCGGCCATGTTCCGGTTGCTTTCCTTTTGCTGTCCCTGATATACAACCCGGATTCCCGGAAACAACATTTGAAGTTCAGGAATAATTTCAGCATTTACCTGGTCAAGAATTTCGGTTACCGAGGCATCCGGATCAACCAGTTCTGCATTTACCCTAATTTCCCGTTTCCCGTTAAACCTCTGGATGTTAACTGGTCCACGTTTCATATCATAATCAACAAGTTCCATAAGTGGAAAATCACCCTGAACAGTTTTTATTTTCATTTGTTCCATTTGGCCAATACGTTCGCGCCCTTCACCCGGATAACGTACCCAAACACGCAATTCGTCGCGTCCTTCCTGTAATCGCTGAGCCTGACCGCCATAAAACCCCTGACGAACCTGGGTTGCAATGGTCGATTCATCCAACCCAAGCATATAAGCTTTCGGTTTTAATTTCAGAAGAATTTCCTGTTTCCCCATGGCATTGGAATTGACCACATCTTTTAACTGAGGCATTTCGCTCAGTTTAGAAATCAAATAATCACGTCCAAGTTCAAGTTCCTTAATGTTTCTGGAAAGAAGTCCAATCGACACCGGCTCACCGAAACGGTTGCGGGCTCCAATGGCAAATTTTTCCGCTTCAGGAACTAGTCCGATCTTTTTCCTGATCCGCTCGATAATTTCATAGGAACTGATTCCGGTCTCTTCAGAATTCCTTGGAGAAACATCCACATTCCCTGCATGGGCGCCACCTTCACCATGATCGAATGATGATCCCAGTTCGATAATGCTGTTTTCAATAATGTCAACCGTATCGTTATATTCTTTTTTCAAATCCTCGTTCACCACCCAAACTACACTGTCAAACCGCTCCAGAAAAGCCATAGTCTGTTTCTCTCCTGAACCCGGTGTGAACGCAACATTGATGTTGAAAGAATCGAATTCCATACGTGGGAAAAAGGTGGTTTTAATAAACTGACCACCTATTAATCCCAGTGTAATAATCATCATCGCCGCAGGTACAGCAATTACGATATACCTCCATTCCAATACAAGTTTTAAAACCCGGTCGTAAGCATAATCGCGCAACCAGTTAAAAAACCGTTCTGTATATTTTTTAAGGCCTTTGGCTTTGGCTTTTAACACTTTTGCATTTAAAACCTTCTCATTTCCCAAATGTGCAGGTAAAACAAAGAATGATTCGAAAAGGGAAAAAGAAAGGCTAAGTATCACAATCATTGCCATTTCATACATCATTTCCATTCCTCCGGTAATAAATATTAATGGAAGAAATGCACAAATTGTAGTCGCTACTGAAGTGATAACCGCAGGAATAACCTCAACGGTACCATCAATTGCAGCACGCATAGGAGTTTTCCCCATTTCGAAATGCTGGAAAATATTTTCACCAATGACGATACCATCATCAACAAGGATTCCCACAACCAAAATCATCCCAAAAAGAGACATCATGTTGATCGTAATGCCCATCATATTTGCAACAATAAACATGGCTAAAAAAGAAGATGGAATTCCCCAGGCAACCCAAAACGAAAGACGGATGCTGAGCATTAATGCCAGCGAGATCAATACCATAATTAACCCCTGCCCGCCATTTACCAAAAGAAGATCAAGCCGGCTATAAAGGATTTCGAGGAAAGAGCGGGAAACCCGGAGATGAACACTTGGATTTTTTTGATTAAACTTTTTAACATAGTCCAGAATATATTCATCGATTTTTTTAAGATCTTCAGAAATCAGCTTATTAACCCTGATATTGATCAGAGGTCTTCCATTTTCCATTTCTTTACTTGGTGTATCCGAGAACTTCTTCTTAACCAAGGCAATATCCCTGATCCGGATTACACTCCCGTCAGGATTGGCGCGAAGAATAATATCACCAATTTTATTCGGATCTGAACTTCTCGACCGCAAACGAATCATTAATTCTTCAGTCTCAGAGCGAATTTGTCCGCCCGAAACATCGCTGTTGTTTTTTATAATTGCATTCTGTAATTCATTAAATGTTATGCCATAACGCAATAAATCAGCCTCACTGGCTTCAACAGAAATCTCCAGCTGTGGAAATCCGGAAATTGAAACTTGACTCATAAATCCTGAAGACAGGAAATCTTCTTCAACTATTTGCGCATAAGATTTCAGGGTTAGCAAATCAACATCACCGGTAATATTTAATCTCATGGCAGGCGAAGTTGTCCTGTTTTTTGCCACAATGGGTCGCTCTGCTGCAGTTGGGAAGGAAGAAATCCCGTCAACCGCATTTTTTACCTCAATCAGGGTTTCATCAATATCTTTACCTGGTTCAATTTCAATGGTAACCGAAGTGCTGTTTTCCGACGAAGTAGAAGTTATCTCGTAAATTCCGGGAATTCCGCGAATAGCTTCTTCAATCCGGGAAGTAACACCTTCTTCCATCTCAACGGGAGAGGCTCCCGGATATGCTACACGTACATATAAAAATCTGGACTCCCGCTCAGGGAAAAAGGACATTTTCATGGTGTACATGCTCAGTCCGCCAATCAATATTAAAAAGACGATAATCAGGTTAGCATAGAACGGAAACCGGACAAATAATTCAACTGCTTTTCTCATAGGTTATCCCTTCTTATTTTTCGGTTCGGCCACTTCTTCTCCCACAATTCCAACCGGACTATTCTCCTGAACATTAATTAAAGGCTCAACAACCAGTTTTGTCCCTTCTTCCAAACCATCAAATATCAAAGTAGTTTCATTCCATTTCAGAACATTCAATTCTTGTTTTTTGAGTTTTCCATCGAGAACAATAAATACTTCATTCGTGTTAAAAACGGCACTTCGAGGTATCTCCATTGCTTTTTCAACCAGCTGCCCCGGAAACTCTACCACTTTATATTCACCGGCCAACAGATTTGTTTTACCCGGATTATCAACCTGAACAAAAATACTTCTTGACTGCGAACCGGCGTCAACAAAATTTGATTTTCGAACAACCTTGCCCGGCGAGTGAGAGATTTTATCGCGTGAAAAGACATTAACTTTATCGCCAATTTTAATCCATACACTTTGCGAATTTTCAACCGGGACCTCAATCTCCAGTTGATCAGTGCGGATCATTTTCGCAATTTGACCGCCAGCATTGACATATGCACCAACTTCAAAATTTACGATGGTAAATGTTCCGTCAAAAGGAGCATAAAAAGTATGTCGGCTTAATCGTTTTTCATCTTGCCTTATTCCATAATAATCGCTTAAAATGTTCCGACTGGCTAAAAATATTTTGAGTTTCTCATTTTTCACCTGAGGCAATTCGGGAATATCCTTATTTAAATCAACCGAATTGAAGAATGCCAGAAAACTATTATAACTATCCGGGAAATCAACTTTAATATCAGGAAGCATATTGGTAAAGGCATTCAGGAATCTGCTTTTATTTGCTTTTAATGCCAGTTCAACTTCATCTTTATAAATATTTGCAAGAAGCTGACCTTTTTTAAACGAAGCTCCTTTTCTTAATGAAACCTGTCCCGCTTCTATTTTCCCGGCTACTTCTGCAACCAGCATTACTTCGTTACTTGAAACTACTCTGCCTTCGCGTGAAAGCGGAGAAATAATATCAACATAATTAACAGTCTCAGCCTTTACATATCTTTTTGCATCGCTTTCGGGTCGTCGCGGAGGCTCTGGCTTTAGCGAAATAAACAGCTCAGACAGAGCAAATGATCCGCCCAAAAGCAGGACCAATGAAACAACAATAAATGTAATTTTTCTCCAACTCATAGATTTAGGTTTTTAGGTTCAAACGGTTATTAATACAAACTTTTAAATAATTTTAGTATACAAATTCGGCGATTTTATCTTGACTTCTCTTAATACTCATCATACTTCCAATTCATTAACCTGCATTGGACTGATTACAAGTCAAGATAGTTTAATCTATTTTTTAGTTTTATTTGAGATGTTTCGATTACAAATGCCAGTCGAAACAGAAAACTGAAGAAAGACTTTACTTAGAGCGATACCAAAGATAATTCTTGAAGCATTACCCTTTTAATGCAGATTAATGGCTTTTTAAAACAGACATTACAGTTAACAGTCTGGCATTTAGCAGAGTCACCTCAACATAAAATTTATTTCACCTTGAAACAATAGTGTAATCATCAGTGAATTACAAATATCAGATATTTATTTAAAGTAAGCTTTAAAAAGTTATTAATATTTGTAAATCCATAATCCCAAACTACAATAAAACAGGGATCTGATCTATAAGAAAGATCAGATCCCTATTCAAAAAGAGTATAGTGAATGAGTGATTTCAAGTCAACTGATCACTATTTGAATAGCAAAATCTTTATGCTGATTTTGCTTCTGAATCACAACCCTCTTTGTATTCAGCGATGATGTTTTTTACCATCTGTGGCGAAACCCGGCCATACACTTTTTCGCCAACCATCACCACAGGAGCCAATCCACAAGCGCCGACACAACGTAAACAGTTAAGCGAAAACTTACCATCTGTAGATGATTGACCTACTTCAATGTTTAACTGACGTTTAAATTCGGCCAGCACCTGTTCCGAACCTCGCACATAACAGGCCGTTCCCATGCATACAGAAATAGGATGTTCGCCCAATGGGATCATGGTAAAAAAAGAATAAAACGTAACCACACCGTAAACCTTAGCTACCGAGATATTCAGTTCTTTCGCAATTACTTCCTGCACTTCCGCAGGCAAATAACCTAATTTACTTTGCACCTGATGCAAAACATTGATTAGCTCGCTTCCCTGGTTTTGAAAATCCAAACAGACTTGTTTGATCAGTCCATTTGTTTTTTCTGAAAGTTTTATTGTTGGCATATCTGTAAAGTTGATTCGTGAAATATTATAAAAACAGTCGTTCAACGGTCATTAATAGTCATTTATGGTCATTGGAGTTGTCGGCATTCCCAATAGTATTGATGTAATTATTCAGTTTAATTCCCAATGAATTATAACGATCAATCAGGTTAGCAGACTTTTCCGGACTAATCAAATTTCTATTGGCTGCTTTTGTAAGCCATGTTTTTGTCTCAGAAAGAGATCCTCTTGAAAAATAAAGAAAATTCTTATGATCTTTATAATGAAATCGTCCATAACCCTCACTAATGTTTGCTGAAACTGAATCAGCAGCATTTATCAACTGTGTTCCGGTTAAGAATTTATGAAAGTTATCCCATTCCAGAATCAAATCATGAACCTCATCAGCAAGTTTCATAGGTATTTGATAAACCTGTAAATCTTCCAGTTTCATCCCTTTTGTTTTACTATGAATGACAATTTAATGACTTAATGACAACCAATGACATTTTTCTATGACCCCAAAGAACCGCCCCTAACTCCTATCGAAATACTTGGTGTGCAGCAAATGATGCGCCTTTTCGCTCATTGGAGACCCCAAAAATTCTTCGTACAACTTTAGGATATAAGGATTTTCGTGCGACTTCCGGAGTGTTTTATTTTTATCTTCGGAATAAATAGCACGCTGGCGTTTTTTCAGAATTTCTGCATCGCCATGATGATACGGCTGACCTCCACCGCCAATGCATCCTCCGGGGCACGACATGATTTCGATGGCATGGAATTCACTTTTCCCAGCCTGAATTTCTTCCAACAACTTACGTGCATTTCCTAAGCCATGAGCAATCCCAATGTTAATTGGCGTTCCATTAAAGTCGATTGTTGCTTTGCGTAAACCATCCATACCACGCAATTCCTCAAAATCGATACGTGGCAAAGGTTTGCCCGTGAAAACTTCGTATGCTGTCCGGACTGCAGCCTCAATGACTCCGCCTGTAGTACCAAATATCACGGCTGCTCCTGTTGATTCGCCTAAAGGCTGATCAAAATCTTCGTTTGGAAGAGACTTGAATTCGATGTTACCCAAATTGATTAAATGGGCCAGTTCCCGTGTGGTTAAAGCAAAATCAACATCCGGATTTCCATTCACTGAAAATTCAGGACGACTGCTTTCGTATTTTTTAGCCAGACAGGGCATGATGGAAACTACAACCAGATTCTCACGTTTTACCTTGATTTTATCAGCAAAATAAGTTTTGGCAATCGAGCCAAACATTTGCTGCGGCGAACGTGCCGTCGACGGAATGTCCTTTAGTTCAGGAAAAGAATGCTCGAAAAATTTCACCCAGGCAGGACAACAGGAAGTCAGGATAGGCAGTTTCACATTCTGATCACCAGCCATAAATGCAGACAGACGGTTCAGTAATTCGGTACCTTCTTCCAGAATGGTTAAGTCAGCAGCAAAATCGGTATCAAAAACGTAATCGAAACCCAGACGGCGCAAGGCAGCAACCATTTTCCCGGTTACGAGAGTACCGGCTGGAAGTCCGAATTCCTCACCCAAAGCGGCACGAACTGCAGGAGCTGTTTGAACAACAACCGTTTTTGAAGGATCAGAAAGGGCACGGATAACTGCCCCGGTCTGGTCGACTTCAGTAAGCGCTCCGGTAGGACAAACGGCTACACACTGACCACAATAGGTACAAACTGAGTGATCGAGATTCATTTCGAATGCCGGTGCCACAACAGCATGGAATCCGCGGTTAATCGCTGAAAGAACGCCAACAGTCTGCACATCATTGCACATGGTTTCGCAGCGACGGCACATAATGCACTTGTTAATATCCCGTATGATTGCCGGAGAGGTATCTTCCCGGTACATAGACTTTTCGCCCTCGTAATGAATCTGGCGGACCCCAAGTAGATGTGCCATATCCTGCAATTCACAATTACCCGATTTTGCACAAATCAAACAATCAGCCGGATGATCAGACAAAATAAGTTCAACTACGGTGCGACGTGCATTTACAACCCGGATGGTATGTGTACTTATTTCCATTCCTTCGGTTGCTTCAGTGCAGCAGGCAGGCGCCAGATTTTTGCGGCCCTTTACTTCGACAACACAAACACGGCAACCTCCGGGTTTATTTTCAATATTCATGTCGTCCAGCTTCATGTAACAAAGCGAAGGAATATCAATTCCTATGCTGGATGCAGCTTTCAGTACTGTGGTTCCCCTGCGGACAACTACTGGTTTATGATCTATTGTGAGGTTTATCATTTCCATAAAAGATTCCTTTAACCGATTAATACAGAATCAAACTTACATTTATCAAAACACACTCCGCACTTAATGCATAACGACTGGTCGATATAGTGTGGGGACCGTTTTTCTCCTGATATTGCTCCAACCGGGCAATTTCGGAAGCATAATGTACAACCTGTACATTTTTCAGCATCAATGGAATATCGCATCAATGTCTTACACTGCCCAGCCGGACATGAAGCCGAAGTGACGTGCGCAAGATATTCATCGTAAAAATGGTCAAGCGTGGAAAGTACCGGGTTTGGTGATGTTTGTCCCAATCCACAGAGCGAAGTATCTTTAATAATATGACTCAACATTCGAAGTTTGTCAAGATCCTCCATCGTACCTTTTCCTTCCGTTATTTTCACAAGAATCTCGTGCAGCCGTTTATTGCCAATGCGACATGGAGTGCATTTCCCACAAGATTCGTCCAATGTAAATTCGAGGTAAAACCTGGCGATGGCCACCATGCAATTCGAATCATCCAATACAATCATGCCGCCTGAACCCATCATTGATCCAGCAGCTAAAAGGTTATCGTAATCGATGGGTGTATCGAGGAATGATCTGGTTAGACAACCTCCGGAAGGTCCTCCGGTTTGAACAGCTTTGAATTCGCGCCCATCCTTTATTCCACCTCCAATGTCATAAATAATTTCGCGGAGGGTAATTCCCATCGGAACCTCTATCAAGCCAACATTATTAATATTACCGGCAAGGGCAAATACTTTGGTGCCCTTAGAATTAGCTGTGCCGATTGAAGAGAACCATTTGGCCCCTTTGTTTACTATCACAGGAATATTCGCAAAAGTTTCGACGTTATTCACGTTGGTTGGTTTGTCCTTGTACCCTTTTTCTGCAGGAAAAGGAGGCTTGAAAGTTGGCTCACCACGTTTCCCTTCCATCGAATGAATAAGAGCAGTTTCTTCGCCACACACAAAAGCACCGGCTCCGTAGCGGATTTCCACATCAAAATTAAATCCGGTTCCCAAAATATCCGAACCTAATAAACCATATTCGCGGGCCTGGTTTATAGCAATCTTAAGCCTTTCGATAGCAAGTGGATATTCGGCCCTAATGTATACCAGTCCTTTGTCGGCACCGATGCAAAATCCGCAAATGGCCATGGCTTCAATCACAGAGTGTGGATCGCCTTCCAAAATGGAACGATCCATAAATGCTCCCGGATCACCTTCGTCGGCATTGCAAACCACGTATTTCTGGTCGCTAACTGATTTTCTGGTCAGTTCCCATTTCAGTCCGGTTGGAAAACCACCGCCGCCACGACCACGAAGTCCTGAATCTTTTATCATTTGGATTACTTCTTCCGGAGAGTTTTCGCTCAAACATGTTCCTAATGCGGCATAACCATCGCGACCAATATACTCTTCAATGTTCTCAGGATTGATGAATCCACAATTACGCAATGCAATGCGGATTTGCTTTTTGTAAAAATCCATACCTTTCGAATCTCCAACAGTCTTATTGGTTTCCGGATCTTTATATAGCAAACGTTCTACCTTTCGGCCTTTAATGATATGTTCATCAACAATTTCGGATACATCTTCAGGAGTAATACGGGTATAAAATGTATTGTCGGGCAAAATTTTAACGATAGGACCCTTTTCGCAAAAACCGAAACATCCCGTTAAAATCACCTGAATTTCATCGGCCAATCCGTACTCAGTGAGCCGACTCTGGAAATTTGTTTTAATAAGTTCGCTTTGTGAAGCCTTGCATCCGGTACCTCCGCACACAAGAATATGCATATTAAACTCGGCCATATTTGTCCGTAATTTTAATTAATTATCAATCGAAGAAAAAGTTACCGGAATAATGCCATCAACCAATTCATTTAATTTGATGTGTTTCTCTATAATTTCAAGCGCTTTGGTCTTATTCACGAAACCGTAAATCACAGGCTGTTGCCCGGGAATGGTTATCTCAATCGTAGGCTCAGCATAGCAATAACCCATGCAACCGGTTTGGGTAACAATAGAGTCTATCCCCTGATGGTCGAGCTCATCAATCAGATAGAGCATCGTTTCCTTTGCTCCGGAAGCAATACCACAAGTAGCCATTGATACTTTAATCTGAACCAGATTTTCAGGATTATCACCATTTTCTCTTAATCTTATTTTCGACTGAACTTCTGCCTGCAATTTTTTAAGATCGGCTAATGATTTGATTTTATTCATAATATATGTCCTTAAATGGCAAAATATGACAATGGTCATTAATATCTAAATATCAACACATTAAACGAGAATAATTCTAAGATTTGTCATCATTCGCTTATTTGGATTTGTTCTAAATTCTCCTGAAGTAATTCTTTCAGAAACGAGCGAACATCCGGATGATTAATCGGCACGTTATCAAGAGTTTGCTTAATATCTCGTGTATCAAGTTCAAACTCTCCGGAAGATGTTTGATGTTTAAAGACATAATCGATATTATCCGGAGAGCAAATCAGAATTAATAAAGTTCCAATTAAATCGCCAATTACAGGTCTGTCTATATGATTTAGTCCGAAAGCGACATTTAATTTTGTGCCTTTTCCTATCGCTGATTCAATACTAAAAGTACCACCGGTCTTTTCAGCGTTTTGGCTTAAGAGTGACAGCCCTAGTCCCACCTTACGGGTAATTCGTGATGTAAAGAATGGATCTGTAGCTCGTTTTAGCTGTTCTTCATTCATCCCGATACCATCATCAGCAATTGAAATCAACAGCTGATCTTCATCCGGATTTTCAGTAATTTCAATTTTTATCAGCTTTGCTTTTGCCCGTATTGAATTCTGGACAATATCGAGGATATGCAGAGAAAGATCTTTCATTTTTACAACTGAAGGACTAAATGACAGAAAAATTGACTTATCGGTATAATGAACTCCGAACGTTTTAAGGTATTTTTACTTTTCTTCCTTCCAATCCATGCAATGCTTTTCTAATTTCAGCAAAGGTTGGTTCCTCCATTTTGAAAATTGTATATGTTTCCCCCAGATCATCAATATAATGAGCATCTGAGAATTTCACCAACCGGATTTTGGAGTCAATCATATATTTTTTACGAATCACTTCTTCTTCAGCAAGTTTCGATATCTGAAGTGCATCAAAACTTAATTCAGGAGGAATAAAACCTAATTGGCTATACAGGCTGTTTCGAGGCCTGTCGATGTGCGCCGGAATAAAAATCCCGGATAGCCCGTGAACTTTCTGCTCTATTTCTTCAATACTTACATCAAGAGACGAACCCAGATAATTTTCAATTTCTTCCAATACATTCTCATCTTCATCGATCAGTACCTGATAACCAAACAAATCATGATTGTGTGGAATCACAATCAGATGTTCATCGATAAATAACTGAAAAGTACGCAAAGCGTCAAAATCTTCAAATAAGCACAAACAGTGAACTTCTTCCCTGGAGGTTATTTCGCAACCTGGAATCACCGGTAAACCAGACTTTTTTCCCAATTTCCAAACTAATTCGCATTGTTTGGTGATATTGTGGTCGGTAATAGCAATAACATCTAACCCACGATTATTTGCCATTGATACAATTCGGGCAGGTGTCATCTCCAGATCGCCACAAGGTGACAATAATGTGTGAATATGAAGATCTGTCCTGAATTCCTTCATAATTACTGATTATATATCTGATATAATTTACCTGCAATTTCGAAAGTGGACAAATTGGTTCCCAATACAGGAATATTTTCATCGTCAGAGTGACGAACAGTATTTTCGTGTGGCTCGAGATTATTTACTAAAATAACTGCCGCCAGGTCTTTTAACGATGCAATTGCCATCACATTCTGATGTACCTGAAGTGTAATCCAAACCTGCGATTCCTGTGCATTTCCCATCACGTCGCTCAGTAAGTCGGAAACATATCCGCCGGTAATTTCACGATCAAGACCTTTATGTCCTGAATATACAGTTAAACCTAATTTTTCAACAATTTCAGAAACCTTCATTTCGTTTTCCTCTTTTATTACAATCTGCTTTAAATCTATCGATTCCCCATTTTTTCTGAACATTGAGGAATGCCTTTTTCGAATCAATCCGATTTTCTCCTTCCCACTTTTGCTGCAGGAAAATGCAATCAGACATTTTTGCTTTGTTGTTCACCATGTCTTCAGCCAGGGCATGACAGTTTGGAGCTCCACATGCACCGCAGTCAATACCAGGTAAAAAACATACAATACGCTGAGCTTTGCTCATTTTTTCCATTGCTTTCACCCTGTCAGTTCCAAAAATATAATGTGGTTTTGGCTTTATGGGATCAAGAATCATTTTTTGCTTTAGATCATCTTTATTAACAAGAATTACAGAATCCGGAATATCTGCCGCCGCCGGATATCTCAAAGCTCTTCGTTCAAGTCTTTCTGTTGTTAAAAATCGATTCCCAGTTAGAAGAATACCTCCTGCACAACTTTGATCACAGGCACGCAATTCTAAAAAATCTATCCCATGAACCTGATCATTCTCCAAACGTTCCAAAAAACGAACTACATTATGAATTCCATCTATCGCCATACTTCTGGAACCAAAATGGCATGACTCTCCCCGCGGAAGACTCCAGAGAATACCTTCTTTGGACAGATTCGAACGTTGATCTGAACTTTCGCTTTCAGTATTCTCCTGTAAAACTTTCATCACCTCGTTATAAAGGTGATTCATATTAATAATTCCATCAATAATAGATTCGCTCTCGCCAACAGGGCTTTTTACCGAAGCTATTTTTGCAATACAAGGCGTTGCGTAAAAAAGGCCAATTTCTTCTCTTTTTGCACCTTCAAGCATCAATCGTTCGACGGCAAAATGAGCAGCAAGATTATGGGGAGTCTTACGATGTATAAGATTTTCGGTTAAAGAAGGATACCGTCCCTGAATGAGCCTCACAATTGCAGGACAATAAATTGAAATAGCAGGTTTAGATGTTTCCTTATTTATCAAAACTTCATTTATCGAATCAATAAGGGCCTGCATGGGTTGTTCTACTTCAAAAACATGGGTAAAACCAACTTTTCGAAGTCCTGCATATATTATATCCTCGGTGTATTTTTCCTGAAACTGACCGATCATAACCGAAGGAAACAGAATTACCCTGTATTTAAAAGCCCGGATTTCTGCCAAATCGTCTTGTTCAACATAAAATGCTTTTGATGGACAAGCCCGATGGCACTCTCCACAATCGACACATCGTTCATAATCAATCACAGCCAATCCGTTTACCACCCGTATAGCTTCTGAAGGACAAGACTTCATACAATGCGTGCATCCAATGCATTTGGTAACATCGACTTTAAGGGCATGATATTTAGGTAAGCCACTCATCAAAAATAATTAACCATTTTTAGTATTGTTCCTTTTCCAGCTTCCGTTTCGATCAGCATTTCATCCGTATTTTTCTTAATATTGGGCAAACCCATTCCGGCGCCAAAACCCATTTCCCTAACCTTTTTACTTGCAGTTGAAAACCCAGGCTGCATAGCCATATCAATATCAGGGATACCGGGACCCTCATCGCTCACCACTATTGTGATTCTATTCTCCTCAATTTCAACACTTACTGTTCCTTTATATGCATGTGCTACAACATTCACCTCTGCTTCATACAACGCAATTACAATATTCTTGATGGTTTTAACCTCAATCCCTAATTGCTTTAAAACCTTTTTGACCTCACTCGATGGCTTCCCTGCCTGAGTAAAGTCACCTCCCTGTATGGTGTATGTAAGTATCAATTCTATGTTAATATTATAATTTTCGCTAATAAATTGGCTTCAGACCAGCCTGAAAAAGAAGTCCACTTGATTTAAAAAGAGAATAGGGAGATTCAAGAATACACATCCCATTCTCGAAGGCCAGCTCAATCATTTGCGGACTGGCTTTTTTATTACGAACCAATACAATAGCACGTATATCAGCCATTTCGGCGGTTCTTATAGCCTGAAGATTTACTAATCCTGTAATAAGTACCAGATTATCAGTATCAAGTGTTAATACATCACTCATAAGATCGGAGCTATAACCCATCTCCACCTCTTCTTCCAACCTATCAACACCACATGATATCGTTGCATTTAAAACAGCTGCGATCTCTTTTAACTTCATTTTAAATCTTAAAAGGGTTTGACGACAAATTTCAATAAAATAAACTAAAAATGCATGAACATAAAGACTTGAATCCCTTATTTAGATCGGTTACATGTAAGGAATGTGGAAATTGACTCAAGAAAATATATCAACATAACACAAATCGCATTGAGTTATATTGATACTTGCTCCATGACAAATAGTTATGTAGGATATATAATACTGAAGAAGAATAAAAAAAACGAATATATAGATCTTATAAACTGAATAATAAGTTGGAAAAGCAAATCAGAATTTCCAAATTTGTTTTATTTATTTAATCGCTTTTCTATCGTATTAATTCGATCATTCATTAAATCAATTTGAATTTGCTGTTCTTTAAAGGCCTGAAGCAGAACGGCTGAAAGTTTGGCATAATCAACAGTAAGATACCCATCTTCACGCTCATGAACAAGACCGGGATAGACTTTCTGCAATTCCTGTGCAATAATCCCCAAATCATGCCCTGAATTTTTCATAGGATTATCAGCCAGAATTTTCCAATCGAATTCAACACCACGAACTTCTTTTAGTTTTTCGATTACCTCAGTCAGAGTTTTAATGTTCTCTTTTAACCGAATATCTGAAGGTGATGTGAAAGCAGGACCAGACCAATTACCGGAAACTGTAGTAGAGCCATTTTTAAGCATAACCAACGAATTTGAACGGGGAGTAATTCCACTGCCTGTACCATTTCCAATTACAAACAAACGATCAGTTGAAACAGCCGAGGTTCGGCTGCTTACAGTTGCAACAGAATCTGAGTAAGTTCCTATTACAACTTCACCCCAAGACTGAGCAGTATTTCCGACTCCTCCTGGAATAGTTGCACCAAGACCTGTAACTGTATTTTCCACGCCTCCGCCAACAGAACCGTATCGGCTTTTAGCAAGATTTTGCAAACCTCCAGAAACATTACTGCCGTATCCTGATGCCAGATTTCTGGAACCACCTGAAACAACAGCATAATCGCCCTTTGCAATATTGTTAAACCCAAATGCCGCAGAAAACAAACCAATATTTACATCTTCGAGGGGTGAGCCAATTCCGTATAGAGTACCTATATTTCCTCCGGCTCTTATCGCAGCTTTGTCCGCATTATAGAACATTTTAGAATAAACAGCCTGAGCCCCAATTGTTCGTTTTATCGAACCTAAACCCAATTGATCATCGCCAAAAACAAAATTATCGTTATTATCACCCGCAAAAATTAAATTATTCAACGAAGTAAAAGGGCTAACACTTACAATCCCCTGATTAACAATATTCCAGGACGTTCCGTTGAAGAAATAAAACTGGTTATTTGTGGTATTAAAGAAAGTGTCTCCTTTGCTTGAATTACTGGCAGATGGATTAGTAGATGCACTGGGTGTTTTGCCTAAAATAGGTAGCAGATCGATGGTATTACTATTTTCTATAACAAGTTTTGTCCCTACCAGACCGAGTGTCTGATTATCAGCAGAACCACTATTAAGCAGAACCCATTTATTTATATCATAAATATAAAAAGCTTTATTTACCGAATCATACCCAAGTTGATTATTGGTCCCTGGATACATTGGAACACCGTTAAATGTTTTTACTGCATTATTCAACGAGCTCAAATCCACTGAAAAAGAATTACTGCTTTCCTTAATTGTCAGATATTTACTGTTATCAAGAACCATACTGGTAATTGACTTATTATCAGGAGAAAGATCTTTCCAACTAGTTCCATTCCAATAAAAGAACGAATTCAAACTATTATCAAAGACTAAAAGTCCGGTTGCAGTCTGATCTTCGGAAGCGAAAATAGCTACACGCTGTTCTGTCGACATTCTTGGTATTAATAATCCCTTTGACTCGGATACCATTTCCAGAATAGATTTCGAATTGGCCGGTGTATTACCCTTACCAATACTGACTCCCCCTTCGTCCTGTCCGTAGGAATGTAATCCTAAAACAAGTAGAGAACAAAGTACTAAGATGGATAAATTCTTCATTATGCTTCGTTTTTATTTAGTTTGAAAGTGGTAATGGAATAATAAGTTTTTCAGCAACACTCAGATCGTAATTAACTTTGTGATTAGCCTTCAACAACTGTTCTATTGTGCATCTGTATTTTTGAGAAATCCTGTAAATTGTTTCTCCGGGAGATGTGACATGAATTCCCTGAATCCCGACATAAACAATTTCAGAATTGATACGATTTTCCGGAGTGTTTTTATTCAACTCCTTTAAAGAATCATAGTTATTATTAAATGTTTTTGCAATGGCCTCTGCTGTTTCCCATTTACTAGGTTTGTAGGCATAAACAACATTAAATGGCAACCCTTTTTTACTTGAATAAATTTCTGCCCGGCGATCTCCTGCGTTAGTCTCACGTGTTGTATTTGCAAAATATTCACCGGCAGCTACAGTAAAATAAACTTTGTTTGTTGATTCCTGAAATTTACTTTTCAAATACTCGACAACCCCAAGTGCCCTCTGAAAAGCAAGATTCCCATTATATTTTTCAGCGCCAACACGGTCAGTAAAACTCCATACTATAATATTTTTACAATCTTTTTCTATTATCTTTTTTACTATTGAATCAAGTACAGCATAATGTACTGATTTAAAAACCGCACTATTTAGATCATAATAGAGATTCCCAAGTAAAAGATCGCCTGATTCCGAATCAAGAATAGCTGATTCATCAGATTTTGGCAATTCACTGATCGATGAATTCGGAATAACCAGAGACTGAATTGTATCTTTTAATATTTGTTTGGGAATTTCAGCAACTGTTCTTGACTCTTCAACGACTTCTTTCGGAACCGGAACTATAGCAACAGGAGATTCAACAGCCTTCTCCGGAGTTTCGACTACTATTTTAGGTTCTTCAATAATTGCTTTTGGCTCTTCAACAACTTCTTCTGGAACCGGAACTACCGCAACAGGAGACTCAACAATCTTCTTCGGAATTTCATCTACTGCCTTTGGTTCTTCTTGAATTGCTTTTGGCTCTTCAACGACTTCCTTAGGAACTGAAACTGCCACAGCCGGAGCTTCTACAACCTCTATTGGAGTTTCTACTACTGTCTTTGGTTCTTCAGTAATTGTTTTTGGTTCTTCAACAACTTCTTCTGGAACCGGAACCACCGCAACAGGAGACTCTACAACCTCCTCCGGTGTTTCGACTACTATTTTATGTTCTTCAATAATTGCTTTTGGCTCTTCAATAACTTCCTTAGGAACAGGAACTACTGCAGCAGGAGCTTCAACAACCTCCATTTGAGTTTCTACTACGGCCTTTGGTTCTTCAGTAATTGTTTTTGGTTCTTCAACATCTTCTTTCGGAACTGGGACAACTGCAACCGGGGCTTCAACAACCTCCATTGGAGTTTCTACTACGGCCTTTGGTTCTTCAACAACTTCCTTAGGAACTGGAACCACCGCAATTGGGGCTTCAACAACCTCCTTCGGGGTTTCAATTACTGCTATCGGAGCTTCAATAACTTCGTTATTAATAACAGGTTTCCCAAGCGGTTTTCTTTCATTCGGATTTAGAATTGATTCCAAATCATAGTCAGATAAATAGTATTTCGCGTTTGGAACATTTACCCCAACAGCTTTGAATGGATCAGATTGAATAATTCTAAAACTCAAATCGTCGCCTTTGGTATTAAATGGCCATAGATTTTCAAGCTTACCTGTTGTCAGCGAATAAATATAATTATCAAAGCCTCCCAATCCCACCTGTGCTTCAGACGAAAAGATGAGTAAGTCTTTATAAACAGAGGGAAATAGTTCATCGAAAGGAGTATTAACCTTTGGTCCCAAATTAACCCTGGCAGTCCATTGCCCATTTTTAAGTTCAGTATAATAAATATCCCAACCTCCAATACCTCCAGGCATAGTGGAGCAATAATACAGGCGTTGGCCCATTTTGTCAAAATACGGCATCGCATTCGCATATTTCGTCGAGTTAAAAGGAAATGGCGGGTAAAGATTGCCATGAATCACAATCTGTTCCGGCTTTCCTCCACGAGGCACTATCGTTGCAAAATAATTTTCATTCTTATCGGTCACATTCATCGAAGCAATCCTGGTAGATCTTTTCATGTTCTTTTTCAAAATTTCCGAAGAAAGTAAACTACCGTTAGCAGCAATCCGACCCTTTTTTATACCTGCCAATTCATTTCTCCGGTCATTAATCAAAGCAGTTTCATACAAATTACTTTTTGTTTCGTCTGAAAATAGTGAATATGAATAATAAATATGATTATCAAAATAATTGAGACCATATTGTGATAAAAAATCGGCCGTCAGTTTTTCTGATGTAACCACAGAATCTTTCTTCAGATTAAAGTTATCACGTTCGCCAGCAATATACATTAGATGTTTAATCCAGGGATTAGACTCATTTTTACCCTTGAAAATTGAATTGGAAAGAATTTGATCACCTTTCCCTTGTCGAAGAAGTGAAAATGCATAATTCATTAAATCCTGATTGGATAGGATATTTTTATTAATCGCGACTACTTTTTTATAATATTGTTCTGATTCGCTATAGAGACCATACATAAATGCCGTCTGCCCACAAATTCGATAATCCCTAACACCTGAAATTTTATTGGCTTTAACTGAGGTAATAATCTCAACTATTTTGCCATATTCTTTTTGGTCAAAGTACTTTTTAATCTTAGACTCCCCGGAAGATGCTATCAAAGGAAGAATAAATATCAAAATTCCTAAAACGAATTGCTTAAAAGGCATATAGTTATTCTTTAGGTTTTTCATAACTCTAATCAGTACATGTAGGTTCTCATCAATCCTTTTATATTATGCCGACCCGTCCGGTCAAATCCTTGTAATGCTCTTTCTGTTTTTATATCCCAAACCAACCGAACTCCATGGGAATTAAACTGGTTCATCCCTTTTCCAATGCCCAATTCAAAAGTATATCCAACTTTGAAAGCATCACGAACAAATACATCAGCAGAAAAAGTCTGTGCCTGTCCAAACCGATGGCTTGTTCCTACCCATAATTTACCAGCCAATAAAAAGTTCAATCCTAAATCAAATACAGGATCAGCGGTTGATTTCGTAATTTGACCATTTCCACTTTCGTAAAAATCAGCTTGATAATACTTTAATACCATATCCGGCCTAAAAATCACATCATCACTTATCTGGTAAACAAATCCGGAAGTAAAATCAAAACCTGGCAATAAACTACCAGAATCAAAGTTATTTTTATTGAAAAGTAGGTTGGAACTCAATCCTGCAAAATACATTGGTCCATAATAGAAAATTCCCAATTGTGCATTAAGGTTAGTTGAATTTAAATCAAGACCACCAATGCTAAGATTAGTATATGTTTTGAGTCTATTCATATCGTATGAAATATTCTGCACTCCAATTCCATAACCAAAAGCCAAATAATTTGAGGCACCCACCCTTATATTATGAGAAAGACTACCGGAAAATGACACTTTTTCGCGAAGTCCTATAGATTCTTCAATCACAGTTAATCCAATTCCTAATCCGGAAAGGCTTACTGGTAAGTAAACATTTGCTGCATAGATTTTAGGAGTTCCATCCATCCGGTTATACCATTGTTGCCGCGTCAATAAATTGATTGATGTATAATCCTTAAATGAATTGTATGCCGGGTTCATAAATTCCTGTTTCATAATACCCTGAGTATGCATAATATCATCCTGTCCATATCCAGGTAGAGATAGCTGAAAAAGAAATAATATTAATATATATATGTTATATCTATTTTTCATGCTTGATCTCTATGAAATTTCTTATAATAGATCGTTTATTGTCCTTCTCAAGAGTCAGTTCATAAAAATAGGTTCCATCGGCATAATTTCTTGCATCAAACTCTTTAATATAATGATCTCCTTTGAAAACTAAAGCTCCCAGCTGATTGTACACATAAAAACGAATATTTGAAAAATCACCTTCATCAGGTATTTCAAAAGTTGTTTGATTGTCGCTTCCTACATAAATAAAATTGATCAACTCGGTTCCATATATTTGGCTAAATGCAAGCAAACCATATGATTTCTTTTCAGAACCAACAAGAAAAGAATGATCGACAGAACTCTTTTCATAATTATTGTTTACGGGAATTACGGTACCTACTGATTCATTTTCTGAGATATGGAAAATATCAAACTGAGAGGTTTTTCCTTCAAGCACTGAATTCAAAACAGATAAACCAGAGTAAAAATTGTTTCTTTTGGTCGAGTTCGATTCAACCCTCCAGCCAAGTGAATTTTCGATTAAAAATCTGGGGGAAGAAGATTTCATGGCACACTCAGCAGGTACACGTTTATCAAATTCAACACGAATTACATCTTCTGTTTCCGGGTTATCAATTAAAAAAGGATGAAAACCAGAAATGTCACCAACAGGAAACACATAGTTTTTTGCTGCTTCAATTTTACGCGACATAAAGCCGATAACATAACTTTGATTTAAAGGCGAATTGGTAAATAAAACCGATTCAGTAGAAGAATTATCGATAAGTAACTTACTATTTTCAGTCACATTCAAAATTCCAGAACTTAATTCCATGTTTTCGGTAATTGCAAGCTTACCATAGAGATTAACGGTAGATCCTTGCAAATTAAGTTTTAGTATGCCAATATGTAACTGTCCTTCAGCAATAGATAATTCATAATTACTTGACCCTGTAAAAACAAATTCACCCAAACCTAAATCACCTGAAGGCAATAGTATTTGACTATCAAAAGTATTATTGAAAATCAAATTTCCAGAATTTTGAAAAAGGAGAGAATCTCTAATTTCAAAATTCCCGGGAATTGTCATGCTAACTCCATGAGATATAAAAAAAGTAGAATTGATCGAAACAGAATTATCTTCAGATTTGATCTCTACACCTTTTCCAAATAAAACACTCCCACCAAATAGTATGGCAAAAATGAATAATAAAGCTTTCTTTTTCACGAATCAAGCGTTATATTAGTCCAAGTTTTTTCTTACAAGTTTGGCATCTATATTTTATATAGCCAACCTATCTGTTAATTAAAAACTAGCGATCAATTTCTTTTAAAATTCATAAGCAATTTTTAGAAATATGCTATAAATTTTCCAACTATAATTACACGTTCTTTTATTTCAATCCCTTATTCAAGATGCCAATAATTATCGATTATTTATTAAATATCAGCACTTTCACAATCGTCCGTTATGCAATAAATTTTCCAATTAGCAAAATAGAATTAACTTATTTTAACGATAAATATAAATATATTTTCGAAGAACAACATAAGACAATTCATTTTTTTAAGCTTCAACTAATTCATGTCAATAATTATGTTTATTAATATAAATATTTAATTTCAGCATCAAACATTAAGTCATTAATTATCAACAATTTAAGATTATTTCGATTTAAAAACATTCACTTACTTATAATTATTATAAATTAGACTTTAATTGCTTCAACCCATATTTTTTTTCAGATTTAAATGCTCTAATTCAATATAAAGCACTATTTTAGAAGATATTATCGTTCATATTATCTTCACTTTTTCTTGAATATTTCTAATTCCTTTCGTAATTTAAGTTCGAAATTCACATACTATGATTTACGAAGAAAAATCTTTTAACCAAGAGTTTATTAATGATCCTGAACTGCATCAAAAAATTATTGATGCTTTACCAATTCCAATTTTTTACCGCGATTTAAATGGGGTATACAAGGCATGTAATCTTGCTCAGGAAAAATTACTTGGCTTACCTAAATCACAGATAATCGGCAAAACAGTATTTGACATTCAACCCGACGATATTGCTGAAATATATGCCAAGCGCGATCAGGAATTACTTGATAGTCCGGGCGATCAGATTTACGAAGCAAAATTCCGCGATGCTACTGGAGTTATGCATGATGTTGTATTCAACAAGGCTGTTGTCCGCGACAACCTTGGTGTAGTTTCTGGCATTGTAGGTTCAATTTTTGACATTACAGAGCGGAAAAAAGCGGAACGTAAACTTGAAAAAGCACGGGAAGCAACAGTAATTGCATCAGCAATGATGCAAAAAATCAGGGCAGGAATTGTCATTGTCGACAGCGATTTAAAAGTTGTGGATTCGAACTATGGATTTGCAAAATTGTTCGGACCCGAAATTGAAGAACTATTCGAGACTATTCCTGGTCTGCATGGAGCCGATCTGAAGGAATTGGTCCCCGAAGTAATTTACAAAATGTTCTCTTCAACCCTTATTTCAGGAGAAAACACTATAGAACGAGACCTTAAAATTCAAAATAAATTGTTGCACGTCTCCGTACTCACTATATACAAACATCGGGTAGTTGGTGCGTTATTGCGCGACATGTCTGCTCCGTCTTTAGTTCGTGAAGAAATAATCAGCCGGGCACAACGTGCAAATAAGCAGAATTTAGAAACCGTTCAAAAAATAGCTTTTCTGCTCGGAGACAATGCTTCAATGACCGAAGAATTACTGAATTCTATTATCGAATCATACAAATACGGGGATGAAGAATAGATATCCCGTTAGACTAATGAAAATTAAATACCTGGCATCACTAATGTCTCGTTAAAATATTAAAACGTTCTTTGATAAATTTGATAATCAATTATTTGTAGTGCTTTTTCTTGCGTGACGATTTCAGGAATATTTCATTTGGGGCAAATTCTACCGAAAATGAACCAAGGGAAATAT
>JBGSUC010000042.1:0-4307 GCA_041736275.1 Prolixibacteraceae bacterium
TCCGCTGTAGTCATCAAAAGAGTAATCAAACCACATAATATCAAGTTTCCCGTAATTCTTTACCAACTCTTCAACTTGTCCGTGCATGTATTTAAGGTAATTGTCCCAGTTAAAAGTCCGCTTGTCATATTCTTTGTCGTCGCGCTGCGGATGGTTGCCCACATTCGGATAATCGGCATGGTGCCAGTCGATGATGGAATAATAGAGGCCGACTTTGATTCCTTCGGCGCGGAAAGCATCGAGGAACTCGCGGACCAAATCGCGGCCACCAAAACGGGGACTGAGTTTATAATCGGTTAATTTGCTGTCGAACAGACAATAGCCATCGTGGTGTTTGGCAGTAAGAACTGCGTATTTCATACCGGCGGCTTTGGCTGTTTTCGCCCATACTTTGGCATCAAAATCTACCGGATTAAACTCATCAATGTATTTCTGATAGGTCTCGGTAGTCAACCGTTCGTTCGATTTTACCCATTCGCCTCGGGCAGGAATGGCATACGCGCCAAAATGAATGAACATTCCAAACCGGGCTTCGCGCCACCATTCGGTGCGTTCCATCACTTTTTGGTAATTTGCGGTGTACTCTTTGGCAGGTAGTTCCTGTCCATTTAAAAAAGTAATTGCTCCTAGGAAAACAATTAAACAGCTGATCCATTTCTTCATTGTTATCGGTTTTATTTTAGATAAATATTTGCTTGGTAAAGAACTGTTATTTTTCAACTCCAAAGAAAATGATTTTCGCTTCAGCTTTGTTAAAGGTTACTTTTACCGAAGTAAATCCATCCTTGTCAAATGTCAGATCAACTACATCGGTTGACCAGTATTTCTGATTGGGTTTGCTTCGTGAAACATATTCGTTGCTTCTTTTGTGACTCGAAAACACTATCATCGCTCCCTTTCCATTTTCTTTGTTAATCTTTTCATAAATTTAAGGACTTCCATTTACTGCACCCGGACCTGTGCAGCCTCCAGCCCATTTATCTCCGCTTCGTTTCCAGTGGTCACCTCTTCCGACACGATATATATCACTGATTCTTCAACGAGCACTGCCAAAAGGAATATTCAGGTTGGTACTGTAGAATCGAGAAAAGATAAACACTGTTTAATCAGATTTAGATTAAGCGATGTTTTAATATTCGAAAACAATCCCTGAATGCATTGTAAAAGTCGGCACTTTGACAATGAGTTTAGTCCCATTTTTCGAAAACTCAACTTTTTTGCCGTCCGGAATCTGATACACCTTTTTTACTTTTTCAGGAACATTCACTACTATTTCAACGCCGGGAACCGGTAAAAAATCTTCAATTACTTTTACCTCGCCACGCTGCAATGCAGGACTGTAAAGCAAGTGAACCACATACCGGTTCTGTTTTTCCTGTCTTAATAAACTAACCCTTCCGCAGCTGGGAAGGTTGTTTACCTGTAAGATAGGCTTTTGATATAGCAAATCAATGGCATTATTCACCAGTTGACGATGCAAACGAACTGCATGCGTATAATACAACTGATCTAATTTATGTGCAAAATAGATTACATTTCCATTTCTGACGATTGCTGGATACTGAGAATTCTCGAGTTGATAAGGTGTGGCTCGATGACCGGAATATTTATCATATGTCCGATTAAAATAGGGTTCGCGAACAGCTGCCAGAACAGTTGCGGTAACTGGTTTAATGCGCAAAGCGGATTCGTAATTCAAAAATGGTGTGCTGACTACTTCTTTCCCCATAATTGGTTTTACCACTGTGTAATCAAATTGATATTCAGAGCGCCCGATATATTCAGTCCCAGTATTAAGAATAAATCGTTTCCCACTCTTATCTAAAGCACCTTCTCCAAAAACAATAAGTTTCCCGCCCTGTTTTACCCAATCGTTTATTTGCTGAGCCTGGGTTTCAGTTAAACATGATTGACTGGGAATAATTAAAAGCTCTAACCTGCCAAGATTTTGCTCATTGGCAACAATAAAATCTTTGTGGGTTTCAAGCAGAATATTTACCAGACCTTGATCAGCTGAGGTATTGAGTGTTATCCAAACTCCCAATTTTGAAACAGGAATACCGCCCAATCCGTATTTTTCAATTTTTTCTACATATTCATACGCTTTACCAATATTGCGGTAGGTTTCAATATCCATTTCACCTGATGGATGTAATTGGTCTCCAAAATTACAGGCAGCACCGTTTGAAATCATAGCAGCTGCTTCATACTTTATAGCATCGGCATGTTTAAATCCTCCAAATTCGCCCCATGACTTGTGAAATTTGCCACTCATCGCAACAATTGGATTTCCGTTTTGCAAATGATATTTGGCTTCCAATGGAAGTTTGTCATATCCACCCCAGGTTGTTGGTAAATCTTCCAGCTCCTGATGTGTATTCATATCATACAACCGATTATTAAAATTCCCCAAATTAGTCAGATGTGTTGTATTATTGAAAAACACCGTTGCATCGGGATGTGATTTTGCAACTAACTCCCTAAGTGCTTTCATGTGCGCTTTAACAGCCAAAGCTGTACTTTTTATAACAGCTTCCTTATCATTAATATCGACACCCTCATCTTTCATACGTGCCTGGCAATATTGACAATAGCACCCATTGTTGCCAACATGATAAATATCGAACCAAAAACCATCAACCGGATACTTTTCGCAAAGTTCAGCAACCTGTTTCATGATATGTTCATGATAAGGTCCACTATCGGCCGGACAAAGCCATTTCCAGGCATTTTCTGGTTTCACATCCGTTCCTTTTGCATTCAAATCATATAGCAATGCCTGATATTTCCCATCTTTCTCACGGGCAACCCATTCCGGATGATTCTCTGCATCTGATGCTGACCAGCCTACGGTGTAATAAATTGGACATTTTACGCCAATTTCGTGACAAGCTTCGATCTGTGCTCCCAGTAAATCAAATTTTAGGTTTGGATGGACATGACCTACCTTTGTAGGATAATAGCTCCAGCTGTGATGACACTTTGCAAAAATATTGATCGAATTTACATGGCCGGTTTTCAATGCATCCTGCCATTGTTTTTTCTCAAACTTTTCGCCGATACCCGGAATAAACTCCGAAGTGTGAAAATCAAGATGTACCTGGCGGGAAGGAAGGGGGTCGTTGACCGTTCTTTGCGGCTGGGCAAAGCTACATATACTAAACAACATCAATACTGTTAAGATTCTATTTTTCATTGTCAATTTACTTTTGTTGATTTTACTGGATATTGCAAAACACTTAATTTAATGACGTATTAAAGACTAATTTTTATCCACTCCGAAGAAAATGATTTTCGCTTCAGCTTTGTCAAAGTTTACTTTTACCGAAGCAAATCCGTCCTTGTCAAAGGTCAGATCAACTCCATCGGTTGACCAAAATTTTTGATTGGGTTTGCTTCGTGAAACATATTCGTAACTTCCTTTGTGGCTAGAGAATACCACCATTGCCCCCTTCCCATTTTCTTTATTGATCTTTTCATATACTTCAGGACTTCCGCCCACGGCACCATCGCGAATGATCGTTGCCTTGGTAATATCGTCGCGAACCTGTTTGTAATATGCCAATGTTTCTTGAAAAAACCCAACACCCTCCGGGGATATTTTCAGCAAATCTCCCCAGATTCCATTTTGCCCCAAAATTAAAGATCCAACAGATATTGATTGATTCTCAAAAGGATCGTCAGGTAAATAATGGGTCAGAAACAAAACTGAAGGAATCCATTTATCGAAAGTAAGAGGTGTGCGGCAAATCCAGCTTCGGGCAGCACCCGGATAAAAGAATATGTTCCAATTGTCTTTGTCAGGATTAATCGGTACGTCGTAATTTTGGTAATATGGACCATTGTTAATTAGGAAATATTTTCCAGAGGACAAAAATCCTAATCCTACTGACCGCCCCCCTTCCGTAATATCAAAATCAACAATGGCATCCGGATAAACCGAGCAGAGTTTGTCAACCACATAATTCATTGACCGTCCAATCTCGAAAGCATAACAATCGGAACGTTCCTGATCCGAATTTTCAGAATTTCCATGAAAATGATTTGGGTCGTTGCAACCGTACTGACCTATCGCATCCCACTTAAAATAACGCACGCCGACCTCTTTTGCCAGCCGAATCAGTTCATCCGCAAAAGCATCACGGTAACGGCTCACCAGGCACATCCCGTAGCTTTCTTCAGTTTCCCAAATTGGCCGTGGTTCGCCACTTCTGCCATTGAAGGTTAGTAAACAATCTTTATTTTTGGCCAGCATAGTACTCGATTTTGCAGCAACTGTTGGATTGAACCACAACCCAAGTTTCATA
>JBGSUC010000043.1:0-48500 GCA_041736275.1 Prolixibacteraceae bacterium
CGAAATATTACAGATTCTGGGCATCTCGTTACTGGACAAAACTCCTGTAAAAGAACTACTTGCAAATAATGATTACAAAAATGTCAAAGAACTGGATTCTAAACAATTGTCACTCAGCCTCTTTTAGCGAGACAGTAGTGAAGTAAAAACAAATATTCAAAAACATTTTAAAACTTAAAACAATGAATTTACACACAAAAGAACTTCACAATCAGGGCGTGAGCCTTTGGCTCGACAACATTACACGTAAAATTCTGGACAATGGAACCCTGGAAAACTACATTGCCACTTTATCAGTTACCGGGTTGACTTCCAATCCGACAATTTTCGATAATGCCATTGCGCAATCGAATGACTACGATCAGGCTATCCGCGAATTGGATACCAAACTCACAGATGAAGATTTGTTTTTCAACCTGGCCATTGAGGATATTCAGCGGGCTGCCGATTTGTTCCTGCCTAGCTATCAACGCACAAACGGTCTCGACGGCTTTGTATCTATAGAAGTTTCTCCTTTGCTGGCATACGATGCCGAAAACACGATAAAAGCTGCAAAAGACATCTTCAAGAAGGTGAATCGTCCCAATGTTTTTATCAAAATTCCGGGAACTCCGGAAGGTCTTCCTGCCATTGAAATGGCGATTGCAGAAGGAATTCCGATCAATATCACGCTTTTATTTTCGGCAAGTCAGTACGAGGCAGCGGCAAACGCTTACCTGAACGGGATTGAAACCCGTGTAAAGAAAGGCTTGAAAGCTGATGTTCGTTCCGTAGCTTCCGTTTTTGTAAGTCGATGGGACAAATCCGTTTCGGGCAAAGTTTCCGAAAGTTTGCAAAATAAACTTGGACTTGCGGTGTCCGAAAAAACCTATCAGGCTTATGCAAACTTTTTAGCTTCTGCACGGGTACAAAAACTAATGAATTTTGGTGTTTCGCCACAGCGGTTGTTGTGGGCAAGCACCGGTTCGAAAGACCCCAGAATTTCAGATATTATTTATGTAAAAAACCTTGCAGCCCCGTTTACGGTAAATACGATTCCTGAAAACACGCTTTTGGCCTTTGCCGATCATGGCGAAACAGGCGAAATTCTGCCAACTTCAGGCACTGATGCGGATAAAATTCTTCAACGGTTCGAAGCTGAAGGAGTTGATATTGAGCAATTTGCCAACCAACTTCAGCAGGAAGGCGCTCAATCTTTCAATGCCTCGTGGGAACACCTCATTCAAAGCATTAACACTAAAAGAGCCCAGATTTAACGATTCAGTATGAAAAAATTAAAAGAAACAGAAGCCTGGAAATCGCTTGAAAACCATTATCAGGAAATAAAAGACAGCTCAATTAAAGAGCTGTTCAGTCAGGAAAAAGACCGGGGAACTCGCTTGAAAATCATTGATGAAGGCATTTATTTTGATTTTTCTAAACACCGGATAACCGATGAAACTTTAGCCTTATTGATTAAACTGGCCAAAGAAAGAGGACTCGAAGAACGAATAAAAGCCATGTTTTCGGGTGAGAAAATTAATCTGACAGAAAATCGTGCCGTGCTGCATACCGCGCTTCGGGCGCCAAAAGGCGCGTCAATCCTATTGGATGGAGTGAATGTGGTGAACGACGTACACGAAGTTCTCGAAAAGATGGCTGTTTTTTCAGAAAAAATCCGTTCCGGAGAATGGTTGGGCTTTACCGGAAAACCCATAAAAAACCTGGTGAATATTGGCATTGGCGGTTCCGACCTGGGTCCGGTAATGGCATTCGAAGCTTTGAAATATTACACACATGCGGATCTTTCGTTTCGCTTTGTTTCGAATGTGGACGGAAGCGATTTTGCAGAAGCCGTAAAAGGTTTATCGGCTGAAAATACACTGTTCATCGTTTCCTCAAAAACTTTTACCACGCTCGAAACCATGACTAACGCCCGCACGGCGAGGAAATGGGCGCTCAGTCAACTTAGAAATGAAGAGGCAGTCGCCCGACACTTTGTTGCCGTTTCAACCAATGAAAAGGAAGTGGCAAAATTCGGTATTGACACCAAAAATATGTTTGGTTTTTGGGATTGGGTTGGCGGTAGGTATTCGATGGATGCCGCTATCGGACTCTCTACCATGATTGCCATTGGCCCCCAAAATTTCTATTCGTTGCTAAAAGGTTTTCACCAAATGGACGAACATTTCCGAAATACCCCTTTTGAAAAAAACATTCCGGTATTGATGGGACTTTTAACCGTTTGGTACACCAATTTTCACCAGGCACAAACACAGACGGTTTTGCCGTATGACAATTACCTGAAACGCTTTCCGGCGTATTTGCAACAGTTGACCATGGAAAGCAATGGCAAGCAGGTTACTCTTGAAGGCGATAAGGTAAATTACGAGACCAGTCCCGTTTATTGGGGCGAACCCGGAACCAACGGACAACACTCGTTTTATCAGATGATCCATCAGGGAACCAAACTGATCCCCTGTGATTTCATCGGGTTTAAAGAGTCGTTAAATCAACTGCCACTTCATCAGGATATTTTAATTGCCAACATGATTGCACAGGGAGAAGCCCTCGCTTTTGGAAAAACAGAAGAAGAAGTCAGAGCCGAAGGAATTTCTGAAGAATTGATCCCACACAAGGTTTTCGAAGGAAACCGCCCATCGTCAACGTTTTTCCTTGACAAGCTGAATCCTGAAAATCTGGGCAAACTGATTGCCATGTACGAACACAGTGTTTTTGTGCAGGGCGTAATCTGGGACATCAATCCCTTCGACCAAATGGGCGTGGAATTGGGAAAAGTATTGGCGCAAAATATAATTCCTGAATTGCTGGACAATGAAAAGGAATTAAACCATGATAGCTCAACCAACGCGCTGATTCTGTTCTACCGAAGCTAAATTGGTTTTCTCTGGCTTTTCAACATAAATCCATTAAACGAACCTAACATGTTAAAATTTGAAACAGAAAATGCAGCCAAATCCCTTGAGTTGGAATGGCTGGTTACCAATGGGATTGGTGGTTATGCATCAAGTACCATTTCAGGAGCAAATACACGCCGGTATCATGGCCTGCTGGTGGCAGCGCTCAATCCGCCGGTAAAACGGATGGTCATGGTTTCAAAGGTTGAAGAAACCATTATTTCAGATGTCGGAAACGTAGAACTAGCATCCAATCAATATCCCGGGGCTATTTATCCTGACGGGTACAGTCACATCGAAAGTTTCGAGCGCGATCCGCTTCCAAGGACCGTGTTTTCGTCCAATGGAAATCGCTTAAGCAAGACGGTATTCATGGTACACGGTTCAAATACAACTGTTCTGGAATATGAAAACTTTGGTTCGGAAGCATTTAGATTACAATTGGTTCCTTTCTTTTTGTACCGCGATTACCACAGTCTCTATCACAGAGAAGATAGCTTTTGTCACTATTTCGGTACGAATGATAATCTCCTGAAAGTATATGCCTGCGATCATTCAGAACCTACCTTCATAAAGTATTCAGGAGGACAATTTAACGAAAACTACTACTGGCATTTGAATCATGAATATCTAGAAGAACAGCAGCGCGGACAGGATTTCCTTGAAGATACTTTCGCCATTGGAAATATTGAAGTGTACCTTGAGCCGGGCAGAAAATTTCACCTGACTATTTCCAGCGGAGAAGAAATACTAAAGTCTGATCCCGAAAAGCTAAAGCAACAGGAACTGAAACGATTAAAATCACTTCGCCCATCAGGAACAAAAAATAAGTTTTTAACAGACCTGACGGTTGCCGCTGACCAGTTTATTGTTTGGCGCGAGTCCACCCAAAGTTATTCCATCCTGGCAGGTTACCATTGGTTTACCGATTGGGGCCGCGACACGATGATTGCGCTTCCGGGATTGGGAATTTCGCCAGGCAAGCAGGAAATCAGCAAATCTGTTCTGGAAACTTTTTTTAAAAGCATCGATCAGGGCATGTTGCCCAATCGTTTCCCCGACAATGAAAAAGACATTCCGGAATATAATACCATCGATGCCACACTCTGGCTGTTCGACACACTTTACAAGTATTACCTGAAATTTGGCGATGCCGAATTTATCAAAGAAAACATGCATCACCTGGAAGATATCATTCAGTGGCACATCAAAGGGACAAGGTTTAATATTCATGTTACCGAACAGGGTTTTTTAAACGGAGGCGAAGGATTATCGCAACTGACCTGGATGGATGCCCGGATTAGAGAGTTTGTTGTAACCTCGCGTTATGGTTGCCCGGTTGAGATACAGGCGTTGTGGTATAATGCCATGCAGATTTACCTGTTTTTCAATTCAAAATTTTCTGATGAGACGGAAAAGCTTACGACCACACTTACCAAACTGTCTGAAAAGCTTAAATTAAATTTTCGGAACTGGTTCCTGAACGACAAAGCTTATTTGAACGATGTAATGCTTTATGATTGGAATCCTGACCAATCCATCCGGCCAAACCAAATTTACGCGCTTAGCCTTTCGTTTCCAATTTTGGACAAAGAAGATGGGACTGGCATTCTTAATACAGTTGACAATCACCTTTTTACTCCTTATGGATTACGCACGCTTTCACCAAAACATCGTGATTTCAGGCCCGTTTACGGTGGCAATCAATGGGATCGTGATACCGCTTACCACATGGGTACTGTTTGGCCGTTTTTGCTGGCCGATTATTTTAAGGCCTGTTTGTATGTTTATGGCCCAACTCCTGAAGTTCTGGAAAAAATGAAAGAATCAATTGATGCTCTCCAAAAGCATTTTTATGGGGATGAATGCTTGTACGGCATTTCTGAAATATTCGATGGGCTGAATCCCGATCAGGGTAAAGGTGCGATCCAGCAAGCATGGTCGGTAAGTGCACTGATTCAGTTGATTGAAATGAGTAAGTTACGCTGAAGCAAGAAGACACCAAGAGATAAAAGAAAGAACTTTGCGGCTTTGCGGTAAGTTAAAATATTAAGTTATGAAGAAAGTATCTGCTGAAAAAATACGCTTGGATGAACACTATTCCGGAGAAAAGAAGTGGCTCAAATGGGGGCCTTATCTGAGTGAACGCCAATGGGGAACGGTACGTGAAGATTACAGTGCTGATGGAAGTGCCTGGGATTTTTTTCCACACGACCATGCCCGCAGCCGGGTTTATCGCTGGGGCGAAGATGGTATTGCTGGCATTAGTGATGAGCTTTGTAATTTGTGCTTTTCAGTGGCAATGTGGAATGGCAAAGATCCCATTATCAAAGAACGATTGTTTGGCTTAACCGGCTCACAAGGCAATCATGGCGAAGATGTGAAAGAGCTTTATTATTACCTCGATAGCACTCCAACACATTCGTACATGAAACACCTGTATAAATACCCACAGGCAGAATTTCCTTACGAAGAATTAGTACGTGTTAACAAAAACCGCTCGAAACACGAAGGTGAATATGAATTATTGGACACAGGAATTTTCAATGAAAACCGTTATTTCGATGTCTTTACTGAATATGCCAAGGCCGACAATGAAGATATTCTGATCAAAATAACCATTTATAACCGTGGGCCGGAAGAAGCTCCTATTTCAGTTTTACCAACCCTGTGGTTACGCAACCGTTGGAGTTTCGGGCTGATGGATTCGAAGCCTACAATCAATCTGATTCATAAAAATAGAAACGCCAGCTATGTTCAGTTGAGCCATCAGGGTATTAATGATTATTACCTTTATTTTCAGGAGCCCCAACATACTTTATTTACTGAAAACGAAACCAATGCCGAACGGATATTTGGTTTGCCAAATGCTCATCCTTTTGTGAAGGATGCCATAAACAATGCAGTTGTAAACCGCAATTTTGATTTGTTTGAAGACAAAACCGACGGTACTAAATTTTCGCCGGTTTACGAATTGAAAATTGCAGCCGGTGAAAGCCACGAAATCAGGTTACGTTTATCAAAATCGAAACTGGACAAAAAGGCGTTGACCAGCGATTTTGAAACGATTTTCACCAACCGCTTGGATGAAGCCAACGTTTTTTACAACGAATTGTTCGTGGAAGATCCGGAACTGAAAAATATTCAACGACAGGCGTTTGCAGGCATGTTGTGGAGCAAACAATATTACAATATCGACATTCCGCGCTGGATAAACGGCGACCCGGGGCAAACGCCGCCACCCAAAAGCCGGAAAAAAGGGCGCAATCACGAATGGGCCAGCCTGAACAACGAAGACATTATTTCGATGCCCGACAAATGGGAATATCCGTGGTACGCAGCCTGGGACCTTGCTTTTCATTGCATTCCGCTGGCCATGGTTGACCCCGGTTTTGCAAAAAGCCAGTTGATACTTTTCCTGCGTGAATGGTACATGCGCCCCAACGGTCAACTACCAGCCTACGAATGGTCGTTCAGCGACGTGAACCCTCCGGTCCATGCCTGGGCTTGTTTGAAGGTTTACCGGATTGAGAAGAAAAACAACGGAAAAGGCGATGTCGATTTCCTGAAAAAAGCATTCCAGAAACTGCTAATCAATTTTACCTGGTGGGTAAACCGTAAGGACCACAACGACAACAATGTTTTTGAAGGCGGTTTTCTGGGGCTCGATAACATTGGTGTGTTCGACCGAAGTTCGTTTATTCCCGGTGGCGGTCACCTTGAACAAGCTGACGGAACAAGCTGGATGGCCATGTATTGCCTGAATATGCTCGATATGGCGCTAGAAATTGCACAAGTTGACAATTCATTTGAAGATGTTGCGACTAAATTTTTTGAACACTTTGTCTATATCGCCGAATCGCTCAACCGCATGGGCGAAGACTGGACTGGAGCATGGGATGAAGCTGAAGGTTTTTTCTACGACATCTTGGCAAAGAAGGACGGAAAGTACATTCCACTTAAAGTCAGATCGCTGGTGGGCTTGAGTTCATTTTTCGCCACACTTGTCTTGGATCAGGAACGGCTTAAAAATGTTCCCGACTTTATGAAACGGCTGAAATGGTTCCGCAACTACCGGATTACTAATAATTCTTATTTGGCCATTGAAGAATTGAATGAAGGCCAGGATATTTTATTGTCGCTGACACCTCGAAAACGCCTCGAAAAATTACTAACTTCATTGCTCGACCCGGCTGAGTTTTTATCTTCCGGAGGGATCCGAAGCTTATCTAAAATCCATGAAACACCCTATTCTGTTAAGATTGATGGAGCAGACTATGGCCTTCAATACGAACCGGGAGAAAGTTCCAGTCATCTTTTTGGCGGCAACTCAAACTGGCGTGGCCCTGTTTGGATGCCCATGAATTACCTTCTAATACAATCGCTTTTGGAGTTGTACAAATATTACGGCAATTCGGTAATTACAGCCTGCCCGGCAGGGTGCGACCGCTTGGTTAATCTCGACCAGGTTGCCAATGATATTTCGATTGGCCTGATTTCACTATTCAAACGCGACACTGAAGGGAAACGACCTGTTCATGGAGCTAATCCATTGTATCAGAACGACCCACATTTCATGGATTTGATATTGTTTTACGAATATTTCCATGGCGACACCGGCCGTGGAACAGGAGCCTCGCACCAAACTGGCTGGACAGGTTTGGTTGCTGAGTTGATTGACCGGGTTTATACGAAATGAAATGTGTTATTTAATTTAAAAAATTGATGGCGTAAATCTGCAAATTGGTAAAAAGCAAATTCAAAATATCGGTTAAGTTATTAATTAGCAGCATATTAGTATTACTTGTAGGTTTAATCTATTCCTATTAATGGTAATTCAAATAACACCAATTATTCCCAATGTAATTTTCTATATTTAATCCCGAAAAAGGAAAAACCAAAATCATGACAACAGCTGTAGAATAATTTATGGCTATCACTTCTGGGATTCTTCTATTTTATTTGCCTATTCTACAATTTTGCTATATTGCCTTATCTGGTTGTATTTGCTGTTAAGTTTTGGTTTTTGTATCAGGCTAAACTCCGGATTTCATGCTGAAATTTTGAAAAACATGAATTTTGGGAATAATTTTCACTTCGGAAAAGATATACAGGAGGACGAACAATGAATTCAAAAAAAACTGAGCAAAGGCAAAACAATGAAGTGTTGATCGTTGACGATAATGTTACTAACCTCCATCTTCTAATTGAAATATTATCTTCTGCCGGATATGGCGTCCGCCATGCAAACAGCGGAGAAGAGGCATTACGCCTTGTAAGAGCGAAACTACCTTCTCTCATACTTCTGGATGTATTGATGCCGGATATGGATGGATTTGAGGTTTGCCGCCAATTAAAGACCAATCCGGAAACCACAGAAATTCCAGTCATCTTTATTAGCGCTTTAGACGATGATACATGGAAAATTAAGGGATTTGAACTTGGCGGAGTCGATTTTGTTACCAAACCTTTCCGCAAAGAAATTGTATTGGCGAGGGTCAAAACTCACATCAAGCTTGGTAATGTGATTCATGAACTTGAAAGCGAAAAAAAAATGCTACTGAATGAAATGGTTGAAAGGAGAATTACAGAAGCGAAGTTGCAGGAAAGTGAAGAATTATTTCGTACAGCGCTTTATGGCATTGGCGACGGAGTTATAACGACCGACAAGCAGGGTCGGGTGAAAATGATGAATCAGGTAGCTGAAAACCTGACTGGTTGGACTCAAACTGAAGCAAATGGGAAGGTTTTGGAGGATGTATTCCGGATTATTAATGAAAGTACAGGGAAGGAAGTTGAAATACCCGTTCGTAGGGTTTTGCGCGAAGGCATTGTAGTCGGGCTGGCCAATCACACCCTGCTTATTGCCAAAGATGGAACTGAATTGCCCATTGCTGATAGTGGAGCGCCAATCCGAAACGAAAAAGGTGAAATTGCGGGTGTGGTTCTGGTTTTTCGCGATCAGACTGAGGAACGTAAAGCGGAAAGTGCACTAAAGGAAAGTGAGCTTAAATACCGTTACTTGTTCGATAGTAATCCGCTACCGATGTGGATTGTTGAAGTTGAAACTTTGGCATTTATGAATGTCAACGAAGCGGCAATCAATCATTATGGCTACTCCAAAGAAGAATTTTTATCAATGACTTTGAACGGAATCAGGCCAATTGATGAGGTTCCATCACTTTTAAATGCGATTTCGTATTCTCCAGGAAGATATGGCAATGTTGGAATTTTTAAACATCAAAAGAAGAACGGAGAATTGATTTTTGCTGAAATTATTTCTCATCTGATTGAATATGAAGGCCGGAAGGCCAGGTTAGTATTGTCCACGGATGTTACAAAACGAATTAAGTCTGAATGGGAATTAAAAGAGAGCGAAGAGCGTTTCCGAAAAGCTATATCCGAAGCTCCTTTTCCGATCATGATTCATGCTGAAGATGAAGAAGTTATTGCTTTAAGTCGCGCATGGACTGAATTAAGTGGATATTCAAAATCTGACATCCCAACGACGAAAGAATGGGCTAAAATGGCCTATGGAACGGAACAAGGTTCAGTAAAATCATACATCGACCAATTGTACAATTTAGATCATTGGGTTGATGAGGGCGAATATGTTATACAGACAAAATCGGGAGAAAATCGGATTTGGGACTTTGGATCTTCTTCATTGGGAAATTTATCTGACGGAAGACGGTTGGTGATTAGCATGGCCAAAGATGTGACCAAACGCAAACAAGCGGAAGATATACTGCTCAAGTTTAAAATGGGTATTGAAAATTCGAATGACGCGATATTTATAACGAAAATCGATGGAACAATTGAATACGTTAACCCTTCTTTCGAGCTAATTTATGGCATACCTTCAGCAGAGGCATTAGGTAATACCCCAAGAATCCTGAAATCAGGCCTGCTGACTCAGACAGATTACGAACATTTCTGGAATACTTTACTGGCGAAAAATGCTATTTCCGGAGAAATTATAAATAAGGCGAAAGATGGGCGATTAATAACCATTGAAGAGACATCGAGCCCGATACTTGACGATAAAGGTGAAATCATGGGCTTTATTTCTATAAACCTCGATATTACTGAAAGGAAAAAAACGGAAGAAGAACTCCGGATGTTCCGAATGCTGATTGACGGTTCAAACGACGCGATTGAAGTTATCGATCCCAAAACCGGAAATTTTCTGGATGTAAATGCAAGAGGTTGTCAGGATCTTGGTTACAGTAGAGAAGAATTTTTGAGTTTAAGCGTTTTTAATATCGATCCGGCGATTGATAAACCAACGTATGAAAAAGTAGTAAAGGATTTATATATTTCAAATCATTAGTGACCGACATAAATTTTAAATAACAAGTTGGACCACCTATGCAGCCCAACTTGTATCTTTACTGTGTAAACTAGCAATTTATACAGCATGAGCGAAATTACAAATAAAAAGTTAGTCGGTCAGCCGATTTTGCCCCAAGTATTAGATTTAGTGAGTAAAGTCACTTTCAGGGGATTAGTTAAGGATCACAAGAGTGACAGGTATTATAAAAAGTTCAACACGTGGACACACTTTGTAAGCCTGATGTTTGGTATTTTCAGCCGTTGCGACTCGGTGACCGAAATTGTTGAAGGAATGATAGGTTGTGTTGGCAAACTGGGACATTTTGGTTTGTTGGAAGTTCCTCCCAAGAGTACCATAACCGATGGTAACCGCGAGCGGGACAGTGCGTTCTTTGAATCGTTGTATTTTAGTTTAGTAAAACGTTACTCAACATTTTTGTCGTCCAGCCGAACGATCGGCCTTAACATCAAAGAGCTTTTCATTGTTGATTCAACCACTATTCAGCTTTTCAGCAGCCTGATATTTAAAGGCGTTGGCCGTAACCCAAAAGATGGTGGCAAGAAAAAAGGGGGATTGAAAGTCCACATGCTTATTGATGCCTTACAAGATGTTGGGAAGTTCGTAAAAGTAACAGCAGCCAAAGTCCATGACAGCAAGTTTCTGAACGATCTGGTTCTTAATCCATATAGCATGGTCGTGTTTGACAAGGCCTACAACCATTATAAACTCTTTGCCAGGTGGACGGAGAAACAAATATGGTTCGTTACCCGGATGAAAGATAATGCCCTGTACGAAGTTGTCAAGACCATCAGCAAAACAACATTGAAAGTAGGGGAATCCGGTGTTTTAAAAGAAGAACACATCAACCTGTGCTATAAAGAAAACAAGCAGGATAAAGAGCCGAAGAAACTACTGTTGCGCCGGATCACCTATCAGGATGAAAAGGGACGTACATATATTTTTATCACCAACAACATGGTACTTACGGCACAGGACATTGCTGATATATACAAGCAACGCTGGCAAATAGAACTATTGTTCAAGAAAATGAAACAGAATTTTCAATTACATTGCTTTTACGGCGAAAGTGAAAATGCAATTCGCATACAAATATGGTGCACGCTCATCGCCCAATTGCTATTGACTGTTTTGCAACGTAAAACGTAAAACTGAAACGAAAAAAGCATTCTCAACGGTTGCAAGTCTGGTCAGGCAACATTTGCTAAGCTATATCAATCTGGAAGAGTTATTGAAAAACTCCAAAAGGTTCTACGACAAGTACCACAAGACGATAGATTACAGCAATAGCCTCTTCCCGCTATCAGGTTGAGGGGGCTTGATTTTAAAATGAAAAATATAGATATTGAATATCAATACATTAACTCATATATTTGCCGACTTTAAATTTTAGTCGGTTTACAATGATTTCAAATCATAAAATTTGGGAAGGAGTACACTTGCGTAAAGATGGCACTTCATTCCCGGTTGAAGTGAGTTTGAAAATTGTCCAGTTCGAAAGGGATTACCTCATTTCTGTGGTCCGCGATATTACTGAACGTAAGCACGCACAGGAAGCTATTTTCGGTGCTGCACAAAAAATGGATGCTTTCTTTGATCAATCGCTCGATGGTTTTTTCTTTATGATGCTCGACGAACCCATTGAATGGAACGACCAGGCTGACAAGAACCAGCTTTTGGAATATGTCTTTTCGAACCAGAGGATAACGAAAATAAACCACGCAATGCTCGATCAGTATGGTGCGACAACAGATCAGTTTATAGGCATAACCCCAAATGAGATGTTCCGACACGATGTTGAACAGGGAAAAAATGAGTGGCGCAAACTTTTTGATCAGGGGAAATTACACAACGAAACCGACGAACGAAAACTGAGTGGCGAACAAATATTTGTTGAAGGCGATTATATCTGTTTGTATGATTCAGAAGGCCGTATTACCGGACATTTTGGTATTCAGAGAGATGTGACCCAAGGTAAAAGAATGGTTCACGCTATTGTAGAAAGCGAAAGAAAATACCACTATCTATTTGAAAATAATCCGGCTCCCATGTGGATTTATGATCTGGATACTTTTTCGTTTTTGGAAGTTAACCGTGCTGCGGTCGATCATTATGGATATTCACACCAGGAGTTTCTGAAAATGACAATAAAAGATATCCGTCCCCTGGATGATATTGTCCGTTTATTGACTGACGTTGAATCAACCCAACAAATATTAAACCATGCAGGAACCTGGAGACACCGAAAGAAAAATGGTGCAATTATTTATGTGGATATAACTTCACATTTGATCGATTTTGAAGAAAAGCAAGCCCGTCTGGTCATTTCAACCGACATTTCCGACCGGATCAACGCACAACTTGATCTTGAAGCGGAGAAAAAACTCCTTCGTACTTTAATCGATAATCTTCCTGATCCTATCTATGTAAAAGATCGTGAAGGTAGAAAAATGCTTGCAAACATGGCTGATGTCCAAAATATTGGATGTGCAAGCGAAGCCGACACCCTGGGTAAGACCGATCTGGAATTGTTTGGCAATGCAATCGGAAAGCGTGGATACGACGAAGATTTGCGCATTATGGAAAACGGCCAGGCTATGCTTAACCGGGAGGAAATTTTCACGAAGTCAGACGGATTTCATCGTTGGTTGCTAACTTCGAAAGTGCCCCTTTTTGATCAATATGGAAAAACTATAGGTCTGGTAGGAATTGGGCGCGACATTACCGGAATAAAGAAGGCTGAAGAACAGATTAATAAACTCACAAAGAGTATTGAACAAAGTCCCTCAACCATTATTATTACTGATACAAAAGGAAACATAGAATATGTAAATCCTAAATTTTCTGAAATTACCGGATACACTAAAGAAGAAGTGATTGGCAAAAATCCTCGTATTTTAAAATCAGGTGAAATGCCAGCAGCAGTTTATTTGCAGCTTTGGGAGGCAATTACTTCAGGAGAAGTTTGGCGTGGTGAATTTCTGAACCGGAAAAAGAATGGCGCATTATACTGGGAATGGGCTACAATGACTTCTATCCGAAATGAAGCGGGCGAAATAACCAACTACATTGCCATTAAAGAAGATATAAGTCTTCGAAAACAAATGGAAGCTGATTTGATCGTTTCAAAAGAAAAAGCGGAGGAAAGTGACCGGTTAAAATCTGCCTTTTTGGCCAATATGTCTCACGAAATCAGAACTCCATTAAATAGTATCATTGGTTTCTCGGAATTATTGGCCGATAAAACTTTTAATACTGATCAGAAGGATGATTTTATCCATCATATCATTGCCAACGGGAACAACCGGTTAGCCATTATCAGCGATATTATGGATATATCGAAAATGGAATCGGGAGAGTTGAAAATTCATAAGGATCAAATTAATGTTATTGAATTAATTTCAAAAATCAGAAGTCAATATGCTATCCAGATTGAAGGAAAAGAGATAGAGTTTAAGGTTGACATCCCTGATAATATGTCGGAAATCGAAATCCTTGCAGATGAAGACCGATTGATGCAGGTTTTCAACAACCTGCTAAGTAATGCGCTTAAATTTACATCACAAGGATCAGTTCAAATAGATTTTCAAATCCAATGTAGGATGGTCGAATTCTGTGTCAGCGATACTGGTATCGGTATTCCTGATGAATTTCACGCTAAAATATTTGACCGGTTCAGGCAGGTTGAAGATTCAAGTACACGCAAATTTGGTGGTAATGGACTAGGTTTAGCCATTACTAAAAACCTGATTGAATTAATGGGTGGTGAAATTAGGCTTGAATCTCAATTGGGGAAGGGTGCTGCGTTTTACTTTACAATACCATTAATTAAATATTGATTTTAAATTATGCTATTATCAGGCTTATGGAAAAGTTAATCAAAGAATTAAAAAATGAACACGCACAAATGGTGCACCTTCTGAACCAGATCAATTCGCTGGGAATTTATTCTGAAGAAGGTAAGTTGAAGCTTCGTGAATCAGAGCGTATTTTGCTGATGCATCTGAAAAAGGAGGATTTAGAATTTTATCCCATTTTAAAGATTGCTGCTGAGACTAATGCAGAATTAAAACGGACACTGGACGTTTTTGCCAAAGACATGGATTCAATTTCAAAATCGGCGCTCGATTTTTTTAATAAATATAAAACAGGCGGATCGGGCATTGAGTTTGCACGTGATTTTGGAAGGTTATTCTCTGTTCTTCAGATGAGAATTGGCCGTGAAGAAAGGATTCTGTATCCGGAATATTTAAAACTGGAAAACGGACAGAGATAAAGAAACTGGAAATTTCTATTGAGAATTCATATTTCATCGATATATAGAATGTGATTTTTTTAAACCTGATAAAAGTTGATCGACTTTTGTCAGGTTTCTTTTTTTAACCGACTGTTTGGGTAATTAATAAAAATTCAGAACTAATAAAAACAATGTATCATGAAAAAATTATTTACCGTATTTTTAGCATTATTGGTGGTTCTTTTCACCGCAAATGCACAGTTAGTTATCCAGAAAAAAGATCTTTTTCGAACCGCCGACCAAATGTTACTGGCTAATGAGTTATTCTTAAGTGGTGAACCATTTGCCGAAAGCCTCGGGTATAACCTGGATGATCTCGATCCGATGGTTCTTAATTCGCCGGATTCCATTGCTTATACCACGGGTATTGATGGTTACGAATATTCACGTTATTTATTGGGAACCGTAATTTCCCGCTCCGGAATTGGCTTGAACATGATGTGGTCTCCAATGATTGAGCAGATGGCTGCCATGGAACCTGCAGACTTCGATGGAAAATTCACAGGTGGTATGATTAATGGATTCAAAGAAGATGATGAAATGATGATGATGGTTGGACATTTCAGTATGTTGGCCAATCAGATGGCTCCTAAAAATCCTTTCCCTCAGTTTGCCGAGTTTGAATCGGGAAACCCACAACTGCCGCAGACTGTTGCCGCAGACTTTGCAACTGATTTCTCAACTTTACGTTGGGATCGTTCGCAATTCAGTAAGGTTTTGAATCCGGCAGCAATGGGACAATCGTTGTGGAAACAGTACTACTGGGCAAAAGATATGCTTGGTGCTTTCCATGATGGTGATAACAATACCATTGAAGCAGATGGAATTATTTCGCCGGATGTGGCCGGAACTCCAAATTTTGACCCAAACAACAATGTATTTTTTGGAGGAAATAATCTGGATGGCTTTATTGGACAGGTGCTTACAGCAGAGTCAATTAATAAGGTGATTTTCATCCTGAATAAACTGGCTTACGATGGAACCACCCTTGGAATGGTCGATGCTGCTACTTACGATCCGGCAAATGGCATAAAATATTTTCCACACAGTGTTGCAGTTACCGAAAAATCAATGGGCGACATGATGCCTCCAATGCTCGAAACGCTTAATGTAACCGATGCAAGCAGCCAGCTTTTTGATCAGGTCTCCTTGCTTTTGGGAACCTTAAGTTTCAAAAATATGATGGATCCAACCATTAACGATCCCGCACATTTAGCTTATCATGCCGTTTTTGATGGCGATCCGTTTCCCGCACCGATGTCGGTTTCAGGAATGATGGGGCCTTATGATATTATGGCAGGAGCAAGCATGGTTTTGTTTAAAAACCTGTTGGCCATGCATTTTGACCAAACTGCAGGAACCTTTGTTGATGTATCGAATCTGGATGGAGGACAAGTTTCAAAAGGCAAGAAAATATCAGCTATAAATATTGGTTATACATTACTGGCATTGTCAAATGTGGCTAATGAATTTACCGGAACACCTTTGGCTCAGATGGCAACTGATGCGTTAAATGCGCAGGCAGGATTTGTATTAATCAAATTTAAAGATCCAAATGGTGGTTATGCCAACGATTATTCAACTGAAGGTGAAGTAAGTGATTCTCCCAAATTAGCCACCAGCCAGGCAGCAATTGCCCGTGGACTTTATGCCGCGTATGAACTTACTTCCAATGCTGATTATTTAACTGCTGCAAACGAAGCATATCAATACCTGATTCAGAAATTTTATGTGCCGTCTTTGAAAATCTTTAAGACTGAGTTGGGAAGCAATCAAGCTATTTTCACTCCTCAGGTTCTTGCCGTTTTGTCGGGAGGATTGCGCGAAGCGTCAATTGTTGGAAAACAAACTGATGCAGCCTCAATTTACACCCGCTTCTTTAACAAGGTATATAGCCCCATGTTGTTATCAGAGGCTGAAGTAACAGGCGAAACAGGAAATGATTCGGATGGAGATGGAATACCCTATGTTGCCGGAGGAAAAGTTGCCACTGTATTTGCGGCAAAAGCACAATACAATATTATTGCAACCAGTTCAAAAGCTCAGGAAAATAGACGGTACAAGGTAAAGGTGAGGGCTTATCCGAATCCGGTAAAAGATAATGCGGTTATTGAAATTAATTCATCAGATGCTGAAAAATTGAAGATTTCAGTTTTGGATCTTAGCGGACGTGAAATTCAAGTCATTGCGCAAATTGATAATTCATTAAAAACCAACGCGGTAAGATGGAATGCTGTAGGGTTAAATAATGGAATATACTTCATCCGGGTAGTTGGGAATAACGGAACAAATGAAACATTAAAGGTGATTATAAACAAATAACATCTTCGAAGACTGTTTAAAAAAGCCGCTGCAAATTAAAAATGCAGCGGCTTTTTTATCGAAATTAAAAAATACTTTTCAATCCCTGTCAGGTTTGATCAACTCTTACGACTGTTCGATCAGATAAACAAAATTGTAGAACTCAAAAATTAGTAAAATGTCAAAAATTGCAATTGTTATATTCTCCGACACCATCACAGTCGAGGCTTTAGGTAAAATATCTAACGCTTTTATGCTGGCATCCGAAGCCATTGAAGCCGGAGATGAGCTGAAAATTATTTTTGAAGGCGCAGCAACCAAATGGATCGGAGAACTCGAAAAGGAAGATCATAAACTGCATGGACTTTATAGTGGCTTGAAAAGCAGTATTACCGGTGTTTGTGCATACTGTGCACAAGCTTTTGGAGTAAAAAATGAAGTTGAGAAATCGGGACTTCCGTTATTATCCGAATATAAAAAACATCCCAGTTTGCGCAGCCTTTTTGCCGAAGGCTATCAGGTTATCACTTTCTGAAAAAAGACTTAGTCAGGTATAAAACACATTTCGACTATTAAATAAGTTCAGGAAGAAATTCTTTTAATTAACGTTAATCATTAATTTATGAAGCAATTTACCTCATGGCTTACGCTACTCATTTGTTCTGTTTCAATAATTAGTTGTCAGTATAATAACGAAGAAGATTTGTACGGAAAAAATGAAAATTGTGATATCAGCAATGTAAGCTACTCCAAAACAATCATACCTATTTTAACTGCAAGTTGCTATACCTGTCATTCAACAAGCAATGCGTCTTCGTTTGGCTCCGGAATTAACCTCGAAAACTTCAATGAATTGATGATACGGGTGAACAACGGGAAATTGGTTGGTGCAATATCCCATTTACCTGGTTATCCAGCCATGCCACGGGTAGGGGCGAAACTGGATGATTGCAGCATAGAGAAAATAAAAGCATGGATTAATAATGGAGCATTAAACGACTAATAATTACAACCAGATATGAAAAAAATTCTGTTTTTAATCCTTCTCCTGATTCAGCTTTTCTCCTATGGACAGGATTTGAATGAACTACTGGATACTGAATCTCAAATGGGGAAAAATTATGAAAGTGCTGCTTTTAAAGCTAGTCGTGTAATTAACGGACATTCGGTGGCTCAAATGAAAGCCAAACACCTGGACTTCCGCATTTCACACCGTTTCGGAGAACTTAACGGCGGATCTTATGAATTGTTTGGTCTCGATCAGGCAACAATCCATCTTAGTCTTGAATACGGAGTAAAAGACTGGCTAATGGTTGGAGTAGGTCGCAGTAGCCTGCAAAAAACGTATGATAGTTTCGTCAAGTTGAGACTTTTGCGGCAAACCTCCGGAACAAATAATGTCCCCTTCTTTTTGTCATACATGGGATCAACAGAAGCCTTTTCGACCAAATGGACCAACACGGACAGAGATAATAAATTTTCGTCGCGTATGACTTATGTCCACCAATTGCTGATTGCCCGGAAATTTAATAAAAATTTGAGTTTGCAATTATCTCCGACATTTCTGCATAAAAACCTTACCCCAACAGGAAATGATCCAAACGATTTATTTGCACTCGGAGTGAGTGGACGCTATAAGCTCAGCAACAGGGTGTCGCTAAATGCAGAATATTACTACGCTTTCCGTTCCGAACAGGCTTCCGTAGATTATCCGAATGCCCTTTCAATTGGAATTGACATTGAAACAGGCGGACACGTTTTTCAGCTCATGTTAACCAACTCACAGGCAATGCGGGAAGGTGGTTTTATATGGGGCGAAAACAACAGCTACTGGAAGGATGGTGGTATTCGTCTCGGGTTCAATATCTCCCGGGTTTTCTCATTTGATAAAAAGAACAACAACTAATAATTCTAAAGCAAATCAATCATGAAAAAACACCTATTACTCATTTTTGCTACTATTTTTTATACCGGATTAGTATTCGGGCAAGATGTTTATTTTACAAAAGCAGGAACGGTTATTTTCGATTCATCAACACCGTTGGAAACTATCTACGCTGAGAACAACCAGGTCACCTCGTTCTTAAAAACAACTGATGGAGAGCTCAATTTTGCTGCCCTGATTAAATCTTTCAGGTTCAAGAATGCCCTGATGGAAGAACATTTTAATGAAAATTTTATTGAATCGTCCACTTTCCCAAAAGCAGTTTTTAAAGGAAAGATCAGCAACTGGTCAGCAATAGATTTATCAAAAGAAGAAGATCAGCAAGCTGACATCGAAGGAGAACTGACATTACATGGAGTTACTAAGAAGATTAGTACTAAAGCCAATCTTCACCCACAGAAAGATAAAATATTCGGCACATGCAAATTTGTGGTATCTGCGGAAGATTTTGGGATAAAAATCCCGTCGCTGGTAAGGGAGAAAATTGCCAAAGAAGTCAATGTTACTGTTGCTATAAGTTACGAACCGTATAAAAAATAGGATATGAAACCTGTCTACAAAATTTTATTAGTACTGGTCGTTCTGGCTCTTTCTGCCGGAGCTGGGATATATTGGTATGCTTTTATGCGCCCTCATCAAAATATGTTGAAAGTGAACCCTGAATATAAACTAAGCGCAAGAAACCTTTTTTCCGAATTTTCGGATGATGAAACAACCGCCAACAGTAAATATCTGGGGAAGATAGTTGAGCTTACCGGTTATGTTAAATCTGTGAAAATAAGTGACAATCAAACAGCAATTATATTGGACGATGAGCTTTTTGGCGTGAGCACATATCTGGATAGCGCTTTTTGTGCAACAAATCATCAACGACTTGCAGCAATAAGTCCAGGACAAACTGTGACCATTCGTGGACAATGTGATGGTGTATTAAGTGATGTTGTCATCAGCCGTGCTGTAATTATTCAATGATAAATCAATCCCATTTTATTTATACAATTTTACATTTTTTGTACAAAAAATGATTGATAAGCTACTGTATTCTGAAATTAAATCCTTGATTTTAAATAGTATAAAATTATTTTAAAAATTATTTTAAAAAAGTTGTCAGGATTTAAAAACCGGACGACTATAAGAAAACAAGTACAAAAACAGATATCTCATTAATGTTAAATTTTAAAATTCAAAATCATGAAAAGTATTAAAACAATTTTCGCAAGCGTGATCCTAATCGCATTAGTTTCTGGTTCGGCATTTGCAGGAACCACCGCTAAAGTTATTGCAGTAGTAAATAAAGCCGAATGGTGCCCTGCATGTCAGAATAACGGAGAAAGAGCGCACAAAGCTTTTATGGAAAATAACAAAGACATGGCTATCCAGTTTGTGGCCAACGATTTGACCAACGACGAAACGAAGGCAAAGTCGGCTGAAGAATTGAAAAAGTTAGGCTTGGATAAAGCAATTGCACCTTATTCAGGAACTGGAGTGGTTTATTTCTTTAATTCTGAAACCAAAGCGCTCATCAGCCAGGTCAGTGTTGCAAAACCTGATCAGGAACTTGCAGCAGCCTTAACAACCGCAAAGAAAGGCTTGAAGTAAAAAAAACAAAATTTTAAAACCAAAGGCGGGGCAGTAAGTTCCGCCTTTTTAATTCAAATATTATGGCAAAAGAAATAACAGTAAGCAACTTCGATGAAGTGGTGCTACAATCGAAACAACCGGTATTGGTAGATTTCTGGGCACAATGGTGTGGACCCTGTAAGGCTATCGGGCCAATTATTGAGGAACTGAATAACGATTACGCGGGTAAAGCTGTAATCGGGAAAGTTGACGTAGATGCAAATCAGGAACTGGCAGTTCGGTTTGGAATCATGAATATTCCGACGATCCTTTTTTTCAAAGAGGGTCAGATTGTTGACAAACTAAAAGGCGCTGCCCCCAAAAAAGATTTTCAGAACAAACTGAATAGCATTATTTAAACAGTTTATATACTCTACATCATGAAACGAGCCAGGAGAAAAAATCTCACATACTGTGGGATGATTTTAATGGCGAGTTCCATGTGGCAATTAAAAAACAAATTATAAACACATGAAAGCATTTCTTACATCAATTATAATCCTGTTCTCTGTTTTCGCTTATTCGCAGGTACATGATCCCGTTAAATGGGAAACATCGGTAACTCGCCTTGCATCAGACACTGCAGTTGTTACACTGAATGCAAGCATTGAGGATGGATGGCACATTTATAGCCAGTTTCAAACCATTAAGAACGGTCCTGTCGCAACTTCATTCAGTTTTAAGCCAGATAAGGCTTATTCGCTTGCAGGTAAGACTCTGGAAGGAACACCTATCACGAAAAAGGAACCGGCATTTGATAATATGAACGTTTCGTATTTCGAAAAGAGCGCTTCTTTTATTCAGAAAATCGTAATCCCCAATGGAGACGGTTTTAAACTTGATGTAGAAGTTACTTTTATGGTGTGCAGCGACGAAATGTGCCTGCCACCGACCACTCAGGAATTTACGATTGATGTAAATGCAGGATCTAAAGGTGTTTCGGATCAATTAGTAAGTGAAAAACTTGTGCCTGTCGGAAATGATTTAACGGGCTGGGCTATCTTTTTTGCAGGATTTATTGGCGGATTGCTAGCCTTGCTGACTCCATGTGTTTTCCCGATGCTTCCACTGACGGTAAGTTTTTTTACCAAGCAAAGTAAAACCAAAGCGAAAGGCATCCGCAACGCAGTGATTTATGCCGTATCCATTATTGTCATTTACGTTTCATTGGGTCTGGCCATTACTTTTTCATTAGGTCCTGACGCGTTAAATGCGCTGGCAAGTAATGGAATAATGAACCTGGCATTTTTCATCGTATTCGTTGTGTTTGCAGCATCATTTTTTGGCGCTTTCGAAATCACACTTCCAAGCAAATGGTTGAATGCTTCAGACAAAGCTGCGGATAAAGGTGGGTTAATCGGCATTTTCTTTATGGCATTTACCCTTTCGCTGGTATCTTTTTCATGTACCGGTCCAATTATCGGGAGTTTGTTGGTACAAGCTGCCGTTAATGGTGATGTTGCAGGTCCTGCCATTGGAATGTTTGGATTCTCGCTTGCACTTGCACTGCCTTTTGCACTTTTTGCCGCATTTCCGGGGTGGCTCAATTCGCTTCCAAAATCGGGCGGCTGGCTCAATTCGGTGAAAGTTGTATTGGGCTTTATCGAACTTGCTTTTGCCCTGAAATTCCTTTCATCGGTTGATCTGGCTTATCATTGGGGATTCCTGACACGAGAAGTATTTATTGCCTTGTGGGTAGTTATTTTCGGTTTACTTGGGTTCTATTTACTCGGAAAACTAAGACTTCCGCACGATGACGAGCAGAAACAAACCTCTGTTGGAGGGTTACTGATGAGTGTGTTGGTATTTGGTTTTGTAGTTTATCTGATTCCGGGAATGTGGGGTGCACCATTGAAAAAGATTAGCGGTTTTCCACCACCTTCATTTTATACCGAAGGCTGGAATCCTCAAGTACAATCGGGAACGACAAACAGCGTTTCAGGATCAGTTATTTCGGATAATGAATTCCATTGCCCGCATGATTTAAACTGCTTTCACGATTATGATGAAGGAATGGCTTATGCAAAAAAGGAGAATAAACCGGTTATCCTCGATTTCACGGGCTGGAGCTGTGTAAACTGCCGTAAAATGGAAGACAATGTTTGGAGCGATAAAACGGTGCTGGGTCTGCTCAGTAACGATTATGTACTGATTTCGTTGTACGTGGATGATAAAACAGCTTTGCCCGAAAATGAACAGTACCTTTCGAAAACCACCAATCGTAAAGTGAAGACTATAGGAAATAAATGGAGCGACTTTGAGACCTCTAAGTTTAAAACCAATTCACAACCTTATTACGCATTAATCGACCATGATGGGAATCTGCTTGCAACTCCTAAAGGTTATGATCCAAGTATTGAAGGGTATATTAATTTCCTGAAAGAAGGCCTGGTTAAATTCAAAAAGATTTGACAAACAATTATTTACAAAAATAATTATAATTCTTTGTCAGGTTTATGATTTATCTCGACTGATCGGTTATAAATCAAAAAACAAAAATCAAGATGGAAAAGAAAAAAATTATTAAAGCAGGAATTATACTCGTAGTTGCAGGTGTCGTAATCGCCGGATCAGTTGGTCTATATATGTTCAACATGCCACACCGTAATGTACAAAAAGCAGCTGCTGATTACAGTCTGACCAGTTCGCAAATTGTGACAGAATACCTTACCGACAAGGAATCTGCCAACAAAAAATATCTGGCAGAAGACGGCGATTCAAAAGTTCTGGAAATTACCGGAGTGGTTAGCAAAGTTTCAGAAGATTTTAATGGTCAGAAAGTGGTCTTGTTAAAGGGCGCTGACGACAAAGCCGGTGTTAGTGCATCCTTCACTACAGAAACGAACGCCAATGCGGCAAAACTTCAAGTTGGCGAAACAGTAACAGTAAAAGGTGTAATCCGTTCAGGAGCATCTTATGATGAAGACCTTGGCCTTTATGAAAATGTGATCCTCGAAAAGAGTGACTTAGCAACAAAATAAATAACAAATACAAATTATTAAAAAATCAGAAATCATGAAAAAATTAAGTTTATCAACAATCATCCTGGCCATCTTCGTAACATTTTCGGCCACCGCTCAAACATCAGGCAAACTGGTAAGTACGAAAACTCACATTAAAATTTTCTCTACTACACCTGCCGAAAACATCGAAGCCAACAACAATACAGCAGTTGGAACCATTAACAAAGAAACCGGAGAAGTAGTTTTCTCAGTTCCAATGCAGGGATTCGAATTCGAAAAAGCGTTAATGCAGAAACATTTCAACAGTGATGCTTTCCTTGATACACAAAAATTTCCAAAAGGAAAGCTTATTGGTAAAATTACCAACCTCGATCAGTTAAATTTCGCTAAAGACGGAACCTATGATGCCAACGTGCAAGGTGATATGACCATTAAAGGTGTAACCAAACCAATTACCGAAAAAGGAACTGTAGTGGTAAAAGGTAACACTGTTGAAGTTCAAAGCAAGTTTAACCTGACACTGGGTGATTACGGAATTTCTTTTGTAAAAGGCAAACCTTCAACCAATATTGCTAAATCAGTAGAAGTTACTTTACACTCTGAACTTCAGGCACAATAAAAGAATAAATTGAGATGGAAATGCTTATTGCATTTCAGAAAATGGACAATATTTTAGAAACAATTACCAAAAGCAGGATAATCTATTTCCTGCTTTTAGTGCTAATAACAGCAGATAGTATGGCACAAATTAAATATAAATCGGTAAAGGAAGCCAAAGGCTTACAAGTCGGCGAATCAGTAAAGAATTTTGAGGGTGTTGATCTTCACGACAATATCTTTGAATTAAACGAAGCTCTCCGGAAAGGACCCGTAGTCGTTATCTTTTACCGTGGGCAATGGTGCCCGTTTTGTAACAAGCATTTAAGTCAATTACAGGACAGCCTCCAACTGATTTATGACAAAGGGGCAAGTGTAATCGCTATTTCTCCTGAAAAATCCGAATTTCTGAAACTTACAGCAGAAAAAACGCAAGCTTCTTTCTCGTTACTTTATGATGAAGGGTATCAGATTGCTGATCTTTTTGATGTAACTTTCAGACCGGGCGGCATGGCAAGAGTAATTTACAATACGATTTTAAGGGCAGACCTGAAAAACTCGCAATCTGACGACAGCGAACAACTACCCATTCCGGCAACATTTATTATTGGGCAGGATGGAAAAGTTGTATGGCGGCATTTTGATCCGGATTACAAAAAACGTTCAAAAATTGAGGATATCGTAAAAAATATCCCGATGAAAAAGAAATAAACAGAATTGAAAAAAAATAGATCAGCAATTCACATGAGAGATAAAATTACAATCTTCGGAATAATTGGATTAATTGCATCAATCTTGGTTGGGCTGGGAGAATATTTTATTCATTATAGCCCTCAGGTATTGAGCTCAGCCGGAAATTTTGAATTTTTCAAATCTGTTTCTTCCGGTAACCTGACAACAGGACATTTTCTGGCTGTTATTGGTTTAATGTTCTATTTTCCGGGGTATTTTCACATTTACTACATGCTGAAATCAGGGAATAAGAACCTGGCAAAAGTGGTCCTATTTTTAGGTATTTCGGCTTTTGCAATTGGCGGCATCTGGATCGGGTCAAGAGCATTTTTAGGAACTATTGTACATCTGGAACACGAAATGCCGGTTGCTACTTATCGGGCAATTCTGGACAGTTACACCAGTCATCTGGAGATTTTGGTTCAGGGACTGCGAGTGATTATTCTTTTGCTTTCAATCCTGTTTGCCGTAACAATTCTAAAAGGAGGTACATTCTACAAAAAGTGGATGGCCGCTTTTAATCCGATATTTATTCTGATTGCGCTGTTAATCAGCCTTCAGATTCCCGTTTTAGGGAAATATATCGTTCCTGTTTTGATGAATGTCACTCATTTTATTTTCTTCAGTTTGTCTCTCTACAGTTATCATATCTACCTTAAAATCAAATCAAATGAAACTAATTAAGAGAATATCTCTCGGATTTGTAGTACTTATTCTGCTGGTATTCACAATCGTTATCTGGCATTTTTACCGGGACGGTCAGGATAAATATTTATTTGGCGATTACGACAAGAGCCAGATTCCACAATTTGAAGAAGTTGATGTGCCTTTTGTAAATCGGTTTCATGATAAACTATCATTACCTACCATGGCTTCAGCATTGATTGATTTTGATGGAGATGGTGTTGATGAACTCTTTGTTGGTGGTGGAATTGGGCAAAAGGATGCTATCCTGAAATTTGAAGGAACAAAATTTATAGACGTTTCAGAAACGGCTGGACTGACCAAAGATCTTGCAAAAACGACTCAGGGCGCTGCTGTAATTGACATGACACAGGATGGAAAGCCCGATTTGCTGGTGGCCCGCGAAGGTGAAGTTGATCTGTATGTGAATGAAAACGGAAAGTTCAGCAAACCGCAAAACCTGAACCTTACTTTCAACGAAAAGTCGAATCCGATGGCCATTACGATTGCCGACTTGAATTACGACGGATGGGCTGATTTATTTGTCAGTACATACCTGAAAAAGAATTTAATGGAAGGCCAAACCATCTTCAATAAAAAGGATTATGGATCGACCAGCGAGTTATTTTTAAATAATGGAGATAATACGTTCAGAAATATTACCAAAGAGTCTGGATTGCAATATGTGCACAATACATTTTCGGCGGTTTTTGTTGATTTGAATAACGATAACCTTCCCGATTTGGTGGTGGCGCACGATACAGGCGAGCCAAGAATCTACAAAAATACAGGAAACCTGAAATTTGTACTGGTTAATAATCCACTGACAGGTAAATTTAGTTATCCAATGGGCATTGCCGTTGGCGACTATGACAACAATGGATTTCAGGATGTTTTCTTTTCCAATGTTGGGAAAACAATGCCGTCAATGATGCTCCGGGGAGATTTGAATCCGGATCAGGAACTTATAACCGATATGATTTTGCTTTCGAACGATGGTCATTTCAATTTCACCAACCAATCAATGAGAGCAAAGGTTGATAGATACGAGTTTTCATGGGGCGCAATTTTCGAAGATTTTAATCTGGATGGACTTCAGGATTTGGTTATTTCTGAAAATTATGTCGATTTGCCAAATAGCAAACTGATGCCATTGCCTTCGCGCTTTTTAATGCAACTGCCCGACCATACATTTGTAAATATTGAGTACAAAAACAATACAAGAAATCCATATTTCGGGATCACCCCAATGGCATCTGATTTTAATAACGATGGTTATCCAGATCTGGTTCACATTAACTTGAATGGAAAAGTCAGGGCTTTCATTAATAAAGCGAACACCGGGAATAATTATCTGAAAGTAATTCTACCCAACACGCCAAAATATATCAATGCACGTGTAATACTTACGAAAGCTGATAATCAGAATATTACGATTCAAAGAGTAATTGGTGAAGGACTTACCTCAGATCAAACATCGACTTTATTTTTTGGCCTGGGAAAAGACCAATCACTCCCTAAATTAAATCTGGCATTAACAAATGGCGAAACGCGTGATTTCGACGTTGCAAAAATAAATACCACTTTAAAAATTCAATAAAACTGATTTTGTCAGGTTTCAGCAGAACTTACGTCTATTCTTTAAAACCAAAAAGAATAACATGAATTCACATCTGAAAATACTGACATCGGGGTTGTTGATTAGTTTTTTGGGATCACTTCCGTTAGGGACTTTAAATACTACAGCATTTCAAATTGCCGCTTCACAAAATATTGGACAAGCCATTGTATTTGTTTTGGCTGCGATTTTTGTAGAAATTATTGCAGTTGTTATTACTTTAACCCAAAGCCATCGGATAAGTTACAATTCCAAAGCGCTTTCGTATCTATTTCCAGTTGCTGTCGCTTTACTGATATACCTGTCGGTTTCAAATTTCGCATCAGCAAATACACATCAGTCTTTTGGTGCGAATTCACCGGTATTTCCGATGATCAGGTCATCGTTTTTGCTTGGCACGATATTAAGTATTTTGAATCCGATGCATGTTCCTTTTTGGCTGGGTTGGAACAATGTTTTAGCAGCAAGGAAAACGCTTAACAACAAACCCGGAATGTATTCTGCCTATATAACCGGAATAAGCCTGGGTTCTTTTGCAAGTTACCTGATTTTCATTTTCTCCGGAAATTACATTTTTCAAAGTTACGAGCAGTATGCTTCAGAGATTTCAAATCTAATGGGATTAGTCTATCTCTCATTTGCGGTCTTTCTGGGGTATAAATTTCTAAGTAAACATTTTAGGCTTAGCTTACAATAATATTTCGAAAATGGTTAGTTTTAATCTTTAAAAACCAAAACGTTGAACTATCTCAGACTGAAATTACATCAACTATTCCTTTGGGAATACTGGCCCATGCAGGTCATTTATTTACCTATCATGCCGGTTTGGTTCTACTACGCTTTCAAATCCGGATCCCTTTTCTTTTTCAATGCGGCGAATCCTTCTATAAAAAATGGAGGCATGGGAATGGAACCAAAAATGGAGATTTATGATCTTATTCCACCTCAGTATATCCCCGCGACAATACGGATAAAACAAGAAACAAACCTGGCGGAAATATTGAAAGCGACATCTGAAGCCGACATCCGATTCCCGTTTATTTGCAAACCTGATATCGGGCTGAAAGGGCTTGGCGTCGATAAAATAAAGGATGCGGTTGAATTACAAACTTATAAGAATAAAATCAGCGACGATTTCTTAATTCAAGAATTGATAACATACCCCAATGAAATTGGGATTTTTTATGTTCGCTTTCCGGACGAACAAAAGGGTAAAATCACCGGATTGGTTGCTAAAGAATTTTTGACCGTTGAGGGGAATGGAAAAGACTCAATTCTGGTTCTGATCAGGCAAAATCCAAGGAGTTACCGTCAATTGACCGAGCTACGGAAGAAATATGGCGATTATATAAATACTGTTTTACCTGATGGAGAAAAATTCATTTTAGTTCCGTATGGCAGCCATACACGGGGCTCAAAGTTTATTGACATCACCGGGCAACTGAATGACAAGCTCACAGAAACGATCAATCAGATATGTGTTCAGGTATCTGGTTTCTATTTTGGAAGACTGGACATCCGTTATGCTTCCTTTGACGAATTAAGCGAGGGAAAAAATTTCAGCATTATTGAAATAAACGGGTCTGGCAGTGAACCAACCAATATTTATGACCCAGATCACTCGTTGTTTTTTGCCTGGAAAGAGTTAATCAGGCACTGGAAACTGATGTATCAAATCAGCGCTATCAATTTTCAGAAAGGGAATCCGTATCTCAGTTTTCGCGAAGGAAGAGAAATGCTGAAAGCAAGCAGTGCTTTGGAAGCGCAGTTGAAATTGTTTTAAACGTTGTTTAATACCTTGTATTATGACTAAATTTTCATTGATATTGATCGTGTTTTTTGCCTCTGTGACAAAGATTTTAGCACAGTCGGATCTCAAAACGAAGGAGGCAAGCGAAACTATTTTGGGACTGTCCGAGCAGGTTTATCCGGCAGGTCTAATTACGACATTGAATACTGAAGTATTTGTTCGGGAGAACTCGTCCCTGATTTTTCGGGTAGGTGGCAACTTTGCCAACCGAAAGGATTTTAGTCCTTACAATGACAATGAGAAAGGAAGCGGTTTTGGCGGCTCTTTGGGTTATCGAAAATATTTTCATCGTCAAAAAGGGAGTTTTCTGGCAGGAATTAATACAGATGTCTGGAACATGTGGATTGATTGGCAAAATAACCCGGGAACACCAGATCAGACTCAAGGGCAAACCAATACGCTTGTTTTGCAACCCTGGCTGGAAGGCGGATATTTGAAAAAGATAAAAAACTCGCCTTTTCAAATCGGTATGACTGCTGGCTTAGGCAGAGAAATAAATGTGATTACCAATGGGAAAGAGGTAGGTCAGGGTTGGATGTTCAGCGCTTTATTCCATTTTCGATATTTGCTAAAAGGAAATAATTCCATTTTCGTCAGGAAATAGTAAGATCTGCGACAATTAAAAGTCGACTAAAAAAGTCGAAATTAAAAAATCTACAAAATGGAATGTAAAACAAACGATTGCAAAAGAGTAACGCCAAAATTCCGACTGACCTGGTGCAACATCAAGATGATAATAATGATTGGGTTACTGGTTTATTTTTGGCTGACGAACAAATAATTCAACTTTTGTCAGGAATTAGATAGTTTGGCGACAATTAAATAAAAACAAAGTCATGAAAGAATATTTGCCCAATTGCATTCAGAACCTGGTGGTTGAGCTTAACAACCAGAATTACATAGATAATCAAATCGTTGCTCAGATTCTATCCGAAACCAACCTATCGGAACAGGCTTTAAAGCCTTATTTTTATATTGATCATCCGTCAAAAGAGAGTTACGGACGTAAATTGATTTGGGACAACGGAGATTTTAAAATTTTGCTGATGACCTGGCACCCCGGCGATTTCACGGCCATTCACAATCATGGTTATGCCGAATGGGGTGGTGTTTATTTCTTTGGCGATGCGACACACCGGTTGTACGAAGTTGAAAATGATGAATTATCGCTCGTTGAAAAGACTGTTTTCCCCAAAGGTCAGGTTGCATCAATTTGCGGTGATCTTACCCATTTAATGGGTAATTCGGGTTCCCGTGATATGGTAACCCTTCATATTTATGGTTCGAATACAAGAAAGGAAAATGTGTCGCAAGATGCCAAAGTATATGTGCCGGAATTTCAGAAAATCGTTACGACTATGGGATCAGCTTATTTGAATATGAACAAGGAACTGATCCTTTCAGAAAAACCGTTTGAAAGTAAGAACACGGAAGTGTTGGCTGACTATTTTTCGCTGGTAAAACCTTTTTACGAGCGGAATAAACTACCCGCCGTTATTCAAAAAATGGATCATTATTTGAATCACAATTAAAAAAAATAAAAACACAAAAAACCAAATCACAATGAACGAGTTAACAATTTTGACAGAATCGTTTGAAAAGATAAAAAATTATCTTCAAACCAATAACGATAAAAACATTCCGGTTGTTAAATTCAGGAATCCGGCTGAACTTGCAGAAGTTATAGACTTTGAAGTAAAAAACGAAGGAGTTTCCGAACAGGATTTTTTAGGTCTTCTCGATAAATACCTTGAATATTCAGTAAAAACCGGGAACAAACAATTCCTGAATCAGTTGTATTCAGGCTTCAACTTCCCCGCGTTTATTGGCGAAGTGTTTTCAGTATTGGCAAACACATCCATGTACACTTACGAAGTAGCGCCAGTGGCCACTCGGATTGAAACCGAGATGATCCGCCTGATGAACAGCTATGCGGGCTACGCCGATGGCGACGGAATTTTTGTGAGCGGTGGCAGCAATGCCAACCTGGTAGCCATGTTTTCGGCACGGAACAAAGTTTTTCCTGAAGGCCGTTTCCTTGGTTACGACCGGAACCTGAAACTGAAGGCATTTGTCAATGAGCAGGCTCATTATTCATTTGAAACCGCTGCCAACGTGCTTGGGATCGGGGCGAAAAACGTAGTCAAAGTTAAATCCGATGAAAATGGGAAGATGATTCCGGAAGAGTTGGAACGGGAAATTAAGGAATCGATCAACCGGGGCGAAAAACCATTTTTTGTGGCAGCAACCTGTGCAACCACGCTACTTGGCGCTTACGATCCCATCGACGAAATGGCTACAATCTGTGCAAAATACAATATTTGGTTACATGCCGACGGCTCGTTTGGAGGTTCACTTATTTTGAGCGAGAAACACCGTCACTTGATGATAGGCATCGAAAAAACAGATTCGTTTGCCTGGAACCCTCACAAACTCATGAATATTCCATTGATTTGTTCAGCCATTTTGGTTAAAAAACGTGGCACCCTTCAGCATAACATTACTGATATCAACACCGATTACATTTTTCATGATATTGATGAGATTGAAGATTTGGGTAAAAAATCCATTCAATGTGGACGAAAAGTGGACGCGGTTAAATTGTGGTTTGCCTGGAAATATTTTGGTCTGGAAGGCTACCAAAAACGTATCGATAACCTGATTGCAATGGCTACTTATGCCGAAGACATAGTGAAAGCACATCCGCAAATGGAACTTCTGGTTGAGCGCCAATCCTTTGCTGTTTGTTTTCGCTATGTGCCTGAACAGGAAACCGACTTAAACAAGTTTAACCTTGAATTGCGCGAATCGTTGCGAAAAAGTGGTAAATCAATCGTAAACTACGGTTACACCGGAAAAACTCTCGCCATTCGGTTAATTACGGCAAACGGAGAATTAGCTCAATCGGATATGGATTTGTTTTTTGAAAACGTACTTTCGGAAGCCCAAACGCTTGAAAGAAAATACCTGAAAGAGCATGTTGAAGTATAAAAACCATACCGGATTTGCCATTGCCATTGCCTGGCCCGAAACCTATTGCAAACAACCTGGATACTGGTACGATGAGATGATGAATTTTCTCGGGTTTAGTAATAATCACTATTATAAAATTGGTCATGCGGCTGTGGTTCTTGTTGATCCGGAAACACGTAAATGCCATTATTTTGATTTTGGGAGATACCAGTCACCGTTTCAACACGGCAGGGTTCGCAGTGAAGCAACTGATGATGGCTTAAAAATGAAAATAGCAGCCTTGTTTTCAGAAGATGGTAAGGAAATCGAAAATTTGAAAGAAATATTGACCGAATTGCAATTGAATCCTGAATGTCATGGCGAAGGAAAAATCCATGCTTCCTACAGCAAGATCAATTTTCACCGGGCATTTAGCAAAGCGTTTTATCTTCAGCAAATAAGCCCGATTCCTTATGGCCCATTCAGGTACAAAGGCAGCAACTGTTCGAGGTTTGTAAACAGCGCGTTGATTGCCGGGAAACCTTCATGGTGGAAAGCATTTAATCTGAAATATTTTGTTCCTTTAACGCCAACTCCAATAAACAATGTAAACTCCTTAGAAAATTTAGTTGTTCTTCCATATTTGCGGACTGCGGCACTGTATTGTCCGACTCCAATATCCGATAAAAGCCTATTGAAAGGTACATTAGCTGAACCCGAAAGACCAGAAAACATTCCGGAGCAAGCCCAATGGCTGAGCGGTGAAGGTGCAGGATCCTGGTATTCTATCAGCAAAGAAGAAAATGAGAAATATTTTATCTCCCGATTCGGTCCAAACGGTGAATTAGAATGCGAGGGAGAATTTGAAAACATGATCACCGGGTCATTAAATATTAATCTTCCATACCGTTTCGAGTATTTGAGCCATTGCCGCAGGGTAAAAATCAGCCAGGGAAACCAAGTAATTGAGTTTCGCAGGATAGAGCCTTAAATTGCAGTAATAAGCTTCTTTATACATTATCATGAAAATTTAAATCCTGGCGGTTGTCAGGATTTTGTTTTTTAACGACTACTGAGTTAAAGAACACTTAAAAATCAAAATTATCATGAGACGAATAGCAATTTCAATATCATTTGTGCTGATAACCCTTTTATCCATTGCACAGAACGCAGCCATAAAACAGGTAAATCCGGTTCAATTCCAGCAACTAATTAAAAATCCAAAGGGAGTTTTGCTCGATGTCCGTACTCAGTCAGAATTCGGCAATGGCCATATTGCCAATTCAGGACAACTCAATTATTACGCGTTCGATTTTAAGAAAAGGTTATTGCTTTTGCCTAAAAACGAACCAATCTATTTGTATTGCAACACAGGCTATCGCAGCGAAAAAGCAGCCGAAATACTGGTTGAAAACGGGTACAATAATGTCTATAACCTGGAACATGGCATAATGGACTGGGAATTGAAAAGCCTTCCGGTAGTAGCAGATCCGAATGCAAAACCGGATACCGACAACAAAATGGATTTCACTGAATACTCAAAACTAATTCAGTCGGGACAGCTGGTGTTTATCGATTTTTATGCCCCCTGGTGTGGCCCTTGTCGGAAAATGATGCCTATGATGGACAGCCTGAAAGTAGAATACCACGAGAAAATAAACATTGTAAAAGTAAATGCTGATGCTAGTAAGAGCCTGATTAAAGAGTTGAAGTTAATCGGCGTTCCGTATCTGGCCATGTATAAAAACGGAAAGTTGGTCTATTCGAAAAATGGCGCGGTTACACGTGAAGAATTAATAAACGAGTTTAAAGTTCGCTTATAAAATTAAATGATCATGTTGGACAATTCTATAATCTACCTTTTCATCGGAGCCATAATCGTTACACTTGGCGCACTTCCTTTTGGGTTGGTCAACTTGTCTGTAATGGATGTGGCGATCAATCAAAATGTGCGTAAATCGATGTTCATAGCCCACGGCGCCGCAATAGTCGAAATATTGTTTGCATTGACCGCATTACTTGCTGGCACAGTATTGTCCGGTTATTTCAACGGTAATATTTTGGTGAAATATATTGTGTTAGCTGTCCTGATTGTTTCCGGAATTTTTTTCTGGTTTAAACAAAACAATCTGGCAAAAAAAGGCGATAGCGAAACTAAAAATGGCTTTCTGAAAGGAGCATTCCTTAATTTGATGAGCCTTCAGGTCCTGTTGTTTTGGCTTTTTGCTGTCACTTTTCTTTCAGTCCGGAATTTATTTCCATCCACTTTAATTCAGTTTTCGCTTTTTATTTCCGGAGTTTGGATTGGGAAAATGGCAGTTCTGCGTGCCTATGCCATTTTAGGCCGGAAAGTGGCTGCAAAATCTCAATTGATTTCCCAAAACATGAATCGCATCATCGGTTCAATTCTGATATTGGTGGCTTTCATTCAACTGATAAAACTGTAATATTCAATCACATCTTAAAACAATAAAATGACACAGAAAACTTATATTCCCAATATTCCGGAAACTGCGAAAAAACGGATTGTCATTATCGGCGGGGGTTTTGCAGGAATGAAATTTGTTCAGAAATCACTATGCCGCAACTTTCAGATTGTCTTGTTAGACAAAAACAACTACCATCAGTTTCAACCTTTATTGTACCAGGTTGCAACTGCCGGACTCGAACCGAGCGCAATCGCGTTTCCTTTGCGTAAAGTGTTGCAAAAAGAAGAAAATATACATTACCGGATGGCCGAGGTCTCTGAAATATTTCCGGAGAAACAGGAAATAGACACCAATATTGGATACCTGAAATATGACTTCCTGATATTGGCTATGGGTACGGACACCAACTTCTTCGGACAGGAAAATATTCAGCAGAATGCCCTTTCGATGAAGTCTGCGGCTGATGCCATTTTAATCCGGAATACTATTCTTGAAAATTTTGAACAGGCGCTGCTTCAAACCTCACCCGATGAAATGGCAAAATATCTGAATATTGCCTTGGTGGGTGGCGGTCCAACCGGAGTGGAGTTGGCCGGGGCGCTTTCAGAAATGAAAAGATATATTTTCCCGAAAGATTATCCGGAACTCGATTTGTCGAAAATGAGGATTGTTTTGTTCGAGTCAGCGCCTTCGTTGCTAACAGTAATGTCTGATGTGGCTTCTTGTAGGTCGCAAAGATATCTCGAAGAAATGGGAGTTGAAATTAAAACCAGAATCCGGGTACTTGATTACGATGGGAATACAGCTTCCCTTTCGGATGGAACAACTTTTGAAACCAAAACTTTGATTTGGGCGGCTGGCGTTAAGGCCAATACAATAAAAGGTTTGGAACCGGAAAGCTATGGACGTGGTGGTCGCGTGTCGGTTGACCGTGAAAACCGGGTGAAGGGATATTCTAACATTTTTGCATTGGGCGACATCTGCCTGATGGAAACCCCAAAATATCCAAACGGACACCCTCAGTTAGCACAGGTTGCTATTCAACAGGCTAGTCTGTTGTCGAAGAACCTGAAACGACTGGCAAATAAACAAAAAATGGTTTCTTTTGAATATATCAATAAAGGTTCAATGGCAACCGTTGGACGCAACAAGGCGGTCGCCGATATGCCCGGTTTCAAGTTGAGTGGCTTTGTTGCATGGGCGCTTTGGAGTTTTGTACACCTTTTTACCATCATGGGAGTAAAAAACAGGTTCTCTATTTTCCTGAACTGGTCGTGGAATTATTTCACCTACGATCAATCACTACGCTTGCTCATCAAACCGAAACAAGCCATAAAACGGATTATTAATACTGAAACAAGTATGGAATCTATTGAACAAATTGGGAAATTAACAAATACACATCTCCCAGTTGATATATTTAGTAATTTAACATCAAATTAAAATAACACATCATGAAAGCAATTTGGAACGGAAAAGTCATTGCAGAAAGTAATGACATAGTTAACGTTGAAGGGAATGCCTATTTCCCGGTTGAATCAGTGAATAAGGAGTTTTTGAAAGATAGTGACACGCAAACCGTTTGCCACTGGAAGGGTACAGCCTCGTATTACGATTTGGAAGTAGATGGTAAAGCCAACGCTGATGCAGTTTGGTACTATCCAACTCCTTCAGGATTGGCAAGCAGTATTAAAGGTCGGGTAGCCTTTTGGAAAGGGGTTCAGGTTGTTAAAGACTAAAATCAGCTTTCTATGCATAATGAAATAACAACAAAAGAGCTAATTGCCTTATTGAAATCGCCAGAGGTGAAAATTATAGATGTTCGTCCGGTGGAAGCATACAACGGATGGCAACTTCAGAATGAAGCACGGGGCGGTCATGTTTTCGGTGGAAAAAGCCTTCCATCCAAATGGTTGAAATACATCGACTGGATTGAGACAGTAAGGCATAAAATTATTCTTCCTGAAGACGAGATTATCATTTACGGTTATTCACCCGAAGAAATTCAAAAAGTTGCCGAGCGGTTTGTAAAGTCCGGTTATCCGAAAGTTTCTGTTTATCTCCATTTTCAGGATGAATGGGCTGCGAACCCTGATCTGCCCATGCAGAAACTCGAACGTTTCAAAAATCTTGTTTCAGCAGAGTGGGTCAATGAATTGATTTCCGGAAGAAAACCGGCTGAATATGAAAATGATAATTTTGTGGTAGTACACGCGCATTACCGCAACCGTGATGCCTATTTGAGCGGACATATTCCAGGTGCCATTGATATGGATACACTTGCCCTCGAAGCTCCTGAAACATGGAACAGAAGATCGCCGGAAGAATTGGAACAAGCATTACTTCATCATGGAATTACCGCTGATACAACTGTTATTTTATATGGGAAATATATGGACCCTGATAATGCCGATGAATTTCCGGGCAGCGCTGCGGGCGATATCGGCGCAATTCGAAATGCATTCATCATGATGTATTCCGGAGTAAAAGATGTACGGGTATTAAACGGTGGTTTTCAAAGTTGGGAAGATACAGGCTATGAAGTCAGTTACGATGATTTGCCCAAAACATCGAAACTGAATTTTGGAGCGTCAATTCCTATGAAACCCGAACTTGCAGTTGATACACCTGAAGCTAAAGAAATGCTTGCTTCAATAAATGCTGAATTAGTGTGTGTACGAAGCTGGCCCGAGTACATTGGCGAGGTGAGTGGATACAATTACATCGAGAAGAAAGGGCGAATTCCGTGTGCGATCTTTGGCAATTGTGGTTCGGATGCCTACCACATGGAAAACTACCGCAATGTGGATCATACTACCCGCGAATTTCATGAAATAGATAAAATTTGGCAAGAAGCTGGAATTACACCTGATAAACACCTGGCTTTTTATTGTGGCACAGGTTGGCGTGGAAGCGAAGCCTGGTTCAATGCCTGGCTCATGGGCTGGCCCAACGTTTCAGTTTACGATGGTGGTTGGTTCGAGTGGAGCAACGACCCGGAAAATCCTTTTGAAACTGGTGTTCCTGAAAACCGGAATGCTGAAACAATTTTTTAAACAATGGAACAACAGACACTTATTTCCGATATTGCGGCAGATACTTTGAAAGGCCTTTCAGCAAATCCAAAGTTCTTATTGTCAAAATATTTCTACGACGATGCGGGTAGCTCCATATTTCAGGACATTATGCAAATGCCTGAGTATTACCTGACCGATTGTGAATTCGAAATATTCACGACTCATAAAAAACCTATTACTGAAGCATTTAATCAAGGTGTGCAAGCTTTTGATTTAATCGAACTCGGATCAGGCGATGGCCTGAAAACGAAAATCCTGTTGCAGTTTTTGGTTGAAAATTCAGTCAAGTTCCATTATATTCCGGTTGATATAAGCCACAAAGCCAACACCGAACTGATCGAAAGTCTTAAAATCGAATTGCCTTTTCTGAAAGTCAATGCCAAAACAGGCGATTATTTTCAGGAAGTAAAGAAGTTAAATGGTCATTCGGGTCTGAGAAAAGTTATTCTTTTCCTGGGCTCCAACATCGGAAATTTTACGGATAAAGAAATAAATCTGTTTCTTGAACAGCTCACAACACTTTGTCACAATGGCGATAAGGTGCTAATCGGTTTCGACCTTAAGAAATCACCGGAAGTGATTATGGATGCCTACAACGATCCACACGGCCATACCCGACGTTTTAATCTGAATCATCTGATTCGGCTGAACAGGGAACTAAACGCTAATTTTGATCCTAATAACTTCGAACAGCATACGGAATATAATCCGCTGACAGGTGAAGTAAAAAGCTTTCTGGTTTCGAAAACGGAACAAACAGTGTACATCGCTGATCTGGAGCAAAGTTTTCACTTCAGAAAGTGGGAATCCATTTTTATGGAGCTTTCGCGAAAATTTGATTTTGAAACCATTGAAAATCTGGCGAAAGATCATGGTTTTAAAGTAGAAACCCAATTCACCGACAGCCGTAATTACTTTGTGGATTCGTTGTGGATTAAAGAATAACTTTTCGTTTTTCACCTGATTTTTTAGGAATAAACCGAACTAAACAGGATCGTATGACTTTGCTGAACGACATTTTAAAAACTGTTGCCGAACGTCGGGAATACCTTTACGAACTGCTTATTCAGCATATTCTGTTAAGTCTTGGTGCCATTGTAATCATTACGCTAATTGGTCTGGGAACCGGCATTGGCATTCTTCATAAATCTAAATTACGCCGAATTGTCCTGGGGTTGGTCAATTTTTTATACACTATCCCATCCATTGCCATGTTCGGACTTTTCATTCCACTTATTGGCATTGGTTATGGAAACGCGATTGTAGTTCTGGTTATTTATGGCCTATTACCTGTCATCCGCAACACTTATACCGGATTGAGTGAAGTGGATCCGCTGTTGCTCGATGCCGCAAAAGGAATGGGAGCCACACCCTGGCAGATTTTTTCACGCATCAGGTGGCCTCTGGCATTTCCAACCATTCTGAGTGGATTCCGCACCATGGTAGTCATGACCATCGCCCTGGCAGGGTTGGCCTCGTTTATTGGCGCCGGAGGTTTGGGACAGGCCATTTACCGGGGTATCAATACCAATAATTCTTCGCTCATTCTGGTAGGTTCAATTGCGGTGGCATTGCTTGCATTGGTTGCCGATTTGTCCATTGGGGCAATCGAGAATTCGTTGAAATTAAAAGTAAAGAAACCCGAAAAGAAGAATCGTTTTCTGAAATATTTTAGCCTGCTGATTCTGGCGGGTTTGGTTCTTTTTGTTGTCCTGAAATATTCAGGCAAGTCCTCCGGAAAAGAAATTGTTGTGGCGTCAAAGCCTACTGCAGAACAGTACATCTTAGGAGAGATCATTTCGCAAATGATCGAAAGCAATACCGATATTCATGTCATCCGGAAGTTTGGCATTGGTGGTGGAACCTCCAACATCCACCCAGCCATGTTGAAAGGCGAAATCGATATTTACCCTGAATACACCGGAACGGCATGGTTGTTTGTTCTGAAAAAACCTCAAATTAATCATCCTGACAGTTTGTATACTGCTTTAAAAGCGGAATACGCGAAACAATTCAATTTAAACTGGGTCTGTCGTTTAGGTTTCAACAATACGTTTACACTGGCATTACCCGAGTCCGTGGCTCAAAAAGAAAATATCCGAACTTTTTCAGAGCTTGCTGCAAAAAGCAATCAATTTGTGTTTGGCGCCGAATTCGATTTTTTCGAGCGTGAAGATGGATTCACCGGACTAAACAAGATTTATCCTTTCAACTTTAAAAACAAAGTGGAGCTGGATGTGAACCTGAAATTTCAGGCGCTTGAGAACCACACGGTAGATGTAATTAATGCATTTTCAACGGATTCACGTATCCGGCAAATGAAACTAAGAGTGTTGAAAGATGACAAACTATTTTTTCCTGCCTATCAGGCTGGTATTGTGATTAGAAACGAAACGCAACAAAAATATCCGGAATTGAACGGACTTTTCTCACGTTTGGAAGGGCTGATTAATGATACAGCCATGCTTCAAATGAATTACGAAGTTGAAATTGAGAAAAAATCGCCCGGTGAGGTTGCACAAACCTTTTTAAAAGCACACGGGTTAATAAAATAGTGAATGGCAGAAATAATCATTGACATACAAAATGTAACGAAATCTTACAATGCCGGGGCACCGGTCTTGCGCGATGTTTCACTGGCGATACCCAAAGGTTCATTTGTTACCATAATCGGGCCCAGTGGTTGCGGTAAAACTACTCTGATGCGACTTATTAACGGAATGACAGATTTTGATTCAGGGCAGATTGTGGTGATGAACAAGGACATAGCCAGCTGGGACAAAACTCAACTTCGAAGAAGTATTGGTTATGCCATTCAGCAGGGTGGACTTTTCCCTCACTTAACGGTTCGACAAAATATAGCGTTTGTTTTAAGCATTTCTGGTATTTCGATTCAGATTATAGAGGATCGGGTGAGCGATTTAGCCAATCTGATGAACTTCGATGATCGGCAATTGAATTCTTTTCCTTCCGGTTTGAGTGGCGGTCAGCAGCAACGGGTTGGTGTTGCCAGGGCTTTGGCTTCACAACCCGAAATTGTTCTGATGGACGAACCGCTTGGCGCTCTCGATAACATTACCCGCCGGAAACTGCAAAGCGAGTTAAAAGAAATGCACCAGAGACTGGGAATCACTTTTGTAATGGTTACTCATGATTTGCATGAAGCATTCACTTTGGGCACTCATGTTGTCATTATGAACGAAGGCAAGATTGAGCAGTATGACTCGCCAGAAACCATAATTGAAAAGCCGCTTAATGATTGGGTTAAAGAATTTACGTCAGATTAATAATTTCTTAAAAAGACAGGATAGGGTATATCAGTTTTCAAAGAATTATATATTGGATAAGTTTCAACCTGTATTTGTCAGGAAAAGAAAAGTTTACCGACTGTTATTTTGAATTTTAGATTTAGAGTAATAAACAACCTTTTATCATTAACATTTAAAACAACTTTTATGAAAACAAAAATTACACAAGCGGTTATCGGTGGTGTTATTGGAACTGCTGCTATGAGTCTGTTTATGTTTGTAGCTCCTATGATAGGTATGCCTAAAATGAACCCGGCAGAAATGCTTTCGGGAATGATGGGTGTCCCTTCGTCTATTGGATGGGTTATGCATTTCATGATTGGAATTATATTTACCCTGATGTATGTTTTTCTTCTGTTGCCTATCCTTAAGAAAGTTAACGGAAAAGTTCTCAAGGGGATTATTTTTGGTATCGCGGCATTTGTCTTCGCCCAAATAGCGATGGCCGTTATGGGTGCCATGTTTGGTGAAATTCCGGCGCCTGAAGGCAATATGGCTTTGATTGCCATTGGCAGCATAGTCGGACACCTGGTCTTTGGTGTGGTAGCAGCCTTGTTCGTTGCTGACAAATAAAAACTTAAGGGAAAGATAAAATATTAATTCTATGGAAGTCAAAAACAAATGGCAGCAATTAACGGCTGACTTTAACGACGAAATTGACAACAACTTGAGGCAGCAGCATCTTGCTGCTCAATTTGTTGCACTTGCTGGCAGATACCTTGTGACCACAAGGGTCGACCTAAGTAATATCAACATGAAGTATGTTCCCGAAAAAGAAATTCTTTTAGGTAACCAACTTCCTGAAGGCTGGTACGTTGGATTGCGACTGGTTGACCTGACCGTACAAATCCTGAATAATAAAATTGAGCCGGTAATTGATATTCCATTGAAAGGGAAAACTTTCGAAAATGGTTTTCAGGAATTAAAATTAAACTTAGAAAAATTGGGTGTCGATGTTTCTGATTTATTAACCAAACAACCATTTGAATTGCCCACAGATTCGCTCAAAGATGGAAGTTATTTTTCTATCGGAAATATGGAGGCTGTCCGGGAAAATATCTTATACCGGTATGATGCAGAGCTTATTATCAACGAGCTGGCTTCACGTTTTGTGGATGTGCAGCTTGTGCGTATCTGGCCTCACCATTTCGACACCGGCACTTTTATTACTTTAGCCAGAAATGGGAAAGGCGATGCCACAAAAACCATCGGACTGGGTTGGGCTATCCCCGATAGTATGGTTGGCGAACCCTATTTTTATTTGAGTTTCTGGTCGGAAAACCCGGTGAAAATTGAAAATTCTCCGGCCAATCTACCTGCCGGAAAATGGATGATGCCAACCTGGAACGGCGCAATTCTCGCTGCTTCAGAAATAATACAAAAAGAATCAGCCGAAGGGCAGTACAATCTGGTGAAATCATTTTTCGAATCCGGATTGGAAATTCTGAAGGAAAAATTGAAATAAGAATACGTACGCAAAGTCAACAGAAAAGAAAAAAACTTTGCGTCTTAGCGCCTTTGCGATTAAAAATATGAATATGAAAAAACCAATAAAACTCATTCCTTTTTCTGAATTAAGAGATCGTGTACCTTTACATGCTGTGGTAAACGAACTCGATTTGGTTGTTGTCCTTTTCGACAAAAATATTTCAGTATTGTATGGTCGCTGCCTGCACCGGGGCGCATTAATGGCCGACGGTCATATAAAAGGAAATAACCTGATTTGCGGACTACATGGCTGGGATTACCGGATTGATACAGGTGTTTCAGAATACAACAACAAAGAGGTGCTACACAAATTCAACTCAAAAATTGAGAATGAATTTGTCTGGGTCGATGAAGCCGAAATTGAATCATTTCTGGAAAAACACCCACAACCTTTTAACCGCGAAAAATACCAGGGAATATATGCAGATACTCATCCTGAAAGTACCGAGCCTTATACCAGCTACATTAATGAACTGGCGAAAAACGGTTTAAAAAACGTCGGTCACCACGGATTTACTGCAGCCATGGGAGTTGACCGGAATACCTTACCAAAATGGGAAGATATTCAGTTTTTACCCGCGCAATTGGCACGCAGACCACTTTTAGACGCATCACCGGTAAATACAAAAGTGATTATTGGTAAAAAAGCTAAAAAACCTTTGGTACTCGATATTCCTCTTTTTGTTTCTGACATGAGTTTCGGTGCGCTTTCAAGGGAAGCAAAAATTGCCCTGTCGAAAGGAGCAGAAATGGCTGGTACAGGTATTTGTAGTGGCGAAGGTGGCATGTTGTCCGAAGAACAGGAAAACAACTCGCGTTACTTTTACGAGCTGGCATCCGGGAAATTTGGGTTTAGCTGGGACAAAGTAAAAAAAGCACAGGCATTCCATTTTAAAGGTGGACAAGGCGCGAAAACCGGGACTGGCGGACACCTTCCGGGAAATAAAGTGACTCGTGAAATTGCTGAAGTGAGAGGTTTGAAAGAAAGTGAACCGGCTATTAGTCCTGCTGCATTTCCTGATTTATTCACTGCAATGGATTTTGCAGATTTTGCCAACGAAGTCAGGAAACAAACAGGGGGCATACCAATTGGTTTTAAAATCGCGGCAAGCCACATTGAACAGGATATTGATTTTGCCCTCGAAGCCGGAGCCGATTACATAATTCTCGATGGTCGTGGCGGGGGAACCGGCGCTGCCCCAAAAATCCTGCGCGATAATATCAACGTGCCGACTATTCCGGCGTTGGCCAGGGCCAGAAAGCATCTTGATAAAGTGGGAGCCACTGATGTTACATTGATCATTACGGGTGGATTGCGCACCGCTGAAGATTTTGCCAAAGCCCTGATGCTGGGCGCAGATGCAGTAGCCATCTCCAATTCGGCGCTGCAAGCTATTGGTTGCCTCGGAATGCGGGCCTGTCAAACCAACAACTGCCCTGTTGGAGTAGCCACACAGAAAGAAAACCTCCGGCAACGAATCATCATTGAGACTTCTGCAAAACAGTTGAGCAGCTTTCTGCTTTCGGTAACTGAATTGATGAAAGTAATCTCCCGGGCTTGTGGATACGATGATTTCAATAAATTTAATCCGGACGATTTATCCACCTTTAACCGCGACATTCATTTTCTCACCGGAATTTCGTATGCGGGAATGATAAAATAAAACCAAAAGTTATGGTCGAAAAATTAATCGGATTTTTTAAACAACCATCCGAAGAAACCAAAGGAAAAACACCGGAAGGACTTTGCCCCAATTGCTGGGGACATCAGGAATTCGACAACCAAATCCGTGAATTGTATGCTGACAAACAAATTGATGTAAATAATCATCAGGCGAACTACGCTTTTATCCAGGATTTTATGGTTTCAAACCTTTCCGGGATTAAACTGATAAAAGGGAATAGCGGGATGGAATGTCCGACGTGCAGAACAATTATAAATGACCAATAAATTTTCAGGAATGAGTAAAAAAATCATTTGGCACAAAGTTCTCGAAAACAAAAACGAGCTGGCTGATAACCGTGTAATGAGCGTAAATGCCGGGCACAAACAAATTGCCTTGTCGCATTTCGAGGGGAAAATTTGTGCACTCGACAATCATTGTCCGCACCAGGGAGGGCCGCTGGGCGAAGGCAGCATTGAAAACGGCATTCTGCGCTGTCCCTGGCACGGTTGGGATTATCATCCCTGTACTGGTAAAGTTCCGGGCTACGACGATGGTGTTGAAGCCTATATGGTGGAAGAACGGGCAGATGGGATTTATGTGGGTGTGCCTGAAGAAAAACCTCGCGAAACAACAGTTTCCGACATTATGGTTGAAACGATGGTCAATTGGGGTGTCGACACAGTCTTCGGGATGGTTGGTCATTCCAATCTGGGTCTGGCCGATGCATTGCGGAGACAGGAAGAAAAGGGCAATCTGAAATTTATCGGTATCCGGCACGAAGGAGCAGGCGCTTTTGCAGCCAGCGCTTATGGCAAACTGACCGGAAAACCGGCAGCTTGTTTTTCCATTGCAGGGCCGGGTGCAACCAACATGTTCACCGGCTTGTGGGACGCCAAGGTTGACCGTGCCCCAATACTAGCCCTTACCGGACAAGTGGCAACACAGGTTGTGGGAACAGGAAATTTTCAGGAAGTGGATTTGGTACGGGCTTTTCAAACAGTGGCCGAATTTAATCACCGGGTTCAGAATAACAGCAAACATGCTGAATTAATGACTCTAGCTCTAAAACATGCCATACTAAAAAGAGATGTTTCGCATCTTACTTTTCCGGATGAAGTGCAGGAAATACCGGCAGGCGCTGAGAATGCTCAAACACCTGAAGGGCGCATCAGTTCGTTAAAAATTACGCCTCCGGAAGAAAGTATCAAAAAGGCAATTAACCTGATTGAAAATGCAAAACGCCCGGTGATTATTGTAGGGCACGGCGCACGTTTCGATATGGAAGCCATTATCAGTTTTGCTGAAATTCTCAATTCCCCGGTATTGACTACGTTTAAAGGGAAAGGGTTAATTCCCGATAACCACCCACTGGCCGCCGGAGTGCTGGGAAGAAGTGGTACACCCGTGGCTTCGTGGATGATGAATGAAAGCGATTTACTCATCGTTTTGGGCGCATCGTTCAGTAACCACACCGGCATAACACCTAAAAAGCCAACCATTCAGGTTGATTTTGACCCAATGGCTTTGAGTAAATTTCATAAAATAGACGCACCGGTTTGGGGCGAAATTTCGGTTACCGTTTCCTTAATGACGAAAAAGCTCGATAGTAATTTGAGTAAAGTTGACCAACGACCAGAACTTGCCAAACGCTGGAAAATCTGGCGCGAAGAAAAACAAAAACGTTTGTTCGAAGACCGTGGAAAAGGAATAAGTTCCATTGCCGTTTTCGATAAGCTTTCGCAACACGCCCCCGAAAATGCCATTTTGTGTGTCGATGTAGGTAACAATGCCTACTCACTTGGGCGGTATTTCGAATGTAAACAGCAACGTTTTCTAATGTCGGGTTACCTTGGTTCCATTGGATTTGCATTTCCGGCAGCCATGGGCGCCTGGGCTGCAACAAGAGGCAACCACCCAATAATTGCAGTGGCCGGCGATGGCGGTTTTGCACAATACATGGCTGAGTTAACAACTTCCGTTAAATATGGGATGAATATCAAACTTATTTTACTGAATAATAATGAGCTGGGGAAAATCTCCAAAGAACAACGTTCGGGACAGTTCGATGTATTTGCTACCGACCTGCACAATCCCAATTTTTCTGAATTCGCGAATAGTTGTGGTGCCTTGGGAATCCGTGTAACGCAAAAAGACGAACTTGATTCTTCTATGAAATCGGTTTTGGAATTTAAAGGTACAGCAATGCTGGAGATTATTACAGATGTAAATCTTATTTAAGAAACTTTGTCTCTTAGTGGCATTGCGAGAGAAAAAGGTTCACTTAAAGTAGCAAAGTCCCCAAGAAAAATAGAACCAATACAAAATAATTAAAATGAAATCATTCCCCTTTTTATTTCTCTTTTTAATCCCCTTTTTTATGTCCGCACAAAACAATCCGCGAAACATCGAACTCAACTGGAAAACAGATACCACGAAACACCTTGTGCCTTTGAATGAATTTACTGCGTTAATGAAACCTGATGGAATTCCGCCTATCGATTCACCAAAATTCTGGAAAAAAGAAAAAGCGCTGGAAGCCTATTTTGAACACGAACCGGTAATTGCTATTGAAATAAACGGCAAAGCAAAAGCCTATCCGTTGAGTGTACTCATGTATCACGAGATTGTGAACGACGAATTGGGTGGTGTTCCTATCACAGCAACTTATTGCCCGCTATGTAACGCGGCCATTGTTTTCGACCGGCGACTTGAATTTAAAGGGACTGACTACCTACTCGACTTTGGCGTATCGGGAATGTTGCGCAACAGCGACCTGGTGATGTGGGACCGCCAAACTGAAAGCTGGTGGCAACAATTTACAGGCGAGGCTCAGGTTGGGAAACTCAGCGGCGCTGAATTAACATTTATTTCTTCCATGCTTATTTCGCTAAACGAATTTTTCGAAACCTACCCTGAAGGCCAGATCTTATCGACCGAAACTGGATATTCCAACGAATATGGTACTAATCCATATACCAGTTACGACAATTTGGAAAATAAACAGCCGCGCCTTTTCAAAGGTGAAGTCGATATAAGGCTCCCGGCAATGGAAAGGATTGTTGATATTGAAGTAAAAGGGAAATACAAAATTTATCCGTTATCAGAAATCAGCAAAAGTCAAGTTGTAAACGACAATTTTCAGGGAAAGCCTCTGGTATTTTTCCATACGGAGAAGACAGTATCAGTACTCGATGAAAACAACATTGGCCAATCCAAACAAATTGGCTCGGTTACCGTTTTCGATCCACGTGTTAATGATAAACTGCTTACATTCAAAAAATCCGAACAAATTTTCATTGATGATCAAACAACTTCAACCTGGAGTATTACCGGCAAATGCACGGCTGGTAAATTGAAAGGGCAGGAACTCCGCCCAGTACTTTACGGTAACCATTTCGCTTTTGCCTGGTTTGCCTTTCATCCGGAATGTGAAATATTTGGACAATAAAATATAAGAAAATCCATAGAAAAGCGGGTGCAAAAAAAAATAAAAAAAACCGGATATTTTTGTCTTTATTTTTGTCAGGTTTAAAAAGTTCCACGACTAATGCGTATAATCAAAAATATACGCGTATGAAAAAATCAGCATTATTTACAGTTTTAGCTGCCGTGGCAGTAGTTGTTTCGTTGCAATCGTGCAAAAAAGATGAAGTAGCGAAGCAGGAATTTGTCGCTGATGACAGCACCTTCAGTAATTTCATGAGTTGGAAACTTGAAAAAACAAACCAGGGACCTGATCCTGCCCTGGGAAGCGCACATGCCGGAAATGATGCAACTGTTACCCGGATGATTTATTATAAAAACGGTCAGAATCCTGTTAATGGTAAATTTCCGGTGGGAACAATCATCGTAAAGCATTCCAAAAATCCAGGCCTCACGGTAAACGAGTATACGGCGATGGTTAAAAGAGGGAATGATTTTAACCCAACAGGTGGCGATTGGGAATGGTTTATGCTTAACGCTGATGGCTCAATCGCAACAGATGCTGCGTCGGGAATGAAAGTGCGTGGCGCAAGTTTGATGAATGGTATGTGTGTCGCTTGTCATTCTGCCGGTCCTAAAGATTTTACTTTTACCAAGTAAAAAGAATGATCATTAAAATAACCGTGCAATTTAAATTTTAGATTGCACGGTTATAAATTGAGGTAATTTCTGAATCTATCCTTAATCTGAAATTAATAGACAATAAAAAACAAGGTGATGCAAATTATTCCAGAATCAACGATAACCTGCCCGATATGCGGACATCAGAAAGCCGAAGAAATGCCAACTGATGCCTGCCAGTTTTTCTACGAATGTGAAAACTGCAAAACCGTATTGAGACCTAATGAGGGAGATTGCTGTGTGTATTGTTCATATGGAACAGTGAAATGTCCGTCGAAGCAGGTGTAAGATTTTTTGACGGAAAAGAATGTGTTCCCCGACAAGTCTTAAAACTTGAAATAAGAAACGAGCCATGAGAGATAGTCACACACAAGTGAATGGCTATCTTGGCGAGTTCCCTGCCTGCCCGACAGGCGGGCATCTGGCAATTAAAAAACAAATTATAGACAGATGAAAATTAAATTTCTTTTGCCTGCCTCATTTTTTGGAAAAGCAAATCAACTTTAATCGGTTTTGCTAAGTACATGACAAAAATTTGAAAATATCGATATCATCCTGAAAGAAGGCGTTTAACAGCACTGTTGCGATATAAGTTAGTCCATGTTTGAATAGACTTTTCGCTTTATTTCCATGCTTCTTGATCGGGATTGGTTTGAT
>JBGSUC010000044.1:0-56163 GCA_041736275.1 Prolixibacteraceae bacterium
TACAGGTTAATGAGAACCGAACCATACCATTTTATCATGATGAAATTGAAAACAAAGAACCTAACCTTTCATTAACGAAATAATTTAATGAGCAAAGGACAACTGAGAATATTTTAAATTCACTTTTTAAGGATTGACTAATTAAACAGATTATCTCTCTTTAAAAACCGATTTCCAAACTAATCATATTTCATTTTAAGACTTGACCATTAGATGCTTTTTGTTATTTTTACAACAAGATTAAAAGGTAAAGAACTCAATGAAACAATTTAGCAAAGAATTTGTATTTGGCACTTCAACTTCAAGTTACCAAATTGAAGGAGCACACGATAAAGACGGAAAAGGACCATCAATTTGGGATGCTTTTGTTCGTATTCCGGGGAAAACCGCTAACAATGAAAACGCCGATGTTTCATGCAATTTTTACCATACTTACCGCGATGATATAGCCTTGATGGCTAAACTTGGAATTAAGGCTTTTCGGTTTTCATTTTCCTGGCCACGGATTTTGCCTAACGGATTTGGGAATGTGAACGAAAAGGGAATACTTTTTTATTCAGAAATGATAGACTGCCTGCTAGAACATGGCATTGAACCTTATGCAACCCTTTATCACTGGGATTTACCGCTCGAATTGCAAATGGCGCACAATGGATGGTTAAATCCGAAAATTGCTGATTATTTTGCTGAATATGCAGATGTTTGCTTCAACTATTTTGGTGACAGGGTAAAAAACTGGATCACCATTAACGAACCATGGGTAGTTGCCATTTTGGGATACGGGCAAGGGGTTTTCGCACCTGGAAGAATATCAAAAACTGAACCCTATCTGGCTGCTCACAATGAGTTACTGGCACATGCAAAAGCAGTTAAGATTTATCGTGAAAAATATCAGACCAATCAAAATGGGAAAATCGGAATTTCGCTAAACTGCGACTGGCGAGAACCTCTGACTGATAAACAAGAAGACCACGAAGCCGCTGAACGTGCACTGCTTTTCTTTGCCGGATGGTTTGCCGATCCGATTTGGTTTGGTGACTATCCTGAAGTGATGCGTCAACGAATTGGTCATAAATTACCTCATTTTACAGATGAAGAAAAGGTCATGCTGATTGGTTCAAGTGATTTTCTGGGATTGAACCATTACACTACTATGTTTGCAGCCAATGCCATTGAAATTGATTCGGATAGAAGTGTTTATGGAAATGGAGGAATATCAGAAGATCAGGATGTTGATCTTTCAGTTGATCCGGAATGGCAAACAACCAGCATGAATTGGGCGGTTGTTCCATGGGGCTTCAGAAAATTGCTCGAATGGATAGACAAGCGCTACTCAAACCCTGCTATAATTGTTACCGAAAACGGAATGTCAAACACCGATACGGTTATTCAAGGCAAAGTAATGGACCTTCCCAGAATCGAATTTATCCAAAGTTATCTGGAAGCTTGCCATGAAGCAATTCAGAATGGAGCCAATGTGCATGGGTATTTTGCCTGGTCGTTCCTTGATAATTTCGAATGGGCACTTGGATACCAAAAACAGTTTGGATTGGTACATGTTGATATGAAAACACTTGTTCGAACACCAAAAGCTTCTGCCTACTGGTTTTCAGAAGTGATTAAAAACAATGGAATTGGTTAAATTCGAACCTTGTTCTTAAAAGAAAAGAGAAATGAAAAAGACTATAAAAGTTATTGGGTTCGATGCAGATGATACTCTTTGGGTGAATGAACCTTTTTACCAGGAAGTTGAGAAGCAATTCTGCCTGATTATGAAGCCGTATAAAACTGAAGAGGAAACTTCAAAAGAATTTTTTAAAACGGAAATGAGGAATCTGGAACTTTATGGTTACGGAGCTAAAGGTTTTATTTTGTCGATGATTGAAACTGCTCTGATTGAAACGGAAGGTAAAATTAGTTCTTCTGAAATCAATCAAATTATCGAAACCGGAAAATCATTGCTGAATATGCCAATTCAATTGCTCGATGGAGTTGAAAATGTGTTGCAAAAACTTCAGGGAAAATACAAACTAATACTTGTTACAAAAGGTGATTTACTCGATCAGGAACAAAAACTAAAACGGTCGGGATTAATCGGTTATTTTCATCACATCGAAATTATGAGCGATAAGCAGGAAGTCAATTACCAAAAGCTACTCGCCCATCTTGAGATTGAACCACATGAATTTTTAATGGTAGGAAATTCTGTAAAATCGGATATTCTTCCTGTGTTAAACGTTGGTGCTAAAGCGATTCATATTCCTTATGAAGTGATGTGGCAACACGAAAAGCATCACAAATCCGATGAAACAAATGCGTTTAAAACACTTTCTGAAATTTCGGAAATTCTTGATTTTGTATAATTAAAAGCCAATAAAAAATGATTTGTAATAAACCTGCACCTTCAAGTCATAAATTTTATATTTGTCTGATAATAAACCTACAATCCTAAAACCATGAATGAAATTGTAAAGAGTTTGGCAAAAATGATCGATCATTCGATTCTACATCCAACAATGACCGATCAGGATCTAAAAAGAGAATGCGAAGTAGCTATAAAATACAATGTGGCATCGGTGTGCGTAAAACCTTATGCGGTGCAACAAGCGGTTGAATTGCTGAATGGAAGCGACGTACTTGTTGGCTGTGTCATAGGTTTTCCTGCCGGAAATTCGTCCATTTCCGTGAAGGTATTTGAAGCAGAAAATGCTTGCAGAGATGGGGCCGTAGAAATTGATATGGTTATTAACATTGGCAAGGCTTTACAGGGCGATTGGAAATACATTACAGAAGAAATCAGATTAATTACAGAAGCTTGCCATAAATTAGGAGCCATTGTAAAAGTAATTTTCGAAACCGACTACCTGACTAACGAAACTGACATTGTAAAACTTTGCCGGATTTGTACCGAAGTGAGTGCCGACTATGTTAAAACTTCTTCCGGATTCGGATTTGTAAAGCAAGCCAATGGTGATTACAACTATCAGGGAGCTACAATCTCAGTGTTAGAACTAATGAAGAAAAGTGTGGGCCCAAAAGTCAAAGTAAAAGCTGCCGGAGGTATTCGAACACTAGACCAATTAATCGCTGTTCAGACTGCAGGCTGCAGCCGATGTGGTGCTACAGCAACTATAAAAATGCTGGAAGACGCTAAAATTCGATTCGGAAATTAACTCTGAAATAAATTCAGAGAACTGTAACTACTCTATTTCTACATACAGTTGAGCGGCTTCCACTTTAATTACCACTACACGGGTGCCTTTGTCTATCATTCCGGCAACAGCCATAGCGTCGTAGTTTTTACCTTCAATACTAATTTTACCTGAAGGACGTAAAGTCGTTATTGCAATGCCGTTTTTACCTTTTAACTGCAGTAATTCAGGATCGACTCCTACGTAGCCATCTTCCAGCTTCATAACCTGATGTAGTGAAAGATGCGAAAACTGGCCGGTTTCAGCCGTAAACATTTTCTGGCTCAAATAAATTGCCAAACCGATCCCAGCAACAGACCCCGTAAAAACAGTAGCAAGCGCAACGAGTAAGTCATTCATGTTCACCTGTTCGAATGTGAAATTGACATTCTTAATCAGACTAAGTACCAGTCCGGTAAACGCAAGTGTAATCCCTGAAATTCCGGTTACTCCAAAACCCGGAACTACAAATATCTCCAGTGCAATCAGAATTAATCCAACTACAAAAATCAGAATCTCCCAATTAGCGGCCAGACCTTCAAGATAAAGCGGTGAAAAATATAGAATAGCTGCCAGAATAGCCACACCAAGAGGAAATCCGATTCCTGGTGATTGCATTTCGAAATAAATTCCGCCTAAAATTGCCATAATCAGAATACCTGAAACAATTGGATTCACCATAAAACCGATAAAATTTTCAAGAGCCGTGGGTTTGTATTCCACAATCCGGGCATTCTCCATTTTATTCAGTTTCAGTACCTCCTCAATATTTTCACAAATACCTTCACAGTATCCATTCTTCATCGCTTCAGAAGGTGTAAACGTGAGAATTTTGCCAGTATCAATTACGCCGGGAATATAAACACGCTCATCAACCATTGCTTCTGCAATCAGCGGATCACGCTTCCATCGGTACGTAGTATCTTTTCCGCTGATTATGGTATCCCTGCCATGAGATTCAGCAGTTGCACGCATAGTCGAACGCATATACGACTGGTATTTATCAGGCATTTTTTCGCCAGTTTGATTCACCACAGTTGCAGCGCCAATAGATCCACCTGGCCGTATGTAAATACGGTCGCACGCAATCGATATCAAAGCACCGGCTGACGCGGCATTATTATCAATGAATACGACTACCGGAATTTTACTATTTAAGATTCGGGTGCGAATTGAATCTGCATCAACTACCGCTCCGCCATATGTATTCATGTGAATCAGAATCAGATCAGCTTTCAGACTGTCGGCTTCAGCAAAAGCCTGTTTCGTTTTCCGCCAGATTGCCGGAGCAATATTTTCTTTTATATCGAACTTAAATACCAACTTTTGTTTAGCCGGCATTTCTCCTTTTATCGAGTCTTTTACCGACTGAATTGAATCCTGTGCAACAGCTTCAGAAAAACTGAAGCTCAGGCTAAAAATAAGTGCGATTAGTATTCCAGATTTCATCTCAGTTGGGTTTTTTATGTGGTAATCGATAAGCTTCCAGGGCGACTTAAAGTTAATCGTGAATATATCAATATCGACAAAGTTATGACAATCCTTTACAATTCAATTTTCCGGCTGAGGAACTTTTTCAAGTTTTTCCAGATTGTATCCCCTTTTTCGGGCTTTTTCCAAAAGCATTTCGTAGGTTTCCGAATCCATATGCGGAGTTCGGCATAAAATCCAAAAATACTTTGGCGACGAACTTCCGATCATGACATATTGATAATTCTCGTCCAATTCAAGCACATAATAATCTGCATAAAATATCCAGAAAAAAGAAACTTTGAGTTTCCCTGGCTCCATTGTATCGGGGATTTTAGCTTTGCCTACTGCTTCAGAAGGTTCACCATTCAATGTATTTTTGAAACCCTGGTTCAGTACTTTAATTTTTCCATCCTCACGCGAACTGTAGGTAGCCGTCACCCCAACCAGATTCTTTTCAAACGAATGCGGGAATCGGGCAATTTCGTACCATTTTCCTAGATACCGGTTCATATCCAGTTCTTTCACAGTAGTTTGGTCAATCATCTGACTATTGGTTTTGGAACAGCTAAATATCAGAAAAATACTAAATATAAGCAGCAACCGGTACTTATGCATCGTTATTTGTATTAAGTTCTTCAAATTTACTTAATAATCCGGTTTTTAGTTTCAATATTTTACTTAAACTAAAATGCAGTTAAAAACCACTGCACACTTTAAATAAAATGCGATTAGGAATTGCCATTCCACCCTTGGCAAAACCCTTTCATTTTTTTTCTAACTTTACGGCTCGAAAAAAAATTAAACATGGAATTGAATTTACTCACAGCTATATCGCCTATTGATGGCCGTTACCGCACGAAAGTTGAAAATTTGCAACTCTATTTTTCAGAATATGCGCTGATCAAATATCGGGTTTTGGTTGAAGTTGAATACTTTATCGCACTTTGCGAATTGCCTTTACCTCAACTGAAATCATTCGACCAAAATTTATTCGGTTCATTGCGCCAGATTGTAGCTAACTTTTCGATGGAAGATGCCCAACGTATTAAAGACATCGAAAAAGTGACTAACCACGATGTTAAAGCTGTTGAATATTTTCTGAAAGAAGAATTTGACAAGCTTAATCTGCAGGCACATAAAGAATTTATCCATTTCGGACTCACTTCGCAGGACATAAACAATACAGCCGTACCTAAGTCCATCCAGGATGCCCTGGACAACGAATATTATCCGGCCATTAACGATTTAGTTGATAAACTGGAAGATATGGCAACCGAATGGAAAAACATACCGATGCTGGCTAAAACTCATGGACAACCAGCCTCCCCGACTAATCTGGGCAAGGAAATCCGTGTTTTTTCTGAACGAATTAAAGGACAACTTGAGCAGCTTAAAGCCATTTCATGCGATGCCAAATTTGGAGGCGCCACCGGCAATTTTAATGCACATCATATTGCTTATCCCGAAATAAGCTGGAAAGCATTTGGTAATCATTTCCTGAAAAAATACCTTGGACTGGAACGTTCACAGTATACCACACAAATTGCCAATTACGACAATCATGCCGCTATTTTTGATGCCATGAAGCGCATCAATAATGTGATTATGGATTTGAACCGCGATATGTGGACCTATGTTTCGATGGAATATTTCAAACAAAAAATCAAAGCGGGAGAAGTGGGTTCTTCAGCTATGCCGCATAAAGTTAATCCAATCGACTTCGAAAATTCAGAAGGAAACATTGGTTTGGCAAATGCAATTTTCGAACATTTATCGGCAAAACTTCCTGTTTCACGACTGCAACGCGATTTAACCGATTCAACCGTTTTGCGTAACATCGGAGTTCCATTTGCACACACATTGATTTCGGTAAATTCTACCATGCGAGGACTTAATAAACTACTAATCAACACAGAAGCTATTAATGCCGATCTGGAGAAAAACTGGCCCGTTGTTGCCGAAGCCATTCAAACCATTCTGCGACGCGAGGGTTATCCGAATCCATACGAAGCCCTTCGCAACCTTACACGTGTCAACCGTAAGATTGATCAGGAAGTGATTCACGAATTCATCGATTCATTGGATATTACTGATGCATTGAAAACAGAACTCAAAAAAATAACGCCACAAAACTATACCGGTATCTTCTAATTTTCTGAAGCATTTTCTGCAAATTAAAGCATTACCTTTTATTTTGATATTTTACTGAATACAACAATTTAATGAAGGATTTTTTTAAGATTTTAAAGCGGTTTATACCCCCTTATAAAAAACGGTTAATTCTTAACTTTTTATTCAATCTGCTTTCGGCTCTTTTTGCTGTTGCTTCAGTAACCATGCTGATTCCAATTTTGGAAATTGTATTTGCACTTTCCAAAGATGTAAACGAAATGGTTCCATGGGCGATGGATTTAAGTGTGCTTAAGCATAATTTTTACTATTACATTTCGGTACTAAAAGCTGAGCATGGGAATGGGGTTACTCTCTTGTTTGTCGGACTTTTTGTTATTCTTACCACCTTACTAAAAGTTGGATTTTATTATCTGGGAGCCTTTGAGGCCGTTTACATCAGGAATGGTGTGGTAAAAGATATCCGCGAACAAATCTATGTTAAGATACTAAAATTGGCTCTTCCATTTTTTTCCGAAGAAAGAAAAGGGGATATTATTTCGCGTATTACAGGAGATGTTACGGAGGTAGAAAATTCAATCATGTCTTCATTGGATATGTTTCTGAAGAACCCGATAATAATTATCGTATTGATTTCTGCGATGCTTGTCATGAGTCCACATATGACTTTTTTCATTCTGTTGGTATTACCGGTTGCCGGATTTATCATTGGAAAAGTCGGAAGATCATTGAAAAAAGTATCGCGTGAAGGTCAGGACAAAATGGGTGAGATCTTAACAGTTGTTGAAGAAACACTTGGCGGACTGCGCATTATTAAAGCATTCAACGCTGAAAAGAAAATGAATTCGCGGTTTAACGCCGAACTTTACGATTACAGATCAATCATGAACCGATTGATGCGACGCAGGGAACTCGCCCACCCTCTCAGCGAATTTCTTGGAACTGTTGTTATTATCATCGTTGTCTGGTATGGGGGAACCTTGATTTTAAGCCACGACAGCGAACTGTCAGGGCCTGAATTTATAGCCTATCTTACTATCTTCTATCAGATAATTAATCCGGCCAAAGCATTTACAACTGCATTGTACAGCATTCAGAAAGGATTGGCATCAATGGATCGTATTGATAAAATTCTCCTGGCAGATATTACCATTCCGGAGAATAAAGATGGAAAAACCGCTGAAACCTTAACTGATGTTATTGAATACCGGAATGTAACTTTTGGATATGAAGATAAGGTAGTACTGAAAAATGTATCACTTAAAATTCCGAAGGGAAAAACCGTTGCACTGGTAGGTCAGTCGGGAAGCGGAAAAACGACTTTCGTTGATTTGTTACCACGTTTCTATGATGTAAACGAAGGACAGATTCTGATAGACGGGACGGACATTCGGGACCTTAAATTGCACGATTTACGCGATTTAATGGGCAACGTTAATCAGGAAGCAATTTTATTTAACGATACAATTTATAACAACATTGCCTTTGGAGTTGAGAATGCGACCAATGTTGAAGTAATTGCTGCCGCAAAAGTTGCCAACGCACACAATTTCATTATTGAGACAGAAAATGGATACGACACAATAATTGGTGATCGCGGAAGCAAGCTTTCAGGCGGTCAGCGTCAACGGCTAAGTATTGCACGTGCCATCCTGAAAAATCCTCCAATTCTCATTCTTGATGAAGCAACCTCAGCTTTAGATACCGAATCGGAACGACTGGTGCAGGACGCTCTGGAAAACCTTATGAAAAACCGAACTTCAATCGTTATCGCACATCGTCTCTCGACTGTTCGTAATGCCGATATGATATGCGTTTTCCATGAAGGCGAAATTACAGAACGAGGAACTCATGATGAACTTATTGAATTGGATGGGCGCTACAAACGACTGCATAGTATGCAAATGTTTTAAATCAAGGCTTGCGAATTCAACTTTAGCATATTGAAAATAAAACTTATAAAAGACCTCTTTGAGGTCTTTTATTTTAAAACCAAGATAATATCTGCGAATTTGAATTCGGCTGTAGAAATGCAATCCGATGAACTAAATTCTCATCATATTTTCGATGTTTCCAATCCATCTAAGAAAAACAAAATCATTTTCATTATTTTATTACATTTACCCCGTCTTAAAAAACACGGGCAATTTAGAATTGGCGCGGCTTACAGCAGTATTTACTGAATAACTTTTGTTTACGGTATTTTAAGCTCTGAACCTGTAAGTTCTGATCCGAAAATTAAACCTGTTTTTTGGTCACAAGATTGAGCACAAAATGTCTTTATAAGACACCAAAACAGAGTATGAACAAATAATTAACTTTTGCTTAATGAGAAAATGGCGTATCGAAGACTCAGCTGAACTCTACAACATCAATGGATGGGGTATCAACTTCTTTTCCATCAACGAAAAAGGTAATGTAACGGTAACTCCAAGTAAAAACGGAGTACAGGTTGACCTGCATGAGTTGGTTGAAGAGCTTCAGCTTAGAGATGTTTCAGCTCCTATGTTGATTCGTTTCCCTGACATTCTGGATAACCGGATTGAAAAGATGGCAAGCTGTTTTAAAGTAGCTGCCGAAGAGTACGAATACAAAGCCCAAAACTTTATAATATACCCGATCAAGGTTAATCAGATGCGTCCGGTAGTTGAAGAAATTGTTGGACACGGCAAAAAATTCAACATTGGTCTGGAAGCTGGTTCAAAACCTGAATTACATGCCGTAATTGCAATCAATACAGATAATGACTCTTTAATTATCTGTAATGGTTATAAAGATGAGAATTACATCGAACTGGCACTTCTGGCCCAAAAAATGGGTCGTCGAATTTATTTGGTCGTCGAAAAACTCAACGAACTAAAGCTGATTATTAAGATTGCACATCGTCTTAAAATAAGACCAAACATTGGCATCAGGATTAAACTTTCGAGTTCCGGAAGTGGAAAATGGGAAGACTCGGGCGGCGACGCCAGTAAGTTTGGGTTAACTTCGAGCGAGCTCCTGGATGCCCTCGATTACCTCGAAAAAAATAAAATGCAGGATTGCCTGAAACTGGTTCATTTCCATATTGGCAGTCAGGTTACCAAAATACGAAGGATCAAGCTGGCTATGCGCGAAGCTTCTCAATTCTATGTTCAACTTCACCTGAAAGGATTTAAAGTTGAGTTTGTAGACATTGGAGGTGGATTGGGAGTAGATTATGACGGAACACGTTCATCGAGCAGTGAAAGCTCTGTAAACTACAGCATACAGGAATATGTGAATGACGCCATCTTCACGATGGTTGATGCCAGTGATAAAAATAATATTCCACATCCAAATATCATTACCGAATCTGGTCGTTCGCTTACAGCACATCATTCTGTGCTTATTTTTGAAGTTCTGGAAACAGCCAGTGTTCCAACGATGAAAGAGGACGAAGAACCACGGGAAGATGATCACGAACTTGTAAAGGAACTATTTTCTCTGTGGGATCAGGTTAATCAGTCGAAAATGCTTGAAACCTGGCACGACGCTCAACAAATACGTGAAGAAGCTCTGGATTTATTTAGTCTCGGAATGTTGGAACTAAAAACCCGTGCTCAGATTGAACGCCTTTTCTGGTCGATAACAAAAGAAATACACCAGATGACCAGCGAGTTAAAACATATTCCTGAAGAGTTGCTTTATTTACCTAAAATGCTGTCAGATAAATATTTCTGCAACTTTTCACTGTTTCAGTCTCTCCCCGATTCCTGGGCTATCGATCAGATTTTCCCAATTATCCCGATTCAAAGACTGGACGAGAAACCTGATCGTTCAGCAACCATTCAGGATATTACCTGCGACTCTGATGGGAAAATAGACAATTTTATATCAACACGTAATTTTTCATACTATTTACCTGTTCATTCGCTGAAAACAAAAGAACCCTACTACATGGGTGTATTTTTGGTTGGAGCTTATCAGGAAATATTGGGCGATTTGCACAACTTGTTTGGCGACACCAATGCTGTTCACGTTTCGGTAAACGACAAAGGTTATAGCATCGACCAGATTATCGATGGAGAAACAGTTGCAGAGGTACTCGACTACGTTCAGTACAACGCTAAAAAGCTGGTCCGCACAGTTGAAACCTGGGTAACTTCGTCTGTTAAATCAGGAATTATATCGGCGGAAGAAGGAAAAGAATTTTTATCGAATTACCGTTCAGGTTTGTACGGATACACTTACCTGGAATAAGAGATATAAGCTTTTACCAATAAAAATGCAGATACTTATAATAGGTATCTGCATTTTTTATGAATGTATATTCTATGCTTTCATAAAAAAAAGATCTTGATAAAAAGCTAATTCTCAGGTTTGGTCAACAAATAATAATCCTGAATCAGCCGACCTTTCCTGTTCTTCCTGGTATACAGATTGACTATGTAGATCTTCTCAATTTTATATTTTTCGAACTGGGTCTTAACTGTAATTGAGTCATTCTCGTCGGCCAGTAATGCAAATTGCTTTTCATCAGGCATCTGTATGTGATCGTCTTTTTTTTCAATCAGCAGCATTGGCTGACCAAAATCCCACAAGATTTCAGGCACAACACCAGTCAGACTGTAGGTATTAACCTGATATTTTCTTGAAATATCAAAAGCTTTACTTGCTGAAGCGTATTCAGGATTGGAATTAAAGTTATTCGCCATAGGTATGAGGGCAACCACTATTATTGTAAAAACCGCTATTAATGAATAAAATACCCATGTAAAATTCTCTTTCATTAATCCACGGACAATCATAAAAGCGCTAATATACATCAGGATAGAAGAAGTAATAAAAAGTACTAGATATTCCTTTATTCCCTCCTTTAGTAAAAACAGAAGGGCAAACGGATATGCAAATCCAATAAGGGCAATTAGTCCAAACGAAAAATAGATAACTACTTTTTCATTTTTACTCATGCTGAGATTAAAACTTCGGAACAGGTATTCGATATAAAAACCTGTTGTTAAAGCCATCGGAATAAGAACCGGAACTAAATACCGTACTTTCTTTTCAGGAATAACAGACAATAAAATGAATGCAATTAAAGTCCAGAGAATTGCAAAACGGTAAGCTTTAAGGTTACTGACCCTACTCTTTAAATATGGATAAAATAAAGCAATAAGCGAAGGAATTGCCCATAAGCCGCTTTGCAGAAAAAAGCTCCAGTAATAGTAAAATGGTTTTACTTCATAGCTGGCCCAATTGGTGGTTTCGCGGGTTGCGATAATTTTAAACGCCTCTGGGTCTTTCAGCCTCACATAAACAAACCATGAAATTCCGATAACAATTCCAGCTAATAGCATATTCAGCAAATAGTACCACTTTTTTCGAAACGGAATCTTATAAACAATGGCGTAACTGATAAAGAATGGCATAAACATGGCATAAAATGAAACTGGGCCTTTACTTAAAATTGAAAAACCAAGGAAAATTCCTGAGATCATGCTGTTCCAAAATTGATTGGAATCTTCCTGAAACATTTTCCATAGAAAAAACAGACTTACCATCGTAAAACTATTGGTATACATATCCCATTGATTGTCGCGTCCGGCGAAAAAAATGTAAAACGAAGTAATAAGAACTAAACCATTAATCAGGCAGTGTCTTGAATCTAAACCAAGTTTTCGGGAAAAATAATAAAAAGCGAAAACCAGCAAAAAAGTAATTGCTACAACAGGAAGCCTTAACGCAAAAAGTGAATCGAATCCGAACATGGCACCAGAGGCGGCGGTTAACCAGGTAGGTAAGGGTGGCTTTTGATAGCGTGCTTCGTTATTTAGCGTAGTTAGTAAATACTCCTTATTCTGAACCATTTCCCTGGCCGAAATAAAATTACGGGCTTCCATGATATTTATTTCAATTTTATCCAAACCAGAAATCAACAATATTCCAGTGACTAAAAATAAAAATGCAGATTGTCTGAATGATAGAGATTTACTTTCCATATTTTTTAATAATGTAAATATTTCGCGAATAAATAATTATGCCTGAGAAATGACCAACAAGTAAAACCGGATCTTTCCTGAAAATTCCATAGATAAAAATGAGCGACGAACCGATAAGACTAAGCAGCCAGAATCCTAATGGGAGAAGTGATTCTTTTCTTTTTTCGGAATACAGCCACTGGTATATAAATCGGAGGGTAAACAGTATTTGCGAAATGATTCCAAGAGCCAGTAAGACAGCAGGAATATTTTCTTTATTAAAGAGTATTTCCCTGTCGATAACATTGTTGTTAAATCCGTAAACTATAATTATTACCGGAAACAGATAAATAAATATCCGAAGCCAGCGGTTGAACTTCTTCCATTCCTTTTCCAACTGGATATTTCGGATATAAATATAATAAGTGATAACCTGTCCGAGCATGATGGCAAAATCGTGTCGTAAATAGCCATACACAAATAATAAAAACGAAGCGAATAAACTGATTTCCCAAAAGAGTTTTGGAGTAAGAACTTTCTTGTGTTTCTCCATTACAATCCATTGCAAAAAAATGCGACTTGAAAATAAACCCTGTGCAAGAAAGCCAATTCCCAAAACAATCCAGCTGCTCATAAAGAGGACAATTTAGATTCTTCAACCTGGTAATTGATGTATTTTTTCTTCATCCAGAGGTATGCAAAACAGTCCATCAGCGGTCCAATCAATCTGTTCCAAAGATTAAAATTTGATTTGCCTGCAATACGGGGAAAATGCTGTACCGGAACCTGTATTATTCTTCCATTCTGTAACATTACCATAGCAGGCAAAAAACGGTGCAATCCATTAAATAATGGCATTCGCTTTGCAAAATCAGTCCGTATAACTTTTAGCGGGCAACCTGTATCATCCATACCGTCATGCGTAAAAGCCCTTCTGATGTTATTGGCAATTAAAGACGAAAGGTTTTTCACATATGAATCTTTCCTGTTTTGCCTCACACCTGTAATCAGATCATAATCATTGGTATATCCCAACAAAACATTAAAATCAAGCGGTGAAGTCTGAAGATCAGCATCAATATAACCAGTCCATATGGTATCAGAATAATCAAAGCCAGCCTTGATAGCTGCAGTTAAGCCATTATTCTTCGTAAAGGTAAGGTAAGTAAATGAGTCCGACCGACTGCAAATCTCTTTAATCTTGCTTAAACTTGCATCTTTAGATCCATCGTTTACAAACAGCACCTTCGTTTTTTTCGATGCGCAATTTATAAACTCACTCATTTCATTATATACCCGTTCCAGATTATCCTCTTCGTTGTATACCGGGATGACTATTGTAAATTCGAAGTCCATACGAAACTATTTTTAATATTATATTTTCTAATTTAGAATAAGCTTACACCAATTGAACGTGAAAATATAAAGGCATAATCACGAATTGGCAAATTGCCATTGTAACTCATTCGTGTTTATTTATTCTGTTTGCCTATCAACTTAAGCATACTCATTTTCAACTTCTTTCGCAATGTACGATGAAACAAAAAATACCATCTAAAAAATACCATTCCGTCCAAAATACGGTATTCAGAGGTGTTTGCCTCCCGTGCATATTCGGCTGCGAAAACGCCCATCATTTCGGTGGTAATATTAAGCCGATTTAAGTTTTTCATAGCCTTGGAATGTGAAAATTCACCAAAATTCATCCGGTTATTGTCGATCAGCGAAAACTTGTAATCGCCATTAATTGGCTTGTAAAGTATATTGCTAATTGTAAAGTCTGAATGAAATATGCCAGCCTGATGAAGCCTGTAAGTGTAATTAGCAAAGGCTCTTATAACAGGTGCCGATTCCAGCAAAGGAACATCCATCAATTGGTTTATAGGCTTATAATCGGTGTACAGGCAAACATAGAAATTTTTATAAAGCATCCCATTTTTGTAGCAGTCGATATAAGCAACCGACTCTGGAGTATTGAATCCCAGTTTAAGCATTTTTTCAGCATGCTCATAAGCCCTTTGGGCCTTTGTTTTGCGTAAAGTTGCATAAATATATCTGTTTGCAAGCGTCAGCCTTTTAAAGTATTTGATTGTCAAAAGTAATCCGTCCACATTTACCAGACTTACATCGTTTCTCCCTTTATAAATCTGCTCCCCAAGGCTCGCGAAATTTTCAGGAATCTGATTAATAAAACTTCCCAAATGGGCATATTTCGGATTGATGATTATTCTTGTTTTCATGAACTTGCTAAATTCTAATGGCATTAATAATAAAATCAGCTACATCTTTCTTTCGGGCATCAAAAACCAAATTAAATTCATTAATTTCTGTGTCATCCATCTCTAAAATCATAGGTTTTACTATCGCCGGAAATACACACAACGAAATAATATTAAGAAGTAAAGACAATGGCGATATTTGCTTTACTGTCCCTTTTTCGAATTCCTTTTTGAGTTGCTCACTAAATGTTCTGTACACAGAATGGAGGTTTATATCCTTTTCCATTCGTTTACCTATACTTTCAGGATTTCGAATTACTTCACCCATTAGAAATTGAGGTAGGTATGGTTTCTCGCTAAAAAACGTAATATATTCCTGCACAATTGTCCGTATTTTCGCAAAGATATCAAGATTATCATTCTTAAGAACATTTACAATCTCACCGACAAGTTGTTTAAAGGCTTCATCTAAAACCAGGTAAAAAAGATTTTCCTTGCTCCTGAAATAATAATGGACCATAGCCATGTTAATATTCGCTTCAGCAGCAATATCGCGCATAGTAGCCTCCTTATACCCTTTCTCCTGAAAGACTTTTTGAGCTGCTGCAATAATATTCTGTTCGGTATTTCCGTCCTTTCTCATCTTAATTGCCTGATTTAATCAATTGATTAACCTGACAAATGTAGAATTAATTTATCAATAGAATTAAGATTAACCTTCTATTGATTTAAATTTCATTTTCTCTTAATTGAAAAATCTGAATTTCATGAAATCATTTCTCTGAGGGGTTGGTAGCCTTTAATACAGTTGTAATTACAATAAACATGATACCGGCAACCGCCACACCTCCACCAAAAGATCCATTTAGCTCTCCTACTGAATAGAATACTCCTATTAACAACGGACCAATTGTTTGTCCAATACGTAAAACCATACTATTGACAGACATAAAAGCGGCACGTTCTTTTATTGAAGCCATACCAACGAGTAAATTTTGAATTGAAGGAATCAACAATCCATGTCCGAGACCAAAAAGAACCACAGAAATACCTGCATGAATCCAGCTTTGACTAAAAAGAAGTGAAAGCATCGAAAGAAAATAGAAACAAGTACCAAAAAGCAAAATAGTTTTTGATTGAAGTTGCTTGTTAATTCTTCCAAGTTGCGAAGATGTTGCAGCTGTGACGAGCGACATAACTGACATCATTAGTCCAATGTGAACCGAAGTTGCATGTAATCGCTCTGATAAAAGAATAGGGAAATACGTCAGATAAGCTCCGTAAAGTAAAACGAAAACCAACATATTAATTGTCAAAAGAGCCCAAACGTTTCGTTGATTAACTTTTTCCCAAATTCTCTTGAAATATTCCCCAATTCCCTGATGATCCTTCGGTTCCGGATTATTCAAGCCAAAAATCACAAAGATTCCGAGAGGAATTGCCAGCAGTGGCAGGTAAAAAATGTATTGCCAGCCAAGAACAGCAATAAATCCGCCCAAAGCCGGATAAGCAGCCGTGCCAATACTCAGGATACTGGCATTGTAACCCATCAGTGCGGTTCGCTTTTCTCCGGAATACAAATCGCCAATCAGGGTAATATTGATACTCGAAAGACCACTTGCCCCAATCCCTTCAATAAACAAAAAAATCAGCAACAAATGAAAATCGCGCATGAATGAGCACAGGAAACCAGCTATTCCGAAGATAAATAACGAAGGAACCAGCACCAGTTTGCGACCAAAACGATCGGCAAGAATTCCGGTTACTGGCGTTAAAAATATGCCGGGCAAGGTAAACGCTGCAATTAACCAGCCCACCTGCTGTGTAGAAATTCCAAAATATTTAATGATTCCCGGAAATGCCGGAGTAATACTTGCAATTCCCATAACAGCTATCAAAGTAATACCAAAAATGATGATTACATTTTTGGAGTTTTTTTCGACAGGCTTGCTCCGCATACTGCAAAATGTATAAAATTAAAGAGTGAATTTATGAAAGATTTTGTTTAGAATAAGCCGGCAACTGTATTATATGGTAATGAATTGAAGTAAAACAATTTTATTCAGAAGGAAAATGAAGCAAATTTCTATATCCATCAGCGTTTCATATCTTTTTGATTATGAAAAAGTCAGCCTTTCCTAAATTTTGAAATGCTTTTTTTCATTCGGTTTTTTCATGATCCAACATTATTTTCTCTAGGTTGTAAAAAACTATTTACTATATTTGCCATCGCAAAAAAGGAATACGGGTGTAGCTCAGTTGGTAGAGCACTGGTCTCCAAAACCAGGTGTCGGGCGTTCGAGTCGCTCCTCCCGTGCAAAAGCTGCTCTATCGGGCGGCTTTTTTTGTTTTACGGAAAGTCTTTGGTAACTTTCAACTCAAATGCAAACGTTATGACTGTCGATCTTTTTATACCCTGTTTTATCGATCAGATCTATCCTGATACTGCTTTTAATACAGTTAAATTACTCCGGAAAGCCGGATTGGAAGTGAATTATAATCCTGAGCAAACCTGCTGCGGACAACCTGCGTTTAACAGCGGCTACTGGGACGAAACCAAAACACTGGCAAATAAATTCATTCGTGATTTTCCGAATGAAAGACATATAATTAGTCCATCTGCGTCATGTACTGGTTTTATTAAAAATTATTATCCTGATCTGTTTAAAAGCGGTCAACCCGGATTTGTTGATTACCAGCGACTAAACCGTAATCTGTTTGAGTTAACTGATTATCTGGTAAATCATCTGAATTTTACAGATTTTGGAGCCGAATTTCCACATAAAGTCTGTTACCACGATGCCTGTACAGCCTTGCGCGAATATGGAATTCGTCAGGAACCACGCCTTCTACTTTCGAAAGTAAAAGGTCTGGAACTGGTTGAAATGGAAGATACAGAAACATGTTGCGGATTTGGTGGCACTTTCTCTGCTAAATTCACCGCTATTTCAACAGCAATGACTGAGCAGAAAGTAGAAAACGCATTGAAAACCGGTGCCGAATACATCATTTCGACCGAATCGTCATGCATAATGAACCTTGAAGGATATATCCTGAAGAATAATTTACCTATTAAACCCATCCACATTGCCGATATATTGGCTTCAGGTTGGGAATAATATTGAAAAACAGGCTTCGACAAGCTCAATTACAGTTATTTTTTCATCGGAAGATGAACTTGTCGAAATCAACTTGTAACATATAACACGAAACACAAAAATGGCTGAAATAGGAAAAATAAATCACATGTATGTGGTGAAAGAGGTAGATTTTGGAATTTATCTTGATGGCGGCGATCTGGGAGAAATCCTGATGCCAAAACGCTATGTACCGGAAGGAACACAACCTGAAGATACAATTGATGCATTTATTTACCTCGACTCCGAAGACCGCCTGGTGGCAACAACAGAAAAGCCAATGGCAATGGTCGAAGAATTTGCGTTGCTTGAAGTCGTTTCGGTCACGCCGGTTGGTGCTTTCCTGAATTGGGGATTACCAAAAGACCTTTTTGTTCCTTTCCGTGAACAACGGCAGCCGATGGAAGAAGGCAAAAAATATTTGGTCTACGTTTACCTGGACTTAAACAGCAAACGAATTGCGGCCTCCTCAAAAATCGAAAATTACCTGGATAACATCCCGGTTGATTACGATGAAAATGAAGAAGTTGACCTGATCATTGTGAATCAAACGGATCTGGGGTTCAATGCCATAATAGACAACAGTCACCTCGGAATTTTGTATAAAAATGAAGTTTTCCAGCCACTAAATCCGGGCGATAAAATGGTTGGTTACATCAAAAAGATCCGTACTGATGGAAAAATTGACCTCCGCCTGCAAAAAATAGGCTACGAAAAAATCAGTGAATTTGCCGACATTATTATAGCTGCGATTCAAAAAAACAACGGATTTCTTGCCTTGAATGATAAAAGTTCACCAGATGAAATTTACCAAACATTCCACATCAGCAAGAAAAACTTTAAAACTGCCATTGGAGCTCTTTACAAACACAGAATGATAGAATTGGAGGAAAATGGAATTAGATTGGTAACTAACTGGCAAAAGAGTAAAGACGAAACCCAAAAATAATTGCCTTTTCTCAATTGCTGATTCGAAGTTTGACCCGGAACTTTGAATATGAAAGCGGAATAAAATCAATGAAAGTTTGTATTGCTGAAAAGCCCAGCGTGGCCAAAGAACTGGCGCAGATTATTGGCGCGAATAACCGAAGAGACGGCTATTTTGAAGGAAACGGATACCAGGTAACCTGGACATTCGGACATTTGTGTACACTCAAAGAGCCCAACGATTATACGGAACAGTGGAAGTCATGGAATATGAGATCGCTTCCAATGATTCCACAAAAATTTGGCATCAAGCTGATTAAGAATGATGGTGTCGAAAAACAATTTAACACCATTGAAAAACTGATGTCTACCGCCGAGGAGGTGATAAACTGTGGTGATGCCGGCCAGGAGGGAGAATTGATTCAGCGCTGGGTAATGTCGAAAGCAAAATGCACTGCACCGGTAAAACGATTGTGGATTTCATCACTGACAGAAGAAGCAATTCGCGAAGGATTTCAAAAGCTTCAGGAAGGCAAAAAATTTGATAATCTATATGCTGCCGGAAGTGCCCGCGCCATTGGCGACTGGCTGCTTGGTATGAATGCCACACGTCTTTACACGCTCAAATACGGGCAAAACAGGCAGGTTTTGTCAATCGGAAGGGTGCAAACCCCTACCCTTGCCATTATCGTCAACCGGCAAAAAGAAATTGATGCCTTTAAACCCGAACCTTATTTCGAGATTAAAACCATTTATCGCGAAGCTACTTTTTCTGCTGCTTCAGGACGTTTCCAGAACCGGGAAGATGCTGCACAGGTTCTGCAGGAAATAAGTCAGGTTGATCTGGAAATTGGCAAAATTGAAACAAAAAACAGCATTGAGCAACCACTCCGGCTTTTCGATTTAACATCGTTACAGGTTGATTGTAACCGCAAATTTAATATGGGTGCTGAAGATACGCTACGAACAATTCAGTCGCTCTATGAAAAGAAGCTGACCACCTATCCGCGCGTGGATACAACTTATCTTCCTGAAGATATTTACCCCAAGATTCCGGGTATCCTGAAAAATTTGAAAGAATATGAAACACTAACGGCACCTCTTCTTCAGGATAAAAAAATACGAAAATCGACCAAAGTTTTCGACAACAACAAAATAACTGATCACCACGCCATTATTCCGACCGGCCAATATCGTGTCGATTTGAATCAGCAGGAAAAACAGGTATTCGACATGGTTACCAAACGATTCATTTCGGTATTTTATCCTGATTGTAAAGTCTCAAATACAACTGTGGAAGCTAAAGTTGGAAAGCATGATTTTAAAGCGACTGGAAAACAAATCCTTTCTCCCGGATGGCGTGCTGTTTACATGAATGAGAAAAATCCGGTACAGAGCGATGAAAATATTCTTCCGATTTTTGTAACCGGCGAACATGGACCACATGAACCCGGATTACTCGAAAAATTCACTCAACCGCCAAAGTACCTGACTGAAGCGACTTTGCTGCGTGCCATGGAAACCGCAGGCAAAAGTGTTGACGACGACGAATTACGTGAACTTATGAAGGATAACGGCATTGGACGTCCTTCCACCCGCGCCAACATTATTGAAACGCTTTTCCGGAGAAAATACGTAAAGAAAGAAGGAAAACGACTGGTGGCAACTCCAACCGGAATTGGTTTGATTGACAGCATTGAAAATGATCTTCTGAAGTCGGCTGAACTGACCGGACAATGGGAAAAGAAACTCCGGATGATTGAATTAGGCCAATACGACGTGGCGCTTTTCATGGACGAAATGAAACAAATGGTGACCGAGGTAGTCGATCAGGTGAAACGTTCGCCTCGTAAAGAGATTGCGCTGGCTCCGGAAGAACCGGTTGTTCCGGAGAAAAAAGCGAAAGCTGCACCAGCGGAACCTACAGAAACCACTTGCCCGGCATGTAAAAAAGGAACTTTGAAAAAAGGCAAAAATGCCTGGGGTTGCTCGGATTGGAAAGAAGGTTGCCGCTTTATTATTCCATTCGAGTTTATGGGGAAAAAGCTCACCGATGCACAGATTCGTCGTCTGGCTGAAAAAGGAAAAACATTGCTGATCAAGGGTTTTAAACAGGAAGACGACCCTGTTGATGGTTTTTTGGAATTGACTACAGACCATAAAATCAGTTTCTCTGAAGCAGAACCTGAAAAATTAGTTTGTCCGTCGTGCAAAACCGGCGAAATCGTAAAAGGCAGCACGGCATGGGGTTGTACTAATTTCAGAGGTGGTTGCAAACTTCGTATCCCATTCGAACTTCAGGGAAAATCACTAAGTGAAAGTCAGGTTGCACAACTGGTTTTAAAAGGTCAGACACGGCTATTCACCAGCACTGACGGAACGACCAAAACCAGTGGAATTTTCAGGTTTGATGAAAATTATATGGTGAGATTTCAAGAGAAATAACACAAAGGAACAAAGTCACTAAGTTTAAATTTCTTAGTGACTTTGCGCCTTCGTATTAAAATTGAAAAAACATCAAATTAATAAGCTCTTTATTCCTCCACTTCAAACTCATATTTTCCGGCTTCCAGGTTTTGAACGATTTGTTGATCATTATTTCCTGAAAATTCTTTCCCATTCAGACTTATCTTTTTTCCTTCAAGTTTTAAAGAGGCAGTGCTATTTGCAGGAATCACGAGATTGTAGACAACCGTGCTTCCGGTTCTTTTCCAAGATGATTCAATTTTGCCAAATGGTCCGTCGTGACTGGCACTGAACGAATCCAATCCTTTTACAAAATGTGGTTCAAGCAACACATTACTGAAACCCGGTTTTTCCTGATCAGGTTTTATTCCTCCCAGCGCTTTGTAGTACCACGCTCCTATTTCGCCAAACATGATGTGGTTTCTCGATAAATCAGACTGACCTTCGATCTGCCAGTTTTCGAAAAGAGTTGTTGCACCCTGTGTAATCCAGTAACCCCACGATGGAAAAGTTTCCTGTGCTGCCACTTCGTACGCCAGATCAGCATATCCATTTTCGCTCAATGCATTCAAAATGGTTTTACTTCCCAGCAAACCCACATCAATGTGTTTATCGTCAGCAATTACACGATTTGCCAAACTTTCAGCAACTTTTGCTTTCATGTTTTCCGGAACAACTCCCCAAAAAAGCGGCGCGCTTAATTCTGTCTGAAATCCAGAACCGTAAATTCCGGTTTCCTGATTTAAATATTTGGCATTAATTGCATTGGCAATTTTGGCAGCCAAATCTGAGTAGGTTTTATAATCGGCTTCATTTTTCATAATTTTTGCCGCTTTGGCCAAAATTGTGGCATCCACAAAATAGTAAATCGATGAAGTGAATTCTTTAGGGGTTTTCGATTTCACCGGAACCCAATCACCTAATCCCCATTCAGTCAATCCATCAGGACTAATAGACGTAATGTGATCGACATAAAGTTTGATGTTAGGATAACAATCCGTCAGTAATTTCGAATCACCATAAAACAGATAAATATTCCATGGAATAATGGCAATCGTGCTGGTCCAGTCGGGGCCATTTCCCCATTCGTAACCCCAGCCACCGGTTGGAATAATGGAAGGTAAAACGCCGTCAGGTTGTTGCTCATCGCGGTGATCGGCCAGCCATTTTTCGTAAATTGTAATTCCGTCGAAATTATATAGCCCGGTTTCGCTGGCAATATGAGCATCACCTGTCCAGCCATTCTTTTCGCGCTGCGGACAATCGGTAGGATAACCAAACAAATTCGATAAATATGAATTGTTTGTTGCTTTCCAAATTTTATTCAAAGTAGTATTTGAACTGCTGATTTCTCCAACGGCCGGAACGTCGCTGTGCATAAATATTCCGGTCAAACTTTCAATTTCAACCGGACGATCGCTGGTTACTTCAACATACTGAAAACCTTTGTAATTAAAATGTGGTGCAAAAGTTTCCAGCCCTTCTCCATTCAAAATATAAATATCAGTTTGAAAAGGATCCTGATCATCGGTTGGACGATAATGAATGTCAATGTTAGATTGGTCTACATTTCCATCTTTATCCAGAAACTCTCCATGTTTCAGACGAATTGTAGTTCCTTTATCGCCTTTTACCTGAATACGACTTACTCCGGAAATATTTCGTCCCAGGTCAAAAATCGATTTTTGATTATTTACTTTTTGTACGCTTACAGGCACAATTTCTTCTACATTACGGATTGGATGCAGAACCTGAGCCACTATGTTTTTCGAAGGTGCTTCAACACGAATGGCAGTCCCCCATTTCGAATCATCAAAATCAGCAGTGTCCCATCCTTTCTGTTCCAGCCGCGCATCCTGATGTTCTGCCGTATAAATGCTATTCAGGATAATTGGGCTCAGCGAGGTTTTCCAGTTTTCGTCTGAAGAAACGACTTCTTCTTTTCCGTCTTCGTAGGTAAGTCGCATATTGAGGCAAAATTTCGGACGTGCACGCCAGGGAGCTTTATCAAAATTCCAAACAGCAGTGGATTGATGATTGTACCAGCCATTTCCGAGCAAAACTCCAATTGTATTTTGGTCAGATGCCAACAAAGATGTCACATCATATGTCACGTACAACGTACGACGGTCGAAACGTGTATACATCGGATCGAGCTGATGATCGCCAACCCGGTTGCCATTAATGTAAAGCTCGTACAAACCAGCTGCGGCAATGTAAACACGGGCAGTTTTCACTTTTCCTGAACCTTTAAACTGTTTTCTGAAATATGGAGCAGGCTTCAGATTTATATCTTCTGAATCCGAAATCCAGGAACCTTTCCAGTTTGACATCTGCATCATTCCCGTTTCGAAACTGGCAATTTCAGCCAAAGAAGTTTCATTTTTGTCTTTATCCCAAATCTTTACCGTCCAAAAATATTTAGTAAAAGGCTGAAGTGTTTTACCTGCATATGAAACAAGCATCTCCGTTCCCGATGTTTTTTGCGAATCCCACATTTCAGCGAATCCCTGGGCTACCTTCACAGAATCGGTTCCAACAAATATCTGATATGCTGTTTGTGAAGCTCCTTGCCTTATATCAGTCATTTGCCAGTGCAAACGAGGAGTTGTGGCATCTGTTCCAATTGGATTAACCAGATATTCGCACGCTAAATTTGATGGCTGGCAATGTTTTGATGGTGATTGGCAGGCCATAAGTGGAATCAGTAAAAGGCCTGAAAAATGGATCAGTTTCATATTCGATTGGTTTGGTTGGTTCGATTTGTAAACTTTACTTGTTCTGCCAAAGATAACCAAACTCCAATTATTGTTTAACTTTATAAGATCATTTTAACGAACTTAAAAATTAGAAACTTAAAAAACTTTCATATGTCACATACTGATATTGAAAAACTAATCTCGATTATAGAGGAGCTTGTTCCGGTTTATATGGCCATTCCGGAGGATTATGCCAAATCAAAAGGCGTGGCTTCGGTTTGCATCATCAGCGAAGATGGCCGGATTTATGGGAAAGTTTTTGGCACCGACAAACTCCGATGCCGCGATTCGTTTAAAATTGCCTGGTCTAAAGCCAATCAGGTTTGGATTACCGGATTTAAGACCAACGAATATGAACGGATGATATTTACAGATAAAATTGATTATCATACGTTTGGCATCAGCCTACCCGATTTGGTTGGCTACGAAGGAGGACAACCCATCACCCTAAGTGATGGAACCAAACTTGCGGTTGGATTCAGTGGCTTTCGGGGTACAAGTGATTTGGAGATTGTTGTAGAGGCACTCGAAAAAACAAAGGCCATCTAAGAATAAATAATCTATTTTGCGACATACAATTTAGTCTTCACCTTTCTACTATTGTTTTGGTGGAGATAATCAGCGCTGTGTCTTTACCTAAAACAACCTGCCAGATTTTCTCTTGATAAAGGTTAAATAAATGCCACAATTTCTGATAAAAATACTATCCAAATTTGGTATATTTGATTATCATATGACTCACAAACAACTGGTCATGAATACGAAACACTCGTCTCAAAGCAAATAATAAATTCAAAATACTGAATTTCAGAAAGCTAAGGAAAGAATCTAAATTATCAGTAATAACCTTTACAACAGTAAAAAACCATGGAAAAATTGATTGCATGTTGTGGCCTGAATTGTGCTACTTGCGAGGCAAGAATAGCAACTATAGCCGATGATAATGAATTACGTGCACAAACCGCAGAGAAATGGGCCGCTCAATACGGTGCATCAGGTATTTCGCCCGAGATGATTAATTGTACCGGTTGCCGTGAAGTTGGAGCTAAATTTTCGCATTGTGCAGAATGTGAAATCCGAAATTGTGTCAATTCGAAAGACTTTGAAACCTGTGCTGATTGTGAAAAACTGGAGAATTGCGAATTGACTAAAAGTCTTCATCAGTATGTTCCTGAAGCTTTGTTGAATTTAAAATCATTGAACTAATTTGTTAAGCAGCTTATCCGACAATTTAAGTCATAGGCACCAAATTCGATATGGTTTGCCAGCTAACTAATATTTCAAATAACTTCCCATACCCTAAACAGGCATTCGATTAGGTATAAACTCGAAACTATTTTAGGTTTGTTTTGTTTCAAGCAAAAAGTTATGGCAATAGGGATTAAATCTTATTTTTCCGTAACAACCAATTCAATTAAGACCTATGAAAAACAAAAACATATTTGGGGAGCCATTAATCGAATGCAGCGCCAAACCTAAAACAGGCTATTTTAGAGACGGATGCTGTAATACAGACGAAACAGACCGAGGTGAACATACCGTTTGTATTGTAGCAACAGAAGAATTCTTAGCCTTTTCTATTTTGGCTGGGAACGATTTAAGTAAACCAATACCAGAATATTCTTTCCCGGGAGTAAAGCCTGGCGACAGGTGGTGTTTGTGTGCGCAACGTTGGCTCGAAGCATACGAGAACAATTGTGCACCACAGATTATACCAGAAGCCACCAACGAAACGCTGTTATCACATGTTTCAATGGAAATTATCCTAAAATATGCCTATCGCGGTAAATGAACAAGATTCAATCAGGACCCTGAGTTTTGCAATTTGGCTCGCCGCTCCAGCAATACCACATTTTCAACATGGTGTGTGTGCGGAAACATATCAACTGGCTGAATACGCGTTACTTTGTACATTTCATCCATTAAAGCCAGATCGCGGGCCTGTGTCGCCGGGTTACAGCTTACATAAACCACTTTCTGTGGTGCAGCTTCCAAAATGGTTTTTACCACTTCTTCATCCATCCCTGCTCTTGGCGGGTCGGTGATAATCACATCAGGCTTGCCATGCAGAGCAATAAAATCGCTGGTCAGAATTTTCTTCATGTCACCAGCAAAAAAGCTGGTATTCGAAATTCCGTTCAATTCAGAGTTCTCATGCGCATCTCCAATGGCATCAGGAACATACTCGATACCAACTACTTTTTGCACACCGCGCGCAATAAAATTGGCAATAGTTCCTGTTCCTGTGTATAAATCGTAAACCACCTCGTTGCCTTTCAGTCCGGCAAATTCTCGTGTAACTTTGTAAAGTTCGTATGCTTGTTCCGAGTTGGTCTGGTAAAAACTTTTAGGACCTATTTTAAATTTCAGGCCTTCCATTTCTTCCAGAATATGGTCGTTTCCGCGATACAAAATAATTTCCTGATCATGAATGGTATCGTTTCCTTTTCCATTGATCACATACATCAGTGAAGTGATTTGCGGAAACTCTGCTGCAATGGCAGCCATTAGGTTCTCGCGGTTCTCCTTTTGATCGCTGAAAAAACATACAATCAGCATCAAATCGCCAGTGGTAGATGTTCGTACAATAATATTCCGGAGTAATCCTGCCTGTATTTTCCTGTCGAAATATTCCAATCCGTTTTCGTTGGCATAACTATTAATGAAATTACGGATTTCATTGGATGGATCACCTTGTAACCAACATTTCCGGATGTCTAGGATTTTATCAAACAAACCGGGAATATGGAATCCAAGTGCATTTTTATTCAAATCATCCCCTTCGATACCAATTTCTTCGTTGGTTAACCAACGCTTGTTCGAAAAACCAAATTCGAGTTTATTACGGTAAAAAGTTGTTTTTGCTGATCCCAGAATAGGAGTAATTTCAGGTAATTCAATGCGGCCAATACGGCGAAGCTGATCGGAAACCTGTTTTTGCTTGTAATAAAGCTGTCTTTCGTAGGGAAGAAACTGCCATTTACAGCCACCGCACACTTCAAAATGCTCGCAAAAAGCGGCGACACGATCAGGCGATTCGGTTATTACTCGTGTAACACGGGCCTCCATGTATTTGGTCCGCTTTTTTGTCACCTGTAAATCAACTACATCACCAGGTACGACATGAGTTGTAAACACAACAACATCATTTACTCTTGCAATTGCTTTTCCCTCGGCACCAATATCAGTGATTGTTACTCCTTCGTAAAACGGCTTATTATTCCGGCCTCTTCCCATAATTTTCAAAATTTTTACAAAAGTAATTAAATCGTATTAAGTACGAGCAATTGACACAAAACCAAAACAATTGTCATGCAACTTTAAGTCTTTGTGATTTATTGGTTCATTGAAGAACTTTTTTTGCTTCCCTAGTAAAAATCATTACTCGTTAAAGCTTAATGTAAAAAGAACAAATTGAATCTACTTTTCTCATCAGGATTTTATATCTTCGAACAGAAATAACCCAACTACTAAACCTTATACTAAGTATTATGAAACAGACAATCTTCATTCTTTTCTGTATGCTTGTGATGACTTCTTTTGCACAAGAACCTATTGGCGTTTTTAAATCGAATGCAGACATTGGCTCACCAAAACTTGCCGGATCAGCCTCTTATGACAGCGAAAATCAGACCTATACTATTACAGGAGCTGGTTATAACATCTGGTTTGGACGTGACGAATTTCATTATTTATACAACAAAATTAAAGGCGATTTTATCCTGACTGCCAACTTTGCATTTGTTGGAGACAATAAAATCCACCGCAAAATCGGTTGGATGGTTCGTGCTTCGGATAAAGACAATGCAGTTCATTGTTCAGCTGTTTTGCATGGAGACGGACTGACTGCCTTACAATGGCGTGTATTGGAAAATGCGAATATGCGGGATCCTCAGGATGAAATATTTGCAGCAAAACCAAATTATCAGATCATTCAGTTGGAGCGTTCAGGCAAAACAATGATTATGCGTGCTGCTCATCCGGGCGAACCGCTTCAATTGATTGGTAAAACAGTTATGGAAAATTTACCCGATGAAGTGCTTGCAGGTTTGATTATGTGTTCTCACGATCCTGAAGTGATTGAAACAGCTAAAATCTGGAACGTTCGAATTGATCAACCTGTTGCTGAGTCTTATAATCCGAATAAAGATGGCTGGCTGGGATGCCGGATGGAAACTGTAAATGTATTTCACGGCACCCGCAAAATAATTTTAGAAAAAGACGGTCGTTTTGAGGCTCCGAACTGGATGCCCGATGGAAAAAAATTACTGTTCAACATGGATGGTTCGATTTATAAAATTCCGGTTGAGGGTGGCGAGCCTGAAAAATTGAATACTGGTACAGCAAAAAATAACAACAACGACCATGTGATTTCTTTTGATGGGAAAATGCTTGGCATCAGCAGCCATCGTGAAGGTTTAAATGGTGGTGGTTCAACGGTATATGTATTGCCAATTGAAGGTGGCGAACCTCAAATGGTAACTCAGGATACCCCATCTTATTTGCATGGCTGGGCTCCCAACAATAAAGAAGTAGTTTATGTGGCTCAGCGAAATGGCAGCAACATTTATAACATTTATAAAAATTCGATAAAAGGCGATAAAGAAGTTGCCTTAACAGACAATAAGCCAGGAGAACATGTTGATGGTTGTGAATATTCTCCGGATGGAAAATACATTTATTATAACGGTAGTCAGTCGGGTACGATGCAGCTTTGGCGCATGAAACCTGATGGAACAGGAAAAGAACAAATTACTTTTGACCAATACAACAACTGGTTTCCACACATTTCTCCGGATGGAAAATGGATTGCATTTATTTCATTTCAGCCTGAAATTGAATTCAATTCGCATCCATCATACAAACAAGTTATGTTGCGCCTGATGCCTGCTTCAGGAGGTGCTCCAAAAGTAATAGCCTATATGTATGGCGGTCAGGGAACCATCAATGTTCCATCCTGGTCTCCTGACAGCAGAAATATTGCGTTTGTCAGCAATTCAGGAAAAAAGTAAACTTTATAGTTTTAAAATAAAGTCCAGCCGTTTTAAATTGAAATTTGAGACGGCTGGTTTATTTACGACAAGAATAGAAAACATTTGTATTTTCGCAGTCAGTACTGCTAATGCCAATCATAAAAATCATTTTTTAACCAATTTATAATGAAAATCTTTTCCACATTATTTGTCTTTCTGTTTATTTCTGTACAATTTTTATTCGCTCAGAATAAAAATATTAAACAGGAAAAACTAAGCCGTTTTGAATTACAGTCTTCTGAACTGATTCATGCCACTGGTGAAACAATTTCATCGCCAGAGTATAAATCAAATGTTTATTGGATGCCAGTAAATGTTCCGTCAACGGTGCTTACAGGTCTTGTTGCCAATCACATTTATCCCGATCCGTATTCAGGAATGAATAATATGCTGATTCCGGATGCTTCGGATGAATTTAATAAAACATACAATCTGGAGCAGTACAGCCACATTCCAAACGTTGGTAATCCATGGAAAAAGCCATACTGGTACAAAACGTCGTTTAAGGTTCCGGCAACTGATAAAGGACGCCATTTTCAACTCATATTTAAAGGGATAAATTACCGCGCTGCCGTTTGGATGAATGGACTGCAGATTGCAGATTCCACACAAATGGTGGGCATGTTTGCCGAATACAGTTTTGATGTAAGTAAAAAGATCAAAGCCGGCGAAGACAATTTTCTGGCCGTAAAAATTTATCCTCTCGATTTTCCGGGATTGCCAGCCCCTGAACAATTAAAAGCAATGGGTGATTTCTTTCTAAATGGCGGACCAACTGGGGATATCGGTAAAAACGTAACCATGATGTGTGCTGTAGGTTGGGATTGGGTTCCACCGGTTCGTGACCGTAACATAGGTATCTGGCAACCTGTAATTCTTCGTACTTCAGGCGATATTACCATTGTGCGTCCACAACTTATAACCGATTTACCAAATCTGCCCGACACCACCGAGGCTAAACTTTCATTAAATCTCACCTTGTCGAACCACGGACAAACCGACACAAGGGGGAGCTTAAAAGTCAGCATTAGTCCTGAGAACTTTATTGGAAAATCTGTTTCATTTTCTAAAGACGTGAGCATTTCCGGAGGAGCAAGTGCACTCATTGAATTAAATGCCTCAAATACAAATCAGCTTATTATAAAACAACCTCGCCTGTGGTGGCCAAACGGATACGGAACCGCCAACTTATATCGCATTCAGCTTCAGTATGAATCTAAAGGTGTGATCTCGGATGATACAACATTTGTATTTGGTATTCGCACAGTGAGTTCAAAAGCAGTAGAGGTACCCAATAAATTTTTACGTCGCGATTTCTATGTGAACGGAAGACGTGTTCAACTTGTTGGAGGCGCGTGGGTTCCAGATATGATGTTGAACCGCGACTCTGCCCGTTATGATGCTGAGTTGCACCTTTGCCGGAATTCCAATACCAACCTGGTTAGGATTTGGGGTGGTGGAATTACTCCTCCTGATGTATTCTTTGATCTGGCCGACCGGTATGGATTAATGATCTGGTCAGATTTCTGGGTAACCGGCGATACTCACGGGGAATTTAAGGGATCAACTGATTGGCCTTTGGAACCTGAAGTTTTTGTAAATAATGTGATTAGTACAATTTACCGGATTCGTAACCACCCAAGCCTTTTGCTCTGGACTGGCGGTAACGAAGGTCATATAAGGAAGGATGCCTATGAAAAAATGAGAGAAAGTGTAATCACTTTGGATGGAACAAGACCATTTATTCCAAGTTCTTCAGGATTTGCCAAACTGCCCGAAGGTATAAAAGCTTCGTGGCCGGATAATAATGCATCAGGCGTGTACAGCGGCGGCCCATACAAATGGCAGGATTCCAGAGAATATTACCAGTTGGCCGATAACGCAAAAGACTGGGTATTTAAAGATGAGACAGGATTGCCTTCGCAACCACCATACAACAGCCTGATAAAAATAATTCCAAATTTAGTTTGGGATACAAAATTACCTTTCCCTTTAAATAATTCATGGGGATATCACGATGCTGCTACCGGAAACGGGGGCTATGATAAATACTATGAAACTATGGTAAAAAGATACGGAGAACCTTCATCTATGGAAGATTTTTCGAATAAAATGCAATTGATGAATGCTACCGGATACCAGGGAACTTTTGAAGCAGCAGGTCATAAACTGAACGAAATCGGAGGAATTATGCTTTGGAAATTAAATGCAGCATTTCCGAGTGTGATCTGGCAAATTTACGACTGGTACCTTGAACCCAATGCCGGATATTATTTCATGCAGAATGCCTGCGAACAAACTCATGTTCAGCTTAATTTACTCGATTACAATGTTACTGTTATAAACAGAACTTATCAGTCTTTCTCAAACCTGACTGTTGAAGCAACTGTTTTCGATATAAATTCAAAATCTGTATTTCATCAAACTGCAAGTGTAAACCTTTCAGCCACTGATGTAAAAGAACCGTTCTCCCTATCGAAGTTTTTGGCAGACTCTAAAGAAGTGAATTTTGTAGTTTTAAACCTGAAGGATGCAAGGGGAAAAGTAATATCGCATAACGTATACTGGCTTGCGGTGGATAACAATTATGAGGCCTTGAATACAATGCCCAAGTCGAAAGTAGAGACAACCGTTGTAAAAGAAGAACAAGTAAAAACGGACACCAAATGGACCTTGAAGTTCACGAACAAATCAACCCAACTGGCCTTTTTTATACGTCCACAATTGATGAGTGATGGTGAAGAAGTCCTTCCTTGTTTTTGGTCTGCCAATTATTTTTCACTGGCACCAGGCGAGTCAATTACTGTTACAGCAAGTGTTTCTACAAATCAATTAAAAGGCAAAAATCAGGAAATTCTACTGGAAGGCTGGAATCTTGAAAAAGAAGAAATTGACCTGAAAAACATTAAGAAATAGGACACCACAGACCTATTTGCCTATTGATTAATCTTTTACAAAGATAAACATGGGTTTAAAAGAACCATTTCCGAATAACGGAAATGGTTCTTTTGTTTTCTGTAATTTCAGGGTTGGCCTAATCATGAGATGAATAATCGGTGATTATAATCACTATTAAGCAAACCCTTTTTATCTTTGTTGCAAACAGAAAAAACCATGGCACACATCAAAAAAAGACACATTATTCTGGGAATAATTTCCCTCATTATATTGACAGGACTTTTTTTTCTGTCAACATTTACCAAAAACTGGCTGGTAAAAAACAGCGAAAAACTGATTGGCCGAAAACTTGAAATTGGAGAATTGCATTTTGACTACGCCAAAGTAGCCATTCAGGTAAAAGATTTGGTTTTGTATGAAAAAAACAAGACCGATAGCTTTGCTTCTTTTAAAGAACTGTATATCAATTTTGATCCATGGACTTTGCCTACAGGTGAATATTCATTCTCAGAGATTCGACTGATAAATCCACGTCTGTCAGTTATTCAGGATGGCGAAAAGTTCAATTTCGGCAGCCTTATTCCAAAAGAAGACAGTCTTCAGGTAAAAGATACCACTAAAAATGAAGATTTGAAATTTACCATTCGTAACATTCAGTTAGTTGATGGAAATCTTGAATACACTGATGTTCAGAAAAACAATCAATTGAAAATGAAAAACCTGAATCTTAACCTTCCGCTGATTGCCTGGAACAACGAACAGTCGAATATGGGTTTGGATTTTCATATGGGAGAAAAAGGACAAGTAAAAGTGCAGGCAGTTGTGGATAACCTCAATAAAAAATACAGGATAAATCTTTCGACAGAAAATATTGAATTAAATCCTGTCACCAGTTATTTAACCGACTACATTGATATTCAGTCGCTAAATGGCTCGCTAACTTCGAACCTGAAAATTGTTGGCGACATGAATGAAGTTATTGATATTTCCATCTCCGGAAATGCTTCTGTAAGTGATTTATCAATGATTGATGGTCGTTCGGAGAAAATAATTTCGTTAGCGAAAGTTACCGCAACACTAAACGACATTAACCTGAAAACAAATCATTATAAATTTGGTAAGATTGAGGCCATTGAACCAAATTTAATGGTTCGTCGGGACAAAGAAATGACCAATCTGGAACGATTTACCATACCCTATTTCTTCAATGATTCCATCAACGCTGCCTCAGGCACAATAACTTCAACAAATGAAACGCCGGTTACGTATAGCATCGACACCATAAAAGTTACAAACGGGTTGATTTACATTAAAGATAATACGCTGAACCGTCCATTCTCCTACGAATTAAATGAATTGAATGTAATGATGACCGGCCTTACGGAAAGCGCGGATCAAATTCCGGTAATCTTCAGCACCAAACTAAATAATGGTGGCCAGTTTTCAGGAAAAACAGTATGGAGCATGCTTGATCCAACGAAACTGGAAATGGATGCAAAAATGAAACGTATGGATTTACTAAGTATTTCTCCTTATTCTGAATATTTCATAGCCTCCCCCATTACACAGGGATGGCTCAGCTATGATATTAGCCTGAAAATGACACCAAAATTGCTGATCAATGAGAATAAGGTGAAAATGGATGAACTTGAATTTGGCAAGCGAACCAATGATATCACAGCCATGAAAGTCCCAGCACGACTGGCTCTATACCTGATGAAAGATGCCAAAGATATTATTTCATTTGAATTGCCGGTTACCGGAAATCCATCGGAACCACAGTTTAAACTTGGCAAAATAATATGGAAAACGTTTGTCAATCTCATGGTTAAAACAGCGCTTTCACCTTTCAATACCATGTCTGGTCTGGCCGGAACAAACCCTGAATCACTTAAAACACTTCCATTTACATTTGCCCAGGATTCGCTCGATCAGCAACAGCGAGGTACATTGAGCCGGTTGGCAACAATCATGAAAAAGAAACCAGATTTGATACTCACCTTATCTCAAAGTACCGATCCGGAAAAGGAAAAGCAGCAAATAGCCATTCAACTCACAAAAAATGAATACATTAAAACAATGGCACCCGATTCGAATGCAACTATTGCTGCGAATACTGAAGTACAAAATGATGACCCAAAACTGTTGGCATTTATCCGGAAAACCGTAACAAATGTGGACTCAATTGGGTTTGAAAATGCATGTAATCAATTGGTCAATGCGAATAGTATTGAATCACGGTTTCAGACCATTTTAAAGCTGCGAAACAGCCTGGTTACCGATTTTTTCACTCAAGAGCAAGGTATTCCTACTGAATCCATTATTGTCTTAACAAACGATTTAAAGAATCTACCGCAGGAATTACGTATTCCACAGTATAAAGTGGAGGTATCGGTAAAATAAGCAGGAAAACCATACCTCATTGTAATGATGTTTGTAGCCATGCAATAGTTTACTGGCAGTAAAAGTCACATCAAATTTATTTCAGGAACAGATATGATATAGGTAAAGATACTGAATTAGTTTCCGGATGTCCTACCCATATTAAAAACCGAATGTGAAATTTGAAATGCGGTACATGGAATCTTTTCATGTTTCCCGATGATTCTACTATCTTTGCACCCTCAATTTTATAAATTATGATTTCGGTTGATCAATTAGTTGTCAGTTTTGGCGGATTCGAGCTGTTTAAAGGAATTTCACTTCTGGTGAGTCCTAAAGACCGGATTGGCCTTGTTGGCAAAAACGGGGCAGGAAAATCCACCTTACTTAAAATACTTGCCGGACACCAGCAACCTAATGAAGGTGTGGTTTCGGTTCCATCAGATGTACGTCTTGGATATTTACCTCAGCACATGGAGGTTTTTGATGGACGCACCGTGTTTGAAGAGGCAGTGACTTCATTCGTCGAAATTCTTGAGCTGGAACGTCGGATCGAAGAAATCAACCACCAGATTTCCACCAGAACAGATTACGAATCACCGGAATTCCATCGATTATTGGATCATGTTACCGAATTCAACGATCGTTACCACATGTTGGGCGGTAATAATTTTGAAGCAGAAGTTGAAAGAACGCTTTTAGGCTTGGGATTTCTGCGGACAGATTTTACACGACAGACTTCAGAATTTAGTGGTGGATGGCGAATGCGTATTGAGTTGGCAAAAATATTGTTAAAACGTCCGGATGTATTTCTACTGGATGAACCTACAAATCACCTTGACATTGAATCGATTCAATGGCTCGAAGATTTCCTGAGAACCTATAATGGTGCAGTTGTTCTGGTTTCGCATGACCGTGCATTTCTTGATGCAATTACCAACCGAACCGTCGAAATTACACTTGGTCGTACTTACGATTTCAAATCCAATTATTCGAAATACCTGATTTTACGTAAAGAGCTGAAAGAAACACAGATGGCTGCTTTTGTCAATCAGCAAAAAATGATTGAAGATACTGAAAATTTCATTGCACGTTTCCGATACCAGGCTACAAAGGCAGTTCAGGTTCAGTCGCGGGTAAAGGCACTCGACCGGCTCGAACGGCTTGAAGTTGATGATGAAGATAACTCTGCCCTACGCATCAAATTTCCGGCGGCACTTCGCTCCGGAACGGTGGTTGCTGAAGTTCGTGAATTATCGAAAAGCTACGGAAAGCTTAATGTGCTTGACGAAATTGATTTGATTATTGAGCGTGGCGAAAAAGTGGCTTTTGTTGGAAAAAACGGTGAGGGAAAAACCACGCTGGCCCGTGTTATCATGAGTGAATTGGAATATGAGGGTGAAATGAAATTGGGGCATAATGTCAAAATTGGATATTACGCTCAAAATCAGGCAAATTTACTCGATCCAGATCTATCCGTATTCGAAACCATCGACCAGATTGCTGTTGGCGAAATACGCTCAAAAATCCGCAATATTCTGGGTGGTTTCATGTTTTCAGGCGACGATGCCGATAAAAAGGTTCGTGTACTTTCCGGAGGGGAACGCTCGCGGTTAGCCATGGTTAAACTGATGCTCGAACCGGTTAACCTTTTGGTACTTGATGAGCCTACCAACCACCTCGACATGCGCTCCAAAGAAATTTTAAAACAGGCACTGATTGATTATGACGGAACTGTTATTCTCGTCTCGCATGATCGTGAGTTTTTAGACGGACTGGTGAATTGTGTTTATGAATTCAAGGATAAAAAGATAAAACAACATCTGGGTGGCATCTACGAATTCCTTCGCCGAAAGAAAATGGAATCGATGAAGGAATTGGAAAAAAAGGACATACCTTTGAATCAGGAAGTTAAAACACAAAAAAAAGAGGAAGTCGAAAAAGTTAGCTTCGAAGAACGCAAAGAAATAAACAAAAATATAAGCCGGCTCGAAAAAAGCATAGAAAAAGCAGAAAAGGACATTTCCGGGATGGAACAAAAAATAAAGGAAATGGATCGGACTCTGGCCGAAACCAATGGATCAGATCCTGATATTTTCAAGAAATACGAGCGAATGAAAAAGGATCTGGAACATAAAATTTACGAGTGGGAACTTTTAAACGAAGAACTGGAAGAACTTTCAGCCAAAAAAACATGGTAAGCAAAGAGAAGTAGCAGAGTTCAGTTACAATTGGCAGTAAAATATTACGAGATTAGGGTGCGTGTTACGGAAACCAACTCGAAACATTATTTGGAACTTGCCTGCCATTACAGTGAAAAATTTGAAACTACTTTAATTCATCAATAATACATCACAAATGTTCAAAAGAGAAGATAAACCTGCCGACGATCTGGTATTTGGAATACGCGCTGTAATCGAAGCCATCCAGGCTGGAAAAGAAATAGATAAAGTCCTGATAAAAAAGGGATTGATTGGTGATTTATTCAAAGAACTTTTCGATCTGATCCGCATTCGTCAGATTGCTTTTCAGTATGTCCCTATAGAAAAAATCAACCGTATCTCGCGCAAGAATCACCAGGGAGTGCTGGCTTTTGTTTCGCCAGTTGCCTTGCAGCGCATTGAAGATATTATCCCGGCTATATACGAAGAAGGGAAAACGCCATTTGTACTGGTACTTGACCAGGTAACCGATGTGCGTAACTTTGGAGCCATTGTACGTTCGGCCGAATGTGCCGGTGTAAATGCCATAGTCATTCCAGATAAAGGTTCTGCACGTATTAATGCCGATGCTGTTAAAACCTCTGCTGGAGCGCTTCACCTTATACCGGTTTGCCGCACCCGTAGCCTCAAGGAAACGGTTTCGTTTCTGAAAGAATCAGGATTAAAACTGGTTGCAGCTACCGAAAAGGCGACCGCTATTTACACCAATGTAAATCTTACAGGTCCTATTGCTTTTATTATGGGCTCGGAAGATACCGGTATCGATCAGCGTCTGCTGGCCTTAGCCGACGAACAGGTTAAAATCCCGATCATGGGAAAAATCGAATCACTCAATGTTTCTGTTGCCTCCGGATTATTGGTTTACGAAGTGATCCGTCAGAGAAGTTTGTCCGAATCTTAATTAATTATTTTCACGTTTTGCCGGCAAACAGAAGTTGGCAACAATAGTAATTTGAATATAATTCAATGATCTTTAAGAATTTATTAACTAAGATTTTCTTCATTTAGCAAGGATTATACTACCTTTGCACCCCTGAAACAAATATGCCCTAAAAAATAATTCGGGATACAGATAAAACTGAAGGAAAACTTTTTTCAGGCATCTTTTCAAAGGCATATTCATTTCAGGAATAACAGACTACTAATCAGTAAATTGAAATCAATAGTCTGAAGTGAAATATCAAGAATAAAAAAATACAAAGCGAATGATTACTGTTTCAAATTTATCAATTCAGTTCGGGAAAAAACCATTATTTTCGGATGTTAATTTAAAATTCACCCCAGGCAACTGTTACGGTGTTATTGGCGCAAACGGCGCCGGGAAATCAACTTTATTACGAATAATTTCAGGAGATCTTGAAGCTACCCGTGGTACTGTTTTGATGGGACCAGGAGAACGCCTTTCAGTTCTTTCACAAAACCACCATGCATTTGACGAACATACTGTTTTAGATACCGTTTTGATGGGGCACACGGAATTACTCCGTGTACTGAAAGAAAAAGATGCTTTGTATGCCAAACTTGATTTTACTGAAGCAGACGGACTTTTAGCTGCCAAACTCGAAGATGATTTTGCCAATATGAACGGATATAATGCAGAAAGTGATGCAGCAAGTCTGTTGAGTGGTTTGGGAATTAAGGAAGATATGCATTCTTCCCTGATGAAAGACCTGAATGGAAAGGAAAAAGTTCGCGTATTGCTAGCTCAGGCCTTATTCGGAAATCCGGACAACCTTTTACTTGATGAGCCAACCAACGATCTTGACCTTGAAACAGTTCTTTGGTTGGAAAATTACCTTTCAAACTGCCAGAATACGGTGATCGTTGTTTCGCATGACCGTCACTTCCTCGATAATGTATGTACCGATGTGGTAGATATCGACTTTAATAAAATACGTGCTTTCTCCGGAAACTATTCGTTCTGGTACGAATCAAGCCAACTGGCCTTACGTCAGCAACAAAATCAGAATAAAAAAGCTGAGGAAAAGAAGAAAGAATTACTTGAATTCATAGCCCGTTTCAGCGCCAATGTAGCAAAGTCGAAACAAACGACCAGCAGGAAAAAGATGATCGAAAAGCTGAAAATCGAAGAGATTGAACCTTCCACACGCCGCTACCCTGGCATCATTTTCCAACAGGAACGTTCAACCGGCGATCGTGTAATAACTGTAGAAGATCTTTCCTATATTCAGGATGGCGAGGTACTGTTTAAGGACATCTCATTTACAATTGAGCCGGGAGACAAAGTGGTGTTTCTGGCTAAAGAAACCCGCGCAGTTTCTGCATTCTTCAAAATTATCAGCGGCGAACTGGAACAAACATCCGGAACCATTGATTGGGGTGTAACAATTACTTCAGCATATTTACCGGCAGATAATACCGATTTTTTCACCAAAGACGAAACACTATACGAATGGCTGGGTAATTATTCGACCGATACAAGCGAAAATTTTCTGCGCCAATATCTTGGCAAGATGTTATTCTCTGGCGACGATCTTCAGAAAAGCGCCAAAGTGCTTTCAGGAGGAGAAAAAATGCGTTGCATGATTGCCCGCATGATGCTTGCCCATCCGAACACCGTTATTTTGGATCACCCAACCAATCATTTGGATATGGAATCGATTCAGGCTTTCAACAACAACATGAAAACTTATCCCGGACAAGTTCTGATGGCTGGACATGACCACGAATTTATTGAAAGCGTTTGTTCACGGGTAATTGATCTGACACCTAAGGGTGCCATCGACAAATACATGGACTTTGAAGACTACCTCACTGACGAAAAAGTGAAAGAACTACGCAAAGAGAAATACAAATAATCGACTGTTTTAACGATATAAAATGCCGTTTTTGGGAAATCCACAGACGGCTTTTTTGATTATTGCAATCATTAACCTTTAATAAACTGAATGAACTTCAGCTAGACTATTTCACTTAATCCCGAATTTACTTGTATCAGTTCAAATGCAAGATTTTAACTTCATATTAAAATTTTCACAAAACAGAACATACTTACAATCAATGCATTAAAATGTCAAATAGTTAATTTTCAGATAATTTAAACCACCCAAAAATCAAATTTACAGAACGAAAAAAAGTAGTATATTTGCGCGTTTTAAATTTAAAACAAGACAAACGAAACGACTGGAAGAAAATCTCTGATGAATGTGAGAATAATTATTTGGGGAGTTTCAGTGACAATTAAAAACAAATTATAAACATGAAAGCATACGTATTTCCAGGACAAGGCGCTCAATACCCGGGTATGGGCAAAGATCTTTATGAAAAATCGCCTTTAGCCAAAGAACTTTTCGAAAAAGCCAATGACATTTTAGGTTTCCGGATTACTGATATCATGTTTGATGGTACAGAAGAAGATCTGAGACAGACTAAAGTGACACAACCTGCCATATTTTTGCATTCGGTATTACTGGCAAAAACAATGGATAATTTTAATCCTGAAATGGTTGCAGGTCACTCTTTGGGCGAATTCTCTGCTTTAGTTGCAAATGGTGCACTAAGTTTCGAAGATGGTTTGCGTCTTGTTTCAAAACGCGCAATTGCCATGCAAAAGGCCTGCGAATTGGCGCCATCGACCATGGCTGCTATTGTTGGATTGGATGATGAAATTGTTGAAGAAGTATGTGCTTCAATTGATGAAGTTGTTGTTCCTGCTAACTACAACTGTCCCGGACAATTGGTAATTTCGGGATCAATTGCGGGTATCGACAAAGCATGCGAAGAAATGACAGCCCGTGGAGCTAAACGTGCTCTAAAATTAACTGTTGGTGGTGCCTTTCACTCACCAATGATGGAACCTGCGCGCGAAGAGCTGGCCGCAGCCATCGAGGCAACGCCATTCTCGATTCCGGTTTGTGCTATATTTCAGAACGTTAATGCAGCACCAACCACAGATCCAAATGTAATCAAGGAAAACCTGATTGCTCAACTAACGGCACCTGTCAGATGGACCCAGACTACAAAAAATATGATTGAAAGCGGTGCTACCCTGTTTACTGAAATTGGTCCGGGAAAAGTACTTCAAGGCTTAATTAAAAAAGTAGATCGTAACGCTGAAGTTGCCGGAGTAAATAGCTTCGAGTAAATCGTTGGATTAAATAATATTAGATTTTAAGCAACAGACTGCCGGCAATATGCTGGCAGTTTTTGTTTGCAGAAACTTAAAGGAATAATATCTATTTGAAATTTAAGATATCTTCTTTAAACTCATCGATAATTTGTTGATGATCGAATGCCAGTTCAGGTAAGTCGTCGAGTGAAAACCATTGTGCTTTTGCCGCATCATCTCCTGCCTGGGCAACCAATTCTTCTTCCTGAAAGGAATAAAAAATAACCGAAATGGTTCGTCCGCGGGGATCGCGGTCAACCGCCCCATATGTCCGAAATTGTTTCAACTCCCCTACTTTCAGGCATGTTTCTTCTTCCAATTCGCGCCGACAGGCAACATCAAGAGTTTCATCCATATCAACAAATCCTCCCGGAAGTGCCCATTTTCCTACATAAGGTTCACGTCCGCGTTCAATTAAAAGTACGGAATTCTGTTTACTGATTAATATGGCATCAACGGTAACTGCCGGTCTTGGATAAGGGTAAGTGTACATAAGAATTGTAAATTAAAAATGATGAATTAAAATTACGGATCAATTTACCTGCTAATTTTCGCCGTTCTCAGGTCGCCTTTTCCAATAGCAAGTTTATTTTAATCATTAATTATCCTTTTCATCACACGCATTTGGTGCGTATATCGTTTGGTCTCAACATTATAAATACCAAACTGGTCTACATTATCAATCCGAACCTGACCAGAAGCATGAATAATTTTATTTTTTTCCCAAATAATTCCCACATGTACAATTCGCCCTTCTTCATTATCAAAAAAAGCAAGATCACCTGGTTTTGTTTCTTCAACAAAACTCAGCGCCGTCCCATAATGAACCTGCTGACTTGCATCGCGCGGAATCACAATTCCTGCCATTTTATATATAACCTGGGTCAGACCCGAACAATCAACACCCAGAGGTGAACGACCTCCCCATAAATAAGGCGCATTAAAATATTTCAGTGCCTGATCGATGATTATTTTTCTGGCATTTGTAGGTTTTTTATAGGTATAATTTCCAGAATGACGGTAGACATCCTGAAGAATCGAGAATTCCTTCAGATACGGACGCCAGCAAGGAAGTGAACTACCCGCAACAATCATCATCGTTTGTTCAGCGTTTAACTGAATAATATTAAAAATATCGGTACTCACAGCATATGGCAGCTTATCGATTCGCTGAAATGCCCGTTCTGTAAGCGGAGTAATCATTTTCATATCAACCCAGCCTTCATAACCATCGAATGCCAGCTTTACATGCGCCCACCCAAGCATGATTTCATTTACAACAAAATGTTCCCCATACAAAATCTGGGTTGTCATTTCACTTTGTTCTGAAGGTTCCCTGCGAACAGGAATTATACTCAAGCCTGAAATGCCGTAGTTCATACTTTTAAAAATTACCGGAATAATGGGCAAATACAATGTTCAACATAGTTGATGATGGACCTGAATGCACTTTACTTCGAAGATTTTGTTAATTTTATTTTATCAAAGATAAAACTTAGCTGTTACTTTCTAAATTGCAAAGGTTTTCAAATTCCAGTATTTATGAAAAAGTTATTAACTCTACTGAATAAATCTTATCACCTGTTTTTTCTCGCATTGGTTTTTGTTGCCGGCATTGGTCTGATTTTTCTAGTATTTCCGGGAGAAAGCCGGTTTAAATTTGAATTTCAGAAAGGAAGCCCCTGGAGGCACGAGACACTAATAGCACCTTTTAATTTCGCGATACTTAAAACTGACCTTGAAATAAAATCTGAAAGCGACTCAGTATTAAAAGCTTATATTCCATACTTCACGCTGGATACAGTCATTGAAAGAACTAAAGTCAGCGAATTTTCACTTGCACTTATCAAATTAACGGAATCGAACCCGGAAATTAGAACGATCGAAAACATTCAATATTTTCCACAAATTCTGCAAAGTTTTTATAATTCAGGGATTCTTCCCCAGCCTATTGATTCTTATCCTGAATTGACCAACAAAACTGAAATAATGGAGATAAAAGGAATCAATGCTTCCAAAACACCAATAAAAGACTTGCGTTCCATAAAATCAGCCTATCAGGAATTCACAGACAGCATTCGTAAATTAGCCGGGAATCAGTACCAAATAATTGTCCAGAAGATTAATTTAAGTGATTATGTCGTCGAAAACTTAAACTATGACGAACCGCTTAACCAAAAAGAGAAGAGTCAACTTCTGGAAAAACTTTCGTTAACAAAAGGAATGGTTCAGGCAGGAGAACGCATTATTTTTCAGGGAGACCTGGTTGGTCCGGAAAAATTCATGATTCTTGAATCGCTTAAGAATGCCTACGAAACAAAAAGAGGTGATAACATTGAATATTTTCTGGTTATTGCCGGCCGTCTGGTGATCATTTCGACACTGATGGTCTTAATGTTCCTGTATTTGATTTTTTACCGGAGAGAGTTGTTCGATCATAAACGGAAGTTGTCATTCATCATTATCATGATCGTTTTGATGGTTTTTATGGCGGGTTTTGCCACTAAAGTCGAAGCAATTAATATATACATGGTTCCGATGGCTATCCTTCCAATTATGGTTCGTATTTTCTTTGATTCGAGAACAGCAATCTTTTCGCTGATGATAACCACCCTGCTCATTGGATATTTTGCACCAAATAGCTATGAATATATTATCCTGCAGATTATTGCCGGAATTATTGCGGTTTTCAGCCTTAATAAGTTACATAAACGATCTCATATTGTTTTTGCTGCGTTATGGGTCTTTCTATCCTATGCGATAGTTTATATATCGATGGCCCTTGTTCAGGAAGGCAGTTTGAAAACAATTAACTGGGAAGCACTGGAATGGTTTGGCGTAAGCAGCATCTTCATTTTCATCACTTATCCGCTCATTTATATTTTCGAGAAGGTTTTTGGCTTTGTATCAGATGTTACCCTGATTGAACTTTCGGACACGAATCAACCATTGTTGCGAAAACTAGCAGAAGAAGCTCCGGGAACATTCCAGCATTCCATTCAGGTTGCAAACCTTGCCGAAGCCGTCATTCAACGTATTGGCGGAAATCCGTTTCTGGTCAGAGCCGGTGCTTTATATCACGACATCGGAAAAACCTCCGATCCTGAATACTTTATCGAAAATCAAGCTGTTGGCATGAACCCACACGACCAGATCGACCATCTGAAAAGTGCAAAAATTATAATTGATCACGTTTCAAATGGCGTTCGGCTGGCAAGAAAGTACAATTTACCAGAGATTCTGGTTTCATTTATCACCACACATCATGGCACCACTCAGGCCAATTATTTCTATAAAATGTATCAGAACGAAAATCCGGATATGGAAATCGACAAAAATTCGTTTACCTACCCTGGGCCATTGCCTCAGGACAAGGAAACAGCCGTTTTGATGCTGACCGATGGAATTGAAGCGGCTACCCGCAGCCTTAAGGAAAAATCGGTTGATACCATCCGTAACCTGATTGAAGGTATGGTGGAACAAAAAATCGCATCGAATCAGCTAACCAATGCAGAACTTACTTTTCATGATATCACTGTTCTTAAAAGCACTTTACTTGAAAAATTGGTGAATATCTACCATGTTAGAATTGAATATCCAAAATAGACTTTTGTACATGTTCGAACTTTAGTTTGGAGCATTGTGAAATACCTGAATTGCTGAATTAATATTTATCATCTAATTGTCAAATTCTTTTTATGACCGAACATTTTTATACAAGTATCGCACAACATTACCAACACATTTTCCCTTTCAACCCGGCACAAATAGATTTTTTGCGGCAAGTATTGCCATACAACGGTGCAAAAGTACTGGATGTTGGCTGTGCAACAGGTGACCTCACCTTTGCACTTACTCATTTTGGATTTCCGGTCTGGGCATTCGACTTTGATGTACAAATGGTAGAAAAGGTTAAAAACACAAAACAGGAAGATACCATGTTTCCGGTGATTGAACAGTTGGATATGAGGAATATAGCCGAAAGATATCCGGCATCTTTCTTCGATACTGTAATTTGCTTCGGAAATACACTTGTTCATTTGCTTACAGAAGATGATATCCGGAAATTTATTCAAGCTGCAAATCAGGTTCTTTTACCTGAAGGTAAACTAACCATACAGATTCTCAATTACCAGTACATTATCGACAAACAGATCAAATCTCTGCCTTTAATTGACAATGAGCACATTCGCTTCGAACGAAATTACAACTTTGCCGAAAATACAGACCTGATTGACTTTAATACTAAACTGACAATAAAATCAAGTGGTCAGGAAATCACAAATTCAGTTAAATTATACGCCGTCCGCAAAAATAAACTTCAGGAATTACTGGAAGAGGCCGGATTCGAATCTCTTGATTTCTTCGGCAACTTCAACAGCGATCCGCTAAGCGAATCAAGTATTCCGCTCATTGTCACTTGCAAAAAACCGGGTATTTAAAATTTGAACCTTTAATTCTTCTAATTTTTCTTATTTTACGAACTCAAACCTAACTGAAACCAATGAGCACGACTTATCTTCTTATTGCGGTTGTATTCGCTGTAATCTTTTTACTTTTTCTGGTTCTGAAATTAAAAATCAATGCATTTATTGCACTTTTGATTACCAGCATGTTTGTTGGGATAGCCACCGGAATGCCATTGAAAGGCATTTTGGATAGTATGCAAAAAGGGATGGGAGGAACACTTGGCTTTGTTGCTACTGTCGTTGGTCTTGGAGCTATTTTTGGTCAAATGCTCGAAAGTTCGGGTGGAGCTGAATCGATGGCCCGTTATCTGGTCAAAAAATTTGGAGAGAAAAGAGCTCCTTTTGCCATGGTATTAACTGGGTTCTTTGTAGGCATACCCGTTTTTCTGGATGTTGGATTCATCATTCTTGTGCCAATTGTTTATGCACTTTCAAGAGACACAAAAAAATCCGTTTTATACTATGGAATTCCTTTACTTGCTGGATTAGCTGTAACACATTCCTTTATCCCTCCTACTCCCGGACCTGTTGCCGTTGCCGAAATTATTGATGCAGAGCTGGGCTATGTTATTATGTGGGGGTTTATTTTAGGTCTTCCGACAGCAATAATAGCCGGACCATTTTTTGGCCGGTACATCAGTAAAAAAATTATTGTTTTTCCTCCCGAAAATTTCGAAGAAATGCCCCCGGAGAAACAAAATAATCTTCCATCTTTTGGACTGATTATAAGTATCATTGCCATTCCACTGTTTCTAATATTAGTCGCTACGGTTACCGATGTTTTAGTAAAGAAGGAATTCATTACAGCCGGAACATTTCCCGAAATACTTGGTTTTATTGGGCATCCATTTACTGCTTTAACCATAGCAACTTTAATTGCTATTTATTTCCTGGGAATAAGGAAAGGATTCAATAAAAAGGAAATTCTGGATCTCAGTACCAAAGCTCTTGGTCCTGCAGGGATAATTATTCTGATTACCGGTGCAGGTGGAGTCCTGAAACAAATACTTGTTGATAGTGGTATTGGAAAAATGATGGCAGAATCGATTGCCGACTCGTCTTTACCTCCTGTACTTTTGGCTTGGACTCTGGCAGCAATTGTACGGGTAACTCAAGGTTCTGCAACTGTTGCAATGATAACGGCTGCAGGAATAATGGCTCCGGTTCTGGGCGCTTTCCACTTGTCCGAAACACATACTGCGCTGGTTGTACTTGCTATTGCATCAGGAGCAACACTTTTATCGCACGTTAACGACAGCGGATTTTGGCTTGTTGGAAAATACTTTGGCATGACAGAAAAACAGACACTACAATCCTGGACCGTCATGGAAACGATTATTTCTGTTTGTGGATTAATCCTGACATTGACTGTAAGTTCATTTTTATAAAACAAGGAAACCTTCAGAATTAAAAAATTTTGAATAAAACCGTAAGGAAGACAACAGTAACGGAACTCCCATCGTCAAATAAAGCAATGCAAGATATTCCGGAGAAACAGCACCCGTTTTACGTAAAATAATACCTGTTGAAATCATGACAGCCATCATCAGGTAACTTTTCAGATTGAAAAAAGAGAACATGCATGGATGATCGACACTTAAGTTTTGAATCCGAAGCACATGTTTTTTTGATATTTTAACGAATAGAAGCTGAAAGAATACAAGTCCACCAATTAAACAACCGGCAATTTTAATCACTAAAAAGTGAGGATTAACCATCAAAAATAAATACCCGCGATACAAAAGCATACTACTGGCAAAAGTCCATACCATTGCAGCAACCAGTAACAAATATTTTTTAGGTATCCGGGGAGTAAATGATTCGAAACGCATAACCTGATGATTAAAAACAGACCAAAAGTAATTATTGAATCGTTTTCATTGCATTATTTCTACTTTTTTCGAAATTATAATTTTTACTTGCCATGCATCATTGAGCCAGAGGCTGTCAGTCGTTTTTCAACTTCCATATCTGAATTTACAGACCTGAATAAAATGAAACCAAATGTGTTTTTTTGGTTTCATTTGGCCATTTTTTTAAGGCAAATGCCTTCAATTCTTAAATAAAATTGTGATCTTTGTCATACTTTAGTGGCATCTTAAAAAAAACCAAAAAGAAGAAAATCCCATAAATTTATACATGATGTTTAAAATACAGACTTTAAACAAGATCGATCCTGAAGGATTGAAAATATTTCCCCTTGACAAATACGAAATTGCCAGTGAATTTTCAAATCCTGATGCAATAATCGTTCGCAGTCAGGCGATGCACGAAATGGAAATGCCATCAAGTCTTTTAGCTATTGCCCGTGCAGGTGCCGGAGTAAATAACATTCCGATTGACAAATGTACAGAACAGGGAATTGTGGTGTACAATACTCCCGGAGCTAATGCACACGCAGTTAAAGAAATCGTTTTGGCTGGTATGTTTCTGGCTTCCCGCGAAATTGCCGGTTCTATTGAATGGGCCAAAACCTTAAAAGGTAAAGGTAGCGAAGTCCCGGGATTGGTTGAAAAGGGCAAGTCTAATTTTGGAGGAACAGAAATCCGTGGAAAAACTCTTGCTGTAATTGGTCTGGGAGCTATCGGCGTTTTGGTCGCCAATGCCGCGCAGGCACTTGGGATGAACGTGCTTGGATACGATCCGTATATTTCGGTTTCTCACGCATGGAAGTTAAGCCGTAATGTAAAAAAAGCAGAAGGATTAGAATCATTGCTTGCCAATGCTGATTTTGTGACACTACAAATTCCTCAATTACCTGAAACCAAAGGATTCATCAACAAGGAGAAACTGAAAATGATGAAGAATGGTGTGAAGATTTTAAACTTTGCACGCGGCGGATTGGTAAACAATCAGGACATGATTGAAGCAATTGAATCTGGAAAAGTTGGCAAATATGTTACCGATTTCCCTGAAGATGAATTAATCAATGTTAAGAACATTATCGCAATTCCTCACTTGGGAGCTTCCACTGAAGAATCAGAAACAAACTGCGCGATAATGGCTGTTAATCAAATTATTGACTACCTTGAAAATGGCAACATTGTTAACTCGGTAAACTTTCCAGCTGCAGAAATGGAACGAAATGGAGGAACACGCATTGTGGTTGCAAATAAGAATGTGCCTAAAATGGTTAGCCAGATTTCTTCTTTGTTAGCGCATGAAAGTCTTAACATTTCGAATATGCTTAACAAAAACAAAGCTGATATTGCATATAACATCATTGATATTGATGGTTCTGTACCGGAAGAAATTAAAGAAAAATTATCGGCAATTGAAGGTGTGATCATGGTAAGAATACTTCCACCAAAATAACATTAATTTTTCTATCATTTTAGTTGAAAATGCCCGGTAAAACTAGTTAATTACTATATTTGCCGGGCATTAACTTGTATATACAAGTTATTTGTGTATCTTATAACAAAACATACAGATTTATTCTGAAACGGAATCTAATTATTCAAATTATATAAAATGACAAAAAATCTCATAACAAAAGCAGCTGACAATGTTCGAATTCTGTCAGCATCCATGGTTGAAAAAGCTAAATCCGGTCATCCGGGAGGTGCAATGGGTGGTGCAGACTTTGTTACTGTCCTTTATTCTGAATTTCTTAATTACGATCCAAGCGATATGACCTGGATCAACCGTGACCGGTTCTTCCTTGATCCGGGACATATGTCACCCATGTTGTATTCAATCCTGTCAATGACCGGAAACTACACGATGGAAGAGTTATCAAACTTCCGTCAATGGGGAAGCCCGACTCCGGGTCATCCGGAAGTAGAACCGGCAAGAGGTATTGAAAACACATCAGGTCCTCTGGGACAGGGACATGTAATGGCAATTGGTGCTGCCATTGCCGAACGTTTTATGGTTGAACGTTTTGGCGAATGGATGGCCCACAAAACATACACTTTCATTTCTGATGGTGGTGTTCAGGAAGAAATTTCGCAGGGTGGCGGACGTATTGCTGGATTTCTGGGACTTAATAACCTGATCATGTTCTATGATTCAAATGATATCCAGCTTTCGACGGAAACGAAGGAAGTTACTCATGAAGATACTGCAAAGAAATATGAGGCATGGGGATGGAAAGTTGTTACCATTGAAGGAAATAATGCTGATGCAATCCGCGCCGCACTAAAAGAAGCTCAGGCTGAAAAAGAAAAACCCACCCTGATTATTGGTAAAACCATTATGGGTAAAGGAGCATTGAAAGAAGACGGATCAAGTTTCGAACGTCAATGTGCTACTCACGGAATGCCTTTAGGAGAAGCCGGTGCTTCTTACGATAAATCGATCCTGAATCTGGGAGGAGATCCTAAAAATCCATTTGTGATTTTCGACGATGTTAAGGCTATGTTTGATGAGCGTAGAAAAGAACTGATTGCTGCTGCAGCTCAGAAAAAAGCAACTCAGCAAGATTGGGAAATAGCCAATCCTGAATTAGCCAGCAAACTTGCAAGCTTTTTCAGCAAAGAAATTCCTGAATTCGATTTCAGCAAAATTTCCCAAAAAGCAGGCTCTGCAAGCCGTGCCGCTTCAAGCACTGTACTTGCTGCATTTGCAGGTGAGGTTGAAAACATGGTAGTTTCTTCTGCCGACCTTTCAAATTCAGATAAAACTGATGGATTCCTGAAAAAAACCAAAGCATTTACCAAAGGTGACTTTTCCGGCTCATTCTTTCAGGCAGGAGTTTGCGAATTGACTATGGCATGTGTTATGAACGGAATGGCTCTGCATGGCGGTATTATTCCGGTTTGCGCGACATTCTTCGTTTTCTCTGATTATATGAAACCGGCAGTTCGATTGGCAGCATTAATGCAATTACCAGTGAAATACGTTTGGACACACGATGCTTTCCGCGTAGGAGAAGATGGTCCGACACATCAGCCGGTAGAACAGGAAGCTCAGATTCGCCTGATGGAAAAATTAAAAAACCACCACGGAAAAAACTCGGTATTGGTATTGCGTCCGGCTGACAGCGAAGAGACTACTGTTGCATGGAAACTGGCATTGGAAAATATTGATACTCCTACTGCATTGATTTTATCACGTCAGAACATCAAAAATCTTCCTTCAGAAGGAAATCGTTATACCGAAGCGCTAAAGGCCGACAAAGGGGCATACATCGTTACTGATGCAAAAGGAATTCCTGATGTAATTCTCCTGGCAAGTGGTTCTGAAGTAAGCACTTTAGTAGAAGGCCAGGTATTACTCGAAAAAGAAGGCATTAAATGCCGTATTGTTTCTGTTCCTTCCGAAGGTTTATTCCGCAGTCAAAGTCCTGCTTACCAGCAAAGTGTATTGCCTGCCGGAATAAAAAAATTCGGTATGACTGCCGGATTACCTGTTAATCTGGAAGGACTGGTTGGTGCTGATGGAAAAGTATTTGGAATGGAATCATTTGGATTCTCTGCTCCATATACAGTATTGGACGAAAAACTTGGATTTACTGCTGAAAACGTATACAACCAGGTTAAAGAAATTCTTGTGTAATAACATTACTAAGAAAGCAATACAATACGAAAAGGCAGTCCGATTGGGCTGCCTTTTCTATTTCTTTTTTAATCAAAAATAAGCTTATGCTTTAAAAAACTTGTTGTAAACCTGCATGTTTCGGTTAATATGTGCCTGCATTTTTTCATAGGCACGGTCAGCATCACGTTCACGTATCGCATTAACTATTTCCTTGTGGTAACCCAACGTAATTTCCTTTTCACCATCAATATTAGCGTATATAAAATTTCGCATACGTGGCAATAAATTATGTACTGGCTCCATGGTAATAATTACAAATGGATTTTCGGTAGCACGAGCTACTGCCAAGTGAAAACGGTTATCAATATCCGATTCAAGCTGAGTATTATCCGGATTACATTTGGCAAATTCAACCAAATTAGCCTCCATGTTTTTCAAATCCTCTTCAGTACGATTCAGAGCAGCCATTTTTGCGATTTCAGGCTCAAACGCCAGGCGCAGCTCAATAATCTGACTGATCAGATTTTCATCGAACTTTAAGTCATAATACAAATTGAGTGAACTGATAGCATCTTTCAATTCGATCTTGGTAACTACCATCCCACTCCCCTTTTTAATTTCGATTAAACCACGTGCACTTAACCGACGCAAGGCCTCGCGAAGTGCGGTGCGGCTAACAGCAAACATCTCGCACAATTCGCGTTCTGAAGGTAGCTTTGCTCCAATTGGTAACTTTTTCTCGCGGATCGCCCGCTCAATGTTTCGCTCAATTTTTTGACTTAATGTTTGAGTCGTGCCGATTTTCTGAAAAATATCTTCCATCTTCTCCATATCAAAACATTAGTTTGGTTAAAATCAGTAAGTTTATATACAAAGAAAATGAAAAAATAGAATTTGTATGCTATCATACAGAAAAAACCTTTTTCGAAGCCGATATGCCTCAAAAAAGGTTTTTTATCAGTAAGAGCTGAACTCCGTAAATCTAGGGTCTTGTTACTTCAAGAGCCTTGCCTTCATAGGTTATCGTAGAATCTGATTTACGGTTTAAATCGTAAGCTACCGGATTTTGTTTGCTTACCCAAACGATATTGAAAGTTCTCGTATTCAACATTCCGTCAAAAAATCCAATATGATCTCCAATGGTAAGCTTTCCTGATTGCTCATCATATTTGATGGGAATTTTGCTGTAGTCGCCCTTTTCGTAATTGTAATTCACACCTTCGTCTTCATACAACGTGAATTCAGCATCTTTTCCGGTATAAATATACAGGGTAATTACATCCGCTTGTTTCTGACCTGTGTACTGAATTTCCGGCCCGAATGGAACAATCGAACCTTCTTTTACAAACAACGGAATGCGTTCATAAGGCGCGTCAACAGCAAGCTTCTGACCACCTTCGAAATATTTCCCTGAATAAAAATCATACCAGCCATTTGCCTTTGGAAAATAAACCTCACGTGAGCGGGCTTTATATTCGTATACTGGTGACACCATAAGCGAAGGACCAAACATATATTGATCACCAATATTATTAACCTCATTATCTCCATTGAAATCCATTATCAGTGGTCGCATAATGGTGTAATCGTCAAAATGCGTTTTCCCCGCAAGTGAATAAATGTATGGCATTAGGCGATAACGCAAATTATCAGAATAAACCATACTCTTATAAGCTGGATGGTAAGATGGAGCCACATTATAAATTTCGCGGAATGGAAACTGACCATGACTGCGAAACAGCGGACAGAATGCTCCAAACTGAAACCAACGGGCGTTAAGTTCGCGCCATTCATTCATATCTTCCGAACCTTCGGTGGCCAGTTCATAACGTTTTTCGACACAGAAACCGCCAATATCCATTGTCCAGTATGGAACTCCTGAAATGGCAAAATTTAGACCTGCAGAAATCTGGGCTTTCATATCCTCCCATCTGGTACCAATATCGCCGCTCCAGGTAGCAGTAGAATAACGTTGCAATCCGGCAAACCCTGAACGAGTTAAAAGAAAAACCCGTTTATCAGGATCAACTCCACGCTGTCCGTCATAAATGGCTTCTGCATTCATTAATGCATAAGCATTAAAATATTTGGTTGATGGCCCGAGAGCTGTCGGGGTCATCAGCTTTTTACGATATTCTATGCTGGCATTCGAAAGAATATCAGGCTCCGAAGCATCCATCCACCAAGCATCAAAGCCTTTGGTATAGAGCTTTTCCTGAATCTGATTCCAGAATAATTTACGTGCATCAGGATCATAGGCATCGTAAAACGAACCAATATAACCTTTTCCAATCCAGTCGCGCACGCTGTCTTTAACAGCCCGCTGAAACATCCAGCCTTTGCTGTCAAAATCCTTGTAATTTTGAGTCGTCTGATAAAATTTAGGCCATACCGAAATCATTATTTTGGCATTCATGTCATGCACTTTTTGCACCATACCGGCGGGATCAGGGAAACGGACCGGATCAAACTCATGAGAACCCCAATCTTCTGTTTTCCAGTAACTCCAATCGAGGACTATATTGTCCAAAGGAATACTGCGTCTCCGATATTCCTTTACAACATTCAATAATTCATCAGCTGTCTTGTAACGTTCCCTGCTTTGCCAAAAACCCATAGCCCATTTAGGCATAATCTGAGCCTTTCCGGTAACCTGACGGTATCCACTTATCACATCATCCAGATTGTCACCTTTGATAAAATAATAGTCAATCTGATCACCCATTTCGGAAGTCAGAGCCAAAGCATTCTGATCGGCATTACTTCTTGGACTTAAAGCTTTCAATCCAATATAGGAAGTACCTCCATCAGGCTTCCATTCCAAACGAATAGAATATTTTTCACCTTTTACCAATTCTTTGGAAAACTTGTAGGTATTCGGATTCCATGCTGTTCGCCAACGTTCCGGAACAACAAGTTCATCGTTAATATATACTTTGGTATATCCGGCATAATACAATTTAAAACGAAATTCACCACTTTCTTTTGGTTCAATTTGCCCCTTCCAAACGATGGTTGAATTATTGAATTGGAAACCTTCAGGAAAATTTTTAATAGTTTCCAGATTTTCGTAATCAATTGCCGATTCTTTGCGGTTAACAAAAACCTGATTGGTATCGGAATTCGTATAATAAATTCCGGAAATTCCTCCCTCTTCGCCTTTCGAATCATAGAGTTTGAATAAATCCATTTCAGAATAATCGCGCGGATCACCAAATTTGGTCACAGAATAATTATCCCACAAGAGCCCGTAATTTTTATTCGAAACCACGAATGGAATTGAGACCTTTGTATTGTATTGATAAAGAATCTCATTGCGGCCTTTGTAATTAAACTCATCAGACTGATGCTGTCCTAAACCATAAAAAGCTTCAGAATCCGGAGATTCCCAAATCTGAGAAAACGAATATCCACTGGTTCCTTCTACTGATATTGGAGTAAACGACTTTCCTCCATTTGTCCTTTCAGCAAGAATAACGTGATTAGATTCATCGAAGAAGGCAACCACACCTGTAGAAAGGGATACTTTAGCCTTTAATTTAGCTGTCGAAAGAATTATACTATCATTTTCCTCAACAACTTCAAATTTTCCGGAATACTCGGGCTGATCAACAACACAAAGACTTTTTGTTCTGGATATTGCATCAATTGGAGATGCAATAACTCGAATTACTTTGTCGTTAATAACTTCCAGAATAACTGTATTGGCACCATTTTCCGTTTTGCCTGTCGGATGTATCAACACCCCTTCAGGCGTTCGCTCCCATGTCTTCTGAGAGCAGGCTGCAAGAACAAGTACCAGAATTGATAAATAAAAATAACTTCTCATATTATAGGTATTAAAATTAGATTCCTATTATTGACATGATTAACATTAATTCTGTTCTGCTGGTTCAGAAATAATACTTAAATCTGATAAAAAAAATTAAGTCATATTGTAGTAATTACAATTTGTTACAAAAATAGTCTTTCCTGAAAATAACAACGAATTAATTTCAATAAAAAAGTCCTGCCAATAGCAGAACCTTTTATTAATATTGTTTCAAAAGTCTTTATTATTTACCATCAATAATTACTGAACCTGGTTTTTTAGGGTCCATAAAAATGAGTTTGGCGTTTGGCGAAGTTGAGATTGCTTTAATCATTTCATACTGTAATAATTTGTCACTAAGCCCTGTACTCAAAATTTTCTGATAATCGGCGATCCCTTGCGCTTCCACACGTTTACGTTCGGCTTCCTGAGTTTCTTTCTGAAGTACAAATGTCATTTTCTGTGCTTCCTGTTCTGCGTTGATCTTTGATTCTATCGCAGTTTTAACTGATTCAGGCAGCGTAATATTACGCACCAGCAATTGTTCCAGAGTCAGACCCCTGCTTAAAAAATCACTTTCAATGGTATTAAAAATCCGGGACTGAAATTCGTCACGTTTGGTTGAATATAGTGCAACAGCATCGTAATACACTGCATTATCCCTGATTTTAGTTCTGGTTATCGGACGTACAATTGTATTTCGGTAATCGGTACCGATTTCTTTTAAAATACGTGGAGCTTCACTGGGGATAACTTTGTAAAGGACAGTAAGATCAATGATCACTTCAAGTCCGTCAGCAGAAAGTACCCTGATGGCATCGTCGCCTGACTGGCTGCCTTCATCCTGTATACCAGACATAGTGTAATTCTGGGTACGTACATCAAAAGTTTCTACTTCTACCAATGGGTTAATCACATTCAATCCACTTTCAAGAATGTTACTATTAACTTTTCCAAAAAGTTTCTGAACACCTACATAACCCGGTTCTATCTGTTTTACCGCAGAAAGACTTGCTCCTACCAGTACAACTAAAATTCCAATAATACGGATAGAGTTTGTGTATGACTTTTCAAGTGAATTCGAATTTGAAAGAACGATGCTAACAACAATGGCAATAATTCCGATAACGATAATAAACATATGATTTCAATTTAAGTTTCAGTAATTAATTTACTGTGTATTTGGTAAATATACAATTTTTATATCGTTTTTGCATAACTTTTACCCATCAGACACGCGGCAAAAAGCTGAAAATTAATTCATTTTATATTTGCTCAACCTTTAATCTGTAAAATAGATATATTCAGTACCAACTTAAATCTACAATCTTCCAAATCAAATAATCCTGAGTTCTAAGTACATGACAAAAATTTGAAAATATCGATATCATCCTGAAAGAAGGCGTTTAACAGCACTGTTGCGATATAAGTTAGTCCATGTTTGAATAGACTTTTCGCTTTATTTCCATGCTTCTTGATCGGGATTGGTTTGAT
>JBGSUC010000045.1:0-76040 GCA_041736275.1 Prolixibacteraceae bacterium
GAAAAAAAGTAACTGATTTTAGGTGGTCAGTTTGCTCCGGAAACAGTGGTCAATTTGCTCCGGAATCTGGTGGTCAGTTTGCCCCGGAAATGGTGGTCAATTTAAACTGGAAATGGGTGGTCAATTTCACCGTTTTTTCCAATCTGAGTTCTGAATTCAATCTTCTTTTGATCAATCAGATTTAAAATTAATGTTCTATTGTTGCAAGTTCTTTTTGGAACCTCCTTCTTTGAATCCCAATCACTTTCTGAAATTGAAACTCCTAAAGATTTGTACACTTTTTTATTATCCTTACAAATTCTAATCATTAATGGATGTTCTCCATTTGCCAAAGTTTTGGATTTGTAACAAACAACATTGATAGTAGCATTCATGAAAATTGCTTTTTTGGTTTAACTCCTGGTTTAACTCTTGGTTTAACTTGAGCTATCTTTCAAGCAATTTTTCTATTTTAGTTAATTTGTAACAATCTGATAGTTAGACGCTTTTAGCAAATGGCCCCGTAGCTTAATGGATAGAGCATCTGACTACGGATCAGAAGGTTGTAGGTTCGAATCTTACCGGGGTCACATAAAACAATTCAATGCTCTGTAATCGAGACGATTGCAGAGCATTTTTTTTAGAAAGTCGGCAGCCCCATGTCAAGAGAACTAAATCTATTTTCTTATAGTGATTATTTGAGATTAATATATTTACAATCAGATTTTTATAGTTTAAATTCAATTTTGTTTATAATCCCCAAAGCGATAAAAGCAATCAATTTGATGGATTTGAGATGCGAGATATACAAAGTCGTAAACATAGATTAATTATCAATACCTAACCTTAGGTTTTCTGATTTGTCAAATTGGTAGGTTTATTTGTATATTCGTCATCTTTAATTCAACGAAATTATCAATTGAAAGAAAGTTTAAGCCATAAGAGATTGTTTCATTCGCTTGCCAATGGGGATGAAATGGCTTTCGAAAAACTTTATAAGCTTTATTTTCCACGATTGCATTCTTTTTCTCTGAAGATAATTAATGATAGTGGTCTGGCTAAAGATGTCGTGCAAAATGTGTTTATTAAAATTTGGGAAACACGTACTTCATTTTGCTTTGAGAATCCGGAAGCTTTTATTTATCAAATGGTTCGAAATGCCAGCATTAATTACATACGGCATCTTAAGGTTGTTGATAATCTGAAATCGAGGGTTAAGGACCAATATTTAGGAGAAGAACTTTATTATATTGATATGGTCGGCAATGAGCCATATATTCTGATTGAAAAAGAATTGGAAGATAAAATCCTTGAAGTTATGAATTCCCTGCCCGATAAGTGTCTTAAAGTTTTTCGCATGAGTAGGATCGAAGGGCTGAAGAACAGGGAGATTGCTGATAAGCTGGAAATCAGTATTAAATCAGTTGAGAAACATATCTCAAAAGCAATGCAAATCTACAGGAAAAACTTTGCAAGCTATCTTTCTTTACATATTATCCTACTCGTCCTGGGAGGATTAAAATAAATTCTGTTGTTGAATTATATAAGAAAAATCAATAGTCAATTTAGTCAGGTTGATCTCTCCTTATTTTCTCGTTTTTATTAATTAATTTCCTTTTTGTTTCCCTTAATCTCAATTTAGTAGAAATATTAGCTGTTTTTCTATTGGGCAGAGGTAGGGTATAACCTCGTTACAAGTGTTACATTAATGAAAACGTGATCTATGAATGAGAATAATAATATAGAAAGAAAAATTAACGACTATTTTAATGGAAAGTTAAAGGCTTCTGAAGAGGCTGAGCTCATATATTGGGTGAAACTTGACAAAAAGAATGAGGAATACTTCCTTAATTATAAAGAGAATCTTGATCCCCAAAAAATTGACCATCCGCTCCTTCAAAGTTCATTTGCTGAATTAAAGAACAAATTGTTGATTGATCAGGAATTTGGTTCGAAACTTTCATCCAGTATCCGGAAATTACAATTTTCCTTTTCGCGGTTTGCAGCTATGTTGTTAATTGCAGCAATAGCAGGATTTTCAGTGGCTTATCTTTTGATAGAAGATATGGGTCCAAAAACAAATGTGGTTTGGTTCGAGACTCATGTTCCCCGTGGTGAAAAAACCCAACTGTTGCTTCCTGATGGTTCTAAGGTTTGGGTTAATTCAGATTCGAATATTTCTTATCCAAGTAATTTTATGGATGGAAACCGGGAAGTAAAATTAAATGGAGAAGCTTATTTTGAGGTTGCGAAGTTTGACCGTAAGCCTTTTCTTGTTAAAACCAAAGATTACGACATCCGTGTGCTGGGAACCAAGTTCAACGTAATGGCATATCCTGATTTTCATCGCACAGAGACCTCTTTGATTGAAGGCAAGATTGAAATCAAAAAAGGAGAACAAAACATCCCTGTCGACCCTGGTGAAACTTTTATATTAGCCAATAAACAATTCTCTCTAATTAAAAACAATACCAGACTTACTTCCCGATGGAAAAATAACATCTTTGATTTTGACCAGATAACCTTTAAGGAGATGGTAGTTAGACTGGAACGTTGGTATGATGTGGACATTGAAGTCAAAAATCCTGAATTAAATGAAATTATTTATTCTGGTATTTTCAAAAATGAGGAAACAATCTGGCAAGTATTAAATACCCTTCAGCTAACGATCCCAATAAAATTCTCAAGAATAGATTTTCGAAAATTTTCAATTGAAATAAATAAAAAAAAATAGTTTTTATGGAATAAGAAAAAGTAGAAGAAAAAAAAATGGGGAATGCCCACCATCCCCCATCTAATTCGTTCGTGTTAACATGCATTTTATTAATCACTAACAAAAACAAAAGTATGAAAAAAAATGATCAGATCAATGGTCGGACTATGTCTTTCCAACGATGGAAAACCTTCTTGATTATGAAATTACTACTGGTATTTATTTTAGGGTTTATGATACAATCATATGCCATAGATGTCCAAGCTCAGGATAAACGTTTAAATGTGCGTTTTGAAAATAGTACTTTAAAAGAAGTGCTTTTGAAACTTGAGGATGAAACCGAATTTTCTTTTATTTATAAAGATGAGTTGATAGGTTCATTAAATAAAATTTCAGGAAATTTCAGGGATTTAAAAGTGACAGATTTGCTGAATAAAGTTCTTGAAGATACAGGATTGACCTATGCAATCAAAGGACGTGTAATAGTTATTTTGCCTAATGATTCTCCAATGGAAATCAATCAGCAAAAAACTGTTTCGGGCAGAGTGAATGATTCCTCAGGTGCACCTTTACCTGGTGTGTCAGTTGTGGTAAAAGGAACTACAAATGGAACTATTACAGACTCCAATGGTAATTATTCCATTCCAAATGTTATGGGTAATGAAATTATGCAATTTTCATTTGTGGGGATGAAGATGCAGGAGATTGCAGTTGAAAATCGAATTACAATTAATGTAATATTAGCAGATGAAAGTATTGGATTGGAAGAGGTAATTGCTGTGGGATATGGTACCCAGAAAAAAGCAACATTAACAGGTTCAATTACTGCAGTTAAAGGAGATGTACTTCAGAAATCAACATCTGCCAATTTTTCTAATGCATTAGCTGGTCAATTGCCAGGCCTGGTTGTAATTTCCAGGACAGGCGAGCCCGGAAATGATGGATCTACCCTAAGAATTCGCGGCGCAAATACTCTGGGAGATAATTCTCCGCTTATTGTAGTTGACGGTATTGCTAACCGAAGTTTGGACAGATTGGATCCATCTTCCATTGAGTCAGTTACCGTTCTGAAAGATGCATCTGCAGCTATTTATGGTGCACAGGCTGCCAACGGTGTTATCCTTGTTACAACAAAACGTGGTTTAACAGGAAAACCGACCATTCAGCTTTCTCTGAGCCAGGGGTGGAATACACCTACTGTTCTCCCCAAGATGACTAATTCAGCGACTTACGCGACTTTAATTAATGAAATTAAAACGGCAGCAGGTCAGCCTTTAAGATATACAGCTGAAGATATTCAAAAGTATGCAGATGGATCTGATCCTTGGGGACATCCGAATACAGATTGGTTTAAAGAAACTATCAAAGATAATTCACCTCAGCGTTACGGAAATTTATCGCTATCAGGTGGAACAGATAAAATTAAATACTTCGTTTCTGTTGGTTCAAATTTTCAGGATGCTATATACAGAAATAGTGCAACAAATTATTCCCAGACAGATTTTCGTAGCAATTTGGATGCAAAAGTTTCCGATCACATTCGGTTAAGTTTCGATGTTGCTGGTCGTCAGGAAAACAGAAACTATTCAGGAGTTGGTGGAGGAGGTGGTACTACAGGAGGTGGAGCCCAAAATATTTTTTGGGCATTAAATAGGGCTTATCCTTATTTGGTGGCAAGATGGCCGAACGGAGAACCGGGGCCTGATGTTGAATATGGAGATAATCCTGTTGTAATGGTTACTGATGCAACCGGTTACGACAAGTCAAAAACATATGTTATGGAAAGTAATATGAGGCTGGTTATCGATATACCATGGGTGGAAGGTTTATCATTAACTGGTAACGTTGCTATTGATAAAACTTTTATGCAGCGTAAAGCATTCCAAAAACCATGGTACCTTTATAGTTGGGACGGAACAACATTAGATGCTAATAATGAACCGGTTGTTTTACCTGCAAAAAAGGGAGTTACAGATCCAAGACTTCAGCAATGGATGAATGATAACGCTAAAACAACCATTAATGGTTTGATCAACTATGAGCGGACCTTTGATGTCAAACACAGTGTTAAAGTTTTGCTTGGTGCAGAGCGTATTACTGGCGATAAAATGGATTTTTGGGCTTACAGAAGATTCTTCGCATCCGAATCTCTTGATCAAATGTTTGCAGGTGGTGATGCACAAAAAGATAATGGAGGTGCAGCAAGCGATGAAGCACGTCAAAATTATTTTGGTAGAGTTAACTATGCTTTTAACTCAAAGTTATTAACAGAAGTTGTTTGGAGATATGATGGATCTTTTATTTTTCCAGCTGGTAAAAGATTTGGATTTTTCCCAGGTGTTTCTTTAGGATATAGGATTTCTGAGGAAAATTTCTGGAAAGAAAATGTTTCTTTTATCGATGAGATGAAAATTCGTGGTTCATGGGGAAAAACAGGTAATGACCGTGTCGATCCTTATCAATTCATGACAACTTACGGATATAATAATACCTATATTTTAAATCAAAGTGTCGCTGAAAAGACTTTATCAGCATTACGAATCCCAAATCCCAATATTACATGGGAAATTGCCAATCAATCGAATATTGGGTTTGATGCTCAATTATTAGGTAATAAATTGACCGTTAGTGCTGACTATTTTTACAATCTGCGCACCAATATTTTATGGTACAGAAATGCTTCAGTACCTTCTTCAACAGGACTCAGCTTACCACGTGAGAATATCGGTGAGGTTATAAATAAAGGCTATGAATTTCAGGTTACATATAGTAATAATTTAGGCGATTTTAAATATCAGATATCTGCTAACGGAGCCTTTTCAAAAAATCATATTAAATTCTGGGACGAAACACCTGGTATTCCTGAATATCAAAAATCAACTGGCAATCCAATGAATGCAAGATTATATTATAATGCCATTGGAGTTTTTGTTGATCAGGCAGCTGTGGATGCATACCCACATTGGTCAGGTGCACGTCCTGGCGATATAATATTTGAAGATGTTAATAAAGATGGTGCAATTGACGGATTGGATAGAGTCAGGAGCAAAAAGACTACTATCCCTACATTTACCGGAGGATTTAATCTTGATGTGCAGTATAAGAATTTTTATGTAACTGCATTATTCCAGGGAGCTGCAGGAGCCGAAAGATCCTATCGAATTTTCCAGGGAGAAGCAGGTAATTTTCTTTATAATGAGATCAAAGATCGTTGGACACCAGAAAATCCAAGTTCAACACATCCAAGAACAAATAACCGGAGTTTGGAATATTGGATGACTGACGGAGAACCAAATAATACCTATTATGTAAGAAGTAGTGACTACTTAAGGCTTAAGAATATTGAAATAGGCTATAATGTTCCATCAGTCTTAACCAAAAGAATAGGTATACAGGCTCTTAGAGTTTATGCCAGTGGACAAAACTTTTTGACTTTTACCGGAATGAAAGATTGGGATCCGGAATCTCCCGACGATGCTACAGGTTCTATCTGGGTAAATAGTCAGGTTTATCCATTAAATAAAACAACGACTTTCGGATTAACAGTAACTTTCTAAATTTAAGTATATGAAAAAAGTATCAATTTTATATATGGTTTCTGTATTTGCCTTTATGCTTATGAATTCATGCAATGATAGCATTCTCGATACAAAACCATCAACAGAATTTGCAGAAGAAGCCGTTTGGTCTGACCCTGCATTGGCGGCTGCATATGTTAATAATATATACAATAACGTACCTTGGGGATGGGATTTGACCAGTCGTAAGTGCGATGAAGTACGTGAACGAGCTGGAGAGGACGATTTTGATGTGAATAATATGCTCATCACTTCGGATAATGCAGGATGGGGTGATTGGAACGGAAGATATAGAGACATTCGTGCTTGTAATATTTTTCTGGAAAATGTAGAAAATTTGCCTTCTACAACCACTTTAATAGATGGTAAGACAATTAAGGAGCGGTTGGAAGGTGAAGTCAGATTTTTAAGAGCCTGGAACTACCACATGTTGGTTAGCTATTATGGAGGGGTACCTTTAATTAAATCGTCATATATTTTAACTGATGATTTTACTATTGCTCGCGACAGTTATGCTGATTGTATAAAATTTATTTCAGATGAATGTGATCTGGCGGCAGGTTTATTGCCCTTGGAAAATACTGGCGATGCTCTTGGGCGCGCAACAAAAGGAGCGGCCTTAGCGCTTAAATCAAGAGTTCTGCTTTATGCGGCCAGCGATCAGCACAATACTGACAAATTTTCTGGTTTTTCTAACCCAGAACTACTTGGTTATGTTGGTGGCGATCGGGCTCAACGTTGGCAAGCGGCTAAAGATGCAGCAAAGGCAGTTATAGATTTAGGAATATACAGTTTATATAAACCAGAACCTGCTTCAGGAGAGGAAGCCACAAAAAATTATCAGGATCTTTTTGTTTCATCACAATCCAGTGAAGATATTTTTGTTCGCTTCTTTTCTTTAAGTGCTGGTAAAGGAGTTGGAATGTTCGAACTCTACCCTAATGGTTGGTATGGGAACGGAAGAAATGGTCTTACAAGCGAGGCGGTCGATAGTTATGAAATGGCCGATGGAACTCTTTTTTCGAGAGATAATCCCGAACAAAATTTAGAACCTTATAAGAATCGTGATCCGCGTTTTTATGGCACAGTAGTTTATGAAGGTGCTACATTGAGACCACGTACAGCTGATTTGACCGTATATGATCCTGTTGGAGTAATGCAGGCTGGAGTATGGGAGAAATGGGATGCAGCAACCAATTCAAAAGTATATGTATATGGATTGGATACCCGAAATGGTGTTGCCAATTCATGGAACAGTAGCCTCACAGCTACAGGTTGTCGTAAATTTTTGAACACAGCCGTTGATGTATCAGCAGTATGGCAAAATAATGCGGATTTAACGTGGCGATATTTTCGCTATGGAGAAATACTCCTAAATTATGCCGAGGCATGTATTGAATTAGGCGAGGATCCGGAAGCCCGCACCTATATTAATATGATAAGAACCAGGGCTGCAATGCCAGATGTTACCGAATCAGGTGTAGCATTGAAAGCACGTTACCGCAATGAAAGGAGAGTTGAACTTGTTTTGGAAGATCATCGGTTTTTCGATGTGAGACGTTGGTTGGTGGGTTCGGAAGCTTATCATGCTATGCACGGAGTTACTATTACCTATAAACTTAATCCGGATCATACAACGGCTACTATTCCTACAATTGAGCCAGTTCAAATTATGACTGGAAGTTGGGATGATAAAGCATATTTTTTCCCGATTGCCAGGGACGAAGTAAATAAGAATTCACTTTTGGTACAGAATCCTGGGTATTAAAAAGGAATCTATTAATCTTTAGTAACCATTCATTATCGAGAGAAAGATAGTGGATGGTTACTTAATGATACTTAAACAGAATTTTTTTAAATTAGTAAGTTATTGTTATTGATATAATATCCTTTTTGGAATAATACCAACAGATTTTTTTTTGAATTCCGAAATTACATTCCATTCGAAATTTGAATTGATCATACTTCGGAGAACTATAGATTCCTATTTTAATGTTGTTATTAATTCGAGTAAGTCAAATGATTAGTTCAAAACATCTTACTGAAAGGGTAAATCGAAATTACTCTTTATAGAATAAAAAAATCTAACTAAACCTAATGAAGACTACGCTTGTATTTATTTTTACTTTTTTTTTCTTTTCCTTTTCAGTGTTGGCAGATAAGGTTAAACTCAATGTGTATGACCTTAAATGTGAAAACCTTCGGAATCCACTGGGAATAGATAAAACAGCGCCACACCTAAGCTGGAAAGTCAGGAGTAACAAAAACGGAACAGAACAAAAAACATTTCAGGTATTGGTTGCAAGCGACCTGTCTATGCTTGATAAAGACAAGGCCGATTTGTGGAGTTCCGGTAAGATTGAATCTTCAGCCAGTATTCTGGTCTCCTATCAGGGAAAAACACTTAAATCCGGATTAGCTGCTTACTGGAAAGTAAGGGTATGGGATAAAGATGGGAATGTTTCACCATGGAGTCAAGTAGCCGAATTCACTATTGGTTTATTAAATAAAGACGACTGGAAAGCTTCGTACATTGATTTCCGGACAGATGCCGGTTACTCTGAGTGTCCTCAATTGAAAAAATCATTCAATTTAATTGATACTAATGATAAATTGCTTTTACATGTAAATTCGCTGGGTTACCACGAAGTATATATGAATGGCAAAAAAGTAGGAGATGGAGTTCTTTCTCCGGCCGTTTCTCAGTTTAATAAACGCTCGTGGACGATTACCTACGATGTTTCATCTATGGTGAAGAAGGGAAGGAATGATCTTGTACTTTGGCTTGGAAGCGGTTGGTATACAGATGGTTTGCCCGGAGTAGTGAGCAATGGTCCGTTAGTGAAAGTCCAGATGGAAAGGCTGTCTGACAATAAAAGAGAAATCATACTTGCAACTGGAGCTGATTGGATGGGCCGAAAGAGCAGTTACAACCGTCACGGCGATTGGCGTCCTCATCGTTTTGGTGGCGAAATAGTAGACGGTACATTGGCAAAAACTGACTTTTCGATGGTAGATACTTCAGAAAGAAGTTGGAGTCCGGTTTCGGTGGTTTCGGTTCCTGACCATGAAGTTAGTCCACAAATGGTGGAACAAAATCGGATTACAGAAACGCTAAAACCTATAGAAATAAAGTCATTTGGCAAAGACACTTTCCTGATTGATCTTGGGAAAAGCATCACCGGGTGGACTGAAATAAATTTCAGAAAACTCCAAAAATCACAAGAAATTGTGCTTGAATATTCCGATCATCTGGATGTAAACGGAAAGTTTGTCGATCAAAAGCAAATGGACCGATATATTGCTTCCGGAGAAGGGATTGAAATATTCAAAAATAAATTCAATTACCATGGATTCCGTTATATCCGGATTTCAAACTTAGAAGAAGCACCAACAGCTGAATCCATCAAATCATACCTGATTCATACGGGCTATGAGCTGGCTTCCGGGTTCAAGTGTTCTGATCCGGAGTTGAATCAGATTCATGATATGATTTTTTATACCCTGCGCTGTCTCAGTATCGGTGGCGATTTGGTCGATTGTCCGACAATTGAACGCTTGGGCTATGGTGGCGATGGTAATGCCTCAACAGAAACGGCCCAAACCATGTTCAACCTGAATCCAATGTATGTAAACTGGTTGCAAGCCTGGGCCGATTGTATCCGTGAAGATGGCGGTATGCCTCATACGGCTCCCAATCCCTATTCGGCCGGTGGAGGCCCTTACTGGTGCGGTTTCATTATTACAGCTTCGTGGAAAACCTACCTGAATTATGGCGATAAAGCAATTCTAGAAAAATATTACCCGGTCATGCAAAAATGGTTGACCTATGTAGATAAATATACTGTCGACGGTTTGCTGAAACGCTGGCCGGATACCGATTATCGTGGTTGGTACCTTGGCGACTGGGCCACACCGACAGGAATTGATCAGATGGCTGAAGCGTCGGTTGATTTGGTCAACAATTGTTTTGTTGTTGTTTGTTATGACAACATGCAGAAGATTGCACAGGTTCTAGGGAAAAAAGATGATGTCGATCTTTATACTCAGAAAAATTCGGAAATAAAGGAACAGATACATCAACGATTTTTTGATTCTGCAATAAACAGTTATGCCACTGGAACTCAGACTGACTTGACATACCCAATGCTGGCTGGTGTTGTACCGAAAGAACTGACCAGTGCAGTTACACAAAGTCTGTACAACGAAACTGAAAATAACAGGTCCGGGCATTTAGCCTGTGGTTTGGTAGGAATTCCCATTTTGACAGAATGGGCGGTCAAAAATCAAGAAGTCGACCTTATGTATTCCATGTTGAAAAAGAAAGATTACCCGGGTTATTTATATATGATTGAAAATGGTGCCACAACTACCTGGGAACATTGGAATGGGGATCGTAGCAGGATTCATAATTGCTATAACGGAATTGGTTCGTGGTTTTATCAGGCTTTGGGCGGCATCCGCATTGACGAAACTGTTCCGGCGTATAAAAAGGTACTTATTCAGCCACAGATTCCTCAAGGTATTACCTGGGCCAAAACATTTAAAGAAACACCATACGGAATTCTTGCCGTTAACTGGGAATTGAAGGAAAAAGCAATGGAACTGGATGTTGAAATCCCGGTTGGTATCGAAGCAGGAGTTGTTATTCCGGAAGGAATAACAAAATATAACATGAATGGTAGTGAATATAATCTTTCAGGAGAAAAACCCGAGATTGTAGGATTGAAAAGTGGAAAATACAAGATTAATTATACCCTGTAAAAAGATGAAACTGATAGTATTTTCTTCTTTCTGGCTTGCTATTCCAAGCTCATAATACAATACTGAAAACGCATTTAAATCCGGACGGAGGCTGGTTCTGGAAAACAGTATCAAAAGTTGAGGTATCCAAAAATATAACCTTTATTATTCCAGATATATAAACTAAACATTCATCCATTTATTTCATATAATTCTCAATTTAAGATTATGGTGTTATAAATAAAACCTAAAGTAATTATGAAAAATCAACTAAAGAATAAAGTTAATCTATCTTTGTTTTTTGCCGTAGTGTTACTTTTATCAGGTGCGGTTATCGAAGGGTGTAAGGGGCCATCAGCAAATACATCAGTCGACCTTGAATCCGGATTTATTAATCCTCCTGAAAGTGCCAAGCCGCGGGTCTGGTGGCACTGGATGAATGGAAATGTTACCAAAGAAGGGATTCGTGCCGATCTGGAATGGATGAACCGGGTGGGTATTGGAGGGTTCCAGAATTTCGACGCGGCGTTTAATACTCCTCAGATTGTTGAGAAAAGACTGGTTTATATGACACCGGAATGGAAAGATGCTTTTCTTTTCACAACGAAACTGGCTGACTCGTTAGGTCTTGAGATGGCCATCGCAGGTTCGCCCGGATGGAGCGAAAGTGGAGGTCCATGGGTAACGCCTGCACAGGCGATGAAAAAGTATGTTTGGAGTGAGATCCGTCTGAAAGGTGGGGAACATTTTACTGGCAAACTTCCAAATCCGCCTCAAACTACTGGCAGGTTCCAAAATGTGAAACTTAACGATGAATTAGACGCATTATCAGATACCCATCCAACCTCTGAGTTTTATAGCGATATTTCGGTTGTAGCTTTTCCGGTGCCGGAGAATGATTTCTCTATGGCAGAACTCAATCCAAAAGTAACTTCAAGTGGTGGTAAATTTGATCTTGAAACCCTCACTGATGGAGATTTACAAAAGTCCATCCTATTACCATCTGCTCCCGAAGGACAAAATGCCTGGGTGCAATTTGAATTTACCAAGCCTGAAACAATTCAGTCTCTTTCAATTGTTGGTGGGGGCGCTTTAGGTATGTTTTCAAGGGGTGAATCTCATAATACCCGATTTTTAGAAGCAAGTGACGATGGTAAATCATTCCGCACTATTCTTGGTATTCCTGTTAGTAATGTTCTACAAAGTACGATAACGTTTGCCCCGGTTACTGCTAAATATTTTCGTTTTGCATTTGAAAACGTTCCACCACCACCAAATATTTTAGCTTCACTTGGTTTGGGAGGGAAAAGCGGACCGCCTGTTCCAACAGGAACCAAGATTGCTGAACTAGTGCTTTATACCGGTGCCCGGGTAAACCGCTTCGAAGAAAAGGCTGCATTTTCAGCAACCGCTAAATTATACGATAAGGCAACTCTGAATGTATCTGCAAGTATTCCGAAATCAGGCTTGATTGATCTTACCTCAAAAATGGGTGCAGATGGTACACTTGACTGGACGCCTCCGGCTGGTAACTGGATCGTGATGCGACTTGGTTATTCTCTGCTTGGAATAACAAACCATCCTGCTTCACCTGAAGCTACCGGACTGGAGGTGGATAAACTTAATGCCGGTCATGTTAAAGCATATCTAACGAATTATCTTGATCAGTATAAAGATGCAACCGGCGGAATGATGGGCAAGAAAGGTCTTCAATACATCATTACTGACAGCTGGGAAGCAGGTGCTCAGAACTGGACAGACAGTTTAATGACCGATTTCAAAAATATGCGCGGTTACGATATGCTTCCATGGCTACCAGTTCTTTCAGGCCATGTGGTTGAAAGCGCCATGGCAAGTGATCAATTTCTTTGGGATTTCCGCAGTACATTAAGTGATCTTGTAACTAAAAACCATTATAACCAAATGACTATGCTGCTTCATGAGCGTGGTATGGGCCGCTATACTGAGTCTCACGAATCTGGTCGTGCATTTATTGCCGATGGCATGGAGGTAAAGAGCAAAGCAGATGTTCCAATGAGTGCAACCTGGACACCTGGAGGGTTTGATGGGGGAACAGAAGTTGCAACAAGCTATAAAGCCGATGTCCGCGAATCAGCCTCAGTTGCTCATATTTACGGGCAAAACCTTGTTGCTGCCGAATCAATGACTGCTATTGGATCGGCCTGGGCCTGGTCTCCGGAGACATTGAAGCCAACTGCCGATATGGAACTTGCCAATGGCTTGAACCGTTTTGTGATCCATACATCGGTACACCAACCGGTAAATGATAAAATTCCGGGCCTTGGCCTTGGGCCATTCGGTCAATGGTTCACCAGGCATGAGACCTGGGCGGAACAGGCAAAGCCTTGGACAACCTATCTTGCACGCAGTTCTTATATGCTTCAGCAGGGAAAATTTATTGCTGATGTGGCCTATTTCTATGGCGAAGACGATAACATCACTGCTCTTTTTGGAGATAAATTACCCGATGTTCCAGCGAGCTATAATTACGACTTCGTAAATGCCGACATTGTTGTAAATATCCTTTCAGTAAATAAAAAAGGAGAGCTAATAACCCCAAGTGGAATGAGCTATCGTTTACTTGCTCTTGATACCAATGCCAGATATATGTCGTTGCCTGTTTTACGCAAGATTAGCCAAATGGTAAAAAGTGGAGCCATTGTAGTTGGTGATGAACCGTTTGGTACTCCTACTTTGAGCGATGATCAGAATGAATTTAAAACTATAGTCGAAGAACTTTGGGCAAACGAAAAAGGGGAAAACAATGTAGGCAAAGGAAAAGTTTTTTCCGGAAAGACGATTGCTGAAATTCTTTCTTCTTTAAAGGTTATACCTGATTTTGAGTATACCAAACCTCAGAATTCTACAAAATTGATGTTCGTTCACCGGAAGTTGGATGATACCGATATCTATTGGGTGAATAACCGAAATACTAATACAGAAAACCTTGAAGCAACCTTTCGTGTCGAAGGAAAAACTGCCGAAATATGGAATCCGGAAACTGGTGAGATTAAACAGGCATCTTATACCATTGCAAACGGACGCACAACTGTACCATTGAACCTGAAACCAAGCGATGCGATTTTCGTTGTTTTTCGTAAAGAGGCTAAATCTTCATCTCTAAAATTGGAACAACTGGTAGAAACACAATTGGCTTCTATTGATGGAGCATGGAATGTGAGTTTCCAGCCACATCGTGGAGCACCTGCACAAATCGTACTCGATCAGCTAGCTTCATGGAGTGAAAACACCGACCCTGGAGTAAAATATTTTTCAGGAACGGGAAGCTATACAAAAACGATTGATGCTCCTGCCGACTGGTTTAAAGAAGGTTTGCAAATCTGGCTTGACCTTGGCTCTGTAAAAAAACTCGCAGAGGTAATAGTTAATGGCAAATCGTTGGGAATAGTTTGGAAAACACCATTCAGGGTGAATGTAACTGAAGCTTTAAAACAGGGTGAAAACGCTTTTGAAGTGAAAGTGACTGACCTTTGGGTAAACCGGTTGATAGGTGATCAGCAAGCCGGTGTTACCAATAAAATAACCTACACTACGATGCAATTCTATCAGGCCAATTCACCATTAAAAGAATCAGGATTATTGGGACCAGTAACGCTTTTAAGTCTATCCGCAAATTAGTTACTGTACTCAATACTGTATTTGAAAACTAATATAATATCGGAGTTATTCCCGAAGTAAGAAAACAATCTCAAGACAAATATCAATTGACATTTATCTTGAGATTGTTCAAAATGAAAAATGAATAAAATCAACAAATAATCAATACATGAAAAAAAACAATTATTACCTGAGTATTACAATTTTAATGTTGCTATTCAGTGCTTTATCTGTTACTGCTGTCACGAAAAATGCAGTAAAGCAGCTCGTTTGTGAATACAAAACAAATCCAATAGGGATTGATGTTGTTCAACCACGACTAAGCTGGAAATTGGTTTCATCAGGAAACGATGTGATGCAGACAGCCTATGAAATTAAAGTAACCGACCAAACAGCAAAAGGCAAACTGGTCTGGACTTCGGGCAAAGTGAACTCTGCTCAATCAGTCGATATTGTTTATGAAGGTCCGGCATTAAAATCGATGCAACACCTCAACTGGCAAGTTCGCGTTTGGGACAATGAAAATAAAGCCACTGCATGGAGTGAACCTGCATCGTGGGAAATGGGAATTCTGGATGCTGATTTGTGGAAGGCTTCATGGATAACACCTACCTCGGAACCTGACCTTAAAGATTCGAGACCAAGTCCGTATTTAAGAAAAGATTTCTCATCCGAAAAGAAAATTTCTTCGGCCCGTGTTTATGTCTCAGCTTTGGGGCTTTATGAATTGTTCCTGAATGGTCAAAAAGTAAGTACCGATTTATTTACACCCGGATGGACCAGTTATAAGAACCGCATTCAGTACCAGACATACGATGTGACTTCACTACTAAAAGCAAAGAACACTATTGGAGCTATTCTTGGTGATGGCTGGTATCGGGGAAATATTGCATGGGGTGGTAATAACTACTATGGTGATAAAATAGCTCTTTTATGCCAGCTTCAGATTAACTATGCTGATGGAACCAGCGAAACCATTCTTTCTGATAACAGTTGGAAAATGACTACCGGCCCTATTCTTTATTCTGATATTTATAACGGCGAAACTTATGATGCCCGAAAAGAAATTGTGGGTTGGTCAAAACCGGGATTCGATGACAGCAAATGGGAAAAATTATCGATTCTCGACCATTCAAAAAAAATACTGATTGCACCTCAGGGTGAAGTAGTGAAAGCTATCCAGGAGATCAAACCGATAAAAATCTTGACAACACCGAAAGGCGAAACTGTTTTTGACATGGGCCAGAATATGGTTGGTTGGGTGAAACTGAAGGTAAATGGCAAAAAAGGCGACCAAATAACTTTAAAGTTTGCTGAAGTTTTGGACAAGGACGGTAATTTCTATACCGACAATCTGCGCAAGGCCAAATCAACCGATGTTTATATTTTGAAAGGAGAAGGCGAAGAAGTGTTCGAACCTCATTTTACCTTTCACGGTTTTCGTTTTCTGAAACTCGAAGGACTTTCAGCTCAGCCTTCGCTCGATCAGGTTACCGGTGTGGTAATCTATTCAGACATGACACCAACCGGTTCGTTTTCGTGTTCCGATCCGATGATCAACCAACTTCAGCACAATATACAATGGGGACAAAAAGGTAATTTTCTGGATGTTCCGACCGACTGCCCGCAACGTGACGAACGTTTGGGCTGGACTGGCGATGCACAGGTTTTCAGCATGACTGCCGCTTTTAATTTCGACGTAGCTCCATTCTATACCAAATGGATGCGCGATTTAGCTGCTGACCAGTATTCCAATGGATTGGTTCCACATGTTATTCCAGATGTATTATCAAAAGGCGAAGGTGGATCGACTGCCTGGGCCGATGCTTCGGTTATTGTGCCCTGGACGACTTACCTGAGTTACGGAGATAAACGGATTCTTGAAGTTCAGTATCCAAGCATGAAAGGTTGGGTGGAATACATGAAAAGCAGAGCGGGAGAGGACAATTTATGGACTGGAGATGTTCATTTTGGTGACTGGCTGGCTTTTGCTACCAACCGGTCAGACTACACCGGGGCAACTACCGAAAAAGACTTGATTGCTACCGCATATTATTCTTATTCCTCCGGATTGCTTGCCAAAATTGCTGCCATTATCGGGAATAACGACGATGCTAAAAAATATGCCCAACTATCCCAAGATATTAAAAAGGCCTTTCAGAAGGAGTTTGTAACACCTGCCGGACGTTTGGTTTCAAATACACAAACCGCTTATTCGCTGGCATTGGCTTTCGATCTGCTTCCTGAAGATTTAATTCCGAAAGCTGCAAAATACCTGGCAGATGATTTGAAAAAGATGGGTCACCTGACAACAGGTTTTGTTGGTACGCCACTTCTTTGCAAAACGCTTTCGGCACATGGATACGACGATTTGGCCTTTATGCTGCTGAACCGCAAGGAATATCCATCATGGCTGTATCCGGTAACCCAGGGTGCAACCACAATATGGGAACGCTGGGACGGTCAGAAACCCGACGGATCGTTTCAGGATGTGGGCATGAACAGTTTCAACCATTATGCTTATGGCGCGATTGGTGAGTGGCTTTACCAGTATGTGGCCGGTATAAACATCGATCCTGAACATCCTGGCTACAAACACATTCTACTGGCACCACATGTGGGAGGAGGTTTGACCAATGCCAATGCTGAATTTGAATCGTTGTACGGCAAAATCAAATCAGCATGGAAACTAGAAGGAAATGATTTCGTTTATGAAGTTACTATTCCTGCAAATACAACTGCAACAGTTGCTTTGCCACAAGCAAAAGAAGAACTGATAACCGTTAATTCACAGCCTTTGAGTACTGAATTGAAACGTGGAATACAGCAATCCACAAGTGGAGTAAAGATGGAACTAGGTTCAGGAGATTATGTGTTCCGTTACCCTTCTGTCGGATTAAATCCGTAAGATATTAATACAATATAGAGGGTTGAAAATCTGTAGAATAGTTTGAGATAAACTTGTCTTTCATGTAGAATAAAATATACTCATTATTCTATTTGAAAGATAAGTTTGCTGTTATGATACTGAATGACAAATCACCCGGTTTTATCTACAAATTGCTTATTTGGTGAGGTGCCGTGTTCTGATACAGTATAGAAGTTAAATAAATGTTTTCATAACTTTAGGCGAATCCTTATTTGGACTCATAAAAGAAATTTATAAATCTATTTTAATATAAATAGCAATGAATAAAGTACTTAAATCAATTTGTTTCAGGACACTGGTCACTTCAATTATTCTATTATTTACTTTTATGATCGCCAATTCGGCAACAGTCATTGAAAACCTTAAGGTTGAATACACCCAAACACCTATCGGCATTGATGTAAAGACACCACGCTTTAGCTGGCAGATGACAGCACCTGTCGGTGAACGGAATTACTATCAGACAGCCTACCAGATTGTGGTAAATGACCCGGAAGGCAAACTTGTATGGGATTCAAAAAAGATTGTAAAAGATATTTCACTAGGAATTTTGTATGACGGTGTTCCGTTAAAAGCAACTTCGAAATACAACTGGACGGTAACCGTTTGGGATCAAAAAGGGGCAAGTTCATCCGGAACTTCATGGTTTGAGACCGGTTTGATGAATCCTGATCCGATGTTGACTGCATGGAGTGGTGCCAAATGGATCGGTGGTGGATCAGAGGATCTGGTTTTTTACTCTCACTACCTGGAAATATTTGACTTTAAATATATGCTGGCTATCGGAGAGGGAAGTACTCATGCCGGATTCATATATGGTGCCAATGACACCAGGTTGATGGATAAGAACAAAAATATTTTTCAGGTTGAAAAAAAGAAAAACGAAAGTTATATTAAGCTTGAGCTGGATATCTCGGCAGTTGATGGAACCGAAAATGGCAAAGCGAAAATCAATGTTTACCGAGTAGGTTACAAGGATACAGATTCGCCAGAAAAACCCATTCAAAGTTTTGCTATTGCTACGAAATTAATAAACAGCAATAACAAAAATGACGGACACATTATTCAGATTAAAAGCATTTTTGGGCGAATCAACATTACTTTAGATGGAAATACTTCATTTATAGATGCTCCTAATGCCCCAGAAAAACAGATACCGCCTCCGGGAGTTCCTCCGGAAGTTATGGAACGCGTTGGAGGAGGAGCATCTGTAAACCTGAATACAATGGGCTCTGGTGGTGATGTTGTTTCCTTTGGTATGCTATGTGATATTGGATTTTCAGTTGATGCAGGTCAAAACGCTACTTTTTCTGATGTTGAAGTCTGTAATAACCGGTTTCCTAATAATATCTTGTTTGAGGAAGATCTGGCTAGTTCTGCTTATAAGGGAATTTATTCTTCATTTGTAACAGATGTAAATTCGGGACTCACAATAGCTGATGGAAAGTACGTAGTTGCCGGTGGCACAAAAGGTGCCTTCGTGGTCTCAGATCCAGGTAAAAACTCAACACCGATGTTGCGTACAGAATTTGAAACTGGTAATAAAGAAATACAAGCAGCACGTTTATATGTTACGGCCCGTGGGATCTACGAAATCTATATGAATGGTTCAAGAGTCGGAGATGATTATTACAATCCTGGTCTGTCACAATACAATAAAACACATTTTTATCAGACTTACGATGTTACAAGCTTGCTAAAAACCGGTAAAAATGCAATCGGAGCAATGTTAGGTGAAGGTTGGTGGAGTGGTCTGCTGAGTTTTGGTTCTATCTGGAACCACTTTGGCGACAGACAGTCGTTGCTTGCTAAACTGGTAATTACATATGATGATGGTTCTTCAGAAATCATTACGACTAACAGCAATAAATGGAAATATTATAATAAAGGCCCTATTATCTATAGCAGTCTTGATATGGGAGAAGTTTATGATGCAACTGTTGAAACAAATATTAGCGGTTGGAGTACCTCTTCATTTGATGATAGCGGATGGAAAAATGCCGTTGAAGTTCCCTTGGAAGGTACCGCTTTCTCAGGTAGTTCCAAAGAACGTGATGGCTCGGTCAGTAATTTTAACTACGACGATTTAGCATTAATTGGCCAGATTGGTAATAATGCAGGGATATATAAAACGCTCACTGCCCAAAGTATGAAGGAAGTACGTAAAGGAGTCTATGTTTACAATATGGGGCAAAACTTTGTCGGTGTTCCAAATATCACCTTTAAAGATGGAAAGGCAGGACGAAAAATCACCTTGCGGTTTTCTGAAATGATGTATCCCGACCAAAAGGCATCAGGTAAGAATGTTGGAACACTTATGACTGAAAACTACAGGGCTGCCTTGTGTCAGGATATTTATACCATGAAAGATGGACAACAGATATTCCAGCCACATTTTACTTCCCGCGGATATCAATATATCGAAATCACGGGAATCGATGAACCATTGCCATTGGAGTCAGTTAAAGGGATTGCAATCAGTTCTATATTGGAACTTACTGCCGGATATGAAACTTCCAATCCTAAAGTTAATCAGCTTTGGTCGAACCTGGTTTGGTCGAATATCGACAATTTTCTTACTATCCCAACAGACTGTCCACAGCGCAACGAACGAATGGGTTGGTCAGGCGACATAAGTGTTTTCTCACACACTGCTACCTATTTGTCAAATGTTGACCAGTTTCTGACACGCCATATGTATGCCATGCGCGATGTCCAATCACCTGCAGGCCGTTTTACTGATGTTGCACCGGTAGGCGGAGGCTTTGGAGGTGTTTTATGGGGAAGTGCAGGTATTGTTGTTCCCTGGGAAGATTACCTTCAATATAAAGACTTAGGCTTATTGGAAAAGCATTATCCGGCTATGGTTTCATACATGAACTATCTGGAAACTGCAATTAATGCCAAAACAGGTATTAGTTCCGACGGACAATTAGGCGACTGGTTGGGGCCTCAAAACAATCAGCTTGGGACAGCCTTCCTGACGTCAGCGTATCATACTTATGATCTTGGGATTATGGAAAAAGTAGCCGGAATATTGGGCAAAAGCAGTGATGCCGGAAAATATAAAAGTATGTATGAAAAGAACAAAGCTTTTTTCAATAAAACGTTTGTTAACGCAGATAAGAAAACCATCGGTTTGATTGGGGGAAGAGGCTTATTTGGAGCGCCATCAACACCTGCCGAATTTAAGCTGGCTGACACACAAACTTCCTATGCGGTTGGTCTGGCTATGGGAATATTCAGTGATGAAAATATCCCGTATATGGTCAAAAATTTGGCTCAAACTGTTGAGCGTGAAAACAAAGATGATGAAGGTGTCGTTCGGCCGGCATATTCTCTTATGACAGGTTTTATCGGTACAGCCTGGATCAGTATCGCACTTTCGGAAAACGGTTGCAGTGATTTGGCTTATAAGATATTGCAAAATAATGCCTATCCATCGTGGTTATACTCAATTGATCAGGGAGCCACCACAATTTGGGAACGACTTAATGGTTACACCGTAGAAAAAGGTTTCGGAGGCAATAATGGCATGAACTCTTTTAATCATTATTCATTTGGAGCAGTGGGTCAGTGGATGATGGCTTATTCGCTTGGGATACAGCGCGATGAGCCTGGGTTCAAAAGATTCATATTACAGCCTGAACCTGATCCTACCGGGCAGATGACTTATGCAAAGGGTTACTATGTCTCACAATATGGCCAGATTAACAGCAGATGGAAGCTTGACAAAGATGTTCTGACCTATTCGGCAACAGTTCCGGCCAATACAACTGCCACGTTATATCTTCCTGCAAGTTCAGCGCAAACCGTTAAAGAGAGTGGAAAAACCATCGATAAAACAAAAGGAATCACTTTTATCAAGTACGAAAATGGGAAATCGATATATGAACTTAAATCTGGAAAATACGAATTTACGGCACAGCAATAAAATTTGAATGAATTGAATAAGCTTTGATTTTCAAATAATATCGGATTTGGGATGGTATTTTAGGTTTAAGATACCAACTTCCTTCAAGCTTGATTCAGATTAATTGAACATAAACGAATTAAACAATAAACCAATAACGATGAAAAGACGAACAGTGCTCATAGCTAGCATTCTGGCGGCAATATTTTTTGTAGCGTGTGTGAACAATACAAAACAGACATCTGACGGAGCACTCGAATCCGGCTTTATTACTCCACCAGATTCCATACAAACCAGTGTGTACTGGTACTGGATCTCAGACAATATTTCTAAGGCAGGAGTAATTGCTGATCTTCACGCGATGAAGCAAGCCGGAATTAACCGGGCATTTATCGGAAATATTGGGTTAACCGATATTCCTTATGGAAAAGTAAAAATGTTGAGTGAAGAATGGTGGGATATTCTCCATATAGCTCTGAAAACAGCAACTGAACTGAACATCGAAATCGGAATTTTTAACTCACCGGGATGGAGCCAGTCTGGTGGACCCTGGGTAAAAGCTGACGCTGCCATGCGTTACCTGATGGCTTCGGAACTGCACGTGAAAGGTCCGATGAAGTTCAGGCAAAAACTGGAAAAGCCGATAGATATTTTTCAGGATGTTAAAGTTATTGCTTACCCTGCTCCTAAAGATGATCAACTTGTACTGAATGCTAAAAATGGAAAAATAACTTCGTCGCCAAGTGTTGCCGGGTTGGCTAAAATTGTGGATGGTGACAATAAAACCGGCATCAGTTTTCCCGCAGGTAGCGAATTTGTAGTTGATTTACAAGCCAACTCCCCATTTACTGCGCGAAGTATTTCTGTTCGTTCTACCGAGCAGCCGATGAATGCAAGTGCCATTCTTCAGGTTAAGGAACACAATGGTGAATACCGCACCCTTTCCGAATTTCAGATTAACCGCTCCAATCCGGCACTCAATGTTGGGTTTGAACCGTATGCTCCGGTGGTGGTATCTTTTCCGGCCACCACAGCCACAAGTTTTCGCCTGATCATTGCAAATGCCAATCCCAACAATGGTTTGGTTGAAGTTGCATTGGCAGCATCGCCCGGGGTTGAACGTTACAGCGAAAAAACACTGGCCAAAATGCACCCAACTCCACTGCCTTACTGGAAAGAATATCAATGGGAACAACAACCCGAACCGAACGATCCATCCACAGTGATTGATGGTTCCAAAGTGATCGACATTTCACAACATCTGTCAGCCGACGGTACTTTAACATGGGATGTTCCGGAAGGCGAATGGGTTATCCTTCGCACCGGAATGACACCAACCGGAACAACGAATGCCCCGGCATCACCCGAAGCTACAGGTTACGAAGTGGATAAGATGAGCAAAGAACATGTAGCCATGCATTTTGACGGACACATGGGTGAAATACTGAGGCGTATTCCCGAAGCTGACCGAAAATGCTTCAAAGTGGTAGTTCAGGATAGTTATGAAACCGGTGGCCAGAATTTTACCGATGACTTTCTCTCTGAATTTAAACAGCGATACGGCTACGATGCTATTCCTTACCTTCCGGTGTACAAAGGAATGGTTGTAAACAGCGAACAGGCATCGGATCGCTTTTTATGGGATATGCGCCGGATGGTAGCTGATAAAGTGGCATACGATTATGTCGGTGGACTCAGAGATGTGAGCCACAAAAATGGATTGACCACCTGGCTTGAATGTTATGGACATTGGGGTTTCCCGAGCGAGTTCCTGATGTATGGCGGACAGTCGGATGAAATTGGGGGTGAATTCTGGAGCGAAGGCGAATTGGGCGATATTGAAAATCGTGCAGCTACTTCCTGCGGTCACATCTACGGAAAAACAAAGATCTCGGCTGAGTCAAACACATGTTCTGGCAGTCCATTCAGCCGTTACCCGGGAACGATTAAACAACGGGGCGACCGCTTTTTTGCTGAGGGAATTAACAATACATTGTTACACGTTTACATTACTCAGCCATACGAAGACAAGAATCCGGGAATGAATGCCTGGTTTGGGAACGAGTTTAACCGGAAAAACACCTGGTTTTCGCAAATGGATGTTTATACCCAATACCTGAAACGGACAAATTATATGCTTCAGCAGGGATTGAACGTTGCTGATGTAGCTTATTTTATTGGAGAAGATGCACCGAAAATGACAGGAATCACCGATCCGGCTCTTCCTGTTGGTTACCAGTTCGACTATATGAATGCCGAGGTGATTGAGAAATACATGACTGTAAAAGATGGCCTGATTACCTTACCGCACGGCACACAATATCGGGTGATGGTTTTACCAAAACTTGAGACCATGCGTCCTGAATTGCTGGCAAAAATCAAGCAGTTGGTTAATGATGGTGCGGTTATTCTTGGGCCTGCTCCCAAACGATCTCCCAGTTTGCAGAACCAACCGGAAGCCGATCAACAAGTTCAGCAAATGGCAAAAGAACTTTGGGGCGATGTGGATGGCGTGAAAGTAAAATCACGGAAATTTGGAAAAGGAATGATTATGAACGGCATGAGCATGGAAGAAGCTTTTGCACTGATAAACTGTGTTCCCGACTGCAAATTGCCGGAAGACCGAACCATTCATTACGGTCACCGGACGCTTGGAAACGGAGAAATTTATTTTGTGACCAACCAAACTTCCGAAACTAAAATTGTCATTCCTGAATTCAGGGTAAAAGGAATGCAACCCGAACTTTGGGAAGCTGCAACGGGTAACATACGTAAACTAACGGCTTATAACCAGAATGAGAATATCACAACTGTTCCGTTGAAATTGGCTCCTTACGAAAGTGTTTTTGTGGTTTTCCGCGAACAGGTTGGCAAGGCATCTGTCAGCGGAGTGGAAGTCAACTATCCTGAACCAGCTCTTTTGGTTGATTTGAAGGGCCCATGGACCGTTCAGTTTGATCCGCAGCAACGTGGACCTGAACAACCTGTGCTTTTTGAAACTCTTCAGGACTGGACTACTTCAGCTAATAACCTTATCAAGTACTATTCAGGAACAGCTTTTTACACCTGCAAATTCAATCTGAATCAAATTTCTGAAGGTAAAAGTGTTGTGATCGATTTGGGCAGTTTTACAGCAATGGCCAAAGTCACAATAAACGGCACCTATGCCGGTGGATTATGGACAACTCCATATCGGCTTGACATTACCAAATTGCTAAAAGCCGGTGTAAATGAACTAAAGATTGAAATAGTGAATACCTGGGTGAACAGGCTGATTGGTGACAGTAAATTGCCAGTGAACCAGAGGCAGACCTGGTCTCCGGTAAATCCATATAAGGCCGACAGCCCAATGCAACCTTCCGGATTGTTTGGACCAGTAACAATTTCAAGTGTTCAGTATTAAAAAATCTTTTCAGGTGCTTTTTGTAAATTCAAAATGATATAAAATGAATATATTCCGATTTTTAATTGTTGCCATTTTTATTAGGCTGATTACCCCGGCAATGGCTCAACTTCCACCAGTTTTTAACAGGAAGGATGCTTCGCAGGTTCGATCTACCAGCCTGACCCGGAAATATCAGACAGCAGAACGTATTGTCTGGATATCAGATCCCTCAGGCAAACAAGTGCAAAATTCAGAAAATATCCTGAGACCCGGAATAGGGCAGGCCGATCTGAATCAGGGGAAATACCTCACATTAATAAGTGATATAGCATCACAACCAGGTATAATACTTGATTTTGGCAGAGAGATTCAGGGTGGACTTGAAATTGTAACGACCATTAACAATAAAAATCCGGTTGGGCGTGTCCGCATTCGCTTTGGCGAATCGGTGAGCGAAACAATGAGTGATATTGGCGTCGATGGCGCAACCAACGACCATGCCATGCGCGACTTTGTCGTTGCTCTGCCATGGCTTGGACGCTTGGAAGTAGGTAATTCCGGTTTCCGTTTTGTGCGGATCGATTTGGTTGATCCGGATACCAAAATTGAAATCAAGGAAATCAGTGCCACTTATACTTACCGCGACATTCCTTATCTGGGTTCGTTCACTTGTAACGATGAGCGGCTTAATCAAATCTGGATGACCGGTGCTTATACTGTCCATCTGAATATGCAGGATTACCTGTGGGACGGTATCAAACGTGACCGTCTGGTTTGGGTAGGCGACATGCACCCGGAAGTGATGACTATCAATTCGGTGTTCGGCAACAACGAGGTAGTTCCAAAAAGTCTCGATCTGGCGCGCGATCTGACTCCATTACCCAACTGGATGAACGGAATCAGCTCGTATTCAATGTGGTGGATTTTGATCCAGCGCGACTGGTATTATTATCAGGGTAATCTGGACTATTTAAAACAGCAAAAGGATTATATGGTAGCCTTGTTGCATCAGCTGTCTACTAAAATTGACGAAAACGGAAAAGAAATTCTCGATGGTGGGCGTTTCCTTGACTGGCCATCAAGCGAAAACAAAGAAGCTATTCATGCCGGATTGCAGGCAATGATGGTGATGACTTTTCAGGCAGGAGCTGAATTATGTGCAGTTTTAGACGATCCGGAGACCGCGAAACTATGCAACTCTTCGGTTGAAAAGCTCAAAAAACACGTTCCGATTATGGCTGGCTCCAAACAGGCTGCGGCCTTACTTTCGCTTTCAGGATTGGTTACTCCTGGAAAAGCCAATACTGAAGTTTTGGCTAAGGATGGTGTTCATAAGATGTCGACTTTCTATGGATATTACATGCTGAAAGCCCGAGCTAAGGCAGGCGATTATCAGGGAGCAATTGACAATATCCGTGAATACTGGGGATCGATGCTCGACCTAGGTGCAACAACATTCTGGGAAGATTTCGACATCGACTGGATGAAAAATGCAGGCCGTATCGACGAGGTAGTTCCTGAAGGAAAAGTCGACATTCATCGTTCGTATGGAGGTTATTGTTACAAACAGTTTCGCCACAGCTTTTGCCACGGATGGGCATCAGGTCCAACTTCGTGGTTAACTCAATATGTGCTGGGTGTAAGCGTGCTGGAGCCCGGGAGCAAAAAGATCAAAATTGAACCACATCTGGGCGATTTGCAATGGGTGAAAGGAACTTTCCCAACTCCTTATGGAGTGGTGAAAATAGAGCATAAGAAAATGGCTGACGGAACGGTTAAAACTGATGTTGATGCTCCGAAAGAAGTGATGGTCCTGACAAAATAATTGTAATTATAGACTAAATAAAACCAGATTTTCATTATAGATCACAGCTTGGACAACCATTTCGTATTTCTATGGATTCATTAACGGTATAATAACCCATTATCAAAATCATGTAATTTCTGATACAAAATTAGTGTAAGAAATGAACGAATTTAATTAGATGAAAAACTATTCCAAATTGAATCTCAGGCTAATATATTGATCTATCAAAAGTAAATTAACAGGATTTAATCGTAACCATATGGAAAATAAAGAAATCTATTACTTTTGAAAGTTTATTGCCTGTTTGAACTAGTTTAAATCTAACAAAAGTCCGATCAAAGTGAATTTAATGATTGATAAAATTGATAATGATCTGATAACCCAACTTCAGAAAGGAAATAAAGCGGCATTTAAATTGTTGTTTGAAAAGTATGGCACCAGGCTGTATCAATTCTCATTGAAGTATTTACGCGAGAAGGAAGATGCAGAAGACTTACTCAATGAGGTTTTTCTGAAAATATGGGAAAATAGGCAATCCTTGAAGACAGACACATCCTTTCAAGCATATTTATTTACAATTGCTTATAATAATATTCGTCAACGGTTTTTGAAAAAAAACAGGGAAGAAAAATATATCCAGATTTTTGCTGAAGAAAATCTTTTTGATTCCAGCACAGGAGAAGACCATTCAGATTATTTGGTGGTTGTTCAACATATCAATAAAATAATTGATATACTTCCAGGTAGAAGAAGGGAAATCTTTAATCTTAGTTACAAGGAAGAGTTAAAAAATCATGAAATTGCTGACAAACTTGGAATAAGCGAACAGTTTGTTAAAAATCAATTGTCGATTGCAAAGAAGTATATCATTAGCAAAGTGAAAGAAAACAATCATTTAGCAGGCATTTTGCTTTTATATTTGTTTACAGGTCAATATGCCGATTAAAAAAGAATAAAATAATTCTGTTTAGAGAGGTACGTTTTTAATGCCAGTTGATATTATTATAAACGGATATCAAATAAATGGCAATTAACAGGAAACATATTGATAAGATCTTTGATCAGAAGTTTAGTCTTTCTGATCAGAAGAAACTTGCAAAGTACTTCGAAGAAAGTTCTCTAAATGAGGAAACCAGACTTGTACTTAAAGAACAATGGGAGAATTTTGAGCCAGATACAGATAATCAACCAGATCTTGACTCTGTATTTTATAAACTCTACTATACCATTAATAAACAGAATGATTCAACTTCAAAAAGTCAAAGTCTTTTCCTGAAAATTTCTAAGATCGCTGCCATATTAATTGTTGGATTGGTAATAGCAACTACGATTTATGTATCCAATAATAGAATTGGAAATGCCGGTAATCAAACCATCGAATTTATTTCTCAAACAGGATTTAGAAACCAATTCAAACTTCCCGACGGGACAACTGGTTGGCTGGGTTATGGCTCCAAATTGATCTACCACATTACTGAAAGTGATCAGCGTATTGTTGATCTGGATGGTCTGGCATTTTTTAATGTTACACATAACGAAAAACAACCATTCATTGTTAAAACTCCAGCCAATTTAAATATTGAGGTTCTGGGTACTCAATTTAATGTTTCCTCTTATTCCGAAGATAAATCCTGTGAAATTGTCCTTGAAAAAGGCAGTGTGAGATTAAAATTGCGAAACAGGACAGTTGGAGAAATGCTTCCCGACGAACGAGTAATGTACCATTCAGAAAATAATTCAATTGAAAAATCACATGTCAATGCTTTTGACTATGTGGCATGGAAAGATGGAAAGTTAATTCTGAATGATGTATCGTTAAAAGAAACCTGCTTTAAGCTTGAACGGTTTTATAATGTGGAATTTGAATTGCAAACAAAAGAAATTGACAAACAAAAAGTTAGGTTAGTTCTGGAAGATGAAAACCTTGAAGATGCATTAAAACTTTTAACCATGATACTTCCTATAAGGTATCAGATTGAAAAAAGAAATATTATGGATAATGGCACTTATTCTAAAACAAAAATAATAATCAAAAACAATTAGCCTATGGTGTAGCATGGTGACAAAAGAGCGGGAAAGCACTGCAAATGCCGTCCCGCGAATCAGTAAAGTCTATTGGAATTTTAACATTACTAATTTTCAAATTTATGAAAAAAAATCACAAGTATGGAGCATGGCGTTTTCATGCTTTAAAAAAAATGTTTCTGGTTATGCGAATAGTTCTTGTAATATCATTGGTTTTTATAATGCAATCATTTGCGTGGGATTCTCATGGGCAGAATTCCAAAATCTCAATTTCTGTTAAAGAGATGAAGCTTGAAGATATTTTATTACGAATTGAGGATCAAACAAATTTCCGTTTTGCTTATAATAAATCAGAAATTGATGTTGATAAAAACTATTCTGTAGATATCAATAATGCAGAAATCAAAGAGTTGCTAAGCAAACTTTTTTCGAGAGGAGATGTCGGTTATACTATTATTGACAGGCAAATAATATTATCGCCATCCAGAAATTCACCAATCTCAAGTCAGCAACAAAAAACCGTTTCCGGCAATGTTACCGATTCCTCCAACATTCCATTACCTGGAGTTACTGTAATGGTAAGAGGTACAACTATTGGTACAATTACCGATAATAACGGCAACTTCAGTATTTCAAATGTGCCCGCTGATGCAACACTGCTAATTACGTTTGTAGGGATGAAATCTCAGGAAATTGTTACTGCAGGGAAAACAAACATCAATTTTATCATGCAGGAAGAAACAGTTGGAATTGAAGAAGTTGTTGCAATTGGATATGGTACACAGAGAAAGAAGGATATAACTTCAGCTATTTCTATTGTTGACATTAAAGATCTTGGAGATATACCTGTATCTAATGCTTCCCGGATGTTACAGGGACAAGCTGCCGGTGTTGTTGTAAAACAAAATTCCGGTACTCCTGGCGAGCAAATGAATATAACAATCAGAGGGGTTGGATCATTAGGTGCCGGTAGCGATCCACTATACGTAATTGACGGATTTGCTGTGGGCACATCAATCGGTCAGAGCCTAAATCCTAACGATATCGAAAGTATTTCCATATTGAAAGATGCTGCATCGACAGCTATTTATGGCGCCAGAGGCTCCAATGGAGTAGTTCTTATTACCACAAAAAGTGCTAAAGATGACGAATTGACATTGACCGCAACTGCAAATTATGGAGTACAAAATCTGCCTGATTCCAGAAAGATAAAAATGATGAATGGAACTGAATTCGCAACATTTCTTCAGGAAAGCTGGATGGATAAAAAAAGGTATTTTGAACACAGAGAACCATCTATAGATGAAGTTCCAATTGGTATCAGATATCCTGAACAAACGAAATATTCAACCAATTGGTTTAATGAAATTCTAAATCAAAATGCATCGTTTCAGGATTATAATATTACGCTGGCCGCAGGAAAGGGTAAGATCAAATCACTTGTTTCGGCTGGTTATTTAAATCAGCAAGGAGCCTTGATTGAAACAAACTTCGAACGGTATACCTTAAGGGCAAATATAACCGGCAAATTTAATGATTTCATTACAACGGGAATTAATTTGGTTGGTTCGCGTTCAGGTGGTAAGATTGTCGGTTCAAACGGAAGGGATGCCATTGTTGGAAAAGCCTTATGGGCAGATCCAAGAGACCCTGTATACAATGAAGACGGCACATTTAATAGTTACATTGGAGGTCGTGATGGTGTTTTTGGTGGTATAAATCCGGTGCAAATGTTACATGAATATGTGCAAAAAAGTTTCTCCAACAATTTGACAACCAATGGGTTTATTGAAGTAACCTTTTTAAAGGATTTTAAATTTAAATCGTCATTTAATGCATCTTTGGGAAATACGCGAAGAAATGATTTCAAACCTTCTACTTTGGCTGGTTTTGGATTTAACAATCCACCTCCACAGGATGCATTCCTTGAAGAATGGTATGATGAAACTATAACAACTTCTGAAGATCAGCTTTTAAGCTATTTCAAAACGATTAATAAACATCAGGTTGAGGGTATGCTTGGGTTTAGTGCACAGGAATCAACATGGAGGCAAATGTATGGTTACGGAACAAAATTCCCCAACGATGAAATCCGTTTCTTACAGCAAGCAGAGAATACCGATCTATCCTCCACAGAAACAAGTTGGAGTATGCTGGCATATTTTGCCAGACTAAATTACAGTTACGATAATAAATATTTATTATCTGCATCATTCCGTCGTGAAGGAAGTTCAAGATTCGGTGCAAACAACAAATGGGGCGATTTTCCTGCAGTTTCAATTGGCTGGAGAATTTCTGAAGAACCCTTTATGCCTCGACTCTCCTGGTTAACCGACCTGAAATTACGTGGAAGTTACGGTGTCACAGGGAACAATGACATTGGTGAGTACAAAAATTCATCAAGCCTGTCTTCTTCAGGATATATTCTTGGCGACAAATATGCTCCGGGTGTTGTTTTAAATTCTTTTGTCAACAATAATATTGGTTGGGAAGAGTCAAACCAACTTGATTTTGGACTTGATTTGTCTGCATTTAACAACAAGTTGATCTTTACAGCAGAATATTACAAGAAGATTACCAATAATATGTTGTTACCTGTTAGTATTCCCGCAATAACAGGTTTTACCACCAGCTTTACCAATGTTGGAAAAGTTCAGAATTCAGGACTTGAGCTGGCTGCTAATTATAAAACAAAGATTACTAAGGATCTGAATTTCCGCTGCAACTTTAATATTTCGTTTAACCGGAACAAAGTACTTGCAATTGATGGACAAAACGACGAATTATGGACAGGCGATTTTTATGGTGTTTACAATCGTTCGAAAGTTGGTAGACCAATTGGTATGATAACAGGATTCAAAGTATTGGGAATTTTCAATACAGATGAAGAGATTGCTGCATCCCCCACACAGGATGGTGCTATTCCCGGGGTTTACAAATATTGGGATGCGACCGGTGATGGAAAAATATCCTATGATAGACAAGATATGGTAGAAATCGGAAATCCTTGGCCGAAGTATAATTGGGGTTTGACACTTGGTGCAGATTATAAAAATTTTGATCTGAATATTTTGTTGACTGGTGCAATGAAGTATGATGTTGAGAGAGATATTGAAAAAACAGTTATGAATATGGACGGGGTTTTCAATATTTTACAATCAGGAGTAAACAGGTGGCGTTCTGCTGAAAATCCAGGCGATGGAGTCGGGGCAACTTCCAATACGTGGAAGTGGGAACGTGAATCGAATTCACGATATGTCTATGACGCGAGTCATGCCTGGGTTAAATCTGTAACAATTGGCTACACGTTGCCTAGTGTAACAAAGATATTAAAGGGTACAAGATTTTATTTCAGTGCTGATAATCTGCTATTAATCACAACATATCCTGGAAATAATCCGGATGTTAATACCGGAGATAGCAGAAGTCCTGGAAGGGATGATGAAGCGTATCCAGTTCCCAGAACAATAGCAATTGGGGCAAATATTAAATTTTAATAACCTTAATACCATCAGAAATGAAATATATTCTCAAAATAGTAATCATTGCATTAGGGTTGACATTTGTGTCTTGTGGAAAGGACTATCTTAATAAATATGATCCAACCCAACTTAATGCCGGAAGTTTTTATCAGAATGAAAAACAAGTGGAACAGGCCGTTAATGGTGTGTATTCACAGATGCAGGATCTTATACGTAACCAGTGGATATACACAGAGTTCGTATCTGACAATACAACACTTCATTTTAATATTGGTGACAGGGGACAAGGTCCGGATTTGGAAGCCATTGAATACTGGCAGGTTAATTCCTCCACAAACAGGATTACAGGTTGGTACAATCTATTATACTCTGGCTTAGGGAATATTAATGCCACATTAGCGAAACTTTCAGGGGCAGATTTAACTGATGCTGAAAGATCAAATTTTGAAGGACAACTGAAATTTTTCAGGGCTTATTTTTACTTTCAACTAGTACAGGGTTTTGGGGATGTTATAATTGTCACTGAGCCAATACAATCCCCGGCAGAGGCTTACACGTATTCAAGATCTCCTGTTGCTGATGTTTATACACTTATTGAAAGTGATTTATCCTTTGCTGTTTCGTCACTTCCTGTTTCTTCAGCCATAAGTAGTTCTAATGTTGGTCGGATTAGTAAAGGTGCTGCCTTATCACTGCTTGGGAAAGTATATCTTACAAAGAAACAGTATAGTGATGCAGTTACAACACTTCAAGAAGTTCTCCCTTTGGGTTATAATTTAATGTCGAATTACGCTGATGTTTTCGATCCTGCCAAGAAAAATAATTCGGAATCTGTTTTTGAAGTTCAGTTTCAAGCCGACAGCGAGGTCGGTGAATGGAGCGGATTCCTTGATACATTTTATCCAAGGGAATCATACGGAGCAGTTGTTAAATTTCCCAATACGAATGGTGGTGGATGGAATATACCAACACTCGATATAATTGGCGATTATGAAACAGGCGATCTGCGAAAAGATGTTTCTTTAAAAGAGGGATACACGAATTTACAGGGGGATTGGGTTTCTGTTCCATTTATAAGTAAATATTATCATCCCGATTCTTATTCGATAAAAGGTCGTCAGGGAGATAATTGGCCGGTCATAAGGTATGCAGATGTATTACTCATGCTTGCAGAAGCTATCAATGAGCAAAGTGGACCAACCGGAGATGCAATTAGCTACCTTAATCAAATACGTGTCAGAGCTGGTCTTAGTTCATTAAGTGGTCTAAATAAAGATTCATTCCGAACTGCCATATTGCACGAAAGAAGAATTGAATTGGCCTTTGAGAATGATCGATGGTATCAACTAAAACGGACAATGAATCCAACCGAGTTGTCAACGTTTTTAAATGCAAATGGAGATTTTGAGAGAAGTCATCCTTCAACAGACAGGGGAGGAATTCCATTTTCAGCCGGTGATTACAAATTTGAGCCTTATGAAGCTTTATTCCCTATTCCTGCGAATGAAATCTTAATCAATAAAGCTCTTTCTCAAAACGAGGGGTATAAATAGATACCCACCAACTAAATCAATATACTTGGTAGCCTTTGTATTACATAAACAAGGGCTATCAGGTTTTGAGTTTTGTAATGACAGAAAATTAATTCATGTATTTATTTTTGATCAGTGCTGACTGGCAGTTAATCTGAACATTTTATTGAAATCAAACAAATACCTTTCAATTTCTAAACATGAAAACAAATATCATTTTAAATTCGAAGCGAACTTTAACCATATGCATATTTATTTTGTTATCAGGGCTAAATATTAGTGCCCAGAATATGGTTACTGTCGACTGGAATACCCAAATATCAATATCCAAAACTACTCCAACATTACAACTGGTCGAAAACCCAATGGTTCGGCCCGGTTCACCTATTCATGATGCTACATTTAAAGCCTTAAAAGAATTGGGAGCCGATTATGTAAGATATGTTCCCTGGTTTCCTTATCCTAAAATGGCTGTTGCAGAATTGAATGCACCTACAAAAGAAGAAACCTTTTGGAATTTTGCCTATCTCGATAGTACAATGCAGGCCGTCATGAATGCAACTGCTGGACACCCTGTGGTAATAAATTTCAGCACAACACCGGCATGGATGTGGAAGACCGAGTCAGAAGTAGTTTATCCGGAAGATCCTTATAAAACCTGTTGGACTTATAATCAGGGTACTCAGCTTAGAGACTCAACAATGAAAGAGGTAGCTTCCTACTTTGCAAGGCTCCTGAGTTGGTATGTAAAAGGTGGATTTACCGATGAATTGGGTACATTTCACAAGTCAGGTCATTTTTATAAGATCCCATACTGGGAAGTACTCAACGAACCAGACCTAGAACATAAAGTCTCACCAAAGCTCTACACCAAAATGTATGATGCCATTGTTACGGAAATGAAGAAGGTTTCTCCGGATACAAAATTTGTAGGTTTATCGCTTGCACAAACCATTAATCCAGAATATTTTGAATATTTTCTGAATCCCAAAAACCACAAGCAAGGTATTTCTTTGGAAGGAATTTCATATCACCATTATTCCTCGCCATCGCTTGAAGGACAGCCACTTGACTTTTATCAATACACATTTTTCGAAAAAGCTGATGCATTTTTAGACAGGGTGCGTTACATCGAAAACATAAGGAAACGTCTTGCTCCCAATACTTTTACTATGATTAACGAGCTAGGTGTTATTCTTCGTTCTCCTGAAGTATCGGGTCCTATAGCTTATGATTATTGGAATCTGGCGGGAGCCATGTATGCACATATTTTTCTTGAACTGACAAAGATTGGAATTGATGTTGTGGGTGAGTCGCAATTGGTTGGTTACCCAACTCAATTCCCTGATGTAAGTATGATGAATTGGGAAAATGGAAATCCGAATGCCAGGTATTGGGTACTAAAACTTCTGAAAGATAATTTTGGGCCTGGGGATAAGCTTGTAAGCACGGGTATAAATAGCTCGTTAGTTGCAGCACAGGGATTTGCAACAAAAGAAGGCAGGAAAATTCTTCTGATTAATAAAAGAAATGAAGAAATACGAGTTCAATTACCTACAGATTCGAAAGATGCCTGGGTTAATTACGTTGATATAATTACCAGAGAAAACCCACCTGCGAAAATACAGCTATCTGACAATGTTATTACACTTAAGCCATTTTCAGTTGCAGTAATTAAATTATAAATTCAATATATGAAAAGGTTTTTGTTGTCCATAGTCCATGCAAATTATAAAGGGCTGGTACTTTGTTCAACAAACCTTTTCGTTATAATTGCCCGGAGAGATTACAGTAAATAGCAGGACGATCATTTGATAAAACTAACACATAAGCAAAATGTATAACTCAATTAATGAGTTATATTTAGAAAAGAACTAAAACTCAATTATGAAGACGAATTTTCCCCTACTGAAGTTGATTTTCCTGTTTATACTTATCACTAATTACTCTGCTTCAGGTCAAATCAATATTTCGAATCGAACTGCCGATAATGTAATTGTATTTGGCAATAGTAAACTCAGTATTACACTGGATTATGGATTGAAATGCATGGTTACAGATCTGGAAGTTAATGGTGAATCGGTACTTTCAAATGAATCAGGAATATTTTCTGAGATACGAACCGCAACAACAACCTATTCAACAGGTAAGCTGGCATCTTCGCCCAAAATAGAAACATCAAAAGACAAGGTAACGCTCTCAAATATTCGATATGGTGAAGATAACGGTTCCGTTAATGAGGTATGGACTTTTTTGATTACCGATACCGATATCAGGTTTGATATTGAACGAACAGTTTCAGAACCCTTTGTTGCTGAAGAAGTTTCATTTCCAACAATTAACTTTAAAAGTATAAAAACCTGGGACGGTGCGTTTCTTGGTTACGGCGGACTGGCCTGGTTTTATCTTTTTAACGAAAAATTATGCACCTACGGAGTTCATACCGGCTCCTCAGTTTTCTGGAACAGTACCTCAGGAAATGGATTAAAGGTATCGGCTTCGGCACAGGGAAAGCAAGTTGTATCAAAATTTACACGTTCAAATGACGATCAATTGGTCTATGTTGTTTCAGTGTCAGATAGTGAGATGAAATACCGCTACGATGCTGACACTAAAAGAAGAAGGTTTGTACGGGGAAATACAGACGTTTGGGATTCTTTTACTGTATCCGCCGGAAAATATACTGAATCGCTGACATTTTCTTGGGTCGATTACAACAAGGAATATAACCGCGGACATTTAGCCGGAATTAATGGAAAGCAGGTTACTGCTCTGGCAAATACCATAGCACGAATTGGAGTTATTGATGCGAAACATTTCGGAGGCAACAGTTGGCACACGCCATACGGACCTATCTGTTTGCACGAGCAGTACATCGGCCAGTTAAATATAGCCATAAACGATCCAAATTACACGGAAGGATACAAGCAATGTTTGGATTATTACCGGGATAATGCCATTCAGCCGGATGGCAGGGTGATTGCAAGATGGGCCTATACCGATGAAGATGCCATGGCCGGAACAGCAACGTCTAAAGGATTTTATGAAGCACAATGGGGATATTTACTTGATTCTAATCCTGATTTTGTTACCAATGTTTCGGAACTGTACAATCAATGTGGCGATATAGACTGGGTCAGGACGCACAAAGAATCCTGTGAAAAGGCACTGGAATTCATGTTAAAAAGAGATTCTAACGGGAATCATTTGGTGGAAATGATGACCAATAGTGAGTCAGAGAAAAAAGGAAGTGACTGGATTGATATCATTTGGGCATCATACGAAAATGCCTTTGTAAATGCCAAACTCTATTATGCGCTCACTTTATGGTCGGATATTGAAAAACAACTTGGTGATGCTGAAAAAGCAAGCTATTATTCAAACTATGCCTCAGAGCTGAAAAACAGTTTCAACAAATCAACGAAAGATGGAGGTTTTTGGGATGAGAAAAACAGCTGGTATGTACATTGGCTTGATAAAGACCAATCGGTTCATGGCAACAACCTGGTGATACCCGTTAATTTCATGGCTATTGCTTACGGTATTTGTGACGATGAAACAAGAAAAAAGTCCATTTTGGATCAGGTTGAGGAACAAATGCAAAAGGAAAAATTGTTTGCCTGGCCTTTGTGCATGTTCTCGTATGCCAAAGGCGAAGGAAACGACTGGCAATTCCCATTTGCAAACTATGAAAATGGAGACATCTTTCTGTCGTGGGGAGCAATAGGAGTTGAAGCTTATGCTTCTTATAACCCGGAACTTGCTTTGAAATACATTGAAAATATTCTGAATCAATACGAAAAGGATGGATTAGCCTTCCAGCGCTATGGAAGATTCAAACAGGATGGAATGGGTGATGACATTCTTTCAGGAAACAGTCTGGCAATCGTTGGGCTGTACAAATCAATCTATGGAATTAATCCCATGTATAACCGAATGTACCTAAATCCTCACATCCCGGAAAAACTTTCGGGTACAACACTTAATTATAAGTACAGGGGAGATAATCTGGTAATTGGATTAGATAAAGACAGTTATTCCATTTCTAATCCTCAGTTTAAGCTTAGTTCAATAACTGATTTTGGATTCCATGCAGATAATAATGAACTGGAATATTTTAATTCGAATGACGATACTTATTCGCTGAAAGCACAACTGTGTGAATCTGGTAATCTTGCTCTTGAAATTATTAAATGGAATGAAAAAGAATATGTCTGGAATCAGATTGTATCATCAAACACGAAAAAAATAACCTACTGTATATGCCAATTAAAGGCTGAAAATAAATATGTTATTATTGTCAATGGTCAAACATTTAAAACCTTAAAAAGCGATCAAGAGGGGAGTTTGGAATTTGATGTAAACACGAAAACCGATAAATCGGAGATTCGCATACAATTATTGAACGAATAAAGAAGACTCTATCATTACTTTTCAAGATTAAAAAATGAGACTAAAATTAATTACACTTTCAATACTCCCATTGTTTTTGCTTAATGCATGCAATGGTTCAAAGGATTTAAGTAAAAAGTCAGAGATATCTAATGCTGAATTGAAGAAATCATTTCTCAATCCTCCTGATTCTGCAAGGCCCGGAGTTTACTGGTATTTCATGGATGGGAACATGTTGAAGGAAGCTATGACCAAAGATTTAGAATCGATGAAAGCTGTTGGTATCGGTAATCTGGTGTTCCTTGAAGTTAATGTTGGAATTCCCCGGGGGCCGGTTGATTTTTTAAGTGATCAGTGGCAGGAATTATTTACACATGCTGTTCGTGAAGCGGAGCGTCTAGGTATTGCAATTACGCTTGGAGTTGGTCCGGGCTGGTCGGGGAGTGGTGGCCCCTGGGTTTCAGGGAAAGAATCGATGCAGCATTTGGTGTCAGGTAGTATCCAGATTTCTGGTGGCAGTACTGCGCCCATTGTTTTACCGAAACCTTCTCCAAAACCACCGTATTTCGGGGAAGGTAGTTTTACTCCTGAGCTGAAAAAACGCTGGGAAGATTATTATGAGGATGTTGCTGTGCTGGCATTCCCAACCCCATCCTCCGATTTCAAAATACAGGATATCGACGAAAAAGCCCTCTATTACAGAGAACCCTATACCTCAAAACAAGGAGTCAAACAATTTCTTCCTTCTCTGTCAAAATACGACGAACCAATTCAGGGAACGGCTATTCCACAAGATAAAATTATTGATATTACAAGTTTTCTAAAAGCTGATGGTACTTTGGACTGGAAAGTCCCCAAAGGAAACTGGACGATCATGCGGTTGGGAAGCCGGAACAACGGGGCAGTTACACGGCCGGCTCCAATGCCGGGTATTGGTTTTGAAGCTGATAAAATGGATACAACATCCATCAATGCTCATCTGACAAATTTCACTGGAAAGCTGTTTGAAAAAACAGGCATTCCTGACAAAAATAGGCAGGGCGGTTTAAAGATGCTCCATATGGATAGCTGGGAAATGGGTGCACAGAATTGGACTCCTCATTTCCGTGAGGAATTCGAAAAAAGAAGGGGATATGATCCGATGCCATTTTATCCGGTTTATTCCGGTTTAGTTGTTGAAAGTCTGGAAAAAAGCGAACGTTTTTTATGGGACTTACGGCAAACTGGCATGGAACTGGTGATTGAAAATCATGCCATGCATCTTAAAAAGTACGGCCAAAAGTACAACCTTGGATTTTCAATTGAGCCTTACGATATGAACCCAACCGCTGATATGGAATTGGGTGCAGTAGCCGATGTTCCCATGTGTGAATTCTGGAGTAAAGGTTATGGATTCAACTCATCGTTTAGTTGTATTCAGGCTGCTTCTATTGCACATGTCAATGGACAACCGGTGGTGGCGGCCGAAGCATTTACTGCCGAACGTGATGCCTGGAGACAATATCCGGGTTCAATGAAAAATCAGGGCGACTGGGCATTTGCTGCGGGAATAAATCGATTTGTATATCATACCTTTCAGCACCAATATCTCAATGATAGTTTGAAACCCGGAATGACGATGGGCCCTTATGGTGTACATTGGGACCGGAGCCAGACCTGGTGGTCGATGGCCGATGGATATCATCGTTATGTTACACGTTGCCAGTACATTTTGCAACAAGGCCGGACAGTGGCGGACATTCTGTATCTGACTCCGGAAGGTGCCCCTCATGTGTTTCGTTCCCCATCTTCTGCAATGACTGAAGATGAAGTGCTTCCGGATAGAAAAGGCTACAATTTTGATGGTTGTTCGCCATCTCAATTGCAAACAGCTTTTGTTAAAGACAAACAAATTGTTTTCACAGGAGGTGCAACTTATCGGATACTGGTAATGCCGGCAATAGGAACAATGACACCTGCCTTGCTTGATAAAATTGAAACTCTGGTAAAAGATGGTGCCACAATTGTTGGAAATCCTCCTCAGAAATCGCCCAGTTTGGTTAATTACCCGGAATGCGATCAACAGGTAGCTTCAAAAGCGAAATTAATGTGGGGCGATTCCACTTTTCCAAAAGATGTTTCAGAAATTCATTATGGAAAAGGTTCGATTTATTGGGGTGGAACTCTTTCCAATATTACTCTTCCGGAACTTTATCCAAACTATGATATTACTGCTGAATTACTGAAAAAGTTGAACCTTCAGCCCGATTTTGAATCAGCAGGGCCAATAAGATATACCCATCGCACGATGGAAAATAGAGATATTTATTTTGTATCCAACAAAGCAGATTCAACGGTAAGCACTCTCTGTACTTTTCGTGTAGATAATGGAACTCCTGAATTATGGGATCCGATGACTGGCGAAACACACCCACTTCCTGATTTTGAAATAAAGGATGAACGCATACAGATACTGCTGGAATTTGAACCATATCAAAGTTATTTCATCGTTTTTGACATGGAGGGACAAGCGAAAGTCAATAAATCCGACGGAGCTAAAAACTTTGCTGAGACGGAAGTTTTAACTGAGGTGAAAGGTCCCTGGAATGTTTCATTCGATCCGAAATGGGGAGGTCCTGAAAATGTCATTTTCGATCGGTTGGAAGATTGGACTACGAATACCAATGATGGGATTAAGTATTATTCAGGAATAGCAAACTACCACAATACCCTTCAAATTCCGGAGAACATTGTAACCGATAAAAACATTGATCTCTATCTTGATTTAGGTGAAGTAAACAATATGGCAAGAATCCGGATAAACGGAAAAGATATGGGTGTAGTCTGGACTGATCCATTCCAACTAAAAATATCGGATGCTGTTATTTCAGGCAAAAACCAGATCGATGTTGAAGTTGCAAACCTTTGGCCAAACAGATTGATCGGAGATGAACGGCTCCCTGATGACGGTATTAAAAATGGTCAATGGCCTGAGTGGCTGCAGAAAAAACAAGCCCGGATTTCAGGCAGATATACGTTTACAACGTCTAAGTTTTACAGCAAAGATTCGCCTTTGTTAAAATCGGGATTGATAGGACCAGTCAGAATATTAATAAAATCAAAATAACCTAACCGAAACCTAACTAATCAATATGAAAAATAATCATTTACACTTGTTGATGGGGTCTGTTCTGATACTCATCCTTTCTTCTGGCTGTAATAAAAAGCCTGTAGCAGAAGGTATTCAAACAGCTTCTGAATTAAAAAGTCTGTTTGTTGATCCACCTTCAGAGTACCGAAGTGCTCCTCTTTGGGACTGGAATGAACAGATTTCCGAAGAAGGAATTGATTTTCAAATGAAGGAATTTAAAAAGGCCGGAATTGGTGGTGTATTTGTGCATCCTCGGCCGGGTTTGCTCACCGAATATCTTTCGGATGACTGGTTTCATCTGTTTGACTATACTGTCCAAAAAGGAAAAGAACTGGGCATGAAAGTATGGATTTACGACGAAAACTCGTATCCTTCCGGATTTGCCGGAGGACATGTTCCTGCAGAAATGCCGGATTCGTATAAAAACGGAACCGGCCTTAGTCTGGTAATTCAGGAAGAATTGAATGTTGTTGCTTCTGATACTTTGGAAGTAGTTCTGATGAAAACGGATGCCGGATTTGAAAATGTTACTGCTTCCACTGATCGTCTAAAAGGCCAAAAAGGGATCTATTATGTGTTCCGGAAAACATATCCGGATAAATCGCCCTGGTACGGAGGCTTTTCATATGTCGACCTGTTATACAAGGGCGTGACCGAAAAGTTCATAGAAATTACAATGACCAAAGGATATGAGCGAAATGAAGCCGATTTTGGAAAAACATTGATGGGTACTTTTACCGATGAACCCAATCTGGAAGCCGCAATGTCGGGTGGCTCCGTGATGCGCTGGACTCCCGATTTGTGGAATGCTTTTCAGCAACGATGGAGCTACGACCTGAAAGTAAATCTTCCTTCGATAACGGAAGAAACCGGTAACTGGAAGAAAGTTCGGCACGACTATTACGAACTTCTGGTAGAACTCTTTGTTGACCGTTGGGCAAAACCCTGGAGCAAATACTGCGATGAGAAAGGACTGAAATGGACTGGTCACTATTGGGAACACGGCTGGCCGGTGCCAACGGATGGAATGGACGAACCGGCTTTTTATATCTGGCATCAGCAACCGGGCGTTGATATGCTTGGGAACCGACTGGATACGGCTGGATTGGGTGGACAATTTGGCAATGACCGTGCTGTTCGCGAGTTGCGAAGCGCAGCCAATCAGGCTGGCAGATCCCGTACGTTAAGCGAAACATACGGAGGCGGAGGCTGGGAAATGAATTTCGAAACGCAGAAGCGTTTGGTTGATTGGGAGTGTGTGCTGGGTGTTAATTTTGTCAACCAGCATTTATCGTATTATTCGCTGAACGGTGTGCGCAAGTTCGATTATCCACCGTCTTTTTCATATCATGAACCCTGGTGGGAGCATTATAAACTGATGGGCGACTACATTGGCCGGATTTGTTTGGCGATGTCATCAGGTCAGCAAATCAACCAAACTTTAGTGCTTCAACCCAACACAACGGCATGGATGTACTTTTCGCGGAAAGTGGCAAATCCGGCCATTTATGCCATTCGCGACAAGTTTAAAAACTTTGTTTATCAAATGGAACAAAAACATCTGGAATACGACCTGGGTTCGGAAAATGTATTGAAAGTTCTGGGTAGCGTAATGGGTGACAAACTCCGTGTTGGTCAGCGTGACTATTCGCTTGTTGTGATTCCGGCAGAAATGGAAAATATTGACCGGATTACATTTGAACTACTGCAAACGTATCTTGAAAAAGGAGGCAAATTATTGTCTTTTAATTGCAATATTTCAATGGTAGATGGAGCAGAATCAGATGAAATTATTAAGCTGGCAGCTAAATATCCGGAACAGTGGATGGTTGCCGATAACCTGAACGACCCGATCGCCCTGAGAACACTTAGCAGCGATGAGTTTACTATGCATGACCAAACCGGCAACGGTATGTTGTATCATCAACGCAGAATACTCGACGACGGGCAATTGCTTTTTGTAGTCAACTCGCATGAACAGAAAAATGCAAATGCAGAAGTTTCTGTTGATGGTGAATACGTTTCAAAACTCGATTTGGTCTCAGGGAAAATTTACGATTATCCTGCCAAATCAGAAAATGGCAAAGTTTCGTTTCAAATAGATCTCGATCCGGTTGGAAGCGCTTTATTTCTGGTGAGTAATAAAAAACCTGAAGAACCTGAATTATCAAAAGTTTCAGGAAACGAAACTATAATTGAAAGCAATGAGCTTGTTAATGTCAAACGTGAAACTGACAATATTCTAATGGTGAATTATCTTGATTTGAAAACAGCTAAGTCGGATAAGAAAGATATTTATTTCATGAATGCTCTGATTGGCCTGTTTCAGGAAAATGGCATTGAAATGGGTAATCCGTGGCAACATAAAATTCAATATAAAAAAGACTATTTGGTTCTCGATTCCCTTTTTAAAGACGATTCAGGATTTGAAGCCAGTTATCATTTTCAAATTAATCAGGATTTAAATTCAACAGCGATGAAATCGATTCGTGCAGTTGTTGAACGTCCGGAGTTATGGCTGGTGAGTATCAATGGGCAAGTGATTTCGAAACAGGAAGATGCTTATTGGATTGATAAAAGTTTTCCGGAGTATGCTGTTGGTGAATACCTGAAAGCCGGTAAAAATACCATTACAATTAAAGCTCTTAGAATGAATATTCTGGCCGAAGTGATGCCGGTATATTTACTTGGAGACTTCCTGGTAAAACCGGCCAAACATGGGTTTGAGATTACCGAAGGAAATATCAGTACCCTGGGATCGTGGAGAGAGGCAGGTTTGCCATTCTATTCAAATAAAGTTGATTATTTGCAAACTTTCAATCTGACAAAAATAACCGGAGCAGACTATAAAATAAAGCTAAAGAACTGGAATGGTTCGGTAGCTGAGGTTATCGTAAACGGACAATCAGCCGGATTGATTGCCTGGAAGCCGTATGAATTGAATGTAACTTCGCTGCTGAAAGAAGGGCTGAATGAAATTACAGTAAAAGTCACCGGAAGTCTTAAAAACACTTTCGGATTCTTCTATCAGAAGAACGATAATTGGATTTTTGGTCCACACTCCTGGAATTATGCACCCGAAAAGGCTCCCGATGCATCCGGATATTTCCTGATGGATTATGGATTATTTGAGCCGTTTGAACTGGTGATGGTGAATTAATTTTTGAATGATGATCTGGATTTCACTTTGCCAGCGTTGCACGAATAATTCCCGAATTAAGTAGTCCGTAATTTGAATAACGATATTGCCTAAGAACCTCAATCATTCCAAAAATGGTTGAGGTTTATTTATTTACTGAATCAGGCACTTTGTAATACAACAAAAAAACCGGATATAGGGGAAACGATTGTTCAAAATGTATAACAAATTTAGAAGCCTTACTATTCTTGTGTTTCAGGAATATTTCCCTGGCGAAAATTCTTGTCATAAATATTTGACTGAACTAAAATCCTCATGCAAATGATTCTTATTTTGTACCATCGCAGTCACATTTTAAAACACTAAAGCTCCGTAATCAAAATGATTACAGAGCTTTTTATTTTACATGTGTTGCTAAGGGGGAATTATTTCTTTCTTATTTAATGTATTGCCAGTCCAATTGTTGAGACACCGGTTGAAAGGTCTAGGAATAATCCTACTCTATTACTTAAATGGTATTCGGTTCCGATATGTAAATCAAGAAATAATGGATTTACTTTATGGTAATAATCGCCACGGTAGTAGCCATCATCCCATCTTGAGTTTACGATTGCAAATCCCAGTGAACCTGCCAGATAAAAATCCCAATCGGAATTAGCATTTAAAATTTGATCGAAGTAGTAAGTACCTTTAACACCAATTGGAATTACTGTTTCGTTGTAGTAGTATTTATCGTTTCTGTAAGAATAAAAAGAGACAAACGGAGCCAAAGTAAAATTTTGAGCCACATCAAATTCATAATTGATACTAAAAACAGGTAACGTATGATCAACATTCCCGTAATAACCTGAATATCCACCAATACCCAATCCTAAGTTTAAAGCTCCTCCGTGGCTCTCTGATAAGTAAGTTCTGTTTTGAGCGGATAAATTCGTTCCTATTATTAAGAACAGTGAAAGCAATGCTAGCGTAAAAATTCTTTTTTTCATGTGAATTATTTTAAAATTTGGTTAAATTTTTATATGAGGTGTTTCTTATTTCTTTTTGCCTTTTCCATGACCACCACGGTTAGATTTTTTGCTGTTCGAATTACCGTGTGTTTTATCATCATATCGATCCCGGCTGTACCTTTTATTATCATGGTCATTTGAATAACTTCTTTCATGAGAACTTCTATATTCAGGTCTTTCGCCATAATTCTTTTGGGGTTTACCGCGGTAACCTTTGTGGTATTTCGATTTATGCTCCTTAAAATGAGAGTATGGGGTGTTCCCACGATAGTCGGTCATTACAACTTTATATCCATTATACAGATCATAGTTCCTGTAACGACCCGGAAGAGATCGGCGTTGTACCCAGGTTACTCCGTTGAAATAAATAAACATCGATGATGGAACATCATAATAAGCTTCCACATCAGGCAGATAATAATATCTGACATCTGTATATCCGGTAGGTCCCCACTGTGGTGGAGTACCAATATTAACCTGCAACGATATCTGTGCCTCAGCCGAAACAGCAAACAGCAAGATTAATCCGACAATAAATATTTTTATAGTTTTCATAGTTTTCTAATTTCTGTGTGTGATTTTCTACCATACAAAGATGAGTTCTTTGACTCCGGAATATCTTACACAATTCCGGAGAAGAGTTACATGATTCACACTTCGCTGTATTATTGATAAATCAAATTATACAGTTCTTTCATGTTCGGTGAAAGTATGATTTCAGTTCTGCGGTTACTGGCGCGACCTTCAACTGTTTCGTTTGATATTACCGGGTGAAACTGGCTTTTACCGGAGGCCGTAATGCGGCTTGCATCAAAACCATCGTCAACAGTTAATATGCGTACGATTGATGTAGCACGAGCTGTACTAAGATCCCAGTTATCTTTAAACTTGTTTGTTTTAATCGGAATACTATCGGTATGTCCTTCAATCATAACAGTGATTCCGGTTGTGGTGTTAAGTACTTGTGCCAGAAACTTGAGTGCTTCTTTTCCTTTTGGATCAACAACGTCGCTGCCTGATTTGAATAATAATTTTTCCTGAAGCGATACGTAAACGTTTCCATCTTTATAGAGTACGTTTAATTCATCCGATTTATAATTCATCAGCGCATCAGCTATTGAATTTTTTAGATTGTTCATCACATCTTTTTGTGCCTGAATTATATCTTCCATAGTTTTTAGCCGTGCTGCCTGATCGGCAATCGTCATTTGTGATTCATCGGAAAGGTTCTTTAAGTCATTAGTAACAGACTTATTCTTGTTTTGCAGTGATGCTTTATCGTTCTCAAGAGTATTTTTATCAAAGAGTAAGGAAGATTTATCGTCCTTCAGATTTTTAACCAGCGCATTACAATCGTTTAATTGATTATGTGTTTCGATGCTGTCGTTTTGCAGCTGGGTAACTTTTTCGCGTGAACTGACTAGCTTTTTACCCGGTCCGCATGACGTTAAGGATAAGCTAAGTATAAGCGATAAGAATGCAAGAAATTGAACTGTTTTTTTCATTTGGAAATTTTAAGTGATTGAATAGTTCAAAGTTGATCAACATTAGATTCAGAAGTGTTACATAACTTTAGCTATCTGTTACATAATTCACACATTAACAGGATTGTAGTTTTTAAAAAGAAGGAGGCTGAACTCTATTGAGCCAGCCTCCTTGTGTGTAGTTTGAAAATTAAACTTACAGTAGTATTGTTATTCCCAGATCGGTTGATACACCAACAACAACTGTTTTCCCTGTTACTGTTATTGGTAACAATGGAAGGGTAGGAGTGATGGTAATATCATAGGTGCCTAGTGGCAACCCTGCAATAAGGAAATTCCCATTTGCATCGGTTACAGATGTGTATGTTATCCCGTTTGATGTCGCTGTTATCAATACATTTTCGGTAAGTGGACTAATACTTCCTTTTATTGAACCGGAGATCTCAGTGTTAATAGTCCTGATAACCGGTTTTAGTTGATATTCATTATTGCCGGTAGTAACTATAGATTGACTGGCATCAAAATCGAGCAGCATTTCATAAGAAGCCCCTGCTTCGAAAGTCTGATTAACCTGAAGTTTTAAACCTGACTGCATAGCGCTTGGTGTTGTTAACGGGTATACAACGCCATCCACCATTACGGAGTTATTGGTTCCTAAAATTAACCTGATTTGTGAAATACTACCTGCATTTACATCACCAGTAGCAATCAGGGCATTTACTCCGTTTGATAATTCAAGAAGATTATACACTTTGGCGGTAGTGTTGAGCATAACCATACTATCTCCATTACCTTTTATTTCAACTCCTTGTACATCGATCAGAACTTCATCATAGTTTGCCGGTGCATCTGTCATTCGGACGGATAGTTGTGCTGTCTGGTTGTCTTTTGTTGTGTCTTCATCGCATGAAGTTAATTGCATGAACAGTAGGCCAACTAATGTCACAAACATTATCTTTTTCAAGATTATGCTTTTGTTTCTTTGTAATGTTTTCATGTTTTTCTCTTTAAATATTGTGTAAATAATTACCCGGTAAAATTGCATGTTTTAATCTAAACGGGCCTTACATAACTATTAGTTTTAGTTGTATAATTCACACATTATTAGATTGTTTTGTATCTTGTTGATAGCTGTTTTTACACCAGAAAAAGAAAGAGGTCGCAACCGCGACCTCTTTCTTTTTAATTCAAACTGATTGATAAAGAATATTATTTTGCTGGAATAATATCAATAATAACCGATCTGTTATAAGAACGTTCCTCTGGAAACTGGTTAGCATATGGTGCTGATTTTTGATCTTCACCGTATCCGTGTACTTCAAATTTCACATCGGTTCTGCCAGATGATTTCAACGCTTTTTCAATTATTCCCCTGGTATTATTTGCACGGGCCAGCGATAATTTCAGATTATTATCTTCACCTCCGATAATATCGGTATGGCCATGTATGATTACTGTTCCGTTTTCCGGAATCTTCGGTGTAACAATATCAGTAAGATATTTGTCATAAATATTGACCGCTTTCGAATTGTTGAAGTCATAAATAATACTGAATCGCATCATTTCTTCAGTTGAAGGCGGTGTCCAAAGTACCAGATGTGCAGTGGTTTCCTTCGTTAAGGTCTCACCATTTTTTAATTTACCTGTCATTGTTATTTTGTAATCGCCTTCAGGACGTGTACCTAAAATTGATTTTCCAGGTAAGCTTACCGATTCTTTGGTGTATGGTCCAAAATTTTGAACTGCTCCCTTTTCGTCTTCAATTACCAGTGACCATGAGGTGAATGCAGTATCAGCTCCTTCGGTACTAAATGTAACATAGCTGTCGAGAGGCGCTTCCTGAACGGGACTGATTGTTACCGGTTTCAGCGGTGCATTTGCTCCACTTCTGAATTCCATCAGTAAACCCGGCGAATTGCTTTCGATAGTTACCCGTCGGTCTCCTTCGCGGAGCATTACAAGATCCAGTTTTCCTCCAGGTTGTTCTTCTCTGATTTTTGGTTTCTTACGACCTTCAGTTTTAATTCTTGAAGCGTCAATTCCAAATACATCAACCAGGTATAGTTTAGTCGATTCAGCCATTAACAGACCATCTTTCGGTCCTTTTTCCGATGATCCAACCAGGATGATTGTTGTTGCCGGTTGTTTTACCATGCGGTCGCCAAGAATGTTCAATACGTTATAATAAACGATCATTTGTCGTTTTGAACTCCCTGACATATTTTTTGGAGTTGTTAACTCAAGCTGATCTTCTCTAAAGTCCTTAACCTGATCTTTCCGAAGTCTCACATACCGGTTTGGTATTTCAGTTGATCCCAAATCAAAATACACATAGTTTCTAAGTGGAAACACTTCAACTACTGTTAGTTCTGTCTGAACATTCTTTGGAGAGCTGGCAGTGAAAGTAACTTCCGGTTCTACAACTACAACAACTTCTGCTGGCATAACTACCTCAACAGGTGTTTCAACTTTACGGCCACGGCCGAACTTAAGGGCGATACCAGCTCTGACAGTAGTCAGATTCCATGATTCAGTTGAGCGGGGATTTTGACCAAAATACGGCTGAAAAGAAACAAAAGGAGACAATACGGCCTGTGTTTGCTTGTTATCTGCTGTAAGTGAAATGTCATATCCTGCACCAATCTGCATCGAAATCACCGATTTATTTGTGTTGCTGAATGCTCCTTTTACGTCTGGATCGGCTACTTGATCGGGGTAAGCCGGATTAATGCCTTTCTGATAAGTGAAATCATTGTTTATATTGAATGCCAGACGTGGACCACCATAAATATAGAAATTGGATTTGAATGGTGCGATGCGTATGCTCGGTTCTACTGTAATGTAAGTTAAAACAGTTTCCAGATCCTCCGGACAGTTACAAGGTGATTTTACCTGATCGAATGTCCCTTTTCTGCTGTCGTATCCAGCCTGTAGCATGAAACCCAGTCTTGAATCAGGTCGGTGAAACTCCAATACAGGAGCAGCAAAAAGCCCAATTCCCTGGCCATCATGAAAAGCAGATGGAGCCATAAAGTCTGTTGTTAATTGCTGTGTGGTTCCACGGTAGAAGTTAAAGTTTGCACCAGCTGCTGCACCAAACCACCATGATGGTTTAGTAAATTTTGCTTCCTGTGTTTCCTGAGCCTGAAGAGGTGATTGGATGCCAGTCAAAATAAGAGCGCTTATAATTATTAATGCCAGCTTATTAGGGAACCGCGCAATGCGCGATCCTTTAGTTAATATTTTATTCGATTTCATATTTTCAGATTATTACGGTTTGGTTATACTACTTGAATCCAGAGTAACTGCGGCAATTCGTGTTAATGCCCGGCCAATTAATGTAGCTCCGGTTGTTAATGTTATTGCCTGATCAGCAAGTATAGTTCCATAGAAAGATGAATTGGTTCCAAGTGTTGCCGAAGTGCCAACTGACCAATAAATATTTTTTGCTTGTGCGCCACCTGCCAAAACAATACTTGTTCCTGCATCAGTTACAAGTGTGGAACCCATTTTGAATATCCAAACAGCATTGGCATCACCGCCGGCATCAAGGGTTAAGATCCCGTTTGGTCCTGTTCCTGATATTCCAGAGGTTGAAGAATTAACATACAATCCTGGTGCAAGAGTGAGTCCCCCCAACTGTCCGGGCAATGAGATGGCGTTTAATGACCTTGATTGTGCATCATTATAGGCATTTGTTAATGCCAGTTTTGCCTGTTCGACCAAGGGATCAGCCGAGGTGTAAAGTATTCCATCTACATTTCCGGCAAGAAGGCCGTTAATTGTAGCACTTGGGAAAGAACCAACATCACCTATAATATGTGTAGTAATCCCTGTGTTTGAAACACCTGATCCGCCAAGAATGGCAAAGCCACCTGCAGATCCAAGATCTACAGCCATTGGGCTTTCAATTATTACATCAGATGTAAAGTTTGCAGTGATATTCTTATTTGCATCCATGGTAACGGTTAACGGACTTACTGAACCGGAAGCATCTCCACTCCATGATGTAAATGTATAACCTGAATTTGGCGTTGCTGTAAGCTCAACAATTGCTCCATCCGTGTAGGATATTATGTCAGGATTTTTCAGAACAGAACCATTGTTTGCAACAACATTTAAAGTGAAACCACTGCCTATCAGTGTAAAATTGGCGGTAATATTTTTATCCGCACTCATTGTAACTGTTAATGGATTTACTGAGCCTGTTGCATCACCGCTCCATGAAGCAAAAGTATAACCTAATTCAGGTGTTGCTGTCAGCTCAACAGTAGCTCCGCTATTGTAAGTAACCAGAACCGGATTTTTAACAACAGTACCATTATTCCCGGTTACATTTAATGCGAATGTAACACCAGTTGTCAGAGCAAAATTTGCAACTAAGGTTCTGCTTGTATTTATTGTTGCGGTATAAGTTGCATCTGTTGATACAATGGTTGTTCCTTCAGTCCAGTTAACAAAAGAGTATCCTGAATTAGGTGTTGCTGTTAATGTTGCTGAAGTTCCCGGAATAAATGAACCTGCTCCTGTAGTTGTTCCACCAGCGGAAGGCGTTGCGGATAAAGTTACCACAAGGTCAGCGGTAAAGTTGGCTACCAAAGCTTTGTTGCCGGCCATAGTAAGTTCATAGCTTGAATTCGTAGAAACGATAGTTCCATTCTCGGTCCAGTTTAGAAATGAATAACCTGAATTTGGAATAGCAGTTATTGTAACCAGAGTGCCCTGATCAAAGGTTCCTGTTCCACTGGTTGTTCCTCCTGCAATCGGCAATGAAGATGATTGTACCTGAGGAATTGTTGTGAAGGTCCATACATAATCGGTTTGCAATGACTGGTTAATTTCATCTTTAGCAGATGTATTGATCCGGCCAGTGTATGTTGTAAACGGAGAAAATGGAACAGAAGGTGTTAGTGTTGCAGTTAGCTCATTATAAGTAACTGTTGCTTCTATCGCAATCGTTGCCATTTTCAGACCAGCGGTTGCAGGTGTTCCTTCTAAAGTGAATGATGCGTTTGTTATGGTCGCAGGATCCATTTTAGTATTAAATGTTGCCGAAACAACCTGGTTAAGCGGTATATTAATCGCTTTATCAATTGGGACTGCTGACACAACGACCGGACATACTCCAACTTTTGCCTCATAATTGTCTTCTTTACAACCAGCAAATAAGATAACTGATGCAAAGACCATACTCACTAAAAGTTTTTTCATTTTCATTTTTTTCATTTTATTGATTATTTACGTTTTCGGAACAAATGTTCGTAATATACTTTCTGGTGTTTTTGATAAACTCCGGAATGGGGATTTCGTGTTTCACACATGTATTTTTCAAAAATTACTGCTGGAAATTATTTTACCTGACTGAATGGTTTTGTTATTACCAATCACCAGGTATAAGTATATTCCTGAAGGTAGATTTCTTGTATCAAGAGTCGTGACTTGCTTGGTTAGGATTATATCCATCACTTGTTCTCCTAAAACATTGTATATTTTTAGTTCGTCTGCCAAAGGCAGATTCATTTGCGATACATTATTGAAGTTTACAGATAGGCTTGTTGTAAAAGGATTCGGATAAATGGTAATTTTGTTTTTGCTGTTTCCGGCGTCTATAGACACATTCCCTGTTTTTGTGCAATCGGTAACCATCGTTGTAGTAATGGCATTTGTTGTTAACGAGCCTGAAGTCGTCAGTGCACGGCCATCCAATTCAACTCCGATATTCAATGCACCCAGAGCACCGTTGTTACAAACAATTGTCCCCCTGAAAATGGAATAGTTATTAATACCCACTGCGCCTTCAATTTTCCAATACACATTTTTCGACTGTGCCCCGTTCATCAAAATAATTTTCGAATACGTACTGGTCGAAAGTGCTCCGTTGATCTGGATCACAAAAACTGCATTGGCATTTCCCTGTGCATTAAGGTAAAGTGAACCTGTAAGTTCCGCGGCAGCTTTCATGACATAGGTATGAGGTGTAAGAACCAGATCATTCCCGAACTGGGCCGGATACAGCAACTCAATGTCCGGAGACAATGTGTTTAGATAAGTATATACATTTTGTAAATCTGCAGCACATTTGGCTGTTGAAACATCTGGTTCTGTATGAATCGTTCCTGAAACTAACAATGGATCGTATCCGGCAGCCAGTCCAACATTCGTTCCAACATCGCCGGTAACTTTTGTGATACCGGTGTTTGTAACCGATCCATCAGCAGAAAACAACACATAACATGCTGTTGAGGCAAGATCGGGAGCTACTGGTCCTGTAAGAGTCGGACTTCCGCAGCCAATAGGTGTATAGGCAAATGCTCCGTCAATAGTAATAGCTCCGTCAGTCGTAAGTGCTCTGCCTTCCAGCGTGTTTCCTGAACCCATTACAATTGCAGCGTTATTGGCAATAATGGTTCCTTTCATAGTAGTTCCTGAAGCCATGCTTACCAAACCTTCTACTTTCCAGAACACGTTGCAAGCCATTGCTCCGTTAATTAATTTAATTTCGGATGAGGCGTTTGTAGATAATGAGCCTTGAATCTGAAAAATAAATACGGCATTGGCATCACCTTTTGCATCCAGAGTAAGATCTAAGTTTAAGGTTGCTGCTTCTGAAACAGAATAAATACCCGGATAAAGAGTAACTCCGTTTCCGAGCAATGGAGCCGGGAATAAAGTTGGTATAGCACTGTTTAGCTGGTTATATGCTATTAGTAAATCGGCAGCACATTGTGCGCTTGCACCATCATTATCGTGCATCACGCCGTTTACATTACCAAATGCAGTACTGGAACCACCATTGGTTCCTACATTACCGGTAAGTTGCGAGATACCCATGTTGCTTACTGCACCATTGGTGGAAAAAAGAACAAAATTTGCTGCAGTTCCCAGGTTAGGGGCCTGACCGAAATTGACGTTCGGATAAGTCAGCAATGAGGCAGTAAAAATAAGACAGAGTAAAAGACTTTTCATATATTTAGTTATTTAGATTATTGGAGATTACCTACAGTCAAAGGTGATATCTTTCTATCCGGATTGTGTTACACAATTAGAGGAATGAGTTACATCATTCACACATTTTCAGGCGGGATATTTTTTCTGGGTGATTCAATTTCGTATTTACCAGAGGATCATATTTTTCATTAATGGCATCAATTAAAAATCATAATAATTAAATTTTATTAACTGTATATGAATGTATTATGATCTGAATATTCATTTATAAAAGTGCTTGTTATTATATGTTGATTATGTTGTTGCGATGCATAAAATAATAAAGTTTGATTCTATGGCGTCCATTGGGAGGTTACCTGTGTCAGACATTAAACTGGAAAAATTAATCTGTAATTAGAAACTGTATTTAAACCTGTGAATTTGCAAAAACAGAAGTCCATGCCTGAAATTGAGATGAACCTTTACAGCGAATTGATTGAATGATTTTTTTGTTTTGATGATTTCAAATCTTACTCTGTGATTCAGTGCACGACTTCTTTTCTTGTTGTCAGTTGCTTCAGATTTTGTTTTATCGGATGGTTTCCCTCTGAAATATGTCTTTATATGGGTTTAATCTGAATGAAAAGCCGACATTTGATCCATAATCCATTATTCCTTGCGGAAAACTAAAGACTGGTATTTAAGCACTTTCCAAAAATAACTTTCGTTTAGGTTTAGCACGCGAACAAATTATAAACATGAAAAGACTGTTTCTTTTACTCCCGATTATCCTGATTGCATCTGCTGGATATGCAATTGATTTTTACTCACAAAAAATAGTGAGCTGTTCTTCAGGAGCTTATCACTCTTTAGCCATTGATGAATCAGGGAATTTGTGGGCCTGGGGTTTTAATTATTGTGGTCAGTTGGGCGACGGAACCACGAGCGAAAAATTAATCCCGGTACAGATTATGGCAACCCAGAAATTTAAAGTTGCTTTCGCAGGCTTCGATTACAGCATGGCAATTGACGAATCAGGAAATCTATGGGGATGGGGAACCAATACTTCCGGTCAGTTGGGTAGTAAAACTATTTCAGACAATACCCCCAAGCCTGTGTTAATAAAGTCCGGCACAAAATTCAAAGCCGTCTCAGTTTATTATGCTCATACTTTAGCCATCGATGAATCAGAAAATTTATGGTCGTGGGGCTCGAACAACAAAGGACAATTAGGTGACGGCACACGCTCAGATAAATCTATTCCGGGAAAAATTAATTCAGGAACGAAGTTTAAGTTTATTTCAGCAGGTACTGCACACAGCATGGCTATTGATGAGTTGGGTAACTTGTGGACATGGGGAAATAATAAATATGGCCAGCTTGGAAATGGCACCACTTCGGATAATGTCACTCCTGTTAAGGTAAAATCAGGCACTAAATTTAATCTTGCAGCTTCCGGATTTGGTCATAGCATGGCTATTGATGAATTTGGGAACCTGTGGACTTGGGGTGGAAATGCTTCTGGTCAGTTAGGTGACGGAACCGAAACCAATAAATCCATTCCAGTACAAATCAGAACCGATAATAAATTCAGGGACATTTCAGCCGGCTCTTCGAACAGCATGGCCATTGATAAATCGGGCAATTTGTGGGCCTGGGGATATAATGGATTTGGAAATTTGGGTGATGAAACAACTGCAGGAAAATCGTCACCTGTAGGTATTAAGCCAGGCACCAGATTTATTTCTGTTTCAATCGGATATAATCACAGCATGGCAATTGAAGAACCCGGAAACCTTTGGAGTTGGGGTACCAATGAAAATGGACAGTTTGCCGACGGAACTACTTCAGGAAAAATAATGCCTGTAAATATTAAAGCGAAAGTAAAATTTAAAGATGTTTCAACGGGTAATGAGCACTCTCTGGCGATTGATGAATCAGGAAATTTGTGGACATGGGGAGCTAATTCTTACGGACAATTAGGTGATGGAACCAAAAACGGGAAAAACACTCCGGAACAAATAAAGCCGGAGACAAAATTTAAAGCAGTTTCAGCAGGAAAATACAACACCAGTCTGGCGATTGATGAATCAGGGAATTTGTGGGCCTGGGGATATAATTATTACGGACAGTTAGGTGATGGAACCAAAGAGGATAGAAACACTCCGGTTCAGATTAAGTCAGGGACTAAATTCAAAATCGTATCGGCCGGATCTTCCATGAGCATGGCTATTGATGAATCGGGTAATTTGTGGACCTGGGGTTACGGACAGTTAGGCGATGGTACAACTTCGACTAAATCATTACCCTTAAATATCAAACCGGAGGTTAAATTCAAATATGTTTCGGTTTGTACGACATATGCCCTTGCCCTTGATGAATCCGGGAATCTTTGGGCCTGGGGAAAGAATAAAGCCGGACAATTGGGTGATGGTACAACGCTGGATAAATCCACTCCTGTAAAAATCAAACCCGGACTAAAATTCAAGATGTTTTCTAACTATTATTCTCATACGCTGGCGATTGATGAATCTGGAAATTTATGGGTTTGGGGAAGTAATGAATACGGAAAATTGGGAACTGGCTCTTCTGTTGCTAAAACAAAACCCTTACAGGTAAAGGCTGGAACAAAATTCAAAATGGTATCTGCAGGTTCCGTACATTCTGCTGCTATTGATGAATCCGGGAATCTTTGGACCTGGGGATATAATAAAAATGGCCGTTTGGGCGATGGGACAACTACAGATCGATCCATACCCGTCCAGGTCAAAAAGGACAAAAAAATTAAAAATGTTTCAGCTGGTTATAATTACACTTTAGCTATTGATGAGTCTGGAAAACTGTGGGCCTGGGGATACAATGATGTGGGCCAGTTAGGCGACGGGACTTCCTGGCATGATTATCCGGTTTTGATCAACACCGGGAATAATGGTAAAAACAGACATAACAGATGAAGTAATCAGTAATGCTGAAAAAAAAGTCCATGCCGGAAAATGACATGGACTTTAATAATGTACAGAATTGATTGATTATTTTGTTTTGATGACTTCAATTGTTACCCTGCGGTTCAATGCGCGACCTTCTTCAGTGTCGTTAGTTGCTGCAGGTTTTGATTCACCAAGTGGTTTTTGTTTTGCTATACGAGCCGCTTTAACTCCGGAAGAGGTGATTGCTTTAACTACCGAATCAATTCGTTTTTCAGATAGTTTCATGTTATATTCCTCAGTTCCTTTATCATCGGCATTTCCGGTCATATCAACACTATAATTAGTGTTTGCTTTTAATATTTTAACCAGTTGTTCAATCTTTGCTTTTTCGACCTGAAGAACTTTCGAATCATCATAGTCAAAATATACCGGTTCGATTGTCATTTCCGAATCTCCATTTTCCAATGCAGCTTCTTCAATCACGGGGCAACCTTTATTTTCAATAGGTCCGGCGATAGTTGGGCAATTATCCAGATAATCAGCTAATCCGTCACCATCTGTATCAACTGGACAACCGTTTTCGTCAACTACAACTCCGGCAGGTGTATCCGGACATTTGTCCATTTCATTCTGCACTCCGTCTTTATCCTGATCGAGCGGACATCCGGTGATATCTACTTTCGTTCCTTTGGGAGTGTCGGGGCATTTGTCGTCTTTATCGGCAACGCCATCACCGTCTGCATCAGGACATCCTTTCAGCGAAGTTAATCCGGCAATGGTCGGACAATCATCCATGTAATCAGCTACACCATCACCATCAGTATCAACCGGACAACCATTTTCGTCAACAGCAACTCCGGCCGGGGTATTAGGGCAATTGTCTTTATTGTCCGAAACACCGTCCATGTCTGAATCTTTTGCTTTTCCAAAGTCGAATTCCAATCCAATGGTAGCTTTCCACAAGTTCTCTCTATCGGTAATGCCATCATAAGTAGTCGACTCAATACCGCGAATATAGCCGGCTTCCATGTAGAATGCGGTACTTTGGCTCATATAGTATTTTGCACCAAGACCCAAATCAAAGTTAACTGCTGATTCACCATTGTCAGCCAAAAAACCTGGACCCGCAAAAAGATATGGTCGTAAATTCTTGTTTTCGTTGCTTAATTTAAATCTCAGGTTCAAAAATGGATTTACCAAATCAAGATTGTTTGTCAAATTTGTTCTGAATAAACCCACATCAGTTTTAAGCATCAAATCGAGACGCGGACTGAGATATCTGCCAAAATATAATTCAGGCATGAAGCCAATTTCGCCATTATTTAGTGTGCCATAAGCACCAACTCCAACTCCGACACCCCATTTTTTATCAGATGTCTGAGCGTATAAACTGGCTGTGAAAGCCAAAATCAATGAAAGTAAAAGTAGTTTTTTCATGGTTTTTTTTTTGAAATTTTGTTAAAGTTCTGCGATTATCTTTTGTAATTCTTCTTTTGTTTTCCCAAGTTTTACCTGAAGCTTTCCCAACATTTCATCTTTTTTGCCTTCAAGAAGCAATAAATCATTGTCGGTTAACATAGCAAACTTTTGTTTGAGCTTACCTTTTTGTTCTTCCCAATTTCCATTTAATTCTGTTGTGTTCATTTTTTTTAGTTCTAGCTGTGAAACTATTTTCACATTACAAAGATCGTGGAGTTAGCTGCTGGTAATGTTACATAATTCCAAAGAATAGTTACAAGATTCACACCTTCCGGATGTGTGAATCTTGTAACTATTTGATAAAGTTATGTAACTACTTAATGTTTTTATGTGTCGATCTTTACACCGATAAAAATGAGCTTTTGTGAGCCAGTCGCGTAATCATTAATAAATCAAACCCGAATGGCTGGCAAACGAATTTCATTTCCGAAATCGTTAAAAAACAAAATACACTATTATGAAAAGAATAAGAGTTAGTATGGTCTTGGTTTTAAGTTCCGCATTGTTGTTTTCGAGCTGTGCCTCATTAAACAAAACTCAAAAAGGTGGAGCAATAGGAGCCGTAGGCGGTGGTGCCATGGGGGCTATTATTGGTAAGGTTGCCGGAAATACTGGCTTGGGTGCAATTATTGGTGCCGCAGTTGGAGGTGCAACAGGTGCAGTAATTGGCCATAAGATGGATAAACAGGCTGAAGAAATTAAAAAAACCGTGCCAGATGCCAAAGTTGAACGCGTAGGTGAAGGTATTGTTGTAGAATTTAGCAGTAATGTTTTATTTGGATTTGATAGTTCAAATCTTTCGGCTGATGCAAAAACAAACCTCGATAAACTGGTCAAAATCCTGAACGTTTATCCTGATACAGATATTGAAATTCAGGGACATACAGACAGTAAAGGAAGTCAGTCGTACAACCAGAGCTTGTCTGAAAACCGGGCAGGCGCAGTTTCTGGCTATTTATACAACAATGGTATTTCGAACAATAGAATACGAACAAAAGGATTTGGCGAGAACATGCCCAAATACGATAACAATACAGAAAATGGCCGTTCGCAAAATCGCAGGGTTGAGTTTTTGATCACTGCAAATGAAAAGATGAAGGCTGAAGCTGCAAAAGAAACAGGAAACTAATTTCATTATATCGTTTACGCCGCAAAAAATGCGGTTTGATTATCACTCATAATACATTTATTAATATCAAATTAAAAACAATTGTATGAAAACCAGAATCTTATATTTACTATTTATTCTTACGCTTTCTGTGTCTAGCGCGATTGCTCAGACAGCAGATGGTGAAAAAATGTCCTTTGGCATTCTTGGTGGAGCAAATTTCCAGAACCTGAACGGAAAACTTTCGAGTGGCGACAAACTTGATAACGACATGCTATTGGGTTTCCATGGCGGAGTTAATGTACAAATACCGATTGTTCCGGAGTTCTATTTTCAACCCGGGTTGATGTTTGCGACCAAAGGAGCTAAAAACACCTATACTATTTTAGGTTCCGAATTCACCGACGAAATCAAGATCAATTATATTGAAATGCCATTGAACCTTGTTTACAAAGGTGCATTAGGTAAAGGATTTGTTATGCTGGGTTTTGGACCTTATCTTGCTTATGGCATAAGTGGTAAGCAAGTATTTGAAGGTAACGATATCACTTTTGAACGAGGGGTTGATTATAATGCATTCGATGCAGGGGCTAATATTTTCTTCGGCTATCAAATGGCCAGCGGGTTATTTCTGCAGTTAGACACCCAATTTGGAATGCTGAATATTAATCATGAGGATGCGAATTCTTCAAACGATCAGGCAACAGCAAAAAATACAGGTTTCGGTCTGTCATTAGGTTATAGGTTTTAGTTTGGTTTTAAGAGAGGTTAATGTAAGAAAGGCCGTTCCCCACCAGGAACGGTCTTCTTTTTATGAAAAATTTAATGTGTGAATTATGTAACTTATTTAAATAGTTGTGTAACACCTTTTAATTCAGGATTATTCATCTTTACCAAATGGCTATAAAACAAACCTTACATGGTTAATCGCAGAGTAAAAAAATATATCTTTTCAAGAGGACTTGATGATTTTCTTACCGGAGTTAATAACGGCTATCGGTATACAGCCCTGTTTTTTAAAGAATTGGTTAAGAGTCCTTTTCATCTGCGCGAAGTTATTAATCAGACTTATGAAATCGGTCTGAAAGCTCTTCCGCTAATTACGCTTACCGGATTCATTGTAGGTATCGTTTTTACTAAACAATCGCGTCCTTCACTGGAAGACTTTGGGGCAACTTCATGGTTGCCTTCATTAATCGGGATAGCCATTATTAAAGCGTTGGGACCATTGGTTACCGCGCTTATATGTGCAGGAAAAGTAGGATCAGGCATTGGCGCCGAATTGGGCTCTATGAAAGTGACCGAGCAGATTGACGCGATGGAGGTTTCTGCCATTAATCCGTTTAAATATCTGGTAGTAACCCGTGTAGTAGCAACTACAATTGCCATTCCTATTCTGGCGATGTATTGCAGTTTTGTGGGTTTATACGGGTCTTATCTCAATGTTCACAGCGAAGAAGCCAGCAGCATATTCAGTTATTATCAGAATGCATTTTCAACGATTACTTTTCTCGATATAATGACCTCAATAACCAAGACAGTTGTTTACGGTTTTACAATTGGCATTGTTGGCACCTACAAAGGATATCATGCCACACAGGGAACACGTGGAGTTGGTAAGGCTGCGAACCAGGCTGTCGTGCTTGCCATGTTTCTGATATTTATTGAAGAAGTTATTATTGTTCAGATAGCTAATTGGATGAGATAAAATTCAGGCAATGGAAAAAACGAATCAACATATCATCAATAGGGAAGAAGCCGTAATTTCAATTCGGGGACTTTATAAGTCGTTCGATGATTTACATGTTTTAATGGGAATTGACTTCGATCTCTATAAAGGAGAGAATGTGGCTGTACTTGGAAAATCAGGTACCGGAAAATCAGTTTTAATCAAAATTATTGTGGGTTTGCTTAAGCCCGATGAAGGTGAAGTTCTCGTTCTTGGCAAACATGTTGATCAATTGGCTGGTAAAGAACTGGATGCAACACGCTTGCGGATAGGATTTTCTTTTCAGCACAGCGCCCTTTACGACAGTATGAATATATACCAGAATCTGGCCTTTCCGCTAACCATGAATATAAAAAATATAACCAAACGTGAAGTCGATCAGGCAGTTAATGAAGTTCTGGAAGCAGTGGGTTTGCAGGATAAAATCAGGCAAATGCCTTCGGATCTTTCGGGAGGGCAGCGGAAGCGAATTGGTATTGCGCGTACGTTAATTCTGAAGCCGGAAATTATGCTGTACGATGAACCCACTTCAGGTTTGGATCCGGTTACAAGCGCCGAAATCATAGAGTTAATTAACGAAGTGCAACAGAAATACAATACCAGTTCTGTAATCATCACTCACGACCTTACCTGCGCTAAAAATACGGGTAACAGAATAGCCATGCTTTATGAGGGTAAGTTTCTGAAAGTTGGAACATTCGATGAGGTTTTTGCCAGTGATAATGAGCAGGTCAGAGGTTTTTTTAACTACAATTTTATACAATAAATCATGAACGAATCACCAAATAAACGTGCCGTAATAGTCGGTCTCTTTGTTATTATCGGCCTTGCATTTCTTTTGGGCGGTGTTCTTGTTGTTGGTAATCTGCGCCAAACCTTTAACAGTAAAATTGAATTGGTTTCTCGTTTTGACGATGTAAACGGTTTACAGAAGGGCAATAATGTGTGGTATTCAGGAGTGAAAATTGGCACGGTTGGCGAAATGAGTTTCTACGGAAAATCGGAGGTGGAAGTGATCCTGAATGTAGAAACAAAAGCAAGAAAATACATTCGCAAAGATGCCAAGGTTAAAATCAGCAGCGATGGAATCATTGGCAATAAAATTTTGGTGATTTACGGAGGAAGTGCACAGTTTGCTGAAGTTCAGGAAGGTGATACACTGGAGGTAGAGAAAACTTTTTCTTCTGACGATATGATCAATACGCTTCAGAACAATAATAAAAACATTCTGGCTATTACCAGTGATCTTAAAATTATTACCAGGCAGATGGCAGGTGGTGAGGGAACAATTGGGAAGTTCCTGAACGACAGTTCTGTGTATATCAACATCAACGCGGCAACAGCATCACTGAAAATTGCATCGGCACGAGCTCAGCAACTGGTTGGTTCTCTGGAGACTTTTAGTGCAAACTTAAACAAGAAGGGTACTTTGGCCAACGAATTAACAACGGATACGACAGTATTCAAATCTGTAAAAGCTTCGGTTTTGCAATTGCAGCAGATAGCCGATACTGCAACCGTGTTTATTGCAAATCTCAAACAGGCAAGTGCAAATCCGAATTCTGCAGTTGGGGTTTTGTTGCACGATGAAGAAGCTGGTGCATATTTGAAGGAATCGCTTAAAAATCTGGAAAGCAGTTCGAAAAAGCTGGATGAAGATTTGGAAGCTGCTCAACACAATTTTTTACTGAGAGGATATTTTAAAAAGAAGGCAAAAGCCAACGCAAGTAATTTGCCTGAAAATAAAACCGATAATGAATAAGAAATGGAACAAATTAAACCGCGAAAATTCAAATCAGTAACTAAAGTAATTCCGAAGGTTCGCGATGCAACAAAGCATTCGATGACTGTGCTTAGCGAGAAAACACTTGCTAAAACGCTTGATGCCGGTAACTTTTTTACCGACGTCGCCAATGTTGCCTTATTTATGACACACCTCACCAAAGAGATGTTTTCGGGCAACTTCGAGTGGAAAGAATTTTTCCGCCAGTGTTATCAGATTGGGGCGAAAACATTGCCTCTTATTTCAATCATTGGTGCCATTATCGGATTGGTTTTAACCATTCAGTCGCGTCCGGTGCTGGTTGATTTTGGAGCAGTAACGATGCTTCCCGGAATGGTTTCCGTTTCGCTGATCAGGGAAATGGGACCGGTAATCACTGCATTGATTTGTGCAGGTAAAATTGGTTCGGGAATGGGTGCAGAGCTGGGGTCGATGAAAGTGACCGAACAAATTGAGGCCATGGAAGTGTCGTCGACTAATCCGATGCGGTTTCTGGTGGTCACCCGGGTGCTTGCTGCCACATTAATGATTCCGCTGCTCATTCTTTATGCTGATTTTTGGGGCATTCTTGGAAGCTGGGGCGGTGCAAATATTAAAGGAGATGTATCGTTTACTTTATTCTTTTCGCAAGCCTTTAGCCATATCGACTTTATCGATTTTTTACCTGCAGTTGTAAAATCTGTTTTTTTCGGAGCAGTTATCGGACTGGTAGGTTGCTATAAAGGATACAATGCCGGGCGTGGAACAGAAAGCGTGGGTAAAGCCGCAAACTCGGCAGTGGTTTTGGCTTCACTCCTGGTTATAATTACAGATATGGTTGCTGTGCAAATTACTGATATGCTGATACGATGAACACAATCAAAACAGAAACTGAAGTTTCACTAAAACAGGTGATCGAAATTGCTAACCTGAAGAAATCATTTGGCACACAACAAGTGTTGAAAAATGTTTCTTTAAAACTAATAAATGGCGAAAATCTGGTCGTTCTTGGTAAATCTGGCTCCGGAAAATCTGTCCTGATCAAGTGCATTGTTCGGTTATTAATTCCTGATGGTGGAACGATACATTTACTTGGCGAAAATATAAGCACATTAAATAATGATCGTTTGGGTGAACTGAGACAGAAAATTGGTTTTCTTTTTCAGAGCGGTGCCTTGTACGATTCGATGACTGTAAAGGAAAATCTGGAATTTCCATTGCGCCGGATAAGAAAGAACCTTACCGAAAAAGAAATTCAGGAAAAAATATTGGAGGTTCTTGAAAACGTCGGTCTGGCTGATGCCCTCAATAAAATGCCCTCTCAACTTTCCGGAGGGATGCGAAAACGGATTAGCCTGGCACGAACTATTGTTGTTGATCCGATGATTATGCTTTATGACGAACCTACCACAGGACTCGACCCGGTAACATCCGATGAAATAAGTGAGCTTATCAATGATGTTCAGAAAAGATATAAGACATCTTCCATCATTATTACTCACGATATCGAGTGCGCCCGAAACACCGCCGACCGGATTATCATGCTAAAAGACGGCGAGGTTTATCAGGATGGAAAGCTCGAAGATTTCGAAAAATCAGTTGATCCAATTATCAAATCATTCTTTAAATAAACATCAAAAACATACCATCATGGATACATCTACACCACAATTTAAAGTACGCTTAGGAATGTTTGTTGCCGGTGGTTTGGCACTGTTTATAATAGCCATATTTATCATAGGGAAGCAAAAAAATCTGTTTAATCCCGTTTATAAACTAACAACAACTTTCTATAACGTTAGCGGATTGCAGGTCGGAAACAATATCCGTTTCTCCGGAATTGTTATAGGCACTGTTGATAACATCGCAATTATTAACGATTCAACGGTAAAGGTAGATATGTTGATCAGGCAAGGGGTTAAGCAATTCATTAAGACCGACAGCGAAGTTGCAATTGGTTCGGAAGGATTGATCGGCGACCGGCTTTTGGTTATTTCTCAGGGTAGTTTTGAAGCGCCATTGGCAAGGGAGGGCGAGCAGCTCGAATCGACGGAACCTGTTGAAACTGATGCCATCATGTTAAGTCTGCAGATCACCGCCGAGAATGCCGAGGTAATTACCCAGGAACTTGCTGAAATTATGACCAAAATAAACAGCGGAACCGGAACACTCGGACGTTTAATTCAGGATACAACAATTGCCAAAAATTTAGATCAGACGATAATAAACTTAAAGAAAAGTTCAAAGGGATTAGATGAAAACATGAATGCTGCCAAGCATAATTTTCTATTAAGAGGCTATTTTAATAAAAAGGAAAGAGAAGCCGAAAAGAAAGCAGAAGATGCGAAAAAATAGGGCAGTGGTGGGGCAAAGAGCACAGAGTTGTTATATATTAAAATGAAAGATGCAAATGTGCTTCAAGAGTCTAACTATATTATTTTTTGTCTTTATATCGACGAGTGATTTTGCGATGGCTCAGCAAAAGCCGGTCAAAAAAGACTCGACACAAATTTATACCAATATTGAAAATTACTCGAAGCGGGGCAAGTTTACCAAATTTATGTACTCGCTAATTTTCAGACCTGCAGCCTCAGCTTCCGGGCAAAAGAAAGGCAAAAGGAAAGTATATAAAAAACTGATTCAAAGGCCATACAGTACTTTCGAAGGAAAGATTATCAGGCATATAAATATTGAAACGCTTGATCCGTTTGGATATTCCATAGATGATACCACCTCTAAGGCATCAAATTTTTTGGCAAAAACCGGAAATAATCTTCATGTCAAATCTCAGCGGATAACCATCCGAAACCTTCTGCTTATTCATCAAAACCAGGTTTTCGATGCATTGCTTGTTAAGGAATCTGAACGATTGGTGCGAAGCCAGGGATACATCAGGGATGTCTCGTTTTTCGTTAAATCTGCAGACGGAAGTTCCGATTCTGTTGATGTTTTCATTCGTGAATTGGATATCTGGAGTATTATTCCCAAAGGATCGACATCGACATCAAGCAGTTCAATTAATTTGGCTGATAAAAATTTTCTGGGACTGGGACACGAATTTCAGAGCGATTTTAAGCGAAACTACACTCAGGGATACAATACTTACCATACCAATTATTCGATTCCAAACATTAAAAACTCATACGTTAGAGGAACTGTGCACTTTGGAAAAGAAGGGGATAAAAATTTTAACAGAAGTTTTGCAGTTGATCGTCCATTCTTTTCTCCTTTTGCCAAATGGGCTGCCGGGGTGAAATTTACTCAACAGTTCTTTAACGATTCTGCGAATATTGATAAACTGCATCTTGGAATGTTACGGTATAAATTTAACTCTCAGGATTATTGGGCGGGTAATGCCATACAACTGTTCAAGGGAAGCAGCGAATTCGACAGAACTACCAATTTTATTTCAACAGTCCGTTTTTTGCGCATCCGATACCTAGAAAGGCCAAGCGAACTATTTGATACGCAACACATGTTTACCAACGAGGATTTTTACCTGGCAAGTGGCGGTATTTCAACCCGAAAGTATGTTCAGGATAAATACATTTTCAATTTTGGTATTACTGAAGATGTGCCAATTGGCCGGGTTTTTAGCCTGACTGGCGGCTTTCAGCGAAAGAATGGCAGAAATCGTCTATATCTGGGTAACCGCATTTCAGTGGGCAATTATTTCCCCTGGGGATACCTGAGTTCTAACTTCGAATATGGAACTTTTTTTCATGCCTCACGGTTTGAGGAAGGTGTTTTTACGGCAAGTGTGAATTATTTTACAGGATTAATGGAGATTGGCAAATGGAAACTCAGGCAATTCGTAAAACCGCAGCTCACTATTGGCTTCAATCGTTTTGCTTCGGATAGTTTAACGCTTAACGATGGCTATGGACTGGATGGATTTCGTTCAACGGCTTTGCAAGGGACAAGCCGCCTGCTAATGACAATACAAACCCAGACATATGCTCCATGGAATTTTATTGGTTTCCGGTTTGGACCTTTTCTTTCGTACTCTTTTGGGCTGCTTGGCGATGAAGTAAATGGATTTGGTAAAAGCAAAGTGTATTCGAAAATTGGGATAGGCGTATTAATCAAGAATGAAAATCTGGTTTTCAATACGTTCCAAATTTCTCTTTCTTTTTATCCTGACATTCCCGGAAGTGGAAAAAATATATTTAAAATGAACTCTTTCGACACTACTGATTTTGGGTTTAGAGATTTTGAAATCGGCAAACCGGGCCCGGTAGTATTTCGATAAGAATAATAAATCTCACTTAATCTATGATGAAATTTAACTCTAGGGCAAAAAAAACAGGATACCTTCTGAAAGAAAGTTTCAGCGGGTTTATTAGCGACAAAGCGCTTAAACTCAGTGCTGCCTTATCGTATTATACGATCTTCTCGCTGGCTCCATTGTTGATCATTATCATTTCGCTAAGTGGCATATTCTTTGGCGATGAAGCGGTAAGTGGCCACATTTTCGGGCAGATTAGCGGTCTTGTTGGAAGTGAGGCTGCATTGCAAATTCAGGAAATCATAAAGAATGTAAAGCTGTCAAACAGCAACACGTATGCAGCGGTATTTGGATTAATTGTTTTGCTGATTGGTGCTTCCGGAGTGTTTGCTGAAATTCAGGATTCCATCAATTTCATTTGGGGAATAGAGGCCAAGCCTAACCGTGGTCTCATTAAGTACATCTACAACCGTCTCATGTCGTTTTCAATGATCGGTTCGGTAGGGTTTTTATTGTTGGTTGGCTTAATCGTTAATTCATTGGTTGATGTTCTCAGTAACCGTTTGGTTGAGATTTTTCCAAAGGATTTAATATACGTGTTTTATGTTGTTAATATATTATTGGTTTTTGGCATTATAACCACTTTATTTACAATCATTTTTAAAACACTTCCCGATGGGAAAGTCGCTCTCCGCGACTGTGTTATCGGGGCGTCTTTTACCTCAATTCTTTTCATGATCGGCAAATTCGCTATCGGTTTTTACCTTGGAAGTTACAACATGGCCTCCATTTATGGCGCTGCCGGATCAATTATCATTATCCTGGTTTGGGTATACTATTCGGCCATTATACTTTATTTCGGGGCCGAATTCACCAAGGTGTATGCCTACACACATGGGCAAAAAATAATTCCCAACAGATATTCGATTCAAATTCATAAGGATAACCATATTACAGAACCGCAAAGTAAGAATTCTGATCAATAATTTGGTTCAAATAGTTTTGCCGAAAGCTGCTTGAAAACCGTTCGGTTTGAGCTTCTTGTATATTAGAGTACCTTTACCGGATGAGAAAAATAATATTTTATACATTATTCCTTCTGATACCTGTTGTCATTGACGCCCGCGTTACTGAAATTAAATTGGAAAAAATAGCTGAAAACGATCTTTACGCTGTTGTAAATCTGGCAGATACCGGGTTGACTAAAGATGTTTTTAATATGGCCATCAAAGGTTTAAAAAAACTGGACACCAATGGTAAATTGCAAAATCCAAACATCGTAACAATCGCCGATTATTCGCAGTCAAGCAATAAGAAACGATTGTATGTGATTGATCTGAAAAATAAAAAACTACTTTTTAATACATACGTGGCTCATGGCCGGAACACCGGAGAAGAGTTTGCTAAGTCTTTTTCGAACGTAGAAGGCTCTTATAAAAGCAGTTTGGGTTTTTACGTAACCGAACATCCGATTACCGGATCGCATACTGGTTTTTCGCTGTTGATTGATGGCGTTGAAAAAGGATTTAATGACCATGCTGTTCAACGTGCTATTATTATTCATGCAGCTGAATATGCTACCGAAAACTTTATTAAAAAATATGGTAGACTGGGCCGAAGTTATGGATGTCCCTCGGTTCCCCCTGAAATGAATAAACCAATCATAGATGCGATTAAAGGAGGAACTTGTTTGTTTCTTTATAATCCGGATAAGGAATACCTAAGCAAATCAGCTTTACTTAACTAATCCGTAAACATCAGGAAGGAAAGTAACTTGTTGCCCGACAAGCTGAACGGGCATATAAATGATAAAGACCGGTATTTTTTTGTCTAGCTTTATTATTTGAGATTCGGTATCCTGCTTTCCGCTTTTTAATGCAGCAGTATCAATTTTGACTCCTGCCAGCAGCTGAGCAAGTTCTACAGGTTTTTCCAACCTGATACAACCATGACTTAAAAACCGGTAATCTTTTTCAAAAGCCCATTTCGAGTTCGTATCATGTAAATAGATGCTGTATGGGTTTTTCAGGTTAAACTTTAAAACGCCTAGCGAATTGTTGGGACCGGTTGACTCGCGGAAAAAATAAGGAAAGTTTTTTTCAGTATAATCCTCCCAGTTTAAGTCATAATCGTCGACAATATTTCCTTTTGCATCTACTACTTCAAAGTTTTTCCGTTCGAGATAAGTCTCATCCATTTGTACTTTAGGCAACAATTCTTTTGAGGCAATAGAACTTGGTACGTGCCAGAAAGGGAAGCTTACTATATCCGTAATATATGATGCAATAGTGGGAGTGGGGTTTTTCTTCTTGCCAGCTACTGAACGCATTTTCAGAGAGGTTGTGTCATTTCGGTAATATTCTACTTCAGTTGCCGGAATATTCGCAATAACGTATTCCGAGTGACTGTTAAGGGAAAGATATCTGCGGTAATTCATCGCAAGAACTATTTTTTTGTATTTCGTTGTATTATCCGAGGTGATGGAATCATTCAGAAATTTTTTATAGATCACATAAGCAGGATCTTTACATTCGAGCCGGGTAATCATGTCTGTGACGGATTCGCTATGTTTTGAATTCAGCAACTGTGAAGCATAAACTGAATCCCTTGGAATGTGAACTTCATCAAAATCAAAATGAACTATCCCTTCCTGGATTTCTTTCATGAAATTTAAGACTAAACCTGTTATTTGTTGATCTGTAGCTTCCAGTAATGCGGTATCTTTCTTATTATTTGCTTCCAAAGCCATTCGTGCCTGTTCGATTTGGATTTTATCCGAAACCAAACCGAAATTATGTGCTGAATCAAGGACATCCAACCACTCGTTAGCCCTTTTTATGTTTTTATTCGACGAAAACCAAAATTGATTGTCATCATTACTGGCATAAAAATTCTGAACCATTGTATCTTCTGTCACAATTTTCATTGGTTTAGGTTTCGGCGAACAACTAAAGACAAAAATACAAGATGAAAGGATTATAAATAGAACATATTTTGATGATGGAAGGCCAGTTTTTGATTTAAAGTAATGCATATGATATAGATTTTGTTGGTTTTATTTGTGTACGAAGTTGGTTCCTTTTATGCATCATCTTGTTATACAATTTCAGCAAAGAGTTACATGATTCACATATTTGATGAGGATTCTAAGTTGCTGTCAGGTCTATTCTCATAGTCTGGAAATACTATTTCAATACAAAGCCACAAAGTGTTGAGAATTAAATGAACTTGTGTCTTTATATTGTAAATATTTTCTCCCTGGGCTGCCTGATTTTTCTTTTTACGCTCGGTCAAATAACCAGGTTGTTGTCTGGCATTTTGGGCCAATTGTTATTCAAAATTAACAAAGGAAGTTTAAGCTGTTATTGTTTTGTAAATTTAATGGCTTGTGTGTCCGTTTTGTCGATTATTTTTATGAGGTAAACACCTTTCGCTAAACTACTAACATTAATTTTTGCAGGTGTTGAAACTGCAATTTTTGACAGGAGTAAACTCCCGTAACAATTGTAAATAAAAATGCTTCCACTTCTTCCTGAGCTGGTTACCGTTAATACGTTTGTTACCGGATTTGGAAATATCGATACCGCGTTTTCATCCAGATTATCTACTCCAGTGGTGATATCCTGTAGAACTGAAATTGCCTGAGGCTGAACTTTTTCACCGGATATCACTACTGATGCTATTCTTGACTTTCCATCATTGTTAGGTTCTGCGGTCAGTGTTATGGTTGCATTTCCTGAGCCGCTTTGCTTGCTTGCCGTTAACCATGCCTGGTTGCTTTGTACCACCCAGCTTGTATTCGATACAATGGTAAATGTACCATTATTCATTGGCTCGTGAAGAGTCAACTGGCTTATTGATACTGCTAATAGCGGAGCTCCTGATTCCTGGGTAATTTCGATGGTTTGGGGTGTCACTCCTGTTCCTGAAATTTCAACCTTTGCTATTCGGGTTTCGGATGTGGAATTTGATTGAGCAGTTAATATTATTTCACCATTTTTCGATCCGCTTGTACTACTTAATGCCAACCAGTCTTTGTCGCATATAACTGTCCAGTCAATATTTGAAGCTATGTTCACGGTCTTTTTGCTGTTGGCAGAAGCTTCGATACTGATTGCGTTGGATGAAACAATCAATGTTGGTACTTGCCCTTCCTGCGTAATTGTAATTGTTTGCGGGGTTACCCCAACTCCTGTAACAGTAATGTCAGCACTTCTCATTTCTGTTGTTGGGTTTCCTTCAGCGGTTAAACTGATTGCAAAATTCCCTGAACCGGCAGAAGAACCTAAATTTAACCAGGCTTGATTACTGGTTGCTGTCCATTCGATATTCGAATCGATTGTTAGCCACTTTGTATTATAACCAGCGGCCTCAATCGTAATATTTTGAGGAAAAACCGCTAAAGAAGCCTCTCCCGCATTTTGCGTAATAATTATTTTTTGAGTAGCAACTCCAGCACCAGCGATTTTAAGCGTGTCAGTTCGTGTTTCTACGGTTGGATTGGCATTTGCAGTAATAACCAAAGTGAAGTTCCCTAATCCGTTCGATTGGTTTAATGTAAGCCAATTACTATTGCTTGTTGCGGTCCAGTTCATATTTGAAGTAATATCAACTGAACTCGAACTTCCTGCTGTCGCGTCGATGGTTAATGAATGTGATGAAACCGACAAAACAGGGTCAGCTGCATTTTGAACTACGGTAATAACTTGTGAATTACTTCCTGCACCAGAAACGGTTAATAGGGCAGTTCTTTCCTCGGCCCACTCATTTGCCTGAGCAGTAAGGGTGATAGTTGAATTGCCAGTACCTGAAGAACTGTTTAATTTCAGCCAACTCTGACTGTTGGATATCGACCAGTTTTTACTGGTGCTGATATTAAATTTGGTGGTGCTGTTCTGTGGTGCTTTAATGGTTAGTTTATTCGCAGAGACCAGGAGAATGTTCCAATACAATTTTAATACTGACAGCGAAGTTCCGATTAACAGTTCTGTTGATCCCACTTTATTATTGAATAATTTTAAACTTTCAAATTCGCCTGTATTTACACCAAAATTATCGCTAACACCACAATTGGTGTCATTCTGATAAAGATTTATTTTACCATCGCAACTGTAAATAAAGAACAATGAATTACCTGTTTTAAAAACTCTTACTGATGCAATCTTACTGTTTTCCGGAGCTATATCATTTATTACTGATTTTGAATTTCCATCGATGATTACAATGTGACCATTTGAAGTCGATGCGACGATATCGGAAATACCATCATCATTAAAATCGACAATATCTATATTCGTATAATCTGTTCCTGAAGTTGTCCAGTACGAATGGTCGGTGGTATTTATAACCTGTATATTCTGCTTGCAAACGATTATTTCTTTTTTCCCATCGCCATTAATATCAGCAGTTTTTACGATTGGTTTAGTATAAGTTGTCGAACTATTGACTTTCCATTTTATTGACCAGTCGGTTGGATTGATAACATATACAGAAGAACTGGATGCTGCTATCAGTTCTTTTTTATTATCCTGATCGATGTCGTCAACAGTCATAGAGTAAAATTCACTGACATCTTCACTTGAAAAAATATGAGATGATTTTATCGTATGTTCTTTCCCGTCGATAATCCAGATTTCACCGGTATAGGTTTGTCCGGCGGCAATAAGTATTTCATTTTTGCCGTCATTGTCAATATCATCAATTGCGACATTGAATAAGCCAGTCCATACCAGATAAAGAAAAGAACTGCTGCTTTTCCATTTCAATCTGTTGGTTTCCGCATCAATAATCAATAAGATTCCTCCATTATATCCGCTTTCGCTTTCATTTGAAACGGCAACAATTTCTATTTTTCCGTCACCATCAACATCGCCAGTGGCAACAGCATAAAATGGTCCTAGGATGTCATCGCTTCTCCATAGCAATTTGCTTTCGGTAACATTGTATATGTACAAATAATCAGGTCCGGTAGAGGTCCATCCGGCACTCCAGATAAGTTCTTTATTCCCGTCGTTGTTTAAATCGGCATAATTAATAGCAGCGACGCCATGTTCCGGATTATTCACCTTCCATATTTGTGCTTGTGTAACCGAATTATAGCAAAAAACAGAACCCCATTGTCCGTCGCCATAAATTATGTCATCGATGCCATCATTATTAACATCAGCTAATAGTAATGATTGAATGTCGAGATCAGTATCAATACCATACTTGGTTGTTTTAGTGTCAACATCATATACATAAATATGCTGCCATAATTGGGCAAAGACTACTTCTTGTTTGGAGTCGCCGTCAATATCTGATAATTCGATATAACCCTCTTCTGAAGTGTTCAAATTCCATACAGTTGTCAAAGTCGTGTGATCCAGTTTATAGATATAGCCCGTTGAAAGGACAATCTCATTCAGATTGCTTCCATCCAATTTACCCACTCTGACATAACTTGCACCGCTATTTATTTTGAACTTCTGTGTGTAAGTCTCCGAATTTAAAATATAAGTACTTGATTGACATGATACAACGATGTCCTTCTGTGAGTCGTTATCGGCATCAGCATAAACAATTGAATTTATCTTTTCGGCCACCGGAGATACGCTCTTGAGCAATTCTTTGGTTGCTCCATCATATATTTTAATTGTTCCGTTTTCGAAGCCTAATAGAATTTTATAATTGCTATCGTTGTTAAAATCGATAATTTCAAGTGTGCTTATTCTATTTGTTTCCTCTGTACTTACCCATACCTGGATCCATGTTTTATCAGTAGGATTGTAACGCATAACATACCAAAAGGTGGAACTTCCAAAGGTCTGGCCTGATGCAGTACATACTAATTCCAAAAATCCGTCATGATCAATATCAATAGAATGCATGGAATTCCTTCCGATTGAGGTTCCCATAATTGAATATAAATTGTCGATTTTTGGACTAAAGGGTATTTTTGAATCAGCAGATTGTTCTACTTCAGCAGATTTAAGTTGCGTCTCTGCCGAACCGAAATTTGTTTCTAACCGTTTAATTTTCGATTCCGGGTAATTGATCTTTTTCCCGTCAGCAGTTATTATTTCCTGACCATAATTATCTTTTTGGATCTTGTTTTGGCCATAAACCGAAGCAAAAGATCCCCAAAGTATTACACAAAAAAAACAGAATATTATTGTTTTCATGCTTATGTAATTTATTTTTAATTTTTGTTTTGAATTTCAAAATGAGCTTTAGTTTCTGCGCATATTAGATGTTGATTTGCCACTTTTATTAAACTTGTGTTTTTAATATCTTTTGGCGAAGGCTAAGCCAGTTATTATTACGTTTTTATTCGACATAAAAGTAATAATTTGTTTATGTTCTTCGACTAAATATTCGCTCAATTTTATTCTATTCCAGAATTTCTATTTATGAGTTTTACGCATGTTTAATTGATATCCAAATTTGGCTCCTTTTAAGCCTTGTCTTGTTTCTCTATTTTAGCAAATGGGTATCATACAGACAGGTTACATGTATTCTTCTATTCAATAATTTATCTTAATCTGTACCAATTATCAAATAGCAATAGATTTTTGCCATTTTAACAAAAGCGCACTATCAAAAGATTCAGCTTCTTGTTCAGGCTTCTCGCGACTTTTGTTTTAGCTGTATAAACCTGATTTTGTTAAAGATAAATATATTATTCATCAGCATCTTTTACCACTCTCAAAACTTCTTTTTCAGTTCTTTGAAAGCTTCTGTAGCTATTAAATCCCGCCATTTCTGCAAGTTCCGATTTACTCATTCCATAATATTCCGGCATCTCCTTGAGAGTATTATATTCCAGCAACCGGTATTTGTTGATGAAAACAGAAAAGTTTATACCATACTCTCTGTTAATAAAAGAAGAGATATAAGTTCGGTTTACGTGAAGCATATCTACAAGGTCTGTAATTCTTAGATCTGCATTTAGGTATGGTTTTTCAACTTTCATAAAAGCATCAAAAGAGTTCCTGTTGAGCACATTCTTCTTTAGATAAAGTGACATCTCGTCATCATCCGTTTCAATGCTATCGGCTAATTCAATTTCCCCAGCCATGCGAAATTCGCCATCGACTTCACTATTCACAATTTCAGTTTTTTCCTCAGCGAATATATTTTTGTAATTGAAAGGATGTGAGGCTGAATGTACTTCGCCAACATAATTGGATCGGTAAAACAATTTAGTTTCATTTGAAAGATTGATTATATAACGATCTTGCTTTATGATGTGCAAACAAATATAAACATAAGAATAGAGCAAGGATATAACAAAAATTATTGCAATGGGTGAATAGACCATTTCTTCTCTGGACGAAAACATATTAATCAGTGGAGCGGGTAGAAGTAAAATTGAAAAAAGCAATAAATTAGAGATCCATCTCAATGAGTTTTTTTCCTCATTTGAAGAAAAATTTTTGATAAACTTATGATACCGATACAGTCGCACGAAGCCTAATGTTATGTAGATTACGCTAGACATCAGTCTAAAAAATATTTTGCTGTAGTTAAAATAAAAAAACAGCTTTGAACCACCATTGTAAACTCCTTTTGACAAAATCGTGTCCATTTGATCCTGAACGGGTGTACAGAGAGACGCAAACAGCAACAAAGAAGATAGTAAAACAGGAAATATATAATTCAGGTCTGAAAATTTTTCCGGCTTATCTGTTCTGGTGACTTCAAAAATAAACCCGTAATAAAAAACCTGTATAAGCAAAAATGCCAACATGGAGATCCAGTTTATATAAATATAAACCACCGGAGTATAAAAATACAAAATCGCAGAAAACCATGAGAGGAATACTGCACCAAAGTACGCCAGTAAATAGTAATTTAATTTAAGGGGTTTCCTATTTGACAATAGTTCGTTCAAAAAACATTAAAAATTAAGCGGCCATAGTGCCGAAATACAATAGTTCATTGACATGTTGACGATTTTTGATTGAGTTCGGGTTAATAGCGAACAGGCGTAAAAATCTCGACAACAATAATGTGTTG
>JBGSUC010000046.1:0-42906 GCA_041736275.1 Prolixibacteraceae bacterium
CAACACATTATTGTTGTCGAGATTTTTACGCCTGTTCGCTATTAACCCGAACTCAATCAAAAATCGTCAACATGTCAATGAACTATTGTATTTCGGCACTATGGCCGCTTAATTTTTAATGTTTTTTGAACGAACTATTGATTATTATTATATATTTTAAATCTAATTAAAAAGAATGAATATGATAATGTCCTGTTAGTACCTTTGATATCTTTTTAATCTTTTACTTGTTATTCTGGTAAACAGGTATTTATTTAATTTTATAAACGTTTTATTAACATCTTAAATATTTGAATTTAAAGTCAATCGTTGTTATAGTAACAAATGTTAGTTTTCTTAACTACTGATAAAAAAAGGTTACAAAACGAATACAATTTTGTTTACATGTCGTGTGAATAGAATTGATTACTTATGCTTGTGAGAAACAAAATAATAACCAATACAAAATTCAATCAATATCTTTGTCTAAAATAACGAATATTTTCGTCGGACTTATAAACAACTAATTTCAGAAAATGTTTAAAATTAAAATTATTAATTAGTTGATAATGAAATTATTGAAAAGATGGATAAAAACTATAAACAGTTTGTTGATAAGCTTAATTCATACATAAGGAAGTTTTACTTTTATCAGTTAATAAGAGGTTTGTTCCTTTTTATTATACTGTTAGTGGTATATTTTAGTTTTATTTCAATCCTGGAATATTTCAATTATTTTGATCCGGTAATTAAATTAACAATATTAGTTACTACGGTTTTTCTTACTTTGGTTGTCCTTATTTATTTTTTATTTATTCCGCTAATTCAATTGTTTGGTATAGGGAAACAACTTACCTATTACGATGTTTCTTCGCTTTTAATTAAAACCTTTCCTGAAATAGAAGATAAGCTCATTAATATTATTGAATTGGAAAATGAGAAAGACGATAATTATTCAGGTGAATTAAAAAGAGCCAGTATTGATCAGAAAATTGATGAACTGAAGATTTTTAGTTTTTCTGAGGCCATTCGTTTCAAGGATTTGAAAGTTGTTTTTATTTTTTTGATTTCAGGTTTGCTTCTTTTTAGTGCAGCATTTATAAGTTCACCTGATTTTTTTAAAGAAAGTTCGGTCAGGCTTATTCATTTTCAGCAGAAATTCGAAAAACCAGCTCCGTTCACTTTTAAGCTTGAAAATACAAATTTGGAAATTGTTACAGGTGAAAGTATTGAGTTGGTCTTAAGTTGTACTGGTAAGGATGTTCCATTAACGATGTATATTAATGTAGCTGGAAGTAATTATTTAATGACAAAAGAAGGGGATAATTTCAAATATTCACTGGAAAACATAAATAGTTCAATTTCAGTTTATTTTACCGATAAAAAATATGTTTCAGATATTTATCGCATCACAGTATTAAATAAACCCTTTATTTCTTCTTTTAGTGTAGATATTCAGCCTCCATCGTATACAAACTTAAATAGAGAAAAGCTACACAATATTGGTGATGTGAAAATAGTTTCAGGAACTACGGTTAAATGGTTGTTTGAAACGGTTGATACAGATAGTTTGGTGATGTTGTTGAATGATAGTTCTGTTTTGGTAGGAAAGAAAAATGGAAAAACTTTCGAAATAAATAAGACCTTTTATAATGATACTGAATATAAAATAGCTGTTTCAAATTCGAAGCTAACAGATGGCAATAATCTGGTGTATAAAATACAAACCATTTCAGACTTGTTTCCTGAAATTAAAGTTGTTCAGGTTAGAGATACCATCGATTATAAAACGTTCCATTTTAAAGGCAATATTATTGATGATTATGGCTTCAATCAGTTGTATTTTAATATTAATTCAGATGGAAAGGATAGTTTAATTAAAATTCCGTTTACACCGTTTTTACTTAATCAGGATTTTTATTATTCATTTAATTTTGAAATGGTTAAGGGATTTGGTAAATCATTTACATATTATTTTTCTGTTTATGACAATGATTTTGTCAATCACTTTAAGCGTTCTGTAAGCGAATCTTTTGTTTTTAGTTTTCCTGAATATAAGGATGTTGAACGTCAGGAAGACTCCGATCAGAAATCAATTGATCTTTTATTTGAGAAGAGTGTTAAACTTACAGAAGAAATTCAACAGGATTTTAAAAATTTCAAAATGAAACAGATAAATTCTGAACTTTCTGAATATGATAAATTTCAGTCAGTAAAAGATATCATGAATAAAAAGTCGGAGTTGGAAAGTGTACTGGAAAAAATAAAGCAGCAAAATAAAGATGCGAATAATTTTCTCAATTCCTTTTCGCAAGAAAAGCAGGAAATAGTTGAAAAACAAAAGCAAATAGAGGAACTTCTGAATGAAGTATTTAGTGATGACTTAAAAAAATTGTTTGAAGAGTTCAATGAATTGGCCAAACAATTTGATTCGAAGAAATTTGAGCAGTTATCGAAAGAAATGGATTCTAATCTGGATGATCTTTCGAAACAATTGGATAAAAACATGCAGTTGTTGAAAAAGATGAAATTGGAGCAGAAGATTGAGCGGGTTATTAATCAATTGCAATCTCTTTCCGAATCAGAAAAAATGAATTTGGAAAATTTGGATAAACGTTCTGATTTGAAGCTTATAAATGAACTCGAAAATGCAAATATGAATCTTCTTAAAGAATTAATGAAAGATTATCTTGGCGCTTTAGAGTTAAATAAAACATTGGATAAACCGATGAATTTATTCAACTTTGATACAGAATTCGAAGGTATTAAGGAGAATTATTCGAAAGTAATTGAAGATTCAGAAAATGGAAATAAGAGAAAAAGTTCTTCCGGAATTGAGTCAATAAAAAATGGTATTGATCAGCTTTCTTTTGCAATGGATCAGATGCTGAAAAATAATAAGAAAAAGCAAAATAAAGCAAATATTGAAGATATTAAGCAGATTTTAGATAATTTGATTTTTGTTTCATTTGATCAGGAAAAGCTTTTAAATAGTTTTTCAACACTAGATTTTAACAATCCGCTTGTTAACGAATTAAAATTGAAGCAAAAGATTCTTTCTGCTCAGGTTGTTTTTGTGAAGGATTCACTTTATTCTTTGGCAAAACGTTCTCCTGAAATAGGTTCAATAATTAATAAGGAAATGTTAAGTCTTGAAAACAGTGTGAATTCTGCTTTCGATAATATTGAAACTGGGAATATTGGCGGTTCAAGAATGTATCAGCAGTATGGGATTACAGCTGCTAATAATTTAGCTCTCTTTTTAAGTGAAGCACTGGATAACATAAAGGAACAGGAAAAGAATTCTCAGCCAGGTGATGGCGATTGTGAGGAGCCTGGTGGTAAAGGTTCGAAACCCGGGATTAAAAGTTTAAAGGAGAGCCAAAATTCCATCAAAGAACAGTTACAACAGATGATTGACCAGATGAAGAAGGGTGATATGGGAAATATGAGCAAAAGTATTGGTCAGACTCTCGCTCAGCAGGAAATGATGCAGCAACTTATTAGGGACATGCTGAGTGGTAATTCTGTTGGTTCGAAAGCAAAAGAACAGCTTAATGCAATTGATCAGCTTTTGGAACAATCCAGAAAAGATCTTATTAACAGAAATGTTACCAATGAATTAATAAACAGGCAAAATTTGATATTGTCTAAATTGCTTGATGCCGAGAAGTCTGAGATAGAGAGGGATTTTGAAGAAAAGCGGGAATCGAAAACTGCTGTTGATTTGAAGAAGGTGAACCCGAAAGGGTATTTTGAGTATAAGAATAAGCTTAAGAATGAAAACGAATTGATTAAACTTGGAAATGTTAAGTTAAGAAGTTTTTACGACCAGAAATACAATAGCTTTTTGAACCATATAAAGAACTAATTTTGCAACGCGACTTAATCATATCTTCGCAGCTCGCAAACATTGAAAAAGTGAGATGTTTTTTAGAAGAGATCTTCACTGAATCTGGTCTGAACAAATCTTATTTTAATCGGGTTTTTTTAGGGATCAGCGAGGCGGTAAACAATTCTATAATCCATGGAAATTGTTTAAGAGTTGATAAGCGTGTTTTTATACGTATTAGTTTTAATAAAAATCTTCTTTCTATTGAGGTTAGAGATGAAGGTAACGGTTTTGAATCTGATAATATAAATGATCCGACTTGTGCTGAGAATGTAAAAAAGGAGAGCGGAAGAGGCATATTTCTTATTAGGAATACGGCGGATGAAGTTGAGTTTTTAGAAAGTGGGAGTAAGGTTTTAATTAAATATTCTATTGAAAAATGAGTATTAGTTATTTTAATGAGGATGTTCCGTTTCCAAAAATAAAGAGGAGGGTCATTTCAAATTGGTTAAAGGATGTGATTATTTCTGAAGGTAAAGTAAATGGGGATGTATCTTTTATTTTTTGTTCTGATAATTATTTATTAGAAGTGAATAAGAAATATTTGGACCATGATTATTTTACTGATGTAATTACTTTTGATTACGTAGAGGGTAATGTTATTAATGGTGATATTTTCATAAGTGTCGATCGTGTAAAGGAAAATTCACTGACGTTTAAATCCTCCTATTTTGATGAGTTAAGTAGAATTTTAGTTCATGGAGTTTTGCATTTATTAGGTTATAAGGACAAATTAAAAAATGATAAAATTTTGATGACTGAAAAGGAGAATATTTACCTTAATAAGTTATTAGTTAGTTGATTACGAAATAAATTTATAGAGATGTTGCCGTTTTACGATGTTATAGTGGTAGGAGGGGGTCATGCAGGGTGTGAAGCTGCTGTAGCTGCCGCGAATTTGGGTTCGAAAACCTTGCTGATTACAATGGATATGACTAAATATGCTCAGATGTCTTGTAATCCTGCGATGGGGGGTATTGCCAAAGGTCAAATTGTTCGCGAAATTGATGCTCTTGGTGGTTATTCAGGTATTGTTACTGATCAGTCAAGTATACAATTCAGGATGTTAAATCAGTCCAAAGGGCCAGCCATGTGGAGTCCGCGATCTCAGAGTGATCGTTTTCGTTTTACTGAATTGTGGAGGAATGTACTTGAGAATACAGATAATTTGGATTTGTGGCAGGATGCCGTTGTTGGATTACATATTAAAGACAATATTGTAAATGGAGTTAAAACAAAAATAGGAGTAGATTTTTATTCGAAATCTGTTGTTTTAACCAATGGTACATTTTTAAATGGTTTGATGCATATTGGTAAAGCTCAAATGGAAGGTGGTAGAATAGGAGAGAGTGCTTCTTATCATATTTCGGATCAGTTGTTTAGTGTTGGTTTTAAAACCGGACGTTTAAAGACGGGTACGCCAGTGCGTATTGATGGCCGATCGGTTGATTTTTCTAAATTACAAGAACAACAGGGTGATGAAAAGAGTGGTAAATTTTCTTTTCTTCCAAATATCAATACATCTTTAAAGCAGAAAAGTTGCTGGATTACTTATACCAATGAAACGGTGCATTCTATTTTGGAAGAAGGATTTGCTGATTCGCCAATGTATAATGGTACTATTGTTGGTGCGGGTCCACGATATTGTCCGAGTATTGAATCTAAAATAGTAACTTTTGCTGAACGAACTTCGCACCAATTATTTTTGGAGCCTGAAGGTGAAAATACTATCGAATTTTATTTAAACGGTTTCTCTTCTTCCTTGCCTTGGGACGTTCAATTAAAAGCGTTAAAACATGTTCCGGGACTTGAAAATGTCAGAATATTTCGTCCCGGTTATGCAATTGAATACGATTATTTTGATCCTACTCAATTAATTCATACGCTTGAAACAAAGCTAATTTCTAACTTATTTTTCGCTGGGCAGATTAATGGAACTACTGGGTACGAAGAGGCTGCTGCTCAAGGATTGGTTGCTGGAATAAATGCTCATCAAAAAGTGCATGATTTAGCTCCTTTTGTGCTCAAGAGAGACGAAGCATATATCGGTGTTTTAGTTGATGACTTGGTAACAAAAGGTGTTGATGAACCTTACCGGATGTTCACTTCAAGGGCAGAGTACCGCATTTTATTACGTCAGGATAATGCGGATTTTAGATTAACAGCTCGCTCTTTCGAACTTGGATTGGCAAAACAAGATAGATACGATTTGTTTGTTGCGAAGAAAAATGCAGTTGATAGCATTATCGATTTTGTTGCTTCTTTCTCTATAAAACCACAATTTGTGAATCGAATTCTTCTTGATAAAGGTTCCACCGAATTGAAACAAGGTGTTAAATTGATTGATGTGATCATGAGACCTCAGATTTCTATTTTTGATTTAATCGAGGATATTACTCCGTTTAAATCATTTTTGTCATCTATTCCGCCTGAACGTTTTACTGAGATTTTAGAGTCTGCAGAAATTGCTATCAAGTATTCTGGTTATATCGATCGTGAAAAATTAGTTGCAGATAAGTTTCGACGATTGGAAAAAATTAACATAACTGGTCGGTTCGAATACCAAAAATTACTTTCAATAAGTACAGAAGCCAGGCAAAAATTGACTGAAATACAACCGGACACGATTGGTCAGGCTAGTCGTATTTCAGGTGTAAGTCCTTCAGATATTAATGTGTTACTTGTGCTTCTCGGAAGATAATGTTCCACGTGGAACGCTTAAAATACAAATATGGATCTTAAAGATTATGTGAGGGTTGTTGAAAATTATCCGATTGAGGGTATAAGTTTTAAGGATATCACAACGTTGTTGAAAGAACCAGTTGCTTTTAGAAATGTGGTTGATCAAATTTCAGCGTACTGTCAGGATAAGGGAATAACCAAAATTGTTTCGCTGGAGTCGCGTGGTTTTATTGTTGGTGGGGCAGTAGCTTATTGTGTTAATGCCGGTTTTGTTCCAATACGCAAAAAGGGAAAATTACCTTCCTCGGTTATTCGTGAGTCATATGAGTTGGAATATGGAGTTGATTCAATTGAAATGCACGTTGATGCTCTTAATGAAGATGATATTGTTTTGATTCATGATGATTTGTTGGCAACAGGAGGGACTGCACTTGCTGCGCTTAATTTGGTGAAGCAAATGAAAGTGAAGCAAATTTACTTCTCTTTTATTTGTGATTTGACGTTTATTAAAACGGACAAAAAAATTGAATTGGCTAATTACGATACTCATACTGTAATCGAATATTAGAATTTCTTATTTAGAACTCCCTCCTGATGTTATTAAAAAATGCTGAATATATTCGATCTTTGGTTTCTGTTCTTCCTGACCAACCTGGGATATATCAGTATTTTGATCAAAGTGGTAAGATCATTTATGTAGGCAAAGCAAAAAATCTCAAGAAGCGCGTCACTTCATATTTTACAAAGAATCATCAGAACCGGAAAACTGAGTTGCTTGTCCGGAATATTGCCGACATAAAACATATGGTCGTTGAGACCGAACAGGATGCCCTTTTGCTGGAAAATAATTTGATTAAGAAATATCAGCCAAGGTATAATATTCGGCTAAAGGACGATAAAACGTATCCCTGGATTGTTGTCAAAAACGAACGTTTCCCAAGAGTTTTTCAAACACGAAATGTTATTCGCGACGGATCTGCTTATTTCGGACCGTACACTTCAATTTTAACTGTCCGCTTATTACTCGATCTTTTTCGCAAGCTTTTTAAATTGAGAAACTGCAAATTGAATTTATCGGAGGAGAACGTGAAACTTAAGAAATTCAAAGTTTGCCTGGAATACCATATTGGAAATTGTGCCGGACCCTGTGTTGGAAAAATGGATCATGGTGATTATATGAAGAACATTGATCAGATAAAGGAGATATTAAAGGGAAACATTTCGGGAGTAATTAAATATCTCAAGGATTTAATGGTACAATTTTCGCTTGATTTGAAGTTTGAACAAGCAGCTGTTATAAAGGAGAATTTGGATTTGCTTGAAAAATTCCAATCCAGATCTACCGTTGTAAGTAATTCGATAAGCGATGTAGATGTTTTTACCATTGAACAGGATGATGATTTTGCGTATGTGAATTATTTGAAAATTATTCGTGGAGCTATTGTGCAAACTTACACAATGGAAATAAAGAAAGTTTTGGATGAATCACCGTCAGAGTTGCTTGAATTTGCCATTGTTGAAATCAGGCAAAAAATATTTAGTAACGCCAAAGAAATTTTGGTTTCATTTAAATTGGATATCGAATTGGAGGGTATAAAAATACAAGTACCCAAACAAGGAGATAAGAAAAAGCTGCTTGAACTTTCGGAACGAAATGCCAAATATTACCGATTGGAAAAACAAAAACATCAGATCGTTTCGAAAACTGAAAAAAATGCCAACCGGATTTTGGAAACAATGCAAAAGGATCTTCAGCTAAAAGTTCAGCCGGTGCATATTGAGTGCTTCGATAATAGTAATCTTCAGGGAACTAATCCTGTTTCATCGTGTGTGGTTTTTAGAAACACGCGTCCGTCTAAAAAAGATTACCGCCATTTTAATGTAAAATCTGTGGACGGACCTAATGATTTTGCATCGATGGAAGAAGTTGTTTATCGCAGATACAAACGTTTGGTTGAAGAGGAAAAATCGTTACCGCAGCTAATTGTTGTGGATGGAGGAAAAGGGCAGTTAAGCGCTGCATTAATTGCTTTGGATAAATTGAATCTTCGCGGGAAAATTTCAATTATAGGAATTGCTAAAAAATTGGAGGAAATTTATTTCCCCGGCGATTCTGTTCCGTTGTATCTTGATAAAAATTCTGAGACCTTAAAAATCATTCAACAATTGCGAGATGAAGCTCACCGGTTCGGAATTACTTTTCATCGAAATAAAAGATCCGGAGATTTTATTAAATCGGAACTCGAAAATATTTCCGGAATCGGTGAGAAGACAAGAACTGCAATTTTAAAGCGATTTAAGAGTGTTGAGAATCTGAAAAATCAAGGCTTCCGTGAGGTTGCCAATGAAATAGGCGATTCTAAAGCACGTTTAATATTCGATTTTTACAAGCTAAACCATTGAAATAAAAAAGCTTAAACGACCTAGTTTAAGCTTTTTTATTATCATTTTTTTGTTTCAAATAGATCAATTTCTGTATTTTTCCTCGTCATCAAGTAAACCCAGGTAGGAATAGTACCTGCTAAGAGCAATTTTACCTTCTTCGACTGATTTTTTCACAGCACAGTGAGGTTCGTGTGTATGAGTGCAATTGTAAAACTGACATTCGTCAAGAAGTTTAAAAATTTCAGGAAAATAATGTGAGATTTCTTCTTTTTCCATTTCAAGAACTCCGAAACCTTTTATGCCTGGAGTATCGATAATGTAACCGCCGAAATCGAGTTCATACATTTCGGAATTTGTGGTGGTATGTTTTCCGGAAAAATGAGCTTCAGAAATTTCACCTGTTTTTAGCTGGATGTTTTTTTGTATCGAATTGATAATTGTTGATTTCCCAACTCCTGAATGTCCTGAAAAAACGTTCGTTTTATCGGTCATCTTTTCCTTCAAATCGGATAAACCTATATTGTCTTTTGCTGAAATTTTCAAACATTGGTAACCTGCGCTTTCGTAAATTTCGATGAGCGATTCCATGGTTTTAATTTGCTCTTCGTTATATAAATCAATTTTATTGAAAATTAGATGGCATGGAATTCGGTAAGCTTCGGCAGAAACCAAAAATCGATCAATGAAGGTGGTTGTGGTTACCGGAAATTGGATGGTTACAATTAAAAATGCCTGATCAATATTTGCGGCAATAATGTGTGATTCTTTGGATAAATTGGGAGACTTTCGAATAATGTAGTTTGTTCGGGGTAAAATCTTGTGTATTAGTCCAACAACTAAACTGTCAATATTATTATCTTCTTTTGATTCAACAATTTCAACGTGGTCGCCAACGGCTATCGGGTTGGTGCTTCTTATCCCTTTTAATCTCAGGTTCCCTTTAATTCTACTTTCAATCAGGTTCCCTTCTTCTGTTTTCACAGTATACCAGCTTCCTGTTGATTTAATGACGATACCTTTTTTCAATGTATATTTTTCCTTTAGATTTTTTCGTTATACTTTAGCAACGAAATAGAAACCAAAAGTAACAAAAATTTGAAACGGATTTTAAGCTACAATGTCAATGGGATCAGGTCTGCTTTAAGTAAAGGATTACTTAATTTTTTGACTGAAATTAATGCTGATATTATTTGTTTTCAGGAGACAAAGGCTCAACCTGGGCAAATGCAGGAATCTGATTTTGAAGCTCTGGGTTATTATGGTTATACATTTTCCGCAGTTAAAAAGGGTTACAGTGGAGTGGCCATTTTCAGTAAAGAGAAACCCGACCATGTGGTTTATGGAATGGATAATGAAAACTATGATTCTGAAGGAAGGGTAATTAGAGCTGATTTTGGCGACGTTTCGGTTATTAGTGCGTATTTCCCTTCAGGAACTACCGGAGAGGTGAGACAGTCTTTTAAAATGGGATTTCTTACTGATTTTCATCATTACCTGAATGAACTTAGAAAAACAAGAAAGAAGCTGATTATTTCCGGTGATTATAACATTTGCCGGCTTTGGATTGATATTCATAACCCGGAGAAACAACAAGGTACCTCAGGATTTTTGCCGGAAGAACGCGATTGGTTTGCCCGGTTTGTTGCTGATGGATATGTTGATACTTTTCGCGAAATTAATCAGGAACTACAGCAGTATTCCTGGTGGAGTTACAGGGCAGGAGCAAGGCAGAATAATAAAGGATGGAGGATTGATTACCATATGGTTACATACGAATTGAAGGATAAAATACTGAATGTTAATATATTACAATCGGTTATACATTCTGATCATTGTCCGGTAATGGTTGAGATGGATTTTTAGCATGCGTAAAATTTTATTTATTTCCTTTTTTCTAGTCCTTTGTTTTTCAGCTGGGGCAAAGTCATTTAACAGTTATCTGACTGTTAAAAAGGACACGAATTACATAAAAAGCTATTATAATGATCTTATTCTGAGGATATATACCGTTGAGAAAGTTCATTCTCTTCAATTGACAGATTTGAATTCTCCCTATAGTTTAAAGTATCAGCCCAATGGATATTATAATGTTGGCGCTGGGGTAAATTTCAGGTCATTTGGTTTAAGCCTCGCTACACGAATACCATTTATTCAAAGGGTTGATAATAAGCATGGAGACACAAAAAAGGTTGGTATTCAGAGTTATATCTACACCAATAAATTTTCTATTGATCTGTTAACCTCTTTTCAAAAAGGGTATTATTTAGATAACTCCTCTGCGAGTCTTAGTTCATATTCCAGCAAAATAGAATATCAAAGACCTGATATTTCTTCATCGAATATTGGTGCCAGCGTAAATTATATTTTTAATAACACACGGTTTTCCTACAGGGCCGCCTTTAAGGATACTGAAAGGCAAAAACTTAGTGCGGGTTCGTTAATCACTGGAATGAGTATTTATTCTTACCAGACAAAAGCTGATTCTGCAATTGTTCCACGTGAAATCGATCTGGAGTATTTTCAAAAATCACGAGATATTACTGCGACCGGAGTTCTAACATTTAATGCAAATCTGGGATATGCATATTCATTGGTTTTCCTGAAAAACGGAATTTTTACTTTGTCATACATCCTGGGCTCAGGAATTCAGAACAATTCGTTTGACCGCGATTTTGTGAGTGAAACAGATCGTTGGAGATATAGTATGAATCATTCTTTTCGTGTAGGAATCGGTTACTGGTTTAATCGTTATTTTGCCCGTGTTGGAATTATACGGTCAACCCAATATACAAATTTTAGATACAACGATCTGAGCATTGAAAACGGAACAAATTTTATTCAGTTCTCGCTCGGAAAACGAATTACTCTTCCAAATCTCAAAAAGAAAAGGACTTCCTTTTGAGAAGTCCTTCTTAATTGTTAGGTTTTTGGGATTTATTCCCAGTCGAGAATAATTTTTCCGCAATTTCCTTCTTCCATTATCCTGAAGGCTTCCTGATAATCATCCGCAGCAAAACGATGTGTAATTACCGGGGTAATATTTAAACCATGCGAAAGCATCATTTCCATCTGATACCAGGTTTCGTACATCTCTCGACCATATATTCCCTTTAAGGTCAGTCCTTTAAAAATAAGTTTGCTCCAGTTTATTTGTGTTGAAGATGGTAGCAGGCCTAACAATGAAACTTTACCTCCGTTGTACATATTTTCAACCATATCATTAAATGCGGCTCCCGATCCGCTACACTCGAGTCCGATATCGAAACCACTAACCATTCCAAGCGATTTCATGGCATCTTTGACACTTTCCTGTCTGGGGTCTATTACTTTGGTTGCTCCCATTTTGAGTGCCAAATTACGTCTGTATTCACTTAAATCGGTGCCAACAATGTAACGCGCTCCTGCATATTTACAAACAGCAGTAGCCATGGCGCCAATCGGTCCACCGATTCCGGTTATTAATACATCCTCACCAAGTAATGGAAAAGAGAGGGCTGTATGTGTTGCATTTCCTAGCGGATCCATAACCGACATCAGCTCATCCGAAATTCTTTCATCAACTTTCATTACATTTGATGCAGGAACTGAAATATATTCGGCAAAACCTCCGTCCCTGTTTACACCAATTCCAATTGTATGATCGCAAATATGCTGACGTCCTCTTCTACAGTTCCGGCAAAAGCCGCACGCGATGTGACCTTCAACAGTTACCCTTTCGCCAAGATGTATTCGCGAAACTTCTGATCCTTTTTCAACTACAATTCCCATGTATTCGTGTCCTATTACTAATGGGGTTTTTATAGTGTTTTGCGCCCATTCATCCCATTTGTATATGTGGAGATCGGTTCCGCAAATGGCTGATTTTTTTATTTTCAGTAATACATCGTTTGGTCCTACAACTGGCATTGGTACATCTGCCATCCAAATTCCTTTTTCCGGTTTGACTTTTACAATTGCTTTCATGGTATATGCTTTGATTTTATATGCAATATTAATCCGTCTGAAGGTTAAAATACAGAAGGAAAATCATGTTTGAACAGTACATTTAAAAGCTTTGCTAAAAAAATAAGCCGCAATATGTAGTTATATCTGCGGCTTATTTTTTTCATTTTAGAAAACTATTTTTCTTCCTGCCAAATCGATTTAATCGGGTAAATTTCCAGTTTCTCGACCAATAATTCACCACCAGTATTGAACAGATATAAACCGTCAGCATTATCTGATGGGACAAAACAGGAACTCATAACAACTTTACCGTCGTTTGCGTAAATCTCTATTGAAGCGCGATCTAGCAGTATTTCAAGCTTTATACTTCCATCAACTGGTTCTATTACAGCCGATTTACCCATACATGTCAACGTACTTGTCTTTGTATTATACATAATTTCTGTGCCGTTGTCTTTTTTATCTAAGCGTACAACAAAGCCAAAACTATCAACAGTTTTTATTTTGAAATTTCCAATAATGTGTAAGCAATCTCCTTTAACACTTCGGGCAAGATTCTTATTGATACCGGGAATAAGATTTTTATTTTCCCAAACTTCGCCTTTCCCATGAAGAAGCTCTATTTCCTTAATTGGCTTACGAACTAGTCTAATTCCATCAATGTATTTTTTAAGCGAAAGCTCCGAAGGGAAAGTCATTTGCCCATTGAAAGGCATTTCAGGATATTCTCCACCTCTCATCCAGGCAATCTGGATAGTTCGGCCGTCGCTGGTCGGAATATTGCTCCAAGTTTGAGTAGCGTAATAATTTTTACCCATGTCACTTTGCATTTTAATGCTTTCGGATACAAAATTTTCACCATCAAAACTACCGATAACATAGCTACCATCGCCATCAAACAAAACCCATTTTTTATCATCTTCTCTATTATTAACAGGTAATTCAACCAGGTCCGGACATTCAAAGAAACCAGGAATATGATTCATAAATTTCCAATCAATCAGGTTTTCAGAAGTATAAAATGAAACTCCTTTTTGGTTTTCCTTGTTGTTTGGTTTTCGATAAAGCACCATCACAAACTTTTTGCTTCCTTCGTTCCAGAAGACTTTCGGATCGCGGGCATCGTCAGTTTCGTCATATGCGATAATTGGGTTCTTTTCGTACTTTTTCCAGGTTCTGCCTTTATCGTTACTGTAGGCTAATCGCTGTCCGCAATGTTGGCTGGTATAGAATAACAATATTGTTTTTTCATCTCCTGATTGCAAGCCTGTTACGTTGTTCTGATCAACCAGTCCGCTGCCGGAAAATGCTGTGCACTCAACAGTATCCTTCGATTCATTATCCGGATAAAGTGCAATTGGCAAATGTTTCCAATGCACTAAATCGGTGCTAATGGCATGTCCCCAATGCATAAATCCCCATTCTTTTCCGAAAGGATTGTATTGATAAAACATATGATACTCGCCTGCATAGTAAACCAATCCATTCGGATCGTTTTGCCAGTTTTTCTCAGGGGTAAAATGAAATTGTGGCCGGTAAAGTTCATCGAAAAGCTTTTCTGGCTTTGCGGCGAATACACTAATTGTTGTAAAAAAAATAGTGAGAACTAAAAAAGAAAACTTCATATCCAATTTGTTAATGACTTCGTAATTCACACAAATATAGATTAAAAATTGTGATTTTTTCTGCTACTTTTGATTTCTGATTAGGCTGAAAGTACTGTTTTTGATGGATATTTATTTCTTTTAATCATGTTTCGTTTTTGTTAATAGAGGGCATCTAATTAATTTTAAAAAATGAGAATAAATCTGACTTTTATTATTTTCCTGATGTCTGCGGGGATGGTCTGCGGGAAGAATGATTGGAAGAATACAGGAATTAAATTGCCGGCACCCGTCTGTTATGCAACTCACGAAATTCATAAGTCTTTTGTTAGGTCTTCTGCTGAATATTATCAGCATTTAAAGTCCGGATCATTGCAAAAGGCGACCATCGAAGTGTCTTATGTCGGGTTTTCTGATGAAGCACAGCAGGCATTTCAATATGCTGTTGATATTTGGCAGAATCTGATTTATTCTCCAATGCCAATTCGGGTTAAAGCCTACTGGAAATCATTGGACAAAGATGTTTTGGGAAGTTGTGGTCCGGCTGAATACTACAGTAACTTCAATTCAACGCAGATTTGGAACTGTTATTATCCGGTTGCCCTGGTTGAAAAGCTGTTAGGCGAAGAAGTAAATGCAAAAAGTGATTTCGAAATTATCGGTTCATTCAATAAAGATTTTACCAATTGGTATTTTGGTACCGATGGAAATACTCCGGATGACAAATATGATTTTGTTTCTACGGTTTTACATGAACTTACGCATGGACTTGGGTTCTCCGGATTTTTTTATTCTGAACGCGGCCGTGGAGGGTATGATTATGGTGGTGACGGACTTTCTGCCATTTTCGATCGGTTTGTGTTAAATAAGAAAGGAGAACAACTTGTTGACACAAAGCTTTTTGTAAATCCATCTATACTATTAAATCAAAATTTAACTTCCGGCTGGCTTGAGTTCGACACCCAAATAAATGCTTCAGCGCTTCCAAGGCTTTATGCACCAGCTACCTGGGACAGCGGCTCAAGTATATACCATCTCAACGAGGTAACCTATCCGTCGGGCGATCTAAATTCACTTATGACACCATTCTCGGGAACAGGGGAAGCGATACATGATCCAGGTTCAAACACGCTTTCGATTATGAATGAAATTGGTTGGAAGAATATTTCAATCAGGCATAAACAATTGAAAGACATTGAATTTCTTACTGAACCGATTAATGTTGATGCTCAAATTGTAAGTGATTATGATCTGGATTCAACCAAATTGTTTCTTGTTTATTCGTCGGATAAATTTATAAAATCAGATACGTTATTGCTGAACGCAACTGACATTCAGGAGGTATTCAACGCGCAATTATCAAAAAATCTTTTTGGTGAAATTCAGTATTACTTTTCGGCTAGCAGCGCCGAAGGTCAAACATATTTTTACCCTTCGAACTCTCCGTCCAGGTACCTGAGTTTTAAAATCGGAATCGATCATGATGCTCCGGTAATTATACACGAACCAATTAATTATCTGTTAACCTCAAATCCCTCTGCAAAAATTGAAGTTCAGGCAACGGATAATATTGGGATTAAATCGGTTAAAGTAGAATACTTTGTAAATGGAGGTGTGATAAAAAACTTCGCTTTAACGAATGACACGCTTGATTTCTATGCCGGTGATTTAATCTTTCAAAAGGGTTTGGTTAAAGATGGCGATGTAATTAGTTACCGCGTTGTTGCTACCGATATTTCTTCACAAAACAATATAGGATCACTGCCTCTTTCGGGCTATTTCACCTTTAAGATCGAAGGCTCGGAAACACCAGTTTCCCGCTATGTAAATAATTTCGACGCGGTAAGTCAGGATTTTATCGGAACAGACTTTACTATTTCTACAGTTTCAGGATTTGATAGTCCTGCATTGAATTCCATGCATCCATACCCTAGTCCGGATGCAGATAATTCAAGTTTTAATTTCAGTACAATTCTAAAATATCCAATCCTTCTGAAAGAAGGTGGTAAGATGAGTTTCGATGAAATTGCACTCATTGAACCGGGAGATTCTGGTACCAAATTCAATGACGAAAATTTTTATGATTATGTGATCACCGAAGGTTCGAAAGATGGTGGAGTTACTTGGAAATCGTTGGTTGACGGGTATGATTGCCGCGCACAAAAATCTTGGGAAACCTTGTTTAATAGTACTATTTCAGGAAATAACAGCACCGGTGTGCCGACAAAAGACTTGTTTGTAAAACGCGAAACAGATCTGTTGGCAAATGGAAATTTTGTGGCAGGCGACACCATTCAGATCAGGTTCAGACTTTTCTCCGACCCTTATTCGCATGGCTGGGGCTGGATCATTGATAATTTGGCTATTCAGGAATTTGGAACTGCAATCAATCCGGCACTTTTAACATCCGGAGAAGTTGAATTCTTTCCGAATCCGGTAAACGAGAGTTTAAATTTACGGATTCAATCCCGCATTAATATTCATAAGTTACTCCTGAAAGCGTATAATACTTCCGGAATTCTGGTTTATTCACATTATTTTCCGGTTGGTTCCAACTTATTTCAGACTTCAATTGATGTGACTAATTTTAGTCCGGGCTTGTATTTATTTTCGGTAGAACCCGAAACAGGAAAGGCTATTACGCGCAAAATTCTGATCAAATAATCTGAATTTTGGGTTTCAAGTTTAATTATTTGTTAAGTGTTTAAAGTTAAAATTCAGAATATTAATACTTTAACATCTTAATTTATTGTCGGTCAGTTCTTTTATATATTCAAACTTTTGATTTGAATTAAAATATCTATATTTGCTACCAAATTGAAGCAAAATGAAACGCGTTAGTAACAACAGCTTTTTTTATTGGTTTTATTACTTCTGTTCTCATATCGGGATCGGCTGGTGATGTCTTGTTGTTACAAAAAGATATTTTACAAAAGGGTCCCGTTTTGAACGAGGCCCTTTTTTTATTGTTTAGAATTCCTGATAACAAACGAAATAAATATGAAATTAACAGTAGTTGGACTTGGATTAATTGGAGGATCAATTGCAATTGACCTTCGGAAAGCTGGATTTGCTAACGAAATTACAGGAGTAGATCTTAGTTCTGAGAATGCTCAGGAAGCTCTGCAGCTGGGAATTATTGACCGGATTGAGACACTTGAAAATGCTGTTTCTCATGCCGATATGGTTATCATAGCCATTCCGGTCGATAAAGTCCTGAATTCACTGACCAAAGTGCTCGATCTTATTTCGGACAAAACTACGGTTATTGATGTGGGATCGACCAAAAAGGCAATTTCGGAAGCTGTTGAAAATCACCCCAAACGACGAAATTATATTCCTGCTCATCCTATGTCTGGAACCGAAAATTCGGGGCCAACCGCGGCCTTGGCGGGCTTATTCGAAAATAAAATCAATATAATCTGCGATCAGGAAAAATGCGGTCCGCAACATTTGGCGCTATCCGAAAAAATGTTCCAGGTTCTGGGCATGAACATCGCATACATGACCGCAGACGAACAGGATCACAGCACTGCTTTTATTTCTCATCTGCCGCATGCTGCCGCTTTTGCTCTGGCAAATGCTGTTCTGGCAAAGGAAGACCGCGAAATAATTTTCGATCTTGCCAGCGGAGGATTCAATTCAACCGTACGTTTGGCTAAAAGTTCTCCGGAAATGTGGGGACCAATTTTTCAACAAAATAAAGATTACGTTGTTGAATCGCTGGAAGTTTACATTAAACACCTGAAATTATTCAAAAAAAGTATAGAGTCTGATCCGGAAGAGATGATGGCTTTAATGAAAAATGCCAATCGTATCCGAGGCGTTCTAGCCGGAGAAAATGGCTCGCTAGTTAAAAATGAAAAGACAATAGTTAAATTTTATACCAAATAGTCATGGGAATACAATTAGAAATTAACCCGATTAAGCACTGGTTGCCACAGATAAACAACCCGCTTATTATTGCCGGTCCATGTAGTCTCGAAACAGAGGAACAGGCCATGGAAACCGCCAGGATGCTCGCAAAAGATCACCGTGTTTTCGTATATCGTGGTGGGGTTTGGAAACCACGCACACGTCCCGGAAGCTTCGAGGGTATCGGAAGCATCGGTTTAAAATGGTTACAAATGGTTCGCGAAGAAACAGGAATGCCTGTTGGTACTGAGATAGCAAATGCGCAACACGCAGAAGAAGCACTGAAGGCTGGTTTGGATGTTCTCTGGATTGGTGCAAGGTCGACAGCCAGCCCATTTGTGGTGCAGGAAATTGCCGATGTGGTAAAAGGAACAGATGCCGTAGTGATGGTAAAAAACCCGGTTAATCCTGATGTACAGCTTTGGGTTGGTGCTTTCGAACGCCTAAGCCGTGCCGGAATTAAAAACCTGGTAGCTATTCATCGTGGATTTACACCATTCCGCGAAACAGAATACCGCAATTACCCAAACTGGAAAACCGTAATTGAATTGCGCCGTTTAATGCCGAATTTGCCAATTATCTGCGATCCGAGCCACATTGGTGGCAAGAGGGAATATCTGTTCGATATCAGCCAAAAAGCGTTTGATATGGGCATGGAAGGACTGATGATCGAATCACACCGCGACCCGTCATGTGCTTTGAGCGACAAGGAACAGCAGCTTACACCAGCAGATTTGGCTTCATTACTCGATCGTTTGGTAATCCGTAATATGACTACAGACAACAAGCAATTCGAAAATCAGCTTGAATTGCTTCGTAACCGTATTGATGCCATTGATACCGAATTGCTTGAAACATTGTCATCTCGTATGGAGATTGTGAAACAAATCGGGCAGTACAAAAAAGATAACAACGTGACTGCGTTTCAGGTTGGACGTTTTTCTGAGTTGATGGAGAAACGTGTGAAAATGGGCCAAAGCCTGAATCTGGATGCAAATTTTGTTTTACAAATGTTCCAGCATATCCACGAAGATTCGGTTCGTATGCAAACTGAGATCATGGATAAAGAATAGTTTAATATTCGGATTCACTCCTTTCGATAAGCTCTGGGAGAATACTTCGGATTATATCATACGGCCGGTTAGGATTGATTTCCTGACCGGTTTTGTTATTAAAGAACCTCTGAAAGATGTAAAAGGAGGGAATCATCTTTAACTGGAGGTTCAAAATCTTAACAGGGCAGCAAATTGAAGTCGGATGATTGTTAAAAATTAAACTGCTTACAGGAAGTTAATGAAAGTGGTATATTTGATGATATGAATATTCATCTTATTGAGAAGAAAATATATACTTTATGGCACTATTACTATTTTATCTTTTTCTGGCATTAATCGTTTCTTTCCTTTGCTCGATAATGGAAGCAGTATTATTATCTACTCCATTATCATTTCTCAGGGGGAAAGTTGGTGCCAAACATATGGTTAAGTTAAAACAGAATATTGACAGACCTCTGTCTGCAATACTCTCTTTGAATACTGTTGCTCATACAGTTGGTGCTGCCGGAGTTGGAGCCCAGGCAACAAAGGTATTTGGAGAAGATTATTTTGGATTGGTTTCGGCAATTTTAACAATTCTCATACTCGTTTTTACAGAGATTATTCCTAAAACAATTGGTGCGAGGTTCTGTAAGGAATTGGCTATTATATCCGGGGTAATTATCCGGGTCATGATTTTTGTGACTTACCCCTTGGTAATAATTTCATCATACATTACAAAATTAATTTCGCGTAACCCGAATGAAAAAACCACCAGTAGAGAAGAAATTTCTGCATTAGCTTATATAGGAACAGAAGAAGGCATATTGGGAGAAAACGAAAACAAGATTATTCAAAACTTAATTCGACTGAAAAGCATAAAAGTTTCGGAGGTTATGACTCCGAGGGTGGTGGTTTCTTTTGCCGATGAAAATATGGATTTATCAGACTTCTTAAAAAACAAGGACTACCTGCGTTTTTCTAGAATACCAGTATATTCTGGAAATGCTGAGCAGGTGACAGGATACATTTTCAGGCAAGCGGTTTTTGAAAAACTTACTGAGGATACAGCAAATCTAAAACTTAAAGATTTTAAGCGCGAAGTAGTTTTCATTCCGGATTCAAAGCCATTGTTTAGTGTTTGGGAATCTCTTTTGGAAAAAAAGGAACATATTGCTGTTGTTGTTGATGAATATGGAGGTATTGACGGAATAGTAACAATGGAAGATATTATTGAAACCCTTCTTGGTTTAGAGATTGTTGATGAAAAAGATACTATAACAGATATGCAACAATTCGCACGCGAAAGATGGAAAATGAGACAAGAAAAGTATCGGCTTATCAATCAAATTGATAATGCTAAAAAGGAATAAAAAAGCCATCGAATTATGGATGCCGGACTTTTATGAGATGCGCCTATTTTCTAAATTTTTCCCGACAGCTTTTTAAAGGCCGAAATCATGCCTTTTTCGATCGCCGGAAATTCAATCAGCTCTTTGCCCACGAATACAAACATAACCGCAATGTGGAGGTTTTTTGCGGCTATTTCGCTGTAAAACGAGAGTTTGTTTGTACGGTAGGCTTCACGCATCCGCCGCTTCAGTAAATTGCGTTTAACGGCTCGCTTAAAATTGCGTTTTGAAACGGTAAATGCTGCCTGTACCGGATAATCCTGAAACAAATCGGTTTTCATGAAAACAACTTTGAGCGGATATGCCAGAAAGGATTCACCAGAGGTAAATAATTCCCCGATAATTTTCTGGCTGCAAAGCCTTTCTTCCTTATGAAATGTGAGTCCTTCCATCGATCAAAAATACAAACAAAAAAGGGGAAAAATAGATTTCCCCCTTCCTGTCGTATTGTGTTGTTTTGGTTATTGTCCCTTGTTGTGTTTTTTGATGAATTGGTCAAGCGCCATGGTCATCGAAGGAGCTTCGGCAGTTGGAGCCTCAATATCGAGTCTCAGGCCAGCTTCCAAAACGGCCTTCGCTGTTGTTGGTCCGAAACATGCAATTTTAATGCTGTCTTGTTCAAATGCTGGAAAATTCTGAATCAGCGACTGTATGCCAGATGGGCTGAAGAATACCAAAATGTCGTAATTAACTTCTTTAATGTCAGACAAATCGCTGCTAATCATTTTGTAAATGATTGCTTTAGTGTATTTATATCCGGCTTTATCGAGCAAAAGAAGAATTTCAGGTTGATTAACCTGTGAAACAGGCAAAAGGAATTTCTCGTCTTTGTGTTTTTTCATCACATCAATTAAATCCGAGAATTTACCGGCGCCGTAGAATATTTTTCTTTTGCGGTAAACGATATATTTCTGTAAATAAAAAGCGGTAGCTTCCGAAATACAGAAGTACTTCATAGTATCGGGAATAGCCAGACGGAGTTCGGTACTCATTCTAAAAAAGTGATCGATGGCTGTGCGACTTGTGAAAATGACCGCACCATGATCCAATATTTGAACTCTTGTTTGTCTGAACTCTTTGGCCGATACTCCTTCAACTTGTATGAAGGGGCGGAAATCAACCTGAATATTATTTTTTTCAGCCAGATCAAAATAGGGTGATTTGGCCGTTTCAGGCTGGGGCTGCGAAACTAAAATTCTCTTGATCTTCAAGTTATTTGCTTTTTAATTATTTCTTCCCTACTTATTTCAACAATAATTTATAGATCAGAACTAATGGTAAAAATTCAAGGGTACAAAGGTATAAAATCAAATATGAAATAGAAAATTGTTTTGTAAGGAATATTTTACCACCTCTGATAATTGTCATTAAATAAAAAATACCAGTTATTCCGGCACCGGCATATAGCAGTGGTTCAACCTGAGATAAAGGAATGAAAGCGATTGCAGCTGACACCGGAAGTAAAAACAATCCTGAAACCCGGTTAAAAACCTTTATGCTGAACAGGTATTCCTGAACCTCTTGTTTACTTTCTGTAAGTATTCCGATAAGTAAATAGATTATTTTTTTTGCTGTGTAGTAGGTGATTACTATTCCCAGACAAACCAAATAAACGTATAATGAGTTGGAAATACCGAAGTTAATTTTGTATGCCGAGAGAAACTGATAACCCAGGAGCGCAATGATTAGATTGAAAATAATATCGAGCCTGAATGATGCATGAAAAAGGTTGAAATAGCGCTCGCGAAATAAACGTGTAAATGCTGAATAATTGATCGTTGACTGAACCAGCTGGCTCAAATATTTGTTGAAAATTAACCGGACTGTAGCAAAAAGCAGAAAAGTGAGTACCAAAATTCCAACGAGCCAATCCGGGTTATTTCTTTGTATTTTTTTTCCGGGGAACACAACTTCCACACCTTTCAGTACGGTATGGAGTGAATCATAAGGAAGTGGTTTTACAAGGTTTTCTCGGTAATCAAATTTTGGAACATAAGCTTGCCGGTATTGTGACCATTCGGGTTTGTACCCAAAAACAATTACGCTGTCGGGAGCAATGTAATTGGCATTTAATGAATCGAGTACCGTTGAATCGAGCAGGTTTATTGTTTGCGGATCAAAGTCGTTTTGAAGAGTCGCTGTGCCCAAAACAGTTTGGTTCAAATTCAGGTTTGAAGTTACAGAGTCTGATTTGAATTGATTCGATTGCATACTGCCGCCCAATTGTATAAGTTTGTGGCCGCAAAAGTAGTGATTAATAACTTTTATTATCTCACATCAACAGGCTAATTCATTAAATTAAATACGAATGACACAAAATACTATCAAAATATATCAGGCACCACTTCAGGGCTTCACCGATTTCACTTTCAGAAAGGCTTTGGCGGAGTCGTTTGGCGGAGTTGATAAATATTTTATTCCCTACCTTTCCTATGGTAAGGGGCGTGAAATAAAAAAATCGCAGTTGCGTGAGGTCTTCCCGGAAAACAATGAATCGATGCCTGTAATTCCCCAGGTTTTGTTTTCCGATCTGGCCGAATTGTTCGATTTAGTTTCTATCCTGATAGATTATGGTTATAAGGAAATTAATCTGAATCTGGGTTGTCCGTACCCGATGGCAACAAATAGGGGCAGGGGAGCGGTCTGGCTCGAAAAGCCGGAGGCTTTGAATGATGTTTTACAGCAACTTTTTACCAAACAATTTCAATCGAAGTTTTCGGTGAAAATGCGGGCCGGAATGAGCAGTGATCAGGATGCCAAAGCTGTTTTCGGGGTATTAAACCAATTTCCGCTGGAAGAAATTATATTTCATCCGCGCACTGCCAGTCAGATGTATACCGGAAAAGCTAATTCACAGCTTTTTTTGGAAGCTTTTTCGCTTGTTCAGGAGCATCCACTGGTTTATAATGGCGATATTTTTTCACTATCTGATCTTCAGGCGTTGCAAACACTTTTGCCTGGTCAAAATAATTGGATGACAGGACGAGGTTTGTTAACCAATCCGGCACTTGCAGCGCAATTAAAGGGTGAGGTTTTTGAGCCGAAAGCACTCCGGAAAAAAATGAGGGAATTTCATGATCAGCTACTCGAATCCTATTCTTCAAGACTGGATGGAAGCGGACATATTCTGATGAAAATGAGCCAGTTTTGGATCTATTTTAGTGAGTCGTTCGAGAATCCGCACAAGGCAATGAAACTGGTAAAGAAAGCTGGTAGTATTCTGAAGTATAATGCTGCGGTAACAGAAATTTTCAAGAGTTTTTAATTGTGTGGCGCGTATTGATGGCTTTGCAGCTTAAATGAGTTCGGTTGGTGGTAATTGCCGGAAAATGAATGCTGTTCAGGCGCCATTTTGCTGTTCGTATATTTCCATGATAATTATAAGTTCTTCCAGTTCTTCTGGTATCTGAGCATCGTCCGGCGAATCACAAATCTCGATAAACCTTTTTAACGCTTCCCGGTATTCATCCTCTGTAAAAAGTGGTTCCATCATCCCAATCCTCATTAATTCCTGAAAATAAATTGCAGATTTCCTGATGATCTTTTGGATGTTTATTTACCAGAAGTTCTTCAATATATGTTTTCAAAATTAATACTGAATCCCGGAAAACGCTAGTGTGCATCCAACCAGTTATCACCTGCATTCATTTCAACAGTTAGGGGCACGCCGATGTTTACAGCATTTTCCATTTCATGTTTTACAATAGTTTTCATCTGCCCAAGTTCTGATTTTAAGACATCGAAATTTAACTCATCGTGTACCTGAAGAATCATTTTTGACTGAAGGTTTTGTTTATTCATTTCTCTCCAGATGTTCACCATGGCAATTTTAATCACATCTGCTGCAGACCCCTGAATTGGAGCATTAATGGCATTTCGTTCGGCTACTCCACGAACCACCGCATTCGATGAGTTTATGTCGTTCAGGTAACGTTTACGGCCCATAATGGTTTCCACAAAACCTTTTCCACGTGCATTTTCGATGCTCGAATCCATAAATTTTTTGATGTCCGGAAAGTTGTCAAAATAGCCGTCAATCAGCTCCTTGGCTTCTGTACGTGGAATGTTTAGCCGAGCGGATAAACCGAAGGCCGAAATACCGTATATAATTCCGAAGTTAGCAGTTTTGGCTTTCCGTCGCATATCCGAAGTAACCTCTTCGAGCGGAATTTTATAGATTTTTGATGCTGTAATGGAATGAATATCCTGATTATTGCGAAAAGCCTCAATCATTTGTTCATCCTTGCTCAACGCGGCCATAATCCGCAATTCAATTTGCGAATAGTCGGCAGAAAGGAAAGTATGCTCGTCGTCTGATGGGATAAATGCTTTGCGCAGTTCACGCCCGTTTTCGTCGCGAATCGGAATATTTTGAAGATTAGGATTGGTCGAACTCAACCGACCTGTTGCTGCAATTGCCTGATTGTATGAAGTATGTAGTTTTTTTGTTTTTGGATTAATGAGTAATGGCAACGCCTCAACATAAGTTGAGAGCAATTTTTTTAAACCTCTGAATTCGAGAATTTTGGCGATGATTGGGTGCTTCTCTGAAAGTTTTTCGAGTGTTTCTTCGGCGGTTGAATATTGTTTTGTCTTGGTTAGTTTGGCATTCGGGTCGATTTTTAGTTTTTCGAACAGAATGACTCCCAATTGTTTGGGTGACGAAACATTAAAATCTTCACCTGCCATTTCGATGATATCGCGCTCAATTTCAATGATTTGTTTCCGCAGAACTTCGGCATAAATTTTTAATTCCGAAGTGTTTAAATTCACTCCCGAATGTTCCATATCGGCCAAAACAAAAATAAGCGGCATTTCAATTTCGTCGAAAAGTTTTCGAGTACCGCTATCATTCAGATCTTTTTCGAGTGCTTGTTTGAGTTGCAAAGTCAGGTCTGCATCTTCGCATGAATAATCGCGTAGTTGTTCCGGGTTTGCATCGCGCATGGTTTTCTGGAATAATCCTTTTCCTCCAATCAGTGTGTCTGTCGTTATCTTTTTGAAATTCAGGTATTGTTCGCATAAATCATCCAGGTTGTGCCTCATTTCCGGTTGAATCAGGTAATGCGCAATCATAGTATCAAATAGCGGTCCGTGAATTTCGAGTCCGTAATTTTTCAGGATAGAAAGATCGTATTTGATATTCTGACCAATTTTCAGAATTTTTTCATCGCTAAAAATCAATTGGAATTCTTTTACAATTTTGCTGGCTTCTTCTTTGTTTGCAGGTACTGTAACACAATAGGCCTCGTGACTTCGGAATGCAAATGAAATACAAACCAATTCAGCCAGTTGAGTGTCCAGTCCGGTGGTTTCAGTATCGAAACAAAATTCTTTTTGCACCGAAAGTTCGGCACGTAAACTGGCACGTTGTTCTGCTGTTTCAATAAGGTAGTACTGATGTGGATTTGTCTCTATTGATTCGAGATTACTGGTTAATGCAGGTTTTACTTCGGCAACAGGATTCGAAAAGCCAAACAAAGTTCCCTGTTCGAATTGAGGTTCGGAGGCTGGTGTTGGTTTGGCCTCCTGTTTGCGAATGAGTTGGCGGAATTCAAGTTCGGTAAACAGATCATTCAGTTTTTGAATGTCAGGATCTTCCATTATGAGTTTATCCTCATTAAATTCAACCGGAACATCAAGAATAATTTCTGCCAGTTTGCGCGACATGCGTACTTGCTGCTCAAATTCTACCAGGTTTTCCTTTAATTTTCCTTTTTGTGAGTCGATATTTTGGTACAGTCCATCTACTGATTTAAATTCAGAAACAAGTTTCATGGCAGTTTTTGGACCTACACCCGGGCACCCCGGAATATTATCGGCCGAATCGCCCATCAAACCAAGCACATCAATTACTTGCCAGGGCTCATCAATCATGAAATTTTCCTGAACTTCAGGAACACCCCAAACTTCAGGTTGCTCACCACCACGCGATGGTTTATACATGAATATATTTTCGGAAACCAGCTGGGCATAATCTTTATCTGGTGTCATCATGTATGTAGTGTAGCCCATAGTTTCTGCTTTTTTAGCCAAAGTTCCGATAACATCATCGGCTTCAAAACCAGCTTTTTCGAGAATTGGGATATGATAGGCTTCAATAATTTTTCTGATGTACGGAATAGATTTCTGAAGATCTTCCGGCATTACTTCGCGATTGGCTTTGTAAGCTTCAAACATTTCGTGCCGGAAAGTGGGTACATTCAAATCGAAAACTACTGCGATATGCGATGGTTTCTGATCTTTCAGTAATTGCTCAAGGATATTTACAAAACCCAGCATAGCTGAGGTATTGAGTCCTTTGGAGTTGAAGCGCGGATTTTTTATAAATGCAAAATATGAACGGTAGATTAATGCGTAAGCATCAAGTAAAAAAAGTCGTTTATCGGTGGTGTTATTTTCTGCCATGGTGTTTCTTTATGACTTGGAATTTTAAATTTGGAACTAAGAGTTATCGCTTGCATACCATTCGGCAAACGAATTGCTGGTTTCGTATAATCGAACGCTGAAAAGCTCAAGTTGTTCAGGTAAAAGAGGTTTCACTTTTTCGGCAATGTAAACAACCATATTTTCTGAAGTTGGCTGAAAGGGTACCACATGGTGTCGTTCATACATTTGTCCCAGTTCATTGAGTTTATCGATGGGCGCTTTTTCGTTGATCATTAGCGAATGATCCAATTTGCTGACGATTTGTTGCTGAATGATTTTTTTCAGAATGCTAAAATCAATCACCATTCCATCTTTTGGACTTTCAGAGTCATGTAAAGGTTCACCCGCAACGGTTATCTGTAATTTGTACGAGTGGCCGTGAATATTTTTACAAAGCCCGTCGTAATTGAGCAATGCGTGTGACATTTCGAAACCAAATTGTTTTGTTACCCTTATTTTTGCCATAATTTAATTTTCTGGAGGTCGAAATTAGAAAAGATGTTGCAATAAATGGCAAAGCAGACATGGCAACTTTTTAAATTACTGCCATATCTGCTTTGTTATTTGTATTTTTCCGTTAGGATAAAAAAAGATCCGGTCTGTTTAAAGATCGGATCCTCTTTTTTATTCGCATGTACATCGATGCAAACAATCGACAATCTGACTTAAAATATCGTGTTTCAGATAATAATATGTGTTTTTGCCTTCGCGACGTGAACAAAGAACGCCTTTGTCTTTTAGTATCCCTAAGTGATGAGAAGTAGTTGACTGTTCAATGCCTAATAATTCGTGGATCTCGGTAACAGTGAGTTTTTTACCACCTTCCAAATGCTTTAAAATGGCAATCCTCATGGGGTGCGCAATTGCTTTGAGCATACTGGCAGCCAATTCCAACCGATCGGCATCTATTTCCTGAATATTCATCATGGTTAAAAATTTAACAGATGCAAATATATGAATATTTAGCTTTCTTTAAAAACTCTTGTTTGAAAGTTTTATAGTTTAGACTGTTTTCAAATAAGTGTAAATTAGTTGCTTAGGAAACTTGTATTAAAAATAAATGAAATAGAAATGATTTCCGGAAAAAGTAAATATATTTTTTAATTTTGAAACTCTCAAAAAAGCCTTAATGACCTCTTTGGATATTATAAAATCGCCGATTCAGGATGAACTAAAAAGTTTCGAAGGATACTTCAAAGAAGCCATTAAAAGTGATGTTCCATTGCTTCAGATTATCATTCGTTATATACTCCGGAAAAAGGGGAAGCAGATGCGTCCGATGTTTGTTTTCCTGTCGGCAAAAATCTGTGGTGACTTCAATGAAACTACCTATTTGGCAGCCTCTTCAATCGAATTATTACATACGGCAACTTTGCTGCATGATGATGTTGTGGACGAATCTTACGAGCGGCGTGGCAGCTTTTCAATCAATGCATTGTGGAAAAATAAGATTGCTGTTTTAGTTGGTGATTTTATTCTTGCAAGGGGCTTTTTGAACACCCTTGACCGCAAGGAATATCGTTTTTTACATTTGATTTCGCGCGCGGTGAAAGACATGAGTGAAGGTGAAATTTTGCAAATGCGAAAAAGCCGTAAACTCGACATTGATAATGAAACTTATTTCGAAATTATCCGGAAAAAAACAGCTTCACTTATTGCTACCAGCATGGCAATTGGTGCCGCTTCCGTCACGAAAGATGATGAGGTTGTCGAAAAAATGTTCAATATCGGTTTAGATGTTGGAATCGCTTTCCAGATAAAAGACGACATATTTGACTACCAAAGCAAAGGTTTGCTAGGAAAACCTACAGGAAACGATATTAAAGAAAAGAAAATTACCTTACCGCTGCTTTATGTGCTGAATAACTGCGAATCTGGCGAACGCAGCCGCATTTTACGACTGATCAAGCGTAAAAACAAGAATCAGGCTAAAGTGAAAGAGTTGGTTGATTTGGTTGTCAGTCGCGGCGGATTGGAATACGCTGCCGAACAAATGGATCAATTCAGGAAAAAGGCCATTGCCGGAATTATGGAGTTTCCTGAAAGTGAGTCGAGAACTTCATTGGTTGAATTGGTGAATTATACAACTACAAGGTTGAAGTAAGCCAGATCTGTAATATTTACTTCGGTTTTTTTGCCCCCAACATGTAGATTTGTTTCTTTCGTATTATACTTTCCTAAATACTTTCTGCGAAAAATAATTGGGTAACGTTTCGTCAGTATTTATTACAACTCCTCCCAAAATGTAAACTGGAAATTTGCTCAAAAATGTCGGATGATTTCGAATAAGCTCAAGCATTTCCTTCTCAATTTCGTCATAAACCAAATGGGTGGTCTTTAGGATTGGAACTTCAGCTTTTTGAATTTCATCGACCATTGGCAGAAGTCGCAAAGCCAGAAATTCGGGCTGAAACTCGGAATAATCAGCGGGATCAATTTGGTGAATTTTTGTGGAAAGGGCATGTTGCTGAACCATCATCAAAGCCCCGCAAGTATTGGTGTGCCGGCTCTGGCCAACTCGCTTAATTTTACCAACCTCGCCGGTTCGCGAAATGCCAATGTGCGATCCAAAAATGAATAATGCTGCTCCGCCATCAGGAATATGATCGGAAAATGCAGTTAATCCGATCTCGCCAACAAATGGATAGCCGGCCAAACCACCCATAATAAAGGTTCCCTGTGACGACGGAAGATTCATTTTTGCGTGTTGATGGTTAAGTTCATCGAAACAAAATGAAGTAGCGATGATTATACGGTTCATTTCTATTCCTTCACGCTCAGCAATTTCCATTACTGCTGTGTGTGAGGCTTCCGACATGGTTGAGAATTCGTCAAAATATTGACTTATAATTTTTTGCATGGGTACATTTAATATAAAAAATAGCTCTGATATTTATGCTAAGATAAACAGGAAAATGATTAACCTGTGGATCCAAGTGCATTTGCAACAGCATTTATTGTCTTTAGCAGAATAATGTTTTGTCGGTCGGCAAGTTCAGTGTCCGAAGAATCTTTTTCACTTCGCCAGCTACGCAGAGAATTTACCTGAATCTGATGCATTAAATCGAGGGCAACGGCGCGTAGTTGTGTGGAATGAAAATGATTGACCCTTCTCTTTTCAAAAGGTTTTACGAGTAGTTCTGCAAGCAGGCTGTGTGTAAGCTCATATTCGTTTATAATGAGCGGTAAAATATCTTTTTTGATTTTTTCGTCATCAACAAGTGAGGCGTACAATTCAATAACTTTTGGATCGGTAGCTGCCAATCCCGAATCAACGTTGGTAAGTATGTATCGCACCAATGGATGTGAGACCAACAGTTTTTTTAGCAGCGCGTATTTTTCGGGATGCTGTTCTTTTAACAATTTTAGAGTACTGCCTACTCCAAACCAACTGGTAATGTTTACGCGGCTTTGTGTCCAGCTGAAAACCCATGGAATAGCCCGGAGATCTTCCAGTGATCGCTGATTGGTTCGACGCGAAGGCCGGGAACCAATTTTACTGGTTTCGATAACATCAATTGGAGTCGCATTTTCGAAAAAACGAATAAAACTCGGATGGCGGGTAAGTGCATTGTACGAATTAAAACTCTCGTGTGCCATGAAACCGATTAGCTCAAAAAGCTCTGCATCATGTGTTTCGGTATTTAGCAATGTATTTCTAAATGTTCCGGAAGTAAGTAATTCAATATTATAAGCCGCATTCACTTTGTTGGCATATTTTCGTTCAATGGTTTCACCTTGTTCGGTAAGCCGTAATTTACCACATAATGATGCTGGCGGAAGGCTGCGTAAGAACCAGTGAATTGGTCCTGCTCCGCGACTAATGCTGCCTCCCTTTCCGTGAAAAAACCGGATCTCAACACCATGTTTTCGCCCAACTTTAGCTAATTCATACTGAGCTTCATACAAATGCCAAAGACTCGATAAAATTCCACCATCTTTATTGCTGTCGCTGTAGCCTATCATTACTTCAGCAACCGGTTTGGAATGACCTTTTCTTTGCATCTGGAGCCGGAGCGTATTTTGAGTGACCGGATGTGCCAGAAACTCGTCCATAATTTCAGGAGCATGGTGCAAGTCATCTATGGTTTCGAAAAGAGGAACAACCGGCAATTGGCAGGCTGGACCATTTGGAGTCTTCTCGTATAATCCTGCCTCACGGGCAAGCAGGTAAAAGGTGAATAAATCGTCAACTTTTTTTGTCATGCTAACGATTAATGAACCAAGAGCATTTGAGCCATATTTTCGGATATGTCCGGACAAAACACCCAAATAGCCTAAAGCATTACTTGTTTCCGCCACACTTCCGGAGTACGAATATGTAAATGGCCTGTATTGGTTTAACTCCTGAAGTAAAAAGTTTTTATCTACGGTATCCCCGTCGTTTATGGCAAAGTTGTAACTTTCAAGATCTTCAAGCAGACCAATAATCGCTTTTTGGTAAAATGCGCTGTTTTGACGAATGTCCAGATGAGCCAGATGAAAACCAAAATTTTGGACGAATCGAAGCGCTTTGTTGACTTCGTTTATAGCAAGAGTGGGTGCACCCCATTCAGAAAGTGCTTCCATTAGACTTTCAAGATCTTCTATTAATTCTCCTGAATTAGTGTAAGTCCAGGTTGTTTGTACAAGCATTCTGTTTCCCGACGTGGGTTCTTTTTTTACGGGCAATTTTTCGATGAGTAAAAGCACATATTGCTTAAACGGTTCGCGTGTTGCTGATGTAAATCGGGCGTTTTCAATAAGATCAGGAATTTGTTCCTGCATTTGGTTTTTAGCCCGCCGCAGATTTTCAGGAAGAGAATGCTCTGAAGTGTAAATGCTCAGGCTATCTGCCAGCGTAAGCAATCGTTGACGAACAAGGCTCAGCGCTTCGGTTCGTAACCTTTCCAGGGTATATTTTGTAATTTCGGGTGTAACCAGAGGATGTCCATCGCGGTCGCCGCCAACCCAGGTTCCCATACTTATTTTTGGCATACTGCGGTAATTGTGGAGTGCCTTTGGCTGAAATCCAATTTCCTCCCAGGCATGTATCAGCTGCTTGTCGTGCAGGTCGAATACATCCGGAAATACACTGGTGAGATAGTGCAACATGTTTTCCAGTTCCGTCTCAACCTTAAGTTTTTCGAGGTAAATATCATCGATAAACCACAGTTTAGTCAGTATTTCTTTTATTCCGGAGCGAATTTGCTGACGTTCCAGGTTGGTGTACATTGGATTTTCGAGCAGAACCAATTGCAAATAAAGTTCGCGGTAATATTTTAGAACTACGGTTCGTTTGGCTTCGGTTGGATGCGCCGTTAAAACTGGTTCCAGTTCAAGTTGCGAGAGCGATGCAATTATTTTTTCCTGAGAAATGCCGGAATCTTTTAATTCAGAAAATGTTTGCGCCCAACTTCCGTTTACGCTTTCTGCTCCTTGTTTTTGTTGTTTCGCACGTCTGCCTTGTACTGCCCAGTTAACTTCGCATGAATTAAGAAGCTGAAAACTAATTGAATACAGGTGAATAACTTTTTGTTCGTGCTCGGGTTTAGGAAGCGGTACCTGACTGTTTAGCCAGGGCAAATAGGGAATATATTCGTTAGCATTATTGGCTTCCAGCACTTCAGCCAGGCATTCGAGTAAGAAATGAAGATCAGAGTATGGTTTTCCGATCTTCTGAATATTGTCTTCTAAAACAGGGTGCATATTGATTCGTTTTGCCCTTTAAACAAGCATGATAGAATTATTGTTGTGTGAAACGATTTAAAATGATTTTAAGCAAACAAAAAAGAAGCTGTCCGCACAAGGCAAACAGCTTCAAAATGAATTTTATAACAGATGTTTAACTTTCTACTTCAACGAAGCCAAAGCTGCTTCGTAATTAGGTTCGTCAACAATTTCAGGAACCTGTTGGGTATAAATTACTTTGTGATTTTCGTCTAATACAACTACAGATCGCGAATGTAAATTGGCCAATGGACCAGTTGAGATCTCCAGATTGTAATCTTTTCCGAATTTTCCGGTAGCAAAATCAGAAACAGTTATTGCATTTGTGATGCCTTCCGTTCCGCAGAAACGGGCTTGTGCAAAAGGTAAATCGCGCGAAATGCACAGTACTTTGGTATTTTTCAGATCGGCTGCCAATTTGTTGAACTGACGCACTGATGCTGCACATGTTCCGGTATCCAAACTTGGGAAAATATTGAGAACCAGACGACTGCCGGCGAAATCTTTGAGTGAAACTTTAGATAAATCGTTTTTTACCAATTCGAAATCAGGAGCTTTTGTTCCTTTTGCAGGTAAATCACCTATGGTTTGAATTGCATTTCCTTTGAGCGTAATGTTTGCCATGATTTAATTTTTTATGAAAATTGATTTTTGTATAAACAGATTCAGGATTAAAAATGTTTTGCCAGAGAGCCTGTAATTTTTTCGAGCAGGTTGTTTGCAAGCCGGCTGGCGCCAATCCGGAAAAGTTCTGGTGTCAGCCATTCATCGCCCAGTATTTCCTGAACAATAGTGAGATAAAGGATTGCATCTTCCGGAGTAACAATTCCACCAGCGGGTTTGAATCCAATTTTTTTGCCGGTTTCCTCGAAATGCTGTTTAATTGCGAGACACATTACTAAAGCAGCTTCAGGAGAGGCTGCCTGTGGTAATTTTCCGGTTGAGGTTTTGATGAAATCGGCACCGGCACCGATTGCTAAAATCGAAGCCTGCCAGATCTGATCTGTTGAAAGTACTCCCGATTCCAGAATAACTTTAAGATGAGCATTACCGATGGCTTTTTTGATGGCTGAAATTTCGTTGGAGCAGGTTTCAAAATGACCTTCAAGAAATGCCCAAAGCGGCAAAACGATATCGATTTCGTTCGCTCCTGCAACTGCAGCCAGTTGTGCTTCTTCGATTTTGATTTTTGTAAAGGTCATCGACGACGGAAAACCACCGGCAACTGCAGCAATCTGAACTTCAGGAACTTTTAGTGTACTTTTTACCGTATGAGCCATGTTTGGATAAACACAAATTGCTGCTACATTTTTTATCTGCGGAAATGCTGCCGAAAAACGATTCACTTTTTCGGTAAAAACAGTTACTGAACTGATTGTATCCGTGGGATTCAGGGTCGTAAGATCGATGCATGAAAGTGCTGTTTCATACATTTTTTTTGTATTGTTCTTCGAGGCTATTTCGCGTATTTCTTCCAGTTCAGATTGGATATCTTCGTTGGATAATGGGCAGGATTCGATGGACATATGATATGAGTTTAAAGTGTAACGTCAAAATTTTAAAGTTATTAGCTATTCCAAATAGTTTAGTTTTCATTCAAAGCTTAACCTTTGAACATGAAACTTTAAACTGTTTATTTGAGTTTTTCATTATTCTGATGCCGGTCTTTGTCCCGGTTCGTTTTCTTTTCGATGTTTTTCAGGAATGCTTCGTTCAAATCGACTCCGGTTTGATTGGCCAGACAAATTAGAACCCATAAAACATCAGCCATTTCATCTCCCAGGTCTTTTCCTTCGTCGGATTTTTTGAACGACTGATCGCCATAAGTCCGGGCCATGATTCGTGCAACTTCACCCACTTCTTCGGTCAGAATTGCAAGATTGGTCAGCTCGCTGAAATAGCGGACACCGATGGTTTTGATCCATTGATCGACCATTTGCTGAGCTTCGGAGAGGGTGATTTTTTTGGGAGTCATAGTTGTAAATTGAAGTGTAAAGGTAATGAATAGTCATTGGTTGTCATTCAATAGTCAATAAGTAGTTGGGTGCGAAACAACAATAAATGACTTAATGACCAAAAGTGACCTAAAAGTCTTTATTTTTCGAATCCAGAATTATCGTCACCGGTCCATCATTCACCAGCGAAACTTCCATATGAGCGCCAAAAACTCCTGTTCCAACTGGTTTTCTGAGCACTTTGGTGAATTCCGAGACCAATTGTTCGTAAAGAGGGATGGCTGTTTCCGGTCGTGCAGCGCGAATGTAGGATGGGCGATTTCCTTTTTTTGTGCTGGCATGTAGTGTAAATTGACTCACCACAATCAAATCACCGTTTATATCCTGAACCGATAAGTTCATCACTCCCTCAGCATCGTTGAAAATGCGAAGTTGGCATACTTTTTTCACTAGCCAGTCGATGTCTTCCTGCAAATCTGCCTCTTCAATTCCAGCCAAAATTAAAAGTCCGGTTTCGATTTCAGAAACAACAGAATCTCCTACTTTTACCGAAGATGAGCTTACCCGTTGAATAACTAATCGCATTCCTTTTATTTTCAAGCAAACTTATAAAAAACAATTGGGACGTTTAAACAATATCAGTCAATTCGTGTTCATTAAATTCAGATAAAAATTAAACAAAATTGATCGAATTAGCAATGAAAATTAGGAAATGGATTCTGTTTTACTTCTTTATACTTGGTTTAATTCAAATTTCAGAAGCACAAAATGCAGTATTAAAAGGTAAGATTACTGATGCGATGAGCAACGAATCGCTGTCGTTTGTCAATGTAATTGTATCAGGAACGGCAGTTGGAACAGTAACTGACGAAAATGGCAATTTTCAGTTTCAGGAACTCGAACCGGGATTTATTCGCATTCAGGCATCATGCGTTGGCTACCACGATGTGTTATCGGCACAAATAGAAGTGAAAAATGCCAAAGTGAGTTTTCTGGAAATAAAGATGGAGAAACAGGATCAGCAAATCGACGAAGTGACTGTAACTGCATCACCTTACCGAAAAACGGAGGAAAGTCCGGTTTCGTTGAAAACCATTGGCATTGCCGAAATTGAAAAAAGCCCGGGAGCGAACCGCGATATTTCACAGGTTATTAAATCGTTTGCCGGCGTATTGTCTTCACCTTCGTTTCGGAACGATATTATTATTCGTGGTGGTGGTCCCTCCGAAAGTCGTTTTTATCTCGACGGAATTGAAGTACCAAATATCAATCATTTTGCCACACAGGGTGCATCAGGCGGAGCAGTGGGTATCCTTAATGCGGATTTTTTGCGCGAAGTGAATTATTATTCCGGAGCATTTCCGGCCGACCGGGGAAATGCGCTGAGCGGTGTTTTTGAATTTTCGCAGGTGGATGGAAATACTGATAAACTGAGGTATCGGGGCACTTTGGGCGCATCGGAAATTTCAGGTACGCTGGACGGGCCACTTGGCGATAAAACAAGTTTTATTGTTTCGGTTCGAAGATCTTACCTCAAATTACTTTTCACCGCGCTGAAACTGCCGTTTTTACCCACTTTCAACGATATGCAGTTTAAAGCGAAAACGCGTTTCGATGCTAAAAATGAACTCACCTTTATCGGACTGGGAGCTATCGATCTGAATGAGCTGAACCTCGATATCAAAAATCCTGACGATCAGCAAAAATATATCCTGAGTCAGCTACCGGTAAACAACCAGTGGAGTTATACTTTTGGCGCGGTTTACAAACATTACAGAGATAAAAGTTATCAGACACTGGCTGTTAGTCAGAGCCATCTGAATAATACAATCGAAAAATACCTGGAAAACGACTACAGTTCGCAGGAAAATAAAATTCTGGATTACAGTTCGCAGGAATTGGAAAACAGGATCAGGTTCGAAGACAATATCCGGATTGACGGGTACAAAATTAATGCAGGCGCCGAGGTCGGTTTTGCACGGTATTCCAACAGTACGTTTCAAAAAAGGTTTTACTCCGGAACTGTCCTGAATGTGAATTACAACACCGAATTAAATCTGATTAAATATGGTTTGTTTGGACAGATTAGTCATGCCTATATCCATCAGCGGCTCATACTTTCTGCTGGTTTCAGGGTAGATGCCAACAATTATTCCATGTCGATGAATAACCTGTTGAAACAGTTTTCTCCACGGGTTTCAGCATCGTACCAGCTGACCGACAAGTGGAGCCTGAATGCGAATACCGGACGGTATTATCAGCTTCCGGCTTATACAACCCTGGGATTCCGGCAAAATAATGAATTTGTCAATAAGGCGAACCATTTAAAATACATTTCGGTCGATCACTATATTTTAGGATTGGAATATCAGCCGGCTTCTTCGATGCAATTTTCGGTTGAAGGTTTTTCGAAAAATTACAGTAATTATCCCTTTTCCGTCAATGACGGTATTTCATTGGCAAACAAAGGGTCGGATTTTGGTGTGATTGGCGATGAGGAAGTTACTTCTACTTCAAAAGGAAGAGCTTACGGAGCAGAATTTCAGGCGCGAATCAGCTCTTCGAAAGGCTATAACCTGAACTTTTCTTACACACTGGTTCGAAGTGAATTTCAGGATGGAAACAATGAATATATCTTCTCGGCATGGGACAGTAAGCACATTTTGAGCATTACGGGAAGTGCAGCTTTGAAAAAAGGCTGGCAGGTTGGTTCGCGTTTTCGGTTGGTGGGCGGCTTGCCATACACGCCATACGATTTAAACCGGTCAACATTAATTGAATCATGGAATCTTCAGGGAGGACCATACCTTGATTACGCTAAACTGAATTCGTTGCGCTTTCCGGCTTTTCATCAGCTCGATGTGCGGGTTGATAAAGCCTATTACCTAAAAAAAATGACCCTGAAATTCTACCTGGATATTCAAAATCTGTATAGTTTTCAGTCGCAATCGCAGGATATACTGGTAAGGGAAGAAGATGCCGCTGGTAATTTTCTGACCACCGATTATGGCACAAGGTATGTGTTGCGGAATGTAAAAAACACTTCTGGAACCGTGCTTCCAACCATAGGAATTCAGGTGGAATTTTAATTGCAAACCTCTGGGGTTTCCAAAACCCTGGAGGTTTGCAAGATAAATGGTTGCCTATTTCAGACAACTAATATTTATTATTTTTAGGCTGATTATTTATCAAGTTTCGCTGCAATTTCTTTAGCTTTCTTCAAAGAAAATTTAAAGTTCGCTGTATCCATTTGGTAAGCTTTCATGAAATTGGAGTGGGCATTTTTATAATCTTCGACTTTGGCAAAATAATCGCCCATTGAATCATATGAATTTGGATTTTTCGGTTCTGCTTTAATATAATTTTCAAAGGCTTCCTTTGCTTTGTTCATATTATTTAATGTCATGTAATTATAGCCCATTCCATTATAAATTGGGCCGGGATTTTTAGTTAACTCAAGTTCTGCATGATAAGTTTTATCCAATCCCTCAAAATCGCTGGCCAATTGTTGGAAGAAGCCAAGGTATTGATATGCTGTGTAGCTTTTGGGATTCAGTTTAACAAGTTTCTCTGCGTATTCGGAAACGTTAGCTGCCGGATCTTCCAGAAGCTTTTTAAGAGCTGTTTGAAGCAGCACTTCTGACTCATTTAGTGAATAAGTACTAATTAGCGCCTTTTTGGCGAAAAGTTTGAACTGATCCATGTTTTTTTGGTAAAAATTAAATAATGCAAGCTCAATGTTTGGCCATATAAAATTGGTATCAGCTACACTGGCTTTGTTAAAATAATTGATTGATTCATTAATCTTTACATCATTTAAAGCCTTAATTCCATCCTGATAGAGTTTTAGCGCTTCCTGAGATTTAGTTGTCATTGGAATTTCTCTCAAATCGCTTTTTTGAGATAATGCGACCAATGAAAAAGACAAGAAAATGAACATTGACAAAAAACTTCCGGCTACTGTTTTCATGATAATTTGATTTAATGTTTTTTAAATAAATATATCAAATAAACATCTGAAATACAATACTATATAACATTACAATATATTTAATTCTAACTTAAAACGGATGCAATTTTTGAAATCTTGGAGGTTTTGCAGTTTAAATGTATTTTTGCCAGTATGGTCACACTTTGCATCAATCAATCGAATTCCGATCCGTATTTTAATTTGGCGGCCGAAGAGTATTTCCTGAAGAATTTTAAGGAAGATTTTTTCATGCTTTGGCGGAGTAAGCGTTCGGTTGTTGTTGGAAAACATCAGAATGCGCTGTCGGAAATTAACCATGAGTTCGTGCAGAAAAATAATATTCCGGTTGCACGGCGACTTTCGGGTGGTGGAACTGTTTTTCACGATCCGGGGAATGTGAATTTTACCTTTATCCGGAATGTAGCGAATATTTCGGAAGTTAATTTTAAGGTTTTTACTGTTCCTGTTGTTGAGGCGCTGAAAAAGCTGGGTGTTGATGCATACACCACTGGTCGAAACGATCTGCTGATAGACGGTAAAAAAATCTCTGGAAATGCGGAACATGTTCATCGAAACCGAGTATTGCATCATGGAACTTTGTTGTTCGACAGTCATCTGGAATTACTAAAAGGAGCACTGAAAGTTGATCTTGCGAAATTTGAAGACAAAGCTGTGCAATCGAACCGCAGTGAAGTGACCAACATTGCAAATTACCTTCCAAAACCGATTTCAGTCGAAGAATTCACCAATTTTATTTTTGCTTCAATAATCAAAAATTATCCTGAATTTCAGGTATATGAGCCTACTGCGGAAGATATTGAAGCCATTGAAAAACTCAGTTTCGAAAAATACCAAACCTGGGACTGGATTTTTGGTTATTCACCAAAATACCGTTTTAACAATTCGCTGAACACATTAGATGGAGCGATTATAATCAATTTACTGGTTGAAAAGGGTATTGTTTCAGAAGCAAACATTACAGGCGCTATTTTGCCCAAAATTGCCCAAAAACTCGCAGAAGTGTTGGTTGGTTGCCGGCACGATTTTAATGCAGTAAATGAAAAGATTAATAAGATCGATACGATTTTCGATTTACAGGATTTTGTAAAAGCTTTATTTTAATCCACAAAACTCCAGACAACAACTATTATATCAATTTCTCTTCGATTGCCATTTTTACCAGTACCGCTGTGTTGCGGGCATTCAGCTTAAATAGCAGATTTTTCCGGTAGCTGTTTATGGTTTCAACGCCGAGAAAAAGTTCAGCCGCAATTTCAGGATTGGTATAGCCTTTTACAATCAGGCGCAGCAGATCGGTTTCACGTGGTGTCAGAAAAACATGCCGATGCGAATCGCGTTTCATGAACAAATCGATTTCGTGGCAAAGAAATGTTTCTCCTCTGGCAACAGTTTCAATTCCCTGAATGATCTCTTCAGGCATGGCATTTTTCAGCAAATAGCCGATTGCTCCATTGTCGAGCATTTTACGTACAATGGTGTATTCGCCAAAACTGGTCAATGCAATGATCCTGATTTGAGGCCAACGTTCATGAATCTCTTTGCAAAGATCGATTCCGTTGTAGTCGGGCAAATTAATATCAAGCAAAAGCACTTCAGGCTGCCCGAATGTAAGTTGATTTAAACATTCTTTACCATCTTTGGCACCAAATATGACTTCGGCAATTCCTGATCCGGTGATCAGTTTATGAAGTCCTTCCAGGAAAAGCGGATGATCGTCAACCAGTCCTACTTTTATCATTACTTCGAATTTAAAAGTTAAAATTAACCTGAACTTCAGTGCCTTTCTGTGGTTCAGAGATAAAGTCAAGTTGCCCGTTCAATGATTCAACGCGTGAACGGATGCTGTTTAATCCAGTTGTATTTTGTGTCTGTAACTTTTCAGGATTAAACCCAATTCCGTCGTCCTGAACGACCAGATTTATTCGTTCAGGTTCCTGAATAACCTGAACATTAATCTGTCTTGATTTAGAATGTTTGATGGCGTTGTTCACCAGTTCTTGTGCAATACGAAAGATAGCTACTTCAAACTTTTCGTCTATTCGCCGGTCGTCTCCAAAATAGTGCAGATTAACATGTTCAATACCACCACAAAAGTCGGAAAGTGCGGCTTTCAGACCATAACGCATCAGCGATTCTGGCATCAGGTTGTGTGCAACACGGCGCAACTCGCGTATGGACCCGTCGAGCATTTCCAAAGCGTTTTGGAATACCGGTAAATCTGATTCAGGCAAAATGGCATTTCCTTTCATATTGGTAAGATTTAATTTTACAACCGAAAGCATTCCGCCCAGCCCGTCATGCAGGTCGCGGGCAAGCCTTTTACGTTCTGCTTCTTCACCCTGTAGCAATGCCTGTGTGGCAGTGAGCTGTCTTTCTTTCTCAAGTTCACTGATTTTTTGAGCTTTTAATTCGGCGTCTTTCTCAACAAGTTGGCGTTTTCGATTTAGGTTTCTGGTAAAAAAGAAGCCTTTGATCGATAATAAGAGCATGATAATTAGCAATCCGATGATGGATACATTCCGAAGCTTTTTATCTTTTTCCAGAAGTAGAATTTGAGCTCGTTTTTTTTCTGTTTCATATTTTGATTCCAGATCCTGAGTAGCCCGAAGTATTTTTTCGCTAATGATCAGGCTGCTTACAGAATCGTGTTTTTGAGCGAAGTAATGATATTTTTGGTAATCGTTTTGTGCCAGATAAACTTCAGCGAGCGACGAAAGACACTCTTCTTCTTCCTTTAGAAATTTGTTTTTTCTCGCGATGGATAAGGCTTGCTGGAGCAATTCTTCGGATGCCTTGAATCGGTTTTTATAAAGCTCATAATACGACAGGCCGCGCTTGGTCATACAAATTCCTCTCTGATCATCGATCTGAATTTGCACAGGCAGAACTTCAGTATAATATTGCCTGGCTTTTTCGTAATATCTCAGGTGGTAGAAATGATTGGCCAAATTGACTAAAATACTGCTTTCGAGATAAAGGTTCTGATTGAGTTTTGCAATGCGCAAAGCTTCTTTGTAGCCTGTCAGCGCTTTTTCAGTTTCCGGAGGATTGTTTTTTTCATAGCTAACTGATACGTTCATTAAAATAGTACCCCGGGTATTACTGTTGGGTTGATCATTACAAAGAGCAAGCGCTTTTTCGCCATAAAAAATGGCCTTATCATACCGTTCCAGATTTTGATAAAGCATATGCATAACATCATAAAAGAGAGACTTATAAGCTTTGTTTTTGGTCTTTTCAAAATAGGGAGCAATTTTTTGATAATAATTTAGGGCGGTTTCGTATTGTTCCATGTAGTTGTAACAGTTGCCAATATTAAACAGGCTTTTTGTTATCAACAATTCATTATTCGCTGATTGAGCAGCTTCGAGTGATTTTTGATTTACAATAAGTGAGGAGTCATAGTTTCCCTGCATGTTTAATACTGCCGAATAGTCGGCCGCATATCTGCAATAACCAGTTACATACCCAATGGAAGCGCTTAGTTTTCCAGCTTTCCGGTAATATTGTTTAGCGATCTCCGGATTGTTTGTTTCGTATTGCTCCCCAATATTGATGTAAAGCTTCACAGTGTTAGAATCTTGTTTTACTGTAGGTAGCAAACTTAATAAGCTATCAAGGTTCATTGTCGTTTGAGATATAACCTGAATACTGCAAAAGATTATAAGCAATAGAACAACTTGTTTTTTCATACAAATCCTGAATTTGATAATCAAAATTATTAAAACATAAGGTAAAGATAAACCCCTTTTTGGGGGTAAAAAAATGGGTTTTTAACTACTTAAATTTGTGATGATCGGAATTGAATAATTCATTAAATTTATACATAATTCCACTAATGTCCGGTTAAAAGTCCCAGATTGATAGCTGGTTAGTATTATCCGAACTGATTGGTTTGTAGATGGCGTTTATAAATAGTTCATTTATAGTTACTTTTTCAAATAGGGTTAGACTGAAAACTTGTAATAAAGTGT
>JBGSUC010000070.1:0-131959 GCA_041736275.1 Prolixibacteraceae bacterium
TCAAGTTTGAAACGCACTTTTCCGTTGAACGAAACCGGGTATTCAAACACTTCTTCGGTCAACATGGCAGGATCAAATTCCGGCCAGGGCTCGTAGGCCAAAGTCTCAGGGTGACCATACATTTGCCACAACTCTTCGGCAAAATGAGGCGCGTAAGGCGACAGTATTTTGGCAAAGGTTTCAGCAGTCTGTTTGCTTACTTTTCCCTTTTTCATCGCCAGATTATTGAACACCATCAATGCCGAAATTCCGGTATTGAATTTCATGTTTTCAATATCAAAAGCCACCTTTTTAATGGTTTGATGAAGCAGTTTCAGCGTTTCCTTGTCGTCAGCTTCATCCACAATATTTTCAGGCGTTCCGAAGAAACGGGATGCACGGTTCAGAAACCCGAAAACCCCTTTCACGCCGTTTTCCATCCAGGGTTTGGTATCGTCCAGCGGGCCCATGAACATCTCGTACAAACGAAGTGAGTCGGCTCCGAATTTCGTCACCACATCATCAGGATTCACCACGTTTTTCAGTGATTTAGACATCTTGGCCACGATCTGATTCAATTCTTCTCCGGTATCGATGTGGAAATATTTGCCTTCCTTTTCTTCTACCAAATCGCTGGCAACCTTCGCGCCGGTGGCAGTTTCATATGCAAAGGCAAGGATCATTCCCTGATTAAACAACTTCTGGAAAGGTTCGGGAGTCGAAACAATTCCCAAATCGAACAACACTTTGTGCCAGAAACGCGAATACAGCAAATGCAACACGGCATGTTCGGCGCCGCCCACATACAAGTCAACCGGCATCCAGTAATTTTCAAGCTTTTTGTCGAAAATTGATTCGTCGTTACGTGGGTCGATGTAACGCAAATAGTACCAGCACGATCCGGCCCATTGCGGCATGGTGTTGGTTTCGCGGCGACCTTTGCGGCCATTTTTATCAGTTACATAAAGCCAGTCCGTTGCATTGGCCAATGGCGATTCGCCACCTTCACCTGGTTCATATTTTTCCATGGCCGGAAGTTCAACCGGAAGATTATCTTCGATTAAAGTGACTTCACCGTCTTCCCAGTGAATAACAGGAAATGGCTCACCCCAGTAACGCTGACGGCTAAATAACCAGTCGCGCAGTCTGAAATTGGTGGTGGCTTCGCCAATTCCATTGGCACCCAGCCATTCAACCACTTTTGCAATACCTTGTTTTTTATTCAATCCATTCAGGTCAAGTCCAATTGACGGATTTGCTGAATTGATGTATTCACCGTCTTCGGTCCAGCATGCTTCGCCCGCAAGCACTTTAGCGCGGGTTTCTTCGTCGGCATTTTTTGGATCAAGGATGCAAACAACCGGAATTTCGAATTTTTCAGCGAACTCAAAGTCGCGGTTGTCGTGTGCCGGAACAGCCATAATCGCACCCGTTCCGTAGCCCATTAAAACGTAGTCGGCAACCCAGATTGGGATTGGCTGACCGGTAATCGGATTAATTGCATTTCGTCCGGTAAAGACTCCGGTTTTATCTTTGGCCAGCTCTGTGCGGTCCAAATCGGACTTTAATGAAGCTGCCTGGATATATTGTTTGAATTTCTCAGTATTTTCTGGTGTAACGAGAGTTTCCAGAATCGGATGTTCCGGGGAAACTACCATGTATGTTGCACCAAATAAGGTGTCAGGGCGGGTGGTGTAAACACGCAACTTTTCATGCATTCCTTCAATGGTGAAATCGACTTCAGCACCGATCGATTTGCCGATCCAGTTTTTCTGCATGTCTTTAACGCCTTCTGGCCAATCCAGATCATCCAAACCCTCGAGTAAGCGCTCGGCATAATGTGGAATACGAAGTAACCATTGTTTCAGGTTTTTACGTGTAACCTGATTGCCACATTTTTCGTGCGAACCATCGGTTAGAACTTCTTCATTGGCACAAACTGTTTTGCACGACTGGCACCACCAAACCTGCGCATTATCGTAATAAGCCAAACGTTTTTCGCCAATGTATTTATTTATTGCTGCCTGACCTTGAGCCTGAATGTCGGCAGGGATAGGCAGTTCGCTGATAGGACGTCCTTTACCAATTTCGGCATCGAACCAGGTGTTATACAGTTTGGTGAAAATCCATTGTGTCCAGCGGAAATATTTTGGGTCAGTTGTATTGATTTCGCGGTCCCAGTCGTAGCTTAACCCAAGTGATTTAATCTGACGACGGAAATTGTCACAGTTTTTATTGGTGGTAACAGCTGGGTGAGTTCCGGTTTGAATGGCATATTGTTCGGCAGGCAAACCAAAAGCATCCCAACCCATTGGGTGAAGAACGTTAAAACCTTTCATGCGTTTGTACCGGCAAACAATGTCAGTAGCTGTATAACCTTCAGGGTGTCCAACGTGTAAGCCTGCTCCTGATGGATACGGGAACATGTCTAAAACGTAATATTTAGGTTTAGAGAAGTCGTTTGTAGTTTTAAACGTTTTGTGTTCTTCCCAGTATTGTTGCCATTTCGGCTCAATTTCCCAGAATTTGTATTCCATTTTATAATCTGATAAAGGTTTCTGATAATGAGCCGCAAAGATAGAAAGAAAGTTCCAAGTTAAAAGATTGGACTTGTGAAATGTGAGTTACTCTATGTAAGACTTTAGGAAAAGGAGATGTACCAATGAAGTTGGCTAAAACGAGATGTTTTTTCCAGAATAAATTGTCTCATTCAAAATCAGGCATAATAACTTTTCATTTTAGGGTGTACTTAATGATTTTATCACCGGCATGACATTAATTAAGCTACTTTTGTTGAATTCAATAAAAATCGAAAAAGATGAAAACAAAAAGATATTTTATAGTTCTTCTGCTTCTTTCTGTATTTTTAGTATTCGAAACGGGATGTGCAGTTATAATGCCAGCTCACCATTCAAATAATACGCATCATTACAGTTCAAAAAGCAAAATGCCTCCAGGACATGCAAAAAAGATGACTGGAGCAAAAAGTGCGAAACAGTACGCCCCCGGGCAAAATAAAAAGCATAAAAAATAAGGCAAAAAGTCCGGAGTTATTACTTCGGACTTTTTGATTTATAAGAACTCCATGAGTTCATTGATCTTGTGATACAAATATGTCGGTAAAGGAATAATATGCTCAAACATATGAATATTATGCATTAAATAATGAATAATATTCCTATCATACGTATCTTTTGTAGTGAATTATGGTATTGCAATTTGTACTAGGAAGTCCATGCGCTAGTTTATGGAACTACAATTTATAGAACGAACTCCATGCGTTCGATCATGAAACCACAATTTGCAGAACGAAGTACTTTCATTGGTTCGTGTAATTGCAGTTTGTAGTACGAATAACCTGCTCGTGTTCATGAATAATAAATTTTTTATACGAATAACTTACTTTAGTTGGCGAATTATTATCTTTATAACGTTCAAGATTGTTTCCTGAACTAGAAAAAATTGGTTGAGTTAAACATCAAACTAAACAAAAATAAGCCATGGAAAGTCTGGAAAAAGAAGCCATCCGCCTGATTAAGCTGAAACTAAAGGAAAAAGAAGGCTGGAACAGCTCGGTTCTGGCCGCAAAACTGGGAATGCATCCGAGTTCGGTAGCCAAAATGTTGGTAGCCGGACAGATCAAACTTGACCGGTTGAAAAAAATATCCGAACTGCTTGGATACAACTTTATGCGGGCGCTGGCCGATCAGATCGAGGTAAACGATCCACCCCGCTACTCCGCCGAACCCGCAACCCGGGAGCGCATTCGCGAACTGGAAATTGAGAATGCTGTTTTGATGAAGGTGTTGGGAAAATAGTTGTTACCTAAAATTTGTCAGGTATGCCTAAAACGAAAAAAAAGTATAATCAAACAGGACATCAGAAGCAGGTTAATGCGCAGCACCGCAACGAATTTTTAAACAAGTTGCGATGTACCTGTAATACAGTTATTGGTCAAGACTTTTTTAAACTTCTTCCACCTGAAGAATTCAATAAAATCTTTCATTACCGGGCAAGACCCATGATAGCTGCTCCAGAGGAGGGGCAGACAATTCCACCCAAAATTTTAAAAGCAATTCAAGAACTAATCAATTACTACATTAAATCTGTCATTGTAACCATTGAAGGCACGGAACGGCAAATCAAAATAGTCGATTTATATACAGCGAGCCTAACCTTAATGCCTTATTGCCAAAGAATAGAAGATGGTGATTTCAAGAATGCAGCTAAGGTTAGATCGTTAATTTCAAACAGTGCCCTGGAGTTTGAAAAACTCTTCGATCATATTTTTGACGAGTTATATGACAAGCTTTCACCATTTCTAATCAACCTGTTGAATGCTTATTGGGCTCGTTTTTATTCTTTTCACTTAGATGCATTTCACACAAAAGATAACACCGGCCTTCAGTTTATCATTAGAGTCAAGCAATATCAGGCTGAAAAGCAAAAGTTTTCGATAGATGGTAATATTCGGCCAGCTTTTCGTATTGGCTGGACATTTAGAGACAATGCTTTTGAATGGCTTTATGTATTGCCGCCTCAATTGGGGATAAAATCGCTGCCCGAAGATCAGCACATTCCTGTTTATATACAATCACATGCTATACAACGGATTTTTGAGCGGCTTGATTGTATTCGGTCGAATGTGATTATTTCATGTATTTACAGATCAGTAAGAGATTGTATCGTAACAAGAGATCGGGGTAAATATATTTTTGAGTTCAGAATTTTGGATGTAAAAGTAGGTTATCTGAGCGCCGTATTGATTGATGGCAAACTGGTGATCCGGACTTTTCTGTTCCTGACATTTAATGGGACTCCTGAAGGAAAACGGCTGGAGGATTTCATCGGACTGAAAGCGCTCGATACCAAATACCTGAAAATGGATAAACTTAGCTCGTTTATGACTGGCAAATTGAAGGAAAATGATGAATTAAGATCAATATTCGAAAGAGCCGATTGCCTGCATCTGGTTGAATTGTACGACAAGTTAGATCAGTTCAGCGCCATCCATCCAGATCATTCGCCCGTTGAAATGCTGGCTCGTTACCTGGAGAAGGAAAGGAATTAAAAACTCCAAAGGAGTTTACTGTTGGTGGCCCCAAAAATCATTGGAGGCAAAGGGAATGCGGAGTAAAGCGAACTCGGAACGGTTTGAATGTCAAATTTGAACTTCGTAAAGCTTAACGTTTAGCTTAAACTCCGAATCATCAGGTTCAACCTTGAAAACTTTAGCATGTGGATATTTCTCTCGTTGGATTGTTAATATTTTCTTTTCAGTATCTTCTGATATACAGGAGCCAAGAATGATTTCCTCAACTATTTCCTCAGGTATTTGGATTGCAATGCTAGTTCGGTTATAGATAATCAATCTCCATTCTTTTTCATATGACCACATGATGGATTTAGCCCTAAATTTCTCAATAATATTCTCTTTATTTTTCTCAACATAGGTTTTAAGGTCAGGATACTCGCTATAATATTTTACTTTTAAAGGTCTATCTATTAGTAGCTCTAATTTTTGAATGAAAAGATTTTGCATGAGCTTTTTGGTATTGTACCCAATACAGAATCCCATATTCGAGTTTCCATAGTGAGACCACATCAAAATATCATCGTTTTTTTCGCACAAACAAAATATTCCTCTTTCTACCGCATCAAGCCATTTTACAACAGATTCAACAGATCGTTTTTTATAAATATTTGGATCCTCGTTTAAATTTTTAACATGTATCAATTTAGCCTCTTCCCACAAAGAATTAAAACTTAGATTTCCATTTCTTTTTGCCAGTTGATAAGTAATATTAAGCAATTTATCATCGTCTGGCAGTAACTCAAATTTCTTTCGTATTTTCAAATCAAATGGGTCGTTGAGTTCATAATGGTTTGCAAAATATATCTCGCCATCAGTAAAAGATTTTTTTTGAAATCTTTTGTTTTCAAATGTATTCTCCTGAAATGATCTGTATTTGTATAGGATTCTAGGGATGTCTTGTTGTTCCATCATTTAATGTTTAGTTTTCTAAAATTACATAAAATAAATCAAATCATTTCCCAGCCTATTAAAGCAAAAAATCCTGACAGGTTTCAAAAACCTGTCAGGATTAACTATTTAAAATTGAAGTTTTCTTATTTGTAGCTTTCAATCGGTTCGCAGGTGCAAACCAGGTTGCGGTCACCAAAGGCATCGTCAACACGGCCAACCGGTGGCCAGTATTTGTTTTCTTTGAGCCATGCCAATGGGAAAACTGCTGTTTGCCGGGCATACGAATGATTCCAGTCATCGGCCGTAACCACATCAGAAGTATGTGGTGCATTCTTCAGCGGGTTGTCTTCCTTATCCATTTGTCCGGAAGCCACTGCCTGAATTTCGTTGTAAATGCCGGTCATTGCTTCGATAAACCGATCCAGTTCCTGTTTCGATTCGCTTTCGGTTGGTTCAACCATTAGCGTTCCGTGTACAGGGAACGAAAGGGTAGGAGCGTGGAAACCATAATCCATCAAACGTTTGGCAATGTCGCCTTCAGTAATTCCGGATGAAGCTTTCAGGTGGCGGCATTCCAAAATCATTTCGTGGGCGCAACGTCCATTTTCTCCGGTATATAAAACTCCGTAACTATCTTTTAGCGCATTGGCAATGTAATTGGCATTCAGGATTGCGATTTCCGAAGCACGTTTCAAGCCATCGGCACCAAGCATTTTGATGTAGCCATAGGTAATTGGAAGTACTGAAGCACTTCCCCATGGAGCAGCCGAAACTGCAGTAATACCTACATGTCCGTTGTTCATTACCGGATGTGAGGGCAGAAATTCTACCAGGTGAGGAGCAACGCAAATCGGACCAACGCCAGGACCGCCACCTCCGTGAGGAATCGCGAATGTCTTGTGCAAATTTAGGTGACAAACATCGGCTCCAATGCGGCTTGGATTGGTCAACCCAACCTGAGCATTCATATTGGCACCATCCATGTAAACCTGACCGCCATGCGAGTGAATAATTTCGCACAATTCGGTGATCGATGATTCGTAAACCCCGTGAGTCGAAGGATAGGTTACCATGAAACACGACAAGGTATCTTTGAATTCTTCGGCTTTCTGACGCAAAGCTTCCACATCAATGTTCCCTCGTTCGTCGCATGGGGTTACAACCACTTTCATTCCGGCCATAACGGCACTTGCAGGGTTGGTTCCGTGGGCAGATGAAGGGATAAGCACCACATCGCGGTGATCATTTCCGCGACTAATGTGGTATTGGCGAATCACCATCAAACCGGCATACTCGCCTGCGGCTCCCGAATTTGGCTGAAGGCTGACATCTGCAAAACCAGTAATTTCTGCCAGATCGCGGCGTAATTCTTCCATCATTTCGTGGTAGCCACGAGCTTGATTTTTTGGTACAAACGGGTGAATGCCGTTAAATTCGATCCAGCTTAATGGCAGCATCTCTGTAGCAGCATTTAGCTTCATGGTGCACGATCCAAGCGGAATCATGGAATGCGTCAGCGAAATATCTTTGTGTTCCAGTCTTTTGATGTAGCGCAGCATTTCGGTTTCAGAGCGGTATTTGTTAAATACTTCCTGTTGCATGAATGCTGAAGTTCTCAGAAATTCAGTTTGAATGGTGCAGATTGAAGGATATGCATTAATCTTTCCGAATGGTTTATTTGCAGCTTTTGCAAACACTTCGATCATCCAGTTAATGTCGTCGATGTTGGTAGTTTCGTCAATGCTTAAACCAACTTCGCCATTTTCGAAATAACGGAAATTCATTTCAAGTTCGAGCGAAAGCCACTCAATGTCTTCGTGTTTTACGTGGCGTGGCAATTCAAAACGAATGGTGTCGAAATAAGTGGTGTTCACTTGTTTGTATCCCAGGGCCGAAATTTCTTTTTCGAGCAAAGCTGCGATACAATGTATACGCGTGGCAATTTGCTTAATTCCTTCGGGACCGTGATAAACAGCGTAAAATCCAGCCATGTTTGATAGCAATGCTTGTGCAGTACAAATGTTGGAGGTTGCTTTTTCGCGCTTGATGTGTTGCTCGCGCGTTTGGAGTGCCATGCGTAATGCTCGGTTTCCGTGTATGTCTTTGGTTATTCCGATAATGCGGCCAGGCATGGTTCGTTTAAACGCGTCTTTCGATGCAAAAAAAGCTGCATGAGGGCCACCATAACCCATCGGTATACCAAAACGCTGTGAGGTGCCGAAAACAATATCGGCGTCCCATTCTCCCGGAGGTGTCAGGATCGACAGACTTAGTAAGTCGGCAGCAACGGCAATAAATATTTCTTTTTCGTGAGCTGATTTTACGAGTGAAGTATAGTCAACGATTTGTCCGTCAGAATTGGGATATTGAATTATTACTCCGAAAGTATTTTCATCCAGTTCGAAGTTTTTCCAGCTGGCAACTTTCAATTCAATTCCAAGCGGATTGGCTCGAGTGATAAGTACATCCAATGTTTGCGGCCATACTTTTTCGTCGACCCAAACTACGTTTGCTCCGGATTTTGCCTTGGCGCGTGAACGCGAATTCAACATCATCACCATGGCTTCGGCTGCAGCAGTTGCTTCATCGAGCAACGATGCATTAGCCAGTTCCATTCCGGTTAATTCACAAACCATGGTCTGGAAATTCAACAGTGCTTCGAGGCGTCCCTGCGAAATTTCGGCCTGATAAGGTGTATAGCTGGTATACCAAACAGGGTTTTCGAGCACATTCCGGAGAATAACTGCCGGGGTAATGGTGTCGTAATAGCCCATTCCGATGTATGTGTTGAACACTTTATTTTTGGACGCCAGTGCCAGAATTTTACGGAAATACTGACGTTCAGTTAATCCGTCTTCCAAATTCAGTGGATTTTTTAGCCTGATGTTTTCAGGGACGGTTTGACTAATTAATTCATCTAACGTTGAAACACCCAGAGTTTCGAGCATTTCCTGAATTTCCTGATCGCGTGGACCAATGTGGCGCATTACAAATTTATCGCTTGCCATATGTGTTTTATTTATTTCGACTGTTTTGAGGCTGCAATATTACGAGTTTCGAAAATGATATTTGATGATTTTTGTTGTTTTTCAGTGATGAAGAAATGAAGCATAAAAAGAACGAATCTTTGAATCTTTGATCTCTTGAAATTCAGCTATATAACAACTGTTGTTTGGGTGATAAATGCTGAAAGATATTTCAAATCCCTTACTTTTAGCTCAAAAATGGATTGCTTTTCTTTTCAAAACCAATGGAAGTTTCCGGTCCATGTCCGGAATAAACGATTGTTTCTTCAGGCAAAGTGAGGAGTTTGGTTTTGATGTTGCCGATAAGCATGTCAAAACTCCCGCCAGGCAAATCGGTACGGCCAATGCTTCCGTAGAATAGAACATCGCCGGCAATCAGTATATTTTGTTCAGAATTATAAAACACTACGCCTCCCGGAGAATGGCCTGGAGCCTCAATCACATCGAGGTATGAGTTACCAAAAGTAATCCGGTCTCCTTCCTTGAAAAACAATTCAGGTGGATCAATTGGTTCAACGGGAATTCCAAACAGATCGCCATGTTCGACTGCATTTTCAACCAGGGGAGCTTCATCGGCATGAGCCTCAAACTGAAGATGATATTTAGCCCTGCAATGAGTAATTCCCATAATATGGTCAAAATGACAATGGGTATTAATTAACCTAACCGGTTTTAATTGATTAAATGAAATGAACCGGTCAAGTTCCTGACGTTCGTTTTCGAAGTAACAGCCTGCATCAATAATAACACATTCGTTTGTTTCATCATAAACAACAAAAGTATTTTCCTGAACCGGATTGAAGGTGAATTTTTTTATCTGCATCATATAATAAGATTGACTGTTAGACAATTTATTATTTACAATTTTAACGTAAGGATGAGAATTAAAATGGTAAATAGTCAATAAGTAAGTGGTAATTGCATTCTATTTATCTATTCCTTTTAACATTGGAACAAACACAAAGGTTCCGTGCGATTCCTTATAATACTCAGTAGCACTCGTTTTAACCAGGACGTACATCGTTTGTTTTTCACGGGGACCCATCGGAATCACCATTCGTCCTCCAACTTTAAGTTGAGCCAGAAGTTCTTCAGGAATTACAGGAGCTCCGGCAGTGATGATGATTTTATCGAATGGCCCATATGTTGGCAACCCTTTATAACCATCGCCATAAAAGAACTTTGGATTGTAGCCAATCTTTGGAAGGATAGATTGGGTTTTCAGATATAATTCGCGTTGCCGTTCTATGGTATAGACAGTTGCTCCCATTTCGAGCAGAACTGCCGCCTGATAACCGGATCCTGTTCCGACTTCCAGAATTTTATCATACTTTTCGATTTGCAAAAGTTGTGTTTGCATGGCCACGGTGAAGGGCTGGCTTATTGTCTGACCCGCGCCAATAGGAAATGCCTGATCTTTGTAAGCGAACTGAAGAAAACTGCTGTCCATGAAAAGGTGACGCGGCACTTTCCCGATTGCTGCAAGTACTTTATCATCTTTGATGCCTTTGATACGAATACCTTCCACCAATCTTTTTCTTAATCCCTGATGTCGTAATGTATCCTGAAACTCCATAGAAAATCCTTTTTTTCAAAATTAGCCAAATTAAGGTAAGAAACAGTTTGTAAAAATAAACAATATTAACAATCGACGTTGAAAAGTATTTCGGCCAACAATAATACGGATTTTTAATTTATTCCTATTTTGCATGAATGATTAAAATCGGAATTTTTGGCGATCAGTTTACGAATACAAAACTTCTGGAACAGTTGAAAACAATGCCCGGAGTGATGGTTTCGGGTGTTTATTTTTCGGGAAATTCAAGCGTGCCTGAAGGCTATAATGAACTGGCAAGTCCGGAAGGATTGATGGATGTATCGGATGCTTTGCTGATTTTGAGTGAAAAAAGTGTCAGCAGCGATCTTATTCGGATGGTTTTGCGAAAAAGCAAACACCTTTATCTTAAAAGTATCCCGAATCTTAATGTCAGGGAGATAAAGGAACTGATAGGTCTGGAAAAAGAGGCTGGCATAGTCACCTATACCTATAATCCATTCAACTATATTCCCTGGCTCGATCTTTTTAAGACCAATTACGAAAAACCATTTTTAATTAATCTTCGGACTTGTTTCGAAGGAGTAACGATAAAACCATCTCAGGAAATATTGCTTTTGGTTACCGCTGTAAATAGCCTGTCGCAAAGCAATTCCAAGAAAATTGAAGTGTTTGGGATGAATGAGTCGGGCGACAAGCTTATTATTAATCTTCGGGTTGAATATGAGAATGGAAGTGTCATTAATATTACTCTTTCCCAGGAAAAACTTTCAGGTTACTGCGAAATTTTCGAACATTCGGGCAGAACGAAACATGAGTTTGAGGGACCGCTTTACGTGTTATATCCGGAGTTCAATCAGGAATATACAGCGATTTCGAAATTTATTCAGCTGATCAGCATTCAGGATAAAAAGACAAATATTTTTGACAACTTACTAAATGGACTTCACATCATTCACGAGATTAAAGAACATTTACGGTTTAATGAAATCGTTTTTTGAAATTTAAAATCTAATTTTGCCGCAATATTTTTTGAATTGAAGCGTTCGGAAATACGTAAGTGATCCGAACCAAATCATCTTTATGAATAAAACTCTACAAGTTACCAGATACCTGGTGTTCGATATTATTGCTGCATTACTTAGCTGGATTTTATTTTATTCTTACCGCAAAATATTTATTGAGCCATTAAAATTTGGCTACGATATTCCTATTGAGCTCACCCGAAGCTTTTATATCGCGTTGTTTTTTATTCCCGCATTCTGGATCACAATCTATTATATCATTGGTCAATATTCAAATATTTATCGAAAATCGAGACTGCTGGAGTTGGGGAGAACTGCCTTCGCTTCTGTTGTAGGAGTTACGATTATCTTTTTTCTTCTGTTGCTGAACGATACAATCAGTGATTACAGGAAATACTACAACCTTTATTTTACACTTCTTGGACTTCATTTTGGGTTTACCTATTTATTCAGGCTGATTCTTACAACCCGGACCATTCATCGCATTCATAAACGAATTATAGGCTTTAACACCCTGATTATTGGCGGCAACGAGAAAGCCGTTGGTCTTGTTGAAGACATGATGAGCCAGAAAAGACCTGCAGGGAATAAGATTATTGGCTTTTTAACTGTCGACGAACAAAAATCCTATCCGCTTGAAAAATATGCCACGAATCTGGGCACTTACAAGAACCTTCAGAAAGCAATTAACGATCATGAAGTGGAGGAAATCATTATTGCAATTGAGTCTTCGGAACATAAATTATTGAGCGAAATACTTACTTTGCTCGAAAATCGGACACACACGGTGTGGGGAATTCCAGACTTATTTGATTTACTGTCCAACACGGCCAAAACAAACACCATTTTTGGTAGTCCATTACTCAAAATTTCAAATGGATTGATGCCCATTTGGCAGGAAAACCTCAAGCGTTTATTCGATGTAGTGCTTTCTGTTATTTCTTTAATTGTTTTTATGCCGGTTTTTATCGCTTTGGCTATTGGCATTAAAATGAGTTCGAAGGGACCTGTTTTATATAAGCAGGAACGATTGGGTAAATTTGGAAAGCCATTTATGATCTATAAACTGCGTACAATGGTCGATGGCGCCGAAACCGACAGTCCTTTGCTTTCGAGCCATAATGACGGCAGAATAACACGTATCGGGCAGTTTATGCGCAGAACGCATCTGGATGAGATACCACAATTTTTTAATGTTATTTTGGGCGAAATGGCAATTGTTGGTCCACGTCCTGAACGAAAATTCTATATTGACCAAATTGCAGAAAAGGCGCCGTATGTTACTCATCTTCATAAATTAAGGCCTGGAATTACATCCTGGGGTCAGGTTAAATACGGATATGCATCAACTGTGGATGAAATGGTTGAACGTCTGCAGTACGACATGGTTTACCTCAAAAACATTTCACTTTATATCGATTTTAAAATACTGATTTATACTGTTATGGAGTGTGTGCAGGGGAAAGGGAAGTAGGTCTGCATTAAGTTTTTCAATCGATTGAAAATTGTTCCCTGATTCCACGAATTCAAATAACTCCCATTTCAATAGCCATAATAATCTGTTCAATCTGGCGGTCTTCACCGGCAGGGTCGTATTTGGACTTCAGGTTGTTGCCGAAAATACGGGCGACACCTTGCCAGAAAACAGCAGGAACACCACCTTTAATATCATGAATCAGATCGTACGAAACTTTATGGGTTTCACGGTCAATGAGTTTAATTAATATCCGGCCATCATTTATAGATAGTTTTTTCAGTTCTGGTCCGTATTTGTTCATCAGTTCCTCCTCCGCTTTATGAACATATACCCGGCGGTCTTTCCTTCTTGCATTTGGTGGAACTTCCATTTCATATTTCCGAACTAGAATTGCAGCCTCTTTCGCATACGGCCATACTTTTTTTACACGCATAACTAACCTCCAGTATTGCTGCTCATCGTGTTTGTTCTTAAACGCTTTTTTAGGGAAAACATTAACAGAGGGCAAATCCATATGAGGCAAGGTGTCGTTACCGAAAATCACACCCGGAACAAAATTGGATGTTGGAGGGTTTTGCGCCACAGCAGCAAAAGAAAAATAAAAGCACAACAGAAAAAATAAAAAAAACAGTTTCATGAAATTCTAAAATCTTCAGCAAAGATAACTAATGTCATGCCATAAGTAAACGATCAAAAATAATTTAGGCGCTGACAGTCCCGACCCGTAATCTTAAGCTTCAGCGTTTTTACTTAGCTTTTATGATGTATGTTATTAAACTGAAATGATTAAAAACACTTTAAGATTTCCTGATGTTCAATGTTTATATCTTTGAGGCGTTAAAACGGAGACAAAATATATCTTTTGAGCTCAGTAAAGAATTAAAATTGTTCGTACGAGTTTATATATAACGAACAATTGTTCATTTTATTAACCGGATTATTTTCGATAAAATATGATGCAATCAAATCAAAAAATGCAAATTGATGTCACGTCTGAGTTTGGTCAGCTGGAAGGTGTAATTATTCATACTCCCGGGCAGGAAGTTGAAGAAATGACTCCTGAAAACGCAGAAAGAGCACTATATAGTGATATTCTGAATTTGTCTGTTGCAGGTGGCGAGTATTCTATATTTAAAGGAATTCTTGGAAAAGTAACCCGAACGTTCGAAGTTAAAGATTTACTTTCTGATATTTTGGAACAGGAAGAGGTGAAAACTTCTTTGCTAAAAGAAATCTGCATCAGCGAAGTTGCAATGGAAATTTTCCCGAAACTGATGGATCAAAATGCGTCAGAACTTGCAAGGCTGCTTATTCAGGGTGTTTTTCTTGAGCGCAATAACCTGACCCGATATTTGAGTCTGGAACGTTTCAGTCTTCGTCCGCTTCATAATTTTCTGTTTACCCGGGATGCATCCATGTCTTTCGGGAAAGAAGTATTGATTGGTAAAATGGCCAGTAAGGTACGCGACCGTGAGGCTGTAATTATGAATGCAATTTTCAATCACCAACCATTACTCGAAACCACCACCATTAATCCAAATTCTGCGGAAAACCTCTTGAATTTCCCTGGAATTTCTATTGAAGGAGGCGATTTTCAGGTCGGTCGTGAAGATGTTCTTGTTATTGGAACCGGCATTCGGACAAGTACTCAGGGTATTGATTTTATACTTGAGAATGTCAAATTGAAAAAGAATGGGTTACAACATATTTTGATTCAGGAATTACCGGATACTCCGGAGTCTTTCATTCATCTCGATATGGTTTTTACATTTCTTGATGTAGATGCCTGTATGGTTTATGAACCGCTAATTATGGGAACGAACCGGTTTCATACCATTCACATTCAGGTCGAAAACGGGAAGGTGGTTAATATTAGTGAGCAGAAAAATCTTCCCAAGGCATTAAAAAAACTTGGAATCGATTTAAAACCAATTCAATGTGGTGGTGGAAATGGCATCTGGACTCAGGAACGCGAACAGTGGCATAGTGGTGCCAACTTTTTTGCATTTGCACCAGGTAAAGTTATTGGCTACGAACGTAATGAACATACGCTTGAACAGCTTAATAAAAGTGGTTTTCAGATTATTCCTGCAAGAGAAATTCTGAGTGGCGTTTGCGAAATTCCTGAAGGTAAATGTGTAATAACAATTCCCGGATCGGAACTGGCACGGGGTGGTGGCGGTGCTCGCTGTATGTCAATGCCAATCAGGCGAAAGCCAGTGAATTGGTAATCCCGAACAAAAATTTACAATTTATTTATTTGCAATTTACTAATTATCGCTCCCGGACTGGTTATTAAATTGCAAGTGTTAAATTGACTAACAGTAAATAGTTTTATGCGTAAATTGAAAAATAGCGAACTCGATCGTTTGTCGGTTGACGAATATAAAGAGATAGCAAAAACTCAGGTAACGGTTGTTTTAGACAATATCCGTAGTTGCAACAACATTGGTTCAGTGTTTCGTACTTCAGATGCTCTGCTCATCGAAAAAATTGTTCTATGCGGAATTACTGCAACTCCTCCGAATAAAGATATTCACAAAACAGCTCTTGATGCCGAAAAATCGGTTCCATGGGAATATTTTGAAGAAACCGAAACGGCCATTTTACACTTAAGAGAGAGTGGTTACAGGATATTTGCCGTTGAGCAGGTTGAAAATAGCATTATGCTTCCGGATTTTATGCCTGTTAAAGATCAGAAACTGGCACTTGTTTTTGGTAATGAAGTGAAAGGTGTCCAACAATCAGTGGTTAATATTTGCGATGGAGCAATTGAAATTCCGCAGTATGGAACCAAACATTCATTTAATATTTCGGTGAGTGCCGGAATAGTATTGTGGGATCTGGTTTATAAACTGCGTTCCTAAGATAAAAGGTAAAAAGGCAAAAGTTGAGTTTTCTACTTTTGCCTTTTTACCTTTTCATAGTCGACTTGATTTCTAGAAATTCTTAATCGCTACAAGCTTGGTCATCATCGAATCGCGATGCATCTCATAAGATTTGGTGTTTTCTTTAGAAATTGGAACGGTTGGTGGCGATTTCATCTTCAATGGATCAATCGCGGTCCCGTCTTTAAAAACCCTGTAATCCAGATGCGGACCAGAAGCCAACCCGGTTGATCCAACGTAACCTATCAATTGGCCTTGTTTCACTCTTACTCCCTGCGAAATTCCTTTGGCAAAACCTTTCAGGTGCATGTAACTTGTGGTGTATGTAGCGTTATGTTTTATTTTCAGGTAATTTCCGCCGCCGGCAGGCTGGTATCCTTTCTTTATTACAGTTCCATCACCAATCGAAACAACAGGAGTTCCGGTAGGAGCAGCATAATCAACTCCATGATGTGCACGATAGATTTTAAGCACGGGATGGAATCTGCTGTTTGAAAATTTAGAGCTAACACGGCTAAATACCAAAGGAGCTTTTAAAAACGCCGTTTTTAAACTTTTCCCCAATTGATCAAAATAGCTATCTTCATTATTTTGAGTGAAGCGGAATGCATAAAAGTCCTCATTGGAATGTACAAACTGAGCTGCAAATATCCGACCGATGCCAATTGATTTTCCAGACACAAAGTTTTCCTCATAAATAACCCGGAATTTGTCTCCTTTCTGAATCCCATAAAAGTCAATGGTCCACTGGTAAATATCTGCAAGGTCCATGGCCAGATTTGTATTCAATGCCTGTTCTGTCATGGTGTTCCAGAGCGAAGATGTGATAATTCCACTGGCTGTCTTTACAAGTGTGACGATAGGTTTTTTCTCTCGGTATATTCTCAGACTGTCAGCTAGTTGGTAGACCACATAATCAACAGGGTCAATTTCGTAAATGAAGTAGTCAACCTTCGTTGAATCCATTTTATTCATGAAAAAATAATACGGATTATTAATCTTCATTTTTCTGACATCAAAAGTCGAAACTGATTTTTTGGCAATTTCATCTATTTGTGAAAGCGAGATTCCTTTTTCTAAGAGTATATCCGAAAGATTTTGACCTGATCGAATCACTCCTGAAACAACTTTAACCGAGTCAATCGGAATATTGAAGAGCATTACCGGTTCTGGTGGTACGACTTCAATTTCTTTAGCGATCTCCTTTTCAATTTGTTTTGAATCGTAATAATCGTAGATGAAATACGCGAGCTGTAACAGCACCAGAAAGGCAACGGCCCAGATCAGAACTTTTTTAAACTGCAGGATTTTGTGCAAAAGATTAAATTTCATTCTAAATTCATTTTAGTTGAAAAACCAAAATACCTTAACGATAAAGAGGGTTAATCTTTGTAGTTCAGGATGTTGGTTTGTTGTTTAAAAAATCAAAGTGTAAAAACATCATTAGTCATTGAGAAGCAGAATCGTAACTGTATTTCTCAATATTTTCAAAAATAATAAAATAAACATGGATTCTAAGGCCAATTTAAAATTACACCTTGTTCGCAGATAATCTGATTTGCCAATGCACATGTATAATTGCCTAACGACAATTACTTTAAGGTTTCGAATAAAATCGATTAATGTTTGTTAATGGTGATAGAACGTCAGGCCTAAACTTTTATTTTGTCAAATCCTTCACCATAAACACCCATGACACTCCCCATCGAGATAAATGCGCTTGGATCGATTTCCTTAATCTGCCGGAAGAGAATACTGGTTTCTTTTTTCCGAATGATTGTCATCAGTACTTTTACGTCTTTTTGTGTGTACCAGCCTGTTCCGTTTAAAACGGTTACACCGCGGCCTGTTTCTTCGTTAATGAAATTGGCAATTTCGTCGTATTTGGGCGAGAAAATAAACATTTGAGCAGAAGCATTCGATCCGCTAAGAAAGGCATCCAGAGTATACGAAACTACAGCCATAGAAACAAAACCATAAACCATTTTGTCGAGCGAATGCAACAGGAAGTAGGATGAACCAATAATAATAACGTCACAATACATGATAATACGACCCGGACTGATGTTTCGGTATTTGTTGATGATCATGGCAATGATATCTGTTCCGCCGGTACTGCCTCCGCGCGAAAAGACGATACCGATACCGGCTCCTCCCATCATTCCTCCCAAAACGGCTGACAGAAAATTGTCTTTAATAATCGGTCCTGAAGATAAAGCAGGCAGAATACTAAAGGCGATTGAAATAATTACCATGCTGTAGATGGTTTTAATTCCAAAACTTGCTCCCAAAACTTTAATGGCAATGGCAACCAGAAATAAGTTGATTACAAAAAATGTGAGTCCGATCGGAATTTTGGTGCTGTAAAAAATAACCGCGGCCAAACCACTTATACCACCACCGGTTATCTCGGCAGGAACCAGGAATAAAGTCCAGGAGAAAACATACATGAGCAAACCAAAAGTTATTATAGCGTAATCCTGAATGATTAATTTGAGTTTTGGTTTCGATGCCTGTGCCATTTTCAGCAGATTAAATGTCATGCAAAATAATAATTAAAAATTGAGCCGCAAAAGAACATCCTTAATTGACATATTTTTATGTGAAAAATCATTACTATGTAGACTTAATGATTACTTGACATTGAAAATTTTAAAGTGTTTCGGTGGTTCCAATGCCTGATTTTGATGATTCAAATCAATGATTTTTCTACTTTTGTGGCATGATTTCATTTCCAAATGCTAAAATAAATTTAGGGCTGCACATTACCGAAAAAAGACCGGATGGTTTTCATAACCTCGAAACTGTTTTTTATCCGGTGGGTTGGTGCGATGTGCTCGAATTTGTTGAAGCGAATGAGTTGCAATTTACCAGCAGTGGTATTTCCATTCCGGGTGATCCGGAATCGAATCTGGTAATGAAGGCATATCGCCTTCTGAAAAAGGAATTTGAAATTCCGGCTTTAAAAATCCATTTGCACAAACAAATTCCATTTGGTGCAGGTCTTGGTGGAGGTTCTTCAGATGGTGCTTTCATGCTTAAAATGTTGAATAAAGTCTATGATTTAAACCTAAGCGAAGAGCGGTTAATCGATTATTCTTTGATTTTAGGAAGCGATTGTCCTTTTTTTATCATGAATAAACCGGTTTATGCTACTGAAAAGGGTGATAAGATGAACATAATAAACTTAAAACTTAATGGACTATTCATTATAATTGTGAAGCCTCAGGTTGAAGTTTCAACAGCTAAAGCATTTCAGCTGGTTGTCCCCCAAAAATCAGAAATTTCGCTGGATAATTTAGTTCATCTTCCTGTACAAAACTGGAAATATTCAATTGTAAATCAATTCGAATCATCTGTATTTCAGCAGTATCCTGAAGTTGGAGCCATTCGGAGGCAGTTGTATGATTCCGGTGCTGTTTATGCATCCATGTCTGGCAGCGGATCAAGTGTTTTTGGACTTTTCAGGCAACTTCCGGCCAATTTAGAATCTCTATTTCCCGCGCCATTCTTAACATTCAGCCAACAACTATAAATCCATTAAGGTTTAGTTAAGATAAGTTTGTCTTTTAATTAACTGTTTTCTAAGTAACTTTCCTGTTGCTTTGTAGTCTTAATAGTGAAAACAAAAACAATTAGAGAACAGAAAACAACCGGTGAAAATATCCGGTGACAATTAAAAGAAGAAAATAATGAAAACAAAAATTAAAACCCTCATCGCAATTATTGTACTTGGAACTATTGGTTTTACAAACATTAATGCAATTGCAGATAACAAGAGCATGGTTAATGCTGAAGTTGTTGCAGAAAAAGAAGACATGTTGACTATCGAATCATGGATGATCGATGCTGATTACTGGAATTCAAAATCAGTAACAGACACTCTGGAAACTGAAGATTCTTTGAAAATTGAATCATGGATGTTAAACGAAAGCTTATGGAATTAAGCCTTCCTTTCGAAAAACTTGAAACTACCGCATATTAAAAGAGCTGTTCCAATCGGGAGCAGCTCTTTTTGTTTTATCGTTTTTTCGGTTACAATTAAACCATAACTTTCTTATTCTTATTGTATTTCGATTTTTTGATCGATTCTTTTCTGGATAACAACATAGGAATTGCAACGCCAGTTCCCAGTGAGATTAAAACAAACATCATTTTTGCACCATTGTTTACTGTCTCGGCAAGAGTCTGGATATAGGTATCCGTATTCACCATGTTGGTAAGTGCAATCATTCCAAGCATAAATTTATAAGCAAAAAATCCGGGAACCATAGGGATAACCGCTGGAATAGAAAAAATGAGCGGCGGACTTTTCTGTATATGCGCGGTTTGAATGCTGGCTATACCGACAAGTGTTGCAGCGAGAAACGAAGCAAAAACAATTCCAACATCAAAATTCATTGCTGAAAATTTGATAATACCACCAACTGCTCCCAAAGTCCAGATTGAAACAAGAGTGCGTCGCGGCACATTAAAAAGGATGGCAAAGCCTATAGCAGCGATGCCGGCCCAAAAGCTTTTTATGAGTATTTCGAGTAGTATCATGTTAAAAATTTAGAATCATTTTTACTGAGAAAAGCCCCATCGCAATTGAAAAGGCAATCATTAATCCATTCATGGCACGTACCATTCCATTTTGAATGTTGCCTTCCAACAGATCGGTTACCGAGTTAATAAGCGGAACACCCGGGACTAAAAAAAGTACTGAAGTTGCAAAAGCTTTGTCGGGTTGAGCTCCTATTTGAAAATTTTCGGCCAGTCCTGCAATAAATGAGGCTGTAAAAGCGGCAAAAAAGACACATAAATAGGGATTAAATTTGAACTTTATCGCTTCCTGTCTGACGAATAATCCGGCAAATGTGGCGATAAAAGCAACTGTCATTTCAATGTATCCGCCACCAAAAATGCGGCAGAAGGCAGATCCGGCTAAACCCACCAGAGCTAAAATAACTAATCGCGGATAGTGAGGAAGCGATTTCAGACGTTTAAGTTCTGCTGAAATTTGTGCAACTGTCCATTTTTGCTCCAACACGTTCCAGCTTAAATGACTTATTCCGCTGACAATCCTAAAATTAACTCCGTGAGGAGAAGTGCGTTTCAGACGACTGAAAAAGTGTTGTTGCTCTTTTTCGATAATAGTTAACATCAACGCCCGGTGTGTAATTAATAATTCGGTGCCATAACCAAGCCCTTTTGCGATCCTGGCCAAAGTGACCCGGATGCGGTTGGTACTGGCGCCGGAACTCATAAGTAATGAACCGGTTTCAAGCAAAATACTACCGACTATTTGAGCGTCTTCCTTTAATGTCTTCATTTTCAGTGTTTCTGATGTGTATTTTTAAGCGGGGGACAAAAATACGGTTAAAATTGCCCGTAAGTTTGAACTGTATGTCTTAAACCCAAAGATTGAACGAAAAGTTTACATTAAAAGATTCATATTTGTTGGCACAGTACTTAAATGAACGATAGACATAATATCCAGCAGTAAAGCGGCTTGTTTTAATCAAGTTTGCTTACGCAGTAATTACTGCAATTAAACTAAACCTATTGCTTGCGGGCTTGTTATTCATGAACAAAATAAGATCAATGCAAAAAGGAGAAGAATACAAAAAAAATCAGCATGAATTAATTGAAGTTACAATAACCGGAAATGAGGAAATATCTCCGGGAGTACACCTGATTTCGTGGAACCGGACACAATCTTTTAGACCGGGACAGGTTGTAAAAATCACTGCTGATCCTGCGATTGCTCCACGTATCTATAGTATTTGCAGTGGAAACGATGAATCTGAAATCCGTGTGCTTTTTAATATTAAAGAAGACGGTCTGTTAACACCATGGATGGCTGCTTTAATCCCGGGCATGACCGTTTGGACGAGCAAACCTTACGGTAGTTTTAAAGACGACAGAAAACCGGCATGGTGGATTGCAACCGGTACCGGAATAGCCCCGTTTTACAGCATGTTTCGTTCAGGAATTTCTGAAAAAAGAACCCTTATACATGGTGTTCGTTTGCTAAACCAGTTTTATTTTGAAGATGAACTTGAATGGGCAATGGGCGAAAATTATATCCGTTGTTGCTCACAGGAGCAGTCATGCGATGTTTTCCCCGGACGTGTTACTAAGTACCTGAATGAAATAAATGATCTTCCAACCGATATTAACTATTATCTTTGCGGCAAAGCTGACATGGTTGTCGAAGTACGCGATCTGCTTATCGCGAGAGGTGTACCATACGACAACATTTTAGCTGAAATTTATTTTTAGGCGGCATCGGTTTGAATTACTTTTGCCTTCTTACTTTTACCTTTTGCCTTTAATTATGGAAGCTCTTTTCGGAAAAACACTCATTGAACTCACCGCCCTTGCTGTTGAACTTGGTTTGCCCAAATTCACCGGCAAACAAATGGCCGAATGGCTCTATCAAAAAGATATTTCCTCCATTGAGGACATGACCAATCTTTCGAAAAAAGCGCGTGAACTTTTGAGCAGTAAATACGAATTTGGACTCGTCGATTCAACCAAGGTTCAGGAAAGTATTGACGGAACAAAGAAATACCTTTTCCCAACCGGCAAAGGAAAATTTGTTGAAACAGCCATGATTCCGGATGATGACCGCAAAACTGTTTGTGTTTCGTCGCAGGTAGGTTGCAAAATGGGCTGTTTGTTCTGCATGACCGGTAAACAAGGTTTCCAGGGACAATTAACTGCCGGCGAAATTGTAAACCAAATACGCAGTATTCCTGAATGGCACGATGTAACCAACATCGTTTATATGGGAATGGGCGAACCTTTTGATAATTTGGAAGAAGTGCTGAAAAGTCTTGAAATACTGACTTCGGAATGGGGTTTTGCCATGAGTCCGCGCCGGATCACTGTTTCCACCATAGGTATTGTGCCGGGAATGGTGACTTTCCTGAATCATTCTGAAGCACATCTGGCAGTTAGTATGCATACGCCGTTCGACGACGAACGCCAGAAGCTGATGCCGGTACAGGTTGCTTATCCTTTGGAGGAAGTAATTCATGAAATTAAAAGCTGGGACTTTGGTCGTCAACGCCGGGTTTCGTTTGAATACATTGTGTTTAAAGGCCTGAATGATTCTCCCCGACATGTGCAGGAACTGGCCAAAATACTGAATGGCATTAAATGCCGCATCAACCTGATCCGGTTTCACCCAATCCCCGGTACTCCGCTGGAAGGAACCGACGAAGCCACCCTCCAGAAATTCAAAGAAAAGCTTAACGAAAAAGGCATCCTCACCACCATTCGTGCCAGCCGTGGCCAGGATATTTATGCAGCCTGCGGGTTGCTGAGTACAAAGGAGATGGTGGGGTAGAAGGCAACCGCAGCATTTTTTGTAGTTTTCTTTCTATTTCCCATCTTTGGAAACAACGCGGATTTGTACGGCAGTTCTTCCGTAGATGTTAAGCCCAATATCTTTTGCGGCTTTGTAAGAGAGATCAATAATAGCGGTAGCATTTTTCCCCATTCTGTCATTTACTTTTACCCTGACTTTTTTATTGCTCTTTACACAAAAAACTTCCACTATGGAGCCAAAGGGTAAGGGAAGAACATCAAATCGTACAGAAGCAGTATATTCGTTTTTACGGTAGGGTTCACCGCTAGCTGTTCGTTTTCCCTGGTAGCTATTGGCATAGTAGGTTGCCATGCCAGTATAAACCTGATCGCCTTTTTGTAATTCGTTCTTCGTCTTTTGCTTTTTTGAGGAACTTGTCTTCTTTATGGAACTACACGAGGGAAACAAGAAAATAAATGCAAAAACTAAAGCATAAATAAATCTTTTCTTTGTTAATAAGGAGAATGTCATTTTTCTGATTTACAGATGAACGAATGGATTTGCCATATTGTTGCTGGCACCCAGCAGTCAAAAATAGAATACACTCCGTCAGATCAGGCAGATTGCCCAGCCTATCGTTGATATGCTGGACGACACGATGCTGTTGTGCGGAAGTGAAGCCTATGTTTCGGTACTTGCTTTTTACACCTACCTGAAAGGCGCTGCCAAAATGAACGTGCCAGGTGCAAAAACCGTTTTAGATGATTTAAGTTCGCGTTTCCCGAGCCGACCGGCAAAAAAGGAAAAAGCAGTTTAATTGCCAGGACCCCGGAATCGATCTTCCGGGGTTTTTTATTACCCTAAATTACCTGAATTATACGACCTCAGAGGTACCCCCCACCATCGATAAGGTGCAACATCGGGCCTTTTGGGTACTCCCTACCACCTATAAGAGAGAACACCGGAGCTTTTAGGTCCGACGTTCCCCGAAAAAGATGGAAGGTTGGAGCTTTTAGGTACAATGTTCCCTGAAAAAGGTGAAACGTTGGAAGTTTTAGGTACAGTATGGCAGCAAAAAGAGAGGATGAAGGAGGTTTTAACGAAAAAGGCATCCTCACCACCATTCGTGCCAGCCGTGGCCAGGATATTTATGCTGCCTGCGGGTTGCTGAGCACAAAGGAGATGGTGGGGTAGAAGGCAACCGCAGCATTTTTTGTAGTTTTCTTCCTACTTCCCATTTTTGGAAACAACGCGGATTTGTACGGCAGTTCTTCCGTAGATGTTAAGCCCAATATCTTTTGCGGCTTTGTAAGAGAGATCAATAATAGCGGTAGCATTTTCCCCCATTCTGTCATTTACTTTTACCCTGACTTTTTTATGACTCTTTACACAAAAAACTTCCACTATGGTGCCAAAGGGTAAGGGAAGAACATCAAATCGTACAGAAGCAGTATATTTGTTTTTACGGTATGGTTCACCGCTTGCTGTTCGTTTTCCCTGGTAGCTATTGGCATAGTAGGTTGCCATACCAGTATAAACCTGATCGCCTTTTTGTAATTCGTTCTTCGTCTTTTGCTTTTTTGAGGAACTTGTCTTCTTTATGGTACTACACGAGGAAAACAAGAACATAAATGCAAAAAATAAAGCATAAATAAATCTTTTCTTTGTTAATATGGAGAATGTCATTTTTCTGATTTACAGATGAACGAATGGATTTGCCATATTATTGCCGGCAACCAGCAGTCAAAAAACAGAATACCCTCCGTCAAATCAGGCAGATTGCCCAGCCTCTCGTTGATATGCTCGACGATACCATGCTGCTGTGCGGAAGTGAAGCCTATGTTTCCGTACTTGCTTTTTATACCTACCTGAAAGGCGCTGCCAAAATGAATGTACCAGGCGCCAAAACAGTATTAGATGACTTAAGTACTCGTTTCCCGAGCCGACCGGCAAAAAAGGAAAAAGCAGTTTAATTGCCAGGACCCCGGAATCACCTTCCGGGTTTTTTTTATTTCCCGCAATTACCTGAAACATACCACCTAAAAGGTACCCCCCACCATCGATAAGGTGCAACATCGGACCTTTTGGGTACTCCCTACCACCTATAAGAGAGAACACCGGAGCTTTTAGGTCCGACATTCCCCCAAAAAGGTGCAAGGTCGGAGGTTTTAGGTAAGGGTTCCTAAAAAATGTGGAAGCCTTAGGTATGGCATAGCAGCTAAAAGGGTGGATGAAGAATGTTTAATGAAAAAAGTAACCTCACCACCATTCGAGTTAGTTTTCGTAAGCATATATATATATATTGCGGATTGTTGGAGACAAAGTAGGTGACGGGGTTAGTAGAAATTTTATATATTGATTCTAACGACCCTTTTTTAATATGTGCTGAGCTTTCGAAGCCGCGTCCTATAAAATGAATAGAAACAAAATTAAGAAAGAATTCTCCATATTAACCTTTCACCCTAGCACTGAATAGACACAATGTTAAGCACAGTGCCTTATGTTTTAGTTCATTTGATTGATTGTTAATAAGTGATTTTGTTTCTAAGCGTTATGATTTTTAATATGTTCTTTTGGTACTTCTCAACAGTACCAGATTTTTGCAAGTTGTCAATGCTTTTTATTACTTCTTGTACTTTGTCTGGTTTTGCTCCTTCAAGATTCTTTGCTTCTTCTAGAATCTCCTTGTCAGCATCAAATTTGTCATTAACAATCTTCACAAATTCACTATAGAAATTCTCAAGTTCAATAGCCATCATTCCAACTTGCTTTGCTATATTATTCGCGTCTAATATTTTTTGATCGGAAATGAAATTGGTGTAATTAAAGTCCTTTACTCCGCTTTGATTAAATTCAGATAGCTTGTCAATTTCACCCGTCTTCTGAACTAAAGTCATATTGATATTACCATTAAAACCAAGTTTAGTGTTCATATCTGTTTCAAAACCCTTTATTAGGTCGGGGAGATTCTTATAATTTTTAAGTAGTTCTTTTGTGGCTACGTCATACTGCAAATTAGAGTATTCTAATTTTTCATAAAATGTAATGTAAGGTTGCAATGTTCCCAGGTATTTTTCTATAAATTTATTATCTAATCCAGTATCTCCCTTAATATCTTTAACATTTACACTTGTAACTTTGCCACTAGACCTTTTAACATCTAATTCTACATCAGGTTCTGAAAAGAAAGTTGCTGCGGCTGTTATAACAGATCTTACAGTCCCTGTGATAGGAAATGTAGATTGAACTACGCTAGCAATAGGGTTATTAATGATTTTATCAACTATTGTTAAGAATTTGTTTTTCTTCTTTTCAGGGATGTCCTTGAATTCTTTTGAATTGAATACCTCTGATGCTTTACTTACGATAATGTTTGAAAATTTGAATCCGAGAATGTCACTAGCCGGACTATTAACACTTGCGAGTTTATTATAAACGTCAGCCGTTGCAACATCACCTTTAATAAAGCCATAAACTTCATTAATCTGATCATGCAACTCAACTGCAGTAGTTAAGTTTGTCCTGATTGTATTATAATCAAGCTTGTCAACGATACGTTGTCGATCTTTTACAACTTTAAATTCTGTTTCAAGGCGACTAACTTTTTCTTCGATTGTTTCTTGTCCTTTTGAGGTTAAACTAAGTAAACTAATTAATGTGGTAAGTTGTAGAAGTCTTTTCATATAATTACTTTTTTTGGATAACTGTATTACAACATTGTGCACAACGATAATATATATTCTCATGAATTTATTTTTTTTATCTGATGAAATACATGAACATATAACTCTACTTTGGCGATATAAAATCAACTCTCTTTTATTGGCGACACAATAAGTTAAAGTGAGCTTTGCTAAGTTTGAACTCAATATTCATTTAAAGCCAAAGCTTGTCAAAACCGAAAATTTAAAATATATCTTTTAACCACACTGATATTCATATAATCCTGATGTCTTTAGCAACTTTCCTGATTCACATTCACATTCAAAATCTTAAATAAAATTAAAACATTGAGTTACGAAGGTCAATAGCACAAAAGTGCCATTTCACACATTTTATCTTATAAAAAACAGGAACATCTTTTAGAGATTGTCCCTGTTTCGGTGGTGTGTTTAGGTAGGTTTTGTTACTGCTTCTTTTTCTGGATTTGTGCTTTTAATGTTTTGGCAATCCTGGTGTTTATATAACAAGAGAAAAAAACTGTTGGTCTGCAGGGATTGGCATTTTAGCACTTAAATGGACTTTGGAGGTAAGATCCAATCTGTCTGCAATCCCGGTACATTTTAAAACGATTGTCAAATTTATTCTATCGTTTGTTCGGTTACTATTTTTATAATATGCAATTCATTTCCCTGCACCTCTCTGTGCTGTTGTGCATCCACATAACAGTCTTCAATATCCGTTCTCCATGGACCTTTAAATGTGTCGTTGGTACAAATAACCCGATGTCGAAGTGAATGCGATGACCTTTGATTCTGACCAGTATTTTTTGCCATTTTTTACAGTTTTGAGTTAAAGTTTATTGGGAATGTAAAGCGAAGTCCATAAATGCTGCGTGCAAAAAGTTTATCCGGAGTTCTTGTATTTTCAAACATGTCAATCAGATTGACATAGAGTTCAGCATTGACAATATTGCCCGTTGCTTCAGCATTTTTAAAAGTCATGAGAAAGCCAAAACCTAAATTGGTCGATGGATTAAGCTCTTCAAATATTTTCTGTTCAGGATGAAAATGTACGGCTCCTGCATTGTCCTCAAACAGGAACCAGTAAAAATCACCATAAACCGAAAGTGATTTTAAATCCTTTAAGTAAGTCCCCTGGTATGCATCATATTGACTCGTAATAGTGCGGTCATTCGGGTTGGCGCCATACTCTTTTGTTTCATTAATTTCAACTTTTTGCAGGTCCGAAAAATTATCCTGAATGGAGGCAACAGCCCCCAAAGAGAAAAAATAGGATTCGTATGCTGCCGGTGTTCTGTTGTAAAAAGAATACTGTGCAATTAAAGAATGGCTGGCATATTCGGACTTTGAAGTCTGGTTATCTAAAGGCATCGTACCATCAAATAATTTAAAAGTGTTGTTCACAATATTATATCCAACAGAAAACCAGCCAAACCGATAGCCATAGATTTCAATATCTGATTGTGCTTTGGTTATTTCGGCTGCTTTCCAGTTTTCGAGTTCAAACAGTTGAGCCATTGGACTGGTGAAATTCGTTAATTGGTTTTTCTTTTGTGCCAGTTCAAGTCTTTGGGTTTGTATCTCATTAGCTAAACTATCTCTTGACAATCCTTTCAGACTGCTAAGTTTTTCTTCCTGCGCTGCAAGCAGATCCGATTTTTTTTTGATTTCGATTCTCAGGAGAACTTTTTCTTTCCCCTTTTCAATTTCGTTTTTCTTTACCTCATACTCGTCTTCAATCTTTCTTTTATGAGCCTCATATTTTTGATAACTTAGGTTGTCATAGATTATTGACTTATTCCTGAAGTTCAGGAAATTATATTGAATTCCTATTCCTATTTTCGTGTTTAGCTTATTGTTTTTAAATATTGGAAGAAATCCATCGGTAACACCGCCAATGGCTTTAATTCCAAATATGGAACCGTTATTTAAAATAATATTCCCTACAAAGTTTACTTCGGCTGCCTTAAAATCCATGGAAGCAAAATTTCCGATATTATTATTTGATTGCGGATTACTAAGATTCCCAAATTCCTGATTAATGAACTTTTTCACCAGTGGTTTTTCTAGTCCAGTTATTTTGTTGTCCTGCGCAGCCAGGTAATTTGTTACCAAAACAGTTAGCGTCAAAAATAGGATTAGATATTTCATAATGTCCGCATTTTTATTTTGAATATTGTCTTCAATGATGCTTTATTCCAATATTCATAAGGTTAATTTATTTGTACAACCATACTATACCCTTCAGAATAATTCGTTTGCTTTATTCGATGTAATAGAACAAAATATAGGATACAGATATGAACGACAATTAGTTACAAATAAATTAAATGATTGTCCGTTTATTTACCGAATTGCTTTTTTATGAAAGTCAATTATTGTCATTCATAGTCATTCTGTTGTCATTTATAGTTTCAAAACAACTTGTTGACTATCAAATGACCATTAAATGACTTCTCGATATGACCTTAGGTAAATTTGCGGATATCCATTTAAATTAATATTGTCAGGAACTTTGAATCGCAACTATATTAAATGGCATTACCGGTACATATTTTCTAAGCCATTCTTCAGGTATTGAGGTAGATTTTGTTCTCGTTTTATAGTGGTCAGGAAGTCAGGATCATCAGCAACAGTTATTTTATCCAGTTCCATTTCTTCAACAATTTCCGACAATGGTTTCGAAGCCATAAGCGGCTGTGAGGCCTTCAAACCTCCAGAACTTGTTAATCTTAGTTTTTCACCTTCCAGTTCATCGTTGTGATCGAGTACCAAAAACCATTGCGGGTGTGATTCTGCATTCAGGATCGAATGTGCCATAAGCGGAACTTTATTCAGATTTTCTGCAATGTGAGGCAGATTCTGCAATGCATCACTCAACTTATTAATTGCATCTTCAAGGCTTAAAGTTCCTACCACCGGATCGGCGGTTGCCTGTTTTAAATGAATCTGATAGTGGATTCCGTTTACCTCAATTTTTTCCTTAACAGCTGTCCATTTATTCATTAAGTCTTCATGACCATACCTTGGCACGCCATTGATAACCACCAGCGAAATGGCTGTTTCCGACCGGTTTAGAAATTGTTCGTAAGCATTTCCAGTGGTACCGGTCATGACCATCAGGTCGGCCCGTTTGCCTTTTTCTATGCTGCCAAGTTGTTTGTCCCATTTTAAAATTTTAGCGGCATTAATGGTTGCGAGGGCGAGAATGTCCGATTTCCGTTTATAAATCCCCAGTTTATTGGCTACCAGTCGCGCTACTTTTAATTCGCCAAACAAGTTTTTACTTCCTGAAGGAGACCAATCAGAACCCAGGCCAATCATCAGCTTATTTTTAATTGCGGAAATGATATCCGCGGTTTTCCCGTAAAGCAACAAATTGCTAAGCGGTGACCATACCATTGAAGCCTTTTTCGCTTTCATTCGTTTAAAATCTTCGTCTTCGAGGGCAACACAATGAATACCGGCCAATGCGTTGGTAATTGCCCATTCTCCGTTACTTAACTGAAGGTCGCTAAAGTGTTTGCGTGCTGCGGCATCGGTGCCCTCGCTTAGATGCAGTAACATGCATTGCTGCTTTTTAAGGCGTTCGTAAAACGATTCAACAGACTTGGCTTCCACATCCGATATTTTTGCGAGGGCTTCGGGCAAATCAGCATCCTCTGTGTTTTCAACATTCCGCACAATTCCCCGGTAATATTTTTGTATTCCGTTGTTGCTGAAAAGTGCAATTCCCTGTGAAGTTGTTACTCCACCCATCACGCATTTACATTCGACAAACCTCACAATAGCTTCGATGTAACCGGGTGTCCGGCCCAATACATTCATCGGTCCGCTAATAATTTTTCGATATTCTTCTGTGCCGCCCCATTGATTTCGGTTGGTATATTTCTTCGGTACCTGCCACAATCGAAGAATGTTGTAGCTTAAGTGGTTGTGAAGCTCAATCAAACCCGGGTAAATGGTGCCTTTTGTATCAACAACAGAAACATTGGCAAAACCTTCCGGAGCATCATCAGTACTTTTAGCTACGGCAACAATCCTTCCTTTGTCGATGTATATGATGCCATCTTTAACAATGCTTCTTCTTGAACTCATTGTGACTATTCTTCCCCTAAGTGCGTATTGAGGGCCATCCATTGTATCGATCGGAATTTTTGCCATCACTTACTTTTTATGTTTGAGGTGATTTCCAGGTTAATGTAAAATCGTCGCCTGAAGGACGGCTTACGCTGTTCATTCCACCGTGCGAACCTGTGCGATGCCAGTGTTCATCGCCTAAAAAAGGTGCGACTCCAAATGGTAAATCTCTGGAAGGTATCGGTGCATAATCTTCTTCAACGAAAGCTTCATGATACAACGGCAGATCTTTTTTAGCGCCTCTGTCTTTGGTAACAATCTTTCGTAATTCAGTAATTACGCGGTTCCAATCATCCGTTAACTTCTTATCACTGAATCTGTAACTCGGGTGATAGGTCTCAAAAACAGGGACATCGCCTTTCCCATCCCAAAGTTCAACAGCTTTTTGGGCAACTACACCAAAAGCAACAATGGCTTGCAACTTCGGACCGGTTGCAGCATCAAAAATCTTATTGCGCCATTCTATGTGTGCCGGATCGTCCAGTAATTTTATCCCATCGCCCAAATGTGAAGGGTGAAGTGCGTAGATGAAACCATTGAGGCAAACGTACGACTTGTTCAGACCAATTTTTGCAAGAAAGCCCTGAACCCGCTGACCGGCATTACCAATCAGGGCGCGGTCACCAATCCGTTCTGTCGGACCTGGATCGGAAGCTACCAACAAAATTTTAGCTGATTTATTTAAACGACCCCGGTAAAAAACAGGTCCCCAATTGAACCAGAAAAAATCTTTTACAGGAGTATAATCCGGATGGTCCATGAATAAACTGGCGACTGCGGCAGTTGGACCTCTGTCAAATTCTATTTTCATTGGATCTCTTTTTTTGTTACTCTTTAATCAGAATTTTCGGCAAATTCCGACTTCTTGATTTTCCCCCACTGGATTTCTAAGCTTTACCTTTTATGTCGTGGCATTTACTATTTATGTCGGTAATCGGGACAAATTCCCCCGGTTTTTCATGCCCAATACAGATTGATATTATTTCGTATAATAAATTTATGACACTGATTGCCAAAGCGCAATAGCACAAACGTGTCATATTATTGAACATGGTGGGGGATGGTTTGAAGCATGAAATTTTCAAAAAATATTTTTCATCAGCTCTGACAGGTTCTGTCTATCGTTTTTCAGAAAAGACTTATTCAATTCAGATCAAAAATAAATCCACCATAAATCTGGCCATTCAGGATTGTGGACTTGCCCTTTCGTTGGTCATTGACCAGCCAATCGTTGTCGTTGATGTAAGCAATCCTGAAATGCTTTATTCTAAAGGCAAATGAATAGCTCATTTGTTTTACTGCAAAACCTCCTGAAATCAAAGCATTATTGAAGGGAACATAATTTACCCCTAAAGAGGCGTCATAAAGACCATCTTCAGTAAAAAGTACATCGGTTCCAACATTTAAACGTTGCCATTTGTACGTAAGTCCCAAGCCGAGCGAACGTTGTTTTTGCATCGGAATATTCGTTTGTTCCGGAATAAATGCATCTGCATATAATTTGGTTCCCGCGAGGTTCATTAGGGTTGCACCGAACTGCAAAGCATTGGATATCTTATAAGTGGCCGAAATATCCAAATCAAAATTATTTTTAACGATTGTGCTGTCGGTAAATGTCCCGATCCCGGTACCATCAATGTTTCTGACAAATAAAATATGAGGGATAGTGAAGTCCTGCCAAATGGATTTCAGGGTAATTCCCAAACTAAAATTATTATTTACTTTAAACGAAGGACTGAGAAAAACAGCATATTCCTTTAGTTTCATTTTAGTAGTATCAATATCCAATGTGTTTCCATCTTTTTTCATAAAACGCGTATTTCTGAATTCATCCTGCCTGGTATAAATTACACCTCCGCCTATTGAGGCATTTTCTGAAATTCTGAAATACCCGCCCAATTTGCCATTGTTTTTCAGGTTAGTAAGCAAACTTATATTATAGGGTTTATTGCTGAAAGCAATGGCGGAAGGGTTCCAAAAAACTGCTTCGGACATATCGCGTGACGGAGAAAAATTAAAGCCGGTATTTGCTGAATGTATTAATGGTGAGGCCAGCAGGAATTGTCCGTAATTAATTTTACCGGGCTTAATGGTTTGAATAAAAAAGGAATCCTGGGGAAAACCGGTTACGCCTACCACTGAGGTCAGCGTTGATAAAAAGTTTAAGAACATCGGAGCTCCGGCCAATGCAGAAACGGCCGATACCTGATCCAGATTTTGATCCGGCTGTTTCGCGACTAACCTTAAAACACTGTCAGCTGCTAATGGAGCAAGTTCTGCATTTTTACAACTGGCATTCAGCATCCAGTCTTTTATAGTTACATACTGTTTGTCATCGTTTCGGTTTTGCCGGTCCTGATCTTCCGAAATAAATACCCTTTTTGCTACTTCATCGCAGTTTGCACATCGCGAAATGGCATAGATCGTAACGGTTTTGTCTTTCAGTTTGGCAAGCGGAACGCCCGTATTAATTTCGAAATAACCCGAAGGTTCAGAGAGAGTATAGGTTGTTCTCGAGGGCATAAAAGTGGGAACCACTACAATATTCGTTGCCCCTTTGGTCGAATTAAAGGTTTGATTCATACATTTCACCCGGCCTTTTATAATAAGCGACTGGCTTTTAATATTCGTAGTCAGAATGAACAGCAGACTCAAGCATAAAAGGATAGGTTTCATGTCAGCAATTGTTAATGATGGACTGGGTTTAAAAAGATATCCTGGTTCGTTAGTTCCGGTGAATTGATCCTGAGAAATATGGTCTTGTCTTCATAATCATTGTGTGAGGTTGTCATAGAAATTTCATCACCAAGTGTATATTCTTCCAACCTTAGTTTATAGGAGCCATCGGTAATCGAGATAGCAAAATACCGGGTGCCATCCACATTTATTTCCACGCCTTTAATGGGCATTTCTGCCGCGGTTTTAACTTTTCCGGAAATAAATACTACAGTAGTAAGCGGCAAAGTGAGTTCAAGAGGTTTTGAGCTGGAAACCAGCGTATCAAAAAATAGGGTAGCATAGCCCGGACTGGAAACTTCAATCTTCATTTTGTTTTTAACCATGTCGGCAGGTATGCCAGTGAAAAGTGCCTGTCCCATATTGTCAACTGATTGGGTTCGAATATATTCTTTCAGGTAAATCTTGACATCACCCTGAGTTACAGGGTTGCTTTTCCAATCGAACAATCGTATGGTTACATTTTTTTCGGCAGATTTTTGAGGCAGGTATAAACCACCTAAAACTACCAGAATTACTCCAACACCAGGCCCTGTCATTTTAAGACTGACATTTTGCTGTTTGCCGGTTAAAACGGCATAAGTATTCATCACGCCAAAAACCAGGGCGCTTGTTGAAATGCCAAACAATATCAGGATCAGATAAAATATGCGCTGATCAACTTCATCAGAAACTTTGCCCTGTATAAACTGAAGGTAATAATAGACCACCGAAAGCGACAGGATAAATCCAACCACAGCAACAATTCCATAACCTGAAACAGGAATACGATGAGGCAGTACGGTGTGATCGCTACCTGATTCGGATGGATCTTTTTCATTTAATTCGGGTTCCTGTGTATCAGTTGTCATGTGTTCGGACTTGTTAAAAAAATACTGCTAAGAACTTACTGCAATTTTCCTTTTCCGGATATTTAAAATTAATCAGGCGAAAGCTTATTTTTTGAAATACTTGTCAGAAACAAATACACCTATAAAATAAATTCCGGAAAGAAACGATGAAAGATCTGGTTCTTTATTCCTGAAACTCTATAATGATCTAACACTCTATTAAAATTAAATCATTCATGTATCAAAACGCAATAGCACAAACGTGCCATATTAGCGGATTATCCGGCAAGTCCACTTTTACAAAATTTCAACATCGATTGATTTGTTGTATACTTCCCGGTATTTTATTCAGTCGAGTTTTTCCTTGAAAAAATCAATGGTACGTTTCCATGCCAAATCGGCTGCCGCTTCGTCGTACCGTGGAGTTGTGTTGTTGTGAAACCCATGATTGACATTCGGATAGATGTAAGCCTGATACTCTATTTTATTCGCTTTAAGTGCTTTCTCATAGGCAGGCCAACCTTCATTTACTCGTTGATCTAAGCCGGCATAATGGAGCAACAGCGGCGCTTTTATTTTGGCCGTTTCTTCTTCTGATGGTTGTCCTCCGTAAAATGGAACTGCAGCTGATAAGCCGGTGACCCGAACCGCCATCATGTTGGCGATCCAACCTCCAAAACAAAATCCAACGACACCAACATTGCCGGTGCATTCATCGCTCGATTTCAGGTATTCGTATGCCGCGATAAAGTCCTCGAGCATTTCATTACGATCGCGTTTGCTTAGTAATTCCCTTCCGGCATCGTCATTCCCGGGGTAGCCGCCCAATGGAGTCAGCGCATCAGGAGCCAGGGTTATAAAACCTTCCAACGCGGCTCTACGGGCTACATCTTCAATATATGGGTTAAGTCCACGATTCTCATGAACGACAACGATTCCGGGCAGCTTGCCTTTATTTTCAAGGGGTTTGGACAAAAGGCCACGAATATTACCACCTCCTTTAGGCGAGTTGTATTTGACGAATTCAGATCTCAATCTGGGATCGTCGGGTTTGATTTGAATTGTATCCACATAATTGGGCATGATAAACCCAAGCAAAGATGAAACGGTAAGGCCACCAACAGCATACAGTGATAACCTCTCAAGGAATTGCCTTCTTTCGATTCTGCTATGGGCATAGTCATCGTATAAATCAAAAACTTCCTGCTTAATGTCTTCTTTCTTCAAATTTTCCATGGTGAATCATTTAGTTTGTTTATAAAGCCTTTGCTTTGAACGCATGCTGGCAAATACATTTTTAACAAATGAATGGTAAAACAGTTGGGTAAGTTTAGGCAAAACACTAATAATCTTTGTGTTATTATAACCTTGAAGACCATGTTGCAGAATGACAGATTTACGACTATTCTCTATTTTAGCCACAATTCGATGGTTCCAGTTTTTGTCTTGCTACTCAATCCAAATATTGGTTTAAGGTTGGTTTCAATATTTTGATTTTTCAACATACCTTGAAGTACTTTGGCAAATGTTTCATCCGATTCCCTGAAATACCGGATTTCATTTGCGCTCATATTTCGGGCACTTTCAACCAATTCAATCCCAGGAGCCTTGTATCCAAGATCAGTTATTTTTTCAACCAACTCTTTCGCCGAGCTTCGCCTTTCCTCACTGCCAATCTGTATATAGACAACAGGTGTAACGGTTGTATTTGGCAATACAAGTGGCTGATTAATTATTCGTTGTGCCTCTCTTACCTGAAATTCAAGTTGAGCTTTCTCCATTTTTTGTGATTGACTGAGCAACGCGGTATCCTGATTTGCAAATGCCTTTAGTTTGTCCTGTGCAATGGTGTCTTTCCGGAGAAATTCCTTGTATTCAACATCCACTTCCTGGTAGTACTTTTCCCATCCTTCTCTGAGTTTTTCTGAGGGTGTCACTTTCGAGAAAAATTGCGCCAGCATGCGTTTTTTAACAGGGTCGTTATTCAAAACAATCAATTCTGTGGCATATTTATCGTACTGCTCAATTTCCTGCAATCCTGCAGCGCGGTCTTTAAAGCCCCAATCGATGATTGTAGTCATAATGACTAAGGCTACGCTGCCAATCAGCCATTTAAAAAGTTCTACTTTGTATTTATACTTTTCGAATGAAGTATCCAGGGCATCGGAATTGCTCGTCATAATGATGACTTTTATAGGTTTGCAGACAGAACTTTAATTCGAATTTGGATGCCTTTTAAAATAGTCTACCAGATTTTCAGGACGGTACTTCTCATCATTCTTATAACGTTCAAATACTGAAGGATGCAATGTTTCGTTGGTATTGCCTTTCAATGGTATCTTTAGATTGATGTCTCTGTAAAGTTTTTTTTGCAAGGTGTAAAATCCTTTGTACGACTCGTGCAGGGCAGCCATGGGATTGGGATTAATTATTACAGGCTCGAAACTCAATTGGCAGCCTTGCGCTTTTTCAAGCATCCATTTTAATGAAATATCTGACAATCCAGTTTCAGATTCCCGATAACCACCTCCAACATCAGAGTGAACGCCGGGAAACCACACCTGCTCTAAAACCTGTCCGAAATTCTCTGTTTGCTGATGCCATAAGGTTGCACAGAAATTTCTTCTTTTCTCATCAATGGCTAGAGCATGAAACGCGTAATTTATCCATGATGACAACTCAGGATCATGAAACTGATTATTCTTACTTAGTATTCCATTCAGGAATAGTGGATTACCAAGAGCACCAACAGTATCCCAAACTCCAATAAATTTAATCTTTGTAATGTCTTCAACTGCAAAGGTTTTTCTGAAGAGGGTAGCCTCGATGGCTCGTGGCTGAAGATCCCGTTTTCGGGACCGGTATATTTCATAAGCCCTTTCAACCTGATCTGAATTTGTAATTTTTAAAACACCTGAATTTCTGATGAGTCCTGATAAACTGCGAACGGTATATGCTCCACGGCTGAATCCAAAAAAGTAAAGTTCATCACCCGGTTCGTAATTGTTAATGATAAAACAGTAAGCCTGAAGTATATTTTCCGTAATTCCAGTTCCGGTTGCTCCATCAAAACTACGCTTGATAAAATTGCCCTCACTCCCTATTCCGGTGTCATAATACAACAATTGTGCAGTTCCATCAGCAGAATTTAGGGAAAGTGCATTTGCCATTTTGACCACGTTGGTTTGGCATAGTTTCCCATCTTCCGATTCGTCAGGAGTATTCCATGTTCCATCGCAGAAAATAGCTATTCGTTTCATATAGCAAGATTTGAAGTTCTAATTCAATGTGAAATTATTCAAACAACCGATTCTATTATTTAAATGACCAACTCCGGAAGAGCTTCGTCTCACCAGTCGAAAAGATATTTTCACAATCAATTTCACCCTGATTTGAAAATCCGTCACCAAATTCTTTGTCTAAATTCACAACCGGCTATCCTAATTCCAACAAAACATCGACTTGATAGCTCAAATTAAACGACACATTAATAGTAATTTATATCATTATTAAAGTTACTAAACAGATTGTCTTTAAGCAATAGAGTCTTTGTGTCATTATCAACCATAATATTTCATCACAAAATTGTATGCATTATCACCCATTATTCGGTTTACTATTTCTTCCGGATCAATAAGGTTAAACGGATGTGTCAGATTACCGTAATTATTTTGCTTGTAAGTATAGGCATGCATGAGTAAATAATCTTCGAGTGTAGGCATATTTTCAGCAGTCCAGAAACCGTTAATGGTATCTATCATTCCATCATAATCGCTGCCAATGGTTTGAATTCCCCAGGCAAAAAGTCCCTGTGAGTCGAGCAGCTCAGCAATATGCTGAATTTGTCGCCAAACCAGAAAACTCGAATGAAACAATACTTTCCTCCGCTCTAAACCATGCGATTTTTTTAATTCAAAATCGCCGTGTGCTGCAATACGTCTTTCGTCGAGTTGCAAACCAAATATTCCGTTTGTTTTTGCAACTTTAATTATTTCGTCATCATACATGTTGATGTCAGCATTCATAAACAGATGTTTGTCATGTTCGTTGCCGATTACTGCACCATGACTTACAATTACAGGAATGTCCTGTCCTGAATATTTTGTTTCAAGTAAATTGAAATATTCAAGTCTGGATGCACGACTCATGTGTTTTATATCGATCAGAATCCTTTTATTGCCAGTATCATCGAGTAACTTATCTACCACTTCCAGTCCAAGTGGTGTAAATCCGGTATTCATTTTATACCTCTGATCTACAGCTAATTTTACTTTACCGGTAAGGCTTTCGGCATGTCCGCACAATTCGTTATAGAAATGATGTGCAAGCGTTATGAATACAGGCCGGTGAGTCCAGTTTTTTACTTTGTCAACATGGGCCAGTATTTTTATACGATCAGCAGGATTTTTTTGCGGATGAATTCCGGTTCCGAACGAATGTCCTCCTTCAATGGTGAGGATAACCGATATTGAATTCGACTTATTATCCTCGATAGTATCAGCATTCAGCGTATTTTGTACGTCTCCAGCATTTCTTGCCAGCGAATAATGGTAGTTTGCCCGATCGGCAAGAGTAACTGTTTTCCCATCCATTTGTTTCAGGTAAGCATATTCATTTTCGAGATCGGGAAAATAATCGGTAACAGATTGTACAAAGTCTATTCTCTCACGACCAACTGAAGTGATTAAATTAAGAATCAGGTCATTGAATTCACCAGTTCCAAGCTTATTATCGAAGAAGCCTCTTTCCATTGGGTAAAGAGATGCAAATATGATCCCGGTGTTCCCGAAACCCGCCGAAGAAAGACTACTTTGACGGTATTTTACCAACCCACCTATAAGATCAATCATTTTTTCGAACACATTTGGAGGGTCATAGAACCAAACAGAACTTTTTGATTTCAGATTTTTATTGTTTTCTTTTCCGGGGAAACTGTGACCGTAGGATTTCAGAGTTGGGTGACAATGGATGTCGGCGAAATATTTCATATTATCGTAATTTTAGATTGTTATAAATAGCCTGTTAAATTTTTACTTTTCAGAAACATCTTAATTCTATCGTTTCGGGTTTAACTATTTTCAGACATTTAATCGGGTTTTTACTATCCTTAAGTCTCTTTCGGCCATTAACGCAAAAGAGTCATCGTGGTCTATCAGTATTTTATCACCACTGGATCTGAAATGATATGTTTTTCCAGAAGTTACTCCTTTAATTATTAATGAATTGTTACCCGTATATTCGAATAATCTGTCTGGTTTTTCAGCATTATTCATATTCGAAGTTTCTTCAGTTTCTTCCGGCCTGATGGAGGATTTTGCCTCATTCATCCACTCTTTTCTTTTATTTCCGCAGCAGTTCATTCAATTTTTATTTTTCAGTAAGTTTAAAAAGCAGGCAAGCTGCACCCGAAAGTGCCAACCATACAATTATTGCCTGTTCCCAGTTTGGGCTGATGAAAAGTGCAAATGGTACAGCGATCCAGATGCTTAGGCAATAAAAGCAATCGAGCAGGCTTCCGAAGAAACCCTGCCCGAAAAGCTTTCTGAATTTTACGACTAATTCAAATGGCCCATCTTCCTGCGACAATAAATGAGTTATGCGCCAAATGGCGAGTGAACAAATTATAAATCCGGTTGTGTCGACTGAGATCATGGATTCAATCGTTCCATCATAATTTGACCGTAAGCATGATATGTTCCTGAAACTCCATTGTTGTAGCCATTTGTAACACGCTGATTTGAGCTTAGCGAGAATGAATAAACTGTAAAATATTCACCAGTTTTAATCCATCCATCGCCAATAGCCGGTGGCTCTATTTGAACACTTACAAGGCCTGCAGTGCTGTAATCGTCCAGTGTTCCCCTATAACCCGGACACGTATTATGCACATTCAACGGGTTACCTCCACCCGGGAATGTGTGACCACCGGTTAATGTGAAGTTCCCTTCGATGTTTGCATTCAGATCGATTGATGTTCCCGGACATCTGCTCATTGATAAAGCATAATTATCAACAAATCCTTCCGGATCATTGGCAACAAACGAAAATACAATTGGGGTTTTCATCTGCGTATCATTCAACCGGTAAAGTCCGCAACCAGCGTCAAGAACCAGTGGGTCATTTATTATAGGGGCTGTCATCTGAAAATTGAGTCCATTGTTGTGAATGAAGATTGCGATAAGATCCGTTGCGCCGGGAACGAGAAGTCCTGCAGAGTCATACCCATCCACCCGAACAAAAAATCTTCCGGGAGTTCTTACACCTGAAATGACATCGTAAAGCGCTGTATTGAGACGCATGTACCGATCCATGTTCGAAAATTCCCAGTCAATCCCATCGGCAAATATTTCGCGCTGGATATTGATGTACGAAGGAACTGTGCCATTTAATGTGCCACCTATATTCGGATAAAACGGCCCAACGTCGTCGCCAATATAATTGGGCAGATTTCGTTTCGAAAACTTTGGATGTTTGTAGTTCTGACTTACATAGCCCAAACCCGGTGTCCCGGCGCGCATTACGCGAATGGTATACCATTTTATTTTATTGTTGGCGGTACTTTTAACAACATCGTACATGCAACCTTTCATGTCAATGGTTCCGCCCCATGCGGAACATTCAACGTTAAATCCGGACAGCGGACTATTTACGGATACTTTTCCTGTAGGCTCCAGGTAGTTGGAATAGCCATACCGTGTCAGGTTTGCGGCGGCTGTTGATGCCGTTGAGTTCTGGTTCCCTCCAACAAATACATTTCCAAGACTCCCGATCAGGTTCCCGTTGAAACAGGCCGAAGTAACATGAACCGTTGATTCCGGCAAACACAAATCAATTCGTTTCAGATTGGGAATGTTATAATAAGGCGCACTTTCATACCTTACCTGAAAAGGCGCATATTCAACAATTTTTACAATAACATCAGGATACATTACCGTATTTACATCTTCTCCCAGAGTAATGTCCGGAGAATCTTCCAGTCCGGGGAAACTCATATCAAAGCTGAAGCGAAATATATAATTTCCGTTCATATCGGTTATTGTATCGCCAAGCAAACGTCTGTTGCCAGTTCCGGTGTAGGCGCCGCCTGTTAATTCGGCAGAAGTCCGGTCATATTCTTCGAATGTAAGTGTCAATTGAGAACCGGCATCGGTATGGCACCTTGAGAACAAACCTTCAATATTTTTTGTAAGACGTATTTTGTCGGAAGGAAAAGCTGCAGTCAGCTCTGCAGGATTGATTTTTGCTGAACGAATCAAATTGAAATTGGTAGCCGCAAATTGAGAACTCATTACAGAATCGGTTTTTACATTACGTTTCGTTTCTGTGACAACGGCCTTGCGTGTATATTGCAGTGCTGTTTTTGGCTTAATGGCTTCTCCGCCCGGATCAATAACAATGGGTTTAAAATACGGTTCAGGATCAGGTGGATTTGGATTGATTTTTATCGGAATACGTTCAGGATAATACGTTTTAATCCAATCGAGTAATGCAGGATTTTTAATTGCCTGTAATAATCCCGGATAAGTGTCAATTACGAAAGGAAACCTCCGGCACGGATTAAAAGCACAGTTTCCGCTGTATAGCGTTACATTTCCGTATACGATAAAATCGTTTATGTTGGCATAGGTTGAACAAGCCAGAATTAAGTCATTAAAATCTAAATCACCACCACCAGCACTTGAATCGTCCGATTGAATATCAAATTCATAAAAACTTCCTGTGCGATGTGGAAATATCAGTTTGGTCTGAGATGTTTGCCAACCAGTACCCGGATCGTTTTGAATTATAATTGACCACTGGTTACCGGCGACATACACAAATGTGCCCGGGGTTCCCGGGTGAATGCCATTTCCTGAAGTTGCACCTTGTACTATAAAACGTTGAGGAAAAGCAGCACTCTTCGATTTTACAGTTACTGCCCAATTACCTTGCATGGAAATTAACATAGCTTTTTTGTTTTAATTGCCTACTCTTTATTCCGGATTTTCGGCTGCTCCGTCTATTCCTTAGCTTTACATCCTAAATTCAACTTTGTTCCTTTGTCTGCTGTTTTCAACCTTCAAAGAAGTTTTGGTTTAATTGTTATATGTTCCCTTTTGCAACTTAGTGGATGGCTCTTCATACTTTAAAATTCCCGCTATCAACCCACTCATTTTTCAATAACGACCACCAGTCATCGGCAAGTCCTTTAAGCACATATTCATATGGAAGCCATCCATAACCATCCTGCCCCCAATCGATTCCCCACGAATTGCGTATAAGCAGGGCCCCGGTTGTTTCAGTGCCTCCAACATTCTCGTTTTTTATTTTCATGTTGTCATCGTAACCGGCTGCAACAATGGCATGCCCTCCTTCAATTTTTTCACCTTTAGTCGGATATGGAATTTTACCATCATTGTTTCCAGCCTGATTGATTGAGGTGTAAACTGTAAACCCAAACATGGAGGGAAGACCCGCGGCCAGATTTTTTTTGATGCGGGCGAGTAATTGATCAGGCGTTGATCCGGGAGGATCGAGCCGGTAATAGCTCATGGACTGGTAGTTCTGGGCGAATGCATAACAGAAAGCCGTTGGTTCCTTATCGAAACTTGCAATTTTATATGGCCAGTATTCTTCCGGAGGAACTCCAAAAAGAACCAATGCACCCATCGTAGTTCGCAAAAAAGCTCCCGTATCACCTTTTTCTTTCATTAAATTCCGTGTTGCTTTATAGAGAAATAGTCTTGAAGCATCAATATGTTTACCGAAAGCACGCCTTTCAAAATATTCAACCATTCCCACTCCTGCATTTGCAGTGCATGAGCCTAAATTTCCCTGATCTTCGATAGGCGAAAACCATTTAACCAGATTGACCTTTTTGGGTAGTGCTGTTTTGGTAGCTTTATCCGCCCCGGTTTTCGAGATCATTTCCTTAATTGAGTCAGTTTGTCCAAGTCCTTGAAGACGAGTAGATACACTGTTGTGTTCTACTGTCATATCCCTGAAGTCGGGATAATCTGGTAACCAACCCATTGCTAATTTTCTCCGAAAAAATAAGCTCATAGTTTCACCTCCTTTAAATACATTTATCTAAAAAACACTCCTGATTATTGACAAACATGCCTTAGCAAGAGATGTTTGTCTTTTTCTCCATGTTTAATCAAAATTACAACTTTGTGGTCGGGTAAGTCAATAGCACAAACGTGTCATTGAAATCGGTCAGAGGGTTTAATCATTTCAGCATTTTTGCTGTTGTTATTTGTAATAGCATTTTTGAAGTTTAAACACAGTATAATATTTATGTCTCGATATTGACAATAATGTTGTTGATTTAAAGTTAGTTATTGAAAAATAATTGATATTTTAGGGTTACCAAATTGGTATTTTCAGGATATAATATATACCCGATAATTTTATTGAGGTTTTTTGAATTTTGCACAAACTCAATTAATACATTCCATCATGAAAGGAGAAAATGAATCATCCCTTTTTTCAGGAATGAACAAGGATGTTAAGAGTCATATTCCGGAAAATTCAAAAGAGTTTTCTGATCAAAAGGAATATGGTTTAGAATCTTCTGATGATAGTTCCGCTCTTCAGTTGGGATCTTGTTTTGTAGATTTTTCCGGAAGACAGTTTTCCTGTCTTTATAATCTTTGTCATGACCATAGTAACTGTTTCAAGAACGAAAAACTTTACAAGGATTTGGGTTTTCATTCACTTCGGTTCTATCCTGAAGATAGAATACTCTGGTGCGAGGACGTACTTCCGGATATTATCCAGTTTCTTGAAAACCAATCATTTCCTGAACTTCAGGATTACAGGATTTCATTTAATCACCGATATATACAAACTGATGGCAGTATTTCGCAGTTTCTGCACGAAGGATCACTTTCATGTTTTGAAGATAATTGCATTCCTGTTTTAAACCTGAAAGTTTTTTTCGAAATTGGAGGGATCAAAACCGATGATTCAATGGTTCTTACCATTTTTAAGTATTCGCCTGATCGGGGTTATGAAAAAGTTTTTAATAAAGCTTATTTCAGTAATGACAATAAACTATTGACACAGCGGGAGCTTGAAATTTTAGGGCTGTGCCATAAGGGATTAAGTAGTAAAAGGATTGCCGACAAACTTAAATTAAGCATTCATACGGTAAAAAATCACAAACGGAATATTATGGAGAAAACGAAAACGCATAACATTACCGAACTCATTCATAAGTGCATCAAAAATCGCTGGTTATAAGAATTTCATTTTTTTTCACAAGTCTATTTTATTCTTTTTTCACCACCACTTTCCCTTTCCACTTTCCGCTGCGATAATAGATAAGCAGAATGAGTAATCCCACAAATGTTCCCATTGGTTCAGCCCACCAAATGCCGTTAACACCAATAATTCCCGAGAAAAAGGTAGCCGCCGGAATCCGGACAATATAAAGGGCAGTAAACGTGGTTATCATCGGAATCAGTGTCGCCCCGGCGCCCCGTAAAAAACCTGTAAAGGTAAACATGATCGAAAAAAGCAGATAAAATGAAGAAACAATCACCAGATAATCCTGTCCGATTTTAATGACTGCCGGATCATGCGTAAAAAGTGACATGATGTGTTTGCCGAAAACAATTATCAGGAATGAAACAAAAATACAGTAAAGAGTTGAAAAGATCAGAGTTGCCCTTAAACCGGTTTTGGCTCTTTTTTCCTGAAATGCACCAAGGTTTTGCCCAACGAAAGACGATAAGGCTGATGAAAAATTAATGGCCGGCATTTTCACAAACGAATCAATTCGCATGGCTGCTGAGTAGGCCGCAACAGCATTGGTTCCGAAACCATTCACAATGCTCATAATAGCCATCATACCAAAAGCTACAAACGATTGCTGAAATCCCGTAGGCAATCCAATGCGAATACAACTGCGAAAAATATCACGGTCGAAAATGTACTTTCTGAATGACAATTTAATGATCGGATGTTTTTTGTTGAGGTAAATGGCTGCCGATAGAAAAGCCCCGCCTTCAGCAAGAATGGTGGCGAAAGCAGCCCCTTCGATTCCCCATTTAAATACGACAACAAAAAGCAGATCAAATAATATATTGTTGAATGTTGCAATAATCATGAAGTACATGGGTGTTTTTGAATCACCCAATCCGCGTAAAATACTGCTTATTCCGCTAAATCCGAAGAAAAAGAACATCCCCAGCAAATACACATTCAGGTAACTTACGGCTTGCGGAAGAATATCGGAAGGTAATCTTAGTAAGCGGAAAATTTGTTCGCTCAGGGTTATTCCGAGTATAGTGATAATAATAGAAGAACCCAGAAAGAAGATAAAAATGGTATCGATGGTGCGCTTAACTTCATCAATTTTCTTTGCCCCAAAATATTGTGAAACAACAGTTGATGCTCCGGACCCAACTCCAATGACCATAGAAATGAGTGCGAAAATAATTGGGAACGATGCACCTACAGCTCCAAGCGCTTCTTTTCCAATAAAACGTCCGACAATAATGCTGTCAATTACATTATACAGATTCTGAAAGATATTGCCGAGAACCAGAGGAACGGAAAATTGAAAAATCAGTTTCGCTTCTTTGCCAACAGTAAAGTCTTTCATCAATCAGGGATATGTCTGCAAAACGTATTAATAAATTTCATATATCTGAATCAACATTTATATGAATGATTGGTTCTTATTTTTTGAGATTTCCCGAAAATTAAATCTGAACCTGGGTTGTCTGGGGGAATATCTTCTATTTTTGTTTCCTTAATACGAATGATTGATAGGGTGCCTTTCATCAGGTGCTTAGATCTTGAAAAATTGAATAAAATGAAACAAGTACTTTTTGTTTGTCTTGGAAATATTTGCAGAAGTCCAAGTGCTGAAGCAGTCTTTAATGCTTTTGTTGAAAAGAATGGATTATCCGGTGAACTAAAATGCGATTCTGCAGGAACTGCCGCTTATCATGCAGGCGATCAGGCTGATTACCGGATGAAGCAATTTGCAAAGAAGAGAGGATATAAACTGACCAGTATTTCCAGACCAGTTGATCGGGAAACTGATTTCGACCGTTTCGATTACATTATTGGGATGGATAAACAAAATGTACGCGATTTAAAATCGATTGCGCGAAATGAGAATGATCGCAGAAAAGTATTCTTAATGACCGATTTCGGACTGAACAAAAAGTACGATTCGGTACCTGATCCATATTACGGTGGAGATGCTGGTTTTGAGTTGGTTCTGGATATTCTGGAAGATGCCTGTGAGGGATTAATTAGAAAACTTCGGGATAGTAGTAAAGAATAGATGCTATAAAAAAAGCAGCCATGCATGATTTTAATTTTCATGCATGGCTGTATGTTTTTTTAGAATTTGTTACTGATCCAACGCATTTGTGAATCAATTGAACTCATCCAATTGCTACATCAAGAATTCGTTCAACATGGATTTTGGTTGTGTTAAGTAACTCAAAGTCTTCGATATCGCTGCTTTTCAGTATCAAAGGCAGTTCCGTCCCTCCAAGTATTAAACTATCAATCTGGCCTTCAGTATACATCCGTTTGGCAATCGACAATAAGTAGTTTTTTGTTTCTGGCAAATATCTCCCTCTGGCTAACTCATCCATGTATATTTTATGAATGTATTTACGCTCATCGGGCATGGGAGTAATAATTTCCATGCCTGCATCTTCAAATCCATCCTGAAAAAAATCTCCCTCCATAGTCGATAAAGTTCCAAATAGTCCAAGTCTGTTATAGCCTTTCAATTTTGCATAGGCAATTGTTGAGTCAACAATACTTATCATTTTTGCTTTAACGCGTTGAGCCAGAGGTTCAAAAACCATGTGAGGTGTATTGGAAGCCATAAAAATTACTTTAGCTCCAGCCTTTTCCAATGCGAATATTTCTTCTGATAAATAATCGATCAACTCGTCCAGCTGATCATTGTTTATCAGATTCATCATGTGGGTCATGTTGATGCTGTTAATAAGAATGGACGGATATTCGCGCAGTCCTGTTCTTTCCTGAAAACGTGAAATAATTCGCTGGTAATAGTCTATTGTTGACGCTGGGGCAATTCCCCCAATCATTCCGATGGTTTTAAAATGTTTGAGCATATGTGAAACGGTTTTTTTTAGAACATCAATGAAATATGTATATTAGGGTCAATCTTCATTCTCCAATTTCTGCCCGCCTTTGTTATAACTTATTATCCTCCTGAACGTTTGACTTTATAATTATCTTTTTTCAGAATTTCTATTACTTTGTTGCAAAAATCTCCCTGAATCAGAATTTCGCCATCTTTGGCAGAGCCTCCAACACCACATTTAGTCTTTAGTAATTTTGCTAACTCTTTCAAATCGTCTTCTTTCCCAACAAAACCGGTAATAAGAGTAACATTTTTACCTTTCCGTTGTTTTCGGTCGAGTTGAACCCGTAAATTTTGTTGTTGAGGTGGTAAGGTCTCAAACTCACCATCATTGTTTGATTCGTAATGAAAATCGGGGTTTGTAGAATAAACCGTCCCTAGTCTATCTTTCCAGTCGTTGGTCATTTCTCAAAAATTTTCAGTCAAATATAGCAGTTTTTAAAGCTGAATATTTTTAAAACGGATCAAAATGCGTTCATTTTTGTAAAATAACAGGCATTTTGTTTGTTTTGTTGATTTTGGAAGCACACATTTACAATTTAAAGTCCATTTATACCGGGAACAAAACACCATACAGTTCTAGGGAAAAGATATCTGAGGCGTTTGTAGGAGTTGGTATGCATAAGAAGTTAATAAATTTACCATAAAACATCTTCCAGTATATTTCCTGAACAATGATCAGGAATTGACATATGCAAAATCTCCAGAATGGTAGGAACCATATCTTCACCCTGAATTTTCCTGCGAATTTTCTTTCCATTAATTGAGCTTCCCATTAATATAAATGGGATGTTGGAATTATCGTTATAAATGGTAGGCTCATATTTATAAACGGGTTGCCATCCTTCTTCTAGCTGGTACAACACATCGCCAGAACGTTTAAAATTATACGAATTTGCGATAACTGCCAGTTGTCCTTTGGTATAGTCGCCCTGCTCGAAAGAAGTAGAAGGTAAAGCAATTTTTATGCCTTCAAACTGATTGATAAAATTGGCCGTTTTCGTTTGAATATCGACAAGCGAAATATTTTTCTTTTCGAGTAATTCGCGGTTAAAGTAGATCTGCTGATCGCCAACAGTCTCAATCCAATCTCCTTGTCCGTATGTAATATTCAGGAGCGATTTTAACAGGGCAATAGCGCTTTCAGGAGAAAAAGAACCAACAGGCATGTTGAATTCTTCTTTCAGGTAAGCTGCCGGGTAAACCGACGAGCAGGTTGAAGTAAGAACAATCAACGAATTTTCTTTCCCAACTCTTTTGTCAATGAAATCGAGCAATAAAGCAATATCCTGATCGAGCCTTAAATAAGTGTCTTCCATCTCTACCGAAGCTGGCCCAAAAGAGCTGTTCTCGTAATCCATGGATGTAAAAGTGACAGTCAGAAAATCAGGAAATTCATCCTTCCCAAGATCTTCTGACAGAATCAGATTTGTAGCAAAATCCTTAACAATTGTATTCCCAAATGGTGTAGTCTTTAGAAATTTATAATTAACAGCTTTCTCTTTAATTTTTTTCATGCTGTAAGGGAATGTGTTCCATTTGTCGTAATATCCTTTTTCAAGAATATAATTATCAGCAAGACTTTCCTCATAACTATTAATAGGCAAAAGTGTTGTCCAATCTCGCTGAGTATAGGTTTTAGCGAAGCCTTTTTCGTTGAATTGCCTTACCCATTCAGGAAAAATATCGACGTAATAGGAACTCGAAATCATATTTCCGTTTTGAGTGTCGAACCAGTATGCTCCATTGGCTGCATGTCCGGCAGAGAGTACGGCACTTACATCATTCATGGCAATACTAAAAACCTTTGATTTGTTCCGGGTATTGATTTTAATGATATCGCCAATGGTTGGAGTTAATAATTTAATTGCTGAACGTTCGCCTTCTTTCGAATCGCTTCCTACGGTGATTGCATAATCATCGGCAATGCAATTAATTTCTTTTCCTTTCAGCCGGTCATACCAGCTATCGTTAATAATGCCATGTGTGGCAGGTTCAACTCCGGTAAATAAGGTTGCTGTTCCGGTCGAAATTTTCTGGACATGTAAATCGAGTTGAGCATTTGTGCATACCGCCCCTTCATTCATTAATCGTTTGAAACCTCCGGATTGAAATTTATTCCAGTAACGTGAAAGATAATCGGTTCGCATTTGATCGACAGAAAGCACAACCACGAGTTTAGGAATACTGGATTCGGAGTTTATCTTGTTTTGAGCTTTAAGGGAATTTCCGCAGAGAATTGTCAGTAAAATGAAAATACTCAGAATGTTTAATCTAATCATGGTTGGTTTAAATTTGAATGGCAAAAGTATAAAAACAAAGAATCAACGCCAATTACTAATTAACAACGTGACCCGAATATGAAAAATTATTTTATCCTGATTTTGTTGTCTCTTTTTTGTTATGCAAATTTTTCAAATGCTGAAAATCCTGATCCAGCAAAAGCCGCAATTCTTGAAAAAATTCACTGGATAATCGAACGTTCTGATATGAATAAGGTCAGAAAAGGATTTCAGGCGATTTGTGCTGAAAATGAATTTTCATCTTTGGTTTCCGGATTGAAAGACGGCAAATACAAAGGTGCGACTCCTGCCGATGATTATGGCTACAGACATGAAATAATGTTTGAAATTAAAAAAGGTAAAATGATTTCGGTTGATTACGACGAAATTAATGCAGCCGGACATGCTAAACAATCGGATGAAGAATACGGTAAACGAATGATCACAAGCGGAACCACGCCCGCAATCGCTTATCCAAAATACGAAAACCAGATGTTGGAAAAACAGGATTTTAACAAAATAGATGCTGTTAGTGGCGCCAGTTATTCCAATTACCGCTTCAGGCTTGCCATTTTATATGCTATCCTGAATTCGGGGCAACTTTAAAATGAATAGATGTGTCGTTATTAATACAGTCATCCTGAACTTGTTTTTGGATCCCAAACAATTTGAATCAGATCCCGAAATAAATTCCGGATGACGTTATTTTCGTTCTTGCCAACTTAAAATAAGTGAATCTAATGACTAATAATCATGATTTTATGTCGTTTTCCGGTAGCGCAATACGGCCAGGCTCAGAAACGTGATCCCAAGAATACTCAATGCAACGAATTCGTGCCACAGATCGCCAAAGTTCGAACCTTTAAGAACAACCATGCGCATTACCTTCATGAAATGGAAAACCGGATTTACCTCGTTCATCAGCTGAGCCCAATGTGGCATACTATCAGCCGGAGTGAAAATTCCACCCATCAGGATGAAAACCATCATGAAAAAGTAGGTGACAAACATGACTTGTTGTTGCGTGTCAGCAACCGTTGAGATAAATAAACCCAACCCAAGTATTCCTATAAGGTATAATGCTCCAAATCCAAAAACCAGCCACAAACTGCCAACAATAGGCAGATTGAAGACTACCCGTGCAATGAGTAATCCAAAAGATAAATCAAAAAGCGCAATGATTATAAATGGAATCAGCTTGCCGGCTAAAAATTGAATTTTGCGAATCGGAGTCACATTGAGTTGTTCGATAGTGCCTTGTTCTTTTTCTTTCACCAAACTCATTCCGGAGAGAAAAAGACCGATGAGTGTAACCAGAATCGACAAAATACCGGGTGCCATATACCATTTGTATTCAAGTTCCGAGTTGTACCAAAACCTCGACACGGCATTGATCTGAGAGGGTGGATTAAATTCGGGAAGCCCTTTCCATTCGGCAATGATGTTTTTATTAAAATCGCGTATCACCGAAGCGGCATAGGAATATCCCAATTGCGCAGATTGCCCGTCGATGGCATTGACCAACAATTGCAAACTGGCCTTATCATTACGTATTAAATTGCGTTCGAAATTCTGCGGAATTACTAAAACCATGTTGTCGGCATTACGCAAAAGTTCCTTTTCGCCTTCTTCAGGATTAAAAGAGGTATTGTTAATGGTAAAAAATGGCGATGCATCTAACTTTGACGCCAATTCGCGCGAAGTTGATGACATGTCTTTATCGACTAAAAAAATGTTGACGTTTTTGAGATCGTAAGTTGCCGCAAAAACCAAAATAAGCATTTGCATTAAAGGAATCATGATGATCATTCGGAGCATCGTTTTGTTCCGTTTTACCTGAATAAATTCCTTCTGTATGACGTAAAGTAATGTTTTCATCTTTATTATTTACAAGTTCAATAGTTACAATTTACCATTTGTACATTCATCGAAGTATTCATATTGTAAATCGTCAATTGTGTAATTGTCAATCTTCACTTATTCCAGTCTGATTTTAAAATTCCGTATGCTGAGCGTGATAAATACAAAGGTCATAAATATCAGTATCGCGGTTTCTTTCCAGACATACATAATCCCGGTTCCTTTCAGCATGATGTTTTTAATGATCACAATAAACCAGCGTGGCGGCATTGCGTGACTGAGAATTCGAAGTGGAAGCGGCATATTTTCGATCGGAAAAATAAATCCGGACAATATGATAGTTGGTAACATTAATGCAAGTACCGATATAAACATGGCCGACATTTGATTTGGCGCTATCGTGGAAATAAGAATCCCGAGGCTTAACGCCATCATGATAAAAAGAAAACTTTCAGCCATCAGGAAAATGAAACTTCCTTTTATTGGAACACCAAATATGAAAACGCCAATTAAGATGATTGTCAACGCATTGATGAATGATAACACAAGATATGGGGTAACTTTACCCAATACAATCTGAATTGGCTTAAGTGGCGATGCCAGCAAAACTTCCATCGTTCCCAGTTCTTTTTCCTTACTGATTGAAATGGAAGTCATCATGGCCGAAATCAGCATCAGAATCATAGCCATAATTCCGGGAACAAACATGTACACACTTTTCAATCCTTCGTTATAAAGCATCCGTACCTCAGTATTGATTTGATTTGGAAGTTGCAGATTTTGCAACTTTTCTTTTTTTACGTAATCGTTTATTATTCCTGAAGCATAACTGGTTAAAATCCGTGCAGTGTTGGGGTCGGAGGCATCTGCTAACAACTGAACATCAACTTTTCCGTCACGCTCCAGGTTTTGTTCGAAGTTTGTGCCGAAAGTGACAACCATTTTTACTTTTCCTTTCCGGAAAACGTCTTCCACATCGTCGCCAGGCTGTAATTCTTCACCCAATACGAAATATCCTGAAGACATTAATTTTGAAGTGATTTCACGCGTTGTATTATCGTGAGACTGATCGAGAATGGCGATTTTCGAATTCTGAATATCAGTGCTAATCACCTCTCCGAATAGCAAAAGCTGTACAATTGGCAAACCAAAAATGATGATCATCGTTCGCGGATCACGAAAAATGTGCAAAAATTCTTTCCGTAGAAATCCTATAAATTGTTTCATAAAAGTAGTTTCAAATTCCAAGTTTCAAATTCTAAGTCTTTGCCAGCCCTGATTACAGGCAACTGAGACTGATCACTTTATTCTGTATTTCGGGCAATCTTCAAAAATACTTCATCCATATTTTTTGCTCCAAATTGTTTTTTGAGATTTTCCGGAGTATCGAGGGCTTCAATTCGTCCGTTATTCATAATCGAAACACGGTTGCAATATTCGGCTTCATCCATATAATGAGTTGTCACAAAAACAGTAATTCCCCTGTCGGATGCTTCATAGATTAAATCCCAGAATTTACGTCGGGTAATCGGATCAACACCGCCGGTTGGTTCATCCAGGAATACAATTTTCGGATCATGAAAAATGGCGACTGAAAATGCAAGCTTCTGTTTCCATCCAAGTGGAAGCGAGCCAATGAGCGAATCTCTTGCCGATTCGATATCCAGATTTTTAAGTAATAATTCTTGCTTGGCTTTGCGGTCTTTGGGCGAAATTCCATAGATTCCGGAGAAAAACCGAATATTTTCGGCAATCGTCATGTCTTCGTACAACGAAAATTTTTGACTCATATAGCCGATATTCCGCTTTACTTTTTCTGTTTCGGTATAGATATCAAAGCCACCCACTTTCACCTCTCCTGAAGTTGGTGCAGAAAGTCCGCAAAGAATTTTCATAGCGGTGGTTTTTCCGGCACCGTTTGCACCCAAAAATCCAAATATTTCGCCCTGATAAACGTCAAAATTCAGATTGTCGTTTGCAACAAATGATCCAAATTTCTTGACCAGGTTTTTTACAGTAATTACTTTTTCTTTCATTTTTGTTGGTTTTACCACAGAGTTTCACAGAGTACGGCACAGTGTTTTAAGAGTATATTAATTTGCCAGTCACTTTATCCCATTTTTCAAGGAAGTGACATTGAAATTTAAAAGCAGACCAATTTTACATCCTGACAATTTCAGATAGGTAAGGACTTGCGCTATATGTACATCAGTAAATGCTTCAATTGACTTAATTTCCAGTACAACTTTATTCTCTACCAACAAATCCATTCTATATCCGGCATCGAGTTTGATTTCTTTATAGACCAGAGGTAAGGATTTCTGTTTCTCAACTTGTAAGCCTATTTGTTTCAATTCGTAAAATAGACATTCTTCGTAGGCACTTTCCAATAATCCGGGTCCAAGTGCTGAATGAACAGAAAAAGCACATTTTAGAATTTTCTCAGTAAGTTGATTGATTTCCATGTGTTTTGTTTTTATAAACTCATTTATACTCTGAGCCAAACTCAGTGTAAATCAGTGGTTAAATTCGACTGAATACTGAAAACTAATTTACATCATCTCCATGAATACATCCTCGATTGTTGGATGGTGATCTATAACCAGCAAATCGGTGTGATTCTTTTTCATTAGGTAATTTTCGAATTCAGTAGCTTCCACTTCATCTTCTTTTCCGGTTACATGTAGAAACTCACCAAAAGCATAGGCCGAATCTGTTTTGTCGAACTTTCGTAAATCAAGGATCAGTCGATGCATATCTTTCGATTTTATCGCGAACAGTTTTCTTGTGTAATTTTCCACCAGTTTCTGAGGTGTATCAATAGTCAAAACGTTCCCTTTCTGCATCAATGCAACGCGATTGCAAAGCATAGCTTCGTCCATGTATGGCGTCGAAACCAGTATAGTAATTCCTTTCTGCTGAAGTTTTTTGAGCATATCCCAGAATTCTTTTCGTGAAACTGCATCCACTCCGGTCGTTGGTTCATCTAAGACTAAAATCTCCGGTTTATGAATAAGTGCACACGACAAAGCCAGTTTTTGCTTCATCCCTCCGGAAAGCTTTCCGGCCAAACGCTTTTTGAAGGGTTCAATCTGAACATAGATATCGCGGATCAGATCGTAATTTTCAGCAACTGTAGTTTGAAATACGGTGGCAAAAAAGTTAAGATTTTCTTCCACGGTCAAATCCTGATACAACGAAAAGCGTCCCGGCATATAGCCAACAATATTTCTGATTTTCTTGTAGTCTTTAATTACATCAAATCCGTTCATCGTCGCCTTCCCTTCGTCCTGTATAAGTAAAGTCATCAGGATACGCATGAGGGTTGTCTTACCAGCTCCGTCTGGTCCTATCAGTCCGAATAGTTCACCTTTTTTCACTTCAAGCGAAATGTCGCAAATTGCCTGAACATCACCGTACGATTTGCTTATATTTTGAATACTGATCATGATTGAATAACTGATGGATTGAAGGAATGATTTAGAAAATGTTTACTGAGAACTGTGACTGGAAACTAGAAAACAACTTCTCCCGGCATTCCGATTTTCAGGCTGCCATCGTTCGGAACAAGTATTTTCACGCCGTACATTAACTTTACCCGTTCCTCTTTGGTTTGAATAATTTTAGGAGTAAATTCTGATTCCGATGAAATCCAGGTAATTTTTCCGCTCAATGTATGCATTTCCTTGCTGCCGGAATCAATCAGCACTTTTGCTTCGTTTCCGAGTTTTACGCTCGACAATTGTGCTCCTGAAACATATACTTTCAATTCCAGACTACCCAAATCGGCCATTTTGAGTACTGGTTTGCCGGGAGTTGCCAGTTCACCATTTTCAAGATAAGTTTCCAGAATTGTTCCGCTTATCGGGCTGATTATACGACATTTGGTCAATTGTTCGTCAAAAATATCCAGTTGCCTTTTAATCACATCCATTTCGCTGCCAATTAGCTGAAACTGTGTATTTGTTGCCGAAATCTGTTTGTCAAGCACATTCATTTGTCCATTGATATCATCAACTTGTTGCTGAGTTGCAGCCTTTTCAGCAAACATTTTGGCAATACGTTGTTGCGTGATCAACACATTTTTCTTTTGTTCTTTGAACACATTGATCTGAGCAGTCACATTTTGTTTTTTAGTTTCGCTGGCGGCCAGTTGTGCTTTCGTTTGTAGCTTTTTCAAAACTAATTCGGTAGTATCAATCTGGGCGATGAGTTTGCCCGGCTCGAGCATATCACCTTGTTTTACTTCCATTAAAAGCAATTTCCCAGCCATTTCCGAAGAAACAATTGTTTCCACCGCCTCAAAATTTCCGTAGGCGTCTGATTTTTGTTCTCCGCTTTTACAGGCACCAAGCGCCAGTAATATCAGTGCGATGATTTGTAATTTTTTCATTGTTATATCGTATTTGTTAATTCATAATTTAAAATTCATCATTCCAGATTTTATTGGTATCCTCTGATGTTATCCAATTTTACTTTCGCTTCCTTTAACTGAATCTTTCTTGTTTCCAGAGTAAGTTTTGCAGTTGTTTCTGCATTTAAATCCTGAATATAATCTGCCATTGTAATTGTTCCGTTTTCGAGCTTTGAGGCAGATGTTTTGGTAATGCGCTCTCTGATTTGAATCAACTCCTGATCAGTTTTTAGCAATTCAGAAATCTGACTGATCTGTTTGGTTTGCTGATTGGTCGCCAAATCGATGTTCTGAATAAATGTTTCCTGTTTCGTTTGTATGATGTCTTGCTGAAGTTTTAAAACCTGTTGCTGACGGCTGGTAGTTTTCCAATCGAGTACATTCCAGCTAAAGCCCACCCCAACAAGGTAATAAGTATCGAATTTGGTATTCAGCATATTCATTCCGGGCTTGCCATAACCAGCCTGTCCAAAGCTGAAAAGTTTCGGATTACGTTGTTTTTTTAGTATTTCAGAATTGGCGCTTAAAAGATCGTTTTGCTTGCTGAAGAAATCCAGTTCAGGACGCTTAAGTGACGTCCCCAAAGCCAATGGTTCTTCCGGGATAACCAGATTTTGCATTTGATCAGTGGTTTTCCCGGTTAAAATCGACAATGCATACAAAACAGTTTCCCGGTTACTTTTTAATTCAATTACCAATTGTTCAGTTTTAATAAGTTCAGCAAGTAACTGGTCTAATTCTGACGATAAAACCATACCATTGTTTACTGCAGATTCCATTATTTTTCTTCGTTCAGCTAGTGTTTCAGTTTTCTTTTCCAATATTTTCAGGTTTTCCTGAATAAGAAAAGAGGTAAAGAAAAACTGGTTGACCTTTTCTTTAACCTGGTAAATTTCAACTTCGGCTTGTTGTTGATTACTTCCACTTTCGGCTTGGTTGATTAATTCTTTTGCCCTGCTCAAGCCACCATCCCAAATTGTTTGCTTAAAATCGAGGTAAAATTTGTACTGATCTTTGCCGACAGTCGGTATGTTCATATTCGGTATGGAGATCCCGATTTTAGTCACATCCGATTGGTAAGTTGCCTGTCCGTTTAAGTTTACCTGTGGCAACATACTGGTAGAATTGTTCTCGTTTTTAAGATTCAGAATTTGTTGATACAAATCCAGTTGTTTCAGAACCGGATGGTTTTCGCGCGCCCAGTTTTGGCATTGTTCCAGCGTCACAGTTTCCTGAGCCATCAGCAAATGAACAGGAAATAGTATAACGATAAACAAAAGTTTAATTGTTTTCATACGTATATAATTGTTATTTTTTGATTACAATCGCATTGATTACGAACAGTTTAATTGCATCGGCTCTTTCGGCATAAAATGCTTCAAGACCTTTCTCGTCATCTTTAAACATTACAAAGCCAAGTATGGGACGGGCAGCAAAAGGGAATACACACATCGAAACAATATTTGCTGCCAGATGTATTGGTTTCATTTTGATTATTTCGTTTCGATCCATAGCCAATTGAATTTGATCAAAAATAGGCTGTGGATTTAGACCGAATTTGACTACCAGTTTAAATAATCCTGACGGATCGCGATTAAGTTCTTTCATAATAAAACCGGGAATAAACGGATGTTTAATCAGCAAATCAATATAAGCATCGATAATCTGTTCCATTTTGATCACGATTGGTTCATCTGATTGTGCAATCTGGGTTATTTTCGGAAAGGCAAATTTGATAATTTCGGAGAAGATAGCTTCAAACAAGCGTTCTTTCGACCGAAAATAGTAATGCAACAAGGCTTTGTTTATCCCGGCTTCGTCGGCAATCTCCTGCATTCGGGCACCTTCCATTCCTTTGGTCACAAATACATTTTTTGCTGCTTCCAGAATTTTATCTTCGGTACTATCTTTTTTTATTTCCATTTTATTTTAATATTTAACTAAGTGGTTAAATCATGTGGTCAAAAGTAAAACCTTGAAATTTAATTTCCAACTATTTTAACCAAAAAATTTAACCACATGGTTAAATTTTGTTTTTTTTGCACAACTTTTTAAAAGTGGTTTGTATAAAGTGATTCTATTTTTCTCCGGATTAATGATTTAATGGTCACAAATCTGTATTTCAAATTCCGGCAAATGAATGATAAAAATATTTTTGAATCTTAAATAAACATTGCCTGATATAGCGTGTTGTATTCTGTAAAAATTAATAATTTTGGTTTGAATTAATTTGATCGTAAACGCGAATAATTCAGTTTACCTTATGTGTTCAGATTTAGATTAGTAACTACCAAAAATTACAGTTATGGCAAAAGGAGTAGATTCCAGAAAGAACGAAAAAAAAGAGTCAACTAAGACTTTAAAAGAAAAAAGGTTAGAGAAAAAAGCTAAAAAGGACAAGAAATAAAAATTACTTGCGTTAAAAATTAGTTTTTTTTCGTTCAGCAAAGAGTCGGGGATATCTCCGGCTCTTTGTTTTTTAATGAATCTTTAGTGCATTGCGGATGAAGCATATTTGAAAAGATGATTTTTGATCAAAAATAAATAGTTATCTTTCAGCACCTAAATACAATTATTATAAACCAATAAATCCGGTGCAATTATGAATACAATTTCAACAAAACTCACTTTCCTTGTTCTTATCTTAGGCATCATTTCATCCTGCAGCGCGCCAAAACCAAAGAATGAGGGTTGGATTCAATTGTTTAATGGTAAAGATCTGAATGACTGGAATATTAAAATTACCGGTTTTCCATTAAATGAAAATTTCGGAAATACATTTCGGGTTGAGGACAGCTTACTAAAGGTGAGATTCGATCAATATGAGAATTTTGACGGTCACTTCGGTCACATTTTTTATAAATGTCCTTATTCTCACTATAAAATGAGAGTTGAGTATCGTTTTGTTGGGGACCAATGTGAAGGAGGAGCAGGCTGGGCATTCCGCAACAGTGGAATAATGATACATGGACAAAGTGCTGAAAGTATGAATCTGGATCAGGATTTCCCTGTTTCGATTGAAGTTCAGTTATTGGGTGGAAATGGAACGGATGAACGTTCGAACCTCAATGTTTGCACTCCCGGAACCAATATCGTATTGAATGGCGAATTATGGACGGAACATTGTACAAATTCAACTTCAAAAACCTATCATGGCGACCAATGGGTGACAGCTGAAATTGAAGTACAGGGCGATTCGATCATTCGTCATATACTTGATGGTGAAGTTGTCATGGAATATACAAAACCTCAACTAGATGACCGCGATCCAAATTACCAGAAACTATTACCTCCGGATGGGAATAAACTACTAACAAAAGGAACTATCTCTTTGCAATCCGAAAGTCATCCTATTGATTTCCGCAAAGTTGAGTTATTAAATATGGGCGATGATTGTGATTAAATTAACCGAATGGTTGCCATATAGCTCTGGAAGAATTAGTAAATCCGGTTCATAATCAAGTGATTTAGACTAATTAGAACTTGTTGACAAATTTAATGAATGAAGTTTATATGCTGTGTTTCATTGGTTATTGAACAGGCGATGTCTGGAAATTCTTGACATTTTTTCGTAACTTGCAAGTGCTTCTAACAGGATAAATTTATGGAACGATATTTTTGGTCGAAGGGCATCTTTAAGAACCAGCTTGAAATAAATCATGGATCTGAACAGATTGGTTCGATTGTTTGGAACAGCCTGATCGGGTCAAAAGCACACGGGATGATCAATGGACGCCGATTTATCCTAAACCGTGAATTTTTCCTTTCTAAATTAGAGATATACGATGCCAATAACCAGGCACTTCTCGGAACAATAATGATCAATCTTTTCAATCCCAAAAGCGACATCATTATAAACGGAAAGCGATTTGAACTTGAAGTAAAGAACTTCTGGCAATCGCGCTGGTCCTGGAAGTTTAATGGCGATGAGTTAATTACATACCAAAGTCATGAGTTTTTATCGAAAGATAAAGGTACTATTGAAGTATTTACTGCCTGCACCGAAGAGATTGAGATTCTTTTGTTACTTGGTTTATTTGTCCGCAATCAGTTTATACTTTTTATGTTGATGATATTAATTCTACTGGTATTTGTGATTTTTTAACCCGGGAATGTCTTTTCCCCATTAATATTCAGATTTTTTATTAAAAGCTTAAAACCTGAATTCGTAAGGCTAATTGTCCTGATCTTTTGCATCACCTTTCATTTTGCCGGATCATTTAAATGTGATTTTTTAATGCAGGAATGTATGTAATTTGAGTTCCGGAGTCTTCTTATGCTTTTGAAATTTGAAATTTTGACCGCAAGGAGTCATTAAGTCAGTATGTTTGTGCATTTTTGAATTAGTTTAAATAATAGATTAAATTTGCGCAACAAAAAATCAAAATCTGGATAGATTATTTTCACAACAATACTTCATTGAGGAGAAACAACATATGAAAAGGGACAAAATTATTATAGGAATTTCGCAGGGCGACATCAACGGAATTGGATACGAAGTAATTATTAAAACATTGATGGAACCTCGTATTCTTGAAATGTGTATACCAATCGTTTATGGTTCGCCTAAAGTTGCTGCCTACCATAAAAAGGCGCTTAATATCGAAACGTTTAACTTTAATCACATTCGCACAGCCAGCGAGGCTGATTCGCGAAAAGCAAACATCATAAACTGTATCGACGATAACATTCGTGTTGAATTGGGTAAATCGAGCGAAATGGCAGGTGAGGCTTCGTACATGGCTTTGGAAAAAGCTGTTGAAGATTTGAAAAACGGAGAGATTGACGCTCTTATTACAGCTCCTATTAATAAGGATAACATTCAGTCTGAAAAGTTTAATTTTCCGGGACACACAGAATATCTTGCAGATCAGTTTGATACACGAGATTTTGTGATGCTGATGGTGAGTGAGTCGATGAAAGTTGGTGTGGTTGTTGGTCATGTGCCAATTTCTGAAGTTTCTGCGAAAATCACCAAAGGTGCTATCCTGAATAAATTACGCATCATCAATCAGTCTCTCGAAAGAGACTTTTTTGTGAAACGTCCGCGAATTGCAGTACTTGGACTTAATCCTCACGCTGGCGATAATGGGTTACTTGGACGGGAAGAAATTGATGTAATTATTCCGGCGATTCAACGGGCTAAGGATGAGGGTATTATTGCCGTTGGTCCGTATCCTGCCGATGGTTTTTTCGGCTCAGGCGATTTCTCAAAATTCGACGCTATTCTTGCGATGTATCATGATCAGGGATTGATCCCTTTTAAAATGGCATCTTTCGAACGGGGAGTTAATTATACTGCCGGCCTTCCGTTTATCAGGACTTCTCCGGCTCACGGAACTGCTTTTGATATTGCAGGTGAGGATAAAGCATCTCCGGATTCTTTCCGCGAAGCCTTGTATCTGGCAATCGACATTTACAAGAATCGTGCTTTGTATAAAGAAATTACCAAAAATCCACTGAAGAAATATGAAATCAACCAGAGTCAGGTCGATGAGTCGGTTGATTTTGAGGCGATTGATGAAGGAATTTAATACCTGTTTTTTGTATGTTTGAATATATTAAGGGTGCAGTAACCACACTGAAACCATCACATATTATACTTGAAGCCAATTCAGTTGGCTACTTTATTGCCATTTCACTCAACACGTATACACAGTTAAGTGGAAAAGAAACTGTAAAACTGTATATCCATCAGGTAATACGCGAAGATGCACATTTGCTGTATGGCTTTGCTACAGAAACTGAACGGGAACTTTTCCGAATGCTGATTTCTGTTAGTGGGATCGGTTCGAACACCGCAATTATGATGTTTTCATCCCTTTCTCCGGACGAAATCAGAACAGCCATCCTGAATGAAAATATTAATCTTCTGAAAAGCATTAAAGGCATCGGCATCAAAACAGCCCAACGGGTTATCATCGATTTAAAGGATAAAGTAGGTAAGTCTCCGGCAAGTGAACAAATTGTGTCATCGGCAGACAATACATTAAGAAATGAAGCGTTATCTGCATTAGTTATGCTGGGATTTGCGAAAAAGCCGGCTGAGAAAGAATTGGATAAAATTCTGGCAGCTCAACCAAATATTTCAGTAGAAAACGTGATCAAGTTAGCGTTGAAAAGCCTTTAAACAGAAAAAGAATTCGGAATTGAAAAAGTACATCAGAAACATACTTATTTTTCTTATTGTATCTACTATCTATGCTCTTAGCGGTAATCCTACCGAATCAAGAACAACTCTCAGGAACTATAATTCAATGATTATTTTGTCGGCTCCTGAAGATACTTTAGAGATTGATACCACAGGAGTGCTGCCATACAAATTCAGGGACGAACCAGCATTCGCTTATCCCGACAGAAGGGATAGCTCTAAAATGTACTTGAAAAACCCCTCAAATATTCGTACGGAAATTGAATATGATCCGGTTTCCGGCGAATACAATTTTATCGAAAGAGTAGGCGATCTGGATTACAGGTTGCCTAAAACGATGACCAAAGAGGAATATCAGAAATATGATTTTGAGAGGGCAGTTCGGAATTACTGGAGAAGTCAGACTCATATAAAAGGCATTGAAGATAAGGGTGGCCTTATACCCCGGTTAACCGTTGGTGGTGAGGCATTTAATAAAATATTTGGAAGTAATACGATAGATATTCGCCCCCAGGGATATGTTGAAGTAAGCTTTGGATATCAGATGAATGAGACTCAGAATCAGTCTATCCCGCAACGCTTGCGAAAAGTACCTACATTCGATTTCGACCAGAAAATACAAATGAATGTGATGGGAAAGATTGGCGACCGTATGGAAATGCGGGTCAATTATAACACTGAAGCCACTTTCGATTATGAAAATAAAATGAACCTGGGCTATACCGGGGATGAAGATCAGATTATAAAAAAGATTGAAGCAGGAAACGTTTCATTGCCTTTAAATGGATCATTAATTACCGGAGGATCTAACCTTTTCGGTGTAAAAACAGAAATGCAGTTCGGGAAGCTCAACCTGACAACCATTTTTTCGCAGAATAAAGGAGAAACACAGGTTATTGATTCCGAAGGTGGTGCACAAAAGAAAACCTTTGAAATACCTGCTTCAGAATACGATGCCAACCGTCACTTTTTCCTTGCGCACTATTTTCGAGACCATTATAACGAAGCGCTCCGGAATCTGCCGATTGTTCGTTCATCAATAACCATCAATAAAATTGAGGTTTGGGTAACCAATAAATCGAGTAACTACAAGGAAGCCCGAAATATCCTGGCATTTCTGGATTTGGGCGAACACGAAGGGAACGATCCAAACAATCCGACTGGTAACATCTACAACAATATTGGTGCTTTTCAGGAAAATCCCGGAATGCAGTATCCTGAAAATATTTATCCGTTTAACGATGCAAATGGTTTATATCAGGAAATTGTCACGAATTATAGCGGAATAAGAGAATCTGATAACATAAACAAGACACTCTCACCACTGGCTCCCGATTTTGTGGGTGGTCAGGATTTTGAAAAGATTGATCAGGCCCGTTTGCTCAACGAATCAGAATACACGATTAACCTGAACCTGGGATATATATCGTTAAGGTCTTCTCTTAATTCGGACGAAATACTGGCCGTAGCCTATAATTATACTGCAAATGGCAAGACTTACCAGGTTGGAGAGTTTTCAACTGATGGAATCAATGCTCCGCAAACTTTGGTTATGAAGTTGCTGAAAGGAACCAACCTTTCACCACATTTGCCCAATTGGAAATTGATGATGAAAAACATTTATGATCTGAATGCTTATCAGTTAACCAATGATGAATTTGTTCTGGATGTTATGTACCAGGATGACAAGACAGGAACAAACCTGAATTATATTCCTGAGGGTAGACTGGATGGTCATGTATTACTGCATGTAATGAATCTTGACAACCTGAATTCTCAGCTGGATCTGAATAGTGACGGGGTGTTCGATTATGTTGAGGGAATTACAGTTAATTCGTCCTCCGGCAAAATCATTTTTCCTGTTCTTGAGCCTTTCGGCAGACACCTTGCTGACTCAATTGGCGATCAGGCATTAATAAATAAATATGTTTATTCAACGCTCTATGATTCCACCAGAACAGTTGCAGAACAAGATGCGGAGCATGATAAATTTAAGATAAAAGGTTCTTATAAGGGAGAATCAAGCTCAGAAATTATGGTTGGCTCACAAAATCTGGCCCGGGGTTCAGTAAAGGTTTCCTCAGGTGGTCGTACTTTGATGGAAAATGTCGACTATACTGTTGACTATGCCTCAGGAATTGTGAAAATTATTAATTCCGGGTTACTGGAATCCGGCACTCCTCTTCAGGTTTCGACGGAAAGTCAGGATTTGTTCAGTATGCAGCGGAAAACGATGGTTGGGGCACATGCCAACTATGCTTTCAGCGATCGGTTTAATCTTGGAGCCACCGTTTTGCACATGCAGGAAAGACCATTAACTCAGAAGGTCAATTATGGTGACGATCCAATTTCAAATACAATGCTAGGATTGGATGCCACCTATTCAAGTGAATCAAGATTATTGACAAAGATTATAGATAAACTGCCATTCTATTCGACCAAAGAAACGTCTTCGATTGCATTCGATGGCGAGATAGCTCAGTTGATTCCAGGTCATTCGAAAGTGATCAATAAGAGTGGAACTGCTTATATCGACGATTTTGAAGCAACAAAAACATCCATCGACCTAAAATCGAATCCATTTTCCTGGGTATTGGCAAGTACTCCTCAAAAACAAAATATGTTTCCAGAGGCTTCTACCAATGACGATCTTGTGTATGGTTTTAATCGTGCAAAATTAGCCTGGTACCGTATTTCAACTGATTTACAGAGAAATGGTCCTACTGTACCCGATTACTTCAAAAGCGATCTATCATACCAATCGGATAACCTGGTTCGCGAAGTTTATGAGAAGGAAATTTTTCCTGACAGGGAGACTCCCGTTGGTTTACCGACAAATATTCCTGTTTTCGATCTGGCATTTTATCCGGAAGAAAGAGGACCGAACAATTTCGATAGTCAGGGATCTGCATATTCTCAGGGATTAAATCCTGATGGAACTCTTCGTGCTCCAGAATCACGCTGGGGTGGTATTATGCGACCTGTTGAACCGAGTGATTTTGAAGCTGCGAACATCGAATTTATTGAATTCTGGATGATGGATCCGTTTATCAATGATTCCCTTGAATTGAATCAGGGAGGTGACTTGTATTTTAACCTGGGAGATGTTTCAGAAGATGTATTAAAAGATTCGCGAAAATCATTTGAAAACGGGTTACCAACCACTCCTGAATTAACCAGTGTAGATACAACTATCTGGGGTAGGGTTTCCAAACTTCAGTCACTTGTTCCTGAATTTGATAAGGAAAAGCAAAGCAGACAGTATCAGGATGTGGGTTTTGATGGATTGGATGATAAGGATGAAAAAGTCTTCCGGGCACCATATTTGGAATCACTTAAAACAATCCTGAATCAGGATGCTCTTGCCAAAGTAATAAAAGACCCTTCCGCTGATGATTTTCATTATTACCGGGGATCGGACTTTGATTCCCTAAAATTGAATATTCTCGAACGTTATAAAAATTTTAATGGATCTGATGGGAACTCACCTACCATTGATATGTCGAAAGAACCGTATTCCACTGCGGCTTCTGAAAGGCCCGATATTGAAGACATCAATGGAGACAATACACTGAATGAATACGAACGTTATTATCAGTATAAAGTTAGTTTACGCCGGGCGGACATGGTCGTTGGGAAGAACTTTATTACTGACATGAAGGTGGATTCAACATTTGAATTGAAAAATGGGGATATCTCAAAGGTTACCTGGTATCAGTTTAAAATTCCTGTACGAAGCCCAAGCGAATCATTTGGTTCAATTTCCGACTTTAAATCGATTCGTTTCATGAGAATGTTCATGAAAGGTTTTGCCAAACCTACTGTCCTTCGGTTTGCAACGCTTGATTTGGTTCGGGCCGACTGGCGGAAATATTCAAAAGACGTGGATGGTAAAATTGGTGTGAATTCACCCAACACACAATTTGATGTTTCTGCAGTTAGCATTGAAGAAAATGGAAGCCGCAAACCGATACCTTATGTGTTACCTCCCGGAATCGATCGGGTAATTGATCCAGCTAATCCACAGCTTCGTCAGTTGAACGAACAGTCTTTAGTTTTGCGTACAATCGATCTGGAAGAAGGCGACGCTAAAGCTGCTTATAAAAATCTAAGCATGGATTTCCGTAATTACAAAAAACTGTTACTGGAAGTACATGCCGAGGCAATTGAAGGATATCCGCTGAATGACAATGATTTAGAACTATTTGTCAGAATCGGTTCCGACTACAATTACAACTATTACGAATACGAAATACCACTTACACTTACACCTCCAAACATTCCTTATAAAAGCGACAGTGAAGCAGACCGGTTAAAGGTCTGGCCTGATGAAAACCGGATGGACCTTAGTCTTGATGTTTTTACCAATGCGAAACTGAAGCGGAATGAGGGGCTTCGTCAGGCAGTTCCTACTGCCAGTTTAACAGAACCCTTCCCCGTTGCCGATGGAAACCGAACCATTTCAATCAAGGGAAATCCAAATTTGGGTAATGTTGAGGTAATGATGGTTGGTATTCGCTACAAAAAGAAAGATGCCAACAATTATGGTCCGCGGTCAATTGAGGTCTGGTTGGATGAACTTCGTTTATCAGACTTCGACGAAAGCGGAGGTTGGGCTGCAACAGGCAGGGTTACCGCAAGGCTTGCCGATTTGGGTTCGGTTATTTTTGCCGGACGTACACGCAGTGCCGGTTTTGGAAGTATTGATAAAAAGGTTAACGAACGTGCAATGGACGATCTGGTTGAAATGGATCTTTCGGCTAACCTCGAATTGGGTAAATTCTTTCCTGAAAAAGCACAGGTTCGGATTCCAATGTATGTTGGCTACTCTCAAAGTACAAGTAATCCGAAATACAACCCGCTCGATCCTGACATCAAGATGAAGGATGCACTTAATATGGCAGGGTCTAAATCGGAAAAAGATTCGATCAAACGAATTGCCCAGGACATTGTAATACGCAAAAGCATAAACTTCACCAATGTTAAAGTTGATCGGTCGAGTAAATCGGGCAAACCCAAAATATACGATCCTGCAAACTTTTCATTAACATACTCTTACAACGAGACGATGAAAAGAAACATCAATGTTGAGGAGAATGTGGATAAAAACTACCGTGGATTATTTAGCTATAACTTTAATGGTCGTCCGGAAACGTTCGAGCCATTCAAGAATGCAAAAGTGCTAAAAGGTAATGTTTTCAGGCTGATTCGTGATTTTAATATTTCTCCGATGCCTTCCCAGTTTTCTTTCCGGACAGATATCTGGAGACATTACAATGAAATACAACTTCGGAGTATCTCGAACCCGAATATGATAATTCCGAGGACTTTTGATAAAAATTTCATCTGGAACCGGTACGTTGATCTGAGATACAATCTGACACGCAGCTTTCAGTTCGATTTTTCTTCACAAAGTACCGCCCGTATTGATGAACCCGAGGGACGGATTAACAAGAACGACGATGATTATACGATGAAGCGGGATTCAATCATTAAAAACCTGATGAATCTGGGACGGCCGACCTTATATCACCATATGATAAATGCAAGCTATATCGTACCGATAAACAAGCTTCCATTGATGGATTGGACTTCGCTTTCGGCCCGTTATCAGGGAATGTACGATTGGCAGGCAGGACCATTAACCGATAAATCTGTAACTCTGGGGAATGTGATTGAAAATTCACGTCAGTCACAGCTTAATGGTCAACTCAACATGGTAACCTTGTACAATAAAGTTGGCTTTTTGAAAGAAATTAACCAGAAATACGGAACCAGTTCGCGCCAGCAGCAGCGAATGCAGCGCCCTCGTCAGGGACAGCCGGCTCAGCAAAAACAAACTGCAGAAGCAAAAGATAAAGCAGCTCCGAAAATTAAGGAAGTTAAGTATACTGCTGACAATGTAAAACTTAAGGCTAAAACACCAAAATCAATTTTTCACAAGCTGAATACTGAGAATGTTCAGGTGACTGCTGTCGGGAAAGATGGTTCGAAAATAGAAGGACAGATGTCCATTATAAATGCAAACCGCATCAGTTTTACTTCTGAAAAGAGTGTTTCAGGAGTGAAATTTATTGTCATGGGAAAAGTTGAAGTCAAGCATGATCTTGGTAAAAAGCTGATTGATTATTCTGCCCGTGCATTAATGAGTGTTCGTAGCGTTTCATTAAGTTATTCTTCAACCGATGGAACTGTACTGCCAGGTTTTATGCCTGAGCCGCGTATTTTTGGTGTTGGAAAATACACCCCGGACAGAGATATGTATGGAGATCTATCAGGTCAGACTACTGCTCCGGGAATACCATTTTTACTTGGATGGCAGGATAAAGATTTTGCATTGAAGGCAGCTAAAAACGGATGGATAACTAATGATACAACGCTCAATTCTCCGTATGTAATGTCGCATAGCGAAACTTTTAGTATTCGTGCTAACATTGAACCTTTTCCTGATCTCAAAATTGACTTAAATGCCAACAGGACTTATTCTGAACGCACCACAGAGTTTTACAATTACAACAATTCAAGTGGTGAATTTGATCCGTTCAATAAATCGGTACGTGGTAATTTCACCATGTCAATTAATACCATGCGAACGGCATTTAGCAAAATGGGTAATGACTCGAAAGCCCCGGCATCAAAAGCATTCCAGAATCTGAAGGACAACAGGCTTATTATTGCTGAAAGGCTCGCGGCCCAAAGAGTCAGTAATCCGGTGGCCGGATACAATCCTGCAGAATACGATCCGACAACAGGTTTCCCTGTTGGTTACGGTCCAACTTCACCTCAGGTATTGGTGCCGGCGTTTATTGCAGCATATACCGGACAAACTCCGGACAAAGTAGCATTAAGCCCTTTCCCGTCAATTAAGTACATGCGCCCCAATTGGCGAATCACTTACGAAGGTGTTGTTTCGCAGTCCGATTTTCTGAAAAAGTATGTAAAGACATTGAGCTTTAACCACGCGTATCGTTCAAGCTACAATGTGGGTTCGTTCATTTCTAATCTCGACTACAATGAGAATCTGTACAGTGATGGATTTAGTTATGTCAGGAATACTTTAGGCGATTTCATTGGACCAAATGACATCAACACGGTTAGTATTTCAGAGCAATTCAGCCCGTTAATTAATGTTGACATTACCTGGATCAATGATTTTGAAACACGTGCAGAATTAAAAACTTCACGAAATCTTGCACTTAGTTTCTCGAATAACCAGATAACCGAAGTGTTGAGTAATGAGATGGTATTTGGGGTTGGCTATCGTTTTACACGAATGGATTTGATTGTAAAAACAAAAAAATCGCAGAAAGCCTATTCGAATGATTTGAATGTAAGAGCTGATCTTTCGTTCAGAAAAAACAAGACCATTCTTCGGAAAATTGTTGAGGCGGATGAACAGCTGACAGCAGGGCAGGGGTCAGTTACTCTGAAAAGTACCGCAGATTATATGCTGAGCGATCGTTTCCAGTTGCGTTTATATTTCGACAAAATTTTAAATAATCCATATAAAGGTTCTTATAAAACATCAAATACCAACTTTGGAGTCAGTTTCAGGTTTACATTGGCACAATAAGATTGATTATTTAACTTTGAAGTAATCTGATTTTTGGGTATTTATATTTGTTGTATGTTGATTGTCAGTTGTTTGGTTGTGGTTTGAAAGGGATGGCTTTAATGATCACTTAGAAAATCCTAAACTTTCTGTTCTGAACGTTTGTTATTGTGTTATTAATTTCATTTTTTTACATCAGATTTTACAAACATGATTCAAAATACAAATACAATATGGCTTCCGTGGTGGGGTCTTCTTTCTAAAAAGTAAGAAGTAAGAGCCATATTGGTATTTTTTAACCATACTTAGGCCTGCTTCTCTTCGGAAATGCAGGTTTTTAATTTTATAAATAATGATGAATGTAAGTTTAAATATTTGGTGGTGGCACAGAAACTTTTCGCAATACCGTGGAAGGAAGTAGCTATCATTGTGCAAAATGAACAAAAAAGCGGCTTATCGGAACACGGTAAGCCGCTTTTTTTTAATTCGAAAATTCAAAATAAAACAGATAACATGAAAAAAATTAACGTACAGGTCAGCGTAAAAAAGATACTTGCCGATACCTTAACGCCGGTAAGCGTTTACCTGAAATTCAGGGATTTATTTCCGAATTCGATTTTGCTCGAAAGTTCCGATTATCATGGTCACGAGAATGCCTATTCGTTTATTTGTATCAAGCCAATGGCTTGCTTTACGGCTGATGAAGGAGCAATCACAATCGAATATAATGGCCGTGAGAAAGTATCAAAAACCATTTCTCATGAATGTCGTGTAGACCAGCAATTGGACGATTTCTTTAAATCATTTGTACTTTCCGGAGAAACAGAGAACCTTCCGGCGAATGGTTTATTTGGGTACATCAGTTACGATGCCGTCAAATATTTCGAAAAGATTGAAATTAATGCAGAGCCTAAGGAAGCCTACAAAATTCCGGAAGTGAAATATTGTTTCTACAAATACATCGTAGCTATCGATCACCATAAAGACATGATTTATCTGATTGAAAACCTTATGGAAGGCGAAACCAAAGAAATTGGTCAGATTGAATCTTTACTGCGCAACCTGACTTTCTCGCCAACTCAGTTCGATACAGTAGGAACCGAAGTTTCGAATATTACCAACGAGCAATACAAATACATGGTTACCAAAGGTAAGGAACATTGTTTCCGTGGCGATGTATTTCAGATTGTTCTTTCGCGCCAGTTTTCTCAGGGTTTTAAAGGAGATGAGTTTAATGTTTACAGAGCTTTACGTTCGGTAAATCCTTCACCATATTTATATTTTTTCGACTATGGAACTTATCGTATTTTTGGTTCCAGTCCTGAAGCAGAGTTACGTATAAAGAAAGATCGTGCTATTATTAACCCGATTGCCGGCACTTTTAAACGCTCCGGGAACGATGATGAAGATCGTATCTCTGCAGAGCGCCTGTGCGCCGATCCGAAGGAGAATGCAGAACACGTGATGTTGGTTGACCTGGCACGAAACGATTTGAGTCGCAATGCAAGTGATGTGACAGTTGACAGCTATCGTCAGGTTCAGTATTTTTCTCATGTTATTCATCTGGTTTCTGAGGTTTCTGGTAAATTACCTGAAAATGCCAATATGATTACCGTTTTGGGTGATTCATTTCCGGCCGGAACACTTTCCGGAGCTCCCAAACACCGCGCAATGCAGCTGATTGATACTTACGAAAACCAAAGAAGAAGCTACTATGGTGGTTGTATTGGTTATCTGGGTTTTGATAATTCGCTCAACCATGCCATTATGATCCGGTCGTTCCTGAGCAAAGGAAATACTCTTTATTATCAGGCGGGAGCAGGTATTGTGGCCGATTCGCAGGAAGAGAGTGAACTTCAGGAGGTAAACAACAAACTGGGTGCTCTGAAAAAGGCGCTTGAAATGGCAAAAGAGATTAATTGAGTGTTCAGTTCCAGTATTCAGTAAAATTAATTAATGCGCCGGTGGCTGAGCTTGTTGAAGCCGGAATTTTAAACTTGAAATTTATACAATCATGAAAATAGTAGTCATAGATAATTACGATTCGTTCACCTACAATCTGGTGCATGCCATCAAGAAGATATCAGGTCTGCAGGTAGATGTCTTCAGGAACGACGAAATTGCTCTTGAAGAGCTCGAAGTATACGATAAAATTGTGTTGTCGCCAGGCCCCGGAATTCCGGAAGAAGCCGGATTGTTGCTGGATATTATCCGTAAGTTTGCACCAACGAAGAGTATTTTGGGCGTTTGTCTTGGTCATCAGGCTATTGGTGAGGCTTTTGGCGGTACACTTACCAACATGAATCGCGTTTTGCACGGAATTGCTACACCGGTTTCGGTAACCAAAACGAGTACAACTATTTTTGAAGGACTTCCGGATACTTTTCAGGTGGGACGATATCATTCCTGGATCGTTAATCAGGAAGGACTTCCGGATTGCCTGCAGGTAACCAGTTACGACGACAAAGGTATGATCATGTCAATGAAACATACTGAATATGATGTTGAAGGTGTTCAGTTTCACCCGGAATCGGTATTGACTCCGCTTGGCGAACAAATCATTGCAAATTGGTTGAAGAAGTGAAATTAAAATCGTTACGGGTTGTGTGTTAATTCATAACCTGTAACCCTCAACAAAACAAGAAATGAAAGATACATTAAATCACCTGTTTACAGGAAATACATTAACAAAGGCTGAAGCACATCAAATGCTTGTTCACATTGCTGAAGGACAATTTTCTGATGCTGAGATTGCCTCTTTTCTGACGGTTTTCCGAATGCGCCGTATAAAAGCAGAAGAATTGGCCGGATTCAGGCAGGCTTTGCTCGAATTATGCGTGGCAATCGATCTTTCAGAATATAACACCATTGATGTGGTTGGTACCGGAGGTGACGGAAAGGATACATTCAACATCTCAACGTTAAGTGCTTTTGTAATTGCCGGTGCCGGTATTAAAGTAACCAAACATGGTAATTACGGATTATCATCGGTTAGCGGATCGTCTAACATGTTTGAATACTTCGGATATAAATTCAGTAACAATCAGGGAAAATTGCGCAAAGAAGTTGAGGAAGCAGGTATTTGTTTCCTGCATGCTCCGCTATTTCATCCGGCAATGAAAAGTGTTGGTCCGGTGCGTAAAGCTTTGAAAGTAAAAACACTATTTAATATGATGGGACCAATTATTAATCCGTCATTTCCCCAAAACCAATTGGTAGGTGTTTACGACCTCGATGTAATGGATCTTTATCATCAGGTTTTTCAGGAAAGCGGGCAAAACTACATCATTGTAAATAGTCTGGATGGCTACGACGAAATTTCGCTTACCGGCGATGCCCGTTTTGTTTCGAATATTACCGAAGACAATTTATCACCTGCAGATTTTGGATTTACCGGACTAAGCCAGAAGGAATTATATGGTGGAGAAACAGTTGAGGCCGCTGCCGTGATATTTAAAAGTGTATTGGAAGGAACCAGTACACAAGCACAGCAAAATGTTGTGATTGCCAATGCCGCTCTTGGAATTCAGTGCGTTTCACCCGAAAAATCGCTTTTTGATTGTGTCGCCGAAGCATCCGAATCACTCAAAAGCAAAAAGGCGTTGGCGGCGTTTAGAAAACTAATTGAATTGAACCAATAATCATTTGAAGTACAATTATTAATATTAATCCTGAAAGTTACGAGTTCCACGTTATGCGTAACTCGCAACCTGAAACTTGAATTATGAACATACTTGATCAGATAAACAACCATAAACGAACCGAGATTGCAGAAGCTAAAAGCAAGGTTACGTTGGAAGAATTAAAAGCATCTCCTTATTTTAACAGGAAAACCAATTCTCTGAAAGCTGCTTTGCTTGCAGAAGGAGCAAGTGGAGTGATTGCTGAGTTTAAGACACAATCGCCTTCGAAAGGCGTTATTAACGATACTGCCGAAGCATCGGAAGTTACTGCTGATTATGTTGCTGCTGGAGCCAGTGGCTTGTCGGTTTTGACTGATGATCGTTTTTTCGGAGGTTCGTTTGATGATTTGGCCAAAGCTAGATGGGCAAATCCGAATACGCCGATTTTGCGTAAAGACTTTATGCTCGATGCTTATCAGATTTACGAAGCGCGTGCACATGGTGCCGATGTTATTTTACTGATTGCTGAAAGTCTAAGCAAAAGTTTGTTGCTCGAATTAACAGAAACAGCCAAAGAAATCGGGCTCGAAGTTCTGGTTGAAATACACAGCGCTGAAGAATTGGATAAACTAAACCCGTTGGTTGATTTGGTTGGCGTAAACAACCGTAACCTAAAAACATTTGAAGTGGATGTTCAGACTTCCGTTAGCCTGAGTGAACTGATTCCTGAACAGTTTGTGAAGATATCTGAAAGTGGACTTTCAGATCCGGCGAGTATTGCAACGCTTCGAGCTGCAGGATTTAAAGGTTTTCTGATTGGCGAAACATTTATGAAAACCGACAATCCGGGTAAAGCCTGTGCTGAGTTTATTGGAAAATTGAAATAATTAATTGCAGCCAGTCATCCTGAACTTGTTTCAGGATCTTTCCAGGTTGAACTAGAGATCCCGAAATAAATTCGGGATGAGTTAAGGATGAATTCGTATTTTAAAAATACAAGAATGAAGGAACTGAAAATAAAAGTCTGTGGAATGCGCGATCCTGAAAATATTTCAGGAGTGTTGGAAGCATTGCCTGATTTTATCGGACTTATATTTTATCAGAAAAGTAAGCGCTTTGTTGGTTTCGAACCTTCGGTAGAAGTTTTATCTGTTGTTCCTGATTCGGTAAAAAAAGTGGGTGTGTTTGTTGACGAAACGCCGGAAAAAGTGCTTGAAGTATGCCAGATATGGAAGTTGGATGTGGCACAGCTGCACGGTAACGAAAGTGTGGAATATTGTAGACAGATTAAGGACTCCGGAATAACTGTTTTTAAAGCATTTTCGGTTGACGAACAGTTTGACTTTAATAAACTGAAGGCCTATTCGGGAGTTTGCGACTATTTTTTGTTCGACACAAAAGGGAACTTGCCTGGTGGAACCGGTGAAAAGTTTAACTGGAAATTACTGGAAAATTATAAGGACGAAACTCCGTTTTTTCTGAGTGGAGGTATTGGGCCAAATGATCTGGAATCGATCCGGCATTTTGATCATCCACGATGGCGCGGACTTGATATTAACAGCGGATTCGAAGTCAGTCCGGGAATAAAAAATATTGAACAAGTAAAAATGTTTTTTGAAGAAATAAGGTCTGGTCTTTTGGAAATTAATTTTGAATAAGAGTCATTCCGAACTTGTTTCGGCACTCTTTGCAAAGGCAACCCTGAAACAAGTTTAGAGTGACCGGACTCTGACAATATAATGCAACAAAATATTAGCAATCTAAAAATCTATTACAATATGAATTATCAGGTCAACGAAAAAGGTTATTACGGCGAGTTCGGAGGTGCCTACATCCCCGAAATGATGGTGCCGAATATAGAAGAACTTCGGATGAAGTACCTCGATATAATAAACTCATACGATTTCAGACAGGAGAATATCAGCTTACTGAAAAATTACGTTGGCAGGCCATCTCCCCTGTATTTTGCCAAACGTCTTTCAGAAAAATACCAGAGTAAAATTTTCCTGAAGCGCGAAGATTTAAACCATACTGGGTCGCATAAGATTAACAATACAATTGGACAAATTCTGGTGGCCAAAAAGCTCGGAAAACAACGCATTATTGCTGAAACAGGTGCTGGTCAGCATGGATTGGCAACCGCGACTGTTTGTGCGCTGATGGGCCTTAAGTGTATTGTTTACATGGGAGCTGTTGATGTTGAACGTCAGGCGCCTAATGTGAAGAAGATGCGTATGTTGGGTGCCGAAGTGATTCCGGCATTAAGCGGAAACCAAACATTGAAAGATGCTACCAATGAAGCGATGCGCGACTGGATTAACAATCCGGTTGACACACATTACATTATTGGATCTGTAGTTGGTCCGCATCCGTATCCCGACATGGTCGCACGTTTTCAGGCTGTTATTTCAGAAGAAATCCGTTGGCAGTTAGACGAACAAACAGGCAAGGAAAATCCAGATCGAGTAATTGCCTGTGTGGGTGGAGGAAGCAATGCTGCCGGTGCGTTTTATCACTTTCTCGATCAGGAAAATGTTGAGCTCATTGGAGTTGAAGCTGCCGGTAAAGGCGTTGATACACCAGAAACTGCAGCAACGCTAACACTTGGTTCTCCTGGTGTTTTGCACAGTTCACGTTCAATCCTGATGCAAACCGATGATGGTCAGATTACCGAACCGTATTCGATTTCGGCAGGGTTGGATTATCCCGGAATTGGCCCGATGCATGCAAATTTGTTTAAAACCAGGCGTGCCAAATACATGTGGGCAACTGATGCCGAAGTGCTTGATGCCGCGTTGGAACTGACTCAACTGGAGGGGATTATTCCGGCATTGGAATCGGCTCATGCTCTTGCCATACTCAAAAAAATTAAGCTCAAACCCGAAGAAGTGACCGTTATCAATCTCTCCGGAAGAGGTGATAAAGACATGGAAACCTATTTAAATCATTTTGGATATTAGAATGATCACAACTGGAGTCATCCTGAACTTGTTTCAGGATCTCAACATTCTGATGGCAGATCCCGAAATAAATTCGGGATGACCAGCTCATTGGATGTTTGGTTTTTAGAGTTGGCCCACAAAATTTAAACACAGCTAATAAATTAACAATGAACAACAGAATAAATAAACTCTTTCAGGAGAAAAAAGAACGGGTGCTTTCGGTGTATTTCACAGCCGGATACCCTAAACTTGGTGATACTGTACCCGTAATTCAGGAATTGGTGAAAAACGGAGTCGATCTGATTGAAATTGGTATGCCTTTTTCCGATCCGGTGGCTGATGGACCAGTAATCCAGCATAGCAGCCTGGTTTCGCTTCAAAATGGAATGAGCATTCGTAAACTGTTCGACCAACTGAAAGACATTCGGCAAACGGTTGATATCCCACTTATTTTAATGGGATACATCAACCCGGTTCTTCAGTATGGAGTAGAAGCTTTTTGTAAAAAATGCAATGAAACAGGAATCGACGGACTGATTATCCCTGATTTGCCACTTGACGTATATAATGAGGAATTCAAATCTGTTTTTGAAGCGTACAATCTGCACAATATTTTCCTGATTACACCACAAACCAATGACGCAAGACTGAGAGTGATTGACGAGGTTTCTTCAGGATTCATTTACATGGTTTCGAGCAACTCAACAACCGGAGCCAAATCGAGTGTATCCGATTTTCAGAAAAGCTATTTCGAGCGTATAAACACAGCAGGATTGAAAAATCCCCGACTGATTGGTTTTGGAATTTCGAATGCCGAAACTTTTGGGAATGCCTGCCAATATGCCAGTGGCGCAATCATTGGCAGCGCTTTTGTTAAAGCACTGGAAGGACCCGAAACAATAGAGCAAAAAGTTTCTGATTTTATTAATTCGATTGCAATTGAATCGTAATTTTTAAGCTGTTGTTTTGTGTCAGATAATTATGTCATCAAAAATGTTTTGAAACAGTTTTAACAGAAAATAGATATCCGGTTGTATTTCAATGTCTTATTTGTTAATGTTCCGGATGGCTAAGTTAAACTCTGTTAATGATGATTTTGAACATACCTTGGTACATAAAATTTCGTTATTTTCATACAACAGTTACAGAAACAATAAAAACAAACACAATGTTAGAGTACGCTAAAGTTATTTTACCTAAAGTTAGTTTTAGCCGCGATTTATTCAGGAAAGAACTGGCAAAGTGTATTAACTGGGTGGGTGAATCGGAGATCATGCATCTGAAAGAATGGTGTTTTGAAAACTTTATGGACATGTATCCCGATATTCTTACCAAAGCTTTTGCGATGAAAATAGCATAAAGCCGTTTAATTCAATTTTTATTTTCCTTTATTGGAATCAGTTTAAAACTCATTAGGCCTCTGGAAACAGGGGCCTTTATTATTTCAGGAAGTTTATGTTTTAAATGTTTTGTAAAAACAAATTTGGTTCTGCATATTTGTCTCGCTTAATTCAAACGTTTTGAAAAATCCGGATCAAATTCTACTAATCCAGAAAGGTGATAAAAATGCTTTTGATGAGCTTTTCATTTTTTATTACAAGGAATTGTGTCGTTTTGCGCTGGTATTTTTGCACGACGAAGATGAGTCGGAAGAAGCTGTGCAGCGCATGTTTGTTCGATTTTGGGAAAACAGACGTAAATTAACCATTCCTGAAAACCTCAGGTCGTATCTTTTTAAATCGACTTACAACGAATGCCTGAAAACGATCCGGAACCAGACGAACCGAAAAAAATGCCATCAGAATTATTATTCAAATTTGATTACTGAATCTGCGGAGGAAGATCGTTCGGCGCTCGATCAAATTATGCCTTACCTGAACAAAGCTATTGCTAACCTTCCTGAAAAATGCCGGCAAATATTTATTATGCACAAAGTTGAAGGAATGAAGCAAAAGGAAGTGGCCGAAATACTGAATATCTCAGTAAAAACTGTTGAAAATCAGGTTGCGATTGCGGTTACAAAGCTTCGGACCGAATTGAAACCTGTTTTGCATTTGTTGCCTGCGGGGTTGGTTTTGCTCCATTTCCTCATTCCCAATTAAAAAAAATGGTTTTTGTTTGGGGGATTTTAGAGCGGGCAGGATCATCATTCCAAAGAACTGTGATGAACAACTTTCCTTTCGATAGAATTATAGCTTCGTTTGAAACCCAACTTTCTCCGGAAGAACGAACTTCTCTTGAAGATTGGCTGTCAGAATCTGAAGAAAACAGGAATCAGTACAATGAATTGTGGAAAGTCGTTCGTATTGGTAAATCGGTTAAAGCCGGATTTCAGCCCGATGAACACCGGGCCTTGCAAAAAGTTACCCGTCGGATTCAGATAAAACGAATTTTACGCCACGCACAATTGAGCGCTGCCGCAGTTTTCCTCACCTTTTTTGTGGCTAAGGCAATTTTATCGATAGTTCCTGATGTGAATTGGAAAGAAGTTACGGCGACAAACCGGCAGGTCATTTATCTTCCCGACAGTACAAAAGTTATTCTGGCTAAGCATGCATATTTTAAATATCCTGAGAAATTCAACGGAGACGAACGCGTTGTCTTTCTCAAAGGACAAGCTTATTTTGAGGTAATCCTTAATGCAAAACAACCATTCAAAGTGAGCTTGCCTAATACACGAATTATGGTTTTAGGTACAACGTTTTTTGCAGATGCAGACAAACCCGATAAAGAATCAGTTTCGGTCGATCAGGGCAAAGTTTTCTTTTACACCAAAAAATTTGATGTTGATAAATCGGCCATTATAAATGCCGATGAAGTTGGAGAATGGAATTCGGATCGAAACGAAATTATCAATCGAAAAAACATCGATCCAAATTCATATTCAGAATTGTCAGGAAGGCTTGTTTTTAGAAATATTACGCTTACGGAACTTGTGAAAGATCTCGAAAATATTTACAAGGTACAAATACTTATTGTGGATGAACAAGTTGGGCAATACCGATTTTCTGGTGTTTATGCTTTAGATACACCAATTGAAGATGCATTGAATTTGATAACTAAGATTGCACCTCTTTCCATAGAAAAATCGGGAAATACTTACCTTTTGAAATTGAGCAATGAAAATGTTGGAATTTGGGTTGATCCTTAGGTTATCCGGAAATAATTCATTTTCAGACAAGGCTTTTCCAATGAAAATATGGCACGAATGGATTCGGTTTTGAACAAGTTGTTGGTTGAGCTATAACGTGAGTTCAGCAGAAGTAAAACTTTCAGGATTTTTCTTTGTAATCTCCTTTGATAATTTCTCCCAATTCCCTTCTTATTTTCTGGATTTTTTCGAACCCACGATTGAAAGATTCGGCATTCATATCGCCATATTCGGTGTATTTGCCGTCAATGTGCCGACTTCTTGGATAAATAACAATTTTACTGGTTGAAACAAATTGTTTATCGAGCTTATCCTGAATATTCTCCATACAATTGTCGTGCGAGATCGAGTTTCGGCGTGCAGCAATATAAATGAGTAAGTCGTCGGGTAGAATCAGTTTTTGCAGGTGTTCCAGATCCTGAAGATTAAATTCTTTCGAGAACGAAATGCCTGCACTTATTTTTTGTGCTTTCAGGAAATCCTGAATCGTGGATTTCGATTTTTCATTGCAATGGAAAAATATTCCTGTACTTAATTCTTTCGAGAGGTTGGTAATGCGCGTTAACCAGATTCCAAAACCAGGTTCAAGTTCTCCAAGAGGCGGACAAACCACAATCAATCGTTTGTGTCCGGTAAGCGAATGCTCAAAATGACAAATGTAAATTGCCTTGCTCGTTCGGGAGACAATCGATGCTGTTTTTGTTTCAATAAACCGTTCAATTATACCGGTTTTTCCCGGCCATCCAATCATAATGGTATCTGACATTATTTCGCGAGATGCACGAATGATTCCACCGGCAATGTTATGGTCGATTGTGGCGATAATATTCACCTTTGTTTCGTTGGCCGATGCAATTTTGACAAGCGATTGCAGATTTTTTCGTGCCTTTATAAGGTTCGTTTCCGCTTCCTCGTTATTGGGAACAACCGAAAGGATTGTAATTGGGTTCGACGATTTTTTGTTTTTGATGAAAACAGCCAGTTCGAGCAATTTTTCCATGTTGTTCAAATTAGCAATTGGCATCATGATGTGTTCGTCTTCTGAAATTGGATTTTTTGCTTCCGGTTCATCGTTTTCTGAAGTCAGGATACTCCGGGATGCATTTTCAGTAACCAATGTGGCAACCATGCAAGTGATCAGAATTAATAAAATGGTTCCGTTAAGTACATATTCACCAATGATCTTTGTTTGAAAGCCCACCATTATAACGGCCAGGGTAGCCGCAGCATGTGAACTGCTTAATCCGAAGATTAACCTGCGCTGATCCCTGGAATAACGAAAAATAAAACTGGTGGAATATGCAGCAAGCCACTTGCCTGTAATTGCCACGAGAGATAAAGTCACTGCAATTATTATGGCTGTTGTGCCTTTGGTTAGGACAGACAAATCAACCAGCATTCCTACGCTGATAAGGAAAAAAGGAATGAATATGGAGTTGCCAATAAATTCGATTCGGTTCATTAGTGTTGAAGAGTAAGGGATAAGCCTGTTTAGTGCCAGGCCAGCGACGAAAGCTCCTATTATTGGTTCAACACCTGCCAGTTCGGCGAGAAACGCTGCAAAAAAGACAACCGAAAGTACAAATATGTAATGCGATGTTTTTTCACTTTCAAGTTTCTGGAAAAACCAGGTAGTTACCTTGGGAATAATCCAGAACATGATGCCTGAAAATACAGCCAGCGAACCTGCAAGCTGAGTCCAGAATGATATACTTAGATCGCCTTTGTTCGAACTTAAAATAACTGCCAGCAAAATAAGTACGGCAGTATCAGTAAGAATCGTTCCTCCAACCGTAATGGCTACTGCCTCGTTTTTTGAAATGCCTAATTTGCTTACAATTGGGTACGATACCAGTGTGTGTGTCGAAAACATACTGGCAATGAGTAAACTGGCGGTGAAACTGTAGTTTAGTAAATAATAACAAACCGGAAATCCGATTACCAAAGGGATGGTAAAGGTCAGAAATCCAAAAATAAGACTTTTGTTTTTATTGCGCTGAAACTCTTTTAAGTCGAGCTCTAATCCGGCAATAAACATGATGTACAACAATCCGATAGTCGAAAAGAGTTTTACTGCTGAATTTTGTTCGAGTACATTAATTCCGTGAGGTCCAATAATTACTCCTGATATGATTAAACCGATAATGCCCGGAATTTTTAGCTTCCGGAGCAAGATTGGGGAAAGCAAAATAATAAAGAGAATGACCGAAAAGACCAATACAGGATTCTGAAATGGTCGCTCGAATTCATGGGCTATATGATCAAAAAAATTGCTTGTCATTTCCGATCAATTATTGACAGATCAATTATCAAATATGGCGCAAGATAGCTGAAATATGGATTATTTGTAATGATTCAAAATAATGTTTTAAGGTCGGAGAATTAAATCTTATCCAGCGATTTTTCAGTGATTAAAATCTGTTTATTCCTGAATCCTTTTCTGCCAAATTTAATTGAAGTTTAATCTTTTATTCGGGAATTCACTTAATATTAATCGTATTGTAATAAAGTTGTTGGTACTTTGGTTCGTAATTAAGGCAAATGCTTTATGCAAAGTACAACGAGAAAATTAGATGTTTCAGTAATTTCAGACTTTCACCTGGCAACTCTGGCCAGCAAAGCAAAACCCCTGCTTAAGTATTTAAAATCCATCCAGCCTAAAACCCTGGTTTTAAATGGCGACATTATTGATACCTGGCGTTTTAGCCGAAGTTATTTCCCAAAGGCACATTTAAAGGTTATCCGGCAACTGTTGAAAATGATCGAAAAGGGAGTTCAGGTTGTCTACATCACTGGTAATCATGATGATGTTTTTCGGAAATTCAACAACACCAAACTTGGAAATTTCAGCATTGTCAATCAACTCGAACTAACCATCAATAATCAGAAAACCTGGATTTTTCATGGCGATGTTTTCGATCACATCATCCATCATTCGCCCTGGCTGGCAAAGCTGGGTGCTGCCGCTTATGGTTTTCTTACGCTGTTTAATAAATTCATCAACATATTTCTGAAAGTTTTCAGCGGAAAGGAAATGATTCTGTACAAATCGATGAAAGACAGGATTTCTAAACGGAAAGAAGTGTTGACCAATTTCGAGAAAGCCATTGCCAATGCAGCAATCAGCAAGAATGTTGATCTGGTGATTTGCGGCCATACACACATTCCGGTTGATAAATCGATTTCTACAGACAAAGGTTCGGTCCGGTACATCAATTGCGGCGATTGGGTCGAGCATTTTTCTGCTGCCGAATGTACAGATGGAAACTGGACACTGAACTATTTTGTTCCGGATAATCTGGAAGAAGAGATCGAATCGCCGAATGACGAACTTTATATTCCGGATAAAAAGCAAATGTATAAGTCAATCGTAGAAGAACTTGCTGTTGCAGCATTCTTTTAAGTAAATTTGGTGAAATCAACATCCACCAATAAAACGATGAAAATTCTATACGCCATACAGGGAACAGGTAACGGGCACCTGGCCCGGGCTACGGAAATTGTGCCCATTCTGAAATCACTGGCTGACACAGATGTTTTGGTCAGTGGCACTCAGGCTGACCTGAAGGTTCCGTTCGGAATTGATTATCAGTTTTCAGGATTAAGCTTTATAATCGGGAAAAAGGGCGGGGTTGATCTTTGGAAAACGATATGGGAAATGCCTGTGAAGCAGTTTTTAAAAGATATCAGGAGTCTGCCGGTAAAAAAATACGATTTGGTTATCTGCGATTTCGAACCGGTTACTGCCTGGGCCTGCAAACTTCGAAATAAGGAATGCATCGGGCTAAGTCATCAAAATGCTGTTTTGCATTCTTCCGCACCTAAACCTGAATTCACTGATATTGTTGGAAAATATATATTGAAGCACTATGCTCCGGCAAGCCATAAGTATGGTTTTAATTTTAAGTCATTCTCACCTGCTATTTTCCCTCCTGTCATTCGTCACGACATCCGAAATGCTGAATCGAGTCTTAAGCCGCACTACACGGTTTATCTTCCTGCATATAGTGATCAGCAGATCCAGGATGTTTTATCCAGTATTCCGGGTATCGAATGGCAGGTTTTTTCTAAACATTCGAAAACGAAATATACCAGCGGTAACATTCAATTTCAACCCGTTTCGCTCGAAGAGTTCACCAACAGTTTCCTGAGTTGCACCGGATTAATATGCACTGCCGGTTTCGAAGGTCCGGCCGAGGCCATTTACATGGGCAAAAAGTTGTGCGTTATCCCGATGAAAAAGCAATACGAGCAGTATTGCAATGCTGCTTACCTCAAATCATTGGGCATAAAGGTTCTTGATCATTTTTCCGATTCAGCCCCGGTGCTTATTGACTGGATAGCGAATTGCAAGCCGCTCGAAATTAAATTTCCGGACATAACGCGGAATATACTGAAAGATATACTGGTCAAACATGGCGGAAAATAATCTGGCAGAGCACTTTAACCCACAAAAGGGAAATTTTCAGAGCACTCCTTTTTCAGGAAGGTACTTCCAGAATCGTTTCGGTAATAGCTGCCGGTGCACTTTATCATTTTTCCGTTCCTGAATACAAATGCTTTTGAAGTACTGTTTCCACAGTTGCTGGAAGAGTTTTTCGTCTTCGGCCAGCAGAGAAGCATGTAACTGTCCGTTTTGCGGATTTACTTTCAGATCGTCGAACACAACCCTCGATACATTTTTCAGGTCATACCAAAACCCATAATTGCGTTTCAGGTCATAAATAATCCAGGTCTGGTCGGCATACCGGTCTTTAAAATGTGGAATACAAAGAGGAAGTACATCATAATTGGGCGCAAACGAGGCGTAATAACTTCCTTCAATTGTTTTCTGAAACCTTACGAACATTTGTATTCGGTGAGCTTCTTTGCAAACTTTCTGATGCAGTTTATTTGTTTCCACTACCAACGAATTGGCAAAGTTGGTCTCCTGATTGATTTTAGAATCAATAATCAACTGGATGTATTTCAAAAGCAACAGAGGTGTGTCCGTTAATCCTGAAAGAAAAATGCGATAAATCCGGTGTGCGTTTTCTTCTGAAGAGTGCGCCACAATTCCATTCCAAACACGTTCAGCCTTCTGGTCATCGGTAACAATTGTAATGGTCGAACCAAACAACACATTCTGACTTCCTTCTCCTGAAAGGATTTCATCGGGAAACTGTTGTCTGCTGTAGCTTTCAAAAACTAAAGTCAGTAATCCTTCAAAAGTGTTGTCGAATGAAAAAATATTCATGCTTTTCGTATTGGGTGTTGCGAGTTAGTCGAAACCCGAAACATTTCCCGTTGCTTACCGGTACTGATAACTGTCTACGATTTCAGCGCTGGCATCATCGGGTGAAACAACTTTAACTGTATGGCACCATCTGAACCGACCGGTTTCTTTTCGAGCAAAAGCTGGCGGACAAACTCAGGTTTCAATTCCTGAATGTTTTGTGAACGAAGTTCGTTGCAGGTTATAAAATAACGGGCACGTTTCATTACTACGCCCATTTTTTGCAGATGTGCCGAATTTAATTTTTGGAATTTGCGGGCAGCCAGAATCAGTTGTACCGAATGTGTGCCCATTCCGGGTACCCGGAGCAGCATTAGCGGATCGGCTTTGTCGATGTCAACCGGAAACAAGTGCGGATTACGCAATGCCCAGGTCACCTTAGGATCGAGTTCCAGATCGAGATTCGGGTTTTCGGTACTCACAATCTCATCGCTTCGGAAACCATAAAAGCGCATCAGCCAATCGGCCTGATAAAGCCTGTGCTCGCGGCGGAGTGGGGGAGCGGGCAGTACCGGAAGTCGGTTGTCGTAGCTGTTTACCGGAATGTAACCCGAATAATAAACCCGTTTCAGATCACGGCGGGTATATAAAGCTGATGACAGTTTTAAAATGGTGTGGTCGGTATCGTTAGTTGCACCGATAATCAGCTGGGTGCTTTGTCCAGATGGACTAAAACGAGGAGCGTTACGGTGATTTTTTCGCTCTTCCTTTGCTTCGGCAATTCCGTTCGAAATCATTTTCATAGGCTCCAGCACGCTTCTGAAATCTTTGTCAGGAGCAAGAATCTTCAGGTTGGTTTCAGTAGGAATCTCGATGTTCACACTTAGCCGGTCGGCCCATCGCCCGGCATCATTAATTAGCTGCTGACTGGCACCCGGAATGGCTTTCAGGTGAATGTACCCATTGTATTTGTGTTCGATGCGTAATTTTTTAGCTACACCAACCATTTGTTCCATCGTGTGATCAGGATTTCGCAAAATTCCCGAACTCAGGAAAAGACCTTCGATGTAATTTCGGCGGTAAAATTCGATGGTTAAGTTGGCAATTTCGTCGGGAGTAAACGAGGTACGCGGAATGTCGTTGCTTTTGCGGTTGATGCAATAAGCACAATCGTAAATGCAGTAGTTACTTAGCATGATTTTCAATAGCGATACACAACGTCCGTCTTCAGTAAAACTGTGACAAATGCCCCATGCCGATGCATTGCCAATTCCGCCATTGGTATTGCTTCTTTTGGTTCCGCTCGAAGCGCACGACACATCGTATTTGGCGGCTCCGGCTAAAATTTTAAGTTTCTCGAGACTGCTTTCTGAAATCATCTTTCCCTTATTTAAATTGACAGCTAAATAATCACAACTGCCTAAACAAGATAATAGAATCATTCGAAAACAAAAATAGGACGATGTTTTTTTAAGAATAAAGTGTAGGTTCCCTGAAAGATAAACCATCGGGAGTCAAATGGACTGGAAGCAATTACGAAACTTGATTTATTAAACTGAACGGAAGAATCTCGTAAATAGATGTGAACTTTATTATTCTGTCTGCTTTAAATTGATTTTCCCGCTTAGCCTTTAAAACTTATCCGTAGATGCGAACCATCACAAAATGGTTTGTTTCCTGAGGAACCGCATCTGCATAAAGCGGTAGTCGTATTTTGCACGTATTCTTCTCTTCCATTTGACATGAGCTTAAAGTTCCCATGAATTAAAAGTGGACCATCATTGGATACCTCAATCGTATTTCCAGGAACATTTTCCTTTATTTCAGCATTGTTCCTGAAATAACTCAAGGCACCTGACGGACATTTATTCACCTGTTCCACAATCTCATGGGTTGAAGCTCCTTCGATATTGGTCCATGGCCTTTTTCTTGGGTCGAATACATTTGGTAAACCCCTGAAACAAATTCCAGAGTGGATGCATGTGTTTGGTTTCCAGACGACAGTTATTTCTCCGTTGCTGTATTCTTTGACTATTTCTTTCATATTCGTTGATTTATAAAAGATTGTTTTTGCTCATCTGTTTCACAAACCATGAAAAAAATAAAACAAAACAATCCCAGCATTTGACATGATAATTCTCCTGATTATTTATGGATTATTAAACATCATTTCTGCCATTTTGTTGACTTCCTGTTTTGTCAGGCACATACTGAGTTGTACTGCTTTTCTTAAAAAAATGGATCAAACGTTGAGTTTTTTATCGGTATTACTGGGCAGCAGTTGTTTTCTTTGAACTGTTTAGCCGCATGATGCTGAACAAAACAAAAATCAGCAGAAAATTGAACTCCATCCCATTACGTCCTCCGCCAACAACATACCAACCTTCTTTATAATGGATCAGGATAATTCCCGCAATTAAAACAAAAATAGTGACGACCGAAGCCCAATTGATATACCTGTTGAATAAAAGACAAGCGGCACAAACAAGGTGCGAAAGTTTAATGGCCCAGGCAAGGTATAGTCCGACAGGGGCGAAGCCAATTTGATTTAAATAGAGGTTTCCAAAATCATTAATCCCATTATTAAACATACCCGGAACGCTGTGCATAAGCAAAATGATAACTACGGGAATCCGAAGTAAAAGCGATGAGTCAAATAGTTTCATAGTGTTTAAAGCTTAAAATGATTTAATCACTGGGTTGTTAGATTATCTTGATTTATTAAACAATCGGGACAGAACAATTGCATAAACGTTTTATTTTTTATGTCTTTTGAACGATAGGATGAATTTTGCACCTTCATTAATTTTGCTCTCAACGCTGATTTTTCCTCCTAAACCCGAAATGTGGTTGTGAACCAAATAGAGTCCGATTCCTTTGCTGTCTTTATGGTCGTGAAACTTTTGATGCAGCCCGAAAATTTTATCCTTCACTTTTTCCATATCGAAGCCCAGACCATTGTCTGCAAAGGTTATCTGATCTCTTCCGTTCACTTTTTCCGAACGAATAGTAATAACAGGCAAGGTGTCGGGACGGGCGTATTTTATTGAATTGGTAAGTAAATTTAAAAATACACTGTCCATGTAGGCATTATTAAATCTAATTTCTTCCAATTCCGAAAAATCAATGTGAATGGTTACCCTGGAAGTTTCAATTAACGAATTAATCGATCGAAGAACTTTATTCAGGCTTGTGTTTAAGTTTACTTTTTCCAGACTGGCAAGTTTCTCGTGCTTCTCACTTAAAGCATCCACATAATTGTCGAGCGTTTCTTTTAAGTACTCTCCTGATAGTTTTACGATATGTATTAATTCGGTTGCTTCCTCGTCGTTTATTTTCGAAATATCCAGTAAATCCAGTACTGCCAGTAAATTATTAACAGGTGACCTTAAATCATGTGAGGTTGTATAAGTTAACTGCTTGAGATCTTCGTTTGTATTTGCAAGGTTGGTAAGCAGGTTGCTTCTGTCGGCCTCCTGTTTTTTTACATGGGTTATATCTTTTGCAATGGCAAAAACCAGTTGGTCGCTTTCAACCGGCAGCGAAGTCCATGATAGCCATACAATTTCGCCATTCTTCTTTACATACCGGTTTTCGAAATTATAAAGTGGTTTATGTTTGGTCAATTCATTTCGTGCCTGTTGGGTTGAACGCTTATCGGCACAATGTACAAAATCGTTGATAGGCCGTGCATACAACTCTTCCATGGTATAACCCAAAAGTTTTGAAACTGAAGCGTTGATCTTTTTAAAATAACCGTCATATCCGGCAATACACAGTAAATCGGGAGATAATTCAAAAAAAAGTTCGTATTTGAATTTGGTTTTATTCATTGGTTTTCGGTCTTAAATTGCGCTTTCTGTTCGTATCTTTTTATGCAATTTTTATTACCTAACGTTTGGAGCAATGAATAGTTGACACATTGAAGTACAATTCCTATTGAATTACACTGATTTGAACGAATTGTACCAGCAATATTGTGAAGTTGAACTGATATTTTGATTCAACTGTGTCTTTCCGGATAAATTAACCCTGGTGTTGCTGTTTTGTTAAATAAACACCGTTTGATCTTTTTTATATTTGCCTTCCTGACAGGATGTTTTTCTGTCTAAAAAATCCCGATATTGGCCGATCTGTTAAGGGTTTTTATCTTACAAGGAATTTGAATATGTGGCTAAGAGTTAGTTGTGAATTGACGTTTGATATATCTGTACCAACCCCTTTTATTCTGATGTTACGACCACGCAGTGGAGTGCATCAATGGGTAGCAAGTGAGTTGTTTCGGATTTCCCCATCTGTTTCGGTGTTCGAGTGCTCCGACGTTTATGGGAATCTTTGCCAACGGTTGATTGCCCCACCGGGAAAATTTGAGATACATACTTCTGCCGAAGTCAGGATCGCCAATTCCCTTGAGGAGGCACCGGGAGCAGCTTTTATCGAAATCCCGTATCTGCCTGATTCGGTACTGGGATATTTATTACCAAGTCGTTATTGTGAATCGGATCGTTTTTGCGATATGGCAACTTTAATCACGTCTGGCCAAAAGCCGGGTTATGATCAGGTTTTGGCAATTGAAAGCTGGCTGCGCGAAAAAATTAAATATTTGCCTGGCACGAGCGATATCCCTCTGTCAGCAGTGGAAGTTAACTACAAACAGTCGGGTGTCTGCCGGGATCTTGCTCACCTCGGAATTGCATTGTGCCGAAGTCTCAGCATTCCGGCCCGTATGGTAGTGGGATATCTTCACAAATTGGAACCCATGGATTTGCATGCGTGGTTTGAGGCCTACGTAGGCGGAAGCTGGTATACTTTCGATGCAGTGCAGACTGGCAGGAAGCAGGGCTATGTTGCGGTGGGATTTGGTCGCGATGCGGCAGATGTAGCAATCTACAACCAGTTTGGACCTGCAGCTTACCCAACAAAACAAGTGGTTTGGGTGGAGCAGATTGATGAGCAGAGTTTTTAAATGTCAGATGCATGCAACTCTAGGTTTTTAACTAAAATCGCAATTAGTCTTCCTGAGATGCAGGTTGCCATTTATTGATTTCTATTTTATTAAACTCGATTCTTAAAAAGTAGATACAAAATCCTGTTAGTATAATCGCTCCGGCAGTAACCAGAATGAAGTTTGTAAGTCCACCGTAATAGGAGGTTAACGATTCATCAGGCATAGTTTCCGAATCCATAAAATAGATACCGGAAATGGCGAACAGATTATTCGCAGAATGGATGATAATGGATAAGATTAATTTATTCGTCCGGTAATATACCCAGCCAGAAAAAATTCCAAGTGTCATTGCACTAATAAATTGCCACGGATTTAAATGAATTATTCCAAAAAGCACGCTAGACAGCAGGATCGATTTTACGGGCGAATATCTTCGCAGAAGTCCATCCAGTATAATTCCCCTGAAAATTAATTCTTCGAGTATCGGCGCTGCAATAACAACGGCTATAAATGAAAATATTCCTTTCAGATTGGAGAATTCAAGAAACATTTGTTTGATCGATTCGGACATTGGAATCAGATTAACTATGGGTGATACTAACCCTGTTTGAATGGCAATTACTCCAATGGAAACCAATCCAATTATCTTAGGTGTGCTAAGCGAAAAGTTATAAGAGTTGAATCCTGTTCTTTCTTTTCGTCTGCGGTGGAAAATCAAAAAAGAGGCTCCGGTTGCTAAAAGATAATACAACAAAAAAGATAATTCCTTGCCAATAAAATCAGGCAGAAATATGAAAACAGGACCAAACAAACAAGACATCAGAATCATAATTCCCAGAATTCCCCAGCTTTGGTCCACGTTGGGATAGCTAATTTTTTCTTTTTCTGTCATGTTTGAGTTGTGGCATTTATACTTTTTTTTGTTAATCCACTCAATAATCTTCCTGTAAAACATGGAAATAAACGGGTGAAAAAAATAAAAAGCAGAGTTTTAAAATCAGGAACAATAATGAACTTATTTGTAAACATCTTTTTCACAACCTTTTCTGCGATCTTTTTGGGATCGTCGAGCATTTGGGTTGGAATTCCAAGAGGTAAAGCAGATTTGGTATTCATCAGCGTTGGATAAATAATTTTTGCCTGAATATGATCAGTTTTCAATTCGATATTTAGAGTTCTGGTCAAAGTATCAAGGGCGCTCTTTGTTGAAGCGTAAGCCGAAATTCTTTCAAAGCCGGAAATGCCAACACTCGAACTGACATTGTAGATAATTCCGGATTGTTGCTTTTGCATCGTTGGTAGTAACGCTTTAATAAGGCGTATATGTCCAAAATAGTTGACATTAAATTCGTTTTGTATGTCGGGCAAGCTCTTCGTTTCAAATTGACTAAATGTAATTTGACAGGCATTGTTAATTAGACAATCAATTCGATCCCATTTCTCAAGTATAGTCGCGACCGATTTATCTATTTCCGATTGGTCAGTAAGATCACATTTTAGCGCTAATAAATTTTCAGAAGCCAGCTGTGTTATATTATCGGTATTCAAATCCAGAACTGCTACAAGATTTCCACTTTCAAGCAACGATTGGGCAAGGTGATAACCAAATCCATTGTTGCCGCCAGTAATAATTATGTTCCTGCTCATGTGTCTTTTTTATTTGGTTGTTTTAGCATATTCAGCAGTTGCTCGTATGTACTTAATTTAGCTATAACGTTCCGCCACACAGGTCGGGAGTTTTCCGATTGTTTTCCTGTTAAGCCCTGAAAACCAACACGTGTAACCTGCTATTACCAACAGTTATTTATCCTTGTCGTCAACAATTTCGACAGCTCCATATGTTTTATATTCTTCTATTTCTGGATAGATAATATTCATAATGTTTAAGTAATAGTCCTTTATTTCTATAAAGTTTTGGCTGTCTCTATCAAATGAGTAGTTAAATCCCCATTTATTCAATACCCCGATAGAAATTTTAACTTTATTCGTATTATCTATCTTTTTTGCTTGTAATTTATGAATCTTGATCAATAATCTTTCAAAATCTTGTCTGTTACTTAATTTAATGTATTTTTTTTTTGCTGATATAATTGTGTCACTATCAAAGATCATTCTAATTTCTGGTATAACATAAATAGTGTCTTGTTTTTTGAAAAATGTAACCAAATCAATTCGTCTGTAAATAGATCCTGATAAATTGATTGAAAAATTCAACGTATCTGTATTATTGAATAATTCGTTTAATTGTCCTTTGGAAATATAGCTTTCTATGTCTGACTTGGAAATAGTCTGTTTATCTGCTTTATTACTTGGATTAGAATTACAAGATATTCCGATAAGAAGCAACATTAGTCCTCCTAATACTGAATAATAATTTATATTCTTTGAATACTTAGGTTTCATATAAGTCTGTGTCGCCCTTACACTTGCCGGCAACGTGAGTTCGTGCAAAAACTCCATTTTTAGAATTGCACCGATAAATATAGGTTTACAAAATCATTTTCAAGGCTGTGTGCGGGATAATTTCATTGTCCTGATCAATTTGCATTTTATCGGTTTTGAAAGAAAGTAACCTGAAAAGGCTTAAAAAAGACTGTTTCGCGAGATTTGAAACAATCAAAGCGCACTTTTTCAGTGCTTTACACAATTCTATAAACCCAAGTATCGAGACTCACCGGGTCAGGTTGTACCCAATAAATTCCAACCCTACTTCTCCAAGAACCTTTTCTTTCCCTTTGATGAGTGTAAAAATAAACCCACGCTGTCGTTTCAAGGTTCCGAAAGGATGTTCGGCCAATTGTTGTCGTTGCCTATAGTAGTTGGGATTGGCCATTACCCGTGCATTGTTCCGTTCCATACTATCGGCATATTCGCTTCGGTCGATGGACCTTCCATTCGGTTTTCCTGGTGCATTTGTCCCTTCCCGTGCAGTTTTTGCAGGCAGTAGTGGTGTAACGCCTAAAACGTAATGGAGGTTTGTTTCCGGGGTTTTTATGGCTGTACCAGACATTGTTGGTAGAGAGTGTTTCCCCTGCCGGACAGGTGTAGGTGTCTTTTTCACGGTTGTACACAAACGAGGCTACGTGATAAAGGCCATTCTCCTTTGTTGATGGTGCCCTTGGCGATACGTAGGTGGTGATGTTTTCCTTTTCGCATTCCATCAATTCCCCACCGGTATGATAGCCTTTGTCGGCAAGTACATCCATTTGTTCCACCTGAAGGATTTCCTTTGAGGCAATGGCCATTTGTGCAAGTGCATGGGTATCGTTCACATCGCCGGTTTGGTATTCCACCAGCAGTTTGTTCTTCGAGTCGATGGAAGCCTGTACATTGTATCCAACCTGTACACTGTTGCGTTGGAAAACTACCGATCTGGAGTCGGGATCGGTAAGCGAAACCTGTTCTTCTCCCGTTGTTTTTAGTTGATCTTCTACCTGCAGATAGCCCTCTTTCCGCTGCTTCTGAAGTTCTATTCTGTTCAACAATTCCAGCTGGTCTTCTTCACTGTCGCACTGGTCAAGCAGAGATTCGTATTCTGTGATCTTTTTGTCGATGTACCCAATTTGGCGGTCTATTTTTGCGTGGTTCAGGTTGTTCTTGAGCGAGTTTTGTGCCCTGATCTTGAACGAATCGATGGCAATAGTTTTTCCATCGACCAGATCCCATTCTTTGAGCAACCTGATAAAACTGCGGAACACCTGCCTGAAGGCTTTAGCGTGGTTTTTCCTGAAGTCTGCAATGGTTTTGTATTTCGGGCTCTGGCACGAGGTGAGCCACATGGCTTCGAGATTCAAACCTGCTTCGCGTTCAAGTTTGCGCGAGGTGCGGATTCCATAATGGTAACCATACAGGTAAAGTTTTAATAAAACAGATGGATGGAATGAAGGGCGGCCTTCTTCTTTGCACTGTACATGGGCAAACCCGAAGCTTTTCATATCAATGGCATCAACGAATGAATCGATGGCCCTCACAAAGGAATCTTTGGGCACCATCTCTTCCATGCTGATCATAAACAGTTGATTTCTTTCTTCGCCGGTAACGTGTGGCATGATTGGTGGTTTTTCAATATACCTTGAAGATACCGGAAACCAGCTTAATGGCAAAATATCAAGCAGTTAAGATGTTAACAATTGAGAGAGTTTTTGCACAGTCTTACGTTTGGAGCAATGAATAGTTGACACATTGAAGTACAATTCCTATTGAATTACACTGATTTGAACGAATTGTACCAGCAATATTGTGAAGTTGACATGGTATATTGATGCAATTGCTTCTTTGCGGATAAATTAAAATGACTATCCGTTCTTATACCTGAAATGCAAGCAGCTGGTTTTTGAGGACTAATCTTGTCCGGTGAGCCGTCAAACGCTGGTTTTTCGGGCGAAGCGAATATAGCCTTGACTTTTTTTTGATTACTTTTTTGTTGGATGGTGAGCCTGACGAACCAGTTAAGACAAAAAAGTAATTAGAGTTCGGGGCAAAGCCCCATTTGCAGAACCAATTAGGTGCGATAACGAACATTCATGTTTTTTTAAGACAACTGCTGATTTTGCAGAAAAGTCACCCTTAAAATACCCATTTGGCAGATAGCCAGGCGCTTCGTCCAACTCCGTTAATGCCCGACCCGTGTGTGCGGTAATCTTCGTTGAGTATATTCTGAATGCCAACATTGAATTTGAAGGATGCCAGCTGATAACCGGCATAAAGATTCGCCACCTGCCAGCCGGGTGTTCCGCCAGCCGGAATTCGGTTGTCGCTTTTATCGCCAGCTGCCAGCCGGTCTTGTTTGGTAGCGTAGAGAATTTCGGCGATAGTAAAAAAATTCTTTAATTTATAAGTGCTGGCCAGTCTTCCGTTTAAGGGCGGAATTCTTCTCAGTGGTTCTTCTTTGGTGATGCTTTGGCCATAAGTGTACGAAACACTGCTGCTGATTTCCCAATGGGAACAAAGTTCCCAGTTTATTGTGGCTTCCAGTCCCTGAATGTAAGCTTCTTCCACATTTTCTTTTTTGTAAACCTGGTAACCATCAATAAATTGGCCATCTACTTTTACCCGTGTTATTAACTGATTGAGATCCATATAATAGGCGGCAATTGTTCCCGAAAATTTGGGCAAACTTAATTTGTAGCCCAGTTCGTAGTTCTGGGATTTTTCAGGTTCCAGGTTATAAGCCGGTACTTCGTAGCGGAAATCAACAATGCCCAGAGTACCCATATCATCAATATTCGGAGCGCGGAATCCGCTGCTGAAAGTGGTATAAACATGATGCGACTGATTGAAATTATACATAGCCGCGGCATTGAAAACAAGCGCTTCGGGCGAAATTGAGACACTGCCCAGAGTTATATCGCTAATGTTAATCCGGAATGAATTAAAGCGGATTCCGCCATCGAAAATCCATTTTCCCCAATCGAGACGGTGCAGTGTGTAAACGGAATAACTGCTGTATTTCGAATCGTCAGGATATAAACCTCTTTTTTCCACCGTCGAACCAGTGGTCGCCGAATTTAGTTCTGTTCGCGTGCTGTTAACCCGGTCGTGATAAATTTCGATGCCCGAGTTGGCTGTCCATTTGTCGCTAAGTTTGGAACTAACATCTGTTGTAAAGCCAAGTGTGTTGATCTGGTCTTTTTCCAAAACCAGCAAAGTACTGCCGTTTTTCTGGCTGCTGCGTCCTTCGATACCTTGCTGCCACGAAGCAATAATTTTTACCTGATCGAACAGTTGTTTTCGTCCCTTAATGTTCATTCGGGCATAGGTCAGCATTCGTTGCTGCGGGTCAAATTCGTTGAGCTGGTAGTTTTCGAGCACCACTTTGTGATAAACCGGTACCTGCTCCTGACGAAGGAATTGATTGGCCAGCGTGAGTTGAATGTTGTCCTTCACCGCGAAAGCGATTTTGGCATCAAAGGCATATTCGTTATAACCCGACGGACTTTGTTTTCCGGTTGACCGGCCACCGATGAGATCGCCAAAATCGCGGTAAGTGCCGCCAATAAATGCTGCCAGTTTTTGCGAACTGTATTCCAGCTCACCGCGGGTTGTTTTTTCCATGTCGCCAGTCATGTATTTGCCCAAAATACTGCCATGCCACTCCCTGTTTTTGTTATTTGGCAGCGGTTCTTTAGTGAATACCTGCAACGCACCACCAATCGCATCCGAACCGTACTGCACCGATCCTGTTCCTTTGGCTACTTCAATTTTATCGATAGAAAAAGCATCGATGGTATTCATGTATTGGTTGGGACCGTAGCGGTAAATCGAATTGTTGAGCCGGATACCGTCAATCAGCAACAGTGTCTGGTTTCCGGTCAGCCCGCGGATGAAAGGAGAGCCGCCCCCATGATTGGTTTTCTGTACAAATACACCGCTGCTGCTCATCAGCGCTTCGGGCGTGGTGCGCGGACTTAATTGATCCAGTTCTTTGCGGCATATGGAATTTACACTGTATGGAATGGTTACCTGATTTTGAGCAATACGCTGCGAGGTGACAATTACTTCCTGAATAGGGAAAATGGTGGTGCTATCAGCCTGTCCGTTAGCGAAAAAGCTGAATGCCATAAAAATAAGAAGGAATGTGCTTTTTGTCATTGTTGATGCGTGTAATTTTGGAAGGTAAAATAGACAAAAAGCCGTAGAAAATAGAGAAGAAAAGATAGCAATTCAAATAATTTTTGAATAACAGAAATCGTCAGGACTGGAGTTTCCCGATAAACTTACTGCAAAGAGTTGCTTTTTAAATTACTAATTTCCTGCCAATAAATTACTGAAACCCGGTGGTATTTTGCCGTTATTGGCAATTTTTTTTCATTAAAACTATTCTCATTTTTTTCAATCAATTTCGCAACCCAAAGCTACTTCTAAAAATCTCACAAGTCGTAAATCTAATTCAGCCACAAATGCCTGCTATCACTCGCCCTGCTGAATTTTTCGCCGCCCTGTTGCTCAGAAAGCCGCCCTGTTGGAAGAAATGTCCGTCCTGTTGCTCGGAAAGCCGTCCTGTTAGAAGAAATGCCCGTCCTGTTAAAGATTTCACCGTCCTGTTAATTTTCTGGCTGTCCTGTTAATGGGGACACCCTCCTTTCGCGGGTTTCAGCGCTTTCTTTAAATTTGTCGAACCCCGAAACTGTTTCAAAAAGCTACTTTTCTGCCCGTCTGTCAAGTCCCGAAACTCTGTCGCGCCCCGAATGCGGTTTAGAATGCAGTTTTTCAGTCACCTGTCAAACCGTGTTTCTGTCTCCAGTCCCGAAACTGTGTCATGTAGCGATAACCAATAATTGATTAAAATCCGATCGCCTGTCAAGCCGCACCTAATATTGCCCATAACGTAGTATATATCACCAAATATACTGTACTTTCCATCGTTTTACTATAATTATATTATTTACTTATCAATAGGTTGTTAACTGGTTTTCAGGCTAATTGGCTGAATTATTCAGCGATTTCCAGGCAAAAAAAAGAGGCTGCCTTGTTACAGGCAACCTCAGCTGATCATTATTTTTGATGCGTTTATTTCTTGCTCAACGCTTTTTTGATGGCGGCTTCAACAAGTGGTTCCATTATTTTATATCCAGCTTCAGTCGGATGAACTCCATCATTCGAATAGGCTTTATCCAATCCTTTTCGATTGTCAACCATCGAAGAGAAATAATCAAGGTAAACAAACCCATTCTTGTCGGCATAGGTTTTTATCATCGCATTAAGGGCAACAATCTTTTCAGCCGGATTTAGTCCTGGTTTCCATGGATAATCGTAAACAGGTAAAACAGAACTTAGCACAACTTTTATTTTATTGGCTTTTGCCAGTTCGGCCATCGAAATCAGGTTGTCCATAATCAACTCGGGTGTCGAAGGACCGGTATTGCCTGCAAGGTCGTTTGTACCCGCCAAAATTACTACAACCTTAGGTTTCAGGTTAATTACGTCGGGTCTGAACCTTACCAGCATTTGTGGTGTGGTTTGCCCGCTAATGCCACGGTTTATGTACGATTTTCCGGCGAAAAAGTCAGGTCGGGTATTTATCCAGCCTATGGTTATCGAGTTTCCCATAAATACGACGCGGGTTTCACCTTTGGCGGGTGCAGTGAGTTTTGCATTATCGTCTTTAAAACGGTCGGTATTCGCCCAATCCTGGGCATAGGCCGATCCTGCCAAAAGCATCGATACAAGAAGTACAAAAGTTAGTTTCAAATTTTTCATTGTGTAAAATATTTTAAGTTATTCGATCTAAACTCCGGATTCCGGATTCTGTTGTTTATGTTGGTTCTGACTTGTTTTGTTCACCTTTTTGTTGCTGCCTTATTGATAAAATAAAAGCGATACCAAATATATACTGGATTTTTATATTAAACATCAAATAGTGTGGAACAAAAGAGGCTGCCTTTTTATTGACAGCCTCCGGTGATTTTAGTTTTTGGATTTAAGGTATATCAGAAATTCTGATTATCCGCATTTGGATGTTCCGCAGTCGGGACAAATTAAACAGCCTTCCTGGTAGGTTACGTTTCGCGATCCGCATTCGCCGCAAACCGAACCTTCGGCAACTGTTCCGTCCGGAACATATTTCTTCAGCGCACGGGCAACTCCGGCTTTCCAGCTGTTAATGGTGTCGTTGTCGAATTGCAGACTGGTAACGGTGTCAACAACCTTGTGAATTGGCATTCCGTGACGCAATACTCCTGAAATCAGTTTGGCATAGTTCCAGAATACCGGGTTGAATTTGAATGACAGCCCTTCAATAGTTGTTTTGTAGCCGCGTTTGTTCACGTATTGGAAGTCGTAACGTTTGCTTCCGTCCGGTTCAACATTTTTAATAATTTTTCCGTTGGTGATGGTGCGTGGAAGCAGAATTCCATCTTCGTCATCCGAAAGTCCGGTGAAGATTTCATACGGACGTCCGTCAATGGTTCCGATAAAAGCAACCCATTTGTCTTTCGAATTCTGGAAACGAACTACGTCGGCATCCAGAATAGTCGGACGAGTAGTCGGGAAAATGCTGTCGATTTTTTCTTCTTCAGCATCTTCTTTTTTGTTCGAAATGAGCACACCTGAACGTGATCCGTCGCGATAAACGGTAACGCCTTTACATCCGCTTTTCCATGCTTCGAAATAAAGTTTGCCTACCAGTTCTTCGTCGGCATCGGCCGGAAGGTTAATAGTTACGCTTATGGAGTGGTCAACCCATTTCTGGATTTTACCTTGCATGCGAACTTTGTTCATCCAGTCAACATCGTTTGATGTGGCTTTGTAATATGGCGATTTGGCAATCAGCGCATCCAGATCGGTTTCAGGATAATTTTTCCTGAGCTCAAATCCATTCACAACCATCCATTCTTTGAATTTCTGGTGGAAAACCACGTATTCTTCCCACGAGTCGCCAACTTCGTCAACAAAATCAACTTTTACATTTTTATCGTTTGGATTTACTTTCCGGCGACGTTTGTAAACTGGCATAAATACCGGTTCAATTCCTGAAGTCGTTTGAGTCATCAGGCTGGTTGTTCCTGTTGGAGCGATCGTCAGCAATGCGATATTGCGTCGGCCATATTTTGCCATGTCCTGATACAAAACTTCGTCTTCGGCGCGCAAACGTTTAATCATCGGATTGTTTTTTTCGCGCTCGGTGCTGTAAATTTTGAATGCACCGCGTTCTTTGGCCATCAGTACAGAAGAACGGTAAGCCTCTAAAGCCACAGTTTTATGAATTTCTTCGCTGAAATCGGTCGCGTCGTCACTTCCGTAACGCAATCCCAAAGCAGCAAGCATATCACCTTCAGCGGTAATACCAACGCCGGTACGGCGACCTTCTTTGGCTTTGGTCTGTATTTTCAGCCACATCGAACGTTCGATGTTCTTAATTTCTTCATCTTCCGGATCGGCATCGATTTTACCAATAATTCCATCGATTTTTTCCAGTTCGAGATCAATGATGTCATCCATCATGCGCTGGGCATAACCAACGTGTTTTTTGAACAGGTCGAAATTGAATTTCGCTTGTTTGGTGAATGGGTTTTCAACATACGAAAACAGATTTACGGCAATCAGGCGACAGCTATCGTAAGGGCAAAGCGGAATTTCGCCGCAAGGATTGGTTGATACGGTTTTGTAACCTAAATCGGCATAACAATCCGGAACTGATTCCCGAATGATGGTATCCCAGAAAAGAATTCCAGGTTCAGCCGATTTCCAGGCATTGTGAACAATTTTTTTCCAAAGTCCGGCAGCATCAATATCTTTTACGTATTTCGGATTTTTAGAATCAATGGGATATTGCGTCTGGTATTTTACTCCTGAAGCAATCGACTCCATAAAATCGTCGTGGATTTTTACAGAAACGTTTGCCCCGGTTACTTTTCCCTGCTCCAGTTTAGCATCTATAAATGATTCTGCATCCGGATGTTTTACTGAAACCGAAAGCATAAGCGCACCACGGCGACCATCCTGAGCAACCTCGCGGGTAGAATTTGAATAACGTTCCATAAAAGGAACGATTCCGGTGGAAGTTAATGCTGAATTTTTAACAGGTGAACCTTTAGGGCGGATGTGAGACAGATCATGGCCTACGCCACCACGTCTTTTCATCAGTTGCACCTGTTCCTGATCAATTTTCATGATGCCACCGTACGAATCGGAATCGCCATCGTTACCGATAACAAAACAGTTCGAAAGCGAAGCTATCTGAAAATCGTTACCAATACCAGTCATCGGTCCCCCCTGAGGTACGATGTACTTAAAATCTTTAAGAAGAGCAAAAATCTCATCTTCGGTCATTGGATTTTCGTAGTTTTTTTCGACTCTGGCAATTTCCGAAGCCAGGCGTCGGTGCATATCGTCCGGAGTGTGTTCGTAGAGGTTTCCGAACGAGTCCTTCAATGCGTACTTATTTACCCAGACCCTTGCAGCAAGGTCATCTCCCTTGAAATAATCCAGCGAAGCCTGATAAGCTTCATCCTGGGAGTACGTTTTTGTCCCTGACAGGGACTCGATTGCTACGTGTTTGAATGCCATAAACCAAAAAATTTTGAGCTTTAATATTAGATAATCCGTTGTAGATAAGAGGAAGTTTTGACTCCTATCTTGTTTTTTTTGCTGTATGCAAGATAGGTCGTAAGTTTATAAATTGTAACACGAATTTCTGCAAAATTAAGAAAAGTTATCAACTTCGAAATGTTAGTAGTCTGTATGTGAGCTGGTTGATATTTTTGATGTTACAAAAAGTTTACAAAAAGATTAATCGTGTTTTGCAGGTGTGCCGCTTTATTTTCAGGAAATGTGCTGAGATAAAGCTGGTTGTAAGGTAATGGTGGCGGACAAAAACTGGTGGTATAAAATTATGATTTCTTGTTGAAAACTTTGTTTAAAATATTTTCGGTAGCTCCAATATTTTGTTTGGTAAAATCAATACAGTTGTTCGAAATCTGATTCCGTTTTTCGGTATCTGTCATTAAGGTATTCAGGATTGGTTCTAAACCGGAAAAACTGGCAACAGGAAAGGCGATGTCAAGTTCAACCATGCTGACTGCCTCGTTGAACTTCCGGTAATTCGGGCCAAAAATAATGGGCATTCCAAAAATGGCAGGTTCGAGTGTATTGTGTATCCCGACTCCAAAACCTCCTCCAATGTATGCCACGTCGGCATATTTGTAAATCGACGACAGTAATCCGATCGTGTTAACAATCATGACCTGTTTGTTCATAACCGAATCTTCGGTCGCTTCAGTATAACATATAACCGGGGTTTTCAACAGGTTTATTAACCGATCGATATTTCCCTGCTTTATTTCGTGTGGTGCAATAATAAATTTGGTGTCAGGATGACTGTGAATATACTGCGCCAATAATTCTTCGTCGGGTTTCCATGTACTTCCTGCAATAACGAGTTGGCTGTTTCCTTTAAATTTTTCGACCAAAGGAATGTTTTTGCCGTTACGGGCAATCTCGGCTACGCGATCGAAACGGGTATCTCCTGCCTTGGTTACATCTTTAATTCCAACCTGATGGAGTAAGTCAACGGATTGATTGTCCTGAACAAAAAAATGTTCGAAGTTGAAAAGCATTTTACAATACCATTTTCCCCAGAATGATTCTTTGAAGAACAATTGGTTCTCGCGAAAAATTGCTGAAACCAAATAGAGTGGTATGTTTTTATTCTTTAGTTGGGTGATGTAATGATACCAGAATTCGTATTTCACAAAGAAGACAATTTCAGGACGTACCAGTTCGATTAGTTTTCGTGCATTTTTTTTCGTGTCGGCAGGCAGATAGCATATATAATCGGCCTGATCGTAGTTTTTTCTGATTTCGTAACCGGATGGTGAAAAGAAAGTCAGAAAAATCTTGTAAGCCGGATGTTGTTTTTTTATGGCTTCAATAAGTGGCCGGCCTTGTTCGAATTCGCCAAGCGAGGAGCAATGAATCCAAATAATTGGCTTGTCGTGATTGATTTCAGTTTCGAGCTTATCGAAAACCTGACTACGCCCGACATTAATCTGTTTGGCTTTGATGTTAAAAGGTGCCGCCATTTTAATCAGTAATGAATACATTAAAATGGAGAGGTTATACAGGGCGTTCATGGTTTCAGAAATTTGAGTCGGTAAAGATATTGTTTTGCTTCGGATTACATCGATCCGGTTTGCAGACTTGCCAGATATCCGCTGTCTTTTTTTAGTCTGGGTTGCATGGAAGCTTCAACAGCCAGCTGATCGCAGCGTTCGTTCTCAGGAATATTGGCATGTCCTTTTACCCAGACAAACTTAACCTTATGTTTGGGGTATATTTTTAAAAACCGCTGCCACAAATCTTCATTTTTTTTGCCTTTGAACCGAATTTTCACCCAATTCCAAATCCAGCCTTTTTCGACAGCATCAACCACATATTTCGAATCGGAATAGATAGTGACGGCCGAGTTTTCAATTTTCAGAGCTTCCAGACCAATTATCACCGCAAGTAATTCCATCCGGTTATTGGTTGTTAACTCAAAGCCATCCGACAGTTCTTTTCTGAATTGACCGGAAATCAGCACTGTTCCATATCCTCCGGGACCCGGATTGCCTCGTGCAGCACCATCAGTATAAATTGTAATGTTCAAGTTTTCATGTTTAAAGTTCGGGCCAATATCTGCCAGAGGTTTGATTTTTATTTTCTGCTTGCTTTGCTGCCACCGCCAAACAGGATTCCTGCACCTAAAACAAATCCAAAGTCGTACCAACCTCCATTGTTATTAACGGCATACATGGCAATGTGATCGAAGAAAAGACTGCCAACAAAACTAACTGGGGCAATTATACCGTGCCATAACCCGTACCAAAATCCAGCCGGAGCATTTACGACACAATCATTAATCGGAGTTACTTCAGCACAACCGGTAAACAGAAGCGCAATAAAAATTCCAGCGACCAAAGTGATTTTTGAAGTGGATTTAATTTTTTTCATCTTCGATTTTTATTAGTTGTAAAATAGAGAATTTTCCGGTGCAACTATCTAATTCCGTTAATTTCTTCACTTCTTTCAATCTGCACAGTGCACAAAAGTAATTGGATTATTCCAATTATAAATGTCCGCTAAAAAGAAAGACCCGTAAAATTACAGGTCTTTCATATACAGATAAATATAAATCTTAGTCAGCGATGGTCATTTCGTCAATGAGATTTTGTGCGCCACCCATTTTGTCAATTGTCCATAGCACAAAACGAATGTCAACATTGATGCATTTCTGTAAGTCGTTTTCGAAAGCTATGTCGCCACTCATGGCTTCCCAGTTGCCATCGAAAGCGATACCAATCAGTTCACCATTGTTGTTCATTACCGGACTTCCGGAATTTCCACCAGTGATGTCGTTATTCGAAAGGAAACAAGTCCAAAGTTCACCGTCAGCATCGGCATAGCGTCCAAAATCTTTGGCATAATACAGTTCTTTCAGTTTGGCGGGTACTTCAAATTCGTCGCTGCCCGGAATTTCCTTTTCAATATATCCGCGCAAAGTTGTATAGTATTTGTAATTAACGGCATCGCGCGGAACGTATCCGCCAATTGTACCGTAAGTTAAACGCATACTTGAATTTGCATCCGGATAGAATGTTTTATCAGTTTCCATTTCCATCAGACCTCCTACAAACAGGCGATTCCCTCTGGTTAAAGCTTCTGTCGTTTTTCCGGTTTCATCGCCAATTAATCCCATCATTCTGAAAATTTCAAGCGATACCTGAAAGAGCGGATCTTTTTCAAGAACCTTTGCTTTTGGCGATTCGAAGAATTTCACCAAACGTTCTTTGCTTCCGAAGATCGATTTGGCATACAATTCTTTCGTATATTTCTCAAAATCGTTATCGTATTTAGTTTTTACGGTTCTGAAAAATGGAGGATGATATTGAGGGGCAACATTTTCCTGATAAATACGGAAAAGAGCTGCTGCTATTTTCTGATCAGTCTCCGAATCGTAATCTTTAAAGAATTCATCCAGTCCATCTTTAACCCTTTCACTTGCCAGATTAACGTGTTCCGAATTTTTATCCGATTTAAGTGCATCATAAAGAGGTCTGGTGCGATAAGCGAAGTAGAAAATTTCCGGTCCGCGCACCATCGATTCAACCATGTATTCGAACGCAGTTTCATCGTCAAGGTTTTTGTATGAGTTGGCAATCAGACTAAGTGCTTCTCCGTATTTTGCAGTTCTGTTCGGATCTGCATTAACCCATTTCGTAAATCGATCTTCAAGTTGGCGCTTCTTTTCCAGAACATTCAGATTATCGAGTCCTTCATTTTGACCGATGCTGTATTTATAATAATTCGCGCTTCGGGCGTATTTCGCAGAATACATAATTCTGGCTTTTTGCGAAGTCCGCATAAATTCTTTCATAATGCGCTGTTTTTCTTCGCGCACTTTAATCCGGATCGGGTTGGTTACCTTCATGGTGTATTCAATCCCATATGAAGTTTTATAACGGTTTGTAGTTCCCGGATATCCCATTACCATAGCAAAATCGCCTTTTTTATATCCTTTTAACGAGATGGGTAAATGAGACTTGGGTTTGAATGGAACATTATCTTTAGAGTAAGATGCTGGCTTGCCGTCTTTGTCGCAATATATACGAAACATGCTAAAGTCAGCTGTGTGACGAGGCCACATCCAGTTGTCGGTGTCACCACCGAATTTCCCCATTGATTGTGGCGGAGCACCAACCAAACGGATATCTTTAAACGTTTCATAAACAAAAAGGTAATACCGGTTATCGTTGTATAAACCCTGGACACGCGCATCATAATGGTTGTCAGTTTCGGCTTCCTTTTCTATTTTTGATGTCAATTCACGGACTTTTCTCGATCTTTCGTCTGAACTCATCTGATCGTTAAGTTCTGGCAGAATTTTGTCAGACACATCTTCAAAACTGATCAGGAATGACGCACTTTTACCGGGATTTGGCAGTTCTTCTTCTTTTGTTTTGGCCCAGAAACCGTCTCTCAGGTAATCGTGATCTGTAGTACTATGTTCCTGAATTTCATCAAATCCACAATGATGATTGGTTAGTAACAGCCCTTCGTCTGAAATGATTTCGGCTGTGCATGATCCCTGATCAAGCGCAACAACCGCATCTTTCAGGCTCGAATGGTTAATGCTGTATATATCCTCAGCATTCAAAGAGCATCCTTCTTTCTTCATTTGGTTTATGTTCAGTTTTTCAACCAAAGCAGGTAACCACATCCCTTCGTCGGCTCTGACCATCCCAGGCATAATCACCTGTATGAATGCGACAATTGCTAGAAATCGTTTCATTAGAAAAATTAAAAAAGTAATATTTAAGTACGTATGAACGGGCAAAGATATGGATATATGCTTATTTACAAATCATTTTGACTGAAGCCTGCAAAAAATCATGTTAATAATAATTAACGGGGCCCCGATTTTACCTGATGAATTTTAAATCATGCCGGTTTTTAGGCAATTCGCTACCTTCATAATTGTTATCTTTGTGCCGAAATTTTTTAATCAGCAGAAACATGGAAAGAAAAGTGAGGGTTCGGTTTGCTCCTAGTCCAACAGGCCCGTTGCATATGGGTGGGGTACGCACAGCTTTATTTAATTATTTGTTCGCCAAAAAGCATGGTGGCGATTTTCTTTTACGAATTGAAGATACCGATCAAAATCGCTTTGTGCCCGGAGCAGAAGAATACATCATCGAATCGCTGAAATGGTGCGGTCTTGTGCCCGACGAAGGTGTTGGTTTTGGTGGCGATATGGGACCATACAGGCAGAGCGAACGTAAACCAATCTATAAAAAATATGCCGATCATTTGATTGAAAATGGGTTTGCCTATTATTCATTTGATACGGCTGAAGAGCTGGATGAACTTCGAAAAGAAGCAGAAGCCAACAAGCTGGTTTTTTCATATGATTTACATACCCGGAATAAGCTTAAAAACTCATTAACTCTTTCTCCGGAAGACGTTTCTGCCCGGTTGCAAAGTGGCGAATCATATGTAATCCGATTTAAAATGCCTGAAAATCGCGATATTGTTGAAGAGGATTTGATACGAGGTCGCGTTTCATTCAATACCAATCAGCTTGATGATAAGGTTTTGTATAAGTCTGATGGCATGCCAACTTATCATTTGGCCAATGTGGTCGACGATCATCTGATGCAGATAACTCATGTTATTCGTGGCGAAGAATGGCTTCCGTCAATGCCTTTGCATGTGTTATTATACGAATCGCTTGGCATTTCGGAAACAAAACCACGTTTTTCGCATCTTCCGCTTATCCTGAAACCTGAAGGTAAAGGAAAACTAAGCAAACGTGATGGCGATAAAATGGGATTTCCTGTTTTTCCATTGTTATGGAAAGATCCTGAAACCGGTGATTATTCGCGGGGATACCGTGAAGATGGATATTTTCCTGAAGCCTTTATTAATATGCTTGCGTTGTTGGGCTGGAGTCCCGGTACCGAACAGGAATTTTTCTCTATCGAAGAATTAATTAAAATTTTCGACCTTTCCCGCGTGGTGAAATCGGGCGCCCGGTTCGATCCGGAGAAAGCCAAATGGTTTAACCGCCACTATATGCAGCAAAAATCAACTTTCGAAGTGGCAAAATTATTTTTACCGGTTCTGAAGGAAAAAGGAATTGAAGTTGATGCCACAAAACTGGAACGAATTACCGGAATGATTCAGGAACGTTGTGAATTTGTAAAAGACTTGTGGGAACAAGGACATTTCTTTTTTCAGGCTCCTGAAAGTTACGACGAGAAAACGGTTCAGAAGAAATGGAAACCCGATACCAATGAAAAATTGCAGTCCATTGCTGAAATTTTCGATACTATCACCGATTGGAGTGCAGCAAATATCAAGGAAATTTTCTCCGAATTTATGACAGTAAAAGAATGGGGGTTTGGTGTAGTAATGGTTCCGGTTCGTCTGGCTTTGGTAGGAAGCAGCAGCGGTCCCGACTTATTTGATATCCTTGAACTGATTGGAAAAGAAGAAACAATTCAAAGGATCAAAACGGCAATCAGTAAAATTCAATAAGAATACATCTCATATTAGTCAATTATAAAAGGGTTCGATCTTTATACAAGATCGAACCCTTTTGCATTTACAGAAATTCAGCCATTCGCCTAAGCAAAGCGGCAAAGGATATGTTATTAAATGAAAGATTTTGTTGATAGAAGCGTTATCCTTTGCCGTCACATTTATGTGACGGATATTAGAATGTCCTTATTGTTTAGCTTTAGTTCCTGATCTTTCCTACACCACTTTCAAATCAATTCCCATCAATAACAGGGTTATAAGGATTAATCCAACGGCAATACGGTACCATCCGAATACTCTAAAACCATGTTTTTGCAGGAAAGTAATAAATGTTTTGATGGCAATCAGGGCAACAATAAAAGCTACGATGTTCCCAATAATCAAGATACCAATGTTGTCAGCATTGAAATGTTTGTAGTCTTTAAGAAGTTTATAAGCCGAGGCTGCTGCCATGGTTGGAACTGCAAGGAAAAATGAGAATTCAGCTGCTGTTTTCCGGTTTAGTTTCTGTGTCATACCTCCGATTATTGTGGCTGCCGAGCGCGAAACTCCCGGAATCATGGCAATACATTGGTAAAACCCAATTTTAAGCGCCTTCGGATAAGTGACCTCCTGATCCTTGTCTTCCTTGTTAAACCATTTGTCAACAAATAACAAAATAATTCCACCCAGAAGCAGCATAACAGCTACAACCATTACATTTTCCAGCAAGCTATTGATATAATCACCGGCCAGAAAGCCGATGATAGCTGCAGGAATAAACGCAACCAGCAATTTGAAATAGAACTCAAATCTTAATATGAAACGCTGAAAAAAATGAATCAATCCATTGGATGAGGGATTTGTAACGATGCCTTCCCTATTGATGACAAAGAATTTTCTCCAATACAAAACCACCACCGAAAGGATGGCTCCAAACTGAATATTTACAGTGAAAGCTTTGGTGTATTCGTCGATGTTCATACCCAGTAATTTTTCAACAATAATCATATGACCGGTTGAAGAGATAGGCAGAAATTCTGTAATTCCCTCCACTACGGCTATAACAACGGCTTCGAATAATGTCATGGTAAATCTGTTTTTATACTAATTTGCGGCTGTAAAAATAGGTTTTTCCTTCACTTTTATTATCAAAATTGTAGATGTCCTTCCCTCGATTTAACTTATAGAATGCAAGCATAGCTATATCGCCTGCACAAAACAACGAATGCAGGCACATCACTGTAAGGAAAAAACACATGATTTGTTGATCTGTTGTTGTTAAAATGACCAGCAAACAAACAAATTTCACAACAAGGAATGGAGCCAGAGCTACAACATGAAATGCCTTTGAGCCAATTACCTGCATGTCGGCCATGGCATAAAAGATAAACTTTTTCAGGATGATGCCGAACGAAATTTTACGCGCTCCGGCTATTAGATAGGCAACGGCATGCAGCAATTCATGTATAATAATAAGTGCAGAAAGCGAAAACAGGATGGCTAAACCAATTCCACTAATTGCATCAGAATAACCGTTGAAAGACAGGATAATACTTTTGGCAAAAAAGAAAATGAATAAGATAATCATCAATACCTGATAGATAGAATAAATGCGAATGATGTATTTCTCGTTCCTGATTTGCTCGACTATGAATTCGCGGATTTGCTGATGCGAAACTTCTGATAAAAGCTCAAATTCGCTTTCGTTTTGCAAATCTTCGGGAACCAGCTTTTTTCTCATTTTCTATTCGTTTCTGATGATCTGTGCCAAGGCTTTCAGGTTTATTAAACGGGATGCAAAGGCAAAAATTATGCTGGCCCCAATCATTGTAAAATACCCAAGATGCCAGTCGTTAATTTGAAGGCTAAAGTAACCTGACAGGAATACAAAACCAATAAATAAAATCAATTTTCCGATTAAACGGTAATTAATTTTTAGTCTCATAATTACAACAGCGAGTATAGTTTGAGTGATTGCTGTAAATAGCTGTGTTGAAAGACTCGCCCAGGCCGATCCTAATGCCTGAATATGCGGTATCAGTATGATATTCAATCCGATATTTAAACACATTCCAATTACTGCCATCCAGTTTAGCTGGCGTATACTGCCGTTTGCGGTAAGCAGAGTCCCAAAAATATAGGTTGTGGCAATACCCAGAAAACTAACCATCAGGAGTTGAAATATAGATGCTGATAACTCAGGATTACTGTATTTAAGTAGCATCATAATTTCCTGATCGTAAAATCCGGAAGAAAAACTGATAATGACTGAAGGAACAAAAAGCAGTAAGAATGAGAATTGAACCATAGAGCCGATGTCTTCTTTTTGTTTGATCATTCGGGCAAAAATGGGAAGCAATAATCCGGCGAACAAAACACCAAACATCGAAACCGCATCAAGCAACCGAAAAGCATGGGCGTAAATCCCGGCTTGTTCTTTTCCGTTTGGTAACAAGCGCTCGAGCATTACAGAATCGATACGGTTGTAAAACGACATCAATAATATTAACAAGGCATATGGGTAGCTTTTTTTTAGGAAAACGATAAAAAATCGTCGGTCGAAATAGAATTTTAGCTTACCAGTATGTATTAAAACAACTGCAAGCGTTATCATGCTGGCAATCCCATATGCTGCCGATTGTGCATAAACAAACCATTCGATGCGGAATGTATGGTTGGTGATATCGGTAAACAACAGTACCGAACAAATAATTATCATGAGCGATCGGTCGAGTACTGATAGAAAACTGTCGGTTCGGAAAAGGTGTAGCCCGCTTATGTTTGAACGAAGATAGAGGGTGAATGAGATGAGAAACTGATTTAAAATCAGAAATATCAGCAAATGCAACTGAATTTCTTTGTACCCGATTATAAAGGCAATTAGAATGCAGACAATGGCGTAGACTCCTGCCAGTAAAAATTTTAAGCCAACAATGTTACTAATGTGTTTCCGGAGTAACTGACGGTGTTGTGCAATGTTTTTATTGTTATAGTTGGTAATTCCGAGATCTAACAGTATATTGAGGATCATTGAGAAATTAAGCAGCGAGAAGTACAAACCGTAACTTTCGTCACCCACCAGGTTTTGCACCGTGAGGTCGATTCCGAATATCCAGAAAGGTTTGATTAAAACATTCAGAAAAAGGAGCAGTAAAAGATTTGTAATAAACTTCCGTTTCAAGCGAGTGTCTTTTCCTGGGTTGATTAAAGTGATTCAAAAGTAACAATTTTTTATACAGACTTTGTACATTTGATTAGATTTCGACACCATAACCAATACCTATGATAATAGCAGTAAATACACGTTTGTTAATTGAGGGAAAGCTCGAAGGAATAGGATGGTTCGCCAAAGAGACCTTATCGCGCATTACCCGCGATCACCCGGAACATAAGTTTATCTTCATTTTCGACCGGCCGTTTTCAAACGAATTTATTTTTTCTGATAACATTACCCCAATCGTTTTATCTCCTCCAACCAGGCATCCTTTTCTGTGGTTTATTTGGTTCGAATTTCAAATTCCACGGATACTTAAAAAATACAAAGTCGATTTGTTTTTTTCTCCGGATGGATATTTATCGCTAAATACACGGGTTAAACAGCTTGCTGCTATTCATGACATCAATTTTGCTCACAGGCCCAAAGATCTGCCATGGCTGAAGGCAAAATATTATAATCATTATTTTCCAAGGTTTGCCCGTAAAGCCAAGCGAATTGTCACTGTTTCCTTTTTCTCAAAAGAAGACATTTTCCGTACCTATAAGATTGATATTGACAAGATTGATGTTGTTTATAACGGAGTAAATACCATGTATCGGCCTACTTTATTAACGGAGAAGGATAGAACGAAAGCAACTTATACCGGAGGAAAAGATTATTTCCTGTTTATTGGCTCACTGCATCCACGCAAAAATATCTGCGGATTGCTAAGGGCATATGATGCATTTCGCACTTCGGTAGATTCTGACATCAAACTGGTGATTATTGGCGAAAGCATGTTTAAAACAAGTGATATTGAGTTTACCTATGAAGGTATGCGTTATAAAGATGATGTTGTTTTTACGGGAAGATTGAATAATGATGAGTTGCACCAGGTTTTGGGTGCTTCGCTGGCTTTGACATTTGTTCCTTTTTTCGAAGGATTTGGTATTCCTGTTATTGAGGCAATGAATGCCGGTGTACCGGTTATCTGCTCAAATACAACATCTTTACCTGAAGTTGGTGGAAATGCAGTACTTTATGTCGATCCATTTTCACTCGATCAGATTCGGAATGCGATGATTAAAATTTTTCAGGAAAAAGATATTCGTGATTCGCTCATTAAAAAAGGTTTTGTGCAAAAGGATAAATTTAGTTGGGATAAAACGGCTGAATTGCTTTGGGGCAGCATTCAGATTTGTGCGAATACCTGATGAAAAGAGAGTACGCGAAATGGTGAGCGGAGAACGGAAGAAGGGTTTTTAATTTATGCATTTGAAATTTCATGATTAAAGTAAAACTACAATTATATCTTCAGGAAGGAAGAATTGAAGCTGGCTGTGATGAAGCCGGGAGGGGGTGTTTGGCTGGGCCGGTATATGCTGCTGCTGTGATATTACCTGCTGATTTTGAGAACGAATTGCTGAATGATTCCAAAAAATTGACAGAAAAGCAGCGATACGAACTTCGGCCAATCATTGAGCAGCAGGCATTAGCCTGGGCTGTTGGAATTGTTGATAATCATGAAATTGATCGGGTAAATATTTTAAACGCTTCTTTTTTAGCCATGCATCGAGCTGTCGGGCAACTTAGTCTAATGCCGCAACATCTGCTAATCGACGGTAACCGTTTTAACGCCTATCCGGAAATTAAGCATACCTGTATTGTAAAGGGGGACGGGAAATTTTTATCTATTGCTGCCGCTTCTGTTCTGGCCAAAACTTATCGGGACGATTTCATGAAAAAGATTCATCTGGAATACCCTCAGTTCGACTGGTTGAAAAATAAAGGTTATCCTACGCTTTATCACCGGAAAGTTGTCAGGGAAATCGGAATTACCTCATATCACAGAAAAACATTTGCCAATTTGGCTGATCAACTCAGACTGGATTTCTGAATATCCTGTTAAAATGGAGCCTTGTAGTAAATAAGGAAATAGTGGCTGCAGTGTAGTCAGGAGTGAAAAGCATCATGCTTTTTCAACATCCTGATACATCCTACAATAGCCGTTTTTCGATTGTCCGGTCCTTGGTGTGTAAGATAAAAGACCGCAAAATCACGAATTAGACATCATCACCCTCGTCATCGTCATCATCGAAATCATCATCGTCATCATCAGCAACATCGTCAATTTCTTCGACATCGTCGGTGCCGGCAAGGATATCGTCATCACCATATTTGGTCTCATATTCTTCTTTTGCACTATCTTTCAGAGAACCGGTGCTGTCGTAATCATCATCTTCCTCAATAATTTTTTCGGCTTCAAAGATGGTCATCCGAACCAGATAATATTTATCATCTGTTTCGAAGGGCAATGCACTTACCCGCTTGCCTTCCTTGTTGGTAAAATAGATCAAACTCTCGCTGAATCCACTTGGATATTCAAGTTTAATTTTTTCCTGAATTTCCGGATCTAGCTTGTCGTAATCCTTAATAACTCTGGGTTTATTTGCATTCATCGATTAATATTTTAGTGCAATTATATGAAAAAAATTTACAAATCTTCAGCGGCGAATATAAATGAAAAACTATTTTTTGCACAACTTTTTCAACTTTAATTCTGAAATTAGTACAAAAGTTTATTGTCAGAAAAAATTGATCATTGCTTTAATTACTCCATCCTCATAGTTTGCAACTGTTTCGAAAGCTTTTTGTGTGTTTTCCGGTTTAAAATGGTGAGTAACCATTTGCTCCACAGGTAAACCATTTTCGATAAGTTTTATTGCTTTTTCAACACAATGATTTTGACGTCTGACATTTTGAATCGTAATTTCTTTTCTTCGCATCAAATCCATATCAAAAACATATTTTGCATCCGGAGGAATTCCAACTAAAACCAGTTTGCCTCCCGGTTTTAATACTTTAAGCGCATCATCAACTGCTTTTTGCTCACCACTACATTCAAAAACCACATCCAGCAAAAGAGGCTCTATTTTTTGGCTTAATTCAAAAGAATCAGTTTCCAAAGGATCGATAACGTAATCAGCACCTAATTCCTGGGCCTTTTTACGTCTGAAAATAAGTGGTTCGTAGCACAAAATATGCCCGGTAACCAAAGTTTTTAAAACCATTAAAACAGATAGTCCAATCGGACCGGCTCCAAAAATGCCAATTGTTTTATCCTGAAAATCTGTTTTTGCCAGTTCGACGCTATAGGTACCTATCGTTAGTGGTTCGATAAGGGCAGCTGTTGTCTGATTAAACGATCCATCCAGCTTGAAACAGGTAAACTCAGGCATCACGATATATTCGCACAGACAACCCTCTATTTGTCCCGGACAACCCAAAAAACGGTTTTCACGGCAGGTATGGGGTCTGCCACTCAAACACTGGTCGCATTTACCACAATGGATACTTGGATCTATCGCAATTAAATCCCCAGGTTTTACCCGTGTAACCGAAGTTCCGGTTTTAACAACAACTCCCGAACATTCGTGACCTACAGCAAAAGGGAATTCAACCACTTGCGATCCAATTTTTCCTTCAGTAAAATAATGAACGTCCGACCCGCAAACTCCAACTGTTTTTATCCTGATCAGAACTTCATCGGGATTTTTTAGTATTGGTTGAGGTCTATCGATCAATTCAATTTTCCGGATATCAGTCAAAACCAAGGTTTTCATATCGACACTCTTTTAAAGTTACTGAATAACCACGAACAATAAATGAAAAAAAATGTAGATAAAAGCAGAAAACCTTTTTTATTTTTTTAAATTCCTGAAAATGTCATCAGGGATGAGACTGAATGACTTATATAGCATTAGTATTAAAATTGCTTTTAAAATTCATCAAGTGCCTTTTATCACTTTTTTTAAATGTATGATTACGTTACTTTGTGAAAAATTAAAACCAGCGAATATGTACGGAAAAATACAACAGGATTTAGCACAAACGCTCGAAAGCCTAAAGGAACAGGGTTTGTTCAAAAACGAAAGAATTATAACTTCTTCGCAAAGTTCGCAAATCTCGGTTTCCGGCGATAAACTGGTTTTAAATTTTTGCGCAAATAATTATCTGGGTTTGGCCAATCATCCTGAAGTTATAAAAGCTGCACAGGAAACCATGAATAATTGGGGATTTGGACTCTCTTCCGTACGTTTTATTTGCGGTACTCAGCTAATTCATAAAGAGCTGGAACAAAAAATGTCGGAGTTCTTAGGGACTGAAGATACGATTTTATATTGTGCTGCATTTGATGCCAATGGTGGTGTTTTTGAGCCGTTACTCGGAGAGGACAGCATTATAATTTCCGATGAGTTGAATCATGCTTCTATTATTGATGGAGTGCGATTGTGCAAGGCTCAGCGGGCACGGTACAAACATTCCAATATGGACGAACTTGAAAACTGCCTGAAAGAATCGCAATCAGCAAAATATCGTTTGGTAGTAACCGATGGTGTTTTTTCGATGGATGGCGATTTGGCCAAACTTCCTGAGATTGTTGAGCTATGTGAAAAATACGATGCATTGGTCATGGTTGACGATTCGCACGCCTCTGGATACATTGGAAAAACGGGTAGGGGGACAGCAGAACATTTCGGCCTTTTGGGGAAAATTGACATCATTACCACAACCTTTGGGAAAGCTCTTGGAGGTGGAAATGGTGGATGCACTTCAGGACGCAAAGAAATTATAGAAATGCTTCGCCAGCGTTCGCGCCCTTATTTATTTTCGAATACACTGGCTCCTGCAACTGTTGGTGCTACCTTGAAAGTAATTGATTTGCTGACTGGATCATCTGAATTACCAGGAAGAACAATGGAAAATGCCCAATATTTTCGCACAAAGATGGAAGTTGCCGGCTTCGATTTGGTAAAAGGTACCACTGCCATCGTTCCTGTTATGATTTACGATGCTCCGCTGGCGGTTAAATTTGCTGATGAGTTGTTGAATGAGGGTATTTATGTAATCGGATTTGTGTATCCGGTTGTGCCAAAAGGGAAAGCCCGTATCAGGGTTCAGTTATCCGCGGCTCATACCAAAGAGCAGATTGATACGGCAGTTGAAGCATTTATTAAAGTCGGAAAACTACTCGAAATAATTTGATCCAAAAAATCCGGTACATATAAACCAAAAGAAAAAAGGCCGCTCGGAAATAACCGTAACAGCCTTTAATATAGGTAACACTAACATTGGGCGATGGTGTCCCCTATAGGGATGGAAAAATCTTAAATATTTTAAATACTAACCAATTGTTTTTAAATCTTTTTAATCTTTCCAGAAGCATATCAATTATTTTAATTCAATAACTGCATATTTTGATATCTTCCAGAATTCTTCAGGATTATCGATTTGCAAATAAGCGATTTGTCCGTCTTTTTCAACCAATGTATAAGAACTATCCGGATGTTCGGAGATGACCTTTACCTTTTTAGTGTTTAAAGGGATTGTCTTTACAGTTCTGATATCCAGTGTGGTAAAGTATTTTGGATCGAAATTTTCCTGAATTGCCTTACTTCCGCCAACACCAAGGATTGCTCCTTCACGGTCAAGTATGCCTTCTTTTTTTAGTTCCTTAAATGTTCCAAGGACAACATGAGCTGTATTTAGTTTCTCGGTTTTTTCTATAATCTGGCTCTGCTTCAAAGTGATGGTATCAGCCTGACTTGCCATATCCAAATTCATATTTTGAATCTTTGTGTCGAGTTCGGCCAGAGTGATATTTTTGTTTTCAATCATTGTTTTTAATTCTACAATTTCTGCATTCTGGCTTTCAATGGTTTCAGTTAAACCCTGAAGCCTTTTCTCATAAGACTTTAAGTTCAATCCTGATTTCCTTAATTTCTGTTCCAGTTGAGCAATTTTTTTATTGTTTTCATCAACCAAATTGTCTAACAACTTGATGTCTTCAATAATTGCCTGTTTTCTGTTTTTACCACCTTCAGCATTTACCAGAGATATTTGTTTTCTCTTTTCTTTAATGATTTTCAGATTATCTTCAATTTCAGTAAATGTGCCTTCCATATCGTACATGATAGAATCTTTCTGTTGTATCATCTGATCGACGTTGCTCTTTTCAACCATCAGTGCTTTAAGCTCATTTTCTTTTTGATTATAAAAATATACCGAGCTGATTACCCCGACAACGACAATAACCGCTGCAATTATGATTGTACTAATTTGTTGTTTTTTTAATTTTTCCATCTCTTTAAATTTTTAAGTAAATATTTTGTTGCTAAAATAAAATCAAGCTAACTGTTCAAACTATGTTTCAATTTTATATTTTGATGTTTGTCTTTTGCTTGTTGATCGGTTGTAGAATGGCAATGCCTGTGCCAATAAAAAATATTTGCACAATGAGCTGATAATATGTAGTTTGTAATTTTCGTTTCTGCTCCAGTTTTCTCAAAATGAGAATACTGGGCTTCTTATTGAGAAAAAGCAGATAAATAAGCAGTGGTTTTGCCTTTTATTTGTCTTCTTTTAACATGCGGTAAATGGTTGCTACACCAATTTCAAGTTTGTCGGCAACCATCCTGATGTTATTATCATATTTTTCAAGAAACTTTTTAACGATCCGGATGTCGTATTCGCGGAGTTTAAGTTCTTCTGGTAATAAGTTGGCAAGCATATCTCGTCCTTCACTCAAAACAATATGATCTTTGGTTATTTCATCCCGGTCGGCCAGGGTCACTGCAAGTTCTATAACTGATTTTAACTCGCGGATATTGCCGGGAAAATCATAAGAAAGTAATCGGGCTGAAGCATCAGACGATAAGGTTTTCGGAGTCATATTATTTTCTTTGCAGAATAATTGGATAAAGTGTTTCGACAAAATAATCACATCATTACCTCGTTCGCGCAGTGGTGGCAGTTCAATTGGAAGGCCATATAAACGATAATACAAATCCTCTCTGAAATTTCCTTTTTTTATTTCTTCTGTCAGGTTTTTGTTCGTGGCAATAATAATTCTGCAGTCTGTTTTTACCGTGGCATTACTTCCCACCCTTATAATTTCTTTTTCTTGCAGCGCTCTTAATAATTTTGCCTGCAGGGATATCTCCATTTCAGCCATCTCATCAAGGAATAAAGTTCCACCTGTGGCTTCTTCAAACTTACCGATCCGACGGAAACTGGCCCCGGTAAAAGCGCCTTTCTCGTGTCCAAAGAGTTCACTTTCTATCAGGTCTTTGGGGATAGCTGCAACATTTACCGGCACAAACGGACGATTCGACCTGTCGGAGTTGTAGTGAATGGCTTTGGCAACCAATTCTTTTCCTGTACCGGTTTCGCCGGTTATGGTGACGGAAATATTTGTTCTTGTGGCTTTTTCTATCAGTTCATAAACCTTTTGTACTGCGGGACTATTCCCGATAATTGTGCTCTGGTTGGTGTATTTTTTTTTGACTTCCTGACGTAAATTTACAATCTCCTTTTTTAGTTTGCTGCCTTTCCTTATATTATTGACAGTGTTTAGCAAACGTTCCCTGATATCCTGTGATTTGACAATGTAATCGTAAGCCCCAAGTTTAAGTAAAGTAACAACCACATCTATGTCAACCTGTTCCGAGATTAGAATGATCTGAATATCTTCGTTTATTTCTTTGATCTGTTTCAGGACTTCAAGCCCTTTTGTGTCAGGAAGCCGGTAATCAAGAGTAATAATATCCGGCTCCTGGTATAAGTTGGCAAGACAGTCTTTGCCTGTAGTGAAAGACTGAATTTCGTAATCGGGATTAAGCGAAAGGGTGTGTACAAGCAGACGGTTATACCATTCATCATCTTCAACGACAAATATTTTGAAAGCCTTTTCCGACATTTTATCCGTATTGGTTAATTCTGTTTACTAACAATAGCTGCAAGTTAGAAAGATTTTGAATGGTTTGTATAATCCGATTCTCATTTTGAGAAAAAGAAAAGTCATTTAATGGTTAGAGAAGAGAACTATCTGTTTAGAATTACTTTTCGGATAATTTTTGGTTCAGGAAGTTATTGATCTGGATGATTTCCTCTTCTATTGAAGCTATCAGGAGTTTTATTTTATTGATGTCTTTTTTGCTTTCAGCTTCACTCTCCAGACTTTTAAGGTGATTGTAAAGTGAGGCGCTCATGTGTTTTGACGGTGCAGCCAGCTTATGAGCAGCTTCAGCAATGGCATCCCAATCGGATGTATCGAAATTCAACTGAATGGTTTTCAATCCATTTTCACTTGAGCGGATGAATATTTTCAACATTTCATTTAAAAAAGCAGCGTCTCCGCCCGTCATTTTCTCCAGTTCGTCCAGTGCTACAGGTGTGTTTATTTTAAGTTTGGGTTGAGAAGTATGATTGTATTCTTTTGGTAATAATTTTGTTACAGCATTAAACAGTTCTGATTCGGAGAATGGTTTTTGCAAAAATGCCAGAATTCCTGTCTGATTACTTTTAGTTGGTTCATCGGACTTATTCGCGGCTGTAAGTGCGATAATTTTTGAATCAGGGCGATTCTTTAATATTGTCCTTGCTGCTTCATAGCCATCCATTATTGGCATACGAATATCCATCAGTATAAGATCGAATGCTTTTTTCTGTGCCAGTTCAGTGGCTTCTTTCCCGTTGTGAGCCTCGGCAAATGATACTTCCCACTTTTTCAATAAACTTTTCATCAGGTAAAGATTATATTCTTCGTCGTCAACAATTAAAAAATGTAACTTGTTGAACGAAGAAGGGATATTGGGTTGCTCTTCCGATCTGATTATTATATTGTCCAAATGTCCTTTCTGATAAGGAATCTGAATTCTGAACTTCGTACCTTTTCCCGGAACACTTTCCAACTCAATTTTTCCGTCCTGCAGATCAATCAGCTTTTTAATGATTGCCAGTCCTAATCCTGTCCCGCGTTGTTTTTGTTTCAGATTGGTATCTAATTGCACAAATTCATCGAAGATCTTATGCTGGTCATCTTTTGCTATGCCAATGCCTGTATCTGTGACTTCAATATTTAGCCGGTAATCTTTTTCTGAAGTTTCTTCTATTGTTGCGGATAATGAGATTTGACCCTTATCGGTAAATTTAATTGCGTTGGTGATCAAATTAATCAGTACCTGTTTCAACCGGACAGAATCGCCCTTTAATAGGAGGGTTTTATCAATTTTATAGTCTAAAATCAATTCAATATCCTTTGCCTCTGCGGAGTTTTTATGCAAAGAATAAACCTCATGAAAGACTTCCGCAGGTAAAAAATCAATTTGTTCTATTTTAAGTGTTTGTGATTCAATTTTCGAAAAATCAAGTGTGTCATTTACCAGAGAAATCAAGTGTCTGGCTGATTTGTATACGATTTCCAGATCTGCTTTCACTTCGTTTGGCCTGTTATTATGCAGCATTTGTTCTGTCAGACCAAAAATAACATTAACAGGAGTTCTCATTTCATGACTGACAGTAGCCACAAATATTTCCTTTGCTTTCGCCAGGCCCTCGGCTTCATATTTTGCCTTTCGAAGAACTTTCTGGTATGTGCGGTGACGTTGAAGGTTACGAAAGAATAGAATTAATACAATTATCAAAAGGAAGATGGCAGCAATAGTGAAAATGGCAAGACGCTTGTATGTTTGGTCAGCCATAGAATCAGCTTCCTGAGTTTTAGTCTCCAGGTGTTTTTGTTCGCTGGTTTCAATTTTTGCAATTTGCTGGTTAAGAATTTCAGTTACCTGAATATTCTGCTCAAGCAACGCCATTTCTTTGGCCTGAAATGATTTTGTTTGATAAGTAATGTCCTTCTCTATACCAGCAATTTCCTGTTTGATGATTTCTTTTTCCTTGCTTTTGTCGATAATGATGGGACGTTTGGTCGTTGTGTCTTTTTTGCTGAATACCCTTTTGAAAAAACCTTTCTCCTCCTCCTCTTTCAGTTTAATGGTGTCTGGCTTAATAATTTCAGTATCGATTTTTGAGTAAAGTTTTGAGAAATTGTTTTTTATATTCCCTCTTGACTGGTAAAGTTCGCGAAGTTTGTCCCAAATCAGCAATTTTCGATTAGCCAGTATTTGAATCGAGTCAATGTATAGCTTTTCTGCTGAACCGGGAATTGAGTAGGCTTCAAGATTTGCTGTTTTTTCCTGAATTGTACTATCCAGTTTTAGGAATGGATAAATGAAAGCTTTGTCGTTTGTTAGACTATAGAGACGAATTGTGTTTTCAACCTCGTTTAAATCTGAAGCGATATCTTTTATCAGTAGTAACTTGAGGTCGGGGCGTGCTTCTTTGTGAATGGTGTCGACAATCCCTGATAGACTTTGATACACCAGATAACCTGAAACAATTACCGCGAAGGCAATGCTAATTGTTAAAAGAACTATCTGTATTTCAATTTTTACTTTCTTCATCAGAGTAAATATAGTCAGTTACATCATTTTTGAATTGATTTGGGGAGAGAAAAAGTTTTTTAAACTTATTAGAGATTTAGTTCCTCCTGTAATCGTCGACAGTTTGTTTGAAAATTGTATTTCCGGGAAACATATTTGAAAGCTTACTAAATTTATCCAGGGCCTTTTTAAAATCAAGTTCAATTTCAAGATAAATTTTAGCCAGCAAATAGGTTTTTACTACTTCAAATGATTTGTACTCAGCGTTGGACATGCTTTCAATTTTTCGCAAACTTGAATAGCATTTTTCAATGTTGTTTTTGGTATCGAATCCATGATCTGTAAGAAATTTATATTTCATAAACACATTTAGTACATCCATAAGTTCGAACATACTAGTTATAAATGAATCCTTGTTTTTTAGGTTGTTTTTATCAATATTTTCCATGAAAGAATGAAACTTCAGCAAAGTCATGTATTTTGAAAAAGTTTTATTTTTTAAATTTTCATACCTGATTTTGTAGGTAAAGTTTATTAAGCGGTTATAGTCCTGATAAGTAATGTTTTTATCATTGTTGTTTAATTCATCAAGCGCTGCTAAAAATTCGGATTCATTTGTTACTGAATTTGCGGAAATCAGCTTCCACCACAAATAATCAATTTGTAGATAGTTGGCAACCTGAGGTGAGAGTTTTTTAAGCTTTTCAATTTTAGCTGAAACTTTTCTGAAATCCTGATTGTATATTTCAGATACGATTTCATCAAAATCAGAAGCAGGTTGGCTGTATGAACCCTGAAATGAGAGGAAGAATATTAAGCATAGAATTAAATTCATTACCATTAAGAAATAGAGATTGGAGAGAAATTTGAATTTACTAAGTAGTTCAAGTTAGTGATAATTTATTGAGTTAGTAGATCCGTTTCATGGCATTAAAAATCGTAGATTAAAAATATTTTTTTTATGGAATGAACTGTTGAAAAAGCAGCATAAGTTTAAGAACTTAACTTTTGATAAGGCTTCTCACAAATAATAATCTATAGCACATCCTTTCTGTCGAATTCATAAATTCTTCTAAGATTTAAACCCAATCATCTTCTTTTAGAATGTTATAAACAGGTTAATCTAATTCGAATTTTGAACGAATTATTTCATTGATTTCGCTATTAAAATTAACGATAAGTTCTTTGTTCTTCTGAGAAGCCAAAATTCCAGAGCGTTTAATTCCTCCGTGGTATGTCTTATTTAAGAGTCCCAGACCGGCAATGTAACCAGTGACATAGAATCCATTGTATACCTGATAAGCAGCGAAGCTAAGTACGGACGCGTTTATTAAGAAATTGACAACGCCTTCGCCTTTCTTGCCCGCATATATCTGTCCGGATCCAGGAATAAACCGGGACCAATTTTCAGCTTTTTTAACTGATTTTATGTGTGGAAGATTTCTCTTTCTATATAGATTATTTATAATTTGCGTCAATTCGTCCTCTTTTACAGGTGTGAAATTTTGCATATGTATAAAACGTGAAAAACTTTCCTTTGCTTCGTTCCACTGCAAGGTTTCGTTGAGACATAGTATCCTGACAGGCATGAAGTTCCGAAACGAAGCAGTATCGGCACTTCGATGAAAATATTCATCAATTTTCCATAAAGCCTTGGCAGGTTCACCATTCAAATAGAAACAAAGCGATTGCTCGTAACAAACAAGTTGGTATATCGAATTTCCAGAGTTTGAAAAATAAATCGATTGAAGTTCCTCCAAAGCCTTGTCAAATTTCATCAACTTCTTATAGCATAGGGCTTTTTTGTATTTCAGATAATTCAAATTGGCTTGACTTTCTGCAATGAAAATCATACGTTCATATTCAATAGAGGCTTCAAAGAATTTGCCGGAAGCATACAAGCTATCGCATTTCCATTCTGAAGCGCAGCAACTAAAAAAAGTTCCGCAAAGGAATATGAAGCTGAAAAAGAATTTGATTATGTTTGGCATCTTGATATTCATTTTCAATAATTTTTACAGAAATAACAGATCCATAGATGTTTGAAATATAGTTGGCTACGAATATACTTCCAAATAAAATTGTTTTCACATGACCAATTCCAAGCTTTTGGTAGTTTTCCCAGGTTATTAGTCCAAATCCGGTGGTGCCAATCATTGACGCAATTCCTGCGCCGGTTTTTCCGGCATAGATCTTTCCTGAACCTGGGATAATTCCAGACATAATTCCAGCCAGCAAAGGAGATTTTGATCGATGTGTTTCCTGTTCGTGGTATATTTTTCCCAATATTGCTACCTGTTCATTTAGTATGGCAATGTTTGGATTTATCCGATGCATTTGTTCATTTGCTTTTGACCAGTTTCCCTCCAATATTTCTATACCACTTAACTCGAAATTTACCAGCGATAAATTTGGTTCGTCCTGGACTTTTGTCTGTTCTAAGATAATTTTTGCTTCTGAATAATTATCAAGGAAGATTTGGTTGTAACCTGCAAAAAAACGGGATTTCAGATAGAATGGTGACGATTGTCCTACACGAAGAAGTGATTGGGTTGATAGCTCCAAATTTTTAAGCGAATAGTGTGCCCACCCGCGATAATAGTTTAGCGAATCCCTCTGTTCCTCCAGGTAACTTAGCGAATCATTGTCGGCAAGATGGATCGCTTCAATATAAAAACCTTTATTGATCAAGTGCTCAATAAAAGGAAGTTCACTTTTATTCTGGGCATATCCCACATGAATAGTTACAATGAATACTATCAGAAATTTAAATTTCATTTATAACTTTTTATTGTGTCATTGAACCTGTGAGATTTTTCATTTAACATGTTATAATCTAGATCGGTTGCTGCTATCCGGTTACATCGGCTTAGGCGGTCAAACGATAGCAGACCGCCTTTAATCAGGCCGTATTCCTTTACTGCTTGCTTACTGAAATCAGAACAACTTGGGTCGTAAAGACAAGTGGCAGAAAAATGTTGTGAAAGGAAGTTTTGATACGCGTATAGTGTACCTCCAAAAATCAGGTTTACAGGATTGAATCTTTTAAATGATCCGGATTGATTTTTAAAGATATAGGACCGTTTTATCGGGATGTTAATTTGTTGTTTTGATACAGTATCTACTAATAACATATCAGCCTTCAAATCAATTGTCTGGGCAAAATTTGTTGATGAAATAAACATAAAAAACAGACAAAAACTACTTGTTTTTACCAACACCAAGAGGTATTGCATTTTCAGGAATTTTGAAATTAAAATACTTGTCATCATCAGATGTAGAGATCTTTATATTTGAAAAGAGGGTTCGGTTAATGATGGAATCGCCTGAGGAAAGGTAACTAATCTCAATAATTTTTTGTGGAAGTCTGAACCAATTAAAATCCTTATAATTTAAATAATAAATCTTCTTCAAAATCTTTTTCTTGTTTGCCTGATATTCCGAATAAACCGGAAGTCCATTCTCAAAAACCATTTTAACCGTTTCAATGCCCTTCAATATGTTTGGAGCTTTCCAAAAGGTTACATAAAATTGATTTTCATAAGTGTTAGAACTCAGAGTAAATCCTTCATCTGCAAGACCCAAGTGGTCGGTCATATTATTTGCAAAATAGTATATGAGATTTCTTTTCGAGGATAATTCGGTTACTTGCTTATAGGCAACTTCATTACTTGCAGGATAATAGGTCTTAATTTCGCCCAGAGAATTTATAACCATAATAAACTCCGGAGATGAATGATAATACTTAGTGATAGTCTGTTTATTGTTGTCAAAAAATAGATCAACCTCATTGATAATTTTCTTCATGTTTTCAAGAACTTCTGTATGCTGTTTCAATGAGATATAATTTCCTGTCTGTGCAAATAATGAAGAATTTAGCAGCAGAAAGCCAAATGACAGGTATATTTTCAGAAATGATAGGTTCATAAATTACTAAAAAAAAAGGTGTCTGTTTTTGTTTAATAAACAGACACCTTAAGTTTATATTATCAATCGATGTTAATTCCACATGAAAAATCTAGGATTGTTGACATACGGGCTGATATCCTTATTATCAATAATTAATACAATGAAGTCAACCAGTGGAACGATACCAAAAATACCACCACAGGTGAAAATATAACCTAAGCCAGTAAGTGTTTCAGTTCCAAGATAAAAACGGTGGATGCCCAATCCGCCAAGAAAGAAATCCAGAACGATTGCAACCACTGCGTCTTTCTCTTTACCTGCAACAACTGTGGAAGAAATATTAGATGTAATAGAACTAAGTTCAGTCGCATTAATAGAAATCATACTTGTTTCAATTGCATTCTTAAAAAGTTGATCAATAGCTTGCTCATTAACAGAATAGACTGATGCGTTTACTTGTTTTACAGACAAAACACCTACAAAAAGGATGATGATAAGGATAATTTTTTTCATGATTGGATGGGTTAAAAAAAGTTAAAATTGATGTAACGAAGATAATCTATTTAACCGATATATACAATATGCAAATCAAACATATGCAAAATAATATTTTGCGATTTTACGATAATTTTATTTCAATATTTACCTTGTATTGGTTCAGCGTATGGTCTGACTAAAAATATTTACTTGCCTTTAGTGTTTCATATATGGTAATTACCATTAAAAGCATCAGAAATAAATATGAAAAATCTTCAACCGGAATGTTCAGAAAACGAATGTTCAGGATGTGTGCTGTATTATATTCAACAACAGGCATCGATGTCAGGATTCCATTAACGACAATGAATGGTATTAATGAAATAAAATAACTAAAATAAAATTTAGTGATGTGTTGTTTAAACCTGTTCCTGAAAACCGTGTAAGCAAGATAAATAGCCGAAAACAAAAAGCATAAAAAAGTATATGCCTGATGTCTGTAGAAATAACTGATTAGCGCAAATCCAACGATTAGAAACAGGCTAAAGACCAGAAATGGATTGGCATACTCTTGTTTCGGGAAATAAAACTTGAGGACCTCGTAGATAAAAACACATGAATATGGTATAACTAAAAAGAAAAGCCATTCTTCGATTGGTAAGCCCTTGAAATTTTTGCCAATCGTATATTCCGGATTAAAACTCCAAACCTGACTGGCTGTAAATTTGATGTCCCAAAGGAGGAAAATAGCAGCCGTTAAAATAATCGCAGGAAGGATGTATTTAAGGTTTTTGTAATACTGAACTTTTTTATCGAAACTGAGAAATAGTGGTGCTGCAATCGAAACTGCCAGAATAAGGAGGTAAGTATAATTTTTGAATTCCATCAATTCTATTTTTTTTTTTATTATTTTTGAAATTTTCTCATTGTCAAAGATAGGCCAATACTCAATTGAATTCAAATTGCCAGCTGAAGAAATTTATGGACACAAAAAAGGGACCTTACCTAAAAAGATAAAGTCCCTCAGAAAATAGATTAAATCTTAAAATATTTTGTACCCAATGCCAAAAGCAAAGTCAAAGGTTGTTTTTCCTAAAGTTTCTTTATAGGTTCCTGCATCAGGATCAGTAAATGATACTGTTGCATCCTTGTAAAATGTATTTAATGCCCCAGCATCAAAAGTAAGCCTATCATTTACTTTCCATTGGATTCCGAGTGCGCCTGTAACAGATGGATTACTAAAACTGAAATCACTCTGATAGCTGTCTGCAATTCCTGATGCAGATTTCATACCACCAACACTTACAGCAAATTTATCTGAAAGGTTGAATTGTAATCCTAATGCAAGCTCCCAATAGTTGTGTTCAATTTCTCTGTGGCGTATCTTGGTTTGATCCAGATTTTTATAAATTGCTAGATCGCGGGTATTATAACCCCAATCAACACCTTTATCAAAAAACAGGTTGTAAGAAAGCTGTGTATCAAGCCATTTTACAGGTTTATATCCCACACCTATCGCTAATATTGAAGGTAAGTCGTTTCTGCTTTTTCCTCCATCGGGAAAGAGCCCCAAATCATCAACTTTCGTTTTATTGGTAAGTACAAGTTGTGTTTTATATTCAAACCTTAAACCGATATTCAATTGTTCACTAATATTAAAATTGGCGCCAATAATAGGTGTCCAACCTGCTCCATTCTGTTGTGTATCTACATTTTTATCTGCAAGTCCGGCAGCTGTTCCCGAAAGATTATTTGCTGTTCCTGTCAATACAGCCGCTTGTCCGGCATATTGAGTAGCCGCGGTGGAGAAGGAGGTTTTAGTTGTTAAAACGTTGATTGTGCTAATTTGAGATGGCGAATATCCAAAACTTTGAAGTCCACCTTCAATCTGTAATCTTTCCGTTTGGGAAATCATACCAGCCTCCTGTAATTCTGCTAGTGTTAGACTACCGCCACCTCCATCAACAACTTGTTGCAGTTTTGTTGCCGTACCACTTAGTTGGGTCGAAGCTGCACTTGCCTGTGTTGCTAAAGCTGAAATATTGCCTGATAAAGTGCTTAACCAACTTTTAGCTGGTTGCATTTGTCCATTTACGTTTAGTTGAATATCACGAATATAACCAGAATATGTATTTACCGCAGGCAAATACCGTACTCCTAAATAACCAGATACTACCTTGTTTACCTTATATGTTGCACCTATCTGTATTCCCCAGAATACAGAACTTCCATCGAATGATAGGTCGGCATCGTACGCAGATATATTATAATTAAGTGGAGCTGGAAGCTGTTGTAATCCAGCCAACCCGGGAACTAGTTTTGTTAGTGGTATTTCAAAGGAAGGTAATCCCCGGTCAAATGTAGCAGATCCTCCTCCGCCATTTGGTCCAAATCCGGCTGAAAATGCCCAATTGTCCAATTTATACACTGCAAATGCAGACGGGAAGACCGGAACTTTTACATCGCCTTCATAATATCCATCGTTTAACCACGGAAATTTTGAATCAACCTTTTTCGTTTGAGTTATTGTTTGATTATGAAGTCCGAAATAAAAGCCGTTTTGCAATTGAGTTAGTCCGGCTGGATTGAAATAGACTGCATCCAGGTCAGTCGAGGCATTACGTGATAGCATACGAACAAATTGAGCACTTTGGTTGGTGTTTGTTAAAATACCACCGGCAAAGGCAGTATTCATAAGCAAAAATGCTCCGGATATCAGAACAGCTAGTTTCTTCATTTGAGGTTTTTTAAAATTTGTCGGAAACAAAAATATAAATATAATTGATTCATAGAAATAAAATAGCTGGAAATCAATTGTTTACGAATAATTTAACTGAAAACTTTATTGTTCGAAGAAAACAAAACCCGATTTTTGGGAATCGGGTTTTGTTAATTGCACTAAAATATATGGATTTTCTATACGCAAATATTGGGTTAAAGATGGATCACTTCATCATATGCAGCTGCAGCAGCCTCCATTATTGCTTCGCTCATTGTTGGGTGTGGATGAATCGATTTAATTAATTCATGCCCGGTGATTTCCAGCTTTTTGGCTACAACCAGTTCAGCAATCATTTCAGTTACATTGCCGCCGATCATGTGTGCTCCAAGTAATTCACCATACTTAGCATCAAAAATAAGCTTGACAAATCCTTCTTTTTGTCCGGATGCACTTGCTTTTCCACTTGCAGAGAATGGGAATTTTCCAACTTTAATGTCGTGCCCGGCTTCTTTTGCTTTTTGTTCAGTCATTCCAACAGAAGAAACTTCCGGATTAGTATATGTACAGCCTGGGATTGTCGAATAATCAATCGGATGTGGATTTAATCCGGCAATTTTTTCGACACATAATATTCCTTCAGCAGATGCAACATGCGCCAGAGCAGGTCCGGCAATGATATCGCCAATCGCAAAAACGGTATCTACGTTGGTTTGGCAAAACTCATTTACCTTAACTTTTCCCTTCTCAATAACAATTCCCAAATCTTCAAGTCCGATGTTCTCAATGTTAGCGGCAATTCCAACTGCCGACAAAACTATTTCGGCTTCTATAATTTCTTCTCCTTTTTTTGTTTTCACAACAACCTTGCACAATTTACTTGAAGTATCAACTGATTCGACAGATGCATTGGTGATGACCTTCATTTTCATTTTTTTGAATGAACGCTCAAGTGTTTTCGATACTTCTTCGTCTTCATTCGGAACTACATTTGGCAGATATTCCACCAAAGTAACATCAGTACCTATACTTTGATAGAAGTAAGCAAATTCACTTCCTATTGCCCCCGAACCAACCACCACCATTGATTTTGGTTGTTTGGGTAGAGTCATTGCTTCCCGGTATCCGATTATTTTTTCTCCATCTTGTTCCAGATTTGGTAATTCACGCGATCTGGCACCTGTTGCCAAAATGATATTTTTAGCTGAATGAAGCACTCGATTCCCTGTTTCGTCAGTTACTTCAACCGTATTTTTATCAATTAAACGGCCATTGCCGTTAATTACTTCGATTTTATTTTTTGTAAAAAGATACTGAATCCCCTTACTCATTCCTTCAGCTACTCCCCGGCTACGTTTTACCATTGCTCCAAAATCAGGTTTAATTTCTCCTGAAATAGATACACCATAATCGGCAGCATGTTGTGCATATTCCAAAGCCTGTGCACTTTTCAGGAGCGATTTTGTTGGAATACATCCCCAGTTCAGGCAAATTCCACCAAGATTTTCTTTCTCAATAACTCCTACATTCAAGCCTAACTGAGCGGCTCTAATGGCAGCTACATATCCGCCGGGACCGCTACCTACTATTAATAAATCATAACTCATAACTGATAGCTTCTTTATATTAAAATCAAACAGCATAATAACACCTGGTAACTATGAAAAGTTTTGAACAACATTGACTTTAGCCCAGTAAATTTCGAATTTATGAAACAAAAAAAGCCGCATACTGCGGCTTTCAAAAAGTCTTTTTGGTTTACCGAAAATTTAGTTTGGAAATAATTCGCCCAATTTGTTGGCTAAATCTTCTCCTCTCAAACCTTTTCCGATGATTTTCCCATCTTTATCAAGCAGGAATGATTGCGGAATCGCATTTACACCATATAGACGAGCTGCTGAGTTTTGCCAGTATTGAAGGTCTGAAACATGAATCCAGTTCAGGTTATCATCTTTAATTGCTTTAACCCATTCTTCTTTGGTGCGATCGAGTGAAACCCCTAAAATTTCGAATCCTTTGTCTTTATATTGCTGATAAAGTTTTACAACATTTGGATTTTCCTGACGGCAAGGTCCACACCATGAAGCCCAAAAATCGACTAAAACTACTTTCCCACGTAGAGATGACAACTGAACCGGTTTGTCTTCGGTGTTATTCATTGTAAAATCCGGGGCTTCCGCTCCGATAGCAGTTTTTTTCTGTTCATCAATAATCTCTTTAAGTTTAATTACATATTCAGAAGTGCTAAGTTCGGGAGCGAATTTACTTGCAATTGAATCCAGCTCTGCTCCATCCATCTGGCTTGATAACTGAACCAGTGTTATGTATGGCGATACCACTGAATTTGCATGTTCTTTTACAAAGTTTTTGGTATAAACTTTATTATTTTCGATCATGGCCATGTAGTCGATTTTTGCTTTTTCGGCTTCACTGGTATTTCCGGTTGACATTGCACTTTGATATTTTGCCTGAAGTGCCATCACATCTTTATTCAGTTTTTCCATCTCATTGATATAAATCTGGAAAACATCATGAGTTGGAGATCCTGTTATTTTAGTGATGCGAAGACTGTCTTTATTTGCTTTTACAGTAATGTTGGCATTATCAAGAAAGAATTGGGCGAAATAATCCTGTTCGTTCAGCCGAAGAAAGCGTATGTCTGGTATTTCCATTTTACCTTTGAAGGAAAACTTGCCATCAACAATATCTGCAGTATCAACACTTTGTGGTTTACCTTCCACTAATTTTTGCAGATAAACTTTGCCTGTCTCAACTCCAGTGATAGTTCCTTTAATCGAATACTCATCTTTTGCCGATTGACAAGAAAATACTGCCAGGGCAATTACTAAAATTGCAAAAACATTTCTCATTATACTTTTATTTAAGGTTTATATCTCTATTTTTTTCTGATTTGATCGTAAAGGTCAAGTAACTTTTTTGCTGCGACGAACGATGAAATTTCTTCCTTCTGAACTTTCTTTTCTGATTCTTCCATCAATGTTTTTATTTGCTCATTCTGATAAAAGTTATTTCGGAGTTGTTCGTTAATTGTTTCATACATCCAGAATTTCGATTGCTCATTCCTTTTATGCTGAAAATAGTCGTTTGCTCTTACCTGATCCAGATATTCGTCAATGGTTTCCCAAATTTCACTGATTCCGGTTTTCATGTATGCAGAACAGGTTAAAACCTTGGGTTTCCATCCGGATTCTGTTGCCGGAAACAGATGTAGAGCATTCATGTACTGAACTCTGGCTAATCCTGCTTTTTCTATGTTATTTCCATCTGCTTTGTTAATGGTAATTGCATCAGCCATTTCCATGATGCCACGTTTAATTCCCTGCAATTCGTCGCCGGCTCCGGCAAGCATTAGCAACAGGAAAAAATCAACCATCGAATGTACCGCAGTTTCACTTTGGCCCACTCCTACTGTTTCAATAAAAATATGATTGAACCCAGCAGCCTCACACAACACAATGATTTCCCTTGTTTTACGTGCAACTCCGCCAAGCGAACCTGCTGAAGGGGAAGGGCGAATGTAAGCATTGGCATCGGTTGAAAGTTCTTCCATCCTGGTTTTATCACCCAAAATGCTTCCCTTGGTTCGTTCGCTGCTTGGATCTATGGCCAATACAGCAAGCTTTTCACCCTTCGAAGTGATGTGCTTACCCATGGCCTCAATAAATGTACTCTTGCCAACGCCGGGAACTCCGGTAATACCAATCCGAACCGATTTTCCGCTGAAAGGTAAACATTTTACAATGATTTCCTGTGCAATTTCCTGATGTTCAGGTCTTGAACTTTCGACTAATGTCACTGCCTGACTTAAAATGGTAATGTCGCCTTTTAAAATTCCATCAACATATTGTTGTACCGATAAGCTGCCCTTTTTCTTATTCTTTAAAAACCTTTTAACCGAATCTTCACTGACCGATGGTAAAGGTTCAATTCCCTGATTTACATTTAATCGCGAGTACTCGG